>JAXMHG010000003.1:0-725698 GCA_046346875.1 Turneriella sp. | reverse complement strand
GGCGAAAAAGTATCCCATACGCTACCTGATTGGGCATTCCGAGTACCGCAAATTTGAAAATACCCCGCTGTGGGAAGAGCTCGACCGTAGCTACCGTACCGAAAAATTTGATCCCGGTGAATGGTTTATGACCGCGCTGCGCGAGCGCGTCGCCGATCTTTCGCTTGCGGGCGAATACAACCGTTCCGAAATTCCTGATCGTATCGGCTTTATTCTGCGGCAGGCAATGGCGCGGGGCGAGTTCTCCGGTGTTGCGCTGGTCATCGACAATGGCCGGGTAGTCTATCGTGCGGCGCACGGTACTAACCCTGAATCGGGTCAACCGCTGACTACCGATGACAGTTTTTACCTGGCGTCCGCTGCCAAACCCATTACGGCGCTGGCGATTGCGCGGCTTGAGGCGGAGCGCAGGCTAAGCTTTGATACAAATGTTGCGCAGTTTTTTCCAGAACTCAAATCCCTGCTGGCGGGAGTTAAGATCAGTCACCTGCTGTCGCACACGTCAGGGCTCGACGATTACTACCGTTACGGCCGGCCGGCGCCCGGGTTCAGTAACGAAGATGCGCTGCGGCTGATTGCCACGCAGAAGAAGCTGTTGGCGCGGCCGGGTACCCGGTTTCACTACGCGAACTCCAACTTTCTTTTACTTGCCGAACTGGCGCAAAGGTTACAGAACCAGCCCTTCGCGCAGGTAGTCGGAGCTTCAGTGCTGTCACCGGCTGCCATGCAGAATACGACTTTTCTCGCAGACGAAACCAAACCGAAGACCGTACCTGCACTCGACCCTGAAGGAGCGATCTTCCGTTACGGCTACCGCGCCGTAGGGCCGGGCGGCCTGGCTTCTACGATCGATGATCTTGCTGCGCTCGACCTCGCTTTCATGGACGATCGCTTGTTGACCCGAAAGCAAAGGGATCGGCTGCTCAAGCCGGGATTCCGTGCGGAAAAGCGTCCTGAGTTCTACGCTATGGGCTGGTATGTATTGCCCGGGCGACAAACGGTTAGCCATGACGGTAATTTTAATGGTTACCATACGATGAACTGGATGCAGCTGAAAAAGCGCCAGGCAATTATTCTGCTCAGTAACCGCTACACGACTAAAATCCGTGAGATCACGGGTGAAATTGACCGGGCGCTCAACGGGCTTGAGGCGCTCGAGCTCCGTTAGAGATACTCGTTTGCTGCTTTTGCGTTTTTTTGTGGGCGCAATGTCCAAGCTTGTGTAATATCATTGGACAATGATCGACTCGCTGTTAGCAAAAGGTTTCTTACCCGATTACGTAATTCGCAAAGGCATACGCGCACTCAACCGCCGTCGCCTGAAAGAAATCAGCGCCGATAATATCGAGCTGGGCCAGGCGAAAGCCATGGCGCTGGTAGAGCAGCTGCGGCAGTCAAAGATCGCCATACTCACTGAAAAGGCAAACGAGCAGCATTACGAAATTCCGGCTGAATTTTTTGCGCTTGTGCTCGGTAAAAACCGCAAGTACAGCAGCTGTTATTACCCGACAGGTAAAGAGACGCTCGACCAGGCGGAAGACCTGATGCTGGCAGAGACCGTCGCGATGG
Source organism: Turneriella sp. (assembly GCA_046346875.1). Lineage (GTDB taxonomy): Bacteria > Spirochaetota > Leptospiria > Turneriellales > Turneriellaceae > Turneriella. The sequence goes on along the minus strand of JAXMHG010000003.1, from coordinate 724,129 downwards.
CCCGGCTCGAAAACGGTCAGGAGGTACTGGAGCTCGGGTGCGGTTGGGGTTCGCTCTCTCTCTACATGGCCAAAAATTTTCCCAAGTCGCGCATTACCGGCGTTTCCAACTCTGCCAGCCAGAAAGCCTATATCGACGGCGAAGCGAAAAAGCGAGGCATCAGGAATCTGAAGATTATTACGGCCGACGTGAACGAGTTCAAACCAGGCAAGAGTTTTGACCGCGTCGTCTCAGTAGAGATGTTCGAGCACATGCGCAACTATGACCAGCTGTTCGCGCGTGTGCGCTCTTGGTTGAAGCCCAAAGGCATGTTGTTTGTTCACATCTTCACGCACCGCATGTTCCCTTACCTGTTTGAAGACAAGGCGAAGGATGACTGGATGTCGCGGTACTTTTTCTCCGGCGGAATCATGCCCTCTAATTTCCTGTTCTCCTACTTCTCCAAGGGGTTTAGCCTGAAAGAGCAGCGCATTTACAGCGGAACCCACTACCACCTGACGTCTGAACACTGGCTGCAGAACATGGACAAGCACCGCGCAGAAATAGAGCAGATCTTTGCCGGTGTTTACGGCAAAGAAAACGTCACGCGTTGGATCAATTACTGGCGCGTGTTCTTCCTCGCGGTTTCAGAACTCTTTCGCACGCGCGGCGGCGAAGAATGGAATGTCAGTCACTACCTGTTTGAGAAGGTATGAGGCTCACGGCTAAAAAACTGAGTGAGCTGACTTCGGTACCTGCCGCCAATATTCGTAAATGGCGCGAGCGGTACTCGATTCTTGATCCGCAGCGCGGAGATAACGGTTATCTTTATTATACATCCGACGACTACCGGGTGGTACTTAGCATAAGCCGGCTGCTGCTCGAAGGCAAAAAACTCTCTTCGATCATGCAGCTGGGCAGGGACCACTTGCTGTCGATAGCCCCCGAGTCGAGTTATACGCCTGAAGAAATGCGTTTCCTTGAGTACGTGATCGAGGGTGATTTTGGAACCCTGTCCCGCGAGTTCGATCTGTATTATCGCACACATACCATGGACTCGCTGATACAGAAAAAAGTCTGGCCTTATACGGTGCTGGTGGGCAAAGCCTGGGAATCAGGTTTTATCACTGTGGCGACCGAACACGCCTTTTCCCGCTGGATCATGGGTTACTTGTCGCAGCTGGCGCTGACTTTTACGCGCAAGAAGGGCGGCGAGCGGCTGTTCATTGCATTTCCCGGTGACCTGCACGAAATCGGCGCGATGATGCACTATGTGCTCATGGCATCGCAGGGTATGGGCGGTAAATTTTGTGGGGCCCTGCCGGTGGAAAAACTATTCGAGGAGCTGAGCCATGGAGATTACGATGAATTGCACGTATCGGCGACAGTCCCTCGGACGCGCGAAGAAATTGAGAAATTCGTAAGCCAGATACATAAGAAATACCCGCGCATCAAGGTGAAGATTGGCGGCACTGGCGCCAGAAGTAAAGAAGGAATTTCAGCATGAAAAAATTAGCGATCGTTGGCAGTGGTGTGGCCGGCCTCGGTGCAGCCTGGCTACTGAGGGATAAATACGACATCACCATCTTTGAAGCGGGAAAATATGCCGGAGGTCATACAAATACCCTCGATGTCCCCCTGCCGCAGGGCGGAACCCAGGCGGTCGATACCGGTTTTATCGTTTTCAACGAGCATACTTACCCGCATCTGCTCGACCTCTTTCGCCAGCTCGGGGTTGAATACGCCAACAGCGACATGTCCTTTGGTCATTTCAATACTAATACGGGACTGCAGTGGTGCTCGCGTGGCCTCGGAGGATTGTTTGCCCAGCGCAAGAACCTTTTCTCGCCCCGCTATTATCGCTTTTTACTCGAGGCAAACCGCTTCAACAGCCAGCTGCCCAAAGATCTTGAGGCGGGCAGGGTCGAAGGTTCATTCGGCGACTACCTGAAACGGAACGGGTTCAGCGATTTTTTTGCAGAGAACTACATTGTGCCGATGACCGCGGCTGTTTGGTCGACGCCACCCGAGCGCATGCTTGCCTTCCCAGCGCGCACGTTTGCCCGCTTCTTCGTCAACCATGGCTTCCTGAGCCTCTACAGCGGCCTGCAATGGAAATACGTTGTCGGCGGCAGCCGCAGTTACGTGAAGAAGATACTCGCCGGTTTCAAAGGAAAACTTTACCTCGAGAGCCCGGTGGTGCGCGTCGAGCAGGACCCCGACGGCGTAACCGTGCACCTGAAGGGGGAAAAGCAGCGGTTTGATGGTTGCCTCATTGCCTCTCACGCTGACCAGACACTCAAGATGCTGGGCAATGCAACCGAGCAGCAGCGTGAGCTGCTGTCGCAGTTCCGTTATGAACCCAACCTGGCCGTGCTGCACAGCGACGAAAAGGTTATGCCGCCGATCCGCAAAACCTGGTCTTCGTGGAACTTCAAGCTCGGCAAAAATCGCAACGGCGAAATGAAATCAACCGTCATATACTACATGAACTTGTTGCAGAGAATTCCCGGTAATATTCCGTATTTTGTGTCGCTGAATGACATTTCTGCTATCGATCCCGAAAAGACCTATGCGCGCATAGAATATGAACACCCGCTGTTCGACGAGCAGACAGAAAAGGCGCAGGCCGAGTTGCCGCAGCTCAACGAAGATGGAAAAATCTTCTTTAGCGGCAGCTACTTCCGGTACGGCTTTCATGAAGATGCTTATATGTCTGCGGTACAGGCCGCAGAGGCAATTTCACGGCGGCTCGTCTGATGCTCGAAGGTATCTACGAAACTGAAGTAATGCACGCCCGGCAGAAACCTGCTCGGCAGATCTTCGGCGTGCGTGGATATTCGCTCTGTGTCGATGTGGCGCGTTTTGACGGGGTCGGTGCTCCACTGCGTCTGCTTTCCTTTACCCGGCCCGCCTGGCACCGGTTCAGGCGATCCGACTTTTCCCTGCTGGCAGACAAAAGCCATTCAGCTGTCGGCTGCGCAGCAAAATTCCTGCGGGAAAAAACCGGTATTGTCGCGGATAGATTCTTTCTGCTCGCGCACCCGGCCGTGGCGGGCTATATTTTTAATCCAGTCAGCTTCTTCTTTTGCCTGGCGGGAGAAAGGCACGTGGCGACTATTGTTGAAGTCAACAATACCTTTGGCGAGCAAAAGCATTTTGTTCTGCCGGGCCGCGAGACCAGGGCCCGCGCGCACAAGAATTTCTATGTTTCTCCGTTCATCTCTCCGTTTGCCGATTTCGCCATGAAAGTTTTGCTGCCGGCGGAAAAACTCGACATTACAATCAATACGATGCGGGCAGAGAGTCCCGAGCTGCTTGCCCGCATGAGCGGTACGCGCTTCGCGCTGAGCGACATGCAGTTGCTGAAATTTTCCCTGAAGTATCCGTTCTATACTATCAAGGTTATTGTACTTATCCACTACTATGCGCTGAGGCTGTTTATCAAGGGAGTGCCGTTTTTTCCCAAGAAGAACACTGATGCGGCGATTATGCATACCGAACTGAGGAGTAGCAGGTGAAGTTATACAGAAAATTGTTCAAATATGGTCTTTCAAAGGTAGAGCACGGCTCGCTGCGGGTACGTGAGGCGTTTCCCGGCGGCGAAGATTATGTACTCGGAGGGAAAGGGCCGGGTTACCAGGCTGAAATCAGTATTGTTGATCCTTACTTTTACAAGCACTGCGTTCTCTATGGTGAAATTGGTTTTGGAGAGGCTTACGTTGCCCGGTCGTGGGAAACAGAAGATCTCAACCTGGCCCTGCGCTGGTTCGCACAGAATGCCGAGCGTATGCCGGGATTTTCCGGTTCAAGCGCGACCACGTGGTTTCTGAATATCCTGGGATTCGTTAACCGGGTAAAACATTACCTGAGGCCGAACACGATGAAAATCAGCCGCAAGAACATTTCTGATCACTACGATATTGGTAACCCGCTGTATGAACTCATGCTCGAAAAGACGATGGCGTACTCATGTGGTATTTTCCGCAACGAACGCGAGTCGCTGGATGTGGCGCAGGAACGCAAATTTGAAGCGCTTTGCCGCAAACTGCAGCTGAAAAAAAGTGATCACTTGCTCGAAATCGGCAGCGGTTGGGGTGGTTTTGCGGTTTACGCGGCGAAAAAGTATGGCTGCCGCATCACCACTGTCACTATTTCGGAGCAGCAGTACAATTACGCGAAAGAGAAAATCCGCAAGGCAAAGCTCGACAAGCAGATTGATCTGCGTCTGGCCGACTACCGGACACTGGAAGGAACTTTCGACAAAATAGTATCGATTGAAATGGCCGAGGCCATTGGTTTCAAATACTTCGATACCTACTTCGGCCAGTTGTCGAGGCTGTTAAAACAAGATGGTCTCATCGCGCTGCAGTATATCACCTTTCCCGAGTCGCGTTTCGAGCAGTACCTGAAAAATACTGATTTCTCGCAGATCTATATTTTTCCGGGGTCTTGCCTGCTGTCGAATCTTGAAGTTATGAAATCACTGCACCGCACTTCAGACCTGTTGCTACAAGACCTGGAAACGATGGGACAGCATTACGTAACGACTTTGCGCAAGTGGCGGTTGAATATCGAGAAGAACAAAAGTAAAGTGCTCAAAATGGGTTATGACGAGAAATTCTTTCGGAAGTGGGTCTATTATCTCGCGTTCTGCGAAGCGGGCTTCGCTGAACGCGCGATCAATGATGTCCAGGTGGTTCTGGGCCGGGCAAATCACACAAGTCATGGAGATTACAATGGACAGACTGAACCTTATCGCGACCCCCTGGCAGCAGCGGTTTCAGGAGGCAACGCATAACCTCGGTGGCGTGAGCCGGGCTTTCGCTGCTGCCATGGTTGTTTCGCTGGGACCAGGTATTGAAGCTGCAGAAGACGTTGTCCGCTTTCGCGGTGATGCGTATGACCTGGCAACCGGCAAATTTGTTTATTCCGAAAATCACTCCGAGTACCGCAAGGCCGGAGTGCACGTCTACTCGCGCGTTTCGTACCGCGACCGCAGCGGTAAAGAGTTTGCGAACAAGCTGATCACCTTCCAGGGGAACAAGATGCAGCCAACGTATGAGCTGCGCGATGCGCGCGACGGTTACGTTGAGGGTATCAGGCGCGAAGGCGGGCAAACGGTTTATTTTGCCCGGCGCAAGGCAGACCAGCCGCTGCAGTCGAAGGCGATAACAACTCCGCAGCCCGCTGTGTTCGACGCCGGCTTTGATTATTTCGTGCGCGAAAATTTCGAGAAGATCTGCGCCGGGCAAAATGCTGCATTCAATTTTGCGGTGCCGGTTGAACTCGATTACTTCCGCTTTCGTGTTTCGCGGCAGGAAGGCGGAGAAGTTTGCCACATGAATCTCGAGCTCGACAACTTTGTGCTGCGCCAGCTGGTCAAACCCATCAAACTCTGGTACGACACGAAAGAGCGGCGGTTGCGCAAGTATGAAGGCATTTCGAATATCAACGGCCCCGACGGGAAGAGCCTGAAGGTGCGGGTTGTTTTCGACTACACGGTAAAATAATGCGCTTCTTACCACTCTCTCTTTACGCCCTTGCCGAATCGGGTGTCTTTGCCGTCGAATTTTTCGTTCGCCTGCAGCTGCTGATTTTTTACACCGATCGTCTCGGTGTCGAGAGTTACCTTGCGTCGCTGGCTGCAGGGCTTGCCCTCGTGTGGGACGCCTTTATCGACCCCTATGTCGGCGCTTTTTCTGACCGGTTTCGCAGCCGCTGGGGAAACAGGAAACCTTTCCTGGTTGCCGGCGCCCTGTTGATTGTTCCGTCGCTGCTCTGGATATTCGCGCCTTACCGCGAAGCGGGAGCGATAGGTATATTCGTGCAGCTGCTGCTGGCAAGCCTGCTGCTCAATACGGGTATCACGCTCGTCACCGTGCCGCATGCGGCAATATCTGCCGAACTTTCGAAAGATGCAGGCGTGCGTGTACGCATTCTTGCCGCGCGCCTGCTCTTCGCAAACCTCGGCCTGATACTCGGACTTATTATTCCTGCAGCGATGCTCAACAATGCCCGGGCGGTCGGGATCGCCGAAACCACGGTCTTTCCGCAGATTGCCACAGTCATCGGCTTGTTCTCGCTCGCTGCTGTGCTTGTCTGCGTGGCTTCTCTGCAAAATACGCAGCCCGGTGAGCCCGGCCATAAGCGGAGGTTCGTGAGCGACCTCAAAACGGCAGTCGGTAACAAGTTCTTCCTCTGGCTTTTTGCCGCAGGATTTCTCGCCTATATCGGCGTGGCGATTAATTCGACGCTGGCGCGCTACTATTATGACCACTACCTGAAAATCAACGAAGACAGTCTCGCGCTGGTGCTGATTGTTTTTATCCTGGTTTGGTCCCTATCGGTTGTCCTTTGGGTGAAAGCCGCCGACCGCTTTGGTAAAGACCTGCCAGCAACCCTGGGCATCGTGGGGCTGGGGCTCATGACCATCTTCAGTTACCCGTTCTTTCCAGAGGGGGGCCTCACGGGGCCAATCGTTGCAGCCGTGGCCGGCGGAATTTTTACCGGCTGCATTCTGCTGTTTGATTCGTACGTAGCTGATGCTGCCGACCTGGATCTCGCGCAATCGGGTGAAAACCGTGACGGGCTGTATTTTGGTCTGTGGAAACTGGGTATCAAGGCGTCGCGCGGCGTCGCGGTGGCGCTCAGTGGCGGCCTGATCTGGGCTATTGGTTACCGTGCCGGGGTTACACCCGACGATGTGGTCAGGTTTCGCATAGCGCTGCTTTTTGGTCCATTGGTCGGCTTGATCTTCGTGGCGTCGGGGCTGGTTTTCTACTTCAAAGCAGCCCGGGCCCGTAGCACGAGCTCGCGTTAAAAAAGTTTCGCGCAGCCTTAGCCGATAATAAAAGATGCGGCAGCACCACGCCGGATTTATTCACTTTCTCGAAGACGAGCGCGGGCTGGCTGCAAACACGCGCGAAGCGTACCAGCGCGACCTGTCGCAGTGGCTCGATTTTGCCGAACGCGAAGGTCTGGCCCCGGATGAGATTACCGGCGAAGATATCTACAGTTTCCTGGGTAGCCTGCGCAGCAGAAATGAGCCGCTGGAACGGCGCTCGCAGGCGCGTAAACTTTCAGCCATCAAGTCTTTTTACCGCTACCTTGAAAAACGCAAACTAGCAGAAAAAAATCCGGCGCGTACGCTGCGCGCTGCCCGCTACAAAAGGTTACTGCCCCGGCCCCTGCGCCCGCTAGAGCTGGAAAGCCTGCTGGATTTTTCCGATGGCGAGGAGAAGTTTACCGAAATGCGGGACCGTGCGCTGTGGGAAACGCTATACTCTTCTGGCATGAGGATTTCAGAAGCACTGTCGCTGAAAATGCAACCGTTCAGCGGCACACAGATTCCCGATGAAATTAAGGTAACGGGCAAGGGTAATAAAGATCGCATTGTCTTTATCGGCAGCGCAGCGCGCCATGCGATTGCGGAATACCTGCCGCACCGCGCTGACACACTCTACCGTACGAAGAAGCAGGCCGATGCACTGTTTATCAACTTCAAAGGCACGGCGCTTACCCGGCGCGGGGCACACTACCTGCTGCGCCAGCGTGCGACACGGCTTGGTCTTGATGGCCGCATTACCCCGCACAGCCTGCGTCACTCGTTTGCGACAGACCTGTTGAACGAAGGCGCAGACATCAGGCATGTGCAGGAGATGCTTGGTCACGCGAGTGTTTCGACGACACAGAATTACACCCATGTCGCGAAGGAGCGCCTGTTCGAGGTTTACCGCCGGGCGCACCCGCATGGCCGTACGTGAATATTTTTGCGTGACAGCGCAGGTGCGACAAACCATCTTTGGCCGTGCCTGCTGCCTTGCGATTTCTCCTGATTAGCTTACTGGCGGTTTACCCGCTGGTCGCTGACAACCTTTCACCCGGCGAGTTGTATGATCTCGAGCTGCCGGATGGCAGCAGCCTCAACGGCGCAGTCTACCGCGGGCAAGAAGCAGGTGCCGACAGTTTTGAACTCTCTTCAGTCGTCGGGCGCATCAGGCTCAAAGATTACCGCGTGGTTCCCCGGCAAAAACCGCAGCCATGGTATGTCATGGCGGCGCCGGCATACTATTTACCGCTCAACCAGCAGCAGCTAGGGTTCTCGCAGGCCCTTGGCTTTAACCTCGCGGGCAGTATACCAATCTTTTCCAGTTCGAATTTTCTTACTCCCCGCGCCGTGGTCGCAGCCGGGTTTACCCGGTACTCGGGTAGCAAGGCCATGCTTTCAGGACCCGAGCTTACGGCCGGCCCTGGCTGGCTTATCCCACTCGGCAGAACTTCGCGCTTTTTTACCGTGTTCACGCTCACGGCAGGTACTGCCTTCTACGAATTACTCAACACGAACCTGAACCAGACTTTTTCGCAGACAACTTTTCTCGGCGCTGCCGAGCTGGGCCTTGGCATACGGCTATCAGAATGGGGAGTGATTTGCAGTTACGTGCAAAATTACGTGCACGACGAGAAACTCCCACTGGTTTCGGGTGGAGTGAGACTGGGAGCAGTGTATTTTGGAGGTAAGGCATGAAATCCCCCTTGTTACTCACGGCGCTGGCATTGCTGACCCTGCAAGTATTCAGTCGCTGTGGGCAAAATCTCGACAAGGCACTGCTCTCGCAGCAGGCGCAGTCGGGTACCCAGGCCGGAGCCACACCGCCGGTTGACAACGGCGACAACGCCAATCCTGATCCGGTAACGCCGCCGCCGGGAGACTCCGGTGAAACGGGCACACCTGCCGTTGAAACTTCGACACTCGTGGCAGTCACTTCTGCCCAGGTGGGAGCATTGGGGGCGTACGTGCCCGCACAGGTCAACGGCCTCAAGGGTAAGGTGATTGCTCTCGGTGCAGGGCATGGCTGGCGAGGGCAGACAAGCTCAGAGAGTGCCGGCAAACGCCTGCAGCGGCCGTGGGTCTGGGCAAGCGGGGGAGCGACATACTCTTCAGCTTACACGACGCCGGTGAACCAGTACGCGATTGTTGAAGACTATCTCAACTCAGAGATTACCTGGTACCTCAACCAGTACCTGCGCAATGCAGGGGCAGAGACAACGCTCGTGCGCGAGCTTGCCCGCCAGCGCCAGCAGGTCGCTGTCTGCCCGGGAGCCGCAGGTTACGCGCAGAGCGGCGGGACTTTCTACACGAGTGGCAATGATTCAGCGCAGGCAGCGCAGCTCTGCGGTGCAGGCACAAAATACCGCTACGTCTACGGTGACAACGCCGGCAATGCAACTTTCAACTACACGGCAAATGTGCCGGCGAGTGGCCTGTACCCGGTCTATTACCATTACCGCGACGGCAGCGATCGCGCGAGTTCGATTCCCGTTACCATCACGCACGCGGGTGGTACTACGCGGACCACAGCAAATCTCTACGCTCGCACGCTGACGAGCAATGACTACGGCGCCGGCGGGTTGCGCTACCGCGCAGCTTACCTCGGCACATACTACTTTCTTCCGTCGAGTGCTGCAGTCGTCAGTTTCGCCAACCAGTTTGCCACGGACCGCATTGCCGTCGCCGATACACTGCGTTTCGGCGGTGGTATTGATACCATCCCCATCGATGGCAGTCCGACGAATGAAGAGCGTTACAAGAGCAGCGCTTTCCAGTACCAGAAATTCCTCAACCGGCCTTCTGCGGTGGCGCGACTTTCGGGCGGCTACAATGAAGACGTGACGACACGGCCGCATGCTGCCAATTACGAAAATGCCGACGCCTTCGTCTCGGTACATAACAACGCGACGGGGTCATCGACGTACCCCTATAACTCCTCGTCGGGCAAAGGGACCATGGTCATCTACCAGTACGGTACGGCCGGTAGCACGTACAAGGCGCTCGATGAAAGCAGCAAGGACCTCGCGCTCAAGCTGAAATACCGCATGATAGACCACATCCGCGAAAGGTGGGATTCCGGCTGGACGAACATCACCTGGGGTGATGACGGCTTTGACGGCAATTATGGCGAGACACGCGTGGCGCAGGTGCCGGCGGCACTAATCGAAGTGGGCTTCTTCACGCATCCTTCTGAAGTAGTTACTCTCACCAACGAGCGCTTCTACCGCATTGCGGCGCGCGGCCTTTACATGGGTATCGCGCAATACTTCGGCGCCGGGTATTCGCCCGAAGAGGTCGAAGCCGTGCGCGTGACGAATACCGCGAGCGGCGAATTTAAGCTCGAATGGGATGCCCCTACAGCCGGCGCTGCGCCGACGTTTTATCTCGTCCGCACTTCGACCGATGGTGTTGCGTTCGATTCAGGGCGGGTGGCGACGACGAACTCCGCCACATTCAGCAATGTCGCCGCGGGCAAGGTTTACCATTTCACCGTGCAGGCTGGCAATGCCAGCGGTTTGAGCCTCGCATCCGAGGTGGTGAGCATTCGCGTGCCGGTGAATGCGACAGACAAGAAGCTGCTCATCGTCAACGGCTTTGACCGGCTGGATAACCGCGTGAACTTCGTGACTAACTACGACAAGCGTGCGGTCGGGCCACAGGTAGAGCGCGGCAATACTTTCAACTACACACCCGTCTACCTGAAGGCAGTGGTTGGCAGTACGCGGCCCTGGTCGGTTTCGAGCGCCTCGAACGAAGCGGTTTCGCGGGGCAGGGTAAACCTGTCAGGTTTCGATGCAGTGGTCTGGTATACGGGGCGCGAAAGCTGGTCAGACGAAACCTTCAGCTATAGCGAACAGCAGCTGGTGACCAGCTATTTGAACGCTGGCGGCCGCATGATAATTACCGGTGCGGAGATTGGCTGGGATCTCGCCGCGCAAACGATCGGCAACACCCACGCGAATGACCTCACATTTCTTGAAAGCCTGCTGCGTACCCGTTACGCGGGCGACGACGCCGGCACGTCGACACTCAATGCGGGCAGCGGAGTTCTCTCTGGGGTCGCGGGTTTTACCCTCGACGACGGGCTTTCGGGAAGTTACCAGAATCTTTTCCCTGATTATTACACCGCCGTGAACGGGTCAACCTGCGTGCAGCAGTACAATACAGCCTCGCGCTGCGCGATTCTGCACCATACCGGTACTTACCGGCTATTCTCTCTGGGTTTTCCGTTTGAGATTATCACGGCCGATGCCGCACGCAATACGCTGATGGAAAAGATGCTTACGGCACTCGAGTAGGGGGAGCGTTGCTTCGCAGACGATTCCTGTATGTCTCGCTACTAGTCCTCTCTGTTACTGCATTTTTGGTAACCTGGCTGGCTGATTCTCCGGGAAAAGAGCCCCGCGCCATACGCCCGGAACCAAGACCCCTTGATGACTACCGTAGGCAGTTTCGTCGCCCTGATGGCTCGCTACCTTCCGATGCCGAGTTACGCCAGGTGCTGCAGGCAAAAGGTATTCCGTACCAGGAGACCTGTCCCGATGGGCCGAACTGCAGCAGTGGAGCGGCCACGGCTGTCCTGGCGATTCCGCAAGTCGACTTTTCCACAGCGGGCATTACGGCCCCGCGGCGTGACGAGCTGCGTGTGGCGATTGCGACAGCCGTGGGCGGCCAGCTCGAAGCCATGCGCCGTATTAACCCTGAGCTCCGCCTCGAACGAATCGCGGTCGATTCTGGCATGAAGCTGCAGCTGCATTTCAACAAGCAGTTTGAGCAAATCGCCGATGACGAGACGAAGCTGAACGAATTCTCCGAGGGGTTACACAGCCTGGGCGTGGCTGGTTTGCGCGGTTCGGTCGTGTACATAGAGGGGCAGCCCCTGGGGTTATACCTGCAGAAGAAAGACGCTGAGCGAAACCAGAAGGCGCGCGCCGAATCGCCGGAAAACGGCGGGGATAACCGGCGCTGATCTTTACCCTGCTTACTTTTGCAGCGGTTTGAGATACACGGTCGTGTTCCGTCCGTCGGTAAAATACTTTGCCACGACTGCTTTTATCTTTGCGGCATCGACTTCGTTAATTTCTTCGAGCGAGCTAAAAAGTTTCTGGTAGTCGTTCAGCAGCAGTTCGTAGTAAGAAAGTGTATCTGCCATACCGGCGTTCTGGCTGAGAGTCTGGACGATCTCTGCAATGTAGCGGTTCTTGATTTTCTGCAATTCTTCTGCGGTTGGCCCGTTCGTGCGCAGGCGTTCGAGCTCTTCGGCGATGGCCTTTTCAATCGCGGGATAACTGGCCGCATCAAACACGTCGGCAAAAATCGTGAACTGTGTATCGAGTTTTTCGCCGGGTGTCGATGAACCGACCTTCACATCGCCTGCGAGTTTATCCTGGATGACGAGCCGGTTGACCAGCCGCGAGGTTTGCCCGTCACCGAGCAGGCGTGACAGCACCTCGAGCGCTTTGTCGTCGTCGTGCATTGCCGGCGGCCGCGCCCAGCCGGTTATCATAGTGGGGGAGTTTTTCGCCTCAAGCCAGGCGATACGGCGGCCGCGCTGCGGTTCATAGACGGTCGGCGGGAATTCAGGCGTCGGCCGCGCCTTGAGGCGACCAAAGTATTTTTCAATCGTCGCAAAAGCTTCATCGAATTCGAGCTCCCCGACAACAGTAATGACCATGCGCGACGGTATGTAGTTGCGCTCAAAAAACTGGCGGGTTTCGCGCAGGCGCAAGCGGTGCATCGACTTCTCAAAACCGATCACGGGCTTGCCATAGGGGCTCATGCCGAAAGCGGTCTTGAGAAAAAGTTCGTAAAGCAGCGAGGTAGGGCGTGAATCATAGCGCATCCGCCGTTCTTCCTGGATGACTTTGCGCTCGGGGTAGAATTCGCGCAGTACCGGATTCAAAAACCGGTTGCTCTCCAGTTCAGCCCACATCGCGAGGCGGTTTGCCGGCAATTTGATCTGGTAGTTCGTGACGTCGGTCGTTGTGTACGCATTGTACCCCACCTGGCCCGCGAGCGAATAGGCCTGCGAGTCTTCTTCGGAAATGACAAATGCCTGCGCCTCTGCCTGCAGGCTCGCGAGGAGTTTTTCCTGTTCGGCCATGCGCTTTTTCAGGTTGCTTCTTTCTTTGTCCGTGATGAGTGGATTCAGCAGCGCGCGCTCGAGGCTATCGAGCCGCTCGCCGGTGGACTCAATTTTTTCCAGCAGCTTCTTTTCTTCCGGGTAGTTGGTTGTGCCCATCGTCGGGGTGCCTTTGAAAAGCAGGTGCTCGAGAAAGTGTGCAGTACCCGCCTGGTCAAAGGACTCATTGGCCGAGCCGACGCCAATCTTCAGGTAGCAGGCAATGGTAGGGCTCGAAGGCTGGCGCATCAGGATAACGCGCATGCCATTAGGCAGAGTTTTTTTCCGGATATTTTTTTCGGCTGCTTTGCGAAAGCCGGCAATATCAAACGTCTCTGCGGTAGCTCCGCCTGCCTGCAAAGCAGACAAAGCGCCAAGAATACAGAAGAGCGGGATTGCAATACGCATTAACCAGAATTGTGAGCCAAATTAACCTGACCAGCGTATAGCTATTGTTCAGCCTTGCCGGTAGGTTCAGGATTTTACTTTGCACGATGTTTACTGATTGGGGTCTATTTGCATGGAAAAGGCCAAGCTCCCCGAATTTATCGAAACCAAGTACGAAGAAAAGAACAACAACCCGGCGGTTCTCGAAGATACAGAAGTTCGCCGGGCAGTGGTCACCGTGATTGACATGCTCGACCGGGGCGAGCTGCGCGTGGCAACGCCGCCGCAGACGGGCGATAACCAAACCGACCAGTGGCGGGTGAACGCCTGGGTAAAGAAAGCAATCCTCATGTATTTTCCGATTCAGGGCATGCAGACTTCGCACGCCGGCGATATCGAGTACTGGGACAAGATCCCCACGAAAAAGAACTATGCTGCGCAGAAAGTGCGTGTGGTACCGCCGGCAGTGGCACGCTACGGCAGCTTTTTGGAGCCGGGGGCAATCATGATGCCATCGTATGTCAACATCGGGGCGTACGTAGGTTCCGGAACGATGGTCGACACCTGGGCGACCGTGGGCAGCTGCGCGCAGATCGGGCAGAATGTGCACCTCTCGGGCGGAGTAGGAATCGGTGGAGTGCTTGAGCCGCCGCAGGGCCTGCCTGTCATCGTGGAAGACCACGCCTTTCTTGGGTCACGCTGTGTTGTCGTCGAAGGAGTGCATGTGAGTAAAGGCGCTGTTCTGGGTAGCGGAGTTATCCTCACGGCTTCAACCAAGATCATCGATGTCTCAAAATCAGAGACGCAGACTTACAAAAGTTTCGTCCCGCGTAACGCGGTCGTTATTCCCGGTTCTTACGCCAAGAAATTTCCCGGCGGGGAGTTCCAGGTGCCGTGTGCACTGATCATCGGCGAGCGGAAAGAGTCGACCGATCTGAAGACCTCGCTGAACAATGCCCTGCGCGATTTCGAAGTGAGCGTCTGACCCAACGAAGAAGCATCGACCATCGACCCAGCGGTGCCGCCATTGACTAGGTTTGCTCTCGTCGGTGGAGGCCCATCGCTCGATTATTGTGATCGTGTAATAGAAGATCTTGCAGAGGCGGGCTGCCGCTTTCTGGTCAGCGATTCGGTGGCAGCAGCTTTTTTGCGCCGCTGGCCCGGTCTGGATGCGGCCGTCTTTACAGTCGAATTGCGGCGGCATCCGTACCTTTTGCGTCTTTCGCAGGCTGCACCCGTCTATGCGTACCATAAGGCGCACCCACGCAATCTCAGGTTGTACCAAAAGGGTAATATTATCCCGTTTAAACTCTCAGGAGAACAGGGTGACATTCCGGCCTTGTATTCACCGGGAACAGTACTGGGAACTATGCTGTCTTTTGCCGCGGGCAGCCTCGGTGAAAGTGGCGGCGAAATTCACATTTTGGGAGCGGATCTCTTCTACATTGATGACCAGGTCTACAACCGCTACATCGACCCGCATGCACCACCTGGTAATCGTCTTGCCAGCCGCGAATTCTGGCAATACGAGATGGTACTGAAGAAGAGCTCGGGTGTTCTGGCAAAATCGGGTTTTGCCATACGCACTTCCTTTGAATTCATGCAGGCCCGGGAAAACATGCGCGCCTTTGTCCGGCAGCTACCGGAAAACCTGCATATCTGCGAGTATTCACCGCTGGGCTTGGATTGCGAGCGGGTGCAGAAAAAAAATCCAGTCGAATAGCGGGGAGCTGCCCGCTAGCAGGTTCCGGAAACCTGCTATCAGTTTCCTTTTTCAGGAAACTGTTAGAAAGTCAGCTTCTGGTTCAGCAGGTCTGCCAGAAATACCCTGTCTTTTTCACTGATCTCGGTTCCATCCGCATGGTGCACTAAAAACTCATCGCGCACGCCCTGGTAGACAGCTTCGGCGGAGAAAGCGATAATATCCAGCCCGAGTGCGTAGAGCACCTGCGTGATCTGCATGAGTACACCGGGCCGGTCGGGCCTTTCGACCACGAGCTTGGTGCAGTGGTGTTTGGTATCAGCTGCCATCATGAAGTCTGATTTGACTGCCCTGGCATTTTTGATCTGCTGGGTCTTTTCCGGGAAGCGTGAAATGAATTCCTCTGGCGTAGTTTCCTGCGCCACAAGTTCTCTGACCGCAGCCAGTATCTGGTCGCAGGCTGTTTTCGTCAGCGCTTCATGCCGCGTAGAGCTGACGATGAAGATGTCTTCAACCTCAGCTTCTTCGTTCGGTCGCGAATAGGCGCTCAGGATATCCCAGCCGTAGGCGAACAGCACCGTCGTCACCTTGTAGAGTATGCCGCTTGCATCCTGCGGAAACAGGAATTGCAGCTTGAAGTTACCATCGGGCAGCATGGTGCTGGTGAGGCGAATGCCGGCGGATTTTTCAGAGAGTACAGTTATCATAACCGGACCAAGCAAATGTCGTGCCATTTGCGGAGACGGGAATCGATGAGGATTGCAGACCGAAGTTTCGAAATAGTCTGAGAAGGAGCGTGAGCGATTGAAGCGGGGCCCCTAGGGCCGTAGCGGAATGCGCGGTCACACACCCGAAGGGTGTGTGACACGCTACCGAAATTAATTTAGGCCTCGCGCTCGCAGACCGCTACCGGAAAGCCTCCGAGGCGGAGACCCGCAAGCGGGTCACGCAATTTCGAAGACGAAATTGCTGCTAGAGCGCTTCGCTGCTTTCCGGTAGCGCCGAAGACGGTACGTCTGCGAGCTGCTTCGGCCTTCGCACAATTCAGCTGCGCCGAATTATGCGAACCATCTCTTCGTCGCCTCTGCACCGATGTCGATACCGGTGAGACGGCCGCGCTGGACGATCGTCCAGAAACCGCGGTAGGTTGCGCGGTCGTGCAATTCGCCGTCGTGCTGGATAGGGCCCCATGCAGCATCCTGTGCTGCGAGCAGAACCGCGACGCCTTTTTTTACTTCAGAGAGGTCTGGTTTCATGGCTTCGACGATTGCATCGATCTGCGTGGGGTAGATGGACCACATGCGCAGGAAGCCGAATTCATTGCGTGCGCGTGAGGCGTCAGACTTGGTTTGCTCGAAGTTCTTGAGGTCGAGTGTCACGTTGTGCGCGGGAACCACGCCGTTCGCGAGAGCTGCAGCGACACAGTTCGATTTCGCGCGTGCGAGCAGTTTGTGGTCGAACTGGCCTGGGCTCTTCATGTTCGAGAGCGCGATGGCGCCGTGGTGGCCCGAGATGAAGTCCATGAGACCGAAGTCGATCACCTGCAGCCATGGCAGTGTCGCGATCTTTTCAACGTCGCGCAGTGCGCCGTGGGTTTCGATCAGCACATGGATCGGGATTTCGCGCTTGAGGCCTGCTTTTTTAGCAGCTGCCTGTATATATTCAATCATCTCTTTCACTTGCTCGTAAGCAGTGGGCTTGGGAATCGTGATGTAAGCAAGGCGCTCGCCGCAGCCTGGCACGAGAATATCTACGTCTTGTTTCCAGTACTTGCTGGTGTAGTCGTGTATACGGGCGCCAGCCATGTTGTGCTTGTTGTGCTCGCTGTTGGTGAGGCGAACGATCATCTCTGCGTGTTCTTTTTCCTGGCCAGTCGGAGCTCCGTCTTCACAGTCCTGGGTGATGTCGAAAACAGGGCCTTTTTCTTCCTGAAAGCTGAAAGCCTTCATAATCATTTTTTCGTTACCAGCAAAGTGCTCGCAGGTAGCGATCACGGGAAAGGGTTTTTCGCCTGCAAAGAGGGCATCATTGGGGTGTGTCATAATAAGGGAAAAACCGGGGTTTGAGACAGAGCGTCAATTAAAGGGCTGGCCCAAAGCTTGGACTAATTATTTCGGCAGTGCGGTTCAGCCGGCGCGCTTTCTGCGGCAGGACATTGCAGCCTGATTAGGGCCTGCCAACTACCGCACCTTCAGCCATAGGTACGCCGGCTGGTGGTCAGAGATCGCCAGGTCGCCGTGCGGTATGATGTCTGCCAGGTAGCTTGCCCGGGCGGGGGTCAGCCAGGCCTCGAATGCGGCGTTTACGGCCAGGTGGTCGATCGTCGAGCTGTAGGGAATATTCGTAAAGCGGGTGGTGTCCATCGTGGGCGATTGGGTCAGTATCTTCAGCGCGGCGTTGCCCTCGAGCGCGTTCAGGGTATCGAGGGAGGTGCAGATGCCCACGCCGGCTTTGACCTCATCGTTAAAATCGCCGAGAATCAGGGTGGGCGTACTGTTCGTGCTATTAAAGTAACTATTGATGTCGTTGGCCTGTGGCTGTCTTGTCGAGCACGAGGCGCTGTCCGAGCCGGATTTCAGGTGCAGGTTGATCAGCCTGAACTGTTTATCCGAGTGTTTGGCCTTGAAGGTTGCCGTATACGGACGGCGCAGGCAGCCATCCCAGTTGGTGGTGTTGAAGGGGGCGGCCGACAGTTCTTCGCTGCTCAAAGCGCTCAGCATGCTGCGGCGGTAGACGTATGCCAGCCGCGCGCTGCAGCCAGAGCTCGCCAGCAGGTATGCCCAGTCGTCGCCGAGTGCTGATGCCACCCACGAGGTGAACACTCCCACATCTTTCACTTCCTGCACTGCGACCAGGTCGAGGCCGTTGCCGAGAATGACCGAAGCCACACCGTCGCGCTTCGCCTGCTGCGCTGCTGCAGAGTCTGTCCCGTCAAAACCCGAGGTGAAATATTCGAGGTTGAAGGTCGCGATCTGCAGGCAGTTGTCGCTCGCACTGTCGGCGCAGGTCGGCGCCACGGTCGTGGGAGTCCCGCTCGTTATCGCTCCCCCCGCCGCATTGCCGGCCTGGTCGTAGCTCTGCAGCAGGTAATAATAGGTCGTCATATTGGTGAGACCGCTCTGTGCCTGGGGTGCGCTGCAGCTCTCGCAGATGAGCGTGCGTGTACCGGCATTCTGCACCGCGGCCGCCGAGTCAGCGCGAAAAATTCGCGTACCCTTAAAATCGCTGTCGGCGGGGGGCTCCCAGCTGATCTGCAGCGAACCATTGCCGGGCGTCACGAGTAATGAACGTACATTGCCAGGTGGGGTGGTGTCAGGCGCCGGCGGCGAAGGCGGCACGTAAGGCGTTGAAGGTGCAGACTGTGCATCCGGTGCTTCGACCCTCTGGTTATAGGCGCACCCGGCGATAACCAGGAGCAAAGGTAGGGCGCGCAGCATACCGACCACGGCCGAGACCGCCGCTTCGGCAACAGGCCGCAAACTCATTTTCAACCCGGCTCGCCCACGCTTCATGGCACATGCTGCGCGAACACCTGCAGGCAAAAGACATTGCATTCTCGCTTTCCGGCGGCGTCGCCGACGCGCTGCAGGCGCTCATCGCACGCAGCGAAAGCGCACAGGAGCGTGAACTGCTCACGCGCGGTTTTTCCGGACAGGAGGTGTTGCAGCATGCCAGGGTGGCGCCGGGTGTCATGGTGCCGCACGTGCGCCTGCACGGCCTGCGCAGGGTGGTTGCCCGGTTGGGTATTGCACCCGCCGGCCTGACGTATGACGGCGAACAAATTCGTATTGTGTTGTTGCTCGCAGTACCTGCCGAGGCGACGGCCATGCACCTGCAGCTCTTGCAGGGAGTTTCTTCGGTTCTGCCAGCAATTGAACACGCGCTATGCGCGGCCGGTTCAGCCGATGCCGTTCTCGCGCTCTTGCACAGGGGCGAAGAGCAGGCAAAACCTTCATTCCGCAACCTGGCGCAGCAACAGGTGGAATTTGAACTCGCAACGAACGTCGAGCGGGGACTCAGCAGCCGGGAAGCGGCCGCGCGCCTCGCTGAATTTGGTCCCAACCTCGTGCGCCGCGGCAGGCGCATTCCGTGGTATGTGAAGCTGTTGCGTAACTTCTTCAGCTTCTTCGCTATCCTGCTCTGGATTGCCGCCGCGCTCTGTTACGTCCCGGGCGTCGATATGCCGCAGCTGGGTACCGCGATTTTGATCGTGGTGATCGTGAACGGCTTCTTTTCTTTCTTGCAGGAGTTCAAGTCCGACAAAGCGGTCGAGGCGCTGAAACGCCTGATGGCCAATTCTTCGCGTGTCATACGCGACGGTGTCACGCAGGAGATCCCTGCGGACGAGCTTGTTCCGGGTGATGTCATTTTGGTGGAAGAAGGCGACATTGTTCCCGCAGACGCGCGCCTCGTCGAAGCATTCGAGATTGAAGTCGATAACTCGTCGCTGACCGGTGAGTCTACTTCGGCCAAACGCTACAAGTCTGACCAGCCGGTCTTACTCGAAGGAAAGTTCCTGTGGATTGAGCTGCCGAATATTATTTTCGCTGGCTCTACCCTGATCAAGGGTAGTGGCCGCGCAGTTGTTTTTGCCACCGGCATGGCGACAGAGATTGGCAAAATTGCCGACCTGACGCTCGCCATCAAGAGCGAAGCGAGCCCGCTGCAAAAAGAACTGCGCAGGACGGTGCTTGCCATTTCACTGCTGGCATTCAGCATCGGACTCACGTTCCTGTTTCTCGGCTGGCTCGCTGCGGGACTGACTTTTGCGCAGGCATTCATCTTCTTCATTGGCATCTTTGTCGCCAACGTGCCCGAAGGCCTTCTGCCGACGGTGACCCTTTCGCTCGCGATGGGTGTTACGCGTATGGCCAAGCGCAATGCTATCGTGAAGAACCTGTCTTCGGTTGAGACTCTGGGCTGCACGACAGTCATCTGCACCGACAAAACCGGCACGCTGACGCAGAACCTGATGATGGTGAACGAAATTTTCGCTGACGGGGAGCGTATACATATCGAAGGGCATGGCTACGAACCGCGCGGCGTTTTCTTCCGGGGAAGCGATTCCATCGCCCCCGAAGAACTCTACCGCAACCGCGCGCTGCGCAAGCTGATCGATTGCGCGTATATCTGTAACAATGCCAAACTCGAGCGCACGGCGCATGGCACTCGCATTATCGGCGACCCGACCGAAGGCTGCCTGCAGACACTCGCGGCCCGAGCGGGGGTATCGGGTATACACCAGCGTGTGCACCTCAACCCTTTTGAGTCGGTGCGCAAGCGCATGAGTGTCGTGGTCAAAGACCCCCGCACCAGTACGAAGACCGCCTGGATCAAAGGTGCGCCGCTCGAAGTGGTCAGTTGCTGCACGAAGATTATGACGGGCGGCGAAGTTACAGATCTCACGCCTGACGAACGCGAGCGTATACACGGCGAAGTCGATAAACTTGCCGCTCAGGGCTACCGGGTGCTGGGTTTCGCGGTGCGAGACGATGCTGCGCTGCAGCAGGCAGACGAATACACGGTCGCAAATACCGAGTCAGACCTTGTGTTCCTCGGGCTGACGGCAATTTCTGACCCAGTGCGCCCAGGGGTCAAAGAAGCGATTCATGCCTGCCACACCGCCGGCATACGCATCACGATGATCACGGGCGACTACCCGCTGACAGCGCGCAGCATCGGTATGCAGATTGGTCTCGGCGGTGAAAACCCCGTGGTGAAGACCGGCAGCGAAATCACGTTTATGACCGACGCCGCGCTCAAGGAACTCCTGAAAAACGGCGAAACCATTTTTGCGCGCGTGTCGCCCGAGCAGAAGCTCCGCATTGTGACGCTGCTCAAAGAGCTGGGTGAAATTGTGGCCGTGACGGGTGACGGTGTCAATGACGGGCCAGCATTAAAAAAAGCAGACATTGGTATTTCCATGGGCCTGCGTGGCACCGACGTCGCGAAAGAAGCAGCGGAAATCATTCTCACCGATGACAACTTCAGTTCGATTGTTGCAGCGATCGAAGAGGGCCGGGCGATATTCGCGAATATCCGCAAGTTTGCCGCTTACGTGCTGAACAGCAACCCGCAGGAGATGTACCCGTTTATTCTCTGGATGCTGATTCCCGGGTACCCGCTCGCGATGACAGTGATGGGAGTTCTCGCGGTGGACGTGGGTACCGACCTGATTCCGGCCATGGGACTCGGGGTTGAGCCGCCGGAGAAAGGGCTCATGGAAAAACCGCCGCGGCGCCGGCAGGACAAACTGCTTTCGATCGGTTTTATTTTGCGGTCGTACCTTGTGCAAGGCAGTATTCTCGCGTTCAGCTGTTTTGCCACATACTATTATTTTGCCTGGTCGATGGGGTTTATGAACGGAGAAAATCCGCTGATGCACCTGCCAGCTTCGCCGGAAAAGCTCGATCTCAGCAAGTCGACGCACATCTACCTGCAGTCGCTGGCTGCATTCTTTTTCCCGACGATCGCCGTGCAGATCGGTAACGTGTTGTGCAAACGTTCATCAACCGCGTCGCTTTTCTCGCGCGAGTTCTTGCAAGAGAATGTGCGTACCGGGTTGCTCGAGAGTATGCGCGGTTATACACCCCGCCGGCGCTCGCTGCAGGTCGATATCAGCTACCATTTCGAAGAGGCGCACCACGACGATACGCACCGGGCGTTTTTTCGGCAGCTGTTTCTGCTGCTGGGTTTCCCGTTTCGCGTGCTCTACATGCGGCTGTCGAATTTTACTGTGGGCGTGCGTGGGTTCGTCATCGCCCCGCTGCTGCGGGCGCTCGCCGGCTTTTTCGGCCGGCACCCGATTCTTTTCAACTTTGTCTCGAACCCGCTCGTTAATATCGGTATTGCGAGTGAGATTCTGCTCTGCTATGTATTTTTCTATACCGACCTGCGCAAAATCTACTTCTTTGAACCGGTGCCCTGGCATGTTTACCTGTTCGCTTTTCACGGGCTGGTGCTGATAGTCCTGTTCGAAGAGATCAAGAAGTACTTCCGCCGGCGCGGCCACGCACTTGAGTTCCTGGGGTAGCTTGTTCTGCCCCGCGGCCACCTGACCAGGGGTCCCAAAAGCTAAACACACGAAAAAATTGTCATGTATTAAACATCTTATTATACTTATAGCAGATGGGAGTTCGATCGGTTAACCGTCGTTTGCTTCTCACGGCTCAAGGGCTTGCGCTGCTACTCACTTTCGCGTGGGTTCTTCCTGCGTTTGCCCAGGCCTCGCCGTCTTTTGCCGGCAAGGCTGTAATCTTCACATCCCAGGACCACCAGCCCGCTGTGAATCTCTCCTTCTGTGCCGAGGCAAGCGAAGGGAACGAGGCTGAGCATGCCTATGGTGTGGTGGTTGACTGTGGCCCGGCACAAACGGCACCGCGCGTTGTTCACTCTGCATTCCTCTCGGCATCCATTCAATATGAACGTTATTTCCTCTTCTACCTAACCCCCGAATCTCGTGGTCCCCCGCTGCATTGACTTAGCAGCAATTCAGAATAACAGGTAAGAGCTGCATACAGCCATGCAGAAATAAGCCGGCGCACTAAGCCCGGTTACAGGGGGATTTTATGAGATACGAGAATAAAACTCGCGGGCGCTTATTGCCCGTGAAAAGTAAGCCGGCAATTATGCTGCTCATCGTCTTGATCGCTGCGGGGGCCAACTGCAAACGACACGACCGGCAGCAGGGTGAAGCACTCAGCGCCGCGAAACCATGGCGACAAGAGGTTACCGTCCGACAGGCCTATGTTGCCCAGGTGAAAGCCATTCAGCACATCGAGCTGCGCGCCTTCGAGAAAGGCTACCTAACGCATATTTATGTCGATGAAGGGCAGGTGATCAGGAAGGGGCAAAAAATGTTCCAGATTATGCCCACACTGGTCAAGGCTACATATGAAAAAGCGCGGGCAGAATATGAGGCGACGACAATCGAATTTGAGAATACGGAAAAGCTTTTTAACGAAAACGTAGTCTCAGCCACCGAGCTGGCCCTCGTGCGGGCCCGCCTCAAGAAAAACAAAGCGGCAATGGACCTGGCCAAGAGTCACCTCGATCTCTCAACGGTGACTGCTCCGTTCAGTGGAATAATGGATAAATTTCACGTGCGGCTTGGCAGCCTGGTCGACGAGGGTGCCTTGCTCACCACTCTCTCGGACATCTCGAAGCTCTGGATTTACTTTAATGTCACAGAAAAAGATTATCTGAACTTTGTTGGCGAAAAAAACAAGAAAGGGAACCCGATTAAAGTCCGCTTTGTTATGGCAAACGGAAAAGAATTCAGGCACGATGGGGTCGCCGATACAATCGAAGGAGAGTTCGACAGCGATACCGGTACCATTCCGTTTCGTGCTACTTTCCCGAATCCTGATCGCCTGTTGCGCCATGGGGAAACAGGTAACATTATCATCCGGGAAAAACTGGAAAATGCTCTCGTGATTCCGCAAAAGTCGACCTTCGAAGTGCTCGATAAGCGGTATGTCTACGTGGTCAACGAAGCCGGCGTGCTGAATGCGACGGAGATCAAAGTGTCTCACGAAGTACCCCACCTGTTTGTGGTTGAGAGCGGTATCTCGGAAAAGGACACCATCCTGCTGGAAGGCCTGGGCAAAGCAAAGAACGGGCAGGTTGTCGCGACGAAGCTTGAGGTTCCGGAAGAGATCCTCAAGAGTTTTGAGCTAGCGGCTCACTGAGGTTACCATGTTTGCCAAATTTTTACGGCGGCCAGTCCTTGCGCTGGTGCTCTCCATTGTCGTGGTCTTCATGGGGCTGCTTTCGATCAAGACGCTCGCGGTTTCGCAATTTCCTGAAATTGCGCCACCGCGCGTTACTGTCACCCTGGCATTCCCGGGCGCCAGTGCGCAGGTACTTGTCCAGTCATCGATTACAACGCTTGAGCAGGCCATCAATGGCGTTCCCGGTATGCGTTACATGATTTCGTCGTCGACCAGTTCAGGTGACGCGATTATCCAGGTGTTTTTCGAGCCAGGCACGAATCCCAATGATGCGCTGGTGCAGGTGAAGACCAGGGTAGACCAGATGATGTATCGCGTTCCACCGCTTGTGAGACTCGAAGGCATACTGGTGCAGCCGGTGCAGCCGAGTATGCTGCTTTATGTCAATCTTTACAGTACTGCCCCTAATGCCACGGAGAAGTTTCTCTATAACTACGCTAACGCTTTTCTTTTGCCTGAGCTCAAGCGCATACCCGGTGTCGGCCAGGCGCGCATTCTCGGCTCGCGCCAGTACGCCATGCGCGTCTGGCTCGATCCTGACCGTATGCGCGCCTATAATGTCTCAACAACCGAAGTTATGAAGGCAATCGAAAGCCAGAGCATCATTGCCCGGCCAGGCCGGCTAGGGCAGAGCTCCGGCAAAAAAGCACAGTCGCTCGAATACACGCTCACTTACGAAGGCTGGTACAGTGATCCGCAGCAGTACGAAAATATTATCGTGCGCGCCAAAGATGGCGGTGAGGTAATGTACCTGAAAGATATTGCGAAGGTCGAGCTTGATAGCGAGTTCTATAACATATACTCTGACGTCGATAAGCACCCTGCTGCTGCCATCATGTTTAAGCAAACTGAGGGAAGCAACGCGCGCGAGGTAATCGAGCAGATCAAGAACAGGCTAGCCGAGTTGAAGCCACAGTTTCCCCCGCAGATGGATTACAAATTGGGTTATGACGTTTCCCGATTTATCGACGCATCGATAGAGAAGGTCATGCATACCTTGTTTGAAGCATTTGTCCTCGTTGCAATCGTCGTTTTCGTGTTCCTGGGTGATTGGCGATCGACGCTCATTCCGGCCATTGCCGTACCTGTGTCGCTGATTGGGGCATTCACCTTCATGAAGGCTCTGGGATTAACTATTAACCTGATTACGCTCTTTGCTATGGTGCTGGCGATCGGTGTTGTGGTCGATGATGCCATTGTTGTGGTTGAAGCTATTCACGCCAAAATGGCAGAGGAGGGTCTCGGGGTTTATGGCGCGGTCAAAGCCGTCTTGGGTGAGATAAGCGGTGCGGTGATTGCGATTACTTTGCTCATGACATCGGTGTTTGTCCCCGTTTCATTTTTGCCAGGGCCCGTCGGAGTTTTCTACCGGCAATTTGCCATTACTATGGCGACATCGATCGTGCTTTCCGGTGTAGTTGCGCTCACGCTGACGCCTGTGCTCTCCGCCATGATCCTGCGGCCGCATGATCACGGAAAACAGCACCATGGGCCGGTCGGCAAACTCCTGGAGCGGTTCAACACGTACTTTGATAGGGTTACGGCCCGCTACGTCGAACTCATGCGCCGCTTTTCTTCAAACCGTGTGCTCACGGTAATAATCCTGTTGGCATTTTCCCTTGGGACTGTGATTTTCAGTCGCATGGTGCCATCAGGTTTTGTGCCCGGGGAAGACCAGGGGATGATCTATGCAATTATCCAGACCCCACCTGGTTCGACCATTGAAAAGACCAACGATGTTGCACAAAAACTGCAGGAAGAAGCGCTGAAAATTGAAGGTGTCGATTCTGTTGCTTCGCTCGCGGGCTACGAAATTCTCACCGAAGGTGAGGGATCCAATGCGGGCACCTGCCTCATCAGCCTGAAAGACTGGTCAGAGCGCAAGAACTCGGTCCACACTATTATGCACGAACTCGAGCAAAGGACCAAAGAATTTGGAGCGGTCATTGAATTCTTTGAGCCGCCTGCAGTGCCTGGTTTTGGCGCTGCGGGCGGTGTCTCGTTTCGATTGCTGGATAAGACCAACAGTGGAGACTATGCTGCGTTCGACAAAGTACACGTGCAATTCATGGAAGAACTGCGTAAGCGAAAAGAACTCACCGGGCTCTTCTCCTTCTATTCGGCCAAGTTTCCGCAACTACTCGTGAAACTCGATCGCAAGCTCGCGATGCAGAAGGGGGTTAATATCGGCGAGGCCATGGAGAACCTGAGTATCCTGATCGGTAGTACCTACGAGCAGGGGTTTGTCAGGTTCAACCAGTTCTTCAAAGTTTATGCGCAGGCTGCCCCGGAGTTTCGCCGCTTACCCTCGGATATTCTCAAGCTCTATACGCAGAATGAAAAAGGGGAGATGGTACCGTATTCGGCGTTCATGACACTCGAGCAGACGCAGGGAGCTAACGAGATAACCCGCTACAACGCCTATACATCATCGGTGATCAATGCGCTGCCTCAACAGGGATACACGACAGGCGATGCCATACGTGCCATCCAGGAAGCAGCACAAACACTGCCGGTCGGCTTCGACGTTGCGTGGGAAGGTCTCACGTATGACGAAGCCCGGCGTGGAAATGAGGCTGTGCTGATCTTCCTCATTGTGATTGCCTTTGTTTACCTGGTACTTGCTGCCCAGTACGAGAGTTTCATTCTTCCCTTCTCGGTGATTCTGTCATTGCCGCCGGGTATTTTCGGGACTTTTTTCCTGCTGAAGCTCATGGGGCTGGCAAACGACATCTACGCCCAAATTGGTATGATTATGCTGATTGGGCTTTTGGGCAAGAATGCCGTTCTTATTGTCGAATTTGCCCGACAACGGCAGCAGGCAGGCTTAAGCGTCTTTGAGGCTGCGATTGAAGGCGCAAAAGCGCGGTTCCGTCCGATTCTCATGACCTCCTTCGCATTTATTGCAGGACTGCTGCCTCTTGTGGTGGCCACAGGGCCGGGAGCTATTGCCAATCACACGATTGGCGCCTGTGCCCTCGGTGGAATGCTCTTCGGTACGGTTTTCGGCGTGGTACTGGTGCCTGGCCTGTACTATATTTTCGCGACACTCGCCGAAGGAAAACAACTCGTTTTTAATGAAGATGAAATGCCGCTTACGGAAAAAAGGAGGCGCAAATGAATCCGGTAATCTGGCGCAGTATTCTTCTTGCCCTGCTTGTGCTGCTCAGTGCCTGCGTGCCATCTTTGCCGCGTCGCGAGCATACCGCGATGGAATTGCCTAAAGAATACCTGCAAGCAGAGAGTTCGCCCGAGGCACAGATGCTGGCCGATAAGGTCTGGTCACAATTTTTTACAGAACCCCGTCTTGTAGGGTTGATCGATACTGCTGTGAAAAACAACCAGGAACTGGCAATGCTGGAGCAGGAGATTAGCGTAGCGAATAACGAAATTATGGCGCGTCACGGCGAATACCAGCCAAAGGTTTCGGGACAGGCAGCAGGGGGAGTGGAGAAAGCAGAAAGATTTAGCTCCGCCGATGCGAATGGACCGACGCGCTTTGCGCACGCCGGCCTCGTCATGAACTGGGAAGTCGATATCTGGAAGAAACTCCGTAATGCGACCAAGGCCGCATACCTGCGTTACCTTGCAGGAATCGAAGGGCGACGCTATGTCGTTACGAATCTGGTAGCAGAAATCTCGTACACCTATTACGAGCTGATGTCACTGGATAACCAGCTGAGGGCAGTGCAGGATTACGTTGAAGTGGTCGCCAAAGTAAAAAATATGGTCGACCTGCAGCGCCAGGCAGGCCGCACCACATCACTCGGCGTCAAAAGGTTCGAGGCAGAAGTTGCGAAAAACCGCGCCCGTGAATATGATCTGAAACAGCGCATCGCGATTGCAGAGAACCGCCTCAATCTGCTGTTAGGGCGATTCCCCCAGCCGATCGAACGAGACCCTTCGCGCTATCTCGAAACTGCTTTCTCGGAAATTCAGACTACGGTGCCCGTGAAGCTGCTGGAAAACCGTCCGGACATACGGCAGGCAAGCCTCAACCTCGAAGCCAGAAAGCTGGACGTCGAAGTTGCGCGCGCGAGGTTTTACCCATCGCTGAAGATAGATGCGACAGTCGGTTACGAAGCTTTTAATTCCGAACATTTTGACGGCACGCCGGTATCGCTTGCGTATGGGCTTGTGGGCGGTTTAACCGCGCCACTGCTGAACAGAAAAGCAATAGAAGCAAGCTATCGTTCAGCGAACGATCTGCAGATACAGGCGGTGTTCAATTACGAATTTACGCTGCTACAGGCATTCACCGAGGTCACGAACCAGATCATCAAGGTCAAAAATCTGCGCTCGCGTTACGAGATGAAGCAGCAGGAACTCAAGGCGCTCAGGGATTCTATACAGATATCCAATGTGCTGTTTAAAGCCGGCCGAATCGAGTACATAGACGTGCTGTTAACGCAGCGTGATTACCTGGAGGCAGAAATCAGCCTGCTTGAGGTCAAGCAGACCCAGCTCGAAGCGACGATTGGCCTCTACAAAGCTATGGGTGGTGGCTGGCGCGGTCAGCATGAACAGTCGCGCGAACCCCATTGGCAACCCTGAGGTCTTTTTGTGGTAGCGCTTCACTCTCCGGGCTAAAGCTCAGAGAGTGAAGCGCGGTTACCAGTCGCTGCGGCAACCTCTAAGGCATCCCGTAAGCAAAAAAAATTGCCACCCTCTCATGATATTATTATATATCAATTGTTCGATATAAAATGCCAAAGATAGTCAACCACCGCGAGTACCGCAGCGAATTGCTTGAAAAGTCGGCCGGTACATTTTCACGCCACAACTACGCCGACGTGTCGATGCGCGACATCGCGAAAGACATCGGCGTCTCGACGGGCACACTCTACCATTACTTTCCCTCGAAAGAGGAGCTTTTTTGTGCGTTGTTTCTGCATACCGCACAGAGCTCCGCCGCCGAGGTGGTCGATGCAATGTGCAACCTGACTACGTTTGAAGAGCGGCTCGACCGGCTGTTCGACTATTTTCTCGGTCGCTGCGACCGAATGCGCCGGCAGTTTCTGTTTTCGGCCGATATGCTGCGAAACGCGCTGCCTCACAAGGCGCAGAAGCTGCTCAATCGCTGGGCGAGTGAGCTCGAGCGCCGCCTCTCGGGCGTACTCGGTCTCGACTCTGAGACCGGCCTCGCGGTCTTTCTGTTTCTTGCGGGCAGTCTTTACGCGGGGCAGGTGCTGCCGGCCTCGCGCGATCTTGAACCGGGCTTCAACGCGATGAAGCAGATGCTCTTACAGCAACATAAAACAAAAGTAAAGGGAAAATAACATGAACGGAAAATTTGGCAAAAGGGTGTTCACACCCCAATCAATGGTAGAGATTCTGACCGACATCGTGCGCGCGGCGCCGACGATGCCCGGTACATTCACGAGCGGTCGCATCTCGCCTGCATTCCGCGAGCGCATTCTGCTCGCCGTGACCTCGGTTAACCGCTGCCGTTACTGCCAGTGGGTGCATTCAGACCTTGCGGCAGCCAACGGCATATCGGCTGACCAGATTGCGTCGCTGCTGGGCTCCTCTACACAGAGTGTACCCGAAGAAGAGAAGGTCGCCTTGCTCTACGCGCTGCATTATGCCGAAACCAACCGCAATCCTTCGCCGCTGCACCGGCAGCAACTCGTCGATACCTATGGCAGCGAAACTGCGCATGACATCGAAAACTGGATTCACCTGATCTTCTTCTCGAACCTGTCGGGTAACACGTTCGATGCATTTCTCTCGCGCCTGCGCGGCGAGCCGAACCCCGAAGGCAATGCCATCTTCGAGGCAATGTTCGCCGTGCTGTCTGCCCCGGTGCTGCTTTCGCTGGCGGCGCTCAGCAAGAACTCTGTGAACCCGCTGGTAAGTTTGGAACATAATTAGCTCTAACAGGCTGAGCCTGTCGGAGCTAATTTGGCAAGAAGTTGACAATGCCGTCAACATCGACCCTTTGCCGCATGCGAATTTTCTCTGCGGCAATGGTTCTTTTGCTGGTCAGTCACGTCAGCGCGATAGCTCCCAACCAGCTGGGCAATGACTTCAATGACGGCATACAGCAGAGTAACCTGAAGCTGGGCATCGGCTGGTCGCAGGAAAACCACGACAGCCTGCGCGCACACCTTTTGCAGGGGCAGTTCGAATTTTTTATGAGCGATCGCCTTTCGCTGCGTGGCAATGCCGGCGTACCGCTCAGTTCTGCGGTATCTGAAACTAAGTACTATCCTTTTATGCTCGGGGGAGCTTTCCACGTTCTGCCGCGCTACTGGATCGACTTCTACTTCGGCGCCGACGCGGGTTTTGTGCACATTGCCACGGCGACGCTGCCGGCAACCTGGTCGACGCGCGTCACACCCGTCGTGGGTGCAACGGTCTATTTCTGGGGTGCATTCTTTCTGGAGGCTGAAGCCGGGTACAACATACTGCAGTACGCGAAAGATGTCGCGATTGATATGAGCGCTCCCACTTACCGGGTGCGCACGGGCTTTTATCTATGAGTCCAGCCAGTGTTCACCGCCTGGTAGCGGCAGCGGCCACCGGCGCTATGCTGGTGGGTCTGGTGGCCTGCGCCAGTATACCGGTGCAGGGTGATCGCCACAAGGTGATGACTTCCGACGACTGGGCGCTGACGGTTGAGCACTTGCCATCGCTCAATGCTGCCGCGAAGAAGAAGTACCCGGTGCTGATCTGCCATGGGCTTGGTGCGAACCGCGAATACTTCAAGGCGAAAGATGAAGACTCGCTCGTGCGCAACCTGCAGCGCGAGGGTTATGACGTCTGGCTGATGGACCTGCGTGGTCGTGTTGAGGCGGCAGAAACTGGCTACTGGTTTGGCAAACACACCTACACCTACGACATCGACGCCTACATCAAACATGACCTCGATGCCGCGATAAAGTTTGTGCTGCAGCAGACGGGAGCACAAAAGGTTAACTACATCGGTCACAGCATGGGCGGCATTGTCATGTACGCGCGGCTCGGTACGCAGAACGAGGGCAGGGTTGCGAACCTGGTCACTATCGCCTCACCGATGAGCTTTTTGCCTTACAACGACTGGACGTTCAAACTCTACCGCATGCGCGGCGGTATGGCGATTCTGCCTGTACTGCCGATTCGCCCGGGTGCCTTTATGGCGAGCTTCTTTCCCGAAATGCTCTATGCACCGTTTGCCAACGCTTTCTACAACCCTGAGAACACCGACGCAAAGGTCAAGGCGCAGCTCTTGCGCAAGTCGATCAACAACATCAGCAAGAACGAAATCAAGCAGTTCATCTACATGACGGAAAATGGTGGCCTCTATTCTGCCGACGGCAAGACCAACTACCGCAGCGAACTAAAAAATGTCATAGTGCCGGCTTATCTCGTAGCCGGCCGCCGCGATGAACTGGCAGACCCGGCCGTGGTGCGCGATGTCTACGAGCGTCTCGGATCAAAAGACAAGACGATGGAAATCTTCTCGCGCGCCGATGGTTATGCCGACGACTACGGTCATACCGACCTCATTTTCGGCAAACAGGCGCACAAAGAAGTACACCCGAAAATCATTGAGTGGTTGAATAAACGAAATTGACGACCGCCCTTCGACTGCGCTCAGGGGCCGGTCGTCGGTTGCTGAGCGAAGTCGAAGCACCGATGCTGGCTACTTCTTGAATATGAAATACACCGCCAGGACAAGAAAACCGAAACCTATTAGGTAGTTCCAGCGCAGCTGTTCGGTTCTGAATACATACACAGCAAAGAAGGTGAAGACGAGCAGCGAGACGACCTCTTGTATCACCTTGAGCTCAAACAGGTTGAACGGGCCACCGTAGTTTTCGCTGCCGATGCGGTTGGCCGGTACCTGGAAGGTGTATTCGGCCAGCGCAATCAACCAGCTCAGTAGCACCACGCTATAGAGCGGCAGGTGCGAAAAACGTTCGCTTTTGTGCAGCTGCAGGTGCCCGTACCATGCCAGCGTCATGAAGATGTTCGAAAGAACAAGCAGTGAAACAGACAACGAACCCTGCGAAAACATGAGGCACCTGCCGTGCGACCCTATTGCCACCGAATTAATTCGGTGGCAATAGGTAGATTATTCTTCTTCGGCTGCGCCCGCGGGGGCTTTCACTTTGAGCGAGATTGTCTGCGACCATTTTGAACCGTAAGAGACATGCGCCCCATCGGCGAATTGCAGTGTGATACGGTAATCGCCGGGTTTGAGCTCAATCGTATCTTCGGTCTGGCCTTTGCCGTAGTGCTTGTGTACTTCGTCGTTGATAATCGGCTGGCCTTCGGCAATTGCCTCTTTATTGATCAATATATGAAAGTGGCCGGTACCTTCTTCCATGGTGCCAGCAGGTTTCACAACCATGCCCTCAACCTGCATAACAAACTTTACCGGTGAGTTCACCTCAGCTTTGTCAGACGGTTCGGAGAACCAGACCTTGCCGGTGATTTCTTTC
Organism: Turneriella sp.; assembly: GCA_046346875.1. Lineage (GTDB taxonomy): Bacteria > Spirochaetota > Leptospiria > Turneriellales > Turneriellaceae > Turneriella. Next base: position 691,947 of record JAXMHG010000003.1, on the reverse strand, counting down.
TTTTTGCAGCCAGCTGCAAGAGCGATAGCCAATGCAATAACAAGGGGGAGCTTCTTCATATTTCATTCCATGCCGCTGAAATCAGTATGAGCGTAAAGAAGTTCTATCAGGCTAGCCGGTGCGGGAGTTTTTCCGGAAGCTGCTGGTTTATAAGTCCTGCGCTGCGGCGACTGCCGCGTTCATTACCTTGCCTGCCTGCAGGTTGAGCGCCTTGCGTAACGGGGTAAACTCCGCCACAGCCTTGTCTGCACCCAGGGCAGCAAGGCGCAGCACCCATGGCAAGGTCGCGTTGGTGAGCGCAAATGTCGATGTACGCGGGTAGGCGCCCGGCATGTTCGCCACCGTGTAGTGTTGTACACCGTCGATGGTATAGACCGGATCGTCATGTGTACGGGGTACCGTAGTTTCGGCGCAGCCACCCTGGTCGACCGAGACATCGACGATGACCGCGCCCGGTTTCATTTTTTTCAGATCAGCGCGGCGAATCAGTACCGGCGTGCGCCCACCCGGAACCAGCAGCGCCCCGATCACCATGTCGGCCTGCGCCAGTGCGTGTTCGGTGTTGGCCGAAGTGAGCGGCAGAGTTGTCACTGTGCCGCGATAGACTTCATCGATGTGCCGCAGCCTCTCGGCGCCACGGTTGAGTACCGTGACGTTCATGCCAATGCCATGCGCCCCGCGATTTCGCTCATCGGTGTGAGCAGGGGCAGCGATCCATCGACCTCGAGCTTCTTGATTTCTTTGGGTACCCCGATGCGCATAAGTACATGCGCCTTCGGGCAGCACGTCTGTAAAGAGCTTCGCGTCCGCCATTCAGTGGGGCCTAAAATCGGCCGAAAATAGAATGTGCTGATTAACTGCGTCGTCTACCAGGAGGGCAAAAAACTCTGCGACATACCGGTGGCTGAGATCAGCGAATACCTGCAACGGCCGGGTTGTTTTGTCTGGGTGGCGCTGCGCGACGCCGACGAGGTGGAGCTTAACCTTATGCAGGAGGAATTTAACCTGCATGAGCTGGCAGTCGAAGATGCCCGCCACGGCCACCAGCGGCCAAAGGTAGAGGAATACGGCGATTCAGTTTTTGTCGTGATGCACCTGCTCGAAAAGACCGGTACGGAATTTGCGGTCGGTGAGGTGCATATCTTCGCCGGGCCAAACTATGTCCTCTCGGTACGCAATCGCAGCAGTATAAGTCTCCTTGGCGTGCGAGGCCGTTGCGAACGCGAGCCCGAGCTTCTGAGCCAGGGGGCGGGTTTTGTACTCTACGCGCTGATGGACGCGGTGGTAGACAGCTACTTTCCCGTGCTCGATGCGCTGGAAACGGAACTCGACGAGGCCGAGAGCCAGATTTTTCATGCGCGCACCGCTCGCAACAGCATACAGCGGCTCTATGAGCTGAAAGAACGGGTGACACAGCTGCGCCACGCAGTCTCGCCGCTGGTCGAAGCGACAACGAAGCTGCACACGAGCAGGGCGCCACGCCTGTGCGCTTCGGCCGAGCACTATTTTCGCGACGTCCACGACCACCTCGCGCGCATCGAGAGTGCGGTCGAAAACCTGCGCGAAAAAACCGGCATTGCAATGCAGGTGAATCTCGCGTTTGTCACGATTGAAGAAAGCGAAATCACGAAGAAACTCGCCGGTTGGGCAGGTATTTTTGCTGCCGCTACCGCGTTTGCCGGTATCTGGGGCATGAATTTTAAGTATATGCCCGAACTACAGTGGGAGTACGGTTACCCTGCGGCGTTGGGCCTCATCAGCGTTATCTGTTACCTGCTTTACAGAAGATTTCGCAGCGCTGGCTGGTTATAGGAAGTTCCGGAAAAACTCCCGCACAGGCTCTTTTTCCAGGAGCCTCTCAGAATTTCCACTCAAGGCCAAAATTCGGAATCAGGTTGAGCGGTGTGCTCGGGCCGGCAAAGCGCGGGTTTCTGCCTGCCTCGTATGGCTGTGAGTTTCGAAATTCCTGGCGCAGCTGTGGCTCGTTGTTGTAGATGTTGATAAATTCAACGAACCACGAGAAGGTCCCCCAGGAGTAAGTGCTCTTGCGCGTGAGCCGCAAGTCGAGGCGGTGGAACAGCGGGTACTGATCGCTGTTGATATCCGTCGAATAGACAGGGGTGTAAAGTGTCGTCGAGGGGTTGCCATCGCAGGTGTACCCTGGCGTACAGGTGCTGCCCATAATCGGTGTATAAGGAAAACCGGTGAAAAGTTCGAAGCGCGCCCCGAGCTCCCACGCGCCCAGGCGTGCTACACCAATCATTTTCACAACGTGGCGCTGTTCAAAACGAAAGGGAAATGTGCCAGCGACACCCGATACATCGGCACGTGTGTACGTGTAACTGACCCAGCCGAAAAAGCCGTCTTCATTTTCCTGCAATGACTTGCGGTAGCTGACCTCGACGCCGCGTGCCACCGAGCCGCCGGTATTAGCAAAGTAGATCCCGCGTGCCTGGTCGGCAGAAGAAGTTGACTGCATCATGTCGTAGAGGTTGTTATAGAAGCCTTCGACCTTGAACACATGAAAGCCGAATTCCTGCTCGAGGGCCATGCTGCGATGCACGGCCTTTTCGCTGCCCAGGTAGTCGGCAGTGACGACGCGTGCATCGCGCCGGCTGGCCTGGTTAAAACGGTAGGTATTCGTTTGTGCAAACGATGAATACAGGCCGCCCGAAAAAGCGATTGTTGTATTGGTGGGAAATTTATACCCAGCAAGGCCACGCAGGTCAAGAGTCGCTTCGCCGGAACGTGCAAGGTAATCCGATCGGATACCAGGCGTAATGAAAAAACCACCGAGCTCGAGGCGGTTGTCCGCGTAGGCAGAGACCAGGTGATTCTGCCCCAGCGCCGCGACGCTGATAACGTCGAAGTGGTCGGGATTGTTGAAGTCGGTCTGCCCCTGTGGTATAGTCTCTTTACGTTGTTGTGTCACACCCGAACTATTAAAGTAGAACAGCTGGTAGTCTATACCTGCCTTGAGCCGGGCCTTCCGGTTCATGTACCAGATGTCGAAGATCTCGCGCAGCCCCGTGATGTTTGGCCGCGTGTTAACGTCGATGGTGCCAAGAGCGCGCCCGGGCGCTTCGCGGTAAAAGCGGCTGTAGATCAGGGTGTTGAACAGTATGGTGCGTATCTTAAGATTCTGCGAGGGCAGGTAGTCGTATGAGACAGACTGGCTGTGCGAAGAGATGTCGTTGAACACAGTGAGATCACCCGCGGCGGGGTTCTCTCCCTGTTCAATGCGCTGTTTTTTTTCTTCGTCGCTCAGTTTACGTACCAGCGTAAAGGTATCGTAACTGCCGAAGACAAACATCGAAACCGCGTGGCGGTTATGATCGCCGAGGTACCAGCGCGCCTTCCACTGGTAGTCGTAGTACTCGGGTACCGCGATAATTTCTTTGCCTGCAATGAATTTGTAGATGGGGGGGACGAGCAGCGAGAGATAACCCACACGGCCTGAGATCGAAAAGAAACCTGTATCAACTTCTGATTTCCGTTTCGCGTCCTGGTATGCCTGGCGCTCCGCCTCGCTCGCGTTTTCTGACGGGGGAGTTAACTTCGGGGAGAAAACTGACCACGGCGCAGCAAAGAATGCATTCGAAGAAATGATGCCGGTCTGTATGGTCGCGGTCGGCTTCGCAACCGCCTCGATCGTGCGGATGTCGATGACCGCGCCGAGCGCCTGGCCGTAGTAGGCAGGAAAAGCAGAAGAGAAGAGGGTTATGTCATCGATGAGTTCATTCGAGATAACCGATTGAAATCCCCCGAAGTGCTGCGGGTTGATCACGGGAATGTCATCGATGAAGTAGCGGTTCGCTGTATCGGGTGCGCCACGAATAATCAGCGGACCGAAAATGCCGCCGGGACGGTTGACGCCCGGCAATGTCGCCAGCGCCGAGATGTTGTCGCCGAAGGTTGCCGGCACCGACTTGAGTTCGTGCTGCTGCAGCTGGTGCTTGCTGACGTTATGTTTCTCTTCGTGCGTGATGAGCCGCACCTTCTGCGCTCGCCGTGTCTGCAGCTGCATGACGAGCGTGAGTGGCTTTTTCAGCGGCAGCTGCAGGCGCTCTTCGAGGCTCACGTAACCCGGGGCTGTCAGGCGCAGCGAGTAGGTACCCTGTTTCACGCCGGGCAGCGTGAGACGACCATTTTCGAAATTCGCCTTGAACTTTGCTTCTGCGAGAATGGCAGTGCCGAACTCAACTGGTTCGCCGGTATCGGTCTGTATGCGCAGATTCGCGGCCATGGCGGCATTGACCACCAGCATGGGGAAGAGCAACAGCAGGTTTCGGAAAAATGCCCTGACCGGGCATTGCCCGGCCGAAGGCCGGCGCAGACGCCGCGATTCGCAAGGCGAATCGCTCGCAAAACGGCCATCAATGGCCTGTCTGCAGCCTTGTTCGGTTTCCGGAACCTGCTTTTGGCTCCGTTTTTCGGAGCCCGAAAGCAGTCGTGGCAGAGAGCGTACGAGCACGTGTGTGGCCAGCTCGCAAACGCCGCGGGGCGCAGCGAGTGAATTCAGGTCCTGGGTTGGTCAGGGACTGCGCGGACTGCAGAGCAGCCGCGCTATTCGGCCGCGTCTGCGGCTGTGTGCTTGCGCCTTACTCGTAGTTCAGGTTCCACAGCTTGTATTGCCCGTCGATTTCAACGACAGCCTTCAAGAGTTCGCGAGTGACCAGCACATTCTTCTTACCGGTCTTCTCATCCAGCCACTCGGCTGTGACCGGAATATCGCGCAGGATTCTTAATCCCGATAAGCGGAGAATCTTGACCGGCTCACCGACTGTGACCTTAGCGAGTTTCTGGCCACCGTAGTTCATCAGCAATTTGCGAACTGCTTTTTGCCGATCTGGTAATGTCCAGCTCCAATAGTCACTTTCAGCGATCGTACCGTCCTTGGCCTCGGGTAGCTGCTGGTAGACGGATTTATGGAATTCTGAGTAACTGAGCAGTCGGGTATTGATACATTTCGCATCGTTTGCTTCGATACAGCGCAGGTGGTGTGTGGTGAGATCTTCAATAGTGCCGAACGGTTCGACGAGAGGAGGCAGTTTCTTTCCGCATGCCACGAAGATCAGGAGAAGAAGGATCGTGATTTGTTTCATGATTTGCGGAAAGGCGGTCTGCATCAGACCGCCTGTGACAAGCATTAGTTCGCCGGGAAAGAGACCCAACCCATTGTCGTGCCCCAGTTATCCGTTTGATTCTGGAAGGCTCCGATATAGGTAGCAGTGGCCATATCTGTGCCGTTCGGCGCAGCCGCTGGATCTGCATAGGTCGCAGTAATCGCAGCAGTCGGACGGAACTCGTTGATACCGCTTGTAGCACCCCACAGGACGCCTTCTGACGGACGACCAAGTGATGGGGTCGTGCATGCGAGGTTAGTCGTCACGTTGTTGGTGCTGCCGTCTGGAAAGCGACCGGCGAGCGTGTCTGCCGTGCAGCCAGCTGGCTGGTTACCCGTGCAGAACAGGCTATCAGCTGTGGTTTTCGCAGTGGTGAACGCTGCGTTGGTAAAAGCACACTCAATCACGTTCGACTGGAAACGCAGGTCGAAAGAAGCGCCATAGTTGGTGGCGGGCGTATTTCCCGCGTTGGTTACTGAGTTTGCAGCTACCGCCACAACCCCGTTTGCACCCCAAACGTGGGCGATGTACGAGTTATCCAGTTCCATAGTACCGCTCGCGCGAACGCTGATGATACCTTCAATTGTCTTGTTGAATGAACCAAGTATCGTGAAGTTCGATAGTTTCGCATTTGTCGAACGGTTGGCGTCGGCACCAATTCCGTCATATTCGATTCCCTGGTCGCCGTCTTTTGGCACAGCGGCGACTATGTAACGTGCAGTGCCTCTCCAGCCTTCGTCCACATCAAAAGCATCATCCTGGTTATTGGTAATCAGGGCATAGTTGACGTTCACCGCGCCACCAAAAATCTCGATTCCGTCATCTGAGCCACGGTGAATCTGCACGTGGTCAATGGTTGTACCCGAGCCGACGCCGGCCAGGAAAATGCCATTGAATTCTTTTCCACTGGCAATCTCGCGGCCAGCAAACTCAACGCGCACATACTGCAGCGTACCGCTGTTATCGGCGTTGCCGATTGTACCTGCGCAGGCATTGCCTGCGTCGCCGCAGCCATACGGACCGGTGAAAATTTCAGAGTCGGTCGCGTAATCAGCACTTGCCGTGTTGTTGGTAGCAGATTTGCCATGAATCACAATTCCGCCCCAGTCAGACGGGTTGCGCGAACCCACGTTGCCACCGCTGGTAAAGATGACCGGGTTGGTATCGGTACCAATGGCGCTGATTATGCCCCCCCGCTTTACGAGGATGTAGCTCAGCGTGCTTGTGGATGCAAGCACCCGCGCACCGGCGTTCACGGTGAGAGTAACGCCGCTATTCACTTCCACTTTGCCGCGAATGGCGACGCAGGCATTTGCAGCGATTGTCTTGTTCGCTGTAATGATACCTTCGATCGTTTCGGTCGGTGTACACACCGGGTTTGATGAAGAAGAGCTGGCCGCAGCTGCATCTCCTGATTTGGCACAAGAAACCGCAAACATGGCCGCGATTCCCAGTGCCAACATGGTTTTTGTTGGTTTCATTCTTAAATTCTCCTTTTTGATTTGCAGATTCCTTATCATGCCATTGCCTAAAGTTTGTAAGTCATGCCGAAAGAGATGTTCACACCGCGGCGGTAGAACTGTATCTCCTGTTTTTCGGCCCCGGTGCCCTGGCTCACTTCTATGAGCGGATTGAGTATGTTACCGACGCTGACTTTAAAGTCCATCTTCTCGCCGATTTTCTGTTTCGCGATCATATCGAGCGTGCCGTAGCTCTCTTCATAAGTATTGGGAAGGCCGTTCACACCGACCTGAGCGATGCGCCGACCGAAGATGTTATAGAGGACGGCAACGTTCGTTCCCGATTTCTCGCGATCGTAGTAGAGGCCTGCGTTGAGCAACCACGGTGACTGGCCCTGCAGGGGACGATTGGGATTAGTCTCAGCAGTGGTCAGGTTTGGATTCGTGGTGATTTCGGAGGTGACGTACGTTGCGTTGAACAATGCGGAGAAGTCTGCGACCCATGAACTGATGAAACCGAGGTTTTTCCTGATTTCAAATTCACCACCCAGCAGTTTTGCCCTCGCCTGATTCACGTATGTGAACTGCAGGTCATCGGCCAGTGCGCCAACGGTAGCTTCGATTGGATTTCGGATATCTTTGTAAAAGCCGCTGATGGCGATGACTTCGCCGACTCCCGGAAACCATTCTATGCGGGTGTCATAGTTGGTAATCGTGGCTGCGGTCAGGTTGGGGTTACCTTTCAACAGGGCGCCTGTGACCAGATCGTCAAAAACACGAAAGTTTGACGCTTCGATAAAATCGGGACGATTGATGGTCTGGCTGGCGCCAAATCGAATATTCAGGTCGTCGACGGGTGTATAGATCAGGTTAGCCGCCGGCATGAAGTTCGTGGAGCGCAGGCGCGACGTGACCTTCTGGTTTCTGCTGAAGATGTTGAAAGAGTCGCTCTGCTGCTCCCAGGCCTCGGCCCGGACACCAGTGACCAATCTCACGCGGGATATCAAAGGGAGGTCAAATTGCGTGTAACCTGCACCGATACCCAATTTGGCATTGTAGGCATCGAATCCTTCAGCTTCAGATGTTCCGGTGACTTCGGACATCATTGGTGCGCCTGATGTGAATATTTGTTCCGCTGTCTGCGTGAGGTCGATGGCAAGATTGGTGAGGTCGTGAGTGAAGCGACGGCTCACTGTTTCCCGGTTGCGGTACGAACCATCTGCACCTAGAGTGAATTTTGACTTCAGACCATCCCATTGGCTGAACGGAATCGACCAGCTCGCGCCGGCCTGGTAGACCTGCTCCGTATGTTTATTGAAATACCGGGTCATGTTCCGGGTTTGCTGAAATTGTCCGTCTATACCATAGCGCGTGACGCGTGTGTCAGGTGTGTCCCTGCCGGCCAGCGCAACTGTGCCGAACCAGCTCAGTTCTGAATCGAGAAAACCCAGCCGGTGTTCTCCGGCGAGCTGGTTAAAGATCAGGCTCGACTCCTGAAAACTCAGAATTGTTTTTGTTCCCTGGTTCGAGTAGTCGTATTGACCTTTGTTTTGCCGGGTTGTGTCCGTAGATTTGTGAGTGTAGAACGAATTCAGCTTGAACTTTGACTGCTTTGAAGAGGCAAAAGCCGCCGACATCTGCGCACTTTTGAGAGTTGAATAACTGAAGTCTTCATACTTGTAATCAGCAGCAATAGATTTGTCGGCCAGATAGCGTTTGAACGTTCCTTTTTCGGTCTGCGAGCTTTGCTGGAAAAAGCCCGAAACGAGAATACCCAGTTTGCGGGTCTCATCGATTTCGTAGGTCTTGCCGTATGACGCTTCTACCTTGCCAGCGGGAAGACCAGAAACGTCCTGCCGTGACCAGACATTGCTGAATTTTTGTGCGAACGCGATTCGTTCAGCGTTGGTAAACCCTTCGCCAAAGCTGAAAGGCGAAATCTTGTTGTTAACTACAGAAGAAGGAAGTGCCCGGCCACCATCATCATAGCCGAGAAAGTCCAGCGCTCCACCCTTGTAGGTGCCGAACGGCTGGAAAGTCGTGATCGAGTTCATGCCAAAGGATAATCCGACCTTCGCCTCGCGCTCGTCCGGGTAGTCTTTCGTGTTGATGTTGATAACGCCGCCGCCAAATTCACCGGGCAATTCGGGCAGATAGCTTTTTACGATCGTAACGTTGTCGAGTAGTGAAACGGGAAAGATGTCCAGGGGGACAACCCGGCGCGTCGGAATAGGCGAGGGTACCTGCGAACCATTCACCTGGACCATGGAATAACGTTCCGACATACCACGGATAAAGACGAATTGCCCGCCGCCGACTATGCTCACGCCCGTTACGCGCTTTGCCGCGTCCGATGCATCGTTATCGGGACTTTTGCTGATCTGTTCGGAGGAGATCGCATCCTGTGCCGCTGCCGCCTTCTTCTGCTTGGCCAAGAGCGACGCCGCAGTGTTATCCACCCGCTTCGCTGTAACTACGACCTCTGATGAGACCTTGTAGTTGAGCGTCACGTTTGCGACCGCGGCCTTGCCGGTGCCGACATTAACTTTGGTCGCAGAGGGCTGGTAGCCTGTAATCTGGTAGGTGACGGTCTGCTCACCCACGGGAACATTCGTGATGGCGTAGTTGCCATCGATGTCTGTGACGCCGTAGAGGCCGAGCTCCTTGATGACCGCGGTGACGCCGATCATCGGCTCGCCGTTGGCCGAGTCGAGCACGCGGCCGCGGATCGTGCCTGTAGCTCCCGCAGTGGCGACCACGGCGGGTGCCGCTGCCGCTTTACCTTTTTTGGCCTGTGCAGCCACTTGGGCTGTAAGGCCGAAGAGCAGGGCGGGCAGCAGCGCGATTGCTGCGGCTTGCCTGATGCTCTTGCGAATTCCCTGTTTTGTGAAGGGGTGACTCATTTTCTGTCTCCTGTTTTTTGCATTGCGATATAGTGTAAAACGTTATTTAGCTATTTAGCTAAATGTCAAAGTTAATTTGCTGATTAACCATTGAGTTTATAAAAAAAGGGGATCTTAATCCCCAATGTTTTGGCTACAGCTATGGAATTTCATATCAGTTAAGTACGAACTTAACCCTTTCGTAGTACTTGGATAATTGCGGCTTGCCCGTGATGTTGCTGACCGCGGGTTGAAACCGCTTTTTCTTATAAGTAGCAACCGCCGCTTCATCGAGGCCCATGCCCAGTTTTTTCCCAACGGCCTTCACGCGCAGAATTTTGCCATCTTCCGCGATGATGATTTCGAGGGTTACTGAACCCTCAATTCCGGCATTGCGCGCGGCTGGCGTGTATTGGGGTATCAGTTCAGGGGTCAGGTCGACTGGTGGTTTCATGTTACCGACGGCCGCGTTGACGGCGCTGTTTACCCGCGGATCTTCCTGGTTGGGGTCCGGGGGAGTTTTATCTTTTATGAACTCGTTGCCGAAGACTTCGTCGACCTCTTCGCGCGGCTTCGCTGCCTTCTTCTTGAAGGGTTGCACGACGTCGCCGAAGTCGACGGTTACCGCGAGTTTGTCGAGCTCTGAGTCATCAGGACTCCAGTCGATTTTGACTACAGTGATCGCAATCGACAGAACCAGGAGAGCTCCCCCTAACCAGAGTGCCTTGTTGCGGCTGATCCAGGGAATCGTCTCGTAGTTCTCGAAAGTGTTCGAGAGGCCAGGGTAGACGAAGCGCCCGTCAGAAAGACGGATACCGTCATAACTTACTACGCCGCTGCGTGACGAACGTTTAGATATAGACCCCACCCCGCCTTCGGCACCCCTCCCCTTGTGAAGGGGAGGGGCCGGGGGTGGGGTAATCGCTGCCGTCATACTACTTACCTTTTTTCGCCGAATCGACGGCGAGACCGACCTTGCTGATACCCGAGAGTTTCACGTCATCGAGTACCTTGAGCATGTCGCTGTACTTGGTGTCCTTTTCCATGCGCAGTATCACGGCCACGTCAGGCTGAGCCTTCTTGGCTGAAACGAGTCGGGGGCCAAGTTCTGCGAGGTCTTTTATCTCTTTATCGCCGAGGTATACCTTGCCGTTGGGCTTAATCGTGATCGCGACCTTGTGCGGTTCGCGTTTCATCGCGACGGCATTGACCTTTGGCAGCTGGATGGGGACAGTGCGGTATTTCGTGAACTCGGCGGTGACCATCAGGATGATCACGAGCACGAGCATGATGTCGACGAGCGGGACGACGTTGATGTCGCCAATGACTTCGTCGCCCGAGTCGTTGCCTACTTTGGCTGCCATCTTAGACTACCTTGTTGCCCGAGCGTGTGGCGCGGCGCAGCGCGACGATAATGTTAGTGACTTCTTCAGAGTTGGAAAGCTTGCGCTTAATCGCAGACGAGAAGTAGTTGAAAAGCATTACGCATGGAATTGCCACACCGAGACCCATTGCAGTCGCCACCAGGGCTTCGGAAATGCCTTTCATCACTACCTGCGGTCCGGCATCAGCCGCACCAGCTAGGTCGCGAAAGGCTTTCATGATACCAAGTACGGTTCCGAGCAGGCCAATGAACGGCGCATTGTTACCGAGTGTTGAAAGTACCGGAAGGCGTGCACTCAGGTAGCGGCGCTCTGCCACTGTTGCTGCATTCGCGTAAGATTGCAGCGTGTCTTCGTCGTGCTGCCAGCCCTTGAGGGTGACGGCAGCGATACGGCCCTCGACGCCGAATTTTGCCTCTGAGACATCTTTCGCCAATTCTTCGCCTGTAGCGGGGTTTTGGCTCAAGCGCTCCGTCACGAGGCGCACCAGCTCCGCATTGGCAGATTTGGTGTGCAGCAGAACCCAGAGGCGTTCGGCACCGATTGCGAGGGCCACCAGGAAGAGTACCATCAAAATCCAGAGCGCCGGGTCTTTGCTCTCGAAGATATTGAGCGAGCCGGCCTCGGCGAACGCGGCGGCTTCTTTGTTGCCTTCAGCACCCAGGGGGGCAGTTTCGCCGGCAGGTGCCGGGGCCGCTGCAGCTGGCGTAGCAGCAGGGGCTGCCTGTGCTTTTAGCGATGCGGTCGTGCCGGCGACCATCGCGAACGAAAGGGCCAGAAACAGCAGGGTGGCACCTTTGCTTTGTGGGGAACTCGTCTTGTTAAACATTCATTTGCTCCTAGTTCAGGGATGCCCGGAAAACTGCAGGTTTGTGGCCTTGCAGGCTTCTGGGCAACCCCGGTTTCGGCCTTTTGGCCGGCGGTTGTGCCGCTGCGGGGACGATGTCAATGATGAGATATATTGTAAATTGTAAATTTAGCTAATTAACTAAATAAAGCGAATTAGTGCGGTGCTCTTGGAGGGGTGGTTAAATGCGGATTTCCGGCAAGAGACGATGATTAACTTGCCTAATCAGGCCGCATAGCGCAATAAGTGCAGGATTTCTGCGGGTGAGAGTCCTGTTTTGGGAATTATCTCGTATTTCTGGCGGTACTCCAATCCGTGCGGGCCGTTTTCACTTGTTTTGCATGAGTAGGTAATAAACAGTTCTGGACGCCTATGGGGTCGCCGGTTATACCGGGCTTCCCAATAGCTGGCATTCCGCCGGGCACGCACATGCCTCGTATAAGGATTCCTCAAAACAGCCTCCATCAGCTGCGGGAGATAATGCCGAATCGCAAAATCCAGCATGCGCGAGACAGATTCACCAGAATGGACTGAGCGCTCCCATAAGACCGCGTACAGAACCTTATCAACGTACCACGGTATGCGCTTGTACCTTGCTCCATGAACTGGCTGATTGTAGCGCCGTGCGGTCGCCGATTTCTTCCCGCGACCGCGCCAGGCCTGAAGATACAGTTTTGCCAGCCGACGCAGGATCTCTGATTCCGACCATTCAATTCCTGCTCGTCGTGCAATTTTTACGCCTGCCTTGAGCCTTCTATGGCTATTCGGTCGGACAGAGATGGAAGTGTGGTTGTATTCAAAGGAATCAATTATCTGCATTCTACCTATTAAATGCCAGAAAACAGCGAAATTTTCTCATGGGATAGGTCGTTTTTTTATGGGTAGAACATCCTGTAGGCCAGCCCGTGCAGCCCCAAAGCCCTTCCTATTTCAAATTGACGTGATAGAGCTGTGAACTCTCTTTGACAATGCGCAGAATGAGCCTCATTTTGCTTACCGCTGGCGTGACCCTTACCCCTATCTCCGCCGCACTGAAAAAAGTCATTATTTTGCCGATTATCAATATCGACAAAGACCAGAACTTTGCCTATCTTGAGGCATCCATCACTGATTCACTCAAAGAACGTCTGCGCGAAAAATTTGCATTTGAAGAATTGGCTGAGGAAAAATGGGCCTTAGTTGCAGAGCAGAATTTCATCTTGCGCGACGATTTCCATACCAAGACAGCCGCGATGAATCTCGGTATCCTCGCGAACCAGGACATTGTCATCAGCGGTGGATTTAAACCGGTGAACAAGAAACTTGCCGGGGGCAAGATTAAATCGAGCATCCATGCTACTGCGCACCTGCTCGATGTAAAAAAGAAGAAGGCGATTGCCACCATTGAACTCGACCTGCCTGCTGACAGCGAACTCTTCACAGCAGTCGGCCAGGTGGCTGACCGCATGGAACAGGAGACGCGCAAGGTTATCCCTAGCAAAGAAGAAGCAGCGCGCACCGGTCTTAAGGCTGAGAGCGAGCCTTTCTTTGCCGACTGGAGCCTGGGCCTTCGCGGTGGTGGGGGAGTTTATGTTTCTGGTTACGCGAAATATTTCACCGCGCAGCTGCCAGCGCTCGGCGCTACTCTGCACGCCGCGATGCCAAAGTTCGGCAAGATGACCACAGAAATGGGCTTCATTTTTATGGGGCACCGGTTAAAAGAAGGAAATGATTCTGCCATACAGTCTCTCGGAGCGTCCGGAGTGACCTCCAACTACATGGCTTCGCTTAGCTTTGGTTATCGTATCGGTTTAACTACCAAGCTCTACCTCGAGCCACAGGTTGGTGGCGGTTATGTGATGCAAACAACTACCGTAACTGGCAGTGGCATCAATTCGACCCTGACCAACGGTTTTCCGTTTGCACGGGGGGGGATTGTGACCGGTTACCGGATCAACCAGAATATTGACGCCTCGCTTAGCCTTGAGTCGCTCGCCTACATCGAGCAGGGCGTGATGACCTACGTACCCCTGGCCCTGGCCGGGTTCCATTACAAGTTTTGATTTGCGGCTCAGGTCGCTCATGGTTTATAACCAAACCCGGTGAGCGACATAAAACGCCAGAAATCAACATCTGCCGGGCAAAAAAACCCGAAATACTACCCCAAAGAAGAATGCGGCATTGTCGGCGTTTATAACGTCGAAGAAGCCGCCAACCATGCCTACCTCGGAGCCTACGCCCTGCAGCACCGCGGGCAAGAAAGTGCAGGCATTGTCTCATCGGACGGCGAGCGGCTTTACCGCTTTGCCGGCATGGGCAAGGTTGCCGAGGTTTTTACACCACAAAAAATCAAGCAGCTGACCGGCCGCCACGCCATCGCACATAACCGTTATTCTACCACCGGCGCGAGTTTCCTGCGCAACGCGCAGCCCATACGCTTTGAGTCGCGCCTCGGTACCATGGCGCTGGCACACAACGGTAACCTCACCAACGCCGCAACTATCCGGCGCAACCTCGAAGACCTTGGCTCACTGTTCCAGACCACGATCGATACCGAAGTTATCAGTCACCTGGTTGCCCGCTCGCGCGCAGAGAATTTTACTGAAGCCCTTATTGAAGCAGTACAGCAGATTCGCGGTGCTTATTCGCTCGTGGTGCTGACGGGTGATACGCTCTATGCACTCCGTGACCCGAATGGTTTCAGGCCGCTCGTGATGGGCAAGAAAGACGACGGCTTCGTCTTTGCTTCCGAAACCTGCGCTCTCGACATCATCGATGCGGAGTACGTGCGTGACGTCGAACCGGGCGAGCTCGTTATTGTAACGCCGCGTGGTATTACCTCTCAGTTTCCCTTTGGTAAGTCGACGCAGAACCTCTGCATCTTCGAGTACGTCTATTTCTCGCGTCCCGACTCGTTTGTCTTCGGCAAATCGGTCTACGATACGCGCCTGCGCATGGGTGAGGTACTGGCCGAAGAGTCACCGGTCGAAGCAGACCTCGTCATGCCTGTACCCGATTCATCATCGGTCGCGGCGCTGGGTTATGCACGCAAAAGCGGATTGCCCTACCATATGGGGCTGATCCGTTCACACTATATTGGCCGTACCTTCATCGAACCTGACCAGAAGATCCGAGACTTCGGTGCAAAGATCAAGTATAATGCGATTGGTTCTGTAGTCAAAGGCAAGCGCGTCATTGTCATCGACGATAGTATTATGCGGGGTACAACGACCCGCAAGATCGTCAAGATGCTGCGTCATGCAGGCGCAAAAGAGATTCATGTGCGCATTGCCAGTGCCCCAACACGCCATGCCTGCTATTACGGCATCGATATACCACACCATTCTGAACTGATCGCGGCGACGCACACGATCGACGAGATCACAAAATACCTGAGGGTCGATTCGCTTGCCTATCTTTCGCTCGAAGGCATGCAGCGTGCCGCAGCTGAGACCCCGGGCGGCATCGGCGCGGGCGGTGCTGCTGTTGCCGACCACGGTAATGCCGGTTACTGTACGGCATGTTTCGACGGCAAATATCCGGTCAGACTCGATGAAAACGAAGCGATCTACTCTAACCAAAAAACGCTCTTCAGCGAATACGAAATCGAAGAAACCGCGTAGACGCGTCGTGGTAACTGCGCAGCAGCTACCACCTGTATTACTCGTCGCGGGCGAAGAGTCGGGTGACCTGCTTGGCGCAGCCATCGTCCGCGAAGTTCTGAAAAAGAACAAGCTCCCCCTGTGGGGCTGTGGCGGCCAGCGCCTGCGCGAAGTAGGTATGGACGTGCGCTTCACTTCTGAAGAGCTTTCAACCATCGGTTTTTTTGAAGCAGCGAAAAACTACCGCAGGCTCACGAAGATCATGGACAAGCTCGTCGCAGAGGCGGCGGCGAACGGTACCCGCGAGGCGTGGCTGATTGATTTTCCCGGTTTCAACATCATGCTCGCGAAAAAACTGAAAGATATCGGTATTCGCTGCACGATGATTGTTTCACCTACTGTCTGGGCCTGGAAATACAAACGGGTTTTCAAGATTCGCGACCGCTTTGAGCGGGTACTTTGCCTCTACGATTTTGAACCCGACATTTATAACAAGATCGGTGTTGAGGCACACTATATTGGCCACCCGCTTACAGCCGAAACAGTAAACCTGCAGGCAAAAATTGCCCGATCAGGCAACCCGGTAAAGAAGGTACCGCAACTTCGCGAGGTCTTTAGACGTAAGATGCCCATCATCGCCGTAATGCCCGGTTCGCGCCCGGCTGAGGTGCAGTACCATACGGCGCGCATTATCGAGGGAATCCGGCTTTTTGCCCACGAGCATCCTGGTTATGCGTTTGTCATACCGGCAGCCAATGCTAAGATTCACGAATTACTCTCCCGTTATACTCTACCCGAGAATACTTTTCTCGTTGAGCACGGGGCGCCTTATGTACTCGACGTCGCCAGGGCTGCCATTGCCTGTTCAGGTACGGTCACGCTCGAATGTGCGCTGTTCGGGGTGCCGCACCTGATTCTTTACCGTTCTTCCTGGATGTCTTACGCGATCTTCAAGCGCGTCATACGTATACCGTATATCGGTATGGTGAACGTGCTCGCTGGTAAATTCGTCGTGCAGGAGTTTCTGCAGCACAGGCTGACGGCACAGAATATCGCGACTGAGCTCGGCAAGATACTGCATGACGAAACCTACCGCCGCGCGCAAGAGGGCGAACTCCAGCGCATTTCAAAGCGGCTCACGGCCTACGAGCCGGCTAAACAGGCCGCGAGGGTTTTGCTACAGGAACTCAAAACAAAGCATTAGCAGTTTCCGGAAAATGCTTCAGGCTCCTTTTTCAGGAGCCTGTTAGAAAAAAAGACTTATTGCTGCGCCCGTCTGGTACGAGAATAGAACATGAAAGTCTCTATTCTTTTTCTGGCATTGTTTGCGCTTATCGCCTGCCGCGCGCCGCAGGCTCGTACAAATCCACAGGATCCGGCGCAGCAGGCGCGTTCTGAAGACCCTGTTATGCAGGATGGCGCTGCCGGTGATGATAAAGCAGCCGCGCCGGTCAGCGAAGGGTATGCTTCGTGGTACGGCAAAGAGCTGCAGGGCCGGCCAACTGCCAGCGGAGAGCTGTTTGACATGAATAAGATGACTGCTGCGCACCGCGATTTTCCGATGAATTCGCTCGTCCTCGTAAAAAATCTCGAGAATGGCAAAAAGACGATGGTAAAAGTCAACGACCGCGGTCCCTATGTTGAGGGTCGCGTCATGGATGTCAGCTATTCAGCGGCACGCGAACTTGGTTTTGCAGAAAAAGGCACGGCACGCGTGCAGCTAGAGCTGGTGCAGGCAGGCGAAGATAATTTTCTTTCGAAGGCAGAAGGCGCGGCGCCAGTGAAAGTGGGCAAGAAGCGCAAAGCCGCGAAGGAAGAAGAGGAGATTATCGAGCCGGTGGCCGATCTCGACGAAGCTGCCGATGCAGACGAGGACGATGGCAAAATCAAATCTGCTGGCTCAAAAAAAGAAAAACTGGTATTTCTCGATGGCAAGAAACCCAAGGGCTTTACAGTCCAGGTTGGGGCTTTTAAGAAAAAAGTAAACGCTGAGCGTCATCGCGATGAAATCCTGGAAGCGTATCCTGAGAAAGCGTTTATTGCCACGAACGGTACATGGCATTTTGTTTGCCTCGGCGATTTTAAGACCCGCAAGCAGGCAAAGACATTCCTGAAGAAGCTGAACGACGACGGTATCGAGGTAATGTACCGCGGCAAAGTCAGCTGATTTTTCCTCCAGGTTTATTCAAAAGAGCCCGGTTTTACCGGGCTTTTTTTTTATGCCCGCTACCGCGGACGGGGAAAATTTGGCGATAAGGCCCTGCGGAAAATCTGCCGATACTTGTTGTGTTAGCAGCGCGGTGAACTATGCTCAAATGGCTAAAACCTGATTCTTCAAATTCGGCCGTGCCTGGGTCATCGCGTCCGCCATGGATACAAAAGATTTCTGTACCTGCAGGCCAGCAGGCAAACCCGGAAGGGGAGCTGGTCTGGAAAAGCCGCCTGGCCGAGAAGCTGCGCGCACTACAGCCACAAAATCCACAGCCGACGGGCGTTGCGGGCGAAAGTGACGGCAGGGATTTCGCATTCCATGTTATGCCGCTGGACATCTTCAATGCCTCCGCGCCGGCCCTATTCCGCCAGCCGCCTCCGGCAGAGCCTAAACGCCAGGCCGAAACTCACGTTAACGAAGAGATAGAGACTCCTGCACCTGCCGAGGTGCCACAGCAAAATCCTGTCCTGCAGAAACAAGAGCAGGGCGGGGTACAGCCGAATGCGCACCTGGAGTACCGCCTCGCGGCAAATGAGGCGCGCCAGACCGTGGATACCCCCTACGAGCTTTCTTATTCGACAATCGACTACGAAAAGGGCGACGAGTTTGACCTCGATGCCCTGTTTGAAAACTTCGGAGGTTCTGCGTCACAGGCGTGGAACCCGCCCGAGGATGCGATTGAGGCAATTGCGGAGAACGCAAAGCAACAGGCAGCTGCAGTGTCACCCAAACCCAGGCGGCAGAGCGTTCGCTTTTTCGAACCCTCGGTTGAGACGGAGCCTGGCGCACAAAAAGGCGCCAGCGCGGCAGACTTCGATGACGAACCTGCTGCATTGGCCGATGAACCTGAACAGCAGGCAGTTGTGGTGCAGCCGCAAAAGATCGAGCGCGCAGAAAAGACAGTAATAGCGCCTGCTAAACGAACAGTCGAAGAAGATTCTATTTCGCGCGGGAATGAACTCGATTCAGCGCAGCGCGATTCGCTCGGCGACCGCGCCTCTGTCACACCGCGCGTCGTGGTGAATCGCCAGCAGGAGCTCCGTTTTCCTCTTCTCAAAACACAGCGCAAGGCGCTCGAATTTGCCAACCCTGCCGAAGCGCAGAGCGTGATCGAACGCCTGGAAGAAACGCTCGAACAGTTCTCTATTGAAGGTCATGTGGTCGGCATACAGCGCGGCCCGATTATCACGCGCTACGAACTCAAAATGGCAGCGGGTATCAAGGTGAGTCGTATTCTCGCGCTGACCGACGAACTGGCGATGGCACTCGAAGCGATGCGCGTGCGCATCGAAGCCCCGATACCGGGCCGGTCTACAGTAGGTATTGAAATCCCCAACAAGCAGCGCATCAAGGTGTTGCTCGGCGACATACTGAACGACGTGGGTTATCGCGAGTTTTCCGGCGCTCTGCCCCTGCCGCTGGGACGCGACATTGCCGGCAACCTGCTGCTCGAAGACCTCACGCGCATGCCGCACCTGCTGATCGCGGGGGCAACGGGTTCGGGTAAATCGGTTGCCGTAAACTCGTTTATCTCGAGTCTTATTCTGCACAAGACTCCTGAAGAGGTGCGCTTTCTGCTCGTCGATCCCAAGCTCGTTGAGCTTTCGGGGTACAACGACATTCCGCACCTGCTGCACCCGGTCATTACCGAACCCAACAAAGCGATACTCGCGCTCAACTGGGCGGTTGAAGAGATGGAGCGTCGCTACGAAGATCTTGCTGAAATGAGCGCACGCGACATTCGTTCGTATAACGAAAAAATCCGCTCGCAGAAGAATAAGGCGGAGTCTCCTCTTATGCCATACATCGTGATCCTGATCGATGAATTGGGCGACCTCATGATGGTCGCTGGCAAAGAGGTTGAATCTTCGATCATTCGCCTGGCGCAAAAAGCGCGCGCGGTCGGTATTCACCTGATACTGGCGACACAGCGGCCGTCTGTAGATGTCATCACGGCGCTCATCAAGGCGAACTGTCCTGCACGTATAGCGTTGCAGGTAGCACAGAAGACAGACTCGCGTACTATTCTCGACGGCAACGGCGCAGAACAGCTGCTGGGGCAGGGTGATATGCTTTTCCGGCACCCGTCCAAGGGCCAGCTGATTCGCGCGCAGGTACCGCTTATCGAAGACAACGAGGTAGAAGACGTCGTCGCGTACGCCAAGAAACTTGCCAGGCCTGCTTATATCACGCTTGAAGACCCGAAAGGTAAAATGGGTGAACTCGAGGCCGGCGATGAAGAGTTATTCGAAGAAGCGTGGCAAATTATCGTCGAGAGCCAGAAGGCATCAGCAAGTTACCTGCAGCGCCGGCTGCGTATCGGCTACAACAAGGCCGCACGTCTTATCGAAGCCTTTGAGGCCCGCGGCATGATAGGTCCGCAAATCGGTTCAAAACCCCGGGAGATTATCGGGGGCACCGGCCAGGGTGTCCAGGCCCGCGTTACCTAAAGTTACTCGAGTCGCTTTCGGGCGTTCGGCATTGAATCTGCCACACAGGGCCCCACTAGCCCGTGCCGGGAGCTGTTATGCGATAGCGTTGACTTAGTGTGCACTGTCGTCATTAAGGTACATGATGAACAGGCTGCGCGGTTTATTTCGTAGAAATCCAGAGCGGCTGCAATACCGCGGCGAATTTGTAGCGGATATGGACCGCCAGCTAAGCAGCTGGACGCGCATAGGTGCGGCAATCGCCACTTTCGCCTGGTTGGATTTCGCCTTTAATACCGACAAGAAGCTGCACCCTGAGTTTCCGGAGCTGATCTATTTTCGCCTGGGGCTTACCGCCATCGGGGCACTGATCTTTCTCACTTCGTTCATTCCGTTTTTCCGGCGCCATGGTGCACTGCTGCTCAAGATCATGATTGGGTATGTGATGTGTGCAACTTCATTCTTTACCGGTCGCATAGCCGATGACCCGAACTATGTTTCAGGCCTACAAATCGTGGTGATGATCCCGATTGCAGCCCCCGTGGCCTTCAGGCTCTTTCTGAGTATGCAGCTGAGTTCAATCGCCATCTTTCTTGCCGCAGTCCTTGTCTATAAACCTAACCTGACGACACCGGCTGCTGCATACTCAATGAATAACCTGGTCATTTCATACGTCATTGCCATCGCCTTCTCTTTCCTGCTCGACCGCATTCGCTTCGACTCGTTCATGAAGACGAAAAAGATCGAGATCAAGAATACCGAAATCGAGGCGCAGATTAAGCGTATCAATGAGCTGAAAACGCAGCAGGACGGCGATTATTTCCTTACCTCGCAGCTGCTGCACCCGCTTGCCCTGAACGAAGCGGTGCCATCGCGCGTGCGCGTCGATTTTCTTACCGAACAGAAAAAAAAGTTCCAGTTCAGGCAGTGGCATTCTGAAATCGGGGGAGATATTTCTTCGGCAAATACTGTCTACCTGCGCAACAAACGCTACGTAGCGTTCATGAACGGCGACGCGATGGGCAAGTCGATCCAGGGTGCTGATGGGGCGCTGGTGCTCGGTACGGTTTTCAAGTCATTTCTACACAGAACGCAGAACGACGAGATGAGCCGCTTCATGTTTCCCGAGCAGTGGCTGCGTGACTGTTACGAAGAACTCCACCACGTGATGATTTCTTTCGATGGCCGCATGCTCGTGTCAGCGGTCATCGGCCTCATTGACGAAGACAGTGGTTTCCTGTACTACATTAACGCTGAACACCCCTGGATAGCGATTCTGCGCAATGGCGTAGCAAACTTCATTGAAGAGGAGCTCACGCTCAGAAAACTCGGCATGCCTGAAAATGACGAACTTTTCCGTGTGAAAACGTTCAGGCTGCAGAAGGGCGATGTCATCTTTGCTGGTTCGGACGGTCGCGACGATATCGCGCTGGGCCGGGATGAAATGGGTAACTCGATGATTAACCAGGATGAGACCATGTTCCTGCGTATCATCGAAAAAACGGGTGGCGATCTGCACCAGATACGCGAAGAGCTGCTCAAGGCCGGCGACATTACCGATGACCTTTCGCTCGTTCGCATCGTTTTCGATGGTACGGGGCATGATCCGATTTCACGCGCTGATCTTTCAGTGATCAAGAAATATGCCCAGACGAAGGACTACGAAGGCGCGATAGCGGAGCTCGACCGCCTTTATGCCGACAACCCGCACGATCCGAAAATCGTCTATGAGCTTGCGCTACTCAACTCGCGCCTGAAGAAATTCTCGCGCGCCGCCGCACTGGGCGAAGAATACTGCAACTATGATCCGTCTGACCTGGGAATGATATACCTGACCTCGCGCGCGCTCAAGTACTGCGCTGGTCCTGAAAAAACCCTGCTCAAGCGGGCGGCAGACTACGGTGAAAGGCTGATCCTGCGCGAACCGATGAGTTTTCACGGGATTGTGAATCTTTCTGACATTTACCGCCGCCTGGAAAAGCGCGACAAAGCAGAGAAGCTGCTGCGGAAAGCAGAAGCATTTGACCCGGAAAATCGTGCGGTGAAAAAGCTGCAGGAACTGATGGCCTGAGCCGGTTCGATACCTGAAATGCTGCTGGAAAAATATCATGGATAAGCGGAAACTCCTCTATTTTCTGCCGGTGTTGGTACTGGTGCTGCTCTGGGCATTTTGGCCCGATTCAGAAGAAAGCCGCAAGCTTCGCCTGCTCGAAGACCAGGCGCGCAAGGCTGCGCTGGCAGCCAACCCCCAATCGGGTGAATACCGCGAGTTTCTCGAACAGAACCGGCGTCTATTCAGTGAAGAAAACATGTATACCTTCAGCCAACTGATGGAGATGGCACGCACCGGGCGTATTTCGCTTGTCTCAGAGCTTTGGCGCCTGCGGACCAAGTGCGGGGTCGGTGCAGGAGAATCTGCAGACGGAGCCGGTACTGCAACACCGCAGATGAACTTTGACGAATGCAACATTCGCATTGAGAACTTCCTGCGCGAGCAGTATCCCGCACCGGAAAATGAGAAGATTATTGCATTGTTCCGTGGCTACTTGCGCTACGAGGACGCGATGCGCCGCTTTAATATACCGGAGAACCTCACGGCGACCGAGCGCTATGAATACATAAAAAAGAAGCGCAGGGAATTCTTTTCTGAGACCGATGCGCAGCTCATTTTCGGCTTCGAAGAGGCGCGCATTGCGTCGCAGGACGCCCTCAATGATTTTGTAAAAAACTCCGCCGAAATGCCTGCCGAGCAGCGCGTGAAAAAATACTACGAGCTCCGCAAGAACAACCTTGGGGAATACAATGCCGCCGTCAGTGAAGCCGAGCCTGCATACACGCGGTATGAGACCGAGGTGATGTTACGCGGCGATGAAATGCAGCGCAAGGGAAATTCGGCAGCTGAAACGCAGGCGCTGCGTGAACGTTATTTCGGCGCCGCCGCTGCGCAACGGATGGCGCAGGTCGAAAGGGAAATCCGTGACGAGCGCGCGCGTATCGATTCGTATGAAGCAGCCGCGCAGAAATTTGGCCGCGATAATCCCAGCCTGTCGGAAACAGAGCGCCGCGAAAAACTCAATGAATTGCGGGTGCAGATGCTGGGCAAAGAAGAGGCCGAAGCTTACGAACGCCGCATGCAGTACGAAGAGTACCTCCGCAGCAACAACCTTAAATAGCGGTGCGGAACCTGCAGTCCTTTTACCTGCGGCAGGCCCTGCTTGCGCTTGTACACGCCGTCGGACTGCTTTTTGCTCTGTCGCCCTTTGATCTGTGGCCATTGGGAATTCTGGCCATTGCGGCAGTGCTCGCGGCTGCAGCGGACCTGCATGGGGCTGGTTACCGGCGTATCCTTGCAAGCTGGCTATTCTTTGCTTTTGCCGCCACTTTCATTACCTTCGGCTGGATCACCGCGACGATCCACCGTTATACCGGTGAGCGCGTGCTTGTCTCGTTTGTTCTTGCGCTGGTTTATGCGCTGCTCTTCCAGCTTAAATTCCTGGGAATTTTCACGCTGGCGCGTTACTGGAATTTTAGCGCAGTGCATGATGCCGGCAGATTACTCGCCGCCGCCGCAGTGTTTGCCGTTGCGGAACTGATTGCGCCGGAACTTTTTCCCTGGTCGTGGGGTAATGCAGTTGCCGCGTTCAGCTGGCTGCGGCAGCTTGCTTCGATCGGTTCTGTGTATTTTGTCAGCCTGCTGACAGTTTTTCTGGCGCTGCTGGGCTGGCAGCTGCTGTGGGTTTGCCGCGGACTTCGTTTTAAGCACCGACTGCGGTTGCAGTTGCCGGCACTCGTGTTGGCGGTGTCTGGCCTTCTTGTTGGGTGCTTCATGTATTACTGGCCGCTACAGGGTGACACGGGTAAGCTCCGTACACTGGTTGTGCAAACGAATATCGGGGCTGCGCCCGAACAAAAGCGCAGCGACCACGAGTTCGCAACCGATGCCATCAACCGGCTGTTCAACCAGTCGCTCGAAGGTGTGATCCTGTATGCCCCGCTCGACCTGGTGGTATGGCCCGAGGCGAGCATGCCTTTTCATAGCGCAGATGCGACGACTGCCAATCGTACGATCTATTCACCAACATTTGATGCGACGGCTGAATATACGAGCCGTCGCAGCGGGGCTGCGCTGGTCTTTCACGACATGTACCAGAGCGGTGCACGGTTGTATTCCCGACTGGCTACACGCCCCGAGACAGGTATGAAGAATTACTACCTGAAGCGAAGGCTGGTGCCCTGGGGGGAGTTCCTGCCGTTCGGGGATATCTGGCCCGGATTGCGGCATGTGTTCGCTGAAGCAGGGCATTACAGTGCTGCGCAAGAGCTCAACGAAATTACATTAAACGTTGGTCTGGCTCCTGACACCCTGCGCAGCCGCCAACAGATCGAACCTGAGCTCGCATTCCTTTCGAGCGGTGCGACTGTCAGGAAGCATCTGCCGCAACCGCAGTTGATGCGGCAGTACATCGTGAAGCCAGCCATCTGCTACGAGGCACTTTATCCTGCCGACGTGCGCACCCGCGACGCGCAGGTAATTCTCAACCTCGCAAGCGACGCGTGGTTTGGCGACGGAGTAGAAGGGCACCAGCATGCCTCGGCTGCAGTGCTGCGTGCAGTGGAAAACGGTGTGCCGATCGTCCGCGCGGCAATGAGCGGCGTCACGGTGATTGCCGACGCCAAAGGCGACGACATTGTCCCGCGCAGCCTTCAGGGACGGCCGCAGAATGTATTCGCTGAGATTCCTTTAGCAAGGCGAACAACCGTGTTCTCGCGCTTCGGCCTGTCTGCCTTTTGGGCGCTTGCGCTCGCCTGTCTCTGGCCGTGGCTACTGCAGGTTATTATTTCCTATCGTACTGCAAAAAGTAAATAGGAGCTCCTTCTTGCCGGTGTACGGTCTCGAAGAAGCTGCGCGGCCGCCCGGCGATATCACCGACCGCGATCCATGGAGCGACTGCGTTATGCCAGTCTGTGCTGGCCTCAAAAGTCTCCATCGCTTCGCGGGCATACGGGTAATTGTCGGTGGCAAAGGTTAGTCGTGCCCCGGGACGGGCAATTCGACTCAGGGATTCGCCAAAATCGGGTGATACGAAGCGGTGCTTGTGGTGGCGGGCTTTGGGCCACGGGTCAGGAAAGTTGATCGTGATAGCATCGAACTGGGCTTCTGCAAACACTCCGTCAAAAAACCAGGCAAGGTCAAGTACCAGGTACCGGATATTGCTTATGCCCTCGGCGCGCTGGGTACGAGACGAGGCAATGACACGTGCAAGTTTCTTTTCGACGGCAATGACGAGGGTATCGGGATGTGCCTGCGCGCTGGCACGTGTGTACTCACCCCAGCCGCAGCCAATCTCGAGAGCGTAGCGGCTGAATTCCGGGAAAAGCGTGCGCAGAGAAAACGGAAATTGTGTTGGGTCAAACGGCAGGCAGTATTCACCGGCGCGCTGTGCCTTACTCGCCAGGATCTTCAGCAGTTTGGTCTGGACTGCAGCCGGCAGTGTGCTGGCTAGAACGTGATCGGGCATGCCGGTTGGGTGTCAGGCGGCCTGCGCGACGTATTCGATCGTGATGATCGAACCGACTGTATTGGCGGTAGGTTCGTGCACAGTTGAACCGTCGGCATCGTGAAACTCAATGTCGAGCTTGCGCACGAGGTTAGAGATGATGCGCAGGCCACGACCGAAGCGCACGTGTTCGATGAGCGCTCCGTTGAGCGGAATAAATGCCCTGCGAGCTTCGCGGTATTCTTTCAGGCTGCGGAGAAAACTTGCCAGGTCAGACCCGCGCGGAATTTCATCGAATACTTCGGTGATTTTGAAGCCCCCGCCGTAGTCGAGCACACTCAGCGTGAAGATATTGTCTTTCATGGTCCACTTGAGGACAATGTTCTCGTTGCCGTTCTTCGCATAGCTCGCGAGAATTGCATTCGCAACGAGTTCGTCGGCAACCAGCGCCAGCTCAAAAATGCTCTGCTCGGAGAGAGAGAAGGTGTTTGCCACATGTTCGATGTAGCTGCGGACGTGCGCCACCGCCGAGAGGTCTGCCGGAATAAAGCAGACTCCCTTCTGTACAGGGGCTTCGCCGCGAACCTGTTCACGCGGGATTTCCCAGTCGCAGAACAGGATTTCGAGGTTGCCAGACGGTGAGTTGGTCTCGAATTGCATTAGCCTCGCTGTTATCTTCATGCCTGATTCTTGAGGGCAATCATTTTTGTAATTCGCTCGATGACCCGGGCTTTGCCCAAAAGCCCCAGGTAAACAGGTAGTTCAAGGCCTTCCAGCCTGCCCGTAGAAGCAACGCGCAGCGTCATGAAGAGCGGCTTACCTTTAGTGCCGGTTTCTTTACCTACGGCGTTCAGGGCCTCTTTAATGGCGTCTGCCTCGAGTACGTCTGAGCTCCCACCCATCTGTTCAATATGACGTAGCAAAACCGTAGCCAGCGACGTAAAATTTTCCGCCTGGAAGTATTCTGATGTGACATAATCTTCACGTTTCGGCTCAAAGGCGCGGTAGAAGTCGCCTATGTAGTTGCGGATCTGCCCCAGTGTGTCGAGGTAAACGCGCAGCGATAGCAGAATGCCCCGCAGCCGCTCATTGCCGGCTGTACATTCTGCGTCCGGCACAACACCAGTCGCTTTGACGAATGGCAGAATTTCTTCTATGAACTGGTTATCTGGGGTCGCGCGGATATGCTGGTTGGAAAGCCAGTTGAGTTTTGACTTGGCAAAAAGATAGGTTTCGAGCTCGGCGATCGATGTCTGCGCCAGGTCGACTTCTGCGGCTTTTGCCAGATCAAAAACGTCAAACATCGCGGGCGATTTGCTGCAGCGCGCTACGTCAAACAGCGACTTCTGCTCGTCGATGCTCATGTATTCGCGCCCGTCGGGTGATGACCAGCCCAGCAGTGCCATGTAATTGTT
The DNA here is from genome assembly GCA_046346875.1 of Turneriella sp. GTDB lineage: Bacteria > Spirochaetota > Leptospiria > Turneriellales > Turneriellaceae > Turneriella. Next base: position 665,115 of record JAXMHG010000003.1, on the reverse strand, counting down.
AAATGCACGCGCGCTGTAGCCCAGGTCGCGGAAAGCGGTGATCGGCGTTGCGCCGTGGCGTTTCGAGAGTTTCTTGTGGTCGCTGCCAACAATTTCGCTTACGTGTGCCCAGCGCGGTTCTTTCCAGCCGAACGCCTCGTAGATCATGATCTGGCGCGGCGTATTCGAGAGATGTCCAACGCCGCGGATCACGTGCGTGATATCCATGAGGTGGTCGTCTACCACAACGGCATAGTTGTACGACGCAAAGCCGTCTGATTTGACGATGATAAAATCCCCGATCAGCGCAGTGTCAAAGCGGACCGTACCCTGCACAATGTCTTCCACCACAACTTCCTTGGCAGGAGTGCGGAAGCGCACGGTGTGTTCAATGCCCTGTGCTTTTTTTTCTGCAACCTCTTCGGCTGTCAGGTTACGGCACTTGCCGTCGTAGACATAGGGCAGTCCCATAGCTTCACGCTGTTTTTTCTTGCGCTCGAGTTCATCGGCGCTGCAGAAACAGGGGTATGCTTTTTTTTCCTGGATGAGCTTTTCCGCGTTATCCTTGTAGATCTGCAGGCGCTCGGACTGTTTGTAGGGGCCATGAGGTCCGCCAACTTCAGGGCCTTCGTCCCATTCGTAGCCGAGCCACTTGAGCGAGTCAATTACCTGGTGGTAACTCTGTTCGGTCGAGCGTGCCTGGTCAGTGTCTTCAATCCGCAGAATAAATTTTCCCCCCTGCGCGCGCGCGTAGAGGTAATTGAACAGCGCTGTGCGGGCGCCGCCAACGTGAAGGTAACCAGTGGGTGAGGGGGCAAAACGGGTGCGGACTTGCATGGGATTTATGATGTGACAATAATCTTATCCTGAAGCGAAGATAGCGGGTCAATGAACTATGCGGCGTGCCCGGTACGCAGTGCAGCGGGTAGTGGTCCTCTCCCAGGCAGGTGAGTGGGCGCGTTATTCCTTTACGGCATGTCTTCTCTGCCTGAGGGGGAAGCTAATCCATGAAACGCGATCTGCAGCGGTTGCAGAATCAGGTGTTTGACATACTGGTTCTGGGCGGGGGAGTCAGTGGTGCCTCGATCGCATGGGACGCCGCGCTGCGCGGTTTTTCCGTCGCGCTCATCGAACGCAAAGACTTTGGCCATGCCACCTCGGCCGCAACCTCAAAGCTCATTCACGGTGGCTTGCGCTACCTCGCACAGGGTGATATACCCGTAGTGCGTGAATCGCTGCGCGAACGGCGCTACCTCGAAATGAATATGGCGCACCAGGTATTTCCGCTGCCATTTCTCATGCCCTTTTACGATTTTACTCCCACGCCCCGCTGGATGCTCGGCGTTGGTCTCACGCTCTACGATCTGCTCTCGTGGGATCGCAACTACATCGACGACCCGGACAAGCACATTGACCGCAAACGGTGGCTTTCACGAGAGAAGGCTCTGCAGCTCGAGCCAGGACTCAACCCGCAGGGGCTCAAGGGGGCATACCATTACTACGATGCCCTAAACCGGCACCCGAACCGCTCGAACCTTGAGTATGTTCTGTCAGCTGCCTCGCGCGGTGCACAGGTAGCGAACTACGTCGCGTGCGATGAATTCATCATCGAAGAGACCTCGGCTGGCAAACGCGTGTCGGGGGTGATCGCCAAAGACACGCTGACCGGCAGGCAATTTCCCGTCCGTGCCAAGGTTACTGTGAATGCGACCGGGCCGTGGGGCGATATTGTCCTGGGCAAACTTCATGGTGCTGCAGAACACAAGCTTGTCCGGTCGAAAGGTATACACCTGCTTTTTCCCCGTTTCCACAAGAACACCACGGTTGCGCTGGAAACGCGCGACAAGCACCATATTTTCCTGATACCCTGGGGTAACTACTCGCTGCTCGGCACGACCGATACCGAGTTCAAAGGTGATCCAGACGACCTGAATGTCACGCGCGATGATGCGCAGGATTTTCTCGATCTCTTCAACTCTTACTTTCCACAGAAAAAAACGCTTGGCGACGTAGTGAATTCGTACGCGGGACTGCGGCCGCTCGTCGCCGAAAGCTCGGTGACAAGTACCTATAAAGCTTCGCGCCGTCACGAAATCGTGCTGCACCGCAAGCAGGATAATGTCGATGGCCTCGTGTCAGTCTTCGGCGGTAAGTGGACCACCTCGCGCGCATTGGCCGAGCAGACTGTCGACCTCATCGAGAAGAAATTTGGCTTTCCGCGCCGCCATTCGATATCGCACAAAACGCCGGTTGTTGGCGGTCAGGTTGGCACGCGGCTGGCGACTTTTATTGCCGAAGCGCATGCAAGATGGGACAAAGTTTATTCACCACAACTCATCAACCACCTTATCGAAATTTATGGGGCGCTCTATGAACGTGTGCTCGATTACGTGATACGCGATAAATCGTTGCTCATGCCGATAGAAAACGAATACCCGTTTATCCGCGCCGAGATTCACTATGCGGTCGATCGCGAGATGGCGCTGACGCTGGCCGATTTCCTGAACAGGCGCTGCGGTCTCGGCAATATGGGTTATATCTCTGATTCTGCGCTCAGCTCGGTTGCCACGGTAATGGGTGACCTCTTGCGCTGGGATAGCACGCGCCGGCGCGAAGAAATCGCTGCGTTCAAGAAATCCCGTTCCATTATCGGCTGAACTTGCCATGGCTGACTTGCGCGCCGTCACAGCGTTTCTTGACTCGCGCGGCATTGCGTATCGCCTGGGCGAACCGCTGCACACCTATACAACCTTCCGTATTGGCGGCCCCGCCGATATCTTCGTGCTGCCGCGCAACGCCGACGAGCTGGCGCAGGTGCAGCAGCAAACGGCATTAAATGACGTTCCGGTTTTTCTTTTAGGGGGAGGTTCAAACCTGCTGGTTGCCGATGCTGGATTTCGCGGTGTTGTCGTGCACCCGGACCTCGGCGAAGAGCCGGAGATTTTGCACCGTTCTGCCGATCGCCTGGTTGTGCGCGTACCGGCGAGTGCCCGCGCCCCGCTTGCGGGCAAAAAAATCTCTGCCTTGGGTTACGGGGGGCTCGAATTTCTCACGACAATACCGGGGCATTTCGGCGGCTCGGTCATCCAGAATGCCGGCTGCTACGGCCATGAGCTACGCGATAGCCTGGTAACGGTCGAAGCCGTCAGGACAGGGCAGGTCGCGACAGTCAGCAACGCTAGCTGCGAATTCGCCTACCGCGACAGCATTTTCAAACGCGATAATTCGGCCTGGATTGCATCCGCGACACTCGAACTTGCTGCGGGCGACAGTGCGGCAATTGCTGCGCGCATTGAAGATTACAAGAACCGGCGCATTGCATCGCAGCCCAAAAACCGTCGTTCTGCCGGCAGCATTTTCAAGAACCCTGCTCCGGGCGTGTCACCGAAGAAAGCCTGGCAGCTCATTGACGAAGCCGGCCTGCGCGGCGTAAGCCAGGGTGGGGCGGAGATTTCAGCGGAGCACTGCAATTTTATCGTGAACAACGGCAGCGGCAGCGCGGCCGATGTGCTGCACCTGATTCACCTCATCGAGCAGCGCGTCTACGATACATGCGGCGTGCGACTCGAAAAGGAAGTCGTGCTCGTGGGTTTCTGAAAAAAAAGTATCTTAGACCTGCGCGACATCTCGCTTCGGCGAGATGTCGCGCAGGTTATTTACTGATATTCCTGCGCGGCCTGGTTGTATTTCGCGGGCGAAATTCCTCTCTGGATAATTTCGCGGTAAAGATCGAAGCTCCGCCGCTTCTTGCGGGCAAAGCCGTTCAGGTAGTCGATTTCGACCAGGCCGAACCGCGCCTCAAACCCTTCAGCCCATTCGAAGTTGTCGATCATCGACCAGTGAAAATAGCCGCGCACGTCAGCGCCTTCGCGAATCGCTGCGGCAATTTCTGCCGTGTGGCCGATCAACAGTCGTTGGCGCAGTTTGTCGTCGGACGCCTTGTCAGCGGTGCCTGATTCGAGTACGTAGAGCGGTAGTGCATACTTTTCTTTACCGGTCAGCAACACGTTCTTCATGCCGATCGGGTAATCAGCCCAGCCAAGATCATTTTTGATTTCGCTCTCTTCACTGGGATCATGGTTCTTGATTTCAAACTTCGTTGGCGAAAAGATATTCGATTTGATGTAGAAGCGGCCGTAATAGTTGATTCCCAGGAAATCCTGCGTGCCTTTGAGATTTTCAATCGGCTTCTCAATGCTTGTGTTGGTGACCTTGAGCACGCCGGTGCTGATTGCATCAGTGAAATCCCAGATGAATGCCTGTTCGACCTTGCCGGCGATGATACGGTCCAGCATTGCATAGTTACGGTAGGGTGAGAACTCCCGCGTGTGTTGCGTGACGCCGACCATGGCCTTGGGGTTGGCCGCATGGATAATGCGGTAGGCTTCGGCGTGTGCCCGCAGCAACGCTTCCATAACAGGGACGACGGATTTTTCATCGGGGCGTTTCTCGAGTGGGGGGAAAATACCCTGCATGTAGCCCGAGTAGATGTAGACCATTGGTTCATTGAGCGTGCACCACACGTTCACCTGTTCTCCCCAGCGGCCAACGACGAAGCGCACGAATTTCGTGAAGTGCTGCAGCGCGTCGGCGCGTTCCCAGCCGCGTTTGCCGTCTTTCTCTTTGAAGAACCAGGCCGGCGAGCTGAAGTGGAACAGGGTTACAGATGGCTCGATATTCTGTTTCTTCAGCTCGGCAAACAGCCGGTCGTAGAATGCCACCGCGCCGGCATCGGGTTTATCCATTTCTTCACGGGGAAACAGGCGGTCCCATGCGATCGAGAAACGGTACGAGTTAGCTCCCATTTCTTTCATTAATGCGACATCTTCGGCAACCTTCAGTGTATGCGCAGTTTTTTGTTTGATGACCATCGCGGGATACTTGTGCAGATCGTGGACGGCGGCGCCGGCTACCGGCTTACCTTCGCCCGCATAACTTTTGCGTATCAGTTCTGCCCAGTCACTGTCTTCAGTGGGTTCAAGTTGTTCAGCGGCGGTAGCGGTACCCCAGAGAAAACCCTGCGGAAAGGTTATGCGAGCTTCTGTTTTGGGCGCAGAGATGCGCACCTGCGAGCGCGATTTGCCACATGCGATGAGCAGCGGCAGAACTGCCAATAGGAGTACTATTCGTGTAAGCATTCTGCAACCGTTTATTGGCTAGCAGATTTGTCAAATATTACCCGCGGAAGATGTGCCCTAAGCGGTTAGTTAGCGGCTATTGTTCTGCGCAGAGCAGACGCAGAGTATTGCTGCATGCCAGACTGCCGTTTGCTATAGCGGTACTGATGGTCGATAACCCGTCGCCTATGACACCAGTTCGGGTCGAAGAGGCATTCCATGAAATCGTAGTTGTACCGGTTGGCCTGCAGGAAGAAGTCGCAGAGTAGGCGTATAGACTTGTTAAACCAGTCCAGTAGCTCGCAGCAGCGTTGTGAAAACTATTAGTCAATGGAAACGTGAACAGGCCGTTTGCGTCCGTCGTCCCCACCAGCAGAGAGTCTGCCGCGCGGTAATAGCGCGTAGTGGTATAGAGGGCCCAATCCAGCGCAATCCCGGATCCGTCCCGCTCTACATCCGGTAGGCCGCCATCGTAACTGCCAATAACGGCCTTATAGGTGGAGACATTTGGTTTTGCAGCGTCGGCATTGCATAGACCGTCTGCACCCGTGGTACCAGCAAATCCACCCGACGCAGGATAGGCAGAAAAATTGCCATTGTAAGTCGCCGAAGTCACAAAGATATACTTACCGACGTCTGAGTTGTTGTTGGTAACGCTTACATCGGCCGGATTTTGGTTGTTGTAAATTGGGTCTGCACTGCTTGCTGCTGCTGTTATTATGGAATATAAAACATTGCTGTCGATCCGGTTGTCGGCGACGCCTGTGACGGTCACTGTCTGGTTGGTGCTCCAGTTCGATGAATCGAAGACCAGGCTGGCAGGCGAGACGGTACCTTCGGCTGTGTTCGACGAGGATAAGCCAATGGTCACTGCTGCCGTAGGTTGCGAATTTAGCCTGATGGAAAACGTCGCCGTGCCACCTGCTTCGGTGGTGATCAGACCTGAACTTGGCAACACGGTTAAGCCGGCGACATCGTTGTCAATATTCGTCACAGTCACCGAAGCCGGAATAATTCCATTGTAGTCAGCACCAGACCCGGCAATCGCAGCAGAGGTGAGGTTATAGGTGATATTACCATCCTGTACGAAGTCGTTAATACCCTGAACCGTAACAGTTTGTGGAGTACTCCAGTTGGCACTTGTGAAGCTCAGCTTGCAGGCAGTCGCTGCTGCGGTACCTGCGGTCGCGCATAATCCCAGTGACTGCTTGATTTGGCCTTCGCCGGTATTCGAGCTACTGTAATAGATGTCAACCGGGCTTAGCGGTTGCGAAGTCAAGACCACGGTAAACGTGGCAGTGGTTCCAGACTCAGCAGTGTTCCCGCTGATTGCCGAAACGGTGACTCCCGCCATATCATTGTCCGAATTGCTGAGTGCAACCGATGCGGGGGTCAATCCATTGTAGTTGGTATCAGAACTGGATGACGGGGTTGAGAAGAACACACTGTAGCTGATACTGCCGTCGGCCACGAAATCATTTTGGCCAACAACCCCGACTGTCTGTGCACTATTCCAGCTAGCCGGCGTGAATACCAGGGTACACGAGCCGGTGCCTGCCGTACCCGCGTTGTCGCAATTTGTACCCCGGCGAATGCGGCCTTCGGCTTCATTGCTGCTCGAAAGCGTTAACGTGACATTTGCCGTTGGCGCGGTATTCAGTTTTACCGTGAACGTCGCGACGCCGCCCGCTTCGGTGGTAGTGAGTCCCGCAGTGGGGGAAACCGTAATCCCCGGCGTATCGTTATCGCTGTTCGTCAGCGTGATATCCGCCGGGTCGACACCATTGAAGTTCGAATCGGAACTCGTGGCCGGGCCCGTCACGACGTGGTAAACAATATTGCCATCAGTACTTGCATCGTCGATGCCGGTTATCCTAACGGTCTGTGCGGTATTCCAGTTTGCCGATGTGAAGGTAAGCGCGCAGCTGGCTGTCGACAGGCCCGAGCTGTTGTCGCACGAGCCAGACGTGCGGCCTATTTGGCCTTCGCTCGTGTTGTCTGATGTGAGCGTAACCTGGACATTTGCCGTCGGCTGGCTGGTGAGTTGCACGGTAAATGTGGCTGAGGCGCCGGATTCTGAAGTGGTTAGCCCTGCAACTGGAATGATTGTAAAGCCGGCAGTATCTGTGTCCTGGCTTACGACAAGGACGTTTGCCGGGTCGATATTGTCGTAGTTTGTTCCCGTCGCCGCGATCGGCGCAGTGATAATTGTGTAGTTCTGGTTGCCGTCGACCTTGTTATCTGCGACACCGGTAATGGTGACAGTTTGCGGGCTGTTCCAGTTACCTGTGCTGAAATTCAGCGTTGCCGGCGAAACGGTCCCTTCGGCGGTATTGGACGATGTCAGGTTTATTGTGATCGATCCGGTTGGCGCCACATTCAGGACCACGGTAAAGGTGGCCGTGTGGCCTGCGCCCGCGGCTTCCTTGGTCGTTAACCCCGCAGTCGGAGAAATCGTTACTCCTGCCGAATCATTATCTGCGTTTGTGATCAAAACATCTACCGGGTCCAGACCATCATAGTTCTTGTCTTCACTAATTGCTCTTCCTGTGACGATGGAGTAATTGTGCGAGCCATCTGAGACTGCACCATCGTCGATGCCAGTTGCCGTCACGTATTGCGGAATATTCCAGTCGGTCGGTGTAAACGTGAGTGAGCTGACAGTAATCGTGCCGCGGGTTGTGTCTGAGCTCTGCAGTGGTATCTGCACGGCAGCTGAAGGTTGTGTGCCGAGCACTACGGAAAAATTGGCAGTCCCGCCATTCTCGGTCGTTATAAGCCCTATTGAGGGAGAAACCAGTATGTTACCAAATTGTGCCTTGATATCGAATGGCCTGCTGCAGTAGGCGGCAAAAATAAGTGTCAATCCAAGGAGCTTCTTCATATACGTAATCCGAATCCTGCGGCGGTAATCACGTTGCCGCTGCTATTGCCTTGCACAAACGATTGTTGGTAGACCGCACCCAGCTCGAGGCTAAAGTACGCATTGATTTGCCAACCCAACCGCAGACCGGCGCCGGCTTGCGGTCCGAAAATATCACCTGTTATGGTCGTGATGGGACTACCGGTTCCAATATCAAGAGGAGCTGATTTCAAATTCGAAAAGTCCATTTTTACGCGCTCATAAAAAAAACCGCCCTGCAGTAGCCCGAGTACGAATACACGCTTGTAACGCAGCAACTGGTATCCTAAACCGACAGAGGCAGCCCCGCCCATACCGGTTGCCGAGCTGCGATCAGCTGTCCCCGATACTGCAAACTGGCTGTTAATCATCTGAAAATCTGCGCGGAAAAAACCAACGAGGCGATTCCGATCAAGGAAACGGTCACGGCGCAATTCTGCGGCAATCCACATTCCACCGTAATCAGCGGCAGACATCGAAGAACCACTCGTGAGGACCGTCTCCTTGTGCATGGGAGAAGAAAATGAGTTCAGGTTGTAACCACCGAGCAGCGTGACCTGTGTTTGTGTAATCGGGGCATAGCGATCAAATTCAAACTGCCCTTTTTGTGGAAGTATTTCTTGTGCTTCCTGTGCAACCTTTTGCGCGAGCTTATCGATGCTTTCAAATATTGCTGCATTGACCTTGATTTCGTTCTTGAATTGCCTGACGAGTTTCTTGTTTTCGATATCGAAGATCATCACGTCCACGAGTATGAAGGCTTCTCCGCGCGCTGAGTAACGCTTCTGGAAGCCACCGCTGATCACTATATCCTGGTCAGTCATGAGCCCTAACTGTAAGGCCACATTCTTATTATGGTAATCTTCAGGGAAAAGGAAGTAACTATCCTGCGCCCTTTTTTCTACATCGTTTGCCTCGGGCTCGAAGAATTCAAATTTTTCTCGCAATAGCTTTTTTACCGCGTCAGTAATAGATCCTTCGAGGTATTGAAAATTGGGATCCTGGTCCAGATTGCGGAAATCCATGATCAGCATTTTCTTGGCAGCAAAAGCTGACATGGGAAACATGAATGCCAGGATAAGAAAGAGTCTCATCAATTTATCGGCTCCTGCGCATTTACCGCGCGATAAGTAGCAGTATGGTCAACTTTACGTCGCTTCATCTTGTGCAGTAAATTTGTGCCGGCAGAATTCCCGTAATCAATATGATAGCATAAGATGATCTGCCGACTATGCGGGCGTATTTAGTCAAATATACCGGCAATTTGCGCAGTGTACATTTCTGTAATGACGTGCCGCCGCAGCGATAGTTTTGCCGTGAGCTCGCGATCTTTTTCCCAGACGCGGTTAAGCACCGCAATGCCGCCGATGCGCTCAAACGCCTTGAAACCATTATCTCCGCTAATGAGTCGATGCGTTTCGGCCTTGAGGAGTTTCTTGACTTCTGCGTTATCCGCGAGTGTCGCCAGGTCGTTGCCGAATTGTTTCAGGGCCTCTGCGCGCGGTACGATCAGGACTCCCAGGAACTTCTGGTCCTGTCCCACGACCATACACTGTTCAATATACGGGGATTCGAGGAGTTTTGATTCAATGGGCACGGGCTCCACATTCTCGCCATTCATGAGTACCACGGTCTCTTTACTGCGGCCGACAATTTTCAGGCAGCCGTTAGCAGCCATCACCGCAAGGTCACCGGTATTCAGCCAGCCGTCTTTGATGACCTTCGCTGTAGCCTCGGCATTCTTGTAGTAACCGGCCATTACCTGCGGCCCGCGCACGTGTAGTTCGCCTTTTCTGCCAAAATAATTCTCACCGGGAAATATCTGCGCGCCGGTAGCCAGGTCAATCAGCCTGATCTCGGTTTCGGCGTAGAGCGGGCCCACCGTGCCGATAACCGCATTGTGCGGCAGGCGTACTGAGATGATCGGCGAAGTTTCGGTCATACCATACCCCTCGAGTACGGATATACCGATGTCGTTGAAGAACTCATCGATGTGCAGTGGCAAGGCGCCGCCGCCAGAGATCGTCGCGCGCAGCCTGCCACCGGTCGCTGCGCGGATTTTGGTTAGTACGATCGAATCGAGCAGCAGAGCCGGTACGAACGTTATTATTGCCAAAAGAATAGCCGATGCCAGCGAAGCCAGGCGCTCCAGGAAATTCTGAGGATTCATGCAGAGGTTTTGTCCCCTGATCTCCCGCAGGGCGTTGCGGTAGGTATGGTTCAAGGCAACTGCCAGGCGAAAGAGCCCGCGCCGCAGTGGACTGCCTTCAGCCACGCGCGCCATGATACCGTTGTAGATACTCTCCCACAGGCGTGGGGCAGAGGCCATGAAAGTCGGCCGAACCGCCTGCAGGTCAGATTTCAGGTGTTTGACGTTTGTATAGACCGTTTTCGCGCCCGAGGCGATCGATATCACTTCAAACGCGCGCTCAAAGATATGCCAGACCGGCAGAATCGAGAGCATTACGTCCTGCCGGGTAAAACCCAGTGGCAGGTTACGAATCTGCGAGATGACATTGCCGTGCGTCAGCATGACTCCCTTGGGGGCGCCAGTCGTGCCCGAGGTATAGATCAGCGTGTACAAGTCTTCGGGTTTCACGCCCGAAATACGGCGCTCTACTTCTTTTTTCCCGAGCGCCTTGCCCTGTTGCTGCAGGTCTTGCATGTTATGGCACTGCCAGGGGGTGTTGCCGGCATCTACCTTGTCGATGAAGATGACGTGCCCAACGCCGGTCAGCTTGTCTGCGACCGAAACAAATTTCTTATAAGTAGCCTGGTTCTCGATGAAAACAACGCGACAGCCCGCATGGTTGACGATATATTCCATGTCGAACTCTGTCGCGTCGGTGCCTCTCGGTACATCGGCTGCGCCGGCGAGTATGACCGCGTAGTCAGCGATAATCCACTCGAGACGGTTATCGGCGAGAATCGCCACATGCTCGCGCGCCTGAAGCCCGCAGACTGCGACCAGCGCGGCGGCGAGGTCGAGGCCTTTTTCAAAGAGCTCGCTGTAAGTCGGGCCGTCGAAAGCGCCAGACGCCTGGCGGGTGAGAAATGATTTTTCAGATGCGTAAGATACTGCTGCCTCGCGGTAAAGCTGCGCAACATTGCGGAGTTTATTCTTTTCCATGCCCTGAACCTAGCATGGATTTTGCTCCCCGTCGCCCTGAATCAGGATTCTGGACGCTTTTTTCCTGAGTCCGCGAGCTTTCTGGCAAATTCTGTCGGGGACACACCCGTTTCGAGCTTAAACGCGGCGTTAAACGCGCTCTTGGTGGCAAAACCGCATTCATACGCGATGCGCAACATACCCAGTTCAGGGGTTTCCTGTAACCGGCGTTTGGCATCGTCGATGCGCAGGCGGTTAATGTAGCGGTTAAAATTTGATCCGAAATGGTCGTTGATCAGCTGCGAGAGCTGGTCGGCGCGCAGGTCCAATCGCTGCGCGACGTCTGCAACGCGCAGGTTTTCTTCTGCATACAGGCGATTATCCAGCAACAGCCGTTCAAGCTGCTCCACTTTACTTTCGCTGCGGCCCTTTAGGCGGTCATAACGCCGGGCGTCACGCGCGAGCAATTCAGGAAAATGCTGGTTGCGCGCCAGCGCCACGAAGGCAAGCACGACTGCGAGCGAATAGGCTGACAGCGCAAGGACCTTCACCGGCATCCAGTCGCCCCCGACGAGGGTTGCGAGCATCAGCAGCGTTGCCAGTGCGCAGGTCAGCAGAAAGAATCTCAGTGCCCGCAGAAATGCAAATTCGCGGCTTTGAAGCCGCGCAAAGTACGGGCGCAGGTAGCGCACCGAAATCAGGAAGTAGACGAGCGGCGAAGTGTAAGCGAGCATGAATACCACGCGCAGCGATGGTATGACGTATTCAGGCAGAGGTTCGGTATGCGAGAGCATCCGGCGCTTCACTTCTGCCGGCAGTGCATAGGTGTCGGACATATAGAACAGTACCGCGACCGCAGGAATAAGATGCAGCAGGTAGGGAGCCTTAAGACGAAAATCGGGTTCGGCGACGAATCGCAGGAAAAAATAGATAGCTGGCCCTGCCAGCACAACGATTGGCAGGTGTACGAATGCCAGGTGAGGCATCGACTGGTAGCGATCGAGTAAGAACCGGGCGAAAAGTAGTAGTATCGCCGCGAACAGGAAAAAGAAAGCGCCTCCTAAGAGGCGCACGGTGTTGCGGTGTCTGCCCAGAACCAGCAACAGCCCTGTGTAAAAGGCCGTTGCTGTTCCGAGCGTGCCAATCAGGCCGGTGAGTTCGGCCATATTTTGTGGTCGGTTATTTAGATTTCCTGCGGAAACTTGCGTGATTCGGTAAGCGAATCACTTCACCGTTTGCGCCAGAATCTCCGCGACGTCGAGTGTCTTCACCGACTCTTCTTTTTCCATCGACTTCACGCCGTCTGCCACCATGGTGATGCAGAACGGGCAGGCGCTCGCGACGGTCTTCGCTTCGGTGTCGACGAGCTGCTTCGTGCGCTTGATATTCACGCGCTCAGCTTTTACGCCAGCCCCGTCAGTGGATTTTTCTTCTTCTTTCCACATCTGTGCGCCGCCGGCGCCGCAGCAGAGGCCACGCGTCTTGTTGTCGACTGCCTCTACGACCTTGCCGCCCGTTGCCTTTTCGAGAATCGAACGAGGCGCCGAGTAAACGTCATTGTAGCGACCCAGGTAGCACGAGTCGTGGTAAGTCACGAGGCCCAGCTCTTTCGCTTTTGACGGATCGACCTCGATCTTGTTCTCTTGCAGCAGTTTATCGAGGAAAGTAGTGTGGTGTTCAACTTCGTAGTTGCCGCCCATCTGCGGATATTCGTTCTTCAGCGTGTTGAAGCAGTGCGGGCAGCCCGTCACGATCTTCGAGACGCCATAGTTGTTCATCGTCTGGATGTTCATGCCAGCCAGGGTCTGGAACAGGTACTCGTTACCCGCGCGGCGCGCCGAGTCGCCGGTGCAGTTTTCTTCGGTACCGAGGATACCGAACTTCACGTCTGCCTTGTTCATCAGGCCCGCGATAGACTGCGCGATTTTCTTGTTGCGGTCATCGAATGCGCCAGCGCAGCCGACCCAGAACAGAACATCGGGTTTTGTGCCTTCTTCAGCCCACTTTGCCATGGTCTTGATGTTGAGGCCCTCTGCCCACTCTTCACGCTTGTGCGAACCAACGCCCCACGGGTTTGACTGGTTCTCCATGTTGGTGAGCGCAGTCTGCAGTTCGCCTGGCAGCGCACCTTCTGAAAGCACGAGTGCACGGCGCATGCCGATGATTGCATCGACCTGGTTGTTGCCTACCGGGCAGGCTTCGACGCAGGCGTAGCAGGTCGTGCAGGCCCAGAGTGATTCCTGTGAGGTGTAGTTGTCGATCACGCGGAGCTCTGGCATAGCCGCGATTTCTTCATCGCTCTTGCCGGCTTTTTTCGCCGCTTCAACCTTGTTCATCTGCTCCATCAGCGCATGCTTCAGGTCGCCCATGATGTTCTTAGGATTGAGTTGTTTGCCAGTACGGTTTGCAGGGCACTCTATCGTGCAGCGACCGCACTCGATGCAGCTGAGGCCGTTCAGGTGATCTTTCCAGGTGAAATCCTGTACGTTAGCGGCACCCCAGACCTTCGCATTTTCGGTGTCGAGAAATGACAGCTGGCCTTTGGGAGTTTCTTTTTCAAACCAGAAGTTAACCGGCGCCCAGATGAGGTGCGCGTGCTTTGAATTCGGTACAAACGCCATGAACGCAAAGACGGTGAGAATGTGTGCCCACCAGCCGCCGATATACCAGTAACCCGCGTTGGCAGAAGTAAGACCTGCGCCCGAGAGCAGGGCAACCATCGCCTGGCGAATCGGTGAAATATGGTCTGCGGCGGTGCCGAGGCGTATCGCATTAGCTCCCTCGCCGACCAGGGTTGAGATCATCAGCGTCGAGATCATGCTGATAACGATCATTGACTGGCCTGAAGGGCGGTCGAGTTCGTACGCACGGTATACCCAGCGGCGCAGCGCAAAGAACGCAAGGCCTGAAAGAACCAGGATCGAGAAGATGTCGAGCAGGTAGTCGTACGCGTAGTGGAAGTGGGGAATGATACCGTCGATCAGCTTCGGAATGTAGAAGTCATAACCAGTGCCGCCGACAACCGGCACTTGGTATGGACCAAAAAAGCCGCCGATGAACTGGCTGGTGGTGTGACCGCCGTAGACGAGGAAGCCGTAAAAGATGAAGACGTGAAAGATACCGCGCACCGGGCGCTTCATCAGCTTCTTCTGCAGGAAGACATTGATGATGATATTCTTGACCTTCTGGCCGAAGGTCGATTTGATTTCCTGTGCCTGGCCAAGGTGCGCAAGTCGCCAGTACTTCATGACCGCGTAGCCGGCGTAGGCAAACGAGGTAAAAAATGCCACTGCAAAGAGGGCAACCTGTAAGATATCCATAAGGAAATATCGGGAAAATCAGGGGGAGTGTAAAGAGAAATCAGGCAGGTTTTTACCTTGGAGGAGTAAATACCACACTCGGGCGGTCAGCCAGCTGGCCGCGCATTTGCCACTGCACTGGCGATTTCCTGGAGCGAAAAGGGTTTGCGCACCATTTCATTCATGCCCGCTGCCAGAACGCGTTCGCGCTGCTCGGCCAGGGTGTGAGCGGTAATGCAGATAACATGTGTCTGCTGGTTGGGCCCGGGTGCAGAACGCAGGCGTTTCGCCGTTTCATAGCCGTCAATTTCAGGCATTTCGAGGTCCATGAAGATGATGTTGTATGTCTGCTTCTGCGCCAGCTGCAGGGCAGCAAGACCGTCCACTGCCTCGTCGTAAGAAACACCCAGTTTCTCCAGGGTTTTGCCCAGCACCAGCCGGTTGACCGGGTTGTCCTCGACGATCAGGGCGCGCAATCCGGTAAATTGCCCTGCGGTAAATGGTTGCGTTGCAGCAGCGGCCTGGTAGAGGGCGGCTGTCTTGCGCATGGGCAGGCGGACGATAAACTCGGTTCCGGGGAGCTGCGCGTTTTCAGAGATCGGGCTTCTGAGGCTGATGCTGCCGCCCATAAGTTCTACGAGTGCCTTGCTGATCGGTAGTCCCAGCCCGCTGCCGCCAAAGCGGAGCGCGATCGAACGGTCGGCCTGTTCGAAATTCTCAAAAATTGCTGCCTGCTTATTGGGCGGCACGCCGATTCCAGTATCACGAATGACAAACAGCACAACCGACGAATCGGGTTGGTCAGATTCCAGACGCAATTCCAGGTCAACGCTCCCTTGCTGGGTAAATTTGAGCGCATTACTCACCAGGTTATTCAGTACCTGCGTGAGCCTGGTACGATCGGTCAGGTATGCGGTATGCAGCGCCGGGTCAACATGCAGGTGGAATGCCAGTTTCTTTGCCGTGGCCTTTGCCTGGTAGAGTTCCATTGAGGTAGCGGCGACCGACCGCAGTTCGACGGTCTCTTCTTCCAGATCGAGAGCGCTGCGCTCTATACGCGAGAGATCGAGAATGTCGTTCACGACCCGCAGCAGTAACTGGCCAGAGGTGTTGAGTATTTCAAAGTAGCGAGCCTTCTCTGCTTCGTCGCTGCTCTTGCGTAGCAGGTCGATCACCGGCAGGATGCCGTTCATCGGGGTACGTATCTCATGGCTCATGCGCGCGACGAACGCCGTTTTCGCCAGTGAAGCTGCCCGTTCTTTCTCAGTTGCCCGCCTGAGCGACGTTAGCAGTGCGAGCTTGCTGTTCAGCAGCGAATACAGCAGCAGAACCAGGGTGATGTTGGCAAAGAGGTAGACCGACCGCGTGACTCGCGGCTCAGAGGCGGCAAGGCCTGCCGCAACAGTTCCCACGATAGTAAAGGGTACATATGCCACAAGAAAGCGCCTGCTTTCTGCAGAGGTGATAACGACCGTGGTGATGATCGCCATGCCGAACGCGTAACTGTGCATCAGGCTGTTGGTTGCAGAAAGGTACAGTCCCTGCCCGGTGATCAGGAAATACAGTACATAATATAGCCTCTCACGCAACGCCACGGAGGCTGCCGTGAGCGACAGCACGAAGAAGCACACTGAAAAGGCAGCAATCGCAATGCGTATGATTAAGGGATCGTTAACCGGCTGGCCTTCGAGGTACGGATGTAACCAGTTGCCGAGCACGACGGATGTCGCTATAGAAATAAAGGTCAGGCTTTTGAGAATTCGCTCTCGGAGCGGCACAACTTTATCAGGCTGTTTGACCTACGTGCGGTCAAGCGGCTAACGGTTTGAATTTTGGGAAATTGCAGAGTACAGCGGCGACCAGTTCTGCGCGAGACAGACCTGGTCGCGGTAAAAAGTTAACCGGTCGCTTCGAGTGAATTGGCCACGGGCGTAATTGCAGGTTGTGCTGCTTTTTCAGTACGCGCTGCCTGGGCTTTCATTGTTTTATCGCGCACAGCCTTCGGCACTCCCTTCAGGTCCCAGACGATGCCAAAGAAACTCAAGAAACGCAGTACGTAGTAGGTGAGGTCAATTTCCCACCAGTAGAAGCCCATGCGCGCCGATGCCTGGTAGTAGTGGTGGTTGTTGTGCCAGCCTTCGCCCATTGTGGTGAGCGCGAGGAGCCAGTGGTTGCGCGATTCTTCGCCGGTAGCGTAGCGCTGCTTGCCCCATTTGTGCGTCAGCGAGTTGATAGTGAAGGTTGAGTGGTACGTAATCAGCGTGCTAAGAAAAAAGCCAATCCACAGCCCTGGCCAGCCCGCAATCAGAAACGAAGCAACGCCGAGCGCCCACGGGGCGATCCAGTCGTGTTTAGAAATAAAACGGATCTCGGGGTACTTCGCGAAATCCTGGATGTTCTCGAGCGGTACGCGCTTGTTGTTCTTGTCGAAGATCCAGCCGATGTGCGAGGTGTAAAAGCCATGTACCTTGAGCGAGTGCACATCTTTTTCAGTGTCGCTATACTTGTGGTGGTCGCGGTGGTGACCAGACCACCAGAGAACTCCCTTTTGGCCGGTAGTTTCAGCGCCGAATGCGAGAATAAACTGGAAAATGCGGCTGGTCTCAAACGACTTGTGTGCAAAGTAGCGATGGTAGCCGGCGGTGACGAAGAACATCCGAATCCAGTATAGCGCCACGCCCAGCCAGACAGCCTTCCAGGTAACGCCTGTCCAGATTGCCGCGAGCGGAATAAAGTGCATAGCGATGAACATCTTGTCGCCGCTGAACCACGAACCGATTTTTGAGCGGCCTGTAACCCGGTCGCCTTCGGTAAAGACGACGTTTGCGCCCTGTTCAGGCATTTCCGTAGCTTTCTTCATGTTCGTGCGATGCGGGGTCTGCGAGGTCGGTTGCAAAAAAACGCGGATTTCCCCAGGATTTGTAGAGACGCGAAGAATTGGATGATCTGTAATTCGTAGAGACGCGATTAATCGCGTCTCTACAATAACCGTGTGGCAGTCATATCCCGCACGCAATTTATTTCCCTTTCAGCTGCTGCGGCACTGCATTATCCGTTTTTCCCGCTGCTCTCCAAAAAGAAACAAGCCATGACCGCAACGATTCTTTCCACCGGCGAAATATTACCCCGCATCGGCCTCGGAACATATCAAATATTCGAAGCAGTAGAGCCGCAGCATGCTGCGGCTCTACTTGGCGAATTCTACATTCTCGGCGGCCGGTTGGTCGATTCGTCGCCCATGTACGGTGAGGCCGAAGCCGTTACCGGCAGTGCTTCGGTGCAGCTCGGCCTCAACGCGCAGCTTTTTCTTGCCACCAAGGTCTGGACTTCGGGCCGCGAACGGGGCGTGTCTCAGATCAAAGAATCACTCCGCCTGCTCGGACGCCAAAAGCTCGAACTGATGCAGATACACAACCTCGTCGATTGGAAGACCCAGATCAAAACGCTGCGCACATATAAAGAAGCAGGCATCTTTCGTTACATCGGTCTTACGCACTACCAGGTATCGGTTTTTGGCGAGCTCGCGCGCATTCTCAAAAATGAAGCGGTGGATTTTCTGCAGGTACCGTACTCGATCGCTGAAACTTCTGCTGACGAGCGCCTGCTGCAGGTTGCACACGAGCGCCGGGTCGCGGTGATTGCCAACGAACCGTTTGCCCAGGGAAGGCTGTTTCGCCGCGTGAAGGGGCAGCCTTTGCCCGCCTGGGCTGTCGAAAAGGGTATGAACAGCTGGGCGCAATATTTCCTGAAATTCATACTTTCTGAGCCACGTATCCAGTTTACGATTCCCGCGACGCGGCGGCTCGAACACCTGCGCGACAACATGTCTGCCGGCTTGGGGTATTTGCCCGATGCCAGCGAGCGTCAACGTATGCTGGCTGAATTCAGAAATTTGTAGCGACGCGGCCTGTCACCTCTTCGATTTCGCCTTCGTGGAGCGCTGCAAAATACTGATCAATGAAAATGCCGAAAAGGGTTACGCTACCGCGATTTTCATCGGTGCGCTCAACCTGTTTACCGCGAAACAGGCGCGCGCCGAACTCGAGCCATTGCTTGCACGGGAACGCCTGCGCGTGATCATCGATCTTGAAGACCTGGAGACCATTGATTCTTCAGGCATCGGAGCGCTGGTGAACTTCATTCTGGCGATACGCAAGCATGAAGATGCGCGCGTGGTCTTTACCCAGCCGCGTTCAGCTGTGATGCACGTTTTTGAGGTAACAAAGCTTATTTCATTCTTCACCATTATCGCAAGCATTTCTGAAGCAGAGCAATATTTTTCCGCTTAAGGGCCCGCAAGCCTTGGCAGAATCGCAAATTCGCTCGAGTCATCCCCTTTTCACGAGCGTATCTTCTTACGAATTACAGGCGGACTCCATGAAGTTGTCCGGCAGTTTGGCCCTGAGTTTCGGTAGTATTGCCGAAAGGTGCTTTAGCTCTGCGGCGGTTACGCCCGAGGTGAAGAAGTCTTCGATACACCTGCGGTAGACAGGCCAGGCCTTGCGCACCGCTGCGCTGCCCTTTGCCGTGATCGCGGCAAACAAACCGCGCAGGTCGCTCGGGCATTTCTCGCGGCGCAGGTATCCCTGTTTTTCGAGGCTGTTGACGATCTTGGTGGCTCCGCTTTTGGTTAATACGCAGGCTTTCGAAAGATCGTACATGCGCAGCCGTTTGCCGTCGGAGGTTTCGAGCTCAATCAGCACGTCGTATGCCGCCAGTGGAATGCAGCCGGCGTGTTTGAGTTCGCGCTCGATGCGAAAAGTCGCCTCTGCCTGGTAGGCGAGCAGGTTGCGCCAGGCGACAATGGCAGCGGTATCGTGCTTCATGCGGTCAAATTACTAACTTTTTGTTGACGAGTCAATTAAAGCGGGTTAGCTTCTTCTTGTTGGTTGAGTAATCAACTAATAGGGCGCCTGCTGGGCTGTTTCATCGCGATGCGCATAAGCGTCGCAATGAAACAGAAGAGGAGGGCTCAATAAAATAAACGGAGCAAATAACATGACACAACTTATTCAGACAATCGCTGCCACGCAGGCAGAATGGACGGGCCTCGTGCTGCGCCTCGCGCTTGCAGCCATGATTTTACCACACGGTGCGCAGAAACTTCTGGGCTGGTTTGGCGGTTACGGCTTTAAAGGTACAATGGGCTATTTCACCGGTACCGCGGGTCTGCCTGCCATCCTCGCATTTCTCGTAATTATAGGCGAATTCTTCGGCGGCCTGATGCTGCTTGCAGGTTTTGGTACACGCATCGGTGCGCTTTGGGTCGGAGTCATCATGCTGTCTGCAATGTTCATGGTCCACTGGCAGAACGGTTTCTTCATGAACTGGTATGGCGCGCAAAAGGGCGAAGGCATCGAGTTCTTCATCTTGGCCATCGGTATTGCAGCTGCGCTGGTCATCAGTGGCGGTGGCCATTTTTCAGTCGATGCACTGATTGCCGGTTAAATTATAAGTAGCGCGGCATTTGCCGCGCCAGGATTAAAACGGCATAGTAAAATCGCGGCGCACAGCCGCGATTTCACTATGCACCTCGTCAGAAAGTGATATCTCCGCAGCAGCAATATTGGTTCTGAGCTGCGTCATGCTGGTCGCACCGATAATTGCGCTCGTCACAAATGGCCGCGAAAGTACGAAGGCTATTGCCATCTGGGCAACATCCAATCCATGTTTTTTTGCCACGGCCAGGTAGCGGTCAACTGCGGCATGCGCCTGCGGTGTATCTCGCTGGTTGAAGCGCTTCGATAGTGTCCAGCGGCTGCCCTGGGGGCGCGCGCCATTGGCATACTTGCCGGTCAGCATGCCTGCAGCGAGCGGCGACCAGGCGAGCAGACCAACCTTTTCGCGCAAAGAAATTTCCATCAGATCAGGTTCATGCAGGCGGTAGAGCAGGCTGTACTCGTTCTGTATCGACTGTACACGGGGCAGATCTCGCGCCTCTGAAAGCTGCAGGTACTTCATCGTGCCCCAGGCTGTTTCATTCGATAATCCCACGTGGCGAATTTTGCCCGCAGTCATGAGTGCTCTCAGCGTTGAAAGTACTTCGATAAAGTTTTCGAGTTCCTGTTCATTGGTGCTGTTTTTGATTTTGTAGTTCCACTGCTGGCCGAAGTGGTAGCTGCCCCGGTTGGGCCAGTGCAGCTGGTAGAGGTCGATGTAGTCGGTCTGCAGGCGGCGGAGCGATTCTTCTACTGCGAGTTTTACCGTCTCGCCGGTAATCGACGAGCCGCCGCGAATCCACTGCAGGCCGTTGCCGGCTATTTTTGTCGCAAGAATTACCTTGTCGCGGTTCTTGCGTTTGGCAAACCACGTACCGATGATGCTTTCTGTTTTGCCGTACGTTTCGGCGGCCGGCGGCACCGCATACATTTCAGCGGTATCGAAAAAATTTACGCCTTGTGCGAGCGCGTAATCCATTTGCTCATGGCCTTCGGCTTCTGTGTTCTGCGTACCCCACGTCATGGTACCGAGGCAGATCGCGCTGACGTCGAGGTTGGTTTTGCCGAGTTTACGGTAGATCATGCGACCAGTATAACCAAAACGGGCCGGTGCGGCCAATCGCTCTGCCAATAGCCGGAATGCAAATTTCTCTGAAAACCGTTAGACCACTCAGAAAGTAAGTGTCAGTGTGCCAAATGCACCGACCCCATGTATCGGTTTGCTGTCATAGAGCATGCGGTACTCAGCCTCGACGCCCGCGGACAGGAACGAGAAGATGAGAAAATGTATGCCGGTGCGCGCCATAACAAACGGGTTGCGAATCTGTGTTTCGGGCACTGTGTTGGGCGCAAAACACTGGGTATTGCCCGAATAGCAGGTTGTGCCCACACTGTATCTGCCCAGGTAATACCCCGCGCCTGCCATTGTTGTCAGGCGCCAGCGGGCTGACAGATCGAAGTAATAACCGATATTGGCGGTCGAGGCGAGATATTCGATGTTGGTCTCATACGGTGTGTTATTGCCATACGAGCGTAAACCGGTGAATGTTGCAAATAGTCCCACATGCCAGTTGCCTTTAAGCCGGTACATGCCGTAGGCATTGGCTGCCGGTTCTAATTTAACGTTAGCATTGTCGCGGTTTACCAGCGGGTATACCGGGCCCATGCTTAGCGCAAACGTCCAGTTGATGTCGGCCCAGGTTTTGCTCTTTTCTGTCTTGTCCAGCTGGGTCTTTTTGTTCTTGTCTGCTTCGGCCGCTTTACCTTTTGCCTGCTGCTGTTCGAGAGCGACCTTGGTGATCTCTGCGACGATGTCGGTCGCTACTTTGTCGGCTGCCTGAAAGATCGTGCTGTCGACGCGGTTTTCGACCGCAGGCAACAGGCGGAATTTGTCAGTCGAGCCGAGGGAAATATTCGTGTGAATTTCAATTTCGTTTGCGTCCTTGTTAAACGTGAAGTCTCCATAGATCAAAATGTCGATATCGGCCTGGCGGCAGATATCGGCCGCTTCTTTGGCGCCGATGACACCTTTGTTTTTGCTGCGGACCTGGCTAACGATGGGATCTACCTTTGTCGTGTCGACTTCGTTGAACTCGAATTTTTCATGCATCGAATTCGTGATCGCTTCTTTCAGGGAGCCCGGCATATACTCAAAGTTCTGGGTTCCGGTCTTATCACTGTACAGCAAAATGGCGACCCGTGCCGCATCGGCCGACGGGGCCTTGGTTTCTTTTTTCTTTGGCGCCGCGACAATGGCGGCGGCAGAAATAAGCATTATGCCGGCAGACCGAAATAGGCGATTCATACTGGCTTTGGACGGAAAATCGCCGACAATGTCAACAAGTTAGCCGGTATTTTTCAGACCGGCGGCAATTCCGTTGATGGTGAGCAGCAAGCCGCGGCGAAGAGCCTCATCTTCGGGTGTCTGCCTGAGCCTGCGCAGAAACTCCACCTGCAGTAAGTTGAGCGGGTTCAGCCATAGCGAGCGAAAACGGATTTCGCGCTGCAGGTTGGTGTCGTATGAGACGAGCTCCTTTTCCTGTGACAGGCGCATCACCATTTCTATGGTGCGCTTCAAAGATTCATGTATCCGGTCGCCCACGCTGCTGAGGGCCTCGTCTGTAAGCATGGCGTCGTAATACTGTGCAATGCGAGGCTCTGATTTAACCAGCACCATTTCGATCAGATCAATGAACGAGCGGAAAAAGTACCAGTCCTGGCGCATACATTCGAGCAATCGAAGATCACCCTCGTCTTGTATGGCAGAAAGGGCTGCACCGACACCGAGCCACGAAGGTAACAAGAACCTTGTTTGGGTCCAGGCGAAAATCCAGGGGATTGCGCGCAGGCTTTCAATGCCACCGGCTTTTCTGCGCGCGGGGCGTGAGCCGATGTTGAGATTGCCTAGCTCCTGCTCAGGTGTCGCAGAGCGGAAGTAGTCGATGAACTTGGCATCTTCATAGACCAGCGAGCGGTAATCGCGCGCCGCTTGCTCGGCGAGAGTTTCCATGATTCTGCGGTATTCTGGCGGTGGACCTGCCGGGGGAGCGAGACTGGCGCGCAGCACGGCGGCCGTATAGATCGCGAGCGTTCGGCGGGCAACGGTAGGCAGACCAAATTTCGCCTGTATCATTTCACCCTGTTCGGTCACGCGAATACGACCGGCGACGGAGCCGGGCGGCTGTGAGAGAATTGCGATCTGGGTGGGACCTCCCCCGCGACCAATAGTACCGCCGCGGCCATGAAAGAGCGTCACTTCGACGCCCGCTTCAGCGCAGACAGCTATGATTTCTTCCTGGCAGCGGTATAGCTGCCAGGCAGCAGTGAGAATGCCTGAATCCTTGGAACTATCCGAATAACCGATCATGATTTCCTGCTTGTCTTCGATCAGTTCGCGGTATTCGGGGATTTTCAGCAGGTTAGAGAGAATGCGCGGCGCGTTGCGCAAGTCCTCCACGGTTTCGAACAGCGGCACAACGCGCAGGTGCCGCTTGCGACCATTGATCTTCTGGAACAGGTGGACCAGAAGAACGTCGGAGGCGCTCTTTGCCATCGAGATGACATAGGCGCCCAATGACTCGGTACGGATTTTAGCCAGCATCAGAAAGGTGTCGAGCACCTCGCGTGTTTCAGCCGAGCATTCGATATCGACGGGTACGAGAGGCCTGCGCTGCTTGAGCTCTTCGCATAAGAAGGCAATTTTTTCGTGCTCGGCCCATGCCGAATAGTCGCCGAGCCCCAACTCGCGGGTAATTTCGGAAATTGCCGCAGCGTGACGGCCCGATTCCTGCCGGATATCGAGTTTCACAAGATAGAGGCCAAACACCGCGAGACGGCGCAGCAGGTCACTTAGCCGTCCATCGGCGATTGCCTGCATTCCTGTGGCGACCAGTGACTCATAGACAGGCATGAGTTCTTGTGTCAGTTCTTCGGTGCTGCGGTAGTATTCTATGATCTGCGTCGTACCCTGCTGCAGCAGGTCTTCGAGCCGCTCGCGGGTTGAGGTCATGCGCGTGAGTGTCTTCTTCAAATAGACGCGGTAGGGTTCATGGGCCTCCTGCGTGAGCCCGCGCAGCACGGCGTCGCAATGCGTTAGCGAAAGTTCAAAGCGCAGTGCGTTGATCTCTTTTTCATAGAGCACTGCTGCCATCCATTGTGCAAGCCAGACTGCGCGCTGGCTGACGGCGGCGGTAACATTAGGGTTGCCGTCGCGATCGCCGCCCATCCACGAACCGAACCGTATCGGGGCTGACGCGAGTGGCAACGGTTTGCCAGTGTGGTGCAAGAGGTCGTCAGAAAGTTCTCGCAGAAAGCGGGGGACTTCGGTCCAGAGTGTCTGTTCAAAGACCAGGAGGCCGCCATAAGCTTCGTCAGTGGGAGTAGGTTTTTTCTTGCGTATGGGGTCGGTCTCCCATATGCCAAAAATCTCGCGTCGTATTGCCTCTTCGTTTACCTTTACCTCGTGCGCATCGGTAATGTCACGGTCGCGGAGCTCGAGGTAGCGTGCCAGGTTTGAGTACTTGCTGAGCAGGCTGCGCCGCATGATCTCGGTCGGGTGCGCAGTCAGTACCAGCTCGATGCGCAGTGATGCGACTGTCTCATGGAGCTTCTCCGGCGAAATACCCTGCTGCCTGAATTCGTGCAGGACCAGGTCCGGTGCTATGGGCAGTACCGGCGCCACCGCATTGTTCTCGATGCGTACCTTGTGGTGTTCTTCCGCGATGTTGACGAGCGTCAGGTAGGTGCTAAGCGCGCGTGTAAGCTTGGTGGCGAGCAGCGCATCGCTGCCCGAAATCGCCTGCACAAGGCTCGCGAAGCCCGTTTCGTCGTGGTGCGCCTGGTATTCGGCAGAAAGCGCGGTTATCTGTCTCAGCCGCGCAAGAAAATCTTCACCTTCGAGTTTTGCGATAACCTCTTCAAGAATGCCGTGCAGGTAACGAATATCATCTTCAAGATCTGAATCTTTCACGACGCGCACGCCGGACGGTCAGGCAGACCGAGCCCGTGCGTTAAGCATAAATTCCGGGCTCCGTGACCGCTACCAGCGAGCCTGGCAGAACTGTCAGCCCGCGTTGTCCGCGCGCGGTGCTGCCACCGGCAGCACAGAGAAGCGCAGCGACCCGATCGAAATGAACTTCTTTTCTCCGATTGGCAAGAGCAGCAGAAGGCCCATCGCGATAAAGAACGCAAAACCCGCCCATACCCATTTGACCAGGGGGTTAATCCAGATCTGCAGAATCAGCCTGCCTTTTTCGTCGCCCCCTAATTGCAGGTAAACGTCAGCCAGCAGGGTTGAAATAATCGCCGGTTCAGAAGTATTCTGTGAATCAGAAAACTTTCCCTCTCTAAAGTTGTACATAGGGTACGTGCGGATTTCTGTCGTGTCGCGACCGACAAGAACGTTGTCGCGGTAGACGCCGATCGTTACGATGCGGGTACCGTAGAGGGGAATCTGCGCTCCTTCGGGCATCGCTTTCTCTTCATACTTTTCTACGTGTATCGTATACTTACCAAAAGACTGGGCCTCGCCGGCGTTGAGCATGAGTCGACCCTCGGTAGCAAATGCGAGGCCGGAAAACCCGGAGAAAAGAATCGCGAGAGCGATGTGTACCATGTAGCCCAGGAACCGGCGCTTATTCTGGAAGAGCACGAGCAGTATCGCGGTAAAAATGCCTTCACCGGTATAGCGCCAGCGCGACGCCGCAGCGCGCAGCCACTCTTCGAGAACACCTGCAATGACAAAGGCCGAAATGCCAAAAGTCATAATTGCCATGGCGCGTGAGGCGGTCCACTCGTCGCCGCGCTGTGCGATCAGCCATGCGAACAGGGCGGTTACGAGACCTGCCGCAAGGGGAATGCGCGCATTACGCAGCAGCGAGCGCACCGTGGTAACGCGCCAGGCGAGCAGGGGGCCAAGCCCTGTCAGGAACAAAATCAGGATACCCATCGGCCCCATGAAACGGTTGAACCATTCGGCGGTCACCGACTCGCGCCGCCCTGAAATACTTTCGCTGATCGTCGGGTACATCGTACCAAAGAAAACGATGAAGAGTGATGCGAGGAGCAATACGTTGTTAAAGAGGAAACCGACTTCACGGCTCAGCAGTGACTCAATGGGTTGCGCAGATTTTAGTGCGTCGTAACGGCTGATAATCGCCCAGGTGCAGAAAATTACCGTGACGATGACAAATCCCAAAAAGAACCAGCCGAGGTTCGACTGCGCAAATGCATGCACAGACTGGACAACGCCCGAACGCGTGAGCGCCGTGCCCACGACGGTCATGATGAACGAGATCGAAACCAATACCATGTTCCAGACCTTGAGCATACCACGGCGTTCCTGGACGATAATCGAGTGCAAAAAAGCCGTCGCGGTCAGCCAGGGCATGAGCGATGCATTTTCCACCGGATCCCATGCCCAGTAGCCGCCCCAACCCAGCTCTTCGTATGCCCATTTGCCGCCGAGCAGAATACCAACACCGAGAAAGAACCAGCTGAAAAGCGTCCAGCGGCGGACGAGTTTTACCCAGGCAACCTGCGGTTCTGTCGTTGAACCTGCCGGCTTTACCAGCAACGCAGCCATCGCGATGGCAAAAGGCACCGCGAACGAGACATAGCCAAAATAAAGAATCGGCGGATGGATGATCATCGCCCAATGCTGCAGCAGGGGGTTTAATCCACGGCCTTCTGCATGCGCGAAAAGTTTTTCACCTTCCTGGAATACACGGAACGGATCAGACGATGGCGCGAAGCAGCCAATCGCAGTGAAGAACGCGACGAGAGTCATCAGGATGATCAGCATCCATGCTTCAAGCGCCGGTGCAGCGCGGCGGATATGTTTTACCGCGAGCCAGCTGAAAAAGATCACGAGGAAATTCCACCACAGCATCGAACCTGCTTGTCCTGCCCAAAGCGAGGTCATGCGGTAGAAAACCGGCAGCTGGTTATTGACGTGCTCGGCGACGTAGACAATGGAATAATCGGCGCTCACCAGCATAAAGAGCAGAAGGGCAACACAGATCGAGACAGCAATGAGGGTGAGCTCGAGCGCCGAACGCGCCTGTGCGAGGTAGCGCCCGTTGCCTTGTTTTCTCAGGTGAATAATCGCCATAACCACTGCGTAGAGCGCAGTTGCCAGGGTCAGGTTGTAAATGATGGATGCGAATATATGCATTATTCTTTTTCCTCTGTTATTGTTGCGCCGATGCCAGCTTCGTGGCAGGCTTCTGCCTGCCATGAGATTTCGACACGGCGTATGCCTGAGTATTCTTCAAGGTACGAAGCGACAGCGCGGGCTCGCAGGTTCGCCAGCTTTTCATTCGGGCGGGCGGCGTCGCCATAACCGGTAATCTTCAGCAAATTTTTCGAACCGCGCAGTGCGCGCAATGCCCTGCGTGTCTGCTCGGTCAGACGCATTGAACCTCGCCTAAAGGCAAGGCGCAACGAGCCTCGCTGCTCCGGTGGCCTTGCGACCGTCGTATTACCAGAGGGATCCGCCGCCGGCGAAATTTCAATGCGCCGCGGTGCGATAATTACCGGGCGATTGCTCAGTACTTCTTCAGCCCAGAGTCCCGTTGCTGCCAGCAAAACAGGGCAGAGCAGCTGCAAGATTGCACGACAGGTTTTCACCGCACTACCTCTACGCTGTAGCGCCCGTGCGTAATGCCTGGTGGCAGTGTGAGCATACCCGTATACTCAAACCCGCCATCGACCTTTTTCCGTGCCAGCGGGGTTTTGCCGATCAGGCCCCCCGCAGAGTCTTTGAGGCGCGCTTGCAGGTCGAGCTCGCGCTCGTCGAAGTAGCTGACCGGCAGTGGGGTACCAGGTTCAGCGACCACAGGTGAAACCATCTGCTTCCACTGCCTGAGATTCTGCACCAGGAACCGGTATTCACGCGCGCTGCCATTGACGATTTCTTTGATGACGATGGTGGTTTCCCCTTCGGCCAGTATTTGCGCAGGACTTGCTTTGGCATAGACTGCACCAGGCTCGAGGTTCACTTCACCCAGTTGTGCCTTAAAAGCGAAATTTCCTTTTTCTGCTCTGAGTTCATAGCTAACACGCTCAGCCGTTTCACTTGCATTGCGGTGCCACAGGTAAACCAGCACATCACCCGAAGCTGCATTGGTCACGAACACCGCGGGCTCGCGTTGCCGCAGGTGTGCACCAACTTCGGTAGCCACCTGTTGGGTCTGCCCCGGCTTGATCGCAGCCGGGTACCACCAGAACGCGGCGGCAGAATCTCCTGTGATACGGCGCTCCTCATGCGTCGCATAGTCCCAGACAGTGTTTACGGCATTCGGCCAGTTGACAATTGCCAGCCTATCAGGGGGAGTTAGCCCTTTGCCCGTGAGAAATCCTTCGAGTGCGGGCTCAGCCTCCGCGTTACCGTTTTCTGCAGGATCGAACGTATGCCAGAGCAGTGACTCAGCAGGGGAAAGATCCCGCTCGGTGTGTACCAGTTGTTCAACGCCTGCCGCGGGCAGCAAAAAAGGCACTCCGTCATTTTTTCCTGCCCAGGTATCGAGCAGCAGCCGTATGCCGACTTTGTGCTGTTTCTTGCCGGTATTGCGAATCTGGTAGGCGATACGAATGCGCACGCGTTCGCCTGATTTTTCGGGCTGAATAATCTGTGCCAGGGTGATACTCGTGCCTGGCAACTGTGTTTCGGCAAGCAGTGCCCCATCGCTGCGTTTGGAGCGTTTGAGTTTTTGCTGCTCAAAACGAAAATCTGTTCCATCGATGCGCACCGTAGTGAACGATGTGCCGATGCCATCGGGTAGCTCGCCATTGGGGTGGCCATAGAGCAGGTCAAAGCGGCGGCCACGGTGTTTTCCGCCAAGTGTGAACTGACCATTAGCCGAAAGCGCCGCTTCACTGCGCGTCTCACCGTCTTCAGCTGCGCTTTCCCATTCTGCTTTGCGGAAGTTCTGCCGGAATGAGTCATATGCGCTGGTAGCGACAACCGGCGCTGCCTGTATGCGGTACTCCGCCGGAAAAACGCTGATACCCTGGGTGGCCCTGAGCGCGCAGGTTTCAGCCAGGCGCTCAGCAAATGTCTGCGCGTAGTAGCGCGCGGTGAGCTGGATCGCGTTTTTGGCGGCATCAGGGCTCGCTGAAGATACACGGATACGCGCGTTGAGGTAGCCCTTTGTAAAACGCATGGCGTCGCCGCTCAGAGCAAGAGTCTTGCTGTCTGCTTCGAAGGTAAAGGGAGCATTCGCGGGGCACTCGGCAACGAGCCGCAGGGGTGAAGCAAAACCCGTAGCAGTAAAAAATTTCTCTCGTGGTTCTGTGATGCGTACTTCGCATTGCAGCGCCGGGTATTGCGCCAGCGTCGCGGCAGCCTTTTCCCGTTGGCCAGCGTCCTGGCACAATGTTGTATCGCGCGTGCGAAGAGTTTCGAGGTCGAACAGCAGGCGCTCGTACGCGGCGCTGTCGGTATTGCCTGCCTGGCGCAGCTCTTCCGCCCGGGAAAGCAGTGCTTCCAGGCTCGATGCGTCTTCACGCCGGGTAGCGCTGCTGCAGGCAAGCAGGGAAATCAGGCTGATCGACAGAACGCGGGCGCGCAGCGCAGGCATGGCACGTAACTTGTGCTGCAACACACGCTGACAATCAGGATAACCTGCCAATGCGCCCTTGTTGCACTGGCCCTGGCGACAGGGGCGAATATTGAATCAGGAATGACACATCATGTTTGTATTGCATACTGCCCTGTTGGCGGACAGCCGATAATGAGTGCATAATGAAAAAGAAGAAAGTTCTGCAAGAAGAGCAGGTTAATCCCCCGGCTGAGCCGGAACCGGCGCCCGAAGAAAGCCAGGAAGGACAGCCCTCGGGCCGCAAGAAGCTGCTGGTTGCCGCAGCGATAGGCGGTATCGCTCTGCTTGTTGCCACACCGTTCGTGCTGCGGCTCTTCAAACAGTCGCCGCAGGTGCATATTGATAAGGCAGCCGTGAGCAGCCCGCGTCCGCAGTCGACACCTTCGTTTAAGGCGTCGACCTGGTCTTCTGATTTCAAGGTGATGCTGCAGTACGCCGAGCTCTATGACGAGCTGCATCCTTTTATCTACTCGCTCAAGGGAAGGCAGAATAACCCACCGGAAATTTCTTCTGCGTGGGGTCATACGCAGAAGCTGGAGCGTGTTGCTGCATTGCGCGCCAAAAATCCGGGAATCCGTATCATACCGACCATTTTTCGCTGGGAAAACCCCGGAGAAAAAATTAACGAAGTCATTGGCATGAATGGTCGCGACGATATACGCGATCGCCACATCGAAATCATTGTTAAAGAAGTCGAAACCTACGGTTACGATGGCATCGACATTGACTACGAGGGTATGAGTTGCAACAAAAAAGAAAAATTTGAAGAGTTCATTGAGAAGCTCTCAGGCGAGTTGCACGCGCGTAAGAAGCTCCTTTCTGTTGCGGTACATCCGAAAACACCGGTCGGCAGCGGTGTAAATGACGATGACGATGAAGAAGATGACGAAGAAGAAACTCCGCCTGCCACCAAGAGCTCAATAACCGACGCCGCTGCAAAATCTGCGGTCAAAACCAGCCTGAAATACGCCACCAGGAGTTTGAAGCAAAAGACTGCCCGCCGCCCGTTAAAGCAGAAGTCGTGCGCCGGACTTAAACAACCGATCACGCTCGATTTCCGTGAGAACTGGCGGGGGCCATTGACGCACGACTATAAATTTTTGGGTAAGCACGCAGACATGGTGAAGATCATGGCTTACGAACTGCACCCGCGCAAGTACCGTAACCCGGGGCCAGGTCCGCAGGCACCGGGCACATGGCTCGAAGAAATCATCGAATATGCAGGCGACAAGATCCCCGCGGAAAAACTCTACATGGCCATACCGACGTACGGTTATGACTGGGGCCTCAATTGCCGCGCTCCGATAAAAGCAGTTTATTACAGCGATGTGGTTCGTATCAAGTCAGGCGAGCACAGGAACATACAGCCCACCAATATCAGCAAGATACTCGACACAACTGAAGGTTCGGGTACATGGCGTAACCTGACGCGCTTCCGCGACATCCACGAAGATAAGGTCTATGAAGACCCTTCGCTCTGGTACCGCTCGGGCGGTTGCACACGCGTAGCGTTCTACATGGACCGCACTGCTTTTGCTGAGAAGATGTCATTACTGCAGAAAAGTAAGCTTGCAGGGTTCTCTTTCTGGCAGCTCACGCAGGATAACGATCCTGAAATACAAAAATACCTTTCGACGAAACTTGCGCGTTCGTCCAAATAGATAGCGCAGGATTTCAGAGCAGGGCTGCCGCAGCGCGCGCAATCGTTTCGGCGGCCGTAGCCATCTCCTGCCCGGCGAAATTCTGGCCGTAAGACAGCCTTATCAGGCTCAGCGCATGGCGTTCACTGTAGCCCATGGCGAGCAGGGCCTGAGAGGGAGTGCGTGAGCGGGATTTACAGGAAGTCCCTGTAGAGACGGTGATTCCCTCTTTATCGAGGGCCATGACGAGAAAATCAATTGGTACTTCGGGCAAAAGGAGTAGAGTCGTTCCCGGGGCGCGGTCAGCCTGGCTGCCAATAATGTCAAATCCGGCAATGAAAGACAATTTTTCTGTAAGCAACCTCTCAAAATCTATCGTTCGTTGCCGCCAGAGAGTATAGTCATTTGCCTCCACTTTCTTCCTGAGGGCCAGGCTAAGCGCAATAATGGCTTCAATGTTATGACTGCCCGCGCGCAGGCTCAATTCCTGGTTGCCTCCTGCCAGCAGCGGATGTTCCGCGTTGAGCAGATGCTTTTCCGGGGTGAGTAAAAGCCCGCAACCAAAACCACCACCCAACTTGTGCCCCGTCGCCGTAACGAAACATCCCTGCGCGGTGAGTGTGCGGATAAAACCGGGTTTCAGGATGTCAGGGCCATTATGGCATAACTTGGGTAGCAGCTGTGCCCCGTCGCAGAGAAACGCTGTTTCAGCCCGTCTTTGCCGCAGTAGTTGTTCAACAGGAAGAATAATTCCGCTTTCATTCTGTATCGCCATCGCCGTGATCAGGTCTGCCTGCCAGTCGGTGGTCTCCCATGCGCTCTTGTCGAGTTCGCCCGCAGCGGTCGCAGTGAGAATTCTGACTTCTGCGCCGTCGAGCGTGCGCAAGACTTCTGAAACCGAAGGGTGTTCAAATGGCGAGCTGATCGCGCGAAACTGTGCGTTCGACCGGCGCCGGTACATTTCGCGTATGAGCAGGTTGTTCGATTCGGTGGCACACGAGGTGAAGATAACCTGCTTCGGTTGGATACCGAACAGTGCCGCAATTTCTTCACGTGCCGCTTCAATGCGCTTATTGACCAGCTGCGATTCGAGCGAAAGTCCCGAAGAGTTTGCGAAGTGCTCGAGGTAGAAGTTGCGCGCCTCGGCGAGTATGTTCTTATCGGGCGGGTGCGTGGAATTAAAATCGAGATAAATTTTCGCTTTCATGCAGCCGCAGCTCCAGACCGAATGCCAGGCGCTCAAATTCGCGGCGCTGCGCGGCATCTTTCAGGTTTTTTGATTTCAGCGCGTTGGACAAAATATTCTGCGCCCGCGTGTTCTCGCCGCCGCGCAGCGCAGTCTCTGCCAGCGCGAAAAGATAATCCATGTCATCGGTGATGCCCGGATAATCGAGTGCAAAAAGTTCGTAATGGCACTTGCGCGCAATGTCTGGGGTGCTATGCCGTGCCTCGGCCAAAAGCCCGCGAACCAGGGCTGTAGTCGTTGCCTTTGTTCTCAGGCGCGCGTGCGCATCCCGCAGATTCTTCAGCTGCGCAGGATGGTACGGAGTCCGGAAGCGGGTTGCCTGGAAATGCCGCGCCAGCAGATCGCGGTAGTAGGGGTCGCGCGCATAGGCTTCCAGTGCTCGCGCGTTGAATTCTTCGGGGTTACGGTTATAGAGTTTGCCGTTGTCCTGGTCATAGAGCTGTTTCTGCAGGTAGTACTCGCGGTAGTCAGTCGCGCGCGCATAGAGTGTGGCAATGTCGCGCATCGAGCAGGTGCCCCTGAAAACTTCTTCTGCAAGTTCAATCGCGGGAATGTAGTCAGGCTTTTTCTGCAGCGCGGCTTCTATCCTGCCGGCATAAATTTTCAGCAGGTCCCGCATTGTGTCGCGCATACCTTGTTTTGCGCGACCGGCTGCCGTGTTCGCTTCGGCCACTTCGCCCATGGCACTCGCAGAATCGCTGACACCTGTTGTCACAAGCAGTGAGCCGCAGTCTTTGGCCAACGCGTTGAGTAGCGTGAAGATTTCTTCTTCGGCGTGGCGTCGCAGAAATGCCGAGTAGGGGCGCCTGGCGACAGCACCCGCCAGCGCGCCTTCTTTGTGCTGCGGACCGCGATTTTTCTCCTGCGCGAGTTCATAGAGTTCAATCCATGCATCGGCGATGAGTGACTGCGCTTTCTTTTCGTTCTCTTCAAAAGCAAAAGGACGCGACGAGTGGCGGGCAACGTCAGACCAGTCAGGCGACGTAAAGAGACGGGAAAAGAAGGTAGCGAGCTGGTTGCGGGCAGAAAAAATCAGGGCAAAACTGATCACGAGTATGCCCGCCAGCATGCCGTAACGCGAGAGCGGGTTCTTCCAAAGCCGGCCAAACAGGTAGCGCAGCATCTATGTTCTCTCTTCAGGCGGCCGGGTTTTCCAGCGCCGGTGTACCCAGAAGTATTGCTCGGGGTATTTGCGTATTTCTTTTTCCATTTCGCTGACCCACAGTTGCGTAAGTTTCTCTGCGGCTTCGCGCGAAGAGGCAAAATCCGATTTACCCCCGAAGCGGTAGAGCGTGCGCGCGTAAAAAACGTAGCGACCTTTGCCCTGGTAGATGCAGAAGCCGATGGCGAGCCGGGCTTTCCCGAGATAAGCCAGGACTGCAGGGCCGGCATGCGTCGAAGCTTTTTTGCCCATGAAGTCCACGAAGATACCTTCGTTACCCGCATCCTGGTCTGCGACAAGACCAATGGGTTCCCTGCGGCGCAGCAGCGGAATATATTTCTCTGATTCTTTGAGGTAGATAGCGCCGCCGCCACCGTAGCCTTCGCGTATTTTTTTTACCACCCAGTCGACGTAGGGGTTAGAGAGTTTCTGCGCGGCATAAAAGACCTTAAAACCAATCGAGGCGTACATGGGTATGGGAATTTCCCAGTTGCCAAAGTGCCCTTCGGCAAACACAACACCCTGCGAACGGTCTTCTGCGATAGCGACAGCTTCTTCGGCGAACGAAACATATTTGTTCAGGAACGACTTTTTCCGCATCTTCCACGACTGCATAAGCTCAAAAAAACTGCGGATAGTGTGGTCGAGGTTGTTATTGACAAATCGATTGAGCTCCGTCTCGTCAGTGATTTTCAGAATTTCGCTGACCTGTGAACGTATGCGCCTGCGCGCTGATGCGAGCAGCGGCGAAAGCATGATACGGAAAAATTTTGCCACGCCGTGCAGCATCGAAAATGGAAAGAGATTGATGATGGCAAAGAGCAGCATCAGGAAGGTGAACTCAAAGACATGCGATATGCGCTTTTTGAGAGGGAAGTATTTCTTTTCTTCTGTCTGGCTCACTGTGTTTTTCCGGCTTGTTGCTGTTCTGCATTCTTCTTGCCGCCCCGCGAGGCCTGCTGGCGTGCCAGTTTGCGGAAACGGTAATTAAAAGTCTGTCGCGGTATTCCCAAAAGCAGGGCCGCATCGGACTGGTTGCCGTTGGCCTCGCGCATCGCCCACGCCATCGCGCGGCTTTCTTCCTCAGCAAGAATTTCGGGCAATGTGCGGCCGGCAAAACCATTGCCTTCTTGGCTGTTACTGCTGGCGCTCCAGTCTGCACTGATGCTGGCGGGGGCTGCAACGGGCTCCAGCCAGAAGATATAACCCTGCGCCCGCGCCGATGGATTATCAAAATCGCGAATCGCCTTGCAGAAAATGCCATGGCCCGTGACGTTGGCGCGCAGCTTCACCGGGCGGTCAATATCGAGATCGCCCTTGAGCGCGCTGTCAGCGATGGCATCTTTTGCTTTCTTGACCAGTTCGCCGCTGTCGAGTGAATGTGCGAACCGGCGGCGCAGGTCGCCAAAAGCCCGGTTGTGAAAAAGTTCTGAGCCGCCGCCATCGCATGCCATTAGGGGCAGCTCAAGCGCGGCGAGGGTATTGATGGCAAGGCGGCCACGTTCCAGTTCGCGGTGGAATTTTTCTGCAGGTGCACGCAGGTTGGCAGCTTCTGGCGCAGGCTCTTCTGCTGCCGTGCGGTGAGCGGTGCGAGGGGCGACCGCCGGGGCCTCCCGGACAATCGTGATGGTAGCACCAGGTGCAGCAGGTTTTGGATCGGGATGCTTCTCGCCATGAATAGGCTTGTCGATCACTGCTGCGCGCGCGGCAAGTTCTGACAGGTTAGAGAGGTTTGTTACTGGTTCCTGTGTGGCCGCAGCAAAAACTGCTGAAGTTGGTTCGTCTTTCGCGACCGTTTCGACAGCCGGCGTTGAAGCAGTTTCGGGTTGCCAGATTTTCACCTGCGGAATTTTGCCCTGCGCCTGCAGAATTTCTGCCCGGCCCCACAGCGCATTAAATTCATAAGCCCGGTTCACCGTCGGCAGGCCGCCGGCTTCTGAGCTGTCGAGACGCCGTAGCAGTTCTTCGGTACTTTCTGCTTCCTTGAGAGCGAGCAGGCAGCCCTCTGGCCTGATTTCACTCAGGGCTTCCATGATGGACATGCGGTCGAGCTGGCCCACAATACGCCCGCGCTCCACAACCGGAAGGATATCGGCCTTGTGTTCGATAAAGATCCGCATCAGGCGATGCAGAGTGTCAACGTTCAGCAGGGTGCTTGCGCTCACCGGGGCGAACAGTGTAACTCAAACGTGCGCCGTATACAAAAAAGCGGCGCCCGTAGAGCTGAACCTGCGGCCTGAAATCAGCGCCGAAGCGGTCTGCAGGAGGGGCCCAGACGACCATGCGGCGCAGCACCCTCTGGGGTATTTCAACCGGCGTAAAATATTCGTCGCAGTAGAGCAGGCGCCTGTGCCCGGCAATATCGGTAAAAGCGATTGCCAATGGCATTTCGGGGGAGTTTAGCCGGTTACCGGGCAGGTCCAGTGCTGTAAAACCTGTCGAGCGCAGCTTTTCTTCCACGGGACCCGGCATCGTTTTTTTCAGAATTTTTCGCACCGGTATGGCATAGTACAGGCTGTTCACGCCGACCAGCAGCAGGCGGATGTTTTTGCTTTTTTTCGGCTGCTTTGTTGGGGCAGGCTCCGTCAGCACGGCGTCAGCGTCCGGGTATTTCTCCCGCAGGGTGGCCAGGTTCTCTTCTTCTGCCAGCGCTGCCCGTATCTTGCCATAGAGCCTTGGCTCGAGTATTTCCGACGCCAGTCGCAGGCGTAGCCTCGAAAGCATAAAACCCAGCGCATGGAAGCTGCGCTGTTCGCCTGCCTGTCGCAGCTGCAGGTCTTTCAGCAGCGTCTCGATCAGCCGCAAGCGCCTGGCCAGTTGCGCCTGCGGATACCTTGCCATGTCATGCTTTCCGGCCTGTACCGCAGCCAGCAGCGTTTCATAATCGGATTTCAATTCGTGGCGTATTTTTTCTGCATGCAGGAATGTTTCTTCAGCCGCAGCGAATGAGCGTTCGAGACGGTTATAGAGCAGCTGCAGGTTATTGGCGGGCATCGTTCTGCTTCAGAGAAATATTTGCGCAAGGTACTGCACGCCGAGTGCAGCCGGTGCAGCGGCAAGCCCCGCCAGCACATCGTCGAGTACGATGCCGTAGCCGCCAGGCATGTCCTGCAGCGAATGTATGGGTCCTGGCTTCCAGACATCAAACAGGCGAAAGAAAGCGAAAGCGGCTGCGAGGCCGATGAAATCGGGAGTCACCAGCGAAACGGCAAAAAAGATTCCGGCAAATTCATCGATCACAACTTCGCCCGGATCCTCTTCACGCCATTCCTGTGCCAGTATACCGGAGGCATAGATACCGATGGCGGTTGTTGCCACGCCCAGCAGCAGCGCCCACCAGGAAACCGTAAGTGATGCGATGCGCCAGAGCCCGTCGTTCGGTAATAGTTTAGCAGTTATGCTGAACAACAAGACTGCAAGCAAAGAACCCCAGGTACCCGGTGCCTTGGGAAGGTAGCCGGAGAAAAAACCCGTAGAGACAAATTCGTACCAGCTGATCGCCGGTAGGCGTGATTGCAGTACGGGCGAAACATATGTTGTTGGTTGCGCCGGTGTTTCTGCTGCTATTGAAGCAACTGTGCGGCCCGGGTTGATGCTGCGTGGCTTCTTGCGGGGCTGTGTTTTTTTTGCATTCGTGCGTGCCATTTGAATGAGCTCCTGCTGTCAGACGTTCTGGCCGTTCAACGCGCGCAGCGATGTCCCTGGAAAATAATGATCGAGTATGCGGCGGTAACCCATGCCCCGCTCATCGGCCTGTATCTTTGCGCCCCACTGGCACATACCGACGCCGTGACCAAAGCCGCGGCCGGTCAGTATGATACCGTCGCCCTTGCGCGCGACACCGAAGAAGGTAGACTTTACCTTGATTGCACCAAGAGCGACGCGGAACTTATCAGCACGCACCGATTTTATCCCCGAAGCAGTCGCTATTTTCAGCGTGCGTACGCGTTTTGAAGCGCTGCGTTCAGCAACACTGACATTTTTCACTCCGCGCAGCGCCAGTCGCCGCCCGATTTCGCTGAAAGGAATTTTGATCTGCCATTTATAAACGGGGGCAGTCGAGCAATACGGTGAATTCTGCACGCCAAGATAGGGCAGAGCTTTGCCCCACACTTCCTGTGCAGAAGCGAGGGTACCTCCGCAGGATGAATGGAAGAAGGTCTGTGCAAGACGGCCGTCGTGCAGCAGGACTTCATTGTGCGTCTCGGCGACAGCCGCGCGCGCGTTGCCATCGTTTTTCTTTATACCACCATAGACCTGGTAGTTTGTAGTGGTATCGACATCGTACGGTTTGTCGGCGCGCTCTTTCATTTTGGTGAGCAGGTAGGTGCGCGCGACCACTGCCTGTGCTTTCAGTGCCTCGCGGTGCCAGGTCGGGCTCATTTCGTGGCTGACCACAGAAGTCAGGTATTCGTCGATCGGCACGTGGTTCACATACAGCCATTCGCCGCCGACGCGTTTCGCTTCGAGCGCACCCGAGTACCGGCGCGAATTGAGGACGAAAGAGTTTTTTGGGCTAAACAGCCCCTCTTCGGTAAATGTAAAACTGCCGCTGCCGCGGCGGCTGGTTTTGCCGGTTGTGAAGGTATAGTCATCGGCTTTGACCGCAAGCGCTTCACCGGCATAGAGTTTCACCCGCACAGTAATACCGTCGCGGCCGTCGAAGGCTGTCGTGCCTGAGGCCGATTTAGGACGGTAAAAGGACGATTTTGAGCGCCCGTTTGGTGTGCACGCTGAAAGCAGCAGGGCAGAGAACGCCACCAGTGCGGCCAGGCGGGCAGTACGGGTGTTTTGGACCATGATCCATTATCGACATGGTATACACCCGATCTGAAAGTCAGCGGCGCTTTGGCGGCTGCTCACAGCCACTGTGCGATAACGCCACCTGCCGCACGCAGGCTAGCCCGGTACGCCTCGGGCACTTCGGGAAGAACCGAGTCCCTGATGGCCTCGCGCTGTTCGAGGCTTTGCCCGTATGCTGCCATCCGGGGCATACCTGACAGTACTTTGTCCGGCAGATTGCTTTCGGTATAGCCTATGCGGGTGAACAGCGGGGCAATCGCGGCGTCGACGAGGCTGAAGTTATCTCCGTGCCACCAGGGGCCCCGAAATTCGCTGTCAAACCGGGCAAGGCCAGCACGTAGCGCTGCCAGTTTGGCCGCATAATCCTCGGCAGATTTCGTATGCGAAAGCTGGTACTGCAGAACCAGCAGGCCCGATGAAAATTCTATCCAGGCGCGATCCTGCGCCCGTTCGAACGCATCTTTCGGATGCAATGACGGTGGGTTAACCTCGTCGAGGTATTCCATGATCACTGCAGATTCAAAGAGCACCTTGCCATCGACTTCGAGTACCGGCACTTTGCCGGTCGGCGAAAGTTTCAGGAACCACCCGGGTTTATTGGCGAGATCGATATAATCTATTTCAAAGGGGATTTTCTTTTCTTTCAGGACAATCACCGAGCGCTGCACAAAAGGACAGAGCTTGAAGCTGATGAGACGGAATTTTGCCATTTGCCTGTAGCTTAATGCCCGGCGTGCCCGGTGGCGAGAAAACTTCTCACTTGCATTGTGGTACAGCTGTCGACATTGCAGTTGTCAGGTCGGCTGAAAGCTGCAGTATATAGGCAAACGGCGAAGAGCCAGAGCATTCGTAAGGAGTTTTATCTGTTTTAAGTGGCGAATACCAGGCGTCGGCGACGAGCCTGACCGAGTTGTTGTTAAACTCCAGTTTCTTCAGCGCAACCGAATTCGTTTTGCCATCCTGCTTTTTTGCCGTGATATAAGTGCCGGCGATCGCGACGCCGTCTGCCTTACGGATCTTGAGAATCACCAGGACTTTCGCTCCGCCGCCTGCGCCATAGGACTCTTGCCAGCCAGAGGCCGTGAAGCGCGTAAAGGTCTTGGGGTGTTTCGCCCCGCCATCGGTAGAGAAAACGACATAGAGGTGCTCTTTGTCTGCTGTGGCGGTTACTGCGCGCGCATCGACTGGCGAGGTGTCATAGTCGGCAGAGCAGAAAACAGGCTTTCCTTCGCGGTAGAAGGCGACTATGGGGTCCTGGTTTTTTGCGCTTACCTGCAGTGTTCCTAGCTTCACCGTGCCATCGCGGAGCTTAATCTCTTTGAGATTTTTAGCCTTCGTGATCGGGCAGGCTTCAACCGGGATAAAACCGAGACACAGAAAACAAATTGTTATAACGACTTTTTTCACAGGTCAAAGCAATATGGAAGCCACGGTTACGCAAGTCGAATTCGTATTTCTTTACCGCAATTTGCCGCGCGGCAGTATTGTCTCGGCTTGACGGCATGAAAAACCTGCAGGACGGTCTTTGCACATGATTCCTCTCGAATGGACGGTCGAATACAGCACGGGAATACCCAAAATTGACTCGCAGCATGCGTACCTGTTTGAGCTGGCCAACCGCCTGACGCGCGCAGTGGCAGGCGGCCGCAGCCAGGAAGTCCTTTCAGAGATCATTCGTGAGCTCAACGACTATGTCGCGAGCCACTTTAGCTACGAAGAGTCGGTGATGGAACAGGCGCACTACGAAGGTCTCGCTGTGCACCGGCAGATGCACGAAAAAATGCGCGAAGAGCTTACCCGCTACGCTACAGAACTCGCGGCGGGTACGCTGAATGCTGCAACGCTCAGCAAGTTTCTCGAACGCTGGCTGACCGGTCATATTATGCACGAAGATATGGCATACATTCCCGCGGTGGCCGCAGCGCAGCAATAATACTTGCTTGCCCGAAATGGCTTCTTAAGCTGGCGAAGACGCCATGAACTTTCTATCGCTCGCCTTCGTCGGGTTTGTGACCCTGACTTTTGTTGTTTACTGGAACCTGCCGCGCCGGCTGCGGGTGGGCTTTCTGGCGCTCGCTTCTGTCTTCTACTATGGTGCGTATAGCCCGGCTTTTCTCGCGCACTTTCTTGCCGTTATCGGCCTCAATTTCGTCATCGCTTCGGCTTTGGCGAAGAACCGGAGCCGCAGCCTGGTTGCTCTCGGTGTGGGCCTGAACCTGCTGCATCTCGTCTTCTTCAAGTACTTCAACTCGTTGTTTGTGCTGTTATTGCCAGGTGCTGCAGCCGAGTCATCGTTCAGGGTTATCATGCCATTGGCGATCAGCTTCTACACGTTCCAGTTTATTGCATTCCAGGTCGATTGCTACCGGGGGCAGGTGAGCAAGGTAGAGCCGCTGCGTTTTACGCTCTTCATGCTTTTTTTTCCGCACCTGATTTCGGGGCCAATACTGCGTTCAGGTGACCTTTATTCCGCGATAGGTAATGAAACCGAATCGCGCGAGATGCAGACCCGGGGTTTGTACCTCATCGGCCTGGGGCTGTTCAAAAAACTGCTGATCGCCGATGTCATTGGCTACCTGGTCAACCCGGTATTTAAGTCACCCGCAGAGTACGGCGCAATCGACACCTTCGCTGCAATACTCGGTTATACCGTGCAGCTCTACTGCGATTTTTCGGGCTTCATCGACATTGCGCGGGGGATTTCAAAATTATTCGGCTATGACATGCCGGTCAATTTTCGCAGCCCGTATTTTGCCGCAAGTTTCTCCGAGTTCTGGACCCGGTGGCATATAACGCTCTCTAAGTTTATCCGTGATTACATCTACATCCCGCTGGGCGGCAACCGCGTATCACCCGCGCGGCAGTACTTTAACCTGATGCTCGCGATGGTGCTGTCAGGTCTCTGGCATGGTGAAACGCTGAATTTTTTGCTTTGGGGTGCGCTGCATGGTATTTACCTTGCAGGTGAAAAGCTCATGGGGCTTGCGAAAGAACCCGCCAACCGGGGCACGTGGCTGCTGCGCAACCTATGGGTGGTCGGCGGCTGGGCGTTCTCGCTCGTCTTCTTTCGCGCCGCGGATTTTCCGTCGGCGCTGACGTTGCTGCGGCAACTTGCCTCGGTTCAACCTTCTAGTCTAAATCTCGCGCTGATTCTTGCGTTGATTGTGCTGGCATGGCTGGTGCAATATGCCGAGGCGCGCCGCGAAACGCTACTCTCTCTCGCGTTGCCGCGTGCGGCGTACCTGCTCCCCCTCGTGCTCATCGTCATCTATGTAATCATTATTCGTATCCAGATTCCCAATGAGGCCTTCATCTATGTCCAGTTCTGATTCGCGCATGAAACAAAAACGCTATTGGCTCTATTATCCTGTGTTGCTGCTGGTTCTGCTCTTTGTTGCAGACAAAGCGTTGTTGTGCCGCAGCCACAATGGGGTTACCGAGGGTGGCGGTATACGGCTGACCGAAACGGCGCGCATTCGCCTCGACAAAGAAGCGAGCTTCGTCGCGCGTAAGCCGGGTGCGCGCACGGTAGTGGTTTTTGGCAGCTCGCGTTCTGAGCGTTTCAACCTGCTCAAACAGGAAAACCAGATATCTGAATATCTCAATCCAAAACAGAAAGAACAGATTCAACAGACACAGTTCCTGGTCTATGCGCAGGTCGGAGCGCAGATGGTTGCGTACTACCATGCACTGGATCACCTCTGGCGCAGGAACATGATACCCGATGCG
Source organism: Turneriella sp. (assembly GCA_046346875.1). GTDB lineage: Bacteria > Spirochaetota > Leptospiria > Turneriellales > Turneriellaceae > Turneriella. The sequence goes on along the minus strand of JAXMHG010000003.1, from coordinate 623,089 downwards.
GTTGTGCTCGAACTGGGGCCTGAACTGCTCGAACTCGAGCACAAGAACAACCACGGCAAGTCCGAGTTCATTTTTGCCGACGAGTACGACTACGAATACTACCGGTTTCTGGAAAAGTATGGCAAGAAGTCAGTGGCGGAAGAAGCCCGCGCACGGTTGCTGTTTGCCGGTTACGCCATCAAACCCCGTCCTGAGCTTCTGGTACACGATTACCGGGGTAAGGCGCAGGACGAGCAGCCCGAATATTCGTTGATCGAAAAGTACGTGCGCAGTTATAAAGATTACCTCGACAGCGATCTTACGGGCAAACTGCGCGAAGAAAGGGTTGGCCAGTTTGTTACCATGTATGGCAACAATTACAAAATTTTCGCGGTCGATCCGCTCATGGATGAATCGCTGCGGCGTATCGTCAAAATGGCAAAAGAAAAAAATGTGCCCCTGCTGCTATACAAACCTTTTGTACACGAGGAGCTCAAGGCCGTACTCGACAAAACTCCGTACGCACCGGCGGTTGACCGTTATGCAAAAGAGTTGGTCGGCGGCACGGTCAGTTTTCACTACGCGAGCCAGAATGATTACCAGTGCAAATACTGGTCAGACGCCAGCCACTATTCGACGCGCTGCACTCCTGAGATCATGTACCACCTGCTGAGTGTCCTGAAGTTTTTCCCCTGAACGGATGTCCGTTTCAGAGAGATGATTTATCGCCTCGCTACTGCAGGTAGTCCGTAAGCCAGCGCCAGTAATCAGGTTCCATCGCGACGTCGCCGTTTAGGCCCAGTGTCGTAATTTCCGGCACACTATAGGAGTGGTTTTCGCGGATGAGCTTTTGTGCTTCCGGCGCGCGGGCGCTCGAGGTCTTGATCAGTAGTTTTACCTCGTCATCGCGCACGAGCTTGTCCTTCCAGATATAGATGGAGCGGATGCCAGGGATAATATTCACACAGGCGGCAAGTTTGCGCTCGACGAGTAACATAGATAGTTTTTCTGCCGCAACACTATCGGGTAAGGTTGTGAGTATGATGACAGGCAAATTTTTAGGATTTATTTTCATAATACCGGAGATAGTTCAGACGAAAACAATAAGTGGTTCGTCAGAGGGAAAAATCCCCCGTGACCGGCCAGTGTGCCCTTGACCGGTCAGGAGGGCGAACCTGAGTCAGGCTATTTGCCTTCTGCTTTTTGCTTTTGCAGAATTTTTTCTTCGCGGGGAACCGCGTAGTAATATTCCGGATCATTCGAGAAGGTCAGAAAGCCAATGTACTCTTCAAACTTAAAATAGTACGTCAGCTTGTCTTTCTCTGACTGCTCGTAGTTTGAAGCGCTGATTTTTACTTTTTCGGGAGTAGGGTAGCCGTAATAACGGACCAGCAGGCGGCGCAGTGAACGCTGGATATTGGTTTCCAGGAACTGCTTGCGCGATTCAGGGGTATCTTTGCTTTTCTCGAGGTCATCACGCGTCTTGAAATAGTCGTCGCGTATCGGCCCGGCAGATACTGCAGCCACCAACAGGGAGGCAAGCGCGGAAATCAGGATCAGTTTCTTCATAAGTTACTCCTATGGTACACGAAGTACCTGCATAACGGTCGATACTCTTTTCTTATCAGCCGTCACCTTTCACCAGCGGGACAAAAATCATGTCTTCTTTTCACCGAGACGGTTTTCCTCACCAGCGACGATACGCTTGATATTGGACTTATGCTTGTAAATCACAAAAAGACAGGCGATACAGACGAAAGCGAAGAGTTCTGCGCTGCCCGCCAGGTCGTGATCGATAAAGAAGGCTGCGGGCAGGACAAGCGCAGAGATGATTGAACCGAGCGATATGTAGCGCGAGACGGCAACGACAACAATGAAGACGGGCAGGGCAACGGCCACGGCAATCGGTATCAGGGCAGTCATCACTCCCAACCCGGTGGCGACGCCCTTACCCCCGCTGAAACCCAACCACACAGGAAACACATGGCCGACCATAGCGGCTAAGGCTGAAACCATCGCATATCTCTGTACGGCAGCATCGGCCGCGAAGAAGGTATGCTGCACCAGCAGGACGGGGATTAATCCCTTGATCGCGTCAAACAGCAGTATGCCGATGCCCCATTTTTTTCCCAGAAGTCGCATCGCATTCGAAGCTCCCACATTGCCCGAGCCGATGGTACGGATGTCGACGCCCTTGACCAAGTAGCCAGCAATATAGGCCGTCGGTATTGAGCCCGCGAGGTATGAAAGCGAGGCGACATAAATTGCCTGGAGTAAATCCACAGCTGCGACTGCGCTTTAAGCGCAGCGCGTCAAGAAATCTAGCAGAGAGAGCGCGCGACCGCGCTCTTAATATCCGTTAGTTGAGTGCAGAGACCAGCATACCCTGATTGGTGCGGACAACCATGCGGTTACCCTCACGCGTCAACGAAAGATCTGCTGGTGATTCGGCCAGCTGCCAGTAATGCACCGGTTCGCCCGTGGCTGCCCTGATGAGCGTTACGATACTGCCCTGCGACATCGCAATGTAGTCTTCTGCCGCGGCAAGGTTCGTGTAACGATCAAAGGTATTGATCCATTTGATTTCGCCGGACTTGTCGAAAGCCCATAGCTTACTGTCGCTGCCTTCTGTCGTGGGCGTAATAATTGTCCCGGCTGCGACCAGTGGGCTGTCGCTGACAGTCCCGAAGGTGTCGCGGCGCCACTGCAGGTCGCCTGTGCTTGCGTTCAACGCGAGGACACGCCTGCCGTCGGCAACCGCGTAGATGTGTTCGCCGATACCATCTGCCACTGGTTCGAGCGCTGCGATACGCGAGCCTGTCTGGATCATGTATTCAATATGGCCGTCTGTTCGGTTCAGTCCGTAGATGCGCCCATCGGCGCAGGCGACTGTAATGATTCGGTCTTTCACCGGCAGCGGTGACACTTCGACCTTATCGCTGAGATTCTGCATCCAAAGAATCTGGCCGGAATTCGCGGCAATGTGGTAAACCGCACCGATCGATGTAGCCACGGTAACATAAAGTTGCTGTCTTTCGCCGACCACGATGGGGGCAGAGCTCGCAGCTACAGGCGGCAGTACCTGCTGCCAGAGCACACGCTGCGAACGTGTTTCTTGCGCAGTCAATCGGTTCCGCAAGTCGAGCGTCAAGTGATAAGCTGGCCCCGTTGCAGGAGTTACCTCGCGTTTCCAGACTGTCTCGGCATTACCGGGACTCACCTGTTCGATGATGGCGTCCTCTTTAATGCCGGAAGGTGCCGAAAGTGAGATGCCAATTGTGCCCGAGAGGATCAGGCAACCGAGAATCACCGGAGCTACAGATACCGGACGGACCAGGGTACGCTTGCGCTGCGTGTATACGCGGCCGGCAACAAGTGCCGGTGCAGACGCCTCCACGCGGTCTAATTTCTCACCCGCTCGTGAGGCCAGCTCTCTGAGTTGCTGCTCCATACACTACCTTACGGTAAAATAGCCTTGTGTCCGGAAAAAATTGCCAGTAGCCCCGGTCAGAAATTGGCTTTTACCTTGACGCACAACTCCTCTGCTCTGCGATGGGTCAAGGACTGGGAGCTTTACCCGGTTTTGCGAACCCAAAGGCCTGTGATCGGGTCTGTAGGTATATAATAACCAATAAACAGGAGTTTTGGATGACACAAAGCAAAGGTTCACTATTGGCTCTGCTGCTCGCGTCGGTATTTGCCGTCGGCTATTGCGGTAGCGCAAAAATCCCGGATGATTCTCCGGATATCTATCCTTCGAGCGTAGAAAAAGCTGACGCAGATGCGGCCATTGCCGATGCACAGGCAGCGTATAACGCACTGGGCGACGACGGCAGCGCCGAGACCGGCAAAGCGAAAGAGTTTCTCGACAAGGCGAAAGAATTCCGCAACGACAATGAGCCAGAAGCAGCCTGGGCTGCCGCGATAAAGGCAAAGTCGTACTGCGCACTTTCTAAACTGCTGCAGCAGACACGCGCAGCGGGGCTCAAATAAGCGGCACTGCCGGTCTTAATTTAAGGAGACAAACATGAAGAAACTCATACCAGTACTGCTCGTAGCTGCGACGCTTTCACCCGCATTCGCAGGAGTGATCAAAGAATCACAGGCAAAACGCGAAGTAGACGATGCAATCCAGGCACTTGCCGCGATGGATTCCCGTCAGGATCTCGCAACCTTCCTGCCGCAGAAAGAGGCATACTCAGCGCGTACTTACCGCAACAAGGCGAGCAATTTTCTCAGCGACAGCGAGTACGACAAGGCCAGCTTCTATGCGATTCTTTCGACCAACTATTCAAAGATCAGCATCGCCAAGGGCCTGCTCGCGAAAGCTGAACACGACAAGCTCGCAGCACTTGCAGAAGGCCGCGCGATGGAAATGGTGGCCCCGCTGCTCAAATCCGCAGGTCTGAAACAGAAAGGTTCAAGCGGCGTGTTTGCCGGTACTTATGACCTGAAGGCCCTTTATGGTCTGAAGCGTACGCCGAAAGTAGACGAAGTTCCTGCGCTGACCGACGATGCTAAGAAGAACATGGCTGACATTTCTGGCGTCGTTGCCGGACAGAAAGACGTCAAAGTCACCATCGTGGCAAAAGGTAAGACCGAAGACCACGCGGCGAAATACGCTGACAGCGTAAAATTCGCGATGGTTGACAAAGGCGTTGATGCGGCACGCATCAATGTCACTACCAAGAAGGGCAAAGACGGCGTCGAAGTAACCCTCGACGGCGTAAAAACCCGCTAACCGGAAACTGCTACGGGCGCTTGCCCGTAGCAGTCACCTGCAGAATATGCGCGTGGTTTTTCGCGCGCGTAACTGCGGTGTACAACAGGCGAAAATCTTCAAATACCGCTTTTTCATTCTCTTCGTAAACCAGCCAAACTTCACCATATTCAGAACCCTGGCTCTTGTGCACGGTGATTGCATATGCGCCTTGCCAGCTACTCAGCTCTGACAGGGGCACACAGATCACTTCTCCTTCGCTCGCTTCCATTACTGCGTATTCGCGGCCCTGCACACTTGTGATGAATCCAGTATCGCCGTTGAAGATACCCAACCGGTAGTTGTTGTTAGTGGCAATGATTGGTACTAATGCCCGGTCACGGGAACTCTGGGCAACGCGGGCTGCGATGGCCGTGTTGAGCAGGTTGCTGCCCATGAGTCCTTCACGTCGCGTGGTCAGCACAGTCTGCTCTTTCAGCCAGGCGAAGATCTCGCGGGCCAGGGCCGTATCCGGATTCCCTCTCTCTGCATCCGCGACCAGGCGCGTTCGGAAATCGCTGGCAGTCTGCGAATGAAAACGTTCTGCGGCATTGCGCTCGAGCATTGCCCGGCACTCCGCGGCATTTTTCAGGCGGTGCAGCGAAACTCCCTCGCAGGCCTCGTCAATCGCCGATAAACCCGATTGGGCGATGCGCTGGTAGGTAAGTGACCGCGCCTCAGTGAAGCGAAAAACCTTTGTCAGGTGTACTCGTGTGACGAGTTTACAGTTCTCGAGGAATGCCAGGCAGTGGTCGATCGGCATGCCGTCGACAGCGGGTAGCTGTCCCAGGTCGCCTGCTAGCACGACCCGGGCATGGTCGGGTAGTGCGTCGATAAGCGCAGCGAAAAGGCCTAGATCGAGCATCGAAATTTCATCGACGATCAGCAAGTCAATGCCCAGAGGATGCCGGGAATGGAAACGCGGCTCAGAGAAGTCGCCACTGAGGCCGAGCAGGCGGTGGATTGTCGACCATTCGAGCAGGACTCCTCCCGTGGGTTTCAGGTGCGAGAAACGCGCTGCTGCCTTGCCCGTCGGGGCGGCAATGGTAACGCGCAACGGCCGCCCCGTGGACTGCTGCGCCAGGTGATTGACGAGCGCTGCGATCTGGAAACTCTTCCCTGTGCCAGGTCCGCCCGTGAGCAGGCAGTTGGCCCCCGAAGCCAGCAGTGGGGTTATCGCGGCGCTGTCAGCCTGTGGCTGTACGGCCTCTGACCGTCTCAAAAAGAAATCCACCATGCGCTCGAAACGCTGTGGTACGAGCCAGGCTTCACCCGCGATATTTTTCCTGCGGAATACAGAATTGCCGGTTTGCGAATTTTGCAGCGAGAGCTTGCTGAAGGGCAGTGCAGGAATTCCTTCGGCAATGAGACTGAGCACCTGCCTGCGGGAATTTTTATCGAGATCGATCTGCGCCCAGATTTCTTCGTCGCCAGCCAGTTCGACGAGGGGGTGGAGTTCACTTTTTACTGCAGCCATGATTCGATCTTCAGCCCTTCAATGTATTCACATCGATGAAATGTACGCCCGTTGTGGAATCGGGCGCGAGGTAACGCAGGAAAACAAAATAACAGCCAAGGACGCGGCGTCCCGTGCCGGGGTAGTGGACCTGCAGGTATGCATCGAGTGCTTCGGCATAGATCTGCGCCTGAAGCCCATAGTGCTCATCGACATACCTGCCGATGAGTGCCGGGTCAACTCCTGAAAGAGAATTACTCTTGTAATCGAGTATGAAGTAGCCCTTGCCATCGGGTGTGAAGACGAGATCCATATAGCCGTGCATGATGCGCCGCACGGCATCATTTTTCTGCCGGAGTACACGGTGAATCTGCGGCGAGCTCCAGAAAGGCATCTCGCGCCAGAGATTATCGGCAGGAATATCGCACAGGCGAACCGAATTTCCGTTGGGTAGCGGAAGCCTCGATGTTGCGGTGGCATGCACAATGCTGTAGATTCGGTTTGCAATGGGTTCGATCAGTGGTTCTGTATCCGTAATCTGTTCACGCACCGCAGCGAGGATGTGCGCCAGCGTTGCGGCCGAATAATCGGGAGTACTTGCCCCCAGAGCGGCAAGGTCGGTGGTTTCGAGGAAGTTGTGCAGAAGTTGTCCTGTTTCTGCGCCGCGTGGCAGGATATCGTCGAGAAATTCCGTTTCGGTAAAATGGGCTTCTGAGAGAGCGGTGAATGAAGTGCGTTCGCCATAGCGCAGCGGTATATTACCATGCTCAACACGCGCTGGTTCAGCTACGGGCAGAGTCGTCCTGACTTCGTGCACAGGTTCAGCAGGCCGCAGTTCGCGGACATGGGTGCCAGCTGGCACATTGCTGGCATCGACAGCGCCGAGAAAAAAAGCCATGGGTCCCGGTTTTTGGCTACGCGAGCTGGGTGCAGAAAGAAACAGCAGCCGGTCTTTCGCACGGGTCAGTGCCACGTAAAGCAGGTTGAGCTGCGTGATGCGCGCCTCGGCCTCCGGTTCGAGCAGGAAATCCCCCCGGGCCACAAAATCTTCCGTGTCGGCGGGTACTATTGCTTCGCCTTCGCGGTTATGGAAAAAAGCGAAATTCGCCCAGCGGTTATCGTTGTGGCCGTCAGCCACGACCACAATATTCCAGTCGAGTCCTTTTGAACTCTGCACGGTCAGCAGGGTAACAGCCGATTGGTCGCGCAGGATATCGGCTGCGGCCGGGTTGTCTTCATCCCCGGCTGCGAGATTCTCCAGGTAATGCAGCAGCGAATCAAGATCGTGCACCGCGCGGCCACAGGCCGAAAGTAAGGTCTGCACCAGCGTACGCCATGCATAGTAGTGGGTGGTATCTCCCCCGCATTCGAGCACACGGTGCAGCAGGTGTGCATCCTGTGCGATCCAGGTGAGCAGGCTGACGATGCGACCATCCCTGCCGAGCTGGTGCAGCCGGTAGTACCAGGCAGGTGCATCGTTTCTGCCCCTGAGGAAAAGCGTCGATTCTGCGACGGCGAGACCCTGGTCTGCATCCAGGGTCAGGGAATACAACAAGCTCCGCAGGTGCACAACTTCAGTACGCCCAAAATCCGGCTGTTGCTTGTAATAAGAAAACTCGATACCAGCATTGCGCAGCGCTTCGGCAAAAACCCTTAGCGAACGGTGTCGGTACGCAATGATGGCGCACGTCCATGCCGGATTCGCCAGGCGTAGCTCTGCAATCCGTTGAACAGTTGCAGCGGCAAAGTCTTTCAGCGCTTCTATCCTGTATTCGGCCGCGGTACAGATCTCCACCGCTGCATCGGTGGTCACAGCCTGCTGGGTACTTGCTTCTCCGGCGCGGCCGCATACCGGTTCGTGGTAAACGATGTCGGCAGAGCTCCAAACCGACCGGGGCCCCGCTGCGCTGAACAACCAGTTCTGGAACGCGAGTAATTCTTCGTTGCTGCGGTAGTTGGTGGCAAGCTGCCCCATGACAGCGCCCAGCTGTTCCAGTTCACGGCGTGCGGCCAGGTAGACAAAGACATCGGCGCCGCGAAACTTGTAAATTGCCTGCTTGGGATCACCAACGACAACAAGCCGCGCATGATTATCGACCGAAAGAAACAGCGTGCGGAAAATATTCCACTGGACGGCATCGGTATCCTGGAACTCGTCAATCAGTGCGTACTGGAATAGATCGCGAATTTTTTGGGAAAAACCTTCATCGACTAATGCTTCGGCCAGCCCTGTGATCATGCGCGAGAAAGTCATCTGGTTGCGCAGGGCCGCCAATTCATGCATCTTGCGGACTGTCAAAAGCAGGGTCCACGCTTTGAAAGATGCTGAGTCGACGACGGCGTGTTTCTCTTCAATAAATGGCACGATGGGTGTTGTACCAGCAGCAAAACACCACAGCGCTTTTTGTTTCAGGTCTGCGTCAAACTGGCGTTGCTGGCCACCCGAGCCAAATTTGGCTTCTGCCAATAGCCTGGCGAGCAGGGGTTTATCCAGTTCTGCCCAGCAGGTGCGGTAGACCCATTCGCGGGCCTCTTCAAAAATTTCAGTGTCACCGTCGCCTTCGGCGGTGTTTTCGGCGAGGCGTGCGAGCGGCGCCAGCGCCAGGCTGCGCAGGCAAAAGCTGTGGATTGTACCGATCTGGTTCTCGGCGAACCGCGCCACCGCGCGGCGGCAGAGTTCGTTATCTGGCTGGCTGGCGAGTTCGCGGTATACCTTTGCTTTGAGTTCAGAAGCAGCTTTTTCCGTGAATGTTACGCAGAGTATTTGCCCGATTTCTGCACGCCCGCTTGCTATAATCTCACGAAAGAGCGAGGTGAGCAGCGTGGTCTTGCCTGAACCAGCAGATGCTTCCACGAAGGCGTGCCTGCCCGATTCGACAATTTCCGTGGCCGTGATGCTGCCCGTATGCTTCACGTTTTGCCCGCCTTCTTCTTCCCGGTTTTTCCTTTCGCGGGGCCTGCAGCACCGGCCGGCGTCTTCGCAGGATTTTCCCTGCGGTCGAGCTGTGCTACCGGGCGAATAAAAGTTTCAAAAAAGCTGACGCTCCCACTGTCGGCTTCGAGCGCGAAATAGCTCTGCAGCCGCTGCAGGTCTTCGTTCGTATTTTTTTCCGGCTGCTTTGCCAGTCTCTGCAGGATTTCATCGTCCGGCATATCGGACCATTCGGCAAGCTTGGGGTCTTTGACCAGCGAGTGGTCGTACCACACAATATGCTGCGCCGTGATATCTGTGAGCAGGCGTTCCAGGTACGCTCTTGCCGAGCTGGCATCGGGAAGCGGAAGACCCGTACGCGGCGTAAAGTCGATGGCGCCAATGGGATCTTTACTACGCGTGTTCGTGGCAAAATCCGCCAGCGTAATTGCCGGGTTGCTCAATTGGATTTCAGCCAGTGCAAAGATGCACAACAACAGGTGGAGCTCAATCAGGCTGGTATTGCGCTCACCGTAGATTGCAGACTGTAGCCAAAACAACCGACCTTCAGGATCTTGCAGCAGGATGCCGCTGCTGCCTGTTATGCTGGTTTCGAGCAGGCGTATCGCAGGGTGATACCGCCGTGTCAGCCTTGCAGTCTCTTCCACGGCAAAGGGTTTGGTGACCCCACTATGGAAAATGTATTCCACAAGCCTGTAGTCGTCACGCAGCTTGTGAGCCAACCCGGAAAGCCGGCGATCGTTATCACCTTCGGCGAGCAGCCTGCCTGCCTGGTCGAAACCCTCAGGTGCGTAATCGCCGCGTGCCTGTTTGAAGCGGATAAAATTGCTGGCGGCAGGCGGCGTCCTGTCACCCGCATCGAGCAGGACTAGCTCCAGGTATTCTTCGCAGAAGCGCAGGCGGGCATCGTTGCCCACCGCGAGTTTCGGTTCATCGCGGTTAAATTCCGCGATAGCTAAATCTGGTGGTAGGTGGCGACGCAATATGTGACGGGCAGGGTTCTTCAGGTAGGCTAGCAGGTCGCGCAGGTCGGTCGCGGCCATCGACATATCGTTAGTGAGGTTTGGCAGCGTGAATGCCGAAAGTGGCTGTAGATGAGTGGAGGGCCTCTGCAGCAACCACGCCGTCCTGCGATCGGCATCGGCAGCGATGGGTGGATGAGTGGCATCGACAGACAACAGGCTCGGCGAAAAATTCCGCCTGGTGGCCTCTGTGCGGCCCAGTATTTTGGCAGCACCTTGCACTTCTGCCAGTGCCTGCGATGGATATTTTTCTGTGCCGCTCGCCGGGTCCTGTGCGCTGTACGCGAGGATGATATACCGGCTGTCGCTGCTGAGTACTGTCGCCAGCTGGTTTGCCAGCTGTTCAAAACCGGTGAAACGCGTCGGGGCAGCCTGAATTTCCGGGAACAGGTACTCAACCTGCTTGTCCTGGCGATCGGCATCTTCACTCAGATCGAACAGTAGTTGTGTATCGCGCGTGTAGCACGAAGCGGCGAGTGACGAAAAAGTAATGCCTTCGCGACCGGTTTGCTGGGCCAGACTTTTGCCCGGCAGGTGGCGCTTTAGCAGCTTCACGATGTGCGGCAGGGTTAGGGCCGCAAACCCCTGCAGCATCCTGACCTGGTCGAACCATGCCGCGAGGGTCTGTGAACTTTCGCCAGCGCCGGAAATCTCGTGTTGCAGCGCGAGCATTTCGTCTGCAAGCTTTTCGCCGGTGCGGTTTGCCAGCCGGGTTCGCGCCGTTACGAGTGGTTGCAGGAATGTATGGAATGCTTCGGCAAAGTCCCGGCTGTCGAACGGGCGCAGCGAGCGCGTGGCGGGCAAGTCGGTATCCTGCGTGTTACGCATAATAATCCCGCGTTCGATTCTGCGTAGCGCAGCTTCAAGGCCGAACACGGCCTGTGCTTCGGGATAGTCGTCACGGTAGCCGTGGGCCTTTTCGAGTGCTGTGAGCCACTGCTGGATGCTGTCGGGTTCGATGGCATGTTTCTCTGCCACAAGCGGGTGAAGCGCATAACGCACAATCAACGGCCGGCTGAGACCACCCTGCGCTATATCTGCGATAATCTGCCAGAGTTCGGACAGCGGATGAGGCACTTCATAGAATCGCTCCCGTGAGAAAGCAACGAGCTGCCGCATCGCCAAAGCCCGCTCAAATGCGGCATACTGCAGACTCGGATTAGTCAGCGATACAGCAATGTCATCCTGGTAGACGTCCGGGTTGCGCATCAACAAGTTATGGAATTCGTCGCCGATTAGCTCCGCCCCGCGCCAGATACCGGGTAGGGCGTAGACGGTGAAGGACTTGCCAGGTTCTGCATCTGCCGAAACTGCTGTGACGGTAAAATCCGCAGCATAGGATTTGCAGACATCGCGCAGAAGGGCGACGAAAGCTTTTGCTTTCTTGCCCGCGGTTGCCAGCAGGCCGTTATCGCTCGTTGCATGTGCGGCGAGGTCGGTCATGTAAAGATGTACCGAAGCGTGGCGCGCGATGGCCGCGAGGGCACGCAGGTGGTATTCAGAAAGCATCGGCATGCCAAACAGATACAGTGTCTCGGTGACTGAGCCCGCGGGCAATTGGTGCGCTGCGATTTGGTCAGCGAGACCTGGCTCAAAGGCGGGAAACGGGCGCTCCGTTGCCCGCAGGGAGTGGTAGAGAGCCCGCCAGAGTTTTTCTCCTGCACTTTTACCCTGTTGTTTACCTTTGCCGACTTCGTTGAGCAGAGTCGGACGGTGCAGTATGGTCTCGCGCAGTTCATCGGCGAGTACTGTGGCAAGAGTTGTTAACTGCGATGGCGTCAGCTGGTCGGTGGCATACCCCAGCTTGTGCAGCAGTTCGCCGTTGGCCTTGTCGTTCAGAATGCCCAGCAGGAGTATTTCGAATTCGGCGGTACCCAGCGCCCGAGGCCGCTCGCCGGCAGGTGGCAAAAACCAGGATTCGCTGCTGGTCGGGGAAAGTTGCAGTTCAAGCCGTTCACTGAAACTCCCGATTGCCGATTCGAGAAACGGGAAACTCACACCCATCAGGATGCCATCGGCCGCGAGAAAGCGCCGCGTGATCCAGGCTTCGGTTTCGAGATTGCCCACGATAATCGCCTGCGTTTTTTGAGGTGGCAGGGTGCGCCGCTCGCGGCGTATTTCGTCGTGCAGGACGGGAAAAAGCGGACCAAGCCTTTCTGAATGGAAATAGTGGAATGGCATCAGGCAATCGCTTCGCGCAGCAAATTCTCGAACACGCTTCGGCCAACCGTCCTGGCTCCAAAGGTCTCTGCGATTTCAGATGGTACCTGGAAGTCGAACAGGGTAATTCCCTCAGAACACAGTGTTTCATAGAGGCTAACGAGGGCTACCTTGCCGGCATTGTCAGCGTAGTGAAAGGTTGATTCGAGAAAGGCGGCGCGGTTCAGTACGACTGCGTAGATTCCCCCGACGAGCTCATTGTCCGACCAGGCCTCCCACGATTCGGCAAAACCCAGTGCATGCAGACTGTTGTACGCGCGTTCCATTTCGGGAGTTATCCAGGTTTCGCTGCGGCTTTCTGCGCAGTGGCGGATTACCTCGCTAAACGCCGCATTGCGCGTCAGGGAGTAGGGATTCTTACGCAATATGCGGCGCAAGGTCCGTCCGAGGTGAAGCTCCCCCGCCTGCAGGATCGTGCGTTCAGGGGGTGAGCACCAGAGAATGGGTTCTTTTTCGTACCAGGGAAAGAACCCATGGCTATAGGCGTAGAGCAGGGTATCGGGCTCAAGATCTGCCCCGGCCCCAAGGTACATGTCTTCACCCAGCCCCTCTGTGGAGGGAAACGCATAGCGGCATGTCAGTTGCGAAATATCGGCAGTCATGGTTTCATTTGCCCGGAGTTCTGCCACGCGGGCATTTTTGGTTTCGGCCCGGTCTCACTTATCTGCTGTGACCGGGCATTCAGTTTATACCCTGCGCAGAACGATATTAGAATAAGCGTGTCACTGCAAATAAAATATTATGGCGTCAGGGGTTCTTTACCCGTCAGCGGGCCGGAGTTTGCCCGTTTTGGGGGTAACACAACCTGCTGTTACGTGCAGCATAAGGACACGCGGATCGTCATCGATGCCGGCACCGGCATCAGGATCCTTGGCCTCGACCTGATGGCGAGCGAACTGCCCAAGACGGGCGGCAAACTGCACCTGCTTTTTACCCACACGCACTGGGACCACATCCAGGGTTTTCCCTTCTTTATACCTGCGTTTTTGCCCAATGTCGAGCTGAGTGTCTACGGTGAAACCAAGACAGTCCCGGGTCTCGACGGCAACGAAGAGACGTGGGATATCGAACGTGTGCTCAGAATGCAGCAGCATTTCATGTATTTTCCCGTGGGTACCAAGTACATGTCATCGATCAAGAACTTCCATGCGATAAATTCTGAATCGCGTTTCCGCATCGGGGAAGTGGAGGTCTCGTGCTTCGCGCTGCACCACCCGAATTCGACGCTGGCATTCCGTTTCGACGCCGATGGCAAGAGTTTTGTTTTTTCCACCGATGTGGAGCACAACGACGACATGATCAAGCGGCTTTCCGCTTTTGCGCAGGGTGCCGACGCGCTCGCGTACGACTGCCAGTACACCACGGCAGAGTACGAGGCCGGCAAGATCGGCTGGGGTCATTCTACTTACGAAAGCGCCATTGAGATCTGCAAGCGGGGCAACATCAAAAACCTGCACATGATTCACCACGACCCGCTGCACACCGATAACACCCTGCTTTCGATGGAAGCTGACGCTAAGTCTAAGTTTCCGGCAGCGACCATGATTCCCGAGTCTTTTGAGTGCACGCTCTGACGCCAGGCAAAGTCCTGTCGCATTGAGCCAGCACCTAAACCGGAGATAATTCCATGACATTAAGAAACCTCATTCGCCTCAAGGTTGCCGCGGCTGCCGAAAAAGTTGCCGCCGAAAACCAGCTGCAGCTCCCTGAGAACTTTGCACCGCGTATCGACTACACTCCCGAACTGAAATTTGGCCACTATGCAACGCCTGCCGCGATGGAGCTCGCGAAGGCGTTTCGGCTGCCGCCGCGCGCGATCGCTGAAAAGATCATCGCGGTCATGGACAAAGAGTTTTTCGTCAAAGTGGAGCTAGCGGGCGCAGGCTTCATCAATTTTACCCTGAACAACGAAGCCATGGCACAGGTCGGCGCTTTTGCCGCCCTCGGTGACTGGCTCTCGGCGAATGAAACCGAGCTCCGGAAAGAAAAAATTATCTTTGAGTACGTCTCTGCTAACCCGACGGGGCCGATGAACATCGTTTCGGCGCGCGCTGCTTCGGTGGGTGACAGCATCACGCGCGTGCTGCGTGCCGTGGGGCACGAGGTACACCGCGAATATTACGTGAACGACTACGGCAACCAGGTGGAAAAACTTGGTCTCTCCTTTGCGTACCGTTACCTGCAAAAATATAAATCCGTCACGCTGCCCGAAGACTGCTACCAGGGCGAATATATTATCGCCTATATGGAGAAGCTGGTCGCTGCAAATGAAATTCCTGCCGACCTCGCGCTCTCGGCTGAAAAGGTCACAGCGCTCGACGAGTCTGCATGGCTCGCTAAGGCCGCCGTCTTCTTTGCCCCGCGCGGAGTGAAGGCGATTTTGGCTGACCAGCAACAGGACCTGGCAGCTTTCCGCACTTCGTTCGATAACTTCTTTTCTGAAGCTTCGCTGCATGCCCGGGGGGCAGTGCTCATGGCCTGCGAAAACCTGGAAAAACGCGGCAAGATTCAGCTGAGCGAAGGAGCTAAGGTTTTCACGAGTACGGAATACGGTGACGATAAAGACCGGGTTGTTGTGCGTTCTGATGGGCGGCCAACGTACCTGCTCGCCGATATCGCCTACCATGCCGACAAAGTAGCACGCGGTTACAAAACCATCATTGATATCTGGGGACCTGACCACCATGGTTACATCGCGCGGTTGTCGGGTGCATTGAAAGCGCTCGGCTTTGGTGATTCAGCCGATGAAGTCTTTCGTGTGATCATTGCACAGCAGGTGAACCTACTGGAAAATGGCGAACCTGTAGTCATGTCCAAGCGGCTGGGCAAGTTCCAGACGATGCGCGACCTGATCGAGAAGATACCCGTCGACGTGTGCCGCTGGTTCTTTGTCCAGCGGGGCCTGAGTACCCATCTCGATTTTGACCTGACGCTGGCGCTCGACCAGTCGAAGAAGAACCCGGTCTACTACGTGCAGTATGCGCACGCGCGCATCCACTCGATTTTTCGCGAGTGCGGCCAGCCGCCGGAAAAGACCGACCTGCAGGCATTGGCGGCCCGCTGTGCAGGGCACGCAGAACGCGAAGCGTTGCTCTACTGGCTGATCCGTTTTCCTGAACTCCTGCAGGATATCGCCCGCAATTATGAGATACAGCGCCTGCCGGAGTATCTCTACCAGACTGCGACGCTGTTCACATCATTCTACCATGGAAAAGGTAACCGCATCAAAGACCTGCGCGGTACGGCACCTGAAGAAGCCAGTGATCTGTTGATGTTGTGTAACCTGGCAGCCCAGGTGATTGAATCAGGGCTTGGACTTTTGGGCATCAGCGCTCCGCGCGAAATGCAGAAAGAAGAAGAATAAAAAAGGCGGCTTGCGCCGCCTTTTTTATTCGTTATGTGCCTAAACTTATTTAGACAGTTCGGCCATTGCGAGTTCGCAATCTTTCTTGATGCCTTTTTTCTGAATTTCCATCAGAACTTTGCAGCCCACACGGTCACCGTCTGGTTTGCAGTTGGCTTTCTTGACTTTTGCGCCTTTCATGCGGCCAGCGAGGTCTTTACCTACGGCTGAACCAGCGAGGGCGAAGTTGTCAACAGTTGCAGCTGCCTGGATGTTTGCACCGCGGCAGATTTCGATAACTTTACGCTGGCCGTCGATACGCGCAGCTTCTTTTGCTGCTGCTTCTTTCTGCAGCGCAGTTTTCATGCCTTCTGGTGATACGCCGTCGCCTTTGACGATCAGCTTGTCTTCGCCGATGAAGCCTTCTTCGAGTGAGTCTACTGAACCTTCACCCTGGCTGATGTCCTGGAGCCCTTTTGTGCCGCCACCGCAGTATGTTGCGAGGAAAGCGACCGCGAAAAGTGCTGAATATGCTACTTTCTTCATGTTTTCTCCTGTTGTTTAATTACCCTTGCTTGCGCCGGGTCGCCCGTTTGAGCTTTCTGCACGATTGCACGGATGCAATCACGGGTCAAGCCTAAAGGCGGGCAATTTCTCAACTACGGTTAGACGTTTGGTGCCGCAAAAAGGGTCGTTTTTTTCCTGGCTGACGGGTGTTTTCGAGGTGCCTTCATTTAATTGCCGCGCTGTCTGAACCCTTCGTTCAGACACATGCAGATCGTCGATCGCGAAGGTACAGCCGAAGAGGCAAAAAAACTAGGCCTAAAAGACGGGGAGTTCGACCTGATCGTCGGCCACCTGGGCCGTAAGCCGTCTTTCACCGAGCTCGCGATGTTTTCGGGTATGTGGTCGGAGCATTGTTCATATAAGAACTCGATCCTTTTATTAAAGAAGCTGTACTCGGAGTCAGACCGTCTCTTGGCCAAGCCAGGGGAAGAGAATGCCGGTTCGCTCAGGATCAACGACAAGCAGGCGGTCGTCTTTAAAGTTGAGTCTCATAATCACCCGTCGGCGGTCGAACCCTACCAGGGCGCAGCGACGGGCGTCGGCGGCATCATGCGGGACGTATTCACGATGGGCGCGCGTCCTATCGCGACCCTGAATTCTCTGCGCTTCGGACATCCTTCAAAAGATGCGCGAACCCAAGCGCACGGAGGCGCCGGGGTTCGCGCCGGCACGGATGCCGATTATGCGCGAACGAAGTATTTATTGCGCCGCGTGGTCAAAGGCATCGGCGATTATGGCAACAGCCTCGGTATCGCCAACACGGGCGGAGAGATTTTCTTTCACGAAAGCTACACGCGTAACCCACTGGTCAACGCGATGACCGTGGGCGTCGCCGACATCGACAAGATGGCGACTGCAAAAATTCCCGGGCCCGGCAAGTGGGTGGTCTACGTCGGCGCCAAGACTGGTCGCGACGGCATCCACGGCGCAAGCTTTGCTTCGAAGAACCTCAGCAAAGAGTCTGAAGAAGAGCGCAGCGCGGTGCAGGTGGGCGATCCGTTTCTCGAAAAACTGGTCATGGAAGCGACGATTGAGTGCATCCAGAAAAAACTCGTGCTCGCAATCCAGGACATGGGAGCCGCTGGCTTAGTCAGTTCATCGTCAGAGATGGCGGCGTCGGGCAATGTCGGCGTGCGCCTCGACCTCGAAAAAGTACCCGCGCGCGAAACTGGCATGGTGCCATTTGAATTCATGCTCTCTGAAAGCCAGGAGCGCATGCTGATGGTGATCGAGCCTGCAAGCTGGGAAAAGGTGAAGGCTGTCTTCGATAAATGGGAGCTCGACGCGGCTGTCATCGGTGAAACGACTGAAGGCAAAAACCTGCAGATCTTCATGGACGGCAAATGTTACGCCGATCTCACCGCAGAAATTCTCACCAAAAAAGCTCCGCGCTATGAACGGGAGCAAAAACCTGTGGCGATGCAGCAGGGCGCAGCGGATCTCGACCAGTTGCAGAAGTTACTCGACAAGTCCGATGCAGCCGGCGTCACAAAACTCTTCGCAAAATTACTGTCACACCCGAATCTCTGCTCACGCCAGCCGATCTACCGGCAGTACGACACCGACATCGGCCTCAAGCGCGTCATCGGCCCCGGACAAAACGGCTGCGTCGTGCGCGTGCCTGACTCTGATTCGGCGCTTGCGGTCACGATCGACGGCAATGGCTATTACATCGCGATTGATCCTTACAAGGGCGCGCAGCACACCGTGGCAGAAGCCGTGCGCAACGTCGCAGCGACGGGCGCCGAGCCGATTGGGCTTACCAACTGCCTCAACTTTGCGAACCCGTACATTCCCGAGAACTACTGGTTCTTCGCGCAGGCGGTGACTGGCATGTCCGATGCGTGCCGCGAATTCCAGGTGCCGATTGTGAGCGGCAACGTGTCGTTTTACAACGAGTCTGAAGATGGCCCGGTGCTGCCGACCCCCACGCTCGGTGTGGTGGGTTTGCTCGAAAAGGCCAGCGATGCAGTGCCAGCGGCGCCTGCGGATTTATCTTCGAACCTGAACCTGTATCTCTGCGGCAAATTTGCCCCGTTTCAGCAGGCGAGCCAGTACCACTATGCAGAAGGCAAACCCTTAGGCGGACCGCTGCCCACTCTCGATCTCAAGGCTGAACTTGCCGGCGCACGGAAAATGGCGTCGCTCTCCAAGGCTGGTGTGCTTTCTGCAGCTATCGATCTTTCTGCCGGCGGCCTGGTGCGCGCGGCCTGCCGTATGGCGTTTGCTGAGTTTGAATCGGGCGGCAAGATGCCTTCACTTTCACTCGACACAGCGGTGCTGGGCAAAGGCCTCGCCGACACGCTGCTTTTGGGTGAAACTGCGCATTGCTACCTCGTTGCCGTCAGCGACGTAAACGCAGCTGCGCTCGAAAAAGAAAAATCCGCCGAATTCCCGGTGGTGAAGCTCGGTGCGATAAAACCCGACGGGGGCAAACTGACGCTCGGCAATACAGAGTTGCAGCTGAATGAATTGTATTCGGCGTGGGCCGGTGGCCTCAAAGAATTTTTCCGATAGAGCATGTATTGAGTACTTTGTATTCAATACATGCGTACCCCCGATTTTCCCGTAGACAAAGAATTCACCGACCGCTGGTCTCCACGCGGTTTTGATCCGAGTGTTCAGCTGAGCGATACTGAGCTCAAAACACTGTTCGAAGCCGCGCGCTGGGCGCCCTCATGCGCCAATGAGCAGTCGTGGCAATTTTACCATGCGAAAGACGATGCCTCGCGCGCGCTCTTTCTCAGTTTTCTCAACGAGGCAAACCAGTACTGGGCGAAAAATGCGAGCCACATCATCATCGTCTGCGCGCGCAAGACCTTTGCCGCGAGCGGAAAGCCCAATGCGCATTCGTGGTATGATGCCGGCGCCGCGTGGATGTCGCTGGCACTGCAGGCGCGCAAGATGGGTTACCACGCGCACTGCATGGCAGGTATACAGCATGCAGTCATTGCAGAAAAACTCAAAATCGATACAGCAGCGGTTGATATCGTCACGGCAATCGCCGTCGGTAAGCAGGGCGACGCATCGCATCTGAATGAACGCCATAAAGCGCAGGAAACTCCGAATGCGCGCAAACCGCAGAATGAGTTTGTCTTCGCCGTCTGAATATGGCATTCTCTGCTGAAGTTCAAAGACTCGTCACAGAGCTCAGTCTTGTGGAGCACCCGGAGGGCGGTTGGTACCGCGAAACCTATCGCTCCCCGTCAAATACTGTAACACCCCTGGGTGAGCGGAATCTCGCGACACTCATCTATTACCTGCTGCCCGCCGGCGTAGAGTCGCGTATCCACAAAGTGTCGTGGGATGAAATCTGGCTGTGGCAGGGCGGGGGAGTGTTGGATGTACGGTCCTATAGTGGTGACAAATATCAATCCCACTTGCTGGGCCACAGTGCAGACGCGCTGCCGCAGCAACTGATGCCCGCCGGCACCTGGTTCAATGCCGTAGTGACAGAAGGCGATTACGTGCTCGCGGCGTGCATGGTCGCACCGGGGTTTGATTTTGCCGATCTCACATTTCTCCCGCTGTAGCGATCGCTACAATAAAAGTTGACGAATTGTTCGCTTTTGCCGATATTTCGTCTATGAAAGATACCCGCGAATTCATGGCCGCCGAGGCTGTCAAAATGAACGGCGCCGCCGTGGGCATACCCACGCGCAACCTGCAGTTTAAACACCCCGATGAGGTGCCGCGCTATTTTGCCTACAACGGCAGCGTGGTGGGCACAACACTGAAAGCAGTGTTCTCGGCGATCTTTCCCCCGGGTGAGCGCTACTTCGTCGAATCGGTGCGGCACTTTCGCGACCAGGTGAAAGACCCGGTGCTCAAGGCAAAGATCACCGGTTTCATTGGCCAGGAAGCGATGCACGGCCGCGAGCACGAGAACCTCAACGAGTGGTTTGAAAAGCGCGGTTTCGACATGGCATTTCCCGAAGCGCAGATCAAGTTCAGCCTGTGGCTGTGCGAACGCTTCTCGCCGTCGCAGCAGCTGGCGATTACCACGCTCGCTGAACATTTTACGGCGCATCTTGCCGAAGAATGGCTAACACACGAAGAGTTTCGCGGCAGTACGCACGCCGAGATGCTGAAACTCTGGACCTGGCACGGCATCGAAGAACTCGAACACAAAGAGGTTGCGTACGACCTGTTGCAGCTGGTCAGCAAAGACGAACACCTCGAGCGTATTCTCGCGGTGCCAATTATTTTGACCTGTATGGTACCCGGAATTCTTGCCTCGTGGACTTATCTCATTGCGCGCGAGGGCAAACTCTTTGACCTGCCGCGCAACCTAAGCGACCTGTGGGCGCTCTTTAAGCCGGGTGGTTTCTTGATGAATGTGCTCGTGCAGATGCCACAGTTCCTGATGAAAGATTTTCATCCGAACCAGCATGACACTACCGCACTGGTGGAGCGTTATCGGCAGGAGTATTTTTCAGAGAAGGGGATAGTAGCGCAGGAATACAAAAACCGGCCGCAAGCGGCCGGTTAACTCTTCGCACAATTAGACCACCCTGCAATCGCCGCCAGAATTCCAGAAACGCTATGTTGCCTTTCAGGCAACATTACGCGAACGCTTCGCGATTCTTTCGGTCAGTCTCAACGGCTTGTAACCTGCGGTTACAAACCTATGACCATACCCCCATCCACGCGGAGAATCACGCCAGTGATAAAATCCGCGTCAGACGAGGCGAGAAAACGTACTGCTTTCGCAATGTCAGCAGGTTCGCCACGCTTGGGCAGTGGGGTTTGTTTGATGACTTCTTCTTTCCACTTGTCGGGCAGGTTGCTAGTCATGTCGGTGAGGATAAAACCGGGGCAGACTGCATTGACAGTAATGTTGCGTGAAGCGTATTCGCGCGCTGCAGTCTTCGTGATCGCGATCACTCCGGCTTTGGCAGAAGCGTAGTTAGCCTGGCCAGCGCTGCCGACGAGGCCCGCAACAGAAGAGATATTCACGATCTTGCCATACTTGGCTTTCATCATCACCTTCGTCGCAGCCTGGATGCCGAAAAACACGCCCTTGAGGTTAACGGTCTGCACGAGGTCCCAGTCGGCTTCTGACATGCGCATCAGCAGGTCGTCGCGGATCGCGCCGGCGTTGTTGACCCAGATGTCGAGGCGGCCGAGTTTTTCAACGGCGGCGTTGGCGAGGGCTGTTTGCTCTTCTTTTTTTGTGACGTTGCAACCGACGCCGATCGCTTTGACACCAAACTGGGCAGCGATTTCGTCGGCGGTTTTCTGTGCGCCTTCGGCATTGATATCAGAGATGACAATGTTGCATCCCTTTTCTGCGAGTGACTCTGCAATTGCACGGCCAATGCCGCGCTGTGAACCCGTAATAACGGCTACTCTGTCTTTGAACATAGGTCGAAATTCATCGACGCGTTGCGGGGTAAAGCGACATTGTAGCGTTTGCTACAGAGTGGTTGGGCCTAACCCCTCTGTCACCGAAGACGGAGCCACCTCCCCTTAGCAGGGGAGGAGCGAAGATTCTTCTACGCTAATTTACTGTAATGCTCTCCCCCTGTTAAGGGGGAGTCCCCGCAGGGGGAGGGGGTTCTACTTTTCACCCTGACTCAGAATCGCGTCCTAACGCATGGCGACGAAAGAACTTGGCTCTCTTTATAACCCACAGGGACTGCAGGAGAAATGGTACCCGGTCTGGGAAAAAGAAGGCTATTTCGACTACCATAAGAATACCGGTAAGCAGGATGCAGACCTCAAACCGGAAGATTGTTACAGTATTGTTATACCTCCCCCTAACGTTACGGGCTCTTTGCACCTGGGTCATGCCTTGAACCACACTCTGCAGGATATTCTGACCCGCCACCAGCGCATGCTCGGCAAAGCGGCGCTGTGGGTGCCTGGCACCGACCACGCGGGCATCGCGACGCAGAATGTCGTCGAACGCCTGCTCGCGAAAGAAGGCAAGCGGCGCGAAGACATGGGCCGCGAAAAATTCGAAGAGCGCGTGTGGCAGTGGAAGGCTGAATCGGGTGGCATGATCACGCACCAGCAGCGCCAGCTCGGCGAAAGCGTGAACTGGGATATGGAACGCTTCACGATGGACGAGGGACTCTCGCACATCGTGCGCCGTGTGTTTGTGCAATTATACAACGAAGGGCTCATCTACCGGGGCGAGCGCATGATCAACTGGTGCCCGAAAGACCAGACCGCGCTGTCAAACATCGAGGTGGAGTACAAAGAGATCGGAGGCCATCTTTATTACGTGCGCTATCCTCTCGAAGGCGCAGAGCACGAGGGTAGAAAATACCTCATCGTCGCCACGACGCGCCCTGAAACCATTCTGGGTGATGAAGCGCTCGCGGTGCATCCTGACGATGAACGTTATGCTCATTTGAAGGGCGCCAAGGCCAAAGTCCCGTTCATCAACAAACTCATCCCGATTGTGTTTGATGATTCAGTGGATAAGGAGTTCGGAACCGGCGTTGTGAAAATCACTCCAGCGCACGACTTCAACGACTTTGCGACCGGCACGCGCCATAAACTGCCAATGACTAACGTCATGACCGATTCAGCGCACATGAACGACCTTGCAGGGCCGTACAAGGGTCTCAGCCGCGAGGCATGCCGTAAGAAAATCGTCGAAGATCTCGAAGTGGCAGAGATGATCGAAAAGATCGACGCGCATAAACACAGCGTCGGTCACTCATACCGTTCGGGTGCTGTGGTCGAACCGCGGCTTTCGCTGCAGTGGTTCGTAAAGATTCGCCCGCTCGCCGACAAGGCAGTGAGTGCAGTGACCTCGGGCGCCACGCAGTTTTACCCCAAGCGCTGGGAAAACCTGTTCTTCGACTGGATGAACAAGATCGAAGACTGGTGCATCAGCCGCCAGCTGTGGTGGGGACACCAGGTACCCGCCTGGTACTGCAATGACTGCGAAGGTGTTACGGTCAGCATGGACGACGCCACCGAGTGCTCGCACTGCAAATCAAAGAACATCAAGCGCGATAAAGACGTGCTCGATACCTGGTTTTCTTCGGCGCTCTGGCCTTTCTCGACGCTCATGCCGCAGGAGATCAGCAAGATCGACGCGATTTGGCCCGAGGGCAAGGTGCCCGAGAGTGATGTGCTGAAGAATTTCTACCCCACATCAACTCTCGTCACCGGCTTTGACATCATCTTCTTCTGGGTGTCGCGCATGCTGATGATGGGTATGCATTTCATGGATAAGACACCCTTTGAAAAGGTCATCATTCACTCGCTGGTGCGCGACGCCAACCGACAGAAGATGTCGAAGTCAAAAGGCAACGTTGTCAACCCGCTCGAAAAGATGGATGAATACGGTACCGATGCATTCCGCTTCTTTCTCATCAGCATCATGCCCGATGGCAAAGATATCATCTACGACGAAGCACGGCTCAAGGGTTACCAGGCATTCTGCAACAAGATCTGGAACACTGCGCGTTTCATCATGATGAACACGCCTGAAAACTACGAGCTGCCCAAAACTGCGCCGAAACTCTCGGCGATCGACGAATACGTGCTGCACGAACTCGATACGGCGATCAAGAAGTGCAACGAAGCGCTTGAGGGCTTCTATTTTGCCGACTATGCGCTGGCAATCTACGACTTTCTCTGGAAGACCTTCTGCGACCAGTATATCGAGATGAGCAAGGTTGCGCTCAAAGACGAGGCAATGAAGCCGGGCGCGCTTTACACGCTCTATACTGTGTTCCGTGCGGCGCTCAAGCTGCTGCACCCGGTAATGCCTTTCATTACCGAAGAACTGAACAGCGTGTTACCCGGCAATGAGACAGGCCTGCTGATTGTTGCTCCGTGGCCAAAGGCCGGTGCGCATGCCGCGGCGACGAAAGCGGAGAATCACACCGACGTGCTGCTCGAGATTGCCGGCAAGATCCGCCAGGTACGCGCCGAACTCTCGGTCGAGCCAGGTGCAAAAATCACCGTCCATGTGGCGGTCGAAAACAGTGCCGGGGCGGATTTCGTCCGTGCTCACTCCGCTTTTCTGATGAGTCTCGCAAGGCTCGGCGAGGTGAAATTTGACAAGCCGGCCACCAAGATGATCCATGCTGTGCTGCGCAAGGGCGTTGAAGTTTATCTCGACCTCGCTGGCTCGATCGATATCGAGCGAGAAAAAGCCCGGCTCGAGAAAGAGATCACAACGATTGAAAAGGGCAAGCAGGCTGCGCAGGCCAAGCTCGACAGTCCGCAATTTGCCGAGCGGGCACCCACCGAGCTGGTAGAAGCCGAAAAGCAGAAGCTCGTCGACTATAATACCCGCCTTGACAGAGTACGGGACATGCTGTCTTCGCTCTCCTGACCATGTCAGTATTCAGAGAGCGCGCCGAGCGCAAATACCAGGTGATTGAAGATCATGCCAAGATGGGCGGCATGTTGAAGCAGTATGCCGCTGGCAAAGTATTTTACCTGAAGGGTTTCTATGAGAGAATCGAAGTCAAGGTGCTCGATTTCAAAGAACCGAACCTGCTGATCGTCGATTCGCTCCGCGATATCGAGGGAGAGGTGACTCTTTTTCACACATTCAATAAACAGCTCGAGGTGATCGGTGAGGTCGTTGATAAGCTGGTCAACACACAGTACAAGATTTCCGTTTCCCGCGTAAGGATTGCCACTTCTGACCGCAAATCACCCCGGCATAAGATGAGCTCCGACCAGGTGGTAATTAACAGCATCCGCGCGGCGCGCAATACGATCAATGCTTCCCTGTTCAATGTTCCTACCTCAGTGAAGATTCACCTCGAGAAATTCCAGCAGCGCCTGCAGGATTTTGCCGACGAGGTCAAAGTAAAGATCTTTGAGAAAGACGACGAGAAGACCGAGCTCGTGCGCAAGACTATGAAGATCCTGATGATCCATGACACGCAGGATATCATGTCCTATATCCCCGAAGATACCGAAGGGTTTGTCGATTATCGTGAGCATCTCAATACCGAAATTGGGACGGTTATGGAAGATTATCGCAAGCGGAAGATTGTTTCCGAGATGATCGTCCCGATCATATACCTGGGGCACGACGGTGGCTCTATCCCGCTTGGTTATATCCAGCTGATTTCCCACGAGAAAAAACTTGGAATGGATACGGCGCTTGAGCTCAAGATGCTGGCCTTCGAGATGGTTGACCAGATGCGTGATTCGAATACGATGCTGATCAGCAAGCGCCAGTCGGTGGGGGATATTTCGCGTGGGGGCATGCGCCTCGTGGTGACCGATACCGAACTCAAGAAATTCCTGGTCCACCAGAAGGGCTTCAGTTTTGATGTGATTTTTAAGCTGCAGCAGCCAATTACCGTTTTTACCGAGATCGTCTGGACTGCGATGACGCCCCAGAACGACCTGGCGATTGGCGTCAGTATCAGGGGATTCTCGTCACGCAAGGGCGAAAGCGACCGCTATCACCAGTACCTTGACTCGCTGGCGGCCGCGAAGCCACAATAGAAAAGACCTTTACGTCCGGGCAGAGGCGGGCTGAAGTACCCTATGGCAGTCGCAGATATTGTCAAAGCCAAAGCTGAGCCCATGCCGGTGATCAGGCAGTCTGATTCGGTGCTCGCAGCCGTGCGGCAAATGCTTTCCATCAAAGAAACCGGATTGTTAATCCTGACGCCAGGTGGTGACCTGGTAGGCATTATCACCGAAAAGGATGTCATGCGCCTTGTGGCCGAACGCTATACCCAGCTCGACAAGGTTGAAGTATGGGAGGTCATGTCCAAGAGCCTGAAGACTGTGTCGCACACGGCGACTGTTGACGAGGCGCTGAAGCTGATGACTGAACAGCACATTCACCATCTACCCGTGATGAAAGACGATAAACCTGCCGGGTTAATTTCGCTCGATGATATTATTTCCACGCGTCTGCGGCGCACCGAAGATGAAGCGCGCGCGCTCAAAGATTTTATCGCGCAGCAATAAGAGATTTCCGGATGCCCGGCTTTGATCGGGGTACCGCGGCGCTACGCTGACAAAAGATGCCAAAGGAAATTACCCACTGCCTTTTTGCCGAGAAAGCCGTTCATGCGCTTGCAGCCTCTGATTTTCCGCTGCGCCGCGCAGCCGGTCGTGAGCTTCTTTTCCTCTTTGAAAAGCAGAAAGAGGCCTTGCTCTTCGGTTCGGTAGCACCTGACATTTTCTACTATGATATAGCAGTCCCATGGGAAAAGAAAGGGCCCGCGCATGGCGCTATATGGGGAGACCTGATCCATGGTGCACACGGTGAGGACACCCTGCGCCATGTGCGCGAAATGCTGCAGGTTCTCAGGGAGCCCGGCCTGCAAGCTCCGCTGACCGGCGGTCGCCCCTTGTCGCGTGACGAGCATTCGCTGCTTTTACTCTTCGTCATGGGTTACCTTGCGCACGTTGCGCTCGATACCCTGATGCATCCTTTTGTTTATTACTACTCAGGAAATTATTATGCCGAAGATGCGGCCGAAAAAATGCGCTCAGAGGCGCGGCACCGGGCGATAGAGACTGTCTACGACCTCTGGAACCTTGAACGTTTTGGCACAACGCTCGCGAAGTACCGTCCCCGGGCACGTATCTACCTGCGCGATGAACCACGTTACCTGGTGCTCGGTCTGCTGGCCCTCGGGCTGCTGCGTGCCTGGCCGCAAATTGCGGCGCAGGAATTCGGCACAGGGGAACTCCCCCTCGATATCAGGCAGCACGCCCTGTTCAAAATTGCACACCGTTCTTATAAGAAACAGCTGCTGCTGAACAAGATGTTCCAGAGTCGTTCTGTCGCACGCTTTGGGTTATGGCTGAATGCAAGGCGCAAAGATGCGCTGCATGCCAACAGCAGCCTGCTGTATCCAGCGGCAACATACCGCCAATACCTCGCGAAGGCGGGAAAAGAAGCCCTCGTGGTCGAGTCGTTCAGAGATTACCGCGATCCCGTGAATAACCGGCAATTGCCGTTTTCTCCCGAGCGCATCGAGCGGCGTATTCTCGCGCGCACGCAGGGAATGTACCGCATCGCATGGTCGTATATGTCGGGGGTAAGCAGCGCCGACGAGCTGAACCGGCGGCTGCGCGGCTTCAGTCTCAACAATGGTCGGACGGGCGTTGCGACCAGCGCGATGCGCCATTTTTCCCCGCTTGCGATTGATGGCAATTTTCGTTTTGGTAACCAGCAAGGAGTTCAGGTATCATGAAAATCATCTTTGGTGTGAGCGCTTCTGTTGCGATTTACCGGGCATGCGACCTGGTGCGTGAATTGACGAAGGCGGGCCACGAAGTGCACGTCGTGATGACACGCACCGCGGCCAGCTGGATTAATCCTGTTTTGTTTGAGGCATTGTCTGACAACGCGGTCGTTGCGGATGCTACTGCATCGGGCATGGCGCATATCGAGATTCGTAAAGGTGCACAGCTGATGCTCGTGGCCCCTGCGAGCGCCGATCTCATTGCGCGCGCCGCGCACGGCAGGGGAGACGATATTCTTACCGCCACGCTGCTCGCCTACGATGGCCCGCGCTGGCTGGCGCCCGCAATGAATCCTTCGATGTACGCGCACCCCGCGACGCAGGCTTCGCTCGCAACCTGCCAGAAGTATGGTTACCGGATTCTTGATTCTGCCAACGGCGAAGCGGTTTGCGGCGACGTCGGGCAGGGAAAAATGATGGCGGTACAGGATATCCTGGCGGCAGTCGCTGCCTTCAAAGCCTGATTATTTGGGTTTGGCTTTTTTGCTGGCGGCCGCTTTTTTCGCCGCAGGTTTTGGTGCGCGGGCCTTCTTTACCGGTTTCTGATCTTCTGCCTCGGTTTCTGCCGGTGCTTCTGTTGTACGGTTTATCTTCAGCAGGTCGCGCAGGCCTTTTCTTGGCGCTTTCGGCTCAGCTGCAGCGGGTTCAGGCTCAGCAGGTTTACTTGCAGCGCGTGCCTGAGCTTCGGTAATTTCCTGTGCCTGCTTTATCTTTAGCAGAACGGCCTGACGGATCTGTGGGGCGCGCAGCGGTTTCTCAATTACAGGGAAGCCGTAGTTGCGTGTGGGCACTGCGTCGAGACGGTGGGTGAGCAGGATAAAATCCGATTCGCTCAAGCCCGGGTACTTGCGGATTGCGTGCGTTACGAAATCTGTACCCTTCATGTTTGTTTCTGTATTCTGCTCAACGATTACCAGAAAAACACCGTTTTCGTTGTAGAGGGAGTTAGAACCAGCGGCTGCCTTCTTCTTAACGGGTGCATCTGTCGCCAGTGCAGGCTCAGAGGTATTCTCATGCCGGTTGTAGAAGACGCCGTCTTTTTCCAGTATCGCCAGCGCGTCGTTATACCGGTACGCATGGCTGAAATCGAGCGGAAGGTCGCGCAGCATCACTTTCAGCGTGTCGATGAAGCTATGGTTATCCTCGATGATAAGGACCTTGAATGTCATTATGACCCCCTTACTGAGATTCAGACATGCCGACAAGCCTTTGGGCAAAAGGAGTACCGCGTATGACAATACACCTTTGTGCTTTGCACGCTGAACTGAGACTGTTTTCTGCACCATGATCGTCGTGACTGGCGGGGCGGGGTTTATCGGCAGTGCCGTCGTGGCATACCTCAACGCCGCCGGCGAAAAAGACATTCTGGTTGTCGATAATCTCGCGGACTCGGCGAAGTGGAAGAACCTTGTCTCTCTCAAATACCTGGATTTTGTTCATAAATCCCAGTTTCTTGCCCGCCTCGAAGCGGGGGACTTTGGCCGGCCGCAGGCAATTGTGCATATGGGTGCCTGCTCTTCAACGACCGAAACCGATGGCGATTACCTAATGGCGAACAACTACGCTTATACGCGCATGCTTGCCGAATACGCGCTCGAAAAAGACATACGCTTCATCTACGCCTCGAGTGCCGCAACGTATGGCGGCATCGAAAGTGGTTTTAACGACGACGACGCTACCAGTCTGACGCTTAAACCAATTAACCGTTACGGCTACTCGAAGCAGATTTTCGACGAGGTTGCGATCGCGAAAGGCTGGACGAAGCAGATTGCTGGTCTCAAGTTTTTTAACGTCTATGGTCCCAATGAGTATCACAAGAAAGACATGTCGAGCGTGATCTACAAGGCTTATTACCAGATCGGCGATAACGGCTTTCTTAAACTCTTCAAGTCGCACCGGCCGGATTTCGGCGACGGTGAACAGAAGAGGGATTTTGTCTATATCAAAGATTGTGTCCACGTGATCGGCCAGTTGCTGCAAAACCGGTCAGCCAACGGTATCTTCAACCTGGGATCGGGCGCTGCACGCAGCTGGAACGAGCTCGCTGCAGCAGTTTTTTCGGCGATGGGTAAGGAAAAGCGCATCGAATACATTGAGATGCCAGCCCAGCTGATTGGCAGCTACCAGTACTTCACGCAGGCGAGCATGCAGAAGCTGCAGGCTGCGGGTATCAGCCTCAGGCAGACGAGCCTCGAAGAGGGTGTGGCAGACTACGTGAAAAATTATCTCATGGCCGGAGAGCTGCGACTGCAGGACCGGCAATTCTGATTGATTAAGGAAATTATATGACAGAGCTCGGAAAAAAAATCGACGCGCGGATACGTAACGTACCGGACTTCCCCAAGCCCGGTATTATGTTCAAAGACATCACGCCGGTTATCCAGGATGCGCAGCTCTTCAAAGAAGTTATTGAAGCAATGGCGCAGCAGCTCAAAGATGAAAACCTGAAGTACGTCGCCGGAATCGAATCGCGCGGCTTCATTTTTGCCAGTGCTCTCGCCACGCGCCTGGGTGTCGGTATGATTTTGCTGCGCAAGCCGGGCAAGTTGCCATGGAAAACCCTGCGCGCTACTTACCAGCTCGAGTATGGCACCGATGCGATCGAGATCCACGAAGATGCAGTCGCCGAAGGTGACCGCGTCGCGGTGGTCGATGACCTGCTCGCCACGGGGGGCACAGCAACCGCTGCGGCCTGCCTGTTGCGCGATGCAGGCGCCGATGTTCGCCAGGCCATATTTGCCATTGAGCTCAGCTTTTTGCCAGGCCGCGAGAAGCTCAGGACTGCAGGCTTTTCCCAGATCCAGAGCCTGCTCACGTATTGAGCCCCGCCGCAACAGCGACCCATACGCCCCGGCTCGTCGGGGTTTATATCCACCTGCCTTACTGTGACGTTAAATGCGCGTACTGCGATTTTTATTCTATCGCGGCGCGCCATGTCGACGCGGGTTTCTGGTCTGGCTACCTTGACCGGCTGCAGGACGATCTTGCGTCCCAGGTGAGACTGCTTTCTGCTGACACAGCCAAGCCTGTGCTCGCTTCTATTTTCTTCGGCGGAGGTACTCCTTCGAAAGCGCCGGCGTCTGTGATTGCAGGTGTAATTAAGGCGATACGCAGCTCATTTCCCCAAGCGTTATCCAGCGTTGAAATTACTGCCGAAGCCAACCCTGAATCCCTGACGCGCGAGCTGCTTGCCGAGTGGCGCGAGGCAGGTCTTAACCGTGTCAGCGTGGGCATGCAGAGTCTCGATGAAGCGACGCTGCACTACCTCGGCAGGCTCTACCGGCCGCAGGCTTACCGCGAAGTACTTTCACGTATACGTGCAGCCGGGTTCAATAACTACAGCGCAGATTTTATCACGGGAGTGCCGGGGCAGAGCGTCGAGAGTACACTGCGCGATCTCAAGTTTGCCGTTGGCGAGGGTGTGACGCACCTGTCGCTCTACCAGCTGACGATTGAACCGGGAACCCTGCTCAGGCAGCGCATCCTGCGCGGCGAGCGCCCGGCAATCAGCGACGAACAGCAGGCGCAGCAGATGGCGGCTGCCTGCGACTGGTTGTCCGTGCAGGGGTTCGAGCGCTACGAAATCTCCAACTTTGCCCGTCCCGGATACGCCTGCCTGCATAACCGTATCTACTGGACATACCGGCCGTACCTCGGTCTCGGGGTCGCCGCCCACAGTTTTAGCGGCCGTCGCCGTTTTCAGCACCCGCGTTCGCTCGAGAAGTATCTCTTGCCTGGTCTGCCGCCCGCAGAAGACACCGATAGCCAGGCGCGTGATGCCCTTCTTGGGTATGTACGCCTGCTTGAGCCCTTCAGGCCCGAGCGTATTGCCACAATCTATAGCGCAGCAGAGCGCCCCGCGGTGCTGCAGGTGCTCGACCGGGCAGTGGAGCGTGGCTGGCTGCTGCGAAAGGGGCGCTTGTTGCGCCTGTCTTCTGCAGGCGCCGAGCAGAGCGATTCACTGCTCGCCGAGTTGTGGAATATCTATCAGTTTCCTGAAAAAGGAAACTGATAGCTAGTTCCAGAGAATCGGCGGGCGCACTTCGGTAACGTATTCGCTGATCTCGTTGGTGTTAGGGCTTGTCCTGTAGCGGACAGTAATCTTCACATAACGGGGTACCTGCCGCCTGCTTTTGTAATCCCACGATTCTTCGAAGTCGACACCGTTGTTCGAGCCTTCGACTTTGAATTCGTCGACCAGTCTTACCATCGGCACGGCGACCCCGCGGTAGAGGTTGCGGTAATCGATATACATATCTTCTGCGCGGTACAGGGTATAGTTCTGCCCGTCGGCGTCGCGCTCGACAAAATAAGAAACCATGAAGCTGCGTGCCTGCAGTACTGACGGGTTGGCATGCAGCGCCGCCGATGGGAAAACAAAGGCATCGAAGCGTTTGCCCCCGTGCAGTTCTTTTTCGACGAGAAATACCTGCCGGATGTTGTACTTTTCGAAAACCAGGTTCGCCAGGTCATAGCTC
The DNA here is from genome assembly GCA_046346875.1 of Turneriella sp. Taxonomy (GTDB): domain Bacteria; phylum Spirochaetota; class Leptospiria; order Turneriellales; family Turneriellaceae; genus Turneriella. The sequence goes on along the minus strand of JAXMHG010000003.1, from coordinate 591,126 downwards.
ATCGCGGTGCCGAACTCGATCGCGGCGGCCGACTGGTTGGAAACGCGCGTCTGTTCATAAGCAAGTTTTTTCACCTGCAGGTAAACTGCCATCAGTGTGGTGAAAATAAAACCGGCGAGACCGATAACAATCAGTAATTCAACGAGCGTAAAACCGCGCTGGCTCCGGGGTATTTTCATATGCCGAGACCCCGGTAATAGTCGAGCGCATACTTGTCTTTTTCGCTCCAGCTGACTTCGACGTGAAAGTGGAGCAGCTTGAACGTCAGACCCGTCGCGCTCTTCGCAGAATTATTACGCTCTTTGAAGTACTTGGCAGCCGCGCTGTTGGCAACTTCTTTGCCAGCGCCGAGTTCATCCGCGATTTTCTGCAGATCGAGCTCCTGTTCGCGGATAGTGTAAGCAAAGCGGTAACCGGGCATGCCGGGAAACTCCCCCTGGCCGCTATCGGTCTTGTTGAGCGCCTTAATTTCGTGCATCTTCTTTTTCGCGAGAGTGACAGCCTTGCCAAGGCTGAGCGCCTTCTGCCGCATGGACATCGCGTTGACGACGCTCGAAATCAGCAGGCCTGTCATCGAGGCAGTAAGCATCATCGCCATTAGCACTTCAATTAGGGTAAAACCATAACGCCGCCGGTGCCGTGCGTAGCGCCTGAACCGGTAAAAGAACTTCATTGGCGCACCACCCGCTGGCGTTCAAACGCGGTCAGCTGGTTGAGGTGCACCGGTTGCAGGTTGTAGCGCGGTATGTAGACGTAGTTAGGGTTGGTCTCACCGAACTGCAGAATCACCGCGTCAGAGTTGCCCGTCGGATAAAAGTGGACGTAGAGAATCGGGCCGGTGAGCTCCAGACCCGAGCTGCTGAGTATTTTGGTGAGCACAGTGGGTATCTTGCGCTCGGGATTTACCCATTTGGGTTTTGGCTTCTCTTCTTTTTCCCGGTCGGTATCAACCGCGCGGTCAATACGGTAGCGCTTGATTTCAGCGAGCTGCTGCAGCGATGCATCGGGGTTGAGCTCCAGTTTTGGATCGTACTCGCGCAGGCCGAAGGTCTTTTTGTCGAGGTTGATTTCGAGTGTGAGCGTTTTGGCTTGTATCAGCGCCTGCCGGCGCGCATCCTGAAAATAGCCCTCGAGGGCGATATCCTGGTTGCCCGAGAGCTGCGCCTGCATGAAGCCGGTCAGCAGGTTGTAAGCCATTAGCAGCAGCGAGCCACCGATTACCAGCACGACCATGAGCTCCACCAGGGTGAAACCCTGCCGGCGTCTCAGTTTGCGTACGCTCTGCATTTGCGGTAGCACCCTTCCGGCGCAATAAGCTGTTAAGCGTTTTAGCCTGTCTTATGGGAGCTGATTTCCGCCTTTTACTTTCCGCGCTGAGCATTTTTTCAAAACAAAACCATGGCGCAGAAAAAGGGGAAATCCCCCCGCAAAGAGAACACTACCGCAAAACTATTCGCATACCCGGCAAAACTTCGCTGTGAAATAGCCGGAAAGCCCAATGGCAAATGGCACCATGTGCAATTTGTCACGCAGGAAGAAGCCAAAAAACTCACTGGTCTACCGGCATTCTTTAAAGCTGACGCAGGTGAGACTGCCACCCAGGCCACAGGCTTCGTCGTCGGCCTCGGTTCGCTCGAAAAACTCGATGGCGAAACGTTCGCTGATACTGTCGCCGCTGCCCTTGCTAAGGCGGCACAGAAGCTCGAAGAATACCAGGTAGTAGTAGACCGGGCGGTTTATGATAAGGTCGGTTTTCGTACCGCGCTGCGTCTTCTCGCAGTGGCACAGAGTAATGCTGAATACCCTTCAGATTTTCTCAAGGGTGAGAAAAACAGGAAGAAGGTCATCGTCAAAAAAACGGAAATTGTTGTGCCGCAGAGTTTCGCCGCGGTTGCCGGGGAAATCCTCGCTTCTGCCCTCGTAGAAGCCCGCCACATTAACGCAATGCGGCAGACGCAGGCACTGCCCGGCAACTACCTCACGCCGCAGACTATGGATGAGCGTGCCGCGGTAATTGCAAAACAGTATAAACTCACGCGCAAATCTTTCGGCAAGGCTGAACTGGCACGCATGGGCGCGGGCGGAATCATCGCCGTGAGTCAGGGGTCTGACCGCGAACCACGGCTTATCGTGCTGGAATACCGGCATCCGCAGGCGAAAAAGACGCTGGGGCTCGTCGGCAAAGGAGTCACCTTCGATACCGGCGGTATTTCGCTGAAGCCAGGGGCCGACATGCACGAGATGAAATACGACATGTCGGGCAGCGCGATGGCCCTGCATGCTCTCGCGGCGATTGCTGAACAAAAGATTCCCGTAAACGTCATCTGCGCTATTGCGATGGTAGAGAATATGCCCTCGGGCAATGCTTTCAAACCGGGCGATGTCTACACTGCACTCAACGGTAAGACGGTTGAGGTCCAGAATACCGACGCAGAGGGGCGCCTGATTCTCGCTGACGCACTGACGTACGTGCAGAAGAATTACAAGACCGACCTGCTGATTGACATGGCCACGCTGACGGGCGCCTGCGTCGTTGCACTCGGAGATTTTTACGCCGGCCTGTTCAGCAACAATGGCGCGGCGCGTGCCATTGTTGAAAAAGCAGCCGCAGAGTCGCGTGAGCCGGTCTGGGCGCTGCCGATTGGGCCGCGGTACCGTGAGCTGCTCAATTCAGACATTGCCGACATCAACAATATCGGGGGACGTTATGGCGGCGCCTGCACTGCTGCGGAATTTCTTAACGCTTTTGTCGACGAAGGGCAAATGTGGGTGCATCTTGACATTGCCGGCGTGGGAATGATCAAGAAGCCGTTCAGTGTTTACACGGCGTCGGGTAGTGGGTACGGAGTGCGCCTGCTCGCAGAAGTAGCGCGCCAGATGGCAGGTGGAGTATGAAACATAAAGTAGATATCGGGATTATTGGCGGTACGGGGGTCTATAGTGTCGAAGGCATGAAGGTTATCGACAAGATCAACGTCAAGACGCCGTGGGGTAAACCCTCTGATGCTGTTACCATTGCAACTTATGAAGAAAATGGCAAGAGCGTAACGCTTGCATTCCTGCCGCGCCACGGCAAGGGGCATTTTATTCCACCGACGGCGATACCGGCGCACGCCAATATGGCCGCGCTCAAGATGCTCGGTTGCGAAGCAGTCATTGCCTTCTCGGCAGTCGGCTCCCTGAAAGAAGAAATTGCTCCCGGGCACTTCGTGCTGCCTGACCAGATCATCGACCGTACCCGCCACCGGCGCGATACCTACTATGATGAAGGTATCGTGGTGCACGTTTCGTTCGGTGACCCGATGGATGCTAACCTGGCGGGTATATTGAAAGAGGCGATACAGAAGCTGCAGCTGCCGCTGCACGAAAAAGAAACCCTGATCTGCATGGAAGGTTCGCAGTTCTCGACGCGCGCCGAATCGAAGCTCTATAAATCATGGGGCGCCGGCATCATCAACATGAGCGTTCTACCCGAGGCAAAACTCGCGCGCGAGCTGGAACTGCCATACCAGATGATCTGCATGGCGACAGACTATGATTCGTGGCGCGAGCATGACCATGCAGTAACCGCAGATGAAATTATGGCAGTGGTCAAAAAGAACTCGGACAATGCGCAGCGGGTTCTGAAAGCGGCTTTGCCTTTGCTGGCAGCAAAGAAAGGCAGTCTCAATTCGCTCAGGGGATCTGTGAAGTTTGGCGTGATCACGGCCCCGGACAAGCGCCCTGCGCGCCTGCGCAAAAAATATAACAGCGTCTTACCGGGCACATTCTAGATGGCTGAAGGCGTAACGGAACAAGGCTTACAGTCTCACCGCTGGCCGCCGGTGCACAAGGGTAAACCGGAGCGCCCGCACATCATCATAGTCGGTGGGGGCTTTGCCGGCCTGACCCTTGCTCGCCGCCTGAAGCGCGCCCCGGTATATATCACGCTGATCGACAAGGCTAACCACCATCTGTTCCAGCCGCTGCTTTACCAGGTAGCGACAGCCTCGCTCTCGCCGGGGCATATTGCCATGCCTCTGCGCGCAATCTTCCGTGGGCAAAAAAATGTCCGGGTGCTGATGAACCGGGTAGGTGAGGTGCGTGCAGCAGAGAAAAAAATCCGCCTCGTTACCGGCGATGAATTCAGCTACGATCACCTCGTGCTCGCGACGGGAGCCCGGCATTCGTACTTTGCCCATCCTGAATGGGAAAAAACTGCCCCGGGTCTGAAAAGCCTCGCTGACGCTCTGCGTATCAGGCAGAAAATTCTCGCAAGTTTTGAAAAAGCCGAAGCGATGCTCGCGATCGGTAATGCAGATCCGGCTGAACTCAGCAAGTTGCTTACCTTCGTTGTTGTCGGTGGCGGCCCCACGGGCGTAGAACTCGCCGGTTCTATTGCAGAAATTGCGCACCAGACACTGAGAAAAGAATTCAGGGGGATTGATCCGCGTACTACGCGCGTTATACTGGTTGAAGGCGGCGAGCACCTGCTGATGGCTTTTCCCGGTTCGCTGGGCGATAACGCGAAGAAAGAACTCGAACGACTCGGCGTTGAAGTACGCGTGAAGGCCACCGTGGGTAACGTCATGTATGACGGTGTCCAGATCGGGGGCGGCCCGGCGGGAGCTGCCGAACTCGTTTCGACGTCCAATGTTTTCTGGGCGGCGGGCAACACTGCTTCGACCCTGCTGAAGACTCTTGGTACCCCCCTGGACAGGGCTGGTCGGGCAATCGTGCAGGGCAATCTTTCGCTCGAGGCTTATCCCGAAATCTGTGTACTCGGTGACGCCGCGCACTGCGTTGATGCTGCAACCGGCAACCCGTTGCCGGGTGTCGCTCCCGTAGCGATACAGCAGGGACAATACCTCGCGAAGCGCATCATTGCCGAAACAAAAGGTAAAACTGTGCCTGACTTCCATTACTGGGACAAAGGATCGATGGCGACGATAGGCCGTGGCCGGGCCGTCGCCAAGATCGGTCGCGTGCATGTCACGGGCGTTATAGCCTGGCTCATGTGGTCGCTGATCCATGTGCTCTACCTCGTAGGGTTTCGCAACCGGTTTGCGGTGATGATCCTTTGGATGTACAGCTACATCACTAACCGCCGCGCTGTCCGGCTGATCACGGCAGATGATCTGTAGCAGACGTCTCAAAAAGAAGCGGGGATCAGGTGCCGAACCTCCTGCTTCGCTGCTACTAAGGCAGATCTTCCCTGCTGTCTTGCTGGTATTGCTGTCGCAGGCCTGCAGTAGCAAATCAGTCAAAACTCCCACGCAAACAGCAGGCGTCGAGGCGTCCACGTCAGAAGAAGTCAGCAGTACTGCGGATATTGCGCAACCGCCTGAGCGGGCAGAGTCGCCACCACTTGAACCCTTGCGCAAAGCCCCGCCGAAATTGGACAAGAAGGTAAAGAAGAAACGCGGCAGGTTCCAGTTTAGCGGCGACGAATTCATCAAAGAGAGCGGGACAAACCCGTTTGAAAAAAAGAATGATACGATTATAAAGCTCAGAGGCCATGCGCGCATCTCTGCCAGGAATGTGAAGATGTCTTCTCCTATGATAGAAATTTACGGTGACGACGGGCACCTTGCCTACGCGCGCGGCCCCGTCGAGATCGTCGACACCCGCAACGCGACGCGTATCACCGCTGATGAAGCGCTCTTTATCAGGTCAGAGAACAGGGCAGTGCTGCGGGGCAATGCCAGGCTGGTGACGCAGGTCAAAGATAAAAAGAATACACAGGAAAAAATCCAGCTCACCTCGCAGGAGCTTGAGCGAAACTTTGAAACCTCGGTTTCGCTGGCGCGCGGCAATGTCGTCGCAACGGGCCGCTCGGCGATACTCTACGCCAATAGCGCCGAATTCCTGGAGACCCAGGAGCTTGTACTTTCAGAAGACAGCCCGCGCATATTCTCCGATTCTGACGTATTTCTCGCCCACAAGATCCAGTGGGACCTGGCAAAAAATACCTCGGACTTCAGGGGTAATGTTCGCGCGTATTTCAGCCGGCCTGACAATGATGACCGGCGTAAGCGGCCGGTCGAATCGGCCGTGCGGGCCGAAGAGGGTACTCTGCAGAAAGACGACAGCCTGCCGTTTGGCCAGAAGCTGACACTGCGGCGTCGCGTCTCGCTCGACCGCAAAACCTATTCAGCCTACAGTGATGCAGCCGAAGTATTTGGTCAGGGGGCCGAACTCGTGCGGGCCAGCGACAATGTCACGCTTATCAACCGGGAAGAAAATACCCGTTCGTACGGCGATACTTTCGAGTGGACGAAGGCTACCGGTGCTATGGCCTTGTCAGGCCGTAAGCAGAACCGCACGCGAACAATCTTCTACAACAAAAAATCCGTGCCGACTGCCGAGATCGCGGCGACGACGGTAACCAAGGCAAAAGAAAAGGCGAACCCGCAGGCGCGCGGCGATGTCAGTATCATGCAGTTCAGCAGTGACAGCTCTGCTCCGCCTGTAAAAATGGGCTCTGAATGGGCAGAGGTGCAGCGCGATCGCAAGGTAATTCTGTTGCACGGCAGCCCCTATGTCGAGGGCGAAATGGGTCGCATTGGCGCGCGGGAAATTATCCTGCACTACGAAGAGCAGCGATACGAAATGCTTGGCATTCTGCCAGGTATGGTCGAAAAAAGAATGGGCCCCTGATCGGGTAATGGCACGATGATGCTGTTCGATAGCTATACTGGAGGATGAATGGAAAACTGTCTGTTTTGTAAGATCGTCGAAAAGAAGATTCCGGCTCAGGTTATATTTGAAGACGATGACACACTCGCTTTCCGTGACATAAATCCTGTTGCTCCCGTGCACATTTTGCTTGTGCCTAAAAAACACCTGGAGAATATTCTCGGGCTCGATGCCGCGCTGGCACAGGCCATGCACGCCAGTCTCAAGAAGATCACCGAGCAGGAGAAACTTGCCCAGGGTTTTCGTGTTGTGGCTAACACCGGTGAGCATGGTGGTCAGACAGTCTACCACCTGCACTGGCATATTCTTTCCGGCCGCCACATGGGCTGGCCTCCCGGTTAATGCCGCCAGCAGACGCAGTTCATATCCCCCGGCGGTGGCGGCGCCCGCGGTTCTGGCTAAAACTGGGGGCATTGCTGTTCGCCGCAGCATTCACCGCAACAACAATCTGGTTCATTCTGCGTGCAGAACAGTTTATTCTCTCGCGGCTGCCGCGCGAAATCCAGGCGAGCAGTATATCGGTATCGTTTCTCGGGCGGAGCTTTGTTCTTAAAGGCGTCAGGGTTTCAGGACGCATGGGCTCCCCCTGCGAAGGCCGGCTGCTGTTTGAGATTGCGGAGCTGACCGGGCAGTTTGTCATCCGCGAGCGGCGCCTGACCTCGCTTGCAGTCAACGGAGCTGAGCTCATTAACCAGGGCTGGCAAAAGTCGTGCTTTGCTGCCACTCCCGAATCGCGGCCTTTGCGCCTGTCGGAGATCACACCCGCTTCTGGGCTCGAGATCAGTTTCCGCCAGGTGCGTTTTCGCCTGCCATACCTCGGCGAGGCCTCGGCAACAGGATCAATTCGGCTGAGCGAACCGCAGCCGGATGGGCTGCAACTACGGGCGGCGCAGCTGTCGTTAAGCGGTGTACGAATCCAGGGTGGGGCACGTGAGCTGGCAGTGAACCTCAATCGTACCAACGGCAACTGGCAGCTGGCCACAGGTAACTTTACGGCGACGCTGAGCCTGAAACAGCTGGAAAAGATACCCAAGCTGAGTTCGCGTCGCCTGACTGTTTTGGCAGGCAATGCAGATATTCGGCTGGCTGCAACTGCACGGCAGGGCAACTGGAAAATCCTTACCAATGTTGAACTCAGCAAGGTGCGCCTGCGCGGCGAGCCGTTCTATACCATGCCCATGGGACTGCTGCAGCTGACGCCTGAAAATGTCTGGCCCATGGTAGAAGATTCTCCCGGCCTGTTGTCCTTTAACTTTGAGACCAAAGCACACCAGGGGCAGCTGGTCAAAGAATTCACCGCAGACCTGCGGCGGGCGCTTACGACCAAGGTCAAGGGCAACCTCAAAAAGAAAGTACCCGTACTGCCTTTTTAGGCTTAACCGGGGGGCCCGGCCGAAAAAGGATTATCCGTCGCAACCGGCGAGCCGGTTCTGGCAAAAGCCATGGAAAACAAGATTCTCATCGATATTGAAAAGGGCCGTGGAGAAGTGATCAGGGTAGAAGTGGGGGAGTTTAAAGGCAAGAAGCTCCTGCACCTGCGCACATGGTACACCAATGACGCCGGCGAACTGGCGCCGACCAAAAAAGGCGTCGCACTGAGTTACGAACAATTCCAGAAACTTAAGAGCATTTTGCCGCAGGTCGATGATATAATGGTTGGGCAGTGAGTCCCCAAAGAATATGAGTGCAGAGCTCGTCAAACGTTTCGGTTCAACCTATAGCGCCGGCCAGACCATTTTCCAGGAAGGTGATCACGCCGAAGAGATGTTCATCATTCACCAGGGTCAGGTGAATATATCGAAGCGTGCCCGCAATGCCGAGCAGGTGCTGGCTACGCTGCGCGACGGCGATTTTTTCGGCGAGATGGCGCTCTTTACCGACTCGCCACGTTCGGCGACAGCAACCGTCGCCAGCGAAAGTGTCATACTGCGCATCGACAAGAAATCCTTTGATTACATGATCAATAACAACAGCTCGTTTGCGATCAATATGATACGCAAGCTCTGCGAGCGGCTGCGCAACGCCGATAACCAGATCAGCGAGCTCCTCGTCTTCAGCCGCGAAACACGCGTGCTCAAGGCAATGGCCGGTTACTGGAATGTCGAGGGCCACAAGGACGCCTCGGGGCAGGTATTGCTGCTGCCTTACCTCGGTTTCTGCGAATACCTGAAAAAAACTGCCGGTATCACGATTGAAGATGCCAACCAGAGCCTGCTGAAACTGCGTAACCAGAACCTTCTGCACATACGTAAAGATATCGCCGGCAAGCAGTATATCTCGTTTTCACCGAAGATATTCGAATATTTCAATATTGTCTGACGGGCAGCTCACAGCGCTTTCGAAAGCATCAGGTAGAAGCTCGTCAGAATAACCTGTTGCTGGCCGGCATCCGAGTTCTCTTTTATCAGTATATCTGCTTTCACGAGCGCATCCATCACCAGGCGTATGCCGGCTGGAGAATACTTCTGCAGCAACAGTGACCAGCGCTCGATACTCTTTTTCAGCGGGTAACCGGTGAGCGGACGCTGGGCAATTACCTGGCCAATTTCCGCTGCCGACATCCCGCTGCGTTCGTAGTAGTGGTAGCGCATCGCCTCACTGAACAGGCGCGCCAGTGCAGCAATCAGCTGTTCGGCGCTCTCGAGTGCGTGCAGCTGCAATATGCGCAGGCATTCACCTACATTGCGGCGCGCAGTCTCGTCGAGCAACCTGAAGTGCATGTTACTTTCCGCGGTACCTATCACCTCTTCGACGTCGGCCACCGAGATCTTCTTCTCATGCAGCCGGAAAGTGATCAGACGGTCAAAACCGGCAAGGACGAGACGCTCCTTACCGGCGCACTTGTCGATCAGCAGGTCGAGAGCATCGCGTTCGGCTGTGAAGCCGAGGCCCTGCGCGCGCGCTGACAGGTGGTCAGCGAGTTCTTCGGGTGAAAGCGGTTGGTCTTCGTAGACGAGCGCCAGTTCTTCGAGCGGTTGCAGTTTCTTAGGGATTTTCTTTTCGCCGAACTGCAGCACCGATACGGTGAATTCAGGCGCCTGCGGAAAGTCATGCAGGTAGTTGGCGAGTACGCGCGCCTGCCCGTCGATACGCTTGAGCAGCGCCTCGGCATGGCGTATGAGTATCAGCCTGCCGCTGGGGAACATAGGCATCGTCATCATTTCGGCGTGCCAGGTTGCCGCATCGTTGTCGTAGCCTGAAAGGTGTACTTCGTCGCAGCTGCCGAAGCTGGTCACGAGCTTTTCACGCAGGGTGGAAAGTAGTTCTGCCAAATCTTCATTTTGGTCGGCGACAAAAATTACGAAGCGCGGTACTGCTGGCATAGACTGTATCTTACGGCAAAGCGCCGTGAGTTTATGATCTGCCCGGCGCACAGTAGCCATTGTTTACCGCTGCCCCGAACCGGGCATACCGGCCGTCGTTATACCTGCCACACCGGAAAAGCTGTTCGAAGAGCTGATGTTGGTAAACTTCGACTCGATACCGCGGGCAAAGTAGAGGTGCGCCGCGGCTGCCACCATTGCCGCGTTATCGGTGCAGTAACGCAGCTCGGGTACATAAAGCGTTACCTGTTTTGACCGGCAGAGATTTTCGAGTGCGCTGCGCAGGCGCGTATTGGCCATCACTCCGCCGGCGGCGACGATTGGCAGTTTCGGATGCTGTGCAAGCGCGTGTTCCAGGTTGCGCACGATATGTTCCACGATGCGCTCCTGGTAATGGAAGGCAAAGAATTCTGCAGAATTTCCAGGTGAATTCACTGCGCGCAGCAGTGCAGTCTTGATGCCGCTGAAGCTGAAACTGATTTCATCACGGGGCAGGCTCTTGAGAATATAGGGAAACGGATTTTCTGTAGCCAGTATTATCTCATCGCCTGGATTTACATTCCGTGATTCGGCGTAGCGCCTTGCAGCCTGTTCGATTACCGGTCCGCCGGGATAACCCAGCCCAAGGATCTGCGCAGCCTTATCAAGAGCTTCGCCTGCTGCATCGTCGAGCGTGTCGCCCAGCACCGCCACATTGCCCGGGGCGCTTAAGCGGTAGATCGCCGAGTTGCCGCCTGAAAGAATCAGGCCCAGGTGTGGATACGGCAGCGAAATTCCCGAAAGCGCAACCGCGGCGAGGTGCGCCTCGAGATGGTGCACGCCTATGAGCGGTACGCCGAAATGGCGGGCGCAGGCAAGCGCTGTCTGGTAGCCGACCAGGAGCGCCCCGACCAGGCCCGGGCGCGTCGTGGCCGCTACGTAACTCAGGTCGCCGGGCCCAAGCGGATGCTGGCGCAGAATTTCTGCCAGGAGTGGCGTGAACTTTTCCAGGTGCGCCCGGCTGGCGTATTCGGGTACTATACCACCGTAGGGTCTGTGTTCGCTCAGCTGGCTGTAGAGCGGGGCGGCAATGACACGGCAACCGTCTTCAACGAGCGCCACACCGGTTTCGTCGCAGCTCGATTCAAAAGCCAGGGCAAGCGCCATTTGGCAGAACTGGCAGGGAGAGACAGGCCGAAAAAGGTTTTTCGGCGCGTCTCGCGCAGCGGTTGTCAGCCAGCGTGTTCCCTGTACTCTATATTATCTCCCGCTTTGCGACGCTTTTTGCCGGGCTCTCCGAGAGGCTCGACGGCGTCACGCTCGCGTTGCTTGTCTTTTTGCCAGGAATTGCCGAGCTCGCGCTCTACCTCGCGATCCGCCGCTGGCTCTCGCCAGCGATACCGCCGCGTTTCTTGGCTGTTGCAGCAACTCTGGCCAATGCCGCCTACGCATTCCTGATCGTCACCGACCTGCGCGTGCTCGCGGCATTCCACCGTCCGCTCGACCTACCGCTCTACCGCGAAGGTACTGCGGCTATGCCAGTGGGTACGATGCTTGGTCTCTTCCATTGGTATGACTGGAGCATCATTGCGCTATCACTTGTTTCGATCCTGGTCCGGCGCCCGGTGTCGGTGCCACAGATGATTCCTTCTAAAATCGCTTTGGCAATGGCTGCAGCAACCTGCGCAGTGGGAGCTTTCACACTGCCCGGGGCCGTACCCGGTTACGCGGCCATCTCGCCTGTTCTGCGCATTCCTGCCGTGGCTGCTCTGCATGTTGCAGAAAAAAATACGACAACGCTTGTTGCCTCGAAACCAGCGCACTTCGACCCGCTGCCAGCCGGTCTGCCGCGTGAGATGCACATCGGCAGAAACGCTGACAAGAATACGCCGAATATCCTGTTCGTCGTGCTCGAAAGTACGGGGGCGCGCTACGTCTTTGACCAGTCGCTGACGCTGGCCGGCAAGGGTGTGCCGATGCCTTTTTTGCAGAAACTGAGAGGAGAGTCTCTCTATCTCGCGCGTCACTACGCGACTGCCAATAGCTCTCCCCGGGCGCTCTTTTCCCTGTTCACCGGGCTTTATCCCGAACCGTCGGACGAATTCTTTTCGCTGAAAAGAGGCCTTCGCATAAAAACGTGGAACCGCTTTCTTGCCGAACACCGCGGTCTTGTCGTTACTCCCTGTGTGACCGAGTGGTATTTTCCGAATGGCCTGTTTCGTAACAACGGCCTGCGCGAAATTATTGGTAAGAGCCAGCTCAGCTTCGGTGAAAGCCGCACAGAACCAGCCGACGCCAGGAACGAGATACAGACTGCAGACTATTTTGCCGCACGGCTGAAAACTCTGCAGGAACCGTTCTTTTCTGTCTACATCAGCTTTGCGCCGCATTACCCGTACCATGACTATGGCCCCGAGTGGCGCATCACTCCTGGGCGTTCGCGCCTCGACCGTTACGTCGACAACCTGCGCCTGCTGGACGAGCAGCTGAAGAAGTTCTTCAGCGCGCTGCAGCAACGCGGCAGTCTCAACAACACGATTGTCGTGCTGGTTGGCGATCACAGCGAAGCCTTCAAGCAACACCCGGGCAACTACATCCATTCGCTGCACAGCTATGAAGAGAATCTCGCGGTGCCTGCAATGATTTGGTACCCCGCGAGACTGCGACCGCGCGAGATCAATTTCCCAACTTCACACGTCGACCTGGGTCCCACGTTGCTTGACCTGCTCGAGATCGGCCACAACCCGCGCGATTTCCAGGGTGTCTCCGTTCTCCGTAATTACCGGCGGCCACACATCTTCGCCTACGGCAACGAGGGTACGATAACAGTCTACACCAACGAATTCAGGAAGGTCCAGCGCCTACGCGACACCAGCTGCCGGATGTTTGACCTGCAGACCGACGCAGCGGAAAAGCAGCCGTTGGCCTGTGATTCAGTTACTGATTCACTCGAGTCCGCGACAAAATACGCTGCCGGCCAAATGGTGCTGCTACAGCAGCTGCAGAACAAGAATCCCTAACAGGCTCGGCCTGTTAGGAGAAACACTGTGGTGACTCGATAAGACTCACTCGAGTTCGAGTGTAGCACCAAAAACTTTTTCAAACTGGTCTTTTTTACGCTGGAATGCCCAGCGTTCGAGCTGGCTTTCCACTGCGCTGTCAAAACCCAGCTGCCAGGAGCGCTCGCCCAGCTTACGGGCGCGCAGCCCGGTGATGGCACTGGCATAGCTGCGGTCCAGGCTGTCCGCAATACGCAGCAGGACAGAGAGTTTCGTGACGATATCCTGCTTGCGTCCGCTCAGCCGCTGGAATTCGACATGCGAAGCCTTCGGGTTAGACTTGCGGTGATAGCGTGCTGTGTGTGCAATGATATCGCGCTCGTCGTTATCGTAGCCGGGAAGATTCATATTGCTCAGGATATACAGCGCGTGCTTGTGGTGCTGCGAGTAGTCGATGAACTTACCGATATCATGAAGCATCGCTGCCGCTTTGAGCAGGTCCCGCGTTTCCGGTGGCAGGCGGTGCAGATCGGCAAACAGATCGAACAGCTGTACCGATAGCTCGGCGACGTGTTCTGAATGGCCACGATCCATCTTGTACTTATCGACGATCGTTGTCAGCCCGGTTTCGCGGAACTGGGTCTGGCTCCTGAGATAGACGTTCTTGTTGACCTTGTTATAGACGTAGTCCGCGAGCGCCCCATCGCGCAGGCCGTTGGGTGAAACCATAAAACGGTTCATGCGCGTGTGCCGGAGCAGGCCCAGTAGAAGAGCAGCCCCGGGCAAGATGATATCCCGCCGACCTTCGTCGATGCTCTTGATACGCGCCAGTTCCTTCCGGCTCATCTGCGAGAGATGGTCGACAACTTCCGCAAAATCTTTTGTCTCGACCATCGGCAGCCGCAGCTGTTCACGCAGTGAAACCCCCATTTCGCGCAGGATCTCCAATATGGTTCGAGCAGTACCGCCGGTGCACAGCGCTGCCTCGGGGTTGAACCGGCGGATGTCATCGAGGTACGGTTCGACCGAACGCTGCACGTACTTTTCGACCAGCTTCACGAGGTCTTTGGCCTCGATGTCGAACATATCCCGCAGGCGCACCGTACCCAGCCGCAGGCTCTCGACAAAGTGGATGTCATTATCGTTGCAGACGAGTATCTCTGTCGAGCCGCCACCGATATCGTTGATCAGGAAATTACCCTGTCCCAGCGACGTGTGGGCTCTCACTCCGCTGTAAACGAGGCGCGCCTCTTCAAGCCCCGAGATGATCGAGACATTGATCTGTGCTTCGCGCCGGACTCGCTCGATGAAATCCGTACTGTCGCACTCGCGCAAGGCTGCGGTTGCGACGGCTACCGTGTTGCGGCATTTGAATTCCTGCGTGATGCGGCGGATCTGTTTGAGCGCTGCAATCGCTATTTCGGTATTCTCGGCGCGCAGGCGACGGGTCAGGAACACATCTGCCCCGAGGCGTGCCTGGAATTTTTCGCTGAAGACAAGATGCGAGTGACCATCTGCAGCGACCTCGAAGATTTCGAGCTTAATATTGTTCGACCCGACGTCGACGATGGCTATATTCAATGCGGTTACCTGTGTGGTTGTCGCCCGGGCCGAGAACGCCGGCGAACCTGGCTATTCTTCGACGTAGTCGTTACCTGTGCTTGGTCTAAAATCCGAGGCAAAAGGCAAATCAAAAATATCAAGCATCACCCGTGGAATATCCATCAGGCTTTTTACGCGGTCGGTGAACCGGCGGGCGTGCTGGCCGTACACCCACGTGCCGACCGGATTCGCCGTATGCGTTTTCACTGAAAGGTCTTCCATGTTGCCGTGATCTGAGCTGATCACGACTGTCTCTCTTTGTGTATCGAGTTCATCCCAGACACCCTGCAGGAATTCGTCGACATGGCTCAGGATACGCTTGGCTGCGCCCCATGCCTGTTCGTGGCCTACTTTGTCGGTGAAGAAGTACTCGAAGACCGAAAGATCATAGTGCCGCGCAATAGCTACCAGACGGCGACCGTTGTCGTATGGCCGCGCCAGGGGGACATCCAGACCATGCTTGCGCAAGAACCAGTTGCTCATGTCCATGTACAGGCTGCGGCCTGCGAGGTAATCGTCAGTGGTAAAGTACGGTTTGCCCGAGTGTTTCTGCATCAGTGAAGACGCCGAGAGCATACGCTCGGCACGGGGGTGCTCGAGCCGCTTCAGGTACATTGGCGAATACGAATTGAGCAGCGTGGCATTCCAGCCTGCGTCGTTCATCACCTTAAGGATATTTTTCTCTTTAAAATAAGGGCGCAGTGTGAACGTCGGGTAGCCGTTTACATGCCTGCCCAGTATCTGTGGCCCGTTGTATCCCGTGAAGAGTGCCGTCTGGCCTGTAGCAGACTGCGGCAACCCGGGAATTCCCATGTGAGCGTCAGTGGAAATCAGCTCGCCCGGCATCGCATAATTCCCCCCTGCATGCGCTCCAAAAAAGCGGTTCTTGAACCGCGCAAATGGGTTTATTGCAGGGTCTGCGGCGCCCAGGCCGACACCGTCGAGAAACAGGTAAATGATTGGGCCGGGGGAGCTCTTTTTGTGAGCTACCTTTCCTCCCGACCCTGTCACCATCGTGTTATGCTGGCGCTGCGCCGGAGAGCAGGTCTCCACCGAATGAAGCTGTGCCGGTGCTCGAGGGCTTTTTGTCATCGGTCTTACCGCTTGGCGTGTTCGGCGCCAGCGGCTTCAGCTTGCGACCGCTCATGATTTCGCGCAGTTCTGCGCCGGTAATGGTCTCGCGTTCGAGCAGTGCCTGCGAAACCAGATCGAGTTTCTTCTTGTTCTTTTTCAGCAGGGTACGACCGCGTTCAAACGCAGTGTCGATGATACGTTTGACCTCGGTATCGACGAGTTTTGCGTATTCTTCAGAGTGGTCACCTTTGCGCGTGTAGTCGCGGCCAAGGAAAGGTGAACCCGCATCGGAACCGCTCAGGCGAATCGGGCCGACGCGCTCTGACATACCCCATTCGGTGACCATGCGCCGTGCAATATTTGTTGCACGTTCGATGTCGTTCGATGCACCCGTAGTCACATCTTCAAACTCGATCTCTTCTGCAAGACGGCCGCCCATCAGCACGACAAGCTGGTCGAGCCAGTAGTTGCGGGAGCGCATATGTTTTTCCTGTTCGGGCAGGTGTTGTGTAATGCCGAGCGCGCGCCCGCGCGGAATAATTGTA
This sequence comes from Turneriella sp., assembly GCA_046346875.1. Lineage (GTDB taxonomy): Bacteria > Spirochaetota > Leptospiria > Turneriellales > Turneriellaceae > Turneriella. The sequence goes on along the minus strand of JAXMHG010000003.1, from coordinate 574,926 downwards.
ACCTTGTGGATCTGTTCTGAGTGCTCGAGCAACTCGCCCAAAATCGCATGCCCTGCCTCGTGGTAGGCGATGATCTTCTTCTCTTCAGGGATAATGAAGAACGACTTGCGTTCGGGCCCCATCAGCACCTTGTCGCGGGCATTATCCAGATCGTCTTCTGTGACCTTCTTGCGGTCGTTGCGTGCAGCGAGCAGCGCAGCTTCGTTGATCAGGTTGGCGAGATCGGCGCCGGTAAAACCCGGCGTACCACGCGCAACCTTTTCCATCGACGTACCTTCTTCCATGGGTACCTTGCGCCCGTGGATCTTCAGGATCGCCTCACGCCCCTTGAGGTCAGGAGTGTCTACAACAACCTGGCGGTCAAAGCGGCCCGGGCGCAGTAGGGCGGGGTCGAGTACATCGGAGCGGTTGGTAGCAGCGATGATGATGATGCCTTCGTTTTCTTCAAAACCATCCATCTCGACGAGCAGCTGGTTGAGCGTCTGCTCACGCTCATCGTGGCCACCGCCTAAACCCGCGCCGCGCAGACGACCGACAGCATCAATCTCGTCGATGAAGACGATACATGGCGTCTGGCGCTTTGCCTGGGCAAAAAGGTCGCGCACGCGGCTGGCGCCTACACCGACAAACATCTCGACGAAGTCAGAACCTGAAATCGAGAAGAACGGGACTCCCGCTTCGCCGGCGACAGCTTTCGCCAGCAGGGTTTTACCGGTACCCGGAGGACCGACGAGCAGTACGCCGCGCGGGATTTTAGCGCCGATAGCCTGGAACTTTTGCGGGGCCTTCAGGAAATCCACGACTTCTTTGAGCTCTTCTTTTGCCTCTTCGACACCTGCCACGTCACCGAAGGTGACGCGGTTCTTCATATCGGGGCCAACCTTTGGCCGTGATTTGCCAAATGTCAGCGCACGGTTGCTGCCCGATTGCACCTGCCGCGCCATCATGAACCAGAAGAAACCCACAATCGCAATCCAGGGCAGTAGTGGCATAAGGGTGCGCCAGAAGAAACTTTCTTCAACGGCAGCGCCTTTGAAATACTTCACCTGCTTGCCCTTCAGTGTCTCGAGCAGCTCTGCGTCGCCGGGATATGGAATTACAGATTTGAACAGTACAGGCTCATTCTTTTCGTTGTTGAACTTGCCGCTGATCTGGTGGCCCTGGATTACCAGCGGGGCCTGCTCCGTGGTGACCAGCGCCTGCTTGTCTACCAGCTCGAGAAAGCGCGAGTAGTGGATTTCCTGGACTTTACCCTGCTGCTCCTGGAATACCTCGTAGGTCAGGGCCGCCATGATAACAATCAGCAAAATGAGTGCAATATTTTTCATAGTCTTATTCGGGCTTCCTGATCCCAGTGGGCCGGGCTTTTGTGGTGTCATCGCTGTTTTTCTCCATTCGCAGGGAAACTCCTCAGATTTGTGAAATCAGAATTTCCCACTCAAGTCTTTCCATCGACAGGCAGTCAATTTCTAATGCCAGTCTGACTTTCGTTCTCTCACAGGATAATAAAAAACGCCCATTTTGCCAAAAATACTTGACCCGCCTTTTGCTATTTGGGCCACGCGTCACCATGCCAGCGAAAAACGACCCACACGAAGACGAGTTGAAGCCAAAGCTCTACCTCGCCTCAGACGACGAAGAAGAGCAGGAAGAACGCGAAGATTTTGAAGAAGATGAAGAAGGCGTAGGCGGCGAGCGCGAAATAGCGGTCAGCTATGCCTGCGAAGACTGCGATTACCGCTGGGAAGTCTACCTTGAAGAAGAAGACGACGAACTCGACGATACGCAGTACTGCCCGATGTGCGGCAGCGCCAACACGAGCCAGATCTGAAAAACCGCGCCCAGAGCCGGCAATCCGGCTTAAAGAACCCGCTGCTGGGTAAAATGCCACGCAGCGGGTCCGCGACAGTCAAGATATGTCTTATCGCCTGAACTCCCTTGCTATCGCTGCAGTACTGCTTGTCCTGCTGTTGCTTGTCAACAGCCACCGCGTGCCTGTGCAGATACTCTTTATCAGTGCTAACTTTCCTTTAGGGGGAGTTATGGCTGCCTGCATCGGCATCGGCGCCGGGCTGACTATTTTGTTCCTCAGCCTCGGGCGTTCGTACAAGAAACTGATTTTTAAAGCGAAAAAACTGTAGCAGATTCCGTGGCGCCTGCAAGACGCCACGGTTCCGGTTTATCAAACGCCTTGTTGCAGGCGGCGGATACGGTCTTCGAGTGGCGGGTGTGTCGAGAACAGGGCAAGAAAACCGCCCTTGTTCGATATCTTCATCGATGCCAATGCCGGCGCCTCGGAGTTATCGACGAGTTCATGCGTGCGGCGCAGTCGGTCGAGCGCGGCAATCATCTTTTGTTTGCCCGCCAGGCTTGCGCCACCTGCGTCCGCGCGGTACTCACGGTAGCGCGAGAAGGCGGCAACGACCATCGAGCCCAGCAGCGTGAACACGATGTCGAACACGATGGTCAGGATCATGTTGAGCATGCGGGGAAAAGCGCTCTCTTCGTCGTCGCTGCGGCTGACCGCGGTGCTGACGGCAAATGCGAGCACTCGTGAAAGAAACATCACGAAGGCATTCACCACGCCCTGCAGCAGTGTCATCGTAACCATATCGCCGTTCGCGATGTGCGCAACTTCATGGCCCAGCACTCCTTCAACTTCTTCCCAGCTCATGGAGCGAATAAGCCCCGTGGATACGGCAACCAGCGAGCTCGAACGGGTAGGCCCCGTCGCGAATGCATTCACTTATTCTGACTCGTAGATAGCGACGTCGGGCATAGTGGTAAGCCCTGCCTGGCGCGACAGGCGGTGTACCGTCATGACCAGCTGCGCTTCAATGCCGCTGGCATTGCGCGGGTCAATGATGGTCAGGCCCATCATCCATTTGGCCATGACTTTCGACAGCGCGAGCGAGATAAATGCGCCGACAAAACCCCAGACAAGGCAGACTACCATCAGCTTCTGCAGGTTGAGACCGTAGCCGCGGCCTGCGCGCTCGACGTAGTGCGTAACGCCGAATACGCTCAGCAGTATCGAGATCGTTGCAACGACCAGTACGTTGGTCAGTATGAACAAGAAAACGCGTTTGAACATTTATCCTCCGTGGGTGCCTTTATGCGCACACCGTTTATTACGGCACAAAATATCTTGTGCAAAGGTTGTCGGCAAATTTTCGCTCTTAGCGGTTATTCGAAGCGCGCAAACACTGGAACCGATGGCTCGGAACAGTGGTCTGCATGTTCCTGCGCGTCTGTCCAGGCGTTGTCGCATGCCGTAACCCAGAAGTAGTAGCCGATGCCCTTCTCGAAGACAGGGTAACGGTTTTTGAAGCGCGGCTTCGAGTCTGACCATTTTTTGTTCTGCGCGAGAACCTCGTTGGTGAGCACCAACCGGATGGGAACCTTGTGCGCGATCGGTTCAACCTGCGTGATGGCGCCAAAGGTCGCCTGCCTGAAATAGAAGGCGCCTTCGGGTTTCAGTTTTGCGTGGCCGTAATGTATTATGTAACGACCGCCCCTGATCACATCGAGCTCAGTGTTGGGAGCGATTTCGATTTCCAGCGTCTCATCGCGCGCCGAGAGGATTTTCGGCGCGAGCGGTTTGCCCGGCGGGGGATTTTCGCGGAATTCGATCGAAATCTTTTTCAACGCTGGCGATTTTTCCCCGGAGTTGTCTGAGGTAAACTTTGCCCTGAACTGCACGAAGCGGCATTTTTTACCCGCTGCGCTGCCATACGAAACGAATGGCAGGCGGCCGTCGCTCTCCCCGGGGGTGAAGCGGCGATCTGCGCAGCGGAAATCCACGTGCAGCGGGCTCTCGCGGTCCTGTTCAACCTCTGGCTTAATCGACACGATACTGCTCTGTGAATAGCCGAGGTCGAGTATGTCGCTCATGAGCAAGCCGGTGCGCTGCTCGTAACGGTCGCCGTAAGGTTTCAGCGCGCCAAAATGCAAAACGTCTTCGTCGCCCAGGATGCGGTTGCTGAACACAACATTGTCTGCGTAACCGCGGTAAGGCGAAAAAAGTGTAAGAGGAGCAGATTTGAGCCGGGCGAGGCTGAGCGTGAAATTTTCCTGTGCATTACGCTTCAGAATATACACGGCCTGTTCGCGGCCATTGAGGCGTAGTTCGAGCCTGCCGCTTGCTTCAGCGTAGGTTACGAGCAGGGTATTGCGCTCCCCCTGTTTCAGCTTGTCGATAGCGCGGAGTTCGGCTGAATCGAGCAGGTCTTTGCCGTCGTTGCCGGTCGCGACGAGCAGGTTTTCAAAGCGCACTACCGGGCGGCTGTTACGCAGCGAAACCGAGAGCAGGTATTGCCTGCCCTGGAGAAAATTCTCCCGCCGCAGAATCTCACCACCCGCCGTTGCCGGTTTAAGTTCACACGAAAAAGAAAAATCCCCTGCAGGCCCTTCGCCCGCGTTACCCGAGAGATGCAGGTAAGGCGGCAACCGCAGTTTCAGCTGGTGCCCCGGCAGGTTGAACCGTGCTGCCTTGCCGGACAAGTCATTCACTGCCGCGCGCTCGAGGCTCTGCTTCATGACGAGCGACTGGTGAGCGGGGTTCCTGAACAGAGCAGGGTGTTCAAAGTCGATTACGAGATCGTCTGCGGTGCCCTGGTTGTCGGCTTTTCGTTCGAGACGAATGACCGTCGTATTGCCCTGCCGAATCTGCTCGAGATTTTCGGCGTGGTGCCAGAGAAACGCTTCTCCCGCAGCAAAAGATTTTCTGCGAGTGGCGTCCGGGCGAGTGCCATCCTGGGCAAATAGCAGCATCGCAGGCGCTGCGATGAGCGCCAGCGAAAGATAGCCGCGCCTATTCGAGCGCAGAAATTTTTGCCACTCGGGCAGCATGCCGTCCGCCTTCAAACTCCGTCTTAAGAAAGATGTCTGTCATCTCGACTGCAGTCTTTGCATCGACTACACGGCCGCCCATCGCGATCACATTGGCGTCATTATGCCTGCGCGACATTTCGGCGGTGTACGCGTTGTGGCAGAGCGCTGCGCGTATACCTTTTACCTTGTTGGCGGCAATCGAGATGCCGATACCGCTGCCGCAGATCAGTATGCCGCGGTCGAACTCACCCGCCGCAACGCGTCGGGCAAGGGCAGCGCCGTAGTCGGGGTAATCGACCGACTCATTGCTGTTGGTGCCGAGATCGGTAAAGTTGTAGGCTGCGAAGTGCTGCTTCAGCACTTCTTTGAGTTCATAGCCGCCGTGGTCTGCTGCGATTGCGATTTTCATGTATGCCACCATGCCCAAACGATCAGGACTGCCTGCAGGGGCAAGCGCAACGCGAGCGCCCATTTAGGTATGCGCATGCCGGCGCCGCCGCTCGTGAAGTGGTAGAGGTTCGCAGGAAACACGGCGACGAGCAGGGCGATGATGCCCCATGCCGCCCAGGAGGAATATTCGGGCAATAGCAGCAGGATACCGAGACCGATTTCAGCCACGCCGCTCAGGTAGACAATCGGCTTGTGCCACGGAATATAGGGTGGCATGATGCGCAGAAAGAACTTCGGATTTGCAAAATGCGCGATTCCGGCCAGCGCGTAAAAACCTGCCATCACGTAGAGTGAGACCAGCTTGACATCCATGCGGCATTGCGGCAATGAGACATAATGTAGCAAGGATAATGCGGCGTGGGCGCAGGCGGTCCAGGACCGCTGGCTGAATGCCGCCGGCGCACGGAATGCGTGACGGCATGTCTCAAAAACCCATTTGGGCGACCTATGAAGCTCGCAAGCCGCCTCGAACTGATTGAACCATCGCCCACGCTGGCGATCACCGCCCGCGCGAACGAACTCAAAGCCGAAGGCAAAGATATTGTCGGTTTTGGCGCCGGCGAGCCCGACTTCGACACCCCCGAACACATCAAGGCTGCGGCGATCGATGCGCTGAATAAGGGCTTCACGAAGTACACTGCAGTCTCGGGCATTGCCGAGCTCAAGCAGGCAATCATCGCGAAGTTTGCCCGCGACAACCAGCTGGAATTCAAGCCGAACCAGATCATCGTCGGTACCGGCGGCAAGCAGGTGCTCTACAATTTTTTCCTTTCTGTCATCAATGATGGTGATGAAGTCGTCTGCCCGGCGCCTTACTGGGTAAGTTATAAAGATATCGTGCGCCTCGCGGGCGGTACAATGAAGCTGATTAATACCACCTTCGAGAGTGGTTTCAAGGTTTCGCCGGCGCAGCTGGAGCAGGCGATCACGCCCAGAACCCGCGTGTTCATTCTGAACTCCCCCTCGAACCCCACCGGTGCCACTTACACGCCGGAAGAAATTCGCGCGCTCGCAGCAGTGCTCGAAAAGTTTCCCGACCTGCTGGTGGTGACCGACGACATCTACGAAAAACTTGCTTACGGCATCGAAATCCTCAATATCGCGACTGCCTCAGAAAAACTGCGCCCGCGCACGGTTGTGATTAACGGCCTCTCGAAGGCTTATTCGATGACCGGCTGGCGCCTTGGCTACGCGGGTGGCCCGAAAGAAATTATTGCGGCTATGGACATGATCCAGGGCCAGTCGACCTCGAACGCTACCAGCTTCTCGCAGAAGGGGGCAGTCGTAGCGCTCAACGGTGACCAGAAGTGTGTCGAAGATATGCGCGTCGTTTTTGAGAAGCGTCGCGACCTGGCGTTCACGCTTCTCTCGGGCCTCAAGGGCCTGCGCGTTTTTAAACCGCAGGGAGCTTTCTACTTGTTCCCGGATATTGCCGGGTTGAAAGAAGCTCCGGGCTGGGCAGATCTCGCGAAGCGCGCAGGCGAGACTGATACCGGCAAAATATTCTCTACTGGGCTTTTGAACGAGAAGTTAGTGGCTGTTGTGCCGGGTTCGGCGTTTGGTTATGAGAACGGTTTCCGTATCAGTTACGCAACGAGCGAGGCGCAGATCGAGAAAGGTCTCGCCCGCGTGCGCGAATTCGTCGAAGCGCTTTGGAAGTAACTGGCTTGAGGTTCCTTTGCGGAATCTCAAGCCGTTACATTTACAGAACCTGCAGCCAGTGACTGCGCGGCTTCTTCGCTTGCCACACCCAGCATCTTTTCGTCGAGCGCGAGCTTTGCATCGTTGAGCTTTACCAGCATCTGGCTCATGTCGGCCATGCTGGCCGCAAGGTCTGCAACGGGGTCAATGTTCATGATTTATCTTCGCCCGTTCGCCTGGCTGAACTTGAAGGCCAGGGATTTTTCGCTGTTTTGGCTATCGGGTCGCGGGCAGGGCAAAAAAACTTGCCATATAGTGTGTATACACGTATAGTATGTGTATATACACTATATGGAGGCATTATGAACCTTGAAAACCTGGCCAAAGAGCCCGAGTCTGCCGCGTGGATTGACTTCCAGGATTGTGACCCTTTCGGCCACCTGAACAATGCGCGCTACCTCAACTATTTTATGCAGGCCCGCACGCAGCAGCTAAAAGATTACTATGGCTTTGATTTATACGCGCACACCGCAACGACGGGTAATGGCTGGGTCGTTGCGCAGACACACCTTGCGTACCTTGTGCCGGCTAAATTCAATGAAAATGTCAGAATCAGGACACGCCTGCTGCATTACGACAATTTCAGGCTGGTGCCCGAGGCGGTGATGCTGAGCGCCGACGGCGAGCGGGTGCACGCGCTGGGCTGGATCGAATTTATCTACGTTAACGCCGCGAAGGGCAGGCCGGTTAAATACGACGAAGAACTACAGAGTTTTTTCGCGGCGATCAACACCGCGCAACCCTGTGCAGCTGCAGACTTTTCGGTTCGTGTGAAAGAGCTACAGAAGCTGAACAGGTCGCCCGCGCGCGCGGTGGCCGTGCCTGCCTGAGCTGGGTAGCGGAGTTTCAGCCCGGCGGGTTCAGGGGTGCAGAACCGTCGGGAATCTCAACCCTCTTGTGGCGTGCAGTCTCGCCGCTAACAATACGCACCGCTGATTTCGCGAGCCCGTAGAGTTCAGCGATTTGTTCAATGACAGCCTTGTTTGCCTTGCCGTCGACGGGCGGTTCGTGAATTTTGAGAACTAGCGTGCCGTCGGCGTCCCATTCGAAGCCGATTTTTTTGCTGCGGGGTTTGACGCGTACGCTGATTATCATGCCTCAAAGGTCATAGTCGTAGATGCGGTACTTCTTATATTCGATGCCGCTGAAATGGCCGAACAGGTTCCTGAGTACCATGTTCTCTTCGAGCACCAGCGAAGCTTCGACCGCGCGTACGGCAGTGTGCTCGTAAAGGTAGTTGCGCGTGGCGAAGAGCACCATCGCGTCGATGCCCTGTTTGCGGTATTCCGGCCTGATGCCGAAGAACATGATGCGCGCGCGGCTGATCGATTTTTTGCCGAGAAAGAAGCGCAGTAGCCGTACGATGTCCGAATTGCCAAAGATGCTGCGCTTGCGCAGGAATTTTTCGTTGAGGTCGAGCAGGGTGCCGATCACGGCAATTTCCCTTTCGCCGTCCATAACGAAAAGTAACAGGTTTTCATCTGCCACCATCTTCAGCGTCTCAGCCATTGCCTGGCCGTCATCGCTCGTCAGAGGTAAAAATCCCCAGTTGTCTTTCCATGCTTCATTGTAGATTTCAATAATCTTATCCACTTCATTATGGATGTCTTTCATGTTCATCTTGCGGATACGAAAACGCGAACGCGTCTGCATGCGCTCGAGCAGTTTGTTGTCGCGGTCCCATTCGACGCTTTCGACCGGGTTCAGGTACGCGTAGTAGTCTTTTGCCTTGTACATGCCGAACTTCTCGGCCATCTTCGGGTAATACCATTTCGACATGGTAAGCTCCACAGTCGGTGCATCATGAAAGCTGTTCATTGCCCACGACTGTATCTCGTGCGTTGCATTGCCGTACTGGCCTGGCCCGCGCATTGTTTTTACTCCCTGATCGCGCAACCAGTCGGCAGCCGCACCGAAGAGCGCAGCGGAGACACTGTCGTCTTTGATCGATTCGAAGAAGCCGAAGTTGCCGATCGAGGTATTGTGGTGCTTGTTGTAGACGTTGTTGACTGAAGCCGAGATGCGGCCGACAATCTTTCCGTTTTGGTAGGCCAGCCAGCGCCTGACGATGGCGTTTTTATGGTATGGAAGCTGTTTCGTCAGCAGGCCCTGTACGCCGAGCAGGCGGTTACCGAGTAATTCGGCATTGAGTTGTGGAACGTATTTTTCCCCAAGGCTGTAATGCTTCCATGGGAAGCGAACAAATTTTTTGAGAAGCTTTTTATCTTCGAGGCCGAATCCGACAAGTGGTGTTATCATATTGCGCTATCCGTTACAGATAGTCAGGGTCAACGGTATTCATTTGTGCTTCGTTTGCTGAGGTAGTCAGCAATAATGGGCAAAAATTCCCGTTCGAGTGCGGCATATATATCTCGCTTAAATGGCACAATCTGGTTTGTTACCGCAGCCATCGGCATAAAGCGCACGCGCGCGAATTCCTGCGTATGTGTTTTGAGGTCAGCAAGTGTCACCGGGTGGTTCCAGAATGCCAGAAACCAGAGCTGCTTTTGCCCGCGGTAACGGTCAGTCAGTTTGGGTATCTTGAGTGTTGGGGGAAAATCATAATAGAGAAAATCTGCCGTGCGTGCAATAAGCTGCGCGGGGGGAGTTTTTCCGGATACGCTGCTCCCCAGCGGTATGCCGGTTTCTTCGTGCAGCTCGCGCGCCGCGGCCGCCTCGAAATCTTCACCTTCGTCGACACCTCCCTGCGGGTACTGCCAGGCGCCCGGGTTATCGAGCCGTTCGCCGACTAATACGAAGCCCTCAGCGTTGAAGATGACCACGCCGACATTTGGACGGTAAGGAAGCTCAGTCATGTGGTATGAAGCTTGCCAATTGCGAGGCTGCCCGTACAGCTGAAATACCGCCGCCATTGACCAACAACTCTTGACCGCCGCGCTCGCCTTACGAGTGAGACCGATGGCATTTAACAATTTGAACGAAATTTTTTACCAGGCGAACGACCTTTACGGCACGAAGAAGATGTTCTTCGGTAAGAACGAAAAGAAAGAATTTGTCGGCACCACTTTTGGCGATGCCCTGAAAGCAGCTGAAAACCTTGGCATTGCGCTGATGGAGCTGGGGGTTAAGCCCGGCGACCGCGTGGGGCTGCTGGCCGATAACCGCGTCGAATGGATTGTCGCCGACATGGCAGTCATTCTCAATGGCGCTGCCGACGTCCCCCGTGGTACCGATGTCACAACCGAAGAAATTAAGTATATCATGACACACGCCGAGTGTTCGCTCTGCATCGTCGAAAACGAATCGACGCTGCGCAAGCTGCAGACCGTGATCGCCGATACGACCGTCAAGACGGTGATCGTCCTTGATCCTAAGTTCAAAGACGGTTCAGAGAATATCCTGACGCTGAAACAGCTGGTCGAGAAAGGTGCTTCACTGCGCGACAGTAAGCTCGCCGAGCTGAAAAAGCGCGCCGACGCGGTCAAAAACGACGATCTCTACACGATCATCTACACCTCGGGCACAACAGGCCTGCCCAAAGGGGTGATGCTTTCGCATGGCAATATCGTCTACAATATCAACGAAGTTCCCAAGGCGATTGGCCTGCGTCCCGACGACAGCATGATGTCGCTTCTGCCTGTCTGGCACATTTTCGAGCGCGCAGTAGATTATGGTGCTATTGCCAAAGGAATTCCAGTTTATTATACCAACATCCGCGATGTGCGCGATGACTTCGTGAAAGTTAAACCGACTTTCATGCCTTCGGCGCCCCGCCTGTGGGAAAGCCTCTACCAGGGTATACAGCAGCGTATCGAAAAGTCAGAGCCTGCGCGCAAGATGATGTTCGAGACCGCCTACCGCGTGACCAAAGAATACAAGAAGGCAGTCGATTATCTCGCTGGCAACGAGCTGATGGCCAAGCCCGAAAGTAACCAGGAACGCCTGCAGCGTTCGGCGCAGGCAATCGCGATGGCTGCTGCGCTCTATATTCCTGCGCAGCTCGCTGACCGCGTTGTGTTCAGCAAGATACGCGAGGCAATGGGGGGCCGCTTCCGTGGCAGTATCTCGGGCGGGGGAGCTCTGCCTGCTCACGTCGATGAATTCTTTAACGTAATCGGTATTCCTGTTTACGAAGGTTATGGCATGACCGAGTGCTCTCCCATTATCGCCGTGCGCACCGAGGGCCGTATTGTCCAGGGCAGTGTTGGCTTTGTACCCAATGGCACCGAAGTGGCTATTCTCAACGACAAGGGCGAGCGTGTGCGTACCGGCGAAAAGGGCGTGATACATGTGCGCGGGCCACAGGTAATGAAGGGTTACTACAAGAACCCTGAAGCCACAGAAAAAACGATCAGCAAAGATGGCTGGCTCAATACCGGCGACCTGGGCTTCTTCAGCTTCAATAATACCCTGTCGATTCGCGGCCGTGCGAAAGAGACCATCGTGTTGCTCGGCGGCGAAAACGTCGAGCCGGTGCCGATCGAGAACAAGCTGCTCGAAGACGCGCAGATCAACCAGGTCATCGTTGTCGGCCAGGATAAGAAGACACTCACCGCGCTTATCTGGCCCAACCTCGAAAAGGTCAAAGACGTTACGGGTATCACGGCTGACCCGAAGAGCGATCTCAATGCGCACGCAACACTGCGCGAGCACTTTGGCAAAGTCATCAAAAAACAGGTCTCTGCAGAAAACGGCTTCAAAGGTTTTGAGCGTGTGACCGACTTCCGCTTTTTGCCAAAGCCCATGGAAGTGGGCGATGAAATTACTAACCTGCTGAAGATGAAGCGTAACGTCATTGCCGACAAATACGCTGCGCTGATTGAAAGCATGTACTGATGGCCTTTGACAGACTGAAACGTATCTTCGGAGGCAGTAAGCCGCCGAAGACTGCCCCCGAAACTGCAGGGCCAGCGCCGCGCGCACCTGCTGCGGAAAAAGCCAGGCGCAGGCGCGCCCCGCGGATTAACCGTCGTTCGGATTCGCCTTACGTGCTTCGGCCGTCGCTGCAAAAAGAGGCGATTGAGGCGGTGCGTGCCGAAATACGCAGGTCACCGCAGCGCTACCGAACCGATAAATTCACCTTGCTCGAAATTGCAGAAAAAATCCTGCATACACGGCTTCAGCTGCCGCGGCCGGCGCAGCTGCGCGCGCACCATGTCTTCTTTATGTTTACCCGCACCGAGGGCAGGCAGCGTAAAGGCGTGACCGGGGCCTGTTTCGTGTGGAAAGGCGCGGTAAAAGGGGGAGCTCCCACTGTGACGACGCTGAATGCTCAGGAAGGGCGGCGCCTGCAGGTTGATGCACGCACGTATATTATTGAAAATCCACCCAAGGGCCGGCGCAGGCGTCTGCGTACCATACCTGAGAATAGCTGCGGTAACCCGCTGTGCGTCAACGCCCGGCACGTCCGCATGGTGCCGAAAAACCCGCTGAGCCACCAGGGCCAGAACCACCCCCGCTCAAAATTCACGGACCAGGTCATCGTCCGGATGGTCCGCGACTATAACGCAGGTATGACATCCCGCGAGGTAGGCGACAAGTACGGTATGCACTGGACTTACGTAGAACAGATCATGCGTAAGGAAAAGCGCACCGAGGCGACAGCAGGCCTGAAGATCCGCGGCCGTTTTGGCTCGCGGTAATCTATCTGGGGCTAATTTGGCTCGCGGCCCTTATTCGGCTCGACAGCGCATTTTTGTTTTGCAGACAAACCCATGGCAATCAAGATTGGAATCAATGGATTTGGCCGTATTGGCCGTAACGCGTTCCGCGCGGCATGGGGCCGCAAGGATGTTGAAATTGTCGCTGTCAACGACCTGACAGACACGAAAACCCTCGCACACCTGCTGAAATACGACAGCGTGTTCGGCGTGTGGAACCACGACGTCTCGCACGATGGTGAACACATCATCGTTGACGGCAAGAAGATCCATGCAACCGCGATCGCGAAGCTCGAAGAGCAGAAATGGGGTTCGTTCGGCTGCGACATCGTAATTGAATCTACCGGCCGTTTCACCGATGCCCACCAGGCGCGCGTGCACATCGATAAGGGCGGCGCAAAGCGCGTCATTATCTCGGCTCCTGCAACGAATGAAGACGCCACTTTCGTACTCGGAGTGAACGAGAAGAACTTTGACAAGGCAAAGCACACGGTGATCTCGAACGCTTCGTGTACCACCAATTGCCTCGCTCCGGTGGCGAAAGTCCTCGTTGAAAACTTTGGCATCAAGAAAGGTCTGATGACCACAATTCACAGCTATACCAACGACCAGCAGATTCTCGACCTGCCACACAAAGACCTGCGCCGTGCTCGCGCTGCAGCTCTGAACATGATCCCGACATCGACTGGCGCGGCAAAGGCTCTGTCACTGGTAATTCCTGAACTCAAAGGAAAACTCGACGGTATCTCCATTCGTGTTCCAACGCCCGATGTTTCGGTCGTTGACCTGACTGTGGAAACCGAAAAGCCGACGACGAAAGAAGCGGTGAACGCAGCGCTGAAAGCTGCGGCAGAAGGCCCTCTGAAAGGTATCCTGGGTTATACAGACGAGCCGCTCGTTTCGAACGACTTCAAAGGTAACCCGCTCTCATCGATTGTCGACGGGCAGATGACCACCGTTATCCAGGATAACATGGTCCGTGTTCTGACCTGGTACGATAACGAGTGGGGCTACTCAACCCGCGTTATTGACCTGGCTGCCATGATTGGCAAGTAAGAAAGGGCAAAAGCCGAAAGGGAAATCCGTCGCGCAGGCGACGGATTTTTTTTGCCCTAACCCAGCGCTTGTTCGAGAGCTTCAACCACGGTCTTCATTACCTTGATGCGCGCGTGGTTCTTGTCGTTGGCTTCGACCAGGACCCACGGCGCAAACGGTGTGGAAGTATTTTCAAACATATCGTTGGCGGCCGCTTCGTAGGCATGCCATTTATCCCGGTTGCGCCAGTCCTCTTCTGTGAGTTTGTACTGCTTGTAAGGTGTCAGCTGCCGGTCTTTGAAGCGGGTGAGCTGTTCTTCTGAAGTTATCGATAGATAGAACTTGCGAATCGTTGTCCCTGCTTGCGTGAGTTCGTGTTCAAAATCGCGCATCTCGCCGTACGCCCGCTGCCATTCAGCGTCGGTGCAGAATTTCTCAATGCGCTCCACGAGTACGCGGCCATACCACGAGCGGTCAAAGATACAGACCTGGCCGTGTTGGGGTATGCGGCGCCAGAAGCGCCACATGTACGGGTGTGACTTTTCTTCATCGGTGGGCGCCGCGACGCCGTTCACGCGGTAGTGCCTCGGGTCGATGCCGTAAATCACGCGGCGTATTGCGCCACCTTTGCCCGCGGCGTCCGGGCCTTCAAAGACCAGGAGCAGGCTTTTCTTGCTTACCGAGAGTTCGTCGCTGAGGCGTGATATATGCGCTGAGATTGCTGCGAATTGCTCTTTGTATTCTTCGTCTGTGAGTTTCAGCGTCGAGTCGAGGTTCGTCAGGTAGTTGGAGCGCGCGGGTGACCAGACGGCGGCGTATTGCGGGGTGCCGCGCTTTTCAATCAGCGCCTCTTCGAGTTTTTTGATCAGGGTCTCTCCGACAAAAATTTCGCGGTAGCGCGGGAAGCGCGCGTCGACCAGCGTCCAGGGGGCATGCCCCGTATGTGTGGCATTCAGCACTTCGAGATCGACCTTGTGGAAACGTTTGCGTTTTTTGGCGAACTTACGGGTAAGTTTGGATACCCGCCACTTGGTAGCTGATTTTTTTTCTGCATCTTTCAGTATGTTTTTTTGCGCGTCGGGTGAAAGGTACATCCACGTCTTCATGAGTATAATACCTTCTGCCGTCAGCATGTCTTCGAGTTTGCGTATGTCCTCAAGGTACTCATCGTACTTGTTGCGGCTGATCTGTTTAAAGGCACGTTCGATAATGGGGGCAGTGTACCAAGAGCCGAAAAAGATGCCGATGCGGCCGTGACCGGGCAGCTTGTTCCAGAACCGCCAGTGCGGGGGATACTCGGATTCTTCGCCTGCGGGCGTCCAGAAGGCGGTGGTTTCGACGCCGCGTGCGTCGATCCATTCGAGCAGCTTCTTGGTCGTCTCGCCTTTTCCCGAACCTTCGACCCCGTTCATGAGTATGAGCACTGCTTTGCCCGAGGTTGCCAGCATCTTCTGCAGCTCAAGCAGGCGAATACGGATTTTTTCTTCACGCTCTTTGTATTCGGCCTTTTCAATTTCGGCCGCACCGGCCATAGTTGCCAGCACATCGGTCATCATCATGCGGTACCGGTACGGGTTTTGTCGCAGACGCACAGCAAGTTTTTCCCGGCCGCCGGCTCTGGCAGACAAAACCGTGGCAGATGCGGCATAATTGAAGTAAATTCCACGCATGCAACCGGGTAACCAGCAAGCGCTTTCACTCCACGCATATCTTGCGCGCTTTCCGTGGCGCAGCGATGAAACGCAGGGCCGCCGGCCGATGGACTATCTCTGGAAGTTTTCGCTACCGCTGTCCCCCGAAGAACTCTGGCCGTTTCTCATTGATACCTCCACCTTCAACAAGCTGCTTGGTCTGCCGCTCATGACCTATGAAGAGAAAAACGGCCGGCTTTTCGGTAAGAGCGTCAATGCAGGAGTTCTTTCGGAATGGGAAGAGGTGCCGTGGGAATGGGAATACCTCAGGGGTCTCAACAACGCGCGCATCTATTCGCGAGGTTTTGCCACCTACGTGCGGTCGCGCTACATTCTTGAACAGACAGGGCAGGGAACCGACCTGTACGTCTACTTTGGCTGGGTGCCGCGCAGCCTGATGGGCCGACTGCTGCTCAAGGTGGGCATGCCTCGCCTCAGATCTGACTACGAAAAGGCGCTCGCAAAAGTTATTTCTATAATCAAAGACCGGAGTGATTTTGAATCACGCCAGCGTGCGCTCTTTTTGGCGGCTCAGCATGAGGCGTCAGAACCTGCGGGAACCGAGCGCCTGCGTATTCTCAGCGACAAGGCAGTTAAGGCCGGCGCCGACAGCCATCTTCTGCGCCGCCTCGCCGATTTTCTGGTTACGGCACCCGAAGAAGAAATTGCGCGCGTCAGGCTGAAGTCGGTAAGCCGTCGCCTCGAAATACCCCTCTACGCGATGGTACGTACTGCGCTCTATGCGGCGCATGCCGGCATACTGACGCTTTCGTGGGATGTCACCTGTCCTCACTGCCGCGGCGTACGTAAATCGGCGGAATCGCTCGGCGATGTGCCCGCAGAAGAAACCTGCGAAGCCTGTGATATTACCTTTTCCACCGAGGATATCTCAAACCTTGAGGTTGTTTTTCACGTGAACCCGGAAATCCGCCGGGCAGAAAAAAAATTCTACTGCGCGGCAGAACCCGCAACCAAAAGGCATATACTCGTGCAGAGGCGCGTCGGGCCGGGCGCAGCGCTCGACCTTGAAACCTCGCTCGCAGCGGGTGAATACCGTGTTCGCCTCGATGGCGAAAAACGCTACCTGCCGGTTTCAGTTGGGGGCGGTACCGAACGCCGCATCGTCATAGCAGAGAATAGCTCACCACTCAAAGCGGCTGAGCAACCTGTATTCGTTTTCCCGAACCGTGGGGCAGTGGAGCGGACTCTCATTATTGAGCGGAAGGATGAAGATAACGACGCGCTCAGGCCGGCGGAAGTTTTCGGCGTGCAGCTGTTTCGCGACCTGTTCGGCAAAGAGACCCTGGCTCCCGGCCTCAAAATTGAACTCGGTCGCCAGAATATTCTTTTTACTGATATTGTCGGGTCGACGAATCTCTATCTGAGCCGCGGCGACGGCGAGGCGTTCACTTCTGTGCGCCTGCATTTTCAAAAAACCTACGAGGTGGTGCGGGCTTTCAACGGGGCGGTGGTCAAGACTATCGGTGATTCAGCGATGGTTGCTTTCACCGACTCGCTGCAATGCCTCAAAGCGGCCGTCGCATTGCAGAAAAGTTTCACCGGAAACCCTGAAACGGGTAATGTGCTGCTGCGGATCAGTATTCACTCGGGTCCATGCCTCGCGGTGAACCTGAACAGCGGCGTGGATTACTTTGGCAATACTGTGAATTTTGCGGCAAAACTGCAGCAGCTGGCTGGCGAACGCGAAATCGCCTATAGCCGCGATTTTGCACAGGATCCGCGCATCAGTTCATACCTGCGCGAGCTGGGTCTGCAGCCTGAGATCAGGACATTCAGGCCATCGTGGACAGATCAGACTTACGATGTGCCGGTGCTGAAAATCGCTTAGGAGGCGTCAAAGCAGGCCTTTTAGATTTGACGGAGCATAGAACTTTCCGGTAGCTCATGGTATGCGTTTTTCGTTGATTATTTCCTGTGCAGCGACCCTGGTTGCGGTTGCTTGCAAGTCGACAGGCGGCACAACCTCCGGTGATTCAGGACTTCCCCCGCTTGTTGCCAACCAGCCGATCAAGGCCGACAACACGGTATCCGCTTATCCCGGCGACGCTGAAGTGCAGGCGATGCGCGAGGCATTTTTTGCGCGCCCGGTCGAAGCCGAAGAGGTCTTTCGTGTTTTCGTGACTTCAGATGGTTATATGCGCAAGCAGATCGCGCACACCGAAACGGTGTCAGTAAAGGAGGACACGGGGGGCGACCAGTCCATCGCCGACGAATTCCGCAAGTTTGACATGGTTAATAGCCTGCAGGAAGGCCAGATCAGGGTGGAGTTATACCCGACGACGGGTAAGTTTTACCGCGTACGCCAGTCAAAGCCGTCTATCATGAAAGAGACTGACAAGATCATGAGCGACGATATCACCCGCTGGCAATTTGTTTTTGCCAAGAATGAAATACAGCCGAAAGATTTCCGTATCAGTTACCAGGTCATGCTGAGAAAAAAAATCACGCGCGAACAGGCGCTCAAGATTCTCAGCGAACAGAATAAAAAGAAAAAGTAGGAAGCATGAGCGCAAACGAAAAGAAAGAAATTATTATCCGGGTTGGCCTGGATGAAAATGCGATACCCGAATCGATCACCTGGGAAGCTCCAGGTGCTTCAAAGGGTGAAGAGAGTGCCGATGCTTTCATGCTGTCTCTCTTTAGCGGCGGTGAAAAAACTACACTGGGCATTGACCTGTGGACCAAAGAGATGCTCGTGGGCGATATGAATATTTTTTTCTACCAGGCATTCAAAAAGATGGCCGACGTGCTGGAGCGCGCGACACAGGATAAAGACGCTGCGCAGCTCGTGCGGGATTTCAGCCGCGATTTCGGCAAGCAGGTCAAGCTGCTCAAAGACGAATGACGCTGTTTCTTGCGTCGCTTGCAGTCGCGGCATTGCTTTTCGGCATGCCGCTGTTTATCGGTCTTGGAGTCCTTGGTACACTCTACCAATTTGGAAACGCCGAATCGCTGGGTGCCGAGTCCATTGCTGATCTCAGCAGGCAGCTCACGGTAGTTTTCAGCGATCCGCTCTCGAAACTTACCGGTGACCAGAGCGCGCTATTTCTCACGATACCCTATTTCACCCTTGCCGGCTACCTGATAGCCCATTCGCAATTCGCCGCGCGCGTGGTGAACCTGTACCTGGTAGTGATGCGCAGGGTCGGGGCTTTGGGTGCAGTGGGTTTGGGAGTTATCTGCGTTCTGATCGCTGCGCTCTTTACTCCGCTCACCGGGGCATCTGGCGTGACCATAGTTGCCATTGGTGGTATTCTTTTCCCGATTCTGACAGGCGCCGGGTACACCGAACGCAGGGCGCTGGGGTTAATTACGGCCTCGGGTTCCATTGGGCTCTTGTTTAGCCCCAGTCTGCCTGTGATCCTGTTTGGTATCATGAGCGAGAACCGCGCTGATATCAACGAGCTGTACCGCGCCGGAATTTTGCCCGGTATCCTGCTCATCGTTGCACTCACGGTTGTTGTCATCTTCTTCACTCTTGGCAGAACGCAGCGTGCCAGCGACCTGCTGGAACAGCAGTTACGCGCTGCGCAGTTCAGTGGCAGCGATGCCATCAAGCTGGTCTTCGAGCTGGCTGCTATTCCGTTGCTCTACGTTCTGATGCACTCACGGTTCATGATCATCACAGAACTGGGAGTTTTCTTTCTACTGTACTATTTCCTGCTGGAAGTTGTTGTCTTCCGCGAGCTGGGTATGAAGAAGCTGCTCGGGGTCTTCGAAGAAGCCATCGCCATGGTGGGGTCAATCATCTTGATCATCTTTTTCGCCATGATACTTACCAACGCACTGCTCTATGACGGCGTACCGGGAAAACTTTTCGGATTCATCAGCCAGTATATCCACTCGCCGCTGACGTTCCTGATGCTGCTCAACATCTTTCTGCTGATCGTCGGCGCACTGATGGATATCTTTTCTGCCATCATTGTCATCGCGCCTTTGATCATACCCATTGCGGAGAGCTACCAGATTCCGATGCTGCACCTGGGCATTCTTTTTCTCACGAACCTCGAAATCGGCTATCTCACCCCGCCCGTAGGGCTCAACCTTTTCCTGAGCTCGCTGCGTTTCCAGAAGCCAATGGCTGACGTCTACCGTTCGATTGTGCCGTTTCTTATTGCGCTGGTTGTTGCGCAGCTTATCATTACGTACGTGCCGTGGCTCAGCCTGTGGTGGAAGTAGCCGTTACAGCCGCGCCAGGCCCCGCTCGAGATCCGCTATCAGGTCGCTGGTGTCTTCAAGCCCGACTGCATAGCGTATGAGCCCGTCGGGAATTCCTGCCGCGAGCCTTGCGGCTGCATCCATGTCGTGGTAGCTCATTACAGAAGGCTGGTGGATCAGCGATTCAACCCCGCCGAGCGAAGCGGCGATAGCCGGAATCTTCAGGCTGTTGAGCAGTGCTGTGGAAGCGGCAAGTCCTGCTTCCTGTGAACTGTCTTTCCCCTTTACCTGGAAGCTGACGACACCGCCGCCGCCGCGCAGGTAACTCTTCGCGAGCGCATGATCGGGGTGGGATTCAAGCATCGGGTACCAGACGCGTGTGACTTTCGGGTGTTTCTCAAGCCACTGCGCGATTTCGAGCGTTGAGCGGTTGTGTTCGCGCATGCGCACCGCGAACGATTTGATACCACGCGATACAAGAAAACACAGGTGCGCATCGGCGTTGCTGCCAAACAGGCCGCGGACGCTCCGCACCTTTTCGATGAGTTCTTTCGAACCGAGCACCGCGCCGGCAATCGCGTCGTTGTGCCCGCTGATGAACTTGGTGAGCGAGTGCACTACCAGGTCAACGCCGTGCTCCAGCGGGTTAATGTTCATCGGCGAGGCGAAAGTCGCATCGACAATCGTTGTAATGCCGCGGCTTCTGGCGAACGCTGTAATCTCTGCGAGATCAACCAGCCGCAGGTAAGGGTTGGTGGGGAATTCTATGAAGATGACACGCGTCTTCTCTGTGCAGGCGGTTTTGACGCCCGCAGTTGTCAAGTCGGCATAACTTGTGCTGATACCGAAGCGCGCCAGGTGCTGGTCGAACATCTTGAACGTGCCGCGATAACCCTCACGCAGGGATACCATGTGGTCGCCTGCATTGGCGACGCCAAAAATTGCCGAGACAATTGCATTCATGCCGCTCGAGGTAACGACGCAGTCTTCGGCATTTTCGAGGGCACACAGGGTCTCTTCGAGCGCTCGCTGTGTCGGTGTACCATAGCGGGCATATTCGGCTAAGCGGTCGCTGCGCTTCTGGTAGAATGCCCAGAGCCCTTCGACTTCATCGAACGCATAAGAAGCAGTCTGGTAAATAGGTGTGACAATCGGCTTGTGTGGATCGGCGGAGTTGTCGTGGCCCGCGTGTATGGCGCGTGTCGACAGGCCTTTTTTTTCGTCGGATTTCTTCATCGGCTAGCGCTGTTTCTCCAGGAAGCGGGCCACTGCATCTTTTACCGCACCGAGCGTGGGCTTGAGATCCTGCGGCAGATTCTTGTGTTCAGATTTTGCTTCAGGCGCATGGTAGGCGACTTTGAAATCGGCAAATTTCAGGCCATGCGCCGTTGAAATCACGGCGACCGATTCGTTAGCCTTGATCACTCCACCTTTCTTGAGTTTCGTCAGCGCCGCGAGAGCCACACCCGTGTGAGGATCGACAAGCAGGCCCGCGCGGTCACCGAGCGCTGCCGCATCGGCGAGTTCCTGTTCTGATGCCTGCTCGACAACGCCGCCGAATTCGCGCAGCGTGCTGATCGCTTTTTTCACCGAAACCGGGTTGCCGATACGTATTGCCGAAGCCTGCGTTTCACCGGCGGTGATGGGTGAGAATTCAGCGAAGTTCTTCTTGTACGAAAGGTAGAGCGGGTTTGCCGCTTCAGCCTGTGCCACCGCGATGCGCGGCAGCGAGTTGACCAGGCCAAGTTCGTAAAGCATCTTGAGGCCTGCACCGAGTGCAGAGACGTTGCCGAGGTTGCCGCCAGGAATTATGAACCAGTCGGGCAGCTGCCAACCGAGTTGCTGCGCCACTTCAATGCCGACGGTTTTTTGTCCTTCGATGCGCAGGCTGTTCATCGAGTTCGCGAGGTAGATTTCTTTCTCGGTCGTGAGTTGCTGCACAATTTCCATGCAGCCGTCGAAGTCGGTTTCGAGTGCGAGCACGAGCGAACCATTTGCAATCGGCTGCATCAGCTGCGCGAGTGAAATTTTGTTTTTGGGCAGCAGTATGACACTTAAGATACCTGCATAGGCTGCGTAGGCAGAGAGCGCGGCCGAGGTATCGCCGGTAGACGCGCAGGCGATCGCCCGAATGGAAGCTCCCTTTTTGATCATGTGGTTTACCTGTGAAACCAGCACGGTCATTCCGAGGTCTTTGAATGAACCGGTATGGCTGTTGCCGCAGAGTTTTACGTAGAGCTCGTCGTGGTTGAAGCGACGCGATAATTCGCTGCCTGAAAAAAGCTGTGTCGCGCCTTCGCCGAGTGTCACGACATGCTCGGCCGGAAGTTCGGGCAAAACCCATTCGCGTTTGCCCCAGATGCCCGAAGCGTCGACGCGGTTCTGCGAGCGCCACCGGCTTTCGAACAGGTCGCGCCATTCCTGCGCCGATTTCTTTTTCAGCGCTGCCATGTCGTGGCGCACCTCAAGCAGGTCGCCGGTTTGCGGGCAGCGGTAGAGTATTTCGTCGAGCGCGTAACGCTGCTCGTTCTGGGGGTTGATACTCTGGAACCAGGCTTTCATCTCTTGCGCAGACACACGCGTGAGTTTGTCCCCGAAACAGGGGGACAAGAAGTTTCACGGGCAAAAGTTCTTGCACCCGCGCCTGCGAGCGACAGTAAGGTGGCATGAACCACAGGCAGATGATACTCTATGCGGTACTGTGTGCCGTCTTTATCGTGACACTGCCGTTTAAGCCCTACGACCTGAGCTTTTTGCCCAAGGTGCTGCCGATACTGCTGCTTGTCTGGCTGGTCAATGCGCATGCCAATTTTCGTGGCCGGTGGCTGCTGCTCTTCGCACTCGTTTGCTCCGGCGCAGGCGACGTGATACTCGAGTTTCGCTACGGCGGAGCTTTTATTGCGGGCCTGGTATCCTTTCTGGTTGCGCATCTTTTCTACATACGCCTGATGGTGCTTACCCCCAGCCGTGAGCTGAACCGCTACATCATTACTTTGCCGGTACTTGTGCCGCCGGCGCTGGTTGCCTGGCTGCTATGGCCCC
The DNA here is from genome assembly GCA_046346875.1 of Turneriella sp. Classification (GTDB taxonomy): domain Bacteria; phylum Spirochaetota; class Leptospiria; order Turneriellales; family Turneriellaceae; genus Turneriella. Next base: position 552,374 of record JAXMHG010000003.1, on the reverse strand, counting down.
GGTTGGGAGCTTTGCAGGTACCCGTGCTGGTGTACGTGACCGTGATCAGTACCATGCTCTACACCGCGCTGACCCGCGTCTCGTTTAACCGCACGCTCGTAGCCGGCGCTGCGGCGTTCGTGGTTTCTGACGCGGTGCTGGCGATCAACAAGTTCTATGCGCCGTTTGGCGCGGCGCCATACACCATCATGGTCACCTATTATCTGGCACAGCTGCTGCTTGTCCGGGGCTTCCTGGCGGAAGCGCGCGGCACGCGGGCAAACTGAAGGCCCCGTAGAGGGCTTGATCGCATTTTTTTCGGTGCCCAAAAGTCATTTTCAACCTGTGCCCGTCCGGTAAAAAAGCTCCTTAATGCTGCAACTCCTGCTGACACCGCTGCAAAAGCATGTTTCGTGGTTCCGTATCTTCAACTACACGTCGTTTCGGCTGGTCGCTGCGGCAATTACCGCGCTGTTGCTCGCGTGGATCTTCGGGCCCAGGTTCATACGCTTTCTGCGCAAGCTGAAATTCGGCGAATCTGTCCGCTCTGACGGTCCGCAGTCGCACCAAAGCAAGGCGGGAACTCCCACTATGGGCGGGCTTTTGATCATGGCGAGTATGAGCGTCTCGATTCTGCTCTGGGGTAACCTCAGTAATCTCTACGTTATTCTGATCTGGCTGGGCACTCTCGCGCTCAGCATGCTCGGTTTTATCGATGACTACAGCAAATCGGTGCTGAAAATCAGCGGTGGTATGCGGGCGCGTACCAAGTTTTTCTGGCAGATTGTTATTGCGCTCTCATTTGCCGTACTCGTCTACATGTTTCCTTACACGGCGAAGGGGGCGCCTGAGCAGGCCACGTACCTTTATTTGCCTTTTATTAAAAGCCCTGTGCTCAATCTTGGCGGCGCTGCCATATTTTTCTGGATGCTGGTGGTCGTGGGTACCAGCAATGCAGTTAACCTGACCGACGGTCTCGATGGTCTCGCGGCGGGAATTTCAGTTATCGTGATCGGCACCCTGGCGATCATTGCGTACATTACTGGCCTTGAAGAAGCATCGCGTTACCTGTTGCTGGTACATGTACCCGAAGCAAACGAAGTATCGGTATTTCTTGCGGCACTGGGTGGTGCCTGCATTGGTTTCTTGTGGTACAACGCACACCCGGCAGAGGTCTTCATGGGCGACACCGGTTCGCTCGCGATTGGCGGTGCGGTCGGCATGGCTGCGATTCTGATTCACCGCGAAATTCTGCTGATGATCCTGGGCGGCATTTTCGTCGCCGAGGCGCTGAGCGTCATTTTCCAGGTTGGTTCTTACAAACTCAGGCAAAAACGTATCTTCCGCATGGCGCCTCTGCACCACCACTTCGAGCTCGGTGGCTGGCACGAGAACAAAGTGGTTATCCGCTTCTGGATTGTGGGAGTTCTGCTCGCCCTGGTTTCAGTTTCGAGTTTGAAAATTCTTTAACATTGAAATGACGCCGCGTTGCGGCATTATTTCAATGCATAGAGTACGTAGCTGCTTGTCAGCGGGCGACCGCCGCGTTTGAATTTCGATTTGATATGATATACGGACATTCGCCAGAACCGCAGTAAATCCCCCGGCCGCTTTACATCGCCCCATGCCTTGCGCCACTTTGCCCATAACGGAAAGTCTGTCGGGAAAAATTCTTTGAATTCGCGAAACCCCAGCTCGCTGAGCAGACGCCTGAGGCCCGTCGCGGTGAAGTAGGTGAGGTGTCCCGGCAGGTAGTAGTGGTAGCCAGAACCGGCATCACGGGCCTGCAAACCTTCGAAGTTTGCCGTCTGTATCACAAGCACGCCACCTTGTGCCAGCAGGTCGTACGCAGCAGCCAGTGCGGGGCGCGGTTCGGCCAGGTGCTCCGCGACTTCGATAAGGGTGATTGCAGAAAAGCTACCCGCAGCGAAGATATGTTTTGCGTCGGCCGTTTTGGGCAGGTGCGTGAGGTCGCCTTCAAAAAGCCGTGCCTGGGAATTCATCGCCTGCGAGATCTTGTTTCCCTCTTGTACGGCAAATTGGGAGACATCCAGACCATATGCCTCGCCGAAGTGCGCTGCGGCACGGGCAAATGCGCCAAAGGCACAACCGACATCGAGCAGTTTCAGGTGTTTTTTTCCCACGGCTGACTGGATAGTTCTCAGGCGCGCGAAATGTACGTAGTTATGGAATCGCTCCGCCTTGCGTTCGTCCTGGTAGCTGAAGTTTGCGCTACCCGTGTAGTAACCTTCATCATAAAAAGCATCAGCATTCTTCGGTAACGGGTACTGGAATTCAGAGCCGCAGTCGGCGCAGGCATGGACCGAGAAGTTGTGCCGCTCTATAAGGTACTTCTGCGCGACTTTAACAGAAGCGCAGACAGGGCAGGACAGTGCTTTCTTTTTCATCGGCGCGCGAACAGCATGTGGTGGGCGACGAGGCCCTCTTCGCCCAGTGGCTGCCGTGCAATAAAACCGTAGTCGACCTTCGCAAACCGGCCAAAGAGTGACAGCGCCTCTTCTTTTGAGTAGAGTCTTGCGTGTCCACCAGCCAGGTCGCCCCGCTGCAGTTGCAGCGCGAGGTGACTATCCTGGTCGGAGCGCAGCGTGAGGAAAAGACCGGCGCCGGGTTTAAGGATTTCGTGAATCGCGGCAATGGCCGGTGCAAGTGCACTTTCCTCTAAATAGTGCAGCACCCCCCAGCAAAGAATGAAGTCAAATGTCCCGGATGCGAACGGAAGCGCGGGTAGAGCCGCCTGTGCACATTGTATCTTGTCGCCCGCTGCAATGCGCAGGCTTTCGCGTGAAAAATCGCAGGCCAAAACATTTTCAAAATGTTCGACGAGCAGTGGCAAATGGCGCCCGCTACCAGTACCCAGATCCAACGCAAGCGTACGACGTTCGCCGGCAAAATTTTTGCGCAGCAGGCGTACAACATTCTCGTCGGGAAACTGCTGCCGCGAGCGGTCGCGGGTGTAGTGGTTGTCCCAAACAGACTGGTTGCTCATTTGAACCGGCCTTGCGGCCGGTTCAAATGAGCTGTTCGGCCCTGTTTGCCCAGCACGTAGAGCTTGATATACTTCGTAAAAGTCGCCACGGCAGAGTAGTAGGTGATAATGATTCCAGCGGTGCCGTCGAGAAAGGCAAGTTCGAAGAAGAACTTCCGCACGATCACCCAGCCAGAACGTGCAAAAACTCCCGCGAGCGAAACTCTGCGGCCGCGCGCGTACATCGCCTGCGCTGCCATTTCAGAATAGTTGCGTATGGTCTTGAGGTGGTCGTCAACCGTACGGAAAGAATAGTGCAGCAGGTCGCCCTTGAGCTTACCGGTCTTTTCTGCCGGGGTGTTGATGATCTCATGTACTTTTTCGCCTTCCCACTGAGCAACGCGGCGGTCATAGAGCCGTATCTTGTCGTCAGGGTACCAGCCCGAGTGGCGAATGAAGCGGTAGAGGTACCAGGTCAGGCGATTAAAGCGAAAACCGGCCTTGTCGGTACTGGTTGCTTTGAGCGCCAGCAGCGAGGCACGCAGTTCGTCGCTTAACCTTTCGTCGCAGTCCAGGTTGAGAATCCAGTCGTGCTTTGCCTTTGCCGCAGCAAAATTCTTCTGCGCAACATAGTTGTCGAACTTGCGGTAAAAGACACGCTTCGTGAACTTCTTCACGAGCGCAACGGTCTTGTCGCTCGAATAGCTGTCGACGTAGACAATTTCGTCCGCGACACCCTGCAGCGATGCCAGGCAGTCAGTAATATTCTGCTCTTCGTTCAGGCCGATGATGCACGCTGAGATCTTCATGGGGTTTCAGGCGTTGCCTATTCAGCGGTACTAGCCGCTGGTTAGATAAGGCATCGGGTTAACCGGGTGATCCATGATGCGCACTTCGTAGTGCAGGTGGGGGCCCGTGGCGCGGCCCGTCGCGCCGACCCGGCCAATCATCTGGCCTTTCCGGACATAGCTGCCGCAGGTGGCGTACAGGCTGCTCATGTGGCCGTAGAGGGTCTGGAAGCCGTATGGATGCGAGATCTTGGCAGACAGGCCGTAGCCTCCGCTATAGCCGCAGCCGATGACCCTGCCATCTGCCGCAGCATAGATGGGGGTTCCGGTGGCGTCAGCGAGATCGACGCCGGTATGGAAGTCACGCGAATGGCCGAACGGCGAAATGCGCCCGCCGAAAAACGACGTGAAGTGACCGCCCGCGAGCGGCCAGTGGTAGGGCAATGCCTGCTGAACAACTTCGCGCTCTTTCAGCAGTTGCTGCAGCATGACGACGGCGCCGGTCGTCTGTTTCATGTCTAGCTTGAGTTTGCGGTAGAGAGTAACTTCAGGGTAGAAATAGAAACCTTCTTCCTGTGATTTGCCCTGCGCCATTTTGAGGGTGGTTTCGAAGTTAAGGAATTTGATCGTACGGTTTTCTTTGTAGCTGAGCGAGCGCGCGTAGTCTTCACCCTCGGCGTCGAGCATCTGCACGGCGCTGTCGCGCAGGATGTCGTCATCGATGAAGATCTCTTCTTCGCCTTCGAGTAACCTGGCCTGTTTGATCACCTTGCCGAACTGCTTTTTGAAGAGATCCTGCTGCACCACCATCTCGTGGTATTTGCGCACATAGAGCTCGCGTTCGTTGACGTACGCCTTGTCGCGGTCCTGTAGTTTATCGGCTTCGCCCTGTATATTGCGCTGCATATTGACCGCAAAAACCGAAGCGACGACAATAAAGATCAGCGAAAAAATGCCGAGTGCGATAACATAGTTCGAGAGCTGCATGTTGACGATCGCCTTGTCATTGTGCGGAATGACAAGAAATGTGATACGCTCGTTGCCCTTTTCGCGTATGCGTTTACGGACTTCGGCGGTTTTACGTTTGATGCGGTTGGAAAAACTCAAACACGCTCTCCGAGAATTGGCCCGCCATTGGTTTCTAGCATCTTCTCTTTGTCGAGAATCAGGCCATCGCGGCTGTCTGCCGGCATGGGCATACCGCCGTCAAGGTAGATTGCGCCCTTGGGACAGGCCTCTTCACACAGGCCGCAGTAGATACAGCGCAGCAGGTCAACCTGGAATGTCTTTGCATACTTGTCTTCGGGGTGAAGGTACTGCCGCTCAGGAGTTACTTCTGCGGCAACAATCTGTATCGCATCTGCTGGGCAGACCCACTGGCAGCAGTAGCAGGCCGTGCAGCGCTCCTGGCCTTTTTCGTTGCGCTTGAGACGGTGCAGGCCACGAAAGCGCGAAGACAACGGCTTTTTCTGCTCGGGATACTGCACGGTGACCATGCGGCGCAGCACTGCCGACTTGATGAAGTGCTTGAGGGTCACCCACATGCCGGCTGAAACCGACATGAAGTAGAACTTTTCGTACCACTTGAATGCGTACTTTTTTGAAACCTGGATAGTTGCCATTAGACGGCTGCTCCTGCGGTAGTGGTGAGTTCTTTGATGCGCGCCAATACGCCTGCAGGCGACTGCAGACCCTGGACGTGCTGCAACACGGCAGTTGTCACCTTTTTCTGTCCCTGTCTGTCGATGTAGCTGGCGGCTTTTTCCGGAAACGCGAGTACCGGCATGGCGATGGCAGCGAGTTCTGTTGCGGCATTCAGGTGGGTAGTAAACAGCGCAGTCTTGCCCCACGCGAGCGCCGAGTTGAGCGACTGGAAGAGGTCAGTATCTTCGACCTTTTCGGCGATGGTGAGCCCCTGCACGTTTGCATGTTTTTCGCCTGTCTGGTAGGCGTACGGTGCTGCCAGTTCACCGACGACAATAACCAGGTCGCTGGCGCGGAGTTCTTTTTCGAGCGCTGCATAATCTGCGAGCTGGGTCGCACTCTTGTCACGCAGGTATTTTGCATTAGGGCGCAGGTCGCGGCTCAGCAGGAAATCCCACTGGCTCTTGCCGTCGTGGAATGCAGGCTTGTCAGTTCTGAAATCCCACAACACCTCTTTGCCCTGCGCGCGCCAGGTATTGATCTGCGCTTCGAGTGCGTCGACGTCTTCGCAGCTTTCGGTCGCGCCACCGAGCACGAGAATCTTTTTGGCGGCGGCGGCTTTTTCAGCCAGCTTGGGCAAAGCTTCTGTCGACCTGGCCTTTTCGCCGTTGAGAGCGTAGTGGTGCAGGCGGTCCTGCGAAAAATCTTTGCCTGAGAATCGGCCGTAGTCGCAGATGAAGTAGCCGTCTGTAGCCTGGTTCTGCGGCGGCATGTAGCGGTAGAGCGCGTTGTTTTTGACGTTGGTCGTCACCTTGCACAGCGTCGAGCAGCCGTGGCAGTGTGACTCTTTCGATTCATACCACCAGACGCGCGACTGGAAAAGGGTGTTCTCGTTCAGTAAGGCACCCACCGGGCAGATGTCGGCGAGCGCTCCCTGGTAGTTGTGGTTGAGGTAGGTCGATTTTTCGCCGCTGGTTTCAGGCGGAGTATAAGCGATAATGGTGTCGTTGCCGCGCGCCAGCATCTCGAGATCGTTCACGCCGACGACCTCGCGGTCAAAGCGCACACAGCGGTAGCAGAGGATGCAGCGGTTATGGTTGATGAGCAGGTTGGTACCGATTTTTTCCTGCGGGATATTGCGCTTCACTTCTTTGTAGCGCGTGGTTTCATTGCCGAGCGAGAACGAATAGTTTTGCAGGCGGCATTCACCGGCCTTGTCGCAGACGGGGCAGTCGAGTGGATGGTTGATGAGCAGAAACTCCATCACTCCTTCGCGTGCCTTGACGATCTTTTCGCCGAAGGCATTGATCTTCATGCCGTCTTTGACGGGGGTATTGCACGCGGCCTGGAACTTGGGCACACCTTCTACTTCGATAAGGCAGATGCGGCACATGCCCACCACCGAAAGTTTCGAGTGGTAGCAGAAGTGGGGTATCTCAACGCCCTTTTCTTTGAGCGCATCGATCAGGTTTTTCTTCTCGTCGACCTCGTATTCAGCCCCGTCGACGAAGATTTTAGCCATGGGCACATTCTGCAAGCGAAATCAGGGTGTCGATTTATTTGAACGGGAGGATTTCCCTCTTTTATGGGGGCCACCCCGTCACTCGCTTTGCGAGTGCGACCTCGATCTAACCACCCCGGCCTTCGGCCACCCCTCCTTGTTAAGGAGGGGTGAAATATTGTTCTGGGGCAGTGGCCGCAGAACACATATCCTCTCCCCCCTGCCAAGGGGGCGTACGGCGCAGCCGGGAGGGGCTGACTCGAGTGCCCGGCGGGCGAGGGGAGAGGGGAAACCGGCTATCAAGCGTCGCCGTTTAGCGATTATTCGATTCGTAAGGCTTCAAAGCTGCCATCAGCCGTGGGAGCTCATCTGAGAGTACAGTCTGCACAATATCCAGATTTACATCGTCATACCCGTGAATGAGTCTGTCGCGTAGACCAGCCCAACCTTTCCAGTTGATGTGAGCATGCGCAGATTTGAATTCGTTGCTCAGCCGCTTGGCGACCTCACCAATAATCTCGAGTTTGCGCAATACCGCTGCCTGGTACATTGCGTCCCTTGAAAGGGAGTCAGCCGGTCTGTCTGCGCCGAACTGCTCGATCTGGCGGCAGGCGATCAGAATATCAATGGCATAACCGATGTCACGATCGTTCATAAATCGGGCGCGCTGAGGCTAGAATGCGTCGGAGCCTGAATTTGTTCTGGCTTCGCAGCAGACTTTCTCGCGATACCAGATCGACCTTTCGATTGAGAGCGCGACTGAAGTCATCCACTGCATCAAATACCCTGAAACCGAGAGGACGTGCACTGTCAAAAGTTGCGAGCAAATCGATATCGCTGTCAGGCTTAAAATTCGCGGTCAACGCCGACCCAAAGAGTTCAAGCTTGCTGATACCCCATTTTTCGCAGATCTCTGCCACCGTATTCTCAGGTATATTGATGCCTGAAGGCAACTGCATGGCGTATGCTGGTTCATAAAACCGCGTCGTCAAGAGGTTTATGGGGTAAACCACCCCGTCAGACCCCTCCGGAGGAGGGGAATATGGTTCTGAAAGTTGCCAGTGGCGGCGAGTCTGTCCCACTAATTCCCCTCCTTCGGAGGGGTGCCCCGTAGGGGCGGGGTGGTTCAACCGCCCAAAGCCGAGTGCCCGTGCAAAAGCGCCATAACGCTTGCGAGACTATTTTCCACATCGGATGCAGAAATGTGCAACACCGTGAGGCCCAGACCAGTCAAGAATGCATCGCGTTCGGCGTCGTATGCTTCTCTGCCGATATGGCTAGAGCCATCGACCTCGAGGACAAGAGATTTCTCCGCACAATAGAAATCCACAATGTAATTTCCGATAATCTTTTGCCGGTCAAAATCGAGGCCGAGTAGTTGTTTTTTCTTCAGGTGATTCCAGAGTAGAACCTCTGCAAGATTGCCCGCGCGACGCAGTTCTCTGGCTCGTTGCTTGAGCTTTGGGTTGTAGGGGAGCGCTTTGTATTTCCTGGTGGCGCGCATGGTCGATGGCGTCAGGTGTCGCGGCGTGAGCAAGCTGTCACTCGCTTCGCGAGTGGAGGGAGACCACCCCGGCCTTCGGCCAGAGTAGCAAACCACCCCGTCACTCGCTTCGCGAGTGCCACCCCTCCGGAGGAGGGGAATATGGTGCTGAAGGTTGTCAGTGGCGGCGAGTCTGTCCCGCACATTCCCCTCCTTCGGAGGGGTGCCCCGTAGGGGCGGGGTGGTTTTGGCCCCACCTGCTAAAGGCTTGTGGGTCGCTTGCGCGATCAATTGGTCGCTTTAGCGACGGAGTAACCCGCCAGATGAGGGGGTAACCTCATCTGGCAGGCGTTGACTCCTTACTCAGCTGGCTGCGAAGATTTTTGGCATTTTCATTCCTTATTTTGGCCACCAATGAAAATAGCTTTTTCTACGAGCTGCTCCCCATGAAATGCGGTTTGCTTCAATCTCGCATACCTCTCAGAAAAAGGTTGGAGACTTGTCATCTGCTAGCTTTGCCAGTTCATGTATTGCAACGTGTCGCTCTTCGGCCCAAGGAAGAATCGCATTCTGGAACAAGTCCAATATTTTCGAATCAAAACCATGCGTCTTCTGGAGCCGATCTTGGAGTCGCTTACCAATTGTGACGAAGCGAACGGGCCGACCTTCAGTATGACAGATAACTTTCGATGCGTGTAGCTAGCAGACTCTCGATAATTGAGATGGCTTCAACATAAAAGCCCTCTTGAATTGCCAGCTGTGCGCGACTAATTGCATCCTTGAACAATTTATGGCGTTCAAGCCCTCGCTCTGAGTTCTTTTTGCTATTACATGGATTTTTTGACATAATTATTACCTACAACAAGCTAATTTTCGAACGGCATCACATGTTGCGACACTTACTGCTTGGTATACCAGATGTACGCGTAACGGTTCTGGCGCGCGCTGCATTATTATTGCTGGTCCAACCACCGCAGTTAGATGTGTTTTGACTAGTAGCTGTGTATTCACTCATATTTGCCGCGTACCAGTGATCTGAAGAAGCCATAGGACTAAAATCAATGCTGAGCTGGGCACTGATTTGAAATTCATGTTCTGTACGCATGTGAGCCCTTGTGTCGCCGCGAGGCAACCTCGCATTTCGTTTTGCCACCGGCCCAGCCCCCAACACCCGCGCCATCATAGGTGCTGGCAGTTACACCGCAGAAAGTACCAAGAGCCGTAGAGCTTACCTTTCCATATACCAAATCCCGACTCGTTGTGCCGTTCCCAACACGGACATTGCCCCCCGTAAACACCGCATCACTGCCCGACTTGGTCCAGTCAGATATGCTCTCGATCGCCGTCTTGAGCACATTCATGTTCGCAGCGGTAAGGGTATCGCCCGAAGTGAAGGTTGCTGATACGGTTACAGCTACGATTGCCGTTGTTTACTATGCGAAAGGCGTGAAAAATACGCCGGTCCAGAAGGATTTTTTCATGGTTTGCCAGTTGGTCATTTCTTCTCCTATTGCAGTTTGCAGTTATCTAAGGTACTGGTATTAAGCACACACGTCACACTCGCACAACTCCGCCCACACCCGTCACATTCGCCGCGTTCACCGTGCCCGAGCCGCTCGAGACGGTGCAGGTCTATTCGACGGGCTGGGTCAGTACGGTGACGCTGTAGGTGGCGTTGTGCGCGATGGCGGTTGAAAAAGTGAATGAGCCGTTGGTTGTGAGGCTCAGGTTGTTGCCCGCGTTGTTTTGCAGCACGACCGTGCCCAGACAGGCCGGAGATTGTGCCGCCGATGGTGTAGGTGTTGTTGGTGCAGCTGACGCTGACATTTGTCACGTTCGCGCTCGCGACGGTGCCAGAGCCACTGGTGACGTTACAGGTCTGCCCGGTGGGTTGCGTGAGTACGGTCACGGCATAGTTGGTGCCGGTCGTGAGGGTGGTGCTGAACGCGAATGAACCATTGGCCGACACCGAGAGGTTATTGCCGGCGTTGTTCTGCGGTACTACCGTACCAGAAAGGCCACTGATCGTACCGCCGATGCTATACGTGCTCCGCGCCGGCATTGATGGTATACACCTGCTGCCCAATACCGCTGACATTACCCTTTGCGTCGCGGGTGATGTAGCGACTGTGGTGGTGTTGGTGATCGCGCGCGAGGCTTTGTTGCCGGGCACGATGATGCTCGTCTGGCCGGCGAAGTTGGGGTCGCTGCCGTCGGTGGTGAAGGCAATCGCATTGCACGCCACGCTGTCAGAACAGGTGAGCGTAATCGACTGCGGGCCGGTAAAGATGCCGCCGCTGGGTGGCTCCGATTGTCGAGGCAGTCGAGTCATTGCGAATACTAGTCAGGCTTGTGTTGTTGGGATTTCCATCGCCATCGGTGTCGAAGCCGCTGGGGCCTTGTGCGTCCTTTGTTACCTTTACGTTGCTGCCACCGCTGCGCGCGGTTTTGAGTTCTGCCACGCCATCGAAGTTGATGACCAGGTAGAAGTCGATGATGCCATCGCCGTTAACATCAAGACCGATCGCACGATCGGCGCCCAGCGAGATATACAGAATTTCTGGCACACCGTTGCCATCGAGATCAAGGCCATCGGCGACACCGTCGCCGTTCATGTCGATGACCGTAGCCGATTGAAATCCCCCGCCCGCAACGGGCAGGTTGACGGTCGAGCCGGGCACAAACGCGAGTGGCTTGTCGTCGGTGAAGACGCCGCTGAAGCCTTTGCAGGAAACGCTGGCCATTAGGGCGATTGTCGCGATGGTATTGAGGATTGATTTTTTCATGTTAAGTTTACTCCTTGGAGTGTCATCTTAACCACCCCGGCGCTATGCGCCACCCCTCCTTGATAAGGAGGGGAAAAGATTGTTATGAGGTAGTAGTTGCAGAACAAAAATTCTCTCCCCCTGCCAAGGGGGAGTACGGCGAAGCCGGGAGGGGGTGGACTCGAGTGCCCGAAGGGCGAGGAGGTCTTGTTCATATCCTATACCCCACACCCAACATCATATAGACCACCGGCAGCGGCGTCTGGCTTTCGAACAGATAATTGCCGCGCAGCGTGAATGCCGCAGAAATTTGATCGGTGATTGCTGCATCGAGTGTTGCACCCGTCGACAACGTGAACACGTTGTAGCTGAAGCTCTGCGTTTCCAGATCGGGGGCTGCGCGAATGGTGCCGAACGACGCGCCCATTGCCAGAAACGGGCTGACGCTCAGCGTCTTAATGTAGGGCACTTTCCATGGGAGTGCGAACGTGTACGCGGCACCGCCGAGGGCGGTGAAGGTTACCATGTTCTCCACCGATTTTTCGCCCGCAGAGTTCGTGATCGCAAAAGAAAAGTAGGGATTAAAATACCTGTGCAGAAATTCAAACTGCAGATCGGCCATGCCCGAAATGCCTGGGTTCAGGTAAGGGTTCGGTTTGCCGAGCGGCAAACCAGTGCCCGCAAAGAGGTGAGTACGAAAATCTTTCGCGTAAAGACCAAAACCGACGCGCTCAGTCACTACCACCTGTTTCGGCAGTGGCGGCAACGCGCTCGCCATCGCTGCACTCATGTCATCGGCCAACTTCTGTATTAGGTCAAACACCGACGCATCGAGTTTGCCCGCAGTCGTCTTCGCCACGGCGATCTGCCCCGTGTGCACATCGATCGCCTTGGTTTGAATCTGTACCTTGTTTTCAACAGAGACAAAGTTGCCGATGACAACGACATCGGCCCCAGCGCTTTTGCCGCGGGCAATCGCGGTGGCTTCGTCGTAGGTGGGTGCCAGATCGCGCGTTTCGACTGCGCTCAACGAGCGATCTGGCGAATTCGCTTCAGTGCCGCGGTCGCCGAGCGTAGTCGAGGCGCGCGGCAGCAAATAAAACTTCCCAGTCCTTTTCAGCGGGTCGAGCAACGCTTCGGCAACGCTGACGCTCAGGTAATCAGATTTTGCGTCCTTTGCCTGGTTGACAAAATCGAGAACGAGAACCTTGCGGGGGATTGTATCAGCAGCAGAGACGGGTTTATCTTGCGCGCCGAGTGAAAGATTCGCGCATAACGCGAATGCCAATAGCCACCGAATTAATTCGGTGGCTATTGAGGTAAATTTCGAGGCCCGCATAATCGGCGGCAATCGTACCCGGTAGAGTTTATGCGTCAAACTATTTATGGGCAGAAGAGCCCAGGGTAAATTTCAATGCGCAAGAATCAGCAGGCTTATGAAACCGTGGCTTGCTGAATTAGCTGACGGGGGCTTTGCTGTCGTCTGCGTCTTCGGGAATGATGTGCGCGATTCGGTTATGGCTCATATCCTCCCCAATACCGCCTGCGCCAGGCCCTCGATGCGGAAACTTTCGGGGTCGGCGGCGAAGGGTTCGTACTTGGTATTGAGTGAATAGAGCATGATTTTTTTGCCCGCGCGCACCATGCGCTTGATATAGGCCCTGCCATTATCCGAGCAGGCGATGACGCTGCCGTCGGGTACTTCACTGCGCGCTTCGAACAGTACCAGGTCGCCGTCGAGTATGCGCGGTTCCATCGAGTCGCCGTGCGCGCGCACCATAAAGGGGGAGCGCAGGTTGATGCCGGCAAACTGCGGCGGCAGCTCGATGCGTTCTTCGACGTCGCCGCTGAGTATGGTGCCCGAGGGGCCGCAGCGCGCGAGGCCGTACAGGTTGACCAGGAAGAGGCCTGATTCTTCGGGTGGCTGGCGTACCCGGTAGTCGGCCGGGTTCATGGGGTTGCGTTCAATGTACCCTTTTTTTTCCAGCTGCTGCAGGTGAAAGAAAACCAGGCTGGGCGTCGAAAGGCTCAGGCTTTCCTGCAGTTCGCGTATGGTATAACCTTCGCCTGAAAGTTTGCTGAGCAGGTCGAGAAGTTGCTTTTGGGTGGGGTGGAGTTTTTTCATAGAACAAAAATAGAACAAAATAGTTGCTTTTCTATTCTTGTTCTATAGAGTGGTTGTAAAGTAAAAACCTCATCCCGACCCCACCCCGCCTTCGGCCTCCCCTCCCCTTGATAAGGGGAGGGGCCGTGGGAGGGGTTTGGTTCCCGGGGTGAGGGGAGGAGAAAATATGTGGCACCAGACAAACAACTTCCAAACCGGGGTAAATCCCCACCAGGGACTATCGCTTGCCGATGCGTGGCAGCTCTGGAACTATAGAGGTAATAATCGTTCTGTCGCGTACCTTACCGGTATTTCAGACATCTTTCCTTTAACGCAGATCTGGCAGACGCGTATGGCAATCGAAGGCGTGCGCACGCATACCATCGACTGTGCAATACGCTTTAATACCTATACCATCGCCGAAGAGGCCCTGCGGCAGTCGGTGGCTCCCGAAAGTATCGCCGATAGCGTTACCGTTACCCGCGCATTTACACCATACCAGATTCTTGATGCAGTTAAGGAGCTAAAGAAAAATGAAGTCGTCTTCGTCCTTGCACCTGCGAAACAGTTTTTTGACGGCGATGTCGCCTTCGACGAAGGATTGTTTCTGATCCAGAAGCTGGTACGGTTTTTTGCCGATGCGCATGAACGCGGGGTGGCTCTCTTCGTCGTGGAAAAGCCGTCATACGCCGCACCCGCGTTCAGCACATTTCTTTCTGACATGAAGCAGCTAACCCAGCGCAGCCGCTGGGAGCTCAGCCCGTTTGGTGCCTCGAACGGGCGCCGCCTGCGAATCACCGAGGGACACGCTTACCGTGATATCCTGAGCCTGCCTGCAGAAGCTGCCAAACCGCGCATGCTGCCTGTACGCGCTCCGGTCACGATGCCGCCGGCACAGATGCAATTTTCTTTTAGCTGACAACAAGGAGACTCGCCCGGGGCGCGCAAGCGTCCCGGGCCACATTTAAGGAGTGATGATGAAAAAGCAAAAAAACTCTCTTATTCGAAGTGAAAAGGCTGAAGACCTGCACCAGAAGCTGCTGCGTATCTCTCTCTGGGACTCCCTGAATAAAGACCGCAAACAGCCGATTTCCTTTGCGTTCAAGGTGAACCCCAACGACGTCATCAACCGCGCGCTATCCGTCGAGTACCTGAACCGCATGCGCGAGCGCCACGGCTGATATGGGTCGTACCGTTGCACCATACTCGATTGTCATTGAACAGGTACTCTCGCGCTTCGAAAATTTCAGGCGCACACTGCGCCGCGAAGACCGCGAGGCGTTCGATGAACTCATGCGCGTTGCCAAAATGCAGGTACAGGCCGGCGTCATGGCGCAGCACCCCAATGCGTTCGATTCGATGAGCATGGCGATGCTGGTGCACCTCAAGCGTGAAATTAGAGAACTCAAAAAACAAATAAACACAGAAAATACCGGGTCAGGTGCCTCGGGCATTATAGGGGAACTTTATGGAAAACTGGAAAAATAACAATATCAAGACTACCGTCTCTGTTCCTGCAGAGATTCTCGATACTTTTAGAAAATACCATTCGCTGTTGCCAGAGGTGTTGCACCTGGTCTTGCCCACTGCGCTAGAGCAACAGCCCAGGCGTGATCGGGCGACGGAATATAACCATGCCGAAGCAAAATTCGAAGTGGTGCAGGTTTACTGGCCACTGGAAATATATAATAAACTGCATGCGGTGGCGGCTTCGCAGCGTGTGAGTGTGTCATTTCTGGTCTACCGGCTTTTTCTGTTATTATTGAATGGCATTACAATCATTCCGAAGAACAATTTCAGTAACTATGTCATTTGCTTCCAGGAATGGTCGTCTGAAGCTGTTTTTTTCGAAGAAGGTATCCAATATTCCCACAAAAAGATCGAACTCCCACCCGAACCACCCGCTGCATGAACCATGCAGCTACCCGCAAGGGCCTGGGACTTCGAAGGCTGCCTGTTCGACGCCTATAATGTCGGCAGCGAAGTCTGGCTCTGGATTCTGGGCGAGCACCATCGGCTCTTTCTCGCCACCGATACCTGTTTCCCGGTTATCTACATACATGCCAGCAACGACATTCTGGCGAAGGTAACAGCCCGGCTGGCGCAGATCGGGGCGCTGGCCTCAGTACCCCGCCTGGTTAACAAAACACTCTTCTATGAAAACCGCGAAGTTGAAGTGCTGCGTGTGGAAATTGCCGATCCGGCAATTTTGCCCCGGCTGAAACGCCGGCTGTTTACCCTCTATGGCCGGTTCGATATCTACCATTCTGATGTCGATCCGGTGACGGGCTATCTTGCCGCACGCAACCTGTACCCGCTGGCGCCCGTGCGTGTACGCACGAAAATAGAGGGGCGCCGCAATCGCGTGCAGCAGATCGAAGCCACCGAGAGCGCCTGGAGTTTTGAGTACCGTCTGCCGCAGCTGAAGATCATGCAGATGTCGCTGAAGTTCAGCCACCGGCTGGGCGTGCGCGAATCGAATCCGCTGCTGCTGCAGGTCGACGACCGCCGCTATGCGATTGCCGAAAAAAATCCTGTTGGCTACGTGCACCGGCTTAACGAAATCCTGCGCGCTGAAAATCCCGACTGCATTATTTCTTCTTATGGCGACCATGTGATTTTTCCGTTTTTGTTTTCGGCGGCGCAGGCAGGGGGATTAACCCTTGAGCTCGATCGTGACCTCTCGACGCAGGTAGTCCGCAGTATCAAGACGAAAGGCTCGAGTTTCAATACCTACGGCAGCTGGATTTTTCGCGCGGCTTCATATCCGCTCTACGGCCGCTGGCACATAGACCAGCAAAACTCCTTCACTTTTAAACACACCGATCTCGCGGGAACTCTCGAGCTCTCACGTATCAGCGGCATGGGCGTGCAGCGCCTGGCTCGCGCTTCGACAGGCAATGCGCTCACCGAAATGGAATCCGACGTCGCGATGCGCAAGAACTACCTGGTGCCGTGGCAGAAGAGTGCGCTCGAAAACCGCAAGACCTGGTACGAGCTACAGCTCTACGACAAGGGTGGTTTGGTCTTTCAGCCCGATACCAGCAAGGGGGTGGTACGGCACAACGTGGCGCAGCTTGACTTTTCGCAGATGTACCCGACAATCATGAACATCCACAACGTTTCGCCCGAGACGATCAACTGCCCGTGCTGTGCGGGGCTCAGCGATGTACCGCGTGTGCCTGAAACCGGCTACCACATCTGCGTCAAGCGCCGCGGCGTGGTCTCTGACTCGCTGCAGCATATTCTCGAGCGCCGGCGTTATTACAAACAGAAGCTGACCGAAGACCTGCCAGAGCCAGACCGGCAGCGCTACCAGCAGCGCGTCGACAGTCTCAAGTGGATGAACGTGGTGAGCTTTGGCTACCTGGGCTTTCGCAATGCGAAGTTTGGCAAACTTGAAAGTCACGAGAGCGTTACGGCGTTTGGCAGGGACAAGTTACTCACGGCTATTGCGCTGGCGGAGCGCCATGGGTTTGAGCTGGTGCATGCGATTACCGACTGCATCTTTATCACGCGTAGCGATGACCGGCCAATCCATGCTGAATCGCTGCAGAGTCTCTGCGATGAAATCTATACGGCGACATCGGTCGAGATGAGTAATGAAGGTATATATTCGTGGGCGCTGTTTTTACCTTCGCGTACCGATGCACGCATGCCGGTCGCCAACAGGTACCTTGGTCGTTTCGAGGGAGGTCAGCTCAAGATGCGTGGTATTGCCGTGCGCAGAAAAGACACTCCGCAATACATCGCTGACTTTCAGCGCAGCCTGCTGTTGCTCATGGTCGATTGTAAAGACAGCCGCGAGGTCGCCGCCACCTGGCCCCGTGCACTGGAGCTCTATAAGGAATGCAGGCGCATTCTGCTCGGTGGCGAGGTACCTTGGGTCGATCTGCTGCTGCGGCGCACGGTCAGCCACGAACTCGATGGTTACCATGTGTGGAACGGTACGTCGCTGACCATGCGCGAGCTGGCGGAGCAGGGGATAACGGTTTCTCCCGGTGAAAAAGTACGCTACCTGGTCGCCATGCGCCAATCGACCGACGCGCAGCGACGGTTTGTTTCTGAAGAGAAGGCAGCCGCCAGCGGCAGGTCGGTGCTGCCTTATGACAGGCGGTACTACGAGAAGTTACTCTACGAGGCATTTTACGAAATATACGGGCCGTTTGTGCCCGGTATGCCACGGGCAGATGAGCGTGACCAGCTTTCGCTATTTCGCTGCGACCAGCTTTAAGTCGTACCATGACGCAGAATAGCAGCCGACTACTCACATACTCGAAAGCCAAAGCTGCTTGACCGGACCGCACGTTTGCCGCGCTTCGGTGCGGCAATGGCTGAATCTTCTCCTTACGTCGCTTTCTTTGATCTCGATGACACCCTCATTCGTAAGAACAGCGGTAAGGTCTTTTGGGACTACTGTTTCCAAAATGGCATTTATACTCTAGACCAGCTTGGCTTTCTCGGCCTGTCCCTGGTGCGCTTTATTACCGGCTTTGATGAAACAGAAGAGTTTGTCCGTAACTGGGCAAAATGCTTCCGCGGCTGGCCCGAAACCAAGATGGAGCAGATTACCCGCGAGCTCTTTGACAAGGAAATCCGCACGCTCATACGTGAACCGGCAAAACACGAAATCAGCCGGCATAAAGAGCAGGGCGCACGGACGGTTATTCTTTCGGCTTCGACCCGTTTCGTATGTGAGCCGGTACGCGAGCACCTTGCCATGGATCATGTGCTCTGTACCGGACTGGGTGTTGAAAACGGCCGGTTTACAGGCGATTTTTCCAGCCCCTATGTATTCGGAGAACAGAAATACCTGTCGGCGCTCTCTTACTGCCAGGAGCATGGCTTCGATCTGTCTTCCTGTTATTACTACGGTGACGCTTACACCGACCGGTTCGTCATGGAGGCAGTCGGAAATCCCGTCTGCGTGACGCCCGACCGCCACCTGCGTGACTATGCCCGGCAAAAGAACTGGAAAATTGTCGAATGGTAACGGAGCTTAGCCACTAGTTTCGCTCGCCACGGCGTCCCCCCTTTTGAGACGGTCACAGCAGCAGAGGACTAGAGCAGGGTCAGATGTCAGCATATTCGTTTTCGCCCCCGTTTGAACAGAGATTCCTCGAGCTCGAGAAAAAATTCCCTAAACGCAGCTCGCTGGTACTCTGGTCGTTACACCTGGTTCAGGAAGATATTGGTTATATCACTCCGGAGGCCGTGGACTATGTCGCAGCGAGGGTAGGGGTTTCACCGGCCTGGGTAAAAGGTGTTGTGTCGTTTTACTCGATGTTCCGGGAAAAGCCGATTGGCAAGTACCACCTGAATGTCTGCAGTAACCTGATGTGCCAGCTCATGGGGTCAGATAAGATCGAGCAGGTCATCCAGGAGAAACTCGGTATTGGTGATGGTGAAACTACGCCCGACGGCAAGTTTACCTACACCCGGCAGGTCGAGTGCCTCGCTGCCTGTGGTTTTGCCCCGGCGATGCTGCTCAATAACGACTTCCACGAACTGCTGACCCCTGAAAATGTCGCCCGGCTGATAGATGATCTTTCGGCAAAAGGTTGACGTACTGACTAATTTACCGTTTTTTCCTTCTGCGAATTGCCTGTGCAATTTTGCTGCCTTAGCTCAGCCGGTAGAGCAACTGCCTTGTAAGCAGTAGGTCGTCAGTTCGATTCTGACAGGCAGCTCAAAAGTAAGTACAACCCACCGCATCGCGATGGGTTGTACTTACACTAGGGTAGGTGGCCGAGTGGTTAATGGCGCCAGACTGTAAATCTGGTCTCTCCGGAGTACGAAGGTTCGAATCCTTCCCTGCCCACATTTCTTCCATACAATTCTCGCAAAGTCCAGTTTCGGTCGATTTGGTAGACTGGTCTGGGATTGGTAAGGGATTCATCAGGAAGCAAATCCTCTAAGCGAAAATGACGAAGGTTTGCGAAAAAAGAATATTCTTTTAGGTAGAGGTTGGAGTAAGTAGGGTTTATCCACGAATAGGCCGCGAAACTCTTTTTTAGAATGGAGTTCTTGCCTTCTGCTACCTGACAGTGGATGCCGTTTTTGGACCAGCGTTGTCTGGACCATCTGTAGCGTTTGTTCTTAGACTTTCTGGAGTGGTTTATGGTTCTATGGTTCCTAGAGGGTAGAGAGTAGCCCATGTCTGTGAAGATAGGATTGTGGACTGGTAGGTAGCTGTGCAAAATTGGGTTTAGGGTTTCTGCTTTGTTGTTGGGTATGGAATCATAGAAGACTGGTCCATTTTTGGCAGCTAGGGTATTTACCAGAGTACCTACTTGCTTACCTCCTAGAGAATCAGATAGGTAAATACTAGAGGTTTGACCTTTGTGTTTGTAGCGTTTTCGTCCTTTATTTGCTAGGGTTCCACAGCTGTAGAGGACTACTGTATCAGCTTGGGGAACTGGGATTTTAGAAGTAGAGAGTAAGTCTTTGAGGTTAGTATCTCTGTCTTTAGGAAAGTGAAAGTCCCCAAAATTAATTTTGTTTTGTAGGTAGAATTGGTACTGCATGCGCGGATGAAGCTCTGCAGCAAAAAGTTGTAGCCTGCGCTTCAGGTTTGCGGCTCCTACTTCTGATACTCCAACTCTTTTTTGGATTTCGGTTGTTGTTAGTACTTTTGGATACTGTAGTTCTGATTCCTTAAGTAGGTAACTGAACATCCACCTGGGTAATTTTAAATGCCTAAGTGGAGTATGAGAATATCTAGAGTATTGTTTGTGGCAAGTAGGGCATCGCAAAACCAAATCCCTTTTCCCATCTGGCTTCCCCAACCTGGCACCACAGCAGAACTTGGGATAGAACTGATCCAGAATTGAATCAGTAAGTTTGGTGTAGAACTGGGTGTCTATCCGTATGGTTCTGCAGGATTTGGTGGTTTGCGAGGATTGTGGGGGGAAGATATGGCTCAGGCCTAGGTTTGAGCCGTCAGCAACCTGCGAAATGCTCATAGGGCTAGGGGAGGCCATAATATGCGCAGCTACAAGCTTTTTTTAGAATCCTGAATATAGGGTGAATACTCTTAGAGAAGCTCCACAAGCTGTCGTGGCCGTCTTGATTCAGCTTTGTTTCTCGATCAATATAGACCTGGGATTTCTTGTTCTTCTGAGAATGCAATTCTCAAGGAGCAAAAATGCAAAAAACAGATGAAATTCCAGTAAATCAGGCTCATGATATCTCCCAGAATGATTCTCTACCCCAACGGTCTGATAGCTCGATAAAGGAGCCGATTCGACTGAAAAGACCCAAAATGGGGCAATTTTGGAGGCACCTGTCTGGGGTACTTCCGAATGAATCATCAGAGCTTATTCAGGATGTAGACCCTCATCAGACTCAGAAACAGCCTTCGACTGCTGCCCAGATGATGAGCTATCAAAAGACCAAGCATCTGCCTGTATTCATGGAGAGGATCACGAATGTATGCAACCTGCTTTTGCTGGCATATAATGAGAATGACAGCATGCTTTATCAAAATGCCGGGATTGCCTTTGGCGCACAAATAAATCTGACCATCTGTCCCAGTGAGCCCAGCATCCAGATGGTGAAGCTGAATGCGCTAAAAAGGGCAATCCAGAAGAACAAAATAGGACGTCTCCACTCATGGTGCACTCACGAGTACCCCCGAACTATGGAGTTTCTTGCGAGTGAGGGATACGTACCATTTTACAGGGGATTGAGGGCAGCGTACATGCAGCGACTTATTCATATTCCGAATCCTGTACCCTGCCTCTATCAGGTAGAAGTGGAATGATGCAGAGCCAAGGTGTTATTCTGGATTTGTCTTCCTGCCTTTCTGTGGAACTGGTTTTTAAAAATATTACCAGAAAAGTACCCAGAGGTGAAAGGCAAGGATTAATGAGCCTAAGGAAAGCCAGCCTTGACTATAGGCCATATCCATACACCATTTCGACATTTTTTGTCTTAACTATTTCAGTAGGGGTAGATTGTTAGTGTTACTTTGTTAATCTATTATCTTATTCAGGATTCTTATTCATTTAGGCTATTTCTTGTTCATAAGGTTCTGTATATTGTGTTGTTCATATTCGACCATAAAGGTCGAAGGTATAGCTTCTCTCTGTATAAGTAGGCTTATTCTCAGTATTACATTGTTCTCTACCTATATGCTCAGATTAAGTAGGTCCCAAAATTGGAAATATCTCCATTTTTCAGTCAAACAGTCTAAAGTGAATAAGCTTATCCATACACATAATCGACAAATTATGTCATTCTGTTCCTCTGATTACCTAAATTACAGGATACGAGTATCGATAGAGTCATAAAAATTTATACTCATTTCTGTAAGCAAGATAAATTATAAAATTCCTTAAAGACTCTCAGTTGTTATTAGGGTCAAATAACACCATATAGACGATCACCATATTCAGATATTCTAACAATGCTCAAACCTAACAGTCATACCAAAATTACAAAAGACAAATAACCGAATTCATAAGAAAATTAAGAAACTAAACGTATACTTACCATTTTACCCTACGCTTTGTGGACCTTGAGCGACTCCAAAAGGAGCGAAAGGTCCACAAGTAATATAAAAATATATACACTAAACTTTCAAGAAGCTAAGACTATACATCTGCTCAGTCAAGGATCATGTCATAGGGACATTTATGACTGTCTTGCTGGTGCATGTTAGATACAATTCAAATCAAAAAAACAAATTCAACAGAAGGAGATTTTGAAACATTTGTCAGAAACAAGGCCGATATTCACACAGAAAACAATCACGATACTAGATTACAGTCTGCTAGGATCAAAACAGATACTCTTGAGATTCGGGTAAACAGATTTCAATCTGGACGTTCATGGGGCAGAATATCAGAAAAAGTGAACACATTTGTTAATGTCCCAAGTACGGCTCGATTTATGGGACAGCCAGACAACCTTCGGACTTGCTCAGCCAACAGCTTGAAGGATTTCGCAAACAAATTGGAGGCAACCGTTTGTGAAATCTTGCCAGATTTTAGGTTTGAAACAGGCCAGTTGACTCGTCTGGACTTGACCGTAACTCTACCTGTCTCACAACCTTATTCTGCCTATGCTCGTTTGCTTCGCAGGCTAAATTTTGGTATGCCATTGGCTACAGAGCACACTAACGAGAACCTGATATTCCGGAACATCTGGAGGCACTTTATTCAGGTTTACGATAAAAGAGCTGACCTGCAGTACAATCAGGCTGATATGAGAAAGGAATTTGGCAAACAGGTTGAGGGTATTATCAGGATAGAGGAGCGCCTGACCGGATCACGTCAGATTCAGAAGGCCTTAGCGCTGCGCACTGGGGAAGAGCTCTTAAAACGAGCGCATTCTATCGGACATCGCTTTCAATCGAAAATCAGCAGTGCCCTGAGTAACGTCAGTGTACCACCTCTGAACGCTAGCTTTTCCGAGAGGGTTACACGAATGGTAACCGAGGCTCAGCCTTGGGGACATTCAGCTAGAAATGACCTTCTGGTAAATATTTTCGCTGAATTTGACAGCTTTTTTCCAGGGCATCTCGATTCCTTGGTCAGACCGCTTCATGGTGCGCAGCGATTGAATGCTCAGAGATTTCTACGCCAAATTAGAAATCATGCCGAGGCTAGACCGCGTGTTCTGGATGAGGCAGATTTGCAATTGCAGAATGAGCTAATCGATGGTGTCTCCAGAACGCTCGAAATTTAGCTATTTATATAAGCATGTAAGGCCACATTGAATGTAGGCTCAGATTCCTGTAGCAGAAGGTACATTTAAGCCTTTTGCTCAGGATTGGACTATCCCCCAGAGGTTCACAAAAGCCTCTGGGGGAGTGTACCCTACAGTTCAGGCTTTGGAAGCTCACTTAAGGCTATTTTGCCCTTCAGGTAGAGGGTTGCATCGTAGAATTCTGCCCTTGGAGCATATTGTACAGGAAAGCCCTTAACGTCATGCAAACGCCTGCTGAGCTTATGGTAATACGCCATGAGCAATTTGCCAGACTGTTTTTCATATAGCCAAATTTGGATATATGGAACTTTATCAATCAGCCACTCAAGATGCCTTTGGTCGATACCATGTTCGAGCCTGTCATATTTAAGAGAATGCCCTGGCTTAGTCTTGACCACAACTACCACTCCATAGTCTGTTATGCCATCATTCATAATGCAAGAGCACTGATTCTTGGCATACACCAGAGAGTGTCCTTCCTTCTGTAAACGCTTCAATAGCTGATTCTTGTAGTTACCTTGTTTCTTGAACTGATCAGTCAGCTCCTCTTCTCTCACTATTGTTTCTTCCTTAAGCATATACTGCCTCCTGTGCTACTGCACTTCTCAAACTGAATTCTTCTATTGAATACTCACCAGTAACATAGCCAGTTATGTTTGCGAACTGGCGAATGCTGAAAGGTTTGTCATCTTCTTCATCTCTGAGCCATGGATTTATATCAGCTGAATTGACAGCCATATAAAACCACTCATCAGAGATTTCATTGCGCACGAATACGTGCACTAGGTTCTCTGATGATAGAGAAAAGGCATCTGACTTTACATCAAAGCCAATTTCTCCTGTTGTCATGTCGCTAACGACAGCTTTGCTGCTCTGAATGAGAACAGGCACAGACCTGCTACCATCAGAGAAGAAACTCTCTGAGTCGTTATCGCCTTCTATTCTTTGAAATCCTAACTTGTTAAGTAAGGATTCAATTTTCTGTTGATTGTATTGTTGTTCTAGCATTGTAGTAATGCTCCTTAATTGTATTTGAAAAAAGAATTCTCTTTCCTCATGAATATTATTTCATCATGAAATGAAAGCTATGTCAATAGGCATTTAGCAAAAAAAGTGTGAAAAAAATAATCAATATCTCTTCAATATGAAAAATACATGAAGTAACTATGTATCATTTATGAAGGGGGTAGGGGTCAAAACCGAGGTAGTGGGGGTGCAGCAATGCACTCTTCTTTTTTTCCCGAGTAAGTCTTCATCCTTCGGGAGAAGCGTCGTTGGAGAAGAAGAATGGAACAAGTTATCAAGGCTGCGCTTAGCAATGGCATGAGTCGCGCAGAGGCTTATCTTTTGTGGTCAGAAGCTGTTAAGCTCAAGCAAAATAAAGTCTTTCAGGAGCTGATGTCAAAGAACCTGAAGGAAATGGACTGGAGAGAAATCGAAGGTCAGGTACGTAAATACCAACTGAATCAGGATCAGTACAAAGCTCTCAGAGCTAAGTATTTCTCCTATTGATCACTATCGGGCAACTTAGTCATGTGCTGGGTTGCCTTTGTTTTTTTATAGGGGTAAATCCATATATTTGGACTACCAGATAATGGTTCCTTTAGGAGAAAGATTATGAAAATGTTGGAATTTGCTAAGGTTTACGCTAAGGATACTGCTGTTACCGTAATGGGAAAGACAGTCAGCGCGATTGGTAAGCTGGGAAGAGCAGACAGAAGCACACTGAATAAAGCCGTTCAGACTGGTGCTTTGTTAGGCCTGGGTTTGTTCCTGGCCTCTAAGCTACTCGGAATGCACGTCATTCTGGGCATAATGGGTGGCACCATTGCACTTGGAGACGTTCTGGAAAAGATTGAGGATGAGGAACAGAAGGAACTCATTGCTCAAGCTCTGGCTACTGCCAAGGAGAAAGGTTTCAGCACTGAAGCTCTGGCAGATGAAATTCAGCGTGTAACCAAGGGCTAAGGCTCATGGCCCCTCTCAGATAAGAGAGGGGCTTCTTTTTTTCTCGGGCTCAAGGCTTAGGATTTGAAAATTCTAAACCAAATCTCCGGGCCCGGAGAAAAGGATGAAAAGATTGGTATTTGACTTTGATGGGACTCTGTATGGAGAAGGACCAGACAATGAACGATGGTTAGACCTGTACCAGATGGTGAAAGGATTATCGCCTGAGCGCCTTTGGCTCTACTCAAACGGTGCCAAGTGGCAGAAGCTGGTTGATCAGACAGAGATAAAACTCGAGCATATTCAGGACTTTGTACGGTCTCCTGCAGATTTAGAGTTAACAGAAGCAGCAATAAGCCATGCACTCAGTAATGGCTTTCAAGGTTCGCCGTTAAATGCAGCCTTGGTAAAGAGAGCCCCTGAAGGGGCCATATTGGTTGATGACCTTGCCCAGACTTGGATAGCCGTAGCTGGCTCAGATGCCGAGCACACGCTAACCCCTGAACAATTTCAACTGAAAGTTGAGCAGGGAACAATCAAGCTCACTGTAGATGACGGCGGGTATCTAGCCGCCTGTTGATACAGTTAAGCCCCCATTTCGGGGGCTTTCTTTTTTCCTGAAGAATGTTCTATCAGGACACTTCAGGAGGATAAAATGAATAACAACCAACAACAGGATATCACTGAACGAAGCGCAGTTCTGCCTGCAGCTAAATTTACACCAGCTCAGAGAGAAGATGGATTGATGGTCTTCTTCGATGAAGGTTCAGATGAGTTTTCTGAAAAGCTGAATCAAATCCGGAAGACAGCACCACCTTCAATGGTCATTGGAGCGGTAGCTCTATTTAGAGGCCTACAGATTGGCAGAAGCTATGCCATGAAGTATGCTCCAGAGTTACTTGAACAAGTAGAACAGACTATTGAGCACATGCTAGACCGCATCGCGTCGACGAAACTGCCCAAATAGGCAAGCAGGGTATCCCTTCGGGGATACCCTTTTTTTATTCTGCCATCCGTCGTTCTCTGAACGAAAAATCATGATGGCAGGAGATAAACAATGAAACAGAAGGAACTGATGTCACAAGTGACAGAGAAGATTGTGCGACTGCTGGAAGAGGGAGACGTTGCCAAATGGACAAAACCATGGGTAGAGTTCGGTCAGCCCAAGAATGTGCTGACTGGGCGCTGCTATACTGGTTCGATCAACCTCTTCTTATTGCAGTTGGCAATGATGGATTCTGGCTTTCGGTATCCTGCATGGGCAACCTACCTCCAGATAAATGAGGCTGGGGGTCAGGTTCGAGCAGGAGCCAGGTCTACACCCATCGTCTTCTGGAAGCCTCTGGACAAGAAAGATTCTCAGAAGGAGCAGTCAGACGGTTCCGTGCTGTCTGACGAAGCAGAAAAGAATGAAAAGCGGAAGCCAAAGTTCGTTCTGCAGATGTTCCAGGTCTTCAACCTTGATCAGACTACTCTTCCAGCAGAAGAGATACTCAGCAAGCTGGGCATGCATCTTCGACCAATGACAACAGATGCGGACATAGAAGCCTTTGTCAGAGCTACTGAGGCCAAGGTCTCAGAACAGGGCGACCGGGCGTACTATACGCCTGTAGGTGATGAAATAGTGCTCCCCCCAAAAGAAGCCTTTCGTTCGGCGGGTGACTACTATTCAACCTTGTTGCATGAGCTGATCCACTGGACAGGCCATGAGTCAAGGCTCAACCGTAAGTTGAGTACAGAATTCGGTAGTCCAGAATACGCAAGGGAAGAAATCGTGGCTGAGCTAGGCTCCCTCTACCTTTGCGCACAGCTTGGTGTGGCTGGACAATTACAACACAAAGAGTACCTGAAAGGTTGGCTCGATATCCTGAAGAAGGACTGCAGGGAAATCTTTCACCTCTCCAGTCAGGCCCAGGCAGCTGCTGAGTTCTTACTCAACAGTTCCATGGTGACCGCAGCTTAAAACACTCACAGGGACACTGGTAACTAACGTTGCTGGTGTCCCTTTTCTTTTCAAATACCCCCTCCCGATAACCCATTTATAGCCAGAAAGTACCTCAAATGGGCCATTTCGGCGTCCCTATTAGTACTGGAATCGAGATAAGGGAACTACTTATCGTCGGTTTCCATCCTCGCCCGTTAGGTCACAGGCTTACATGCCTAAAGTGGCGTAACGGGCGAGGATGGTTCGGGCATTCTCTGGGGTCCCGAACCGACGATATATTTACCTACGGAATTCAGCCAACTGATTCGGTAACTGTACAATCACCGTTTCAGACTGTGGAAACGGTCTCAGGGCTTCTGAGCTCTGATTGGCAGGTCATGGTAGTATGGTGCATGATAACCATACGAACAGAGTTTGCAGAACCAGTATTGCTGGATGACGACGTAGCTGAAAAGCTACAAAAAGTAACCATTAGAGTGGATACTCGAGGATATCCGTTCTTCTATCGCTACCATGGCAAAAGGAAGTATAAATGCCATTTGCATAGGTATGTACTACCAGCTCCTTTTGGCTACGTAACTGATCACATAAATGGGAACAGATTGGATGTTCAAAGGTCAAACCTCAGATTACTGACAGTCGCGCAGAATGCGCGCAATAGGTTAAAGAAGACAGACGCAGAGTGCGAGTATAAAGGCGTATTTAAGAATAGAAACAAATTTCGGTCGGTAATAGTCTTCGGCTACCAGAAATTTGAATTGGGGATATATGAGTCTGCAGAAGAGGCCGCAGCCATGTACGATGCGGCAGCAATGATACTAGATACGGCCTACAAGACCAATTTTGATGCTAACGATGCCAGAGTGCTTATAGCGCAGTCCGCCCTGGCCTCTAAGCGCAGACTATACAAGCGATTACTGAAGGCAAAGCACCCAGAGAGAGAAGTTTTACCCAGAGGCGTTTCTAGAAATGGGTCAAAATATCAGGCCCAATTGAAGCTTCACGGACAGCGTATACACCTGGGAACCTTCTCGACTGCTCAAGAAGCGCACACAGCTTACACCAAAGCGCTCATGCAGTACCACAAAGACGGAAACGCAGACAGAATTTTACGTCCTCACCCCTCACTTTGAACGCGTTTGGTGCCAGGATCGGGCTTGCCCAGAAGATTGAGCTCTATCCTTCGATATGCTTCCATGGAAGCGACTTGCGTCCAAGTTAATCTTACTTCGTTGTTATGTTTTTTTGATGCTTTAGGTTAAAAATAGTCAAGACCAGAAATCATGTTTAAATAAAACAACGTCTACTGAGCTACAGCTTGATCCGCATGAATAAGCGGACGTGGCAAAGCCACAATTGTCTGCCTGCTCAGAAACATGGAGAATTTGAGTAGATTTCGCGTACTTCGCTATACCCATGCATTGAAGGTCGATGGGCCCTTTAGAGGATGTTCACCGAAATTCAGCGACAAAATAAACCCAAGGTAGGTAAGATGATGAAAAGAAAGCAGATAAAAAAGCCAGAAATGGCGCCAAAGAAGCGTGTGATTCGTTCGAATAATGACGTGATTCATCGACGGGTCGACACGCATTTGGCTGCGCTGGAGCAGTACCTAAATATCCACGATTCAACGCTCTTTGACGACCTCGAAAGAAAGATGCACACCTTCATGAAGAAAGTGAGATTAGGACGGCGATATTGGCGGCAAGAACGTCTCAGCAGATTGTACAACACAGAGGCGGAAAAGGATTTTCTCGAAAGGCAGGCAGCCAGTGCTTGATACTGCGATACAGTGGACGGACATGACGGTGAACTTCTGGATCGGCTGCACGAAAGTGTCAGCCGGTTGCAGGTACTGTTATATGTTTCGTGATGCCACGCGATATGGTTCTGATGCTTCGGCCCTGCGCAGAACAAAGCCGGATACCTTCGAGCGGCCTCTAAAGGTTTATGAACCAAAGCTGATATTTACATGTTCTTGGAGTGATTTCTTTCACCCTGATGCAGATGCTTGGCGAGCAGATGCCTGGGACGTGATAAGGAGGACGCCATGGCACAGATGGCAGATTTTGACAAAGAGGCCAGAACGTATCAGCCAATGCCTGCCTGATGATTGGGGAGAAGGCTGGGATAACGTCTGGCTTGGGACAACGGTGGAAAACAACCAATCGGTATCTCGAATCGAGACTCTTCGCCAGATTCCGGCCAAGGTGCGCTTCATATCTGCAGAACCACTGCTGGAAGACGTGGATTTCCAGAGTTTGGAGGGCGTGCACTGGGTAATTCTTGGCGGAGAAAGTGGCAACAAGAAGGGGCAATTCAGGTATAGGCCGATGGAGATAGAATGGCTGGAATCAGGCATTCGTCAATGCCAAGACCAGAAAGTTCCTGTCTTCGTTAAGCAGCTCGGAACATACCAGAAAGATGTCTTAGAGCTGAAAGACAGGCATGGAGGCGATATTTCAGAATGGCCAGAAAGCTACCAGATTCGAAAAATGCCTCTGGATTTTCACGATTGGCAATCTTCAGCAGGCTGACCCGTTAGACTTAGACCCGATTCAGCTAATTCCAACCCTTCGCAGACAATTTTCAATGCAAAAGCGGTGAGCCATAGTACTGCTTTTCCCCAACATCAGATTTAGGTCTGGTGTTGGTTTTTTTCATCGAACGAAATCAAGCTTACCCACTATTGAGACAGCAGCGAATCTCCTGCTGCGAGACTACAATCAAGCCGAAAATCATGCCAATTTTGCTCATTTTCTCTATGTATTAAATGTTAATGCGACATTTAATGTCGAATATTTATAAGGATTCAGGAGGTAATCGGTGGGCTATTTGAGACCTGAGATTTTGACCAAATAATTAAGCAGAATTATCATGGAGCTGGTGTCTAGTGCGCAGTACTCTAGAAGCATCGCCCTTATTCTGTTTTGTAGTCCTGGGTGCCGTCCTGCTTTGCGAAGGCTATTCAGCGCCCAGTACCCCCGAACCGCCTCAAGACCGTTCTTGATTCGTAAGTCTTTATGGCGCAACGGTGCAAGAGTTTGGACAGGAGAATCAGCTTGAATGAGCCCCAGTATGCTTTCATAAACCGCCTTCAGAGTGGTCTTACCTTTCTGAGCGCGATCAAGAAAATACATTTTCCGAAATGGGGTATAAATATCCACGAAGTTAGATAAGATTCTATCAATTAGTTCGGACTGAATATCTGATGCTGTTCCTTTAAGCGCGCTAAGTCGGGCTGCTTCAAAAGAAGCATTATAAACAACAATCGCTCCATTTCTGCTGAGTACAGGTTCTAAGTCTTTTAGCAAAGAGTTTAGGAAATGCTGGTTGCCATCATTGATAGGATCAGCTAAATACTCGCGGTGGACAAGTCCCGTATTCTCTGACAGATAATAATGCAATGAGTACTGGAAACAGAAATAGTCTGACGCTGGGGTCTTTGATGAAATCGGCAATGGGAACTTGTCCGCCTCAAAATCGAGAAATGCTAGAGGAAAATTAAGAGATCGTCTTCCAATAGAGTACAATGGGTTACGCTTACTACTTATATGGGTTGTATTTCGAGACCCTTTTGCGCGCTTTGGCGATTCACTACTTAGCCATTCCCTAATGGCTGAATCCATTACTCGTGGTTGCTCGACGGTACTCTGATTTAGCACAAGGGATTCATCGATCTTGGTGGCGTAAGTCATCGGAATGTCCTGGGTGAGATGGAGCCCTCGTCGGGCCATTATGATTTTGGATTCCATACTAACTTTGGTCAGAAAAAAAATATTGTCATTGCCCTCTGGTGGTAGGCATATTTTGGTAAATGGGCAAACTGCGTCAGTGCCTACACCACAATACGGTCCAAATGAAACCTCTGGCTCATCGCAAACTTCTCTCATGCGCTTGAAGGCATCTACGTATGCGTCTATTGAATATGCTACACGAAACTTCGCATAGTCAGTAATGTCTTGTTCTGCGAAAGAGAAGCCTGAATCATCAACAGCTTCCTTATTCCAAACTAGCTTGATTTTACTGACATAAAAGTACCTCAGAATTCGCCAGACATCATATTCCCGGTGCCGAAAAGCGCTTTCATACTTGTTGCTTTTGGTCTGGCCGGTTACTATCAGTAGTTCCCAGCCTGTTTCAATTCTTCTCAAGAGGTCTACTCTAATCCACTGACCAGTTGGCGTCGAAATAAGGCCGCTGATAGTTGAGCCGATACCTTGAATATTTTTCAATTCCTCTAGCTCTCGGGCGGAGATGCTTGTCTTGAAATGCCCTACCTCACTAAGGTAAGCGTTCACTGAGCCTCGCTGAAATTGGTAATTTTTCTTCATCGCGGCAGATGGCCATGCAAGATTTTTCTTCTTGATTGGGTACTTTAGGGAGTAATACAGTGCTTTGGAGCAGCGATGTCCCATTTCTATTTGGAGATTCGAAAGGTCGTTTGGTTTTGAGAATGGGGCATTCATAGGCGGTAAGCTTGATTGATACGATTTACCTCGAGACCTCTGATTTTAGGATTATGGATATTCGCCGATTTACCTATATTGTCAAGAATTACGATGAGAGTATCGGTGGCGCAAATACCAAATTGGAGCACCCGGATGATGAAAATGCTGAACCCTTCCGAGGGGTATACGCTAAGCTGTCACACTATAACAAAGACAATCATAGAGGCCAAGTTGATATCGTTGTCAAAGTCAAGAATGGCAGAAGAGTCCTGTTGATGAAAGTTGCGTCATTGCCAAAATTGTTGTATACCCATAATCTGTTTGGTTTTGACGAAGAAAGCGAGTTTAAAGAAGCTCAGGAGAAACTGATGGATTTGCTCGAATATTACGGTATTCAAGTTGTCAATTTCGATTCGCTACGTGTGACCCGTATGGACCTCGCGTACACTCTCGTCTTGCCACGTTATGCCAAGGAATACATCAGTTTGTTTAAACCTATTGCAAATTCCCGTGTCAGCACCATCATTTATGCGCGGGGGATTACCTATTTGGGAAAGCATATATCTATAGGCATCTATGACAAGGGTAAGCAACTTCAACAAATTTGCCAGAAGTTGAAGCCTGAGTATTTTCCGTTTCAAGTTGATAGCACAGAACCAAGCGCAGAATTGAATGAGGCCCGAAAGTTCCCGAAGAGATGTCTACGGATAGAAATACAATTAACGTCACCTGAGTCCGTCAGGTATTTAGCAGATGACATGTCTTGGGGTAGCTTGTTATCACTGGGTACGGTGCATATATTCTCATGGTTTCGATATGTCTTTATAGAATTGTTGGAAACGAACAGTATTCCGAAGCTGAATAAGAAGCGCGGTTCGGTCAACTCGCGTTGGCGCACGAGCACTCGTGAGCCAGTCAAAAAGAGCAAGAAGAACGAACTAGAGTTAATCTTCAATAAGTATAAGGAGGGCAAGGGGGATAGATGGTTTGCGCATATCATGCGCGACTTCGGATATGTATTTGCAGCAGAAAGATGGCCACATACCTTTGACAAGACGCTGCATCATGTTCTAGACGATGGGCGAAAGACCAAACGCCAGGCCAAGAGCAACAGCGATCAACTGAGCCGTGTTCGCGCGAATATGAAAAAAGCGTTGGAAACATTAAGGCCTAGAATCAAGGATCAAAGCGAGCATAAAGAACGAGTATTGAAGGACGAAATTCTGGGGCAGCTATTTGCAGATGACGTAGGCATAGTGGGTAGAAAGCTCGACAACAGCCAAGAAATAGAGAGGGGCTACATGTTTGAGCCAGCGTGGCTTACGGAGGATCAAGAATTGTTTGATTTTCTGAACTGGATACGCATTCTAAAAAATAATACTGTACAGCCTTCGGCGAACGAGCTCAGCGAAGCCAGGAGAGAGTTTTCGAGGGTGTATCCAATTCCCAAGCGCCTAAAAATCCCATATGAATTTGAAAGAATAACCCGGAATGACGCACAAATGAATCTTAAGGAGCCGTATACGCCTGAAGAACTGAAAGCGATGCGCGGAGAATGATGGTAAATTATCCTATCGTACTCTCTTGACGGCAGGGAATCATCTCACAGAAATGCTAGATGGATTTGGTGAACGCAGTTCTGAGGCAGGGGTATGGCAAATATTATGCTTTGGGCAGCTGCGGGTTGTCATGTGTGACTAATTGTTTTGGTTAAACGGATGCTTATCAACTTCACACAGAAGGCAATTCGCGAATTAGGTATTGCAGAGTTATTGGTAAACCGGGCTGATGAGCGGGTCGCCGCTCAGAGTTCTGAGCATACCTGGTATTGTACTGACCTCGAAATTTATACCGATGCAACTGTTATCTTGCTGTTTCATCAGGAGACATGGTTCAGTTACCCTATAGTCTGCAAGAATTTCAGGCCTGACGGAGTGGGCGACTTGATTCGTGATGGTCTCTGGAAGACCCTGCAGGCATATGAGGTGCCTTCGGCAAGTGTCGAAAAGTTCATGGATGCAAGTCTGCAGATGCTGTTTGTCAAAGGCGATAACAACAAGCGCGTGTTAGGAGTGATGAACTCAAAGAAAGCCTTGGCGCAGCATCATGTTGGCCGTGACAGAGACGAGGGTAAGACAGAGGATTGGCGCAAAATTCTGCTCGCCACCAACTACCTTCCCTGTGGTGGTCCGAATTACATATTTCCAGAGGAAGAGTTTGTGAAGAAGTATGGTGGTAGGATGCGGGGTTCAGAAAGAATGAAATTCCATCTGCGACTTTTGCCCAAAGAAGCATGAGCACCGAAGCCGACACCCGAAAACAACTGATTGATGCCAAGCTCAAGGAAGCTGGCTGGGGATCAGGCTAGCATTCTCATGGATTATAACGTCGTTGATCGCCCGGCGTATAGACGTTTCGACCGTTACCAAAGTTATACCGATTTTGGTAGTATCTTTCTGCTTCCAATTGCCTTTCTCGTTGGCGCTTGCGTTCGTTATATTCTTTATTTGCGGCGTGAGATGCTGCCGGTCCACAACCTAATGTTTTTCCTTTACAATTCGGGCCGAGACAGACTGCCAAAGTAGTTATTGTCATGATTAGTTTAAGTATTTTCATTGTGCCTTCATGATAGTCTCAAATAACTCAAAGCGAAATTCTACGGCAGTTTTTGTGGGATTTGGAGAAGGAGTCAAGCTAAAATCACGCAATGCTCCGCGCAGCTATGATGACCCCAATTGGACAAAGAAGATAAGTGAGTATCAGTTCGTAGTTCATTGAACAGCCCTTTTCTTCCTGCAGAGTGATATGATCAATTATCTACACCGTTCGCCAGTGAATCAGCTAGGGAATGGCACGGATTGGCTTCGCTGGTCTTCGTATGCATTTGTAAAACTATAACGTTTCCTTTTGGTGTTCTTAAAATGTCCAGAGTATCTGAAGAAACTCTATCAGATAAAAAATACTATGAAGACTTAGAAGATGCTCTGTTAAGAAGTAGAGAAAAAAGAAATGCCATTAAAGAAGGTAGAAAAAGAAAACAGTTAGAAGCTACTACTGAAACAAAAAAAGAACCACCCTCAAATGAATGAGGGTGTATTCTCGAAACTCAATCGTTAAAACTCAAATGAGATTACTGATTTGAAACCATTCAGTCCACTTGCTCCACAGTAACTACGCCAAGTCAGAACATCTCCGGCAACAAACGTTACAGTATCACTATCTGTTACAGCAGTAGTACTATTAGCAGGTACTGAAAACTCAATTGCAGTATTTAGACCATTCTTACGAAGAGTAACTGTGCAAGCATTTGGTTCTGATTTGAAAGTATCAAGTCGTGCAGATTTAATAGTTCCACCACGAAGCATTGGAACCTGTGGTTCTGTTGAAGTATCACTACCGTTAGCTTGAAATCCTTCTAACAATGAGCTAAATACTTCTCCACCTGCCATCCCATACCGATAAGGTGCTTGTACTTGTACAACTTGCGTAGCACCTTCTACTGCTGTCTTCAGTGATTGAACTGTAGTGTTCAAATCTGAAGCAGTGAGTGTTTCACCAGTTGTCCAGGTCTTGATTGTTCCAGATACCTGGAATGCGAATAGGCCTCCGCCCACGACCAATAAGGTGGCGATACCCCGAATTATGCCTTTCTTGAATTCATTTACCATGTTTACCTCCGATATTCTTAGAAATTGTGTGCTAGTTTACCTTGCATTCGCCCACCTTGTGTGTGCCTAGAACGCAATTAGGGGTTGTTCCGCCACTGCCAGAGCCAGTAGAGCTGGAACCGCTATCCGTAGACCCGCCGCCAGAGCTACCGCAGGCCAGCAAGGCTAGTAGGATGGCTATATAGAAAATTCTGTACATTCAGACCTCCGTACCTTAAAGTTAAGGTGTACCTTAACCCTCGGGTGGTGTAATCTGTCGAGAAGAATTATAAAGGGGGATGAAAACCCCATACGATGACTTTCGGCTGCGATTGTCACATCGAATCAAGGCGTTGAGGCAGAGCAAGGGGATCACCCAGGAACAGATGGAGGAAGGTCCGAAGGGCATTTCCTACAAGACGGTCCAGACTGTAGAGAATGAGCAGCGGGAGGTTTACCTGAGCACCTTGTATCGAATAGCCGATAGGCTAGGCGTGGACATCAAAGAGTTGTTTAAGTTTCCTGATTCAAAGAAATAGGTGACCGTTGAGGCGACAGATATTGTGACAAAATAACTTCCCATAAGCGTCCTTGTGTCACTTCAGGGGTTGTACCCTGATAAATAACCCAGAACATAGGTAACACCTTAGCTAAAGCAAGTCAATTTGATGAGGCTTGCGGCCCATTCCATGGCCTTGCGGGATACACATTCAAATTGATTGAAAACCCGGCATCGTCAAGGAGACTGTCCTTGTGCTAGCTGAATATACAGAGATTAGCAGTAAACTGCTCGAGAGTGCGAACGATATTTCTAATCTGGGAAACAAGAGGCAATTACCGCAAATTCTTACAAAGGTGTCGGAGATTTGCGACAAGTTACAGACGGACACTTTCTATATCGCGGCATTCGGTGGCTTTAGCTCGGGAAAATCGACATTCTTTAACGCTGTGCTGGGTGAAAAGCTGTTTCCTTCGCAGAGTACGCCGACGACAGCAACGATTAATTTCCTCACGTACAGCGACAAAAAGCGCCTCAGAGTGACATATAAATCCACTTCCGAGCTCGAGGCAGCCAAGGCTACTGGTCTCCCTGAATACCAGAATATAAATTCCAAGGATTCACGTGCTGGTACTACGGCAGACTTAGATATTGGGGCACTTGCAAATGTTTCTAAAGAAAGTCCTGATTCAGTCTACGTCCATAGTATTGAAATTTTCCATGACAGTCCGCTCCTGAAGCCAAAAGGCTTGGTCTGGATAGATACGCCAGGAACTGACTCGGTAGTCGAATACCATAAGGATGTGACGTATTCACTGATCGAGCGTGCGGACGCTATCCTATTTTTCATATATGCCCCAGTCCCATTCAAAAACTCTGATTGGATTTTTCTGGACGATATTCGTCGTATCCGAAATACCATATCCGAAGACAAATTCTTCTTTGTGCTGAACGCGATTGACGGTCTTGAAGAAGAGGGTGTTGAGGAAATAGTCAAGTATGTTAGAAAACAGCTTGAAACCAAGGCCTGCATTAGTAATCCCAAAATTCTCCCCGTTTCGGCGAAGCTGGCTCTGCTCGAAAGGATGAAGAGCTTATCACCGGCAGAAGAACGTGAATTGCAGAAGCTGATGTTGGGACTTGGTCTGGATATAAATAAGCGAAATTTGGCGATTGAAGCAAGTGGTTTTCCAAAGCTATACAACGAGCTTTCGCAATTTCTTACAAAAAGTAAGGCATGGCATTTAGCGGATGTGAGTGGCCAGCGATTGAACGGCTTATTGCAGGATGTAAGCAAGAGCATAGAGATAGAAGAATGGAGCATGACGAAATCCCTCGCAGAGCTTGAAAGTGCAATTGCTAGATTAGAGCCCGAGATTCAGCTCAAAAGGCGCGTTATTGAAGAGTGCATTGAAGGTATGAGACGGGATATCGCGGGGCTGAAGGTCGATGTGGAACCGATGCGTGATAAGATGGTTGTTCAAATGTACAAGGATATAGATGATAAGCAACGATTGGATAGGCAAACCATCGAAAGTATAATTGCAGAACAGCAGCTCTTGCTGAAAAGAAGCTACGAAAAGGGTCTTTCAGGAATTATTCAGGTTTATGCGCAGAAAATATCAGATATTTTTGCAGATTTCTCCTCTAATATCAACGCCAACCTAAGCATAAATTTCGACTTAAACAGCGGGGAGTTCAGTGGGCGACTCACACAATTGACCGCTGACCGCTTCCAGAGAACCATCCAGCAAACGCATTACGATTACGAGCAAGATAGCAGCTATTCAGGAGCCGGGGGTGGGGCACTCTTGGGTGGCCTGCTAGCAGCCTTAATACCCGGAGGATTGGGCTTCTTGGGTGGTGCTCTCTTTGGTGGTGGGCTGGGTTCAATGTTCGATCGGCCCAAGGTGACTAGGATACCGCGTACCATCACAAAGACCATCACAGACTATACAGCGATGCGGAAGGAAGCTGAGCGGATAGCTTCAGAACATGCACGTCACATTGGTCAAATTGCGAGAACTAAACTGGAAGAAGGCTCTCGTGGTATTGCAGAGTACTTTAAAAGTCAATGTGATGAAAAACTTGATGCTCTGCATCGTGAGCTCAGCCGGATTCGTTCAGATCGTAATTCTCGGATGTCGGAAAGCGAGGAGCGGACGCGGGTGCTCATGTCTGAGAAAGAGGTCATCGCAGAGATAAAGCAACGCATTGATGGATTGATTGCGGTTTCACGCGAAAGGCTTGACGCATAACGACCGGGCGCTAGATTTTGCCCGGAGGTATCCATGCAATGGGATAAGAAAATTCGAGAAGTTCATGATTTAGGTCAGAAAGACGTGAATCCGCACAATATGGATTATCTAATTGCTGACCACTTAGGACATGAGATGCGGAATTTTCAATCGAATCAGGGGGTATTAGGCAATACTCAAGGACTTTTTGTCGGCGACGTGGATCATGATGGACATCTGGATTACCTGGTCGACGCGAATCACGATGGCATTCTCGATAGTACAGTCGAGGCCATGGGTGCATTTTTTTATCACAATCCTCTGTTCTAGTTTTCACAAATCCTTTTCTCATTCTGGATTTTTTTCGAAAATTATTACCGTATATTCCTATCCGGATCAGCTAATTAATACTTAAGGAGTAGGAGTACGAAATTTTCTTGCAGGTCAAAAGAGCTGATTACTTGTGGTCTGTATGAAAATGGTCGAAATCCTCGAGGCATATGAGGAACTTAATTTGCCCGGACGCACTAAGCAAATTGCTGAGGTCAAGGCACAGCTGTATTCTGAAGGTATCATAACGGTCGGGTTTCTCGGTGCATTTTCGTCTGGCAAATCAAGCCTAATCGACGCTCTTGTGGGCAGAAGACTGTTGCCTACGGCAGCTCTTCCAAAAACGAGTAAGCCGACTAAAATAATTAATTCACCAGACCAATCGTTGGTTATTCATTACACAGGAGGGGTTCAGACCAAAGTGAACCTCCCCGCGATGAACGCAAATCCGGAGGATTTGACTAAAATTCTTTTAGAAAATGTGAGCGATGTTAACGCAGTGGCGCAATATGTGATAAATGTACCGATGCGGCCGAGCTCGCCTAGGTATTGTCTACTGGATACTCCGGGTATCAATAGTCTTGATTCAAAGCATGCAGCTCTTACTAAAGGCCTCCTGCAGAGTTGCGATATCTTTGTCTACGTACTAAACGGCGCCCAGCCATTAAGTGCTGATGATGCTGCTTTGCTCAAGCAGATATCGGGTACTAAGCCTGTATTCTTGATCCTGAACAAAGCTGATTTGTTCGATGCAACTGAACAATCAGTGGAAGATATTATGAGTTCAGTAAAAGAAAATCTGGAGAAACGGCAAACTCTGAGTAACTATTTCTTATATGCAGTATCTGCAAGGCAAGCTTTACAGTCCGATGGGGCTGATCTGACATCCTTTAATCAGATGGATCAGTTTCTGGAGAAGTTGTTCGGTATCATTGACCAGAATCATTCATCGGTCACAAACTCGAAATCCGAAGAAATAATAGGGCGTCTTTGGCCATCAATTCGAGAAGACTATGAAGCGGATCTCCAATTCCATAGAGAAACCAGGTCACAAAAAAAAAGAAACAGGGCAATATTCTTGGGACTCGTCGCAACGTTGGTTCTGGTCGTTGGCGGGTATTTTACATCGCAGAAGGTAATTCTGAGCAGGAATATATCTCGTCTTAAGAGCCTGAATGATGAAGGAAAAGCTGCTGCAATAACGTATCTAAAGGATTATCCTGAGATATTGTATCGCGAATTGGGGGAAAGTCTGGGCTCAGCAGACCCGAGAGCCCATGAATTACTCTCGATGCTCACTGTGATCAAGGAATTGCCTGATATTGCAGCGCGGACTTTTGCTAAGGAGCTTCGGCAATTGGCAAAATTCCCAGATAGAGATATTGCAGAGCTCTGTCTTGAAATCATCGGCTCAACAGGTCTTATGACAGAGGATTTCAATGTGCTTGCTGGAGCTCTTGTGCAAGGTGATCCCAGGACTCGTATCGTGGCAGCTCAAGGACTAAGGAAATTCTACAAGAAGAAAACGGCCTCGAATGAGAGCATTGTCGCAAGTTTTCAGTCCATTTCCACTCAGAATCCTACAGGCGAGTTGTTATCAGAGTTATTGTCCTTCTTACATGAGATTCATTCTCAGCAGCAAGTTGTTCAGTCGTTTGAAAAGACTCTGCTTTCAGCAATGCGGAAAGGCGATGATTTACAGAAATCTTTGGCAATAGAAATTGTGGAAA
Source organism: Turneriella sp. (assembly GCA_046346875.1). GTDB lineage: Bacteria > Spirochaetota > Leptospiria > Turneriellales > Turneriellaceae > Turneriella. The sequence goes on along the minus strand of JAXMHG010000003.1, from coordinate 512,624 downwards.
AAGCAAATCTAGTGACGCCAGCAACTTTGACAGCACTGGAAGAGGTGATTCGCCAGAAGAAGGATTCAGCTAAGTTTGCCGCTCGGGCATTGCGAAGTCTTAGTCCGGAGCGTTGGCAGCGCATTGAGCCTCGAAATTCCATTATCCCCGCTGGCGTAGAGGAGTCTGTTAGCATGGCGGCGGCTTCCGCTGACATGGTTGGAACCAGGATAGTCAAGACGCATAGCTGGGTCGCAGTTAACGTCAGTGATTGTCTGAATATGCGCCAAGGGCCTGGCCTTAAGTTTCAAAGACTGAATTGCGTACCTCCCAAACATGCGGTATATGTGAAAGAGGCCACACGTGTGGCAGATACTCATGAGGATATTCGGAGCTATTGGTACAAGGTGAAATACTATCGGAAAGATAGCCGCAAGAGTGAGGAGGGCTATATGTTTGGTGGGTATCTGACGCCTTATACTCAGCAGTAAGAAACGTCTATTGATGAATGCGGTCGCTCAGAAACTTCAAGATATCCGAATTGTATCGCATGAAACAAGCAGAGTAGTTGAGTTGATGCCCATTAGTGACGGGCTGGGTCTTTGTACCTCGCGTGTTTTGAAAATAGCACACTTGACCACCGACGATGAATCTGTTGTTTTGTTTAGCCGGTGTCTCAATTAATCTTGCTAGCGGCTTACCTGCTAGCCAACTTAGGGTTGTTGGACCGCAGCAAGAACTACTCTTATTTGTGAAGACGAGCACCGGGAGTTCTGCGAAGGCGCTAATCTCAGCAATCTCCAATTTCATGAGCTTTGTGTAGTTTGGCTTGTTCCGACGCCAGTTTGCGCTGCCGTAGCAACCTGGGTCCAAAGCGATTCCACCGTTGATTTTGTCGGGATGTCGCCCGACCAACAACAGCGTCTGCCAACCTCCGCAGGAATGCCCTGCCAGATAGATTTGTTTTTTTGAGAATCCTTGATTAATAAAGCTGTCGATAATTTTGAGAATGGCCTCACGGCGCTTCATCTCTTTGTAGCGCTTTGGAGAGCAGCCGGGCTCTTTGCTTGGACCGCACAAATATTCCTTCGGAAAATCTCTCCCCTCTTTGACATTCAGGTCTCCGGACAGGGTGTTTGTGCAGACCACGTAAACTAGAATTTCTTGGTTATTGATGCTTTGCGCGACTAGGTCACTCAGGGGATAAAGGCGGCTCAGAAAATTACAATAGGGTTCAGAATTGTCATCGGTTGCTGAACCGTGGTTGTAAATTACAAGTATTTTGCCTGTTGGGTCTGCAATGGGAGCGCTCTGTGAAAAGACCACGCCCCACGGTAACTTATCTCCATTTTTTGATAGGAATCCGCTTTCTAGTATGATGTCTTCAGCCTCTAGCGGCGGCAAGGATATACAGAGCGAAAGGGAAATCGCTAAAATCGGTTTCCACGGAATGCGGAGTCGCTTGTTGATTTGCCATGGAGTCATTTGTTAATTTTCTTGCCCAAATATTGAAATGAGTTAGTTTGACAAATGACTTTGCTTGAGACTTTTGAAGCGTACGCTGCGCTGAATGATCCCTCTAGTGAGAACAATATCAACCAAGGCAAGAAATTACTATCGGAGAATTCTAGGGTAAAGGTAGCCTTCTTTGGTTCGTTTTCCGCTGGTAAGTCAGCTCTTATAGGGGCGCTGCTAGGTAAAAAAGTCCTGCCTTCTAAAGCCTTGCCAACCACGAGCAAGATTACCACCATATCGAATAGTAAGGACAAGTTTATTCGGATATACTATGCTACCGGGCTGCAGACAGATATCCCACTGGCCGTCGATACCCAAACTACGGACGAACAGGTATCGAAGAAGGTGTTAGAAAATATACATGACGTAAATGCTGTATTGCGTTATGTTGTGCATTTTCCAATTCCCGATTTTCCCCTGAATTGCGAACTGGTTGATACTCCCGGGATCAATAGCAGCGAAGACGCCCATTTGCGAGAATCTGAACAATATTTTGAAAAAGCAGATTTCGTAGTTTATGTACTCAACGGAGCGCAGCCTTTACAGGCGACAGATGTAGAGTTTTTGAAAAAGTTAAAAAATGATCAGCTCTTGTTTGTCGCAATAAATAAGATAGATTTAGTAGATGAATCTGAGCAAAGTATAGATGATGTGGTTGCATCTGTCGCAGAAAGCCTGCGCTACAAGGCCAACATTGAACAGTTTGTCATTTACCCTGTTTCTGCCAGTGCAGTCTTGAATGGGCGCGATAATGTACCCGGTAACCGATTCGCAGATTTTCAGCAGAAATTGACCGCCTTGCTAAAGGCAAATAGTTTTGATATTGTGCGAAGAAAGCAAGAACGAGCGTTGAGTTCCTTTTGGCCAACCCTGGAACAGGACTATCAGCGGGACAGGGAAAAGCTCACGCAAGAACACAAGAAGAAGAGCAAGAAACGAAACCTTATCATGGTGATTGCTGCCGTGTTCATTGGACTCGGGATTGGTGGCTATTTTGGTTTGGATCTGTATATGGCCTATCAGCTGAAGCGCCTGAAAAGCGGCGTAGAAGATGACCGGAAGTCTGCCATTGTGGCACTTTCGAGCTTTCCGGAAAAATCATTGCCCCTTTTGAAAGTAATTCTCGATTCTCCAGAGCAGAAGTCATTCGAAAAGGTGATGGCGTTGCAGACGTTGACTGCTATGGGGCGTCCTGCGCAAGACCTGTTGCCGTCAATTCGCGCACAATTGACATCTGGTAAGGGTGATATTCTACGAGAGGCTATGAAGGCCTATGAAGCCACGGGCTCTTACGATTCTGAAGGGATTCGACAAATAAAGCAGTTAATCACACATAAGGACAGTGCCGTCGCAGCAGAGGCCATAAGAACACTTAGAAAAATTCACTCTCACGGTAGTGCTTTCGATGCAGAAATTCTTGATGTGATACTAAAGCATTTGTTGAGTGATCCTGATCAGACTTCAGAAATCATTGCGTATGTTGCATCACTGAAGCCGCAAGCTGAGCGTGTTGGCGCGTTTCTGGTGCCCTTGGTCAAGGATGGTGCGGGGCCCTATTCTTTGCCAGTCATCGATGCGTTAACGAAACTAGGTTTTAGGTCTAATACCTGGCGTTCGTTTCTCCTAAGTCATTCTACAAATTCTAATGATCCGCTTTATGGTCGGGTTCGAAGCGCCATGGAAATAAGCTACCCTGATGATTTCACTCGATTGCGGAATCTCGAAGAGAGCCGTTCAGCCGAATTGCAGAATACGGTTACTGGAGAGTCCTCTGGAAGTCTTCCGGCAATCGACACTTATTCGGATGGCAAAAAGATTCAACCAACTTCTGTTACCGCCTCCAGCTCGCTTACTGAGGACACTGGTTATGTCGACAGACCAGAGTATTCTATAGATGGGAAATTGCATACGGCTTGGGCCGATGGAAATCCCAATTCTGATGGTATAGGCGAATGGCTTCAATTTAACTTTCCTCAACGACCCATGATCGCATCCATAGGGATTGTGAATGGTTTTGCAAAGAATCACAAGAAATACGGTGACTTATACTATGCTAATGCTCGACCTAAAGTCTTGGATATCATAGTGAATGGAGAACTGCAGCAGACAATATCCCTAAGAGAGACCCGAGAGATGCAGTATTTCAAACTCAACAGGATTGCCGAAGTGCGGACCATTAGGTTAGTTATCAAGGCCGAATATCCTGGTTCGCAATTTTCGGACACTTGCATTAGTGAAGTCGTGTTTCTCAGGTGATACGTCGTCCACATTTACCTTATTTTCATGCCGCGGTTCATGCTCATGTTGCATTCTATGGTCGCCTTCCTTTGGGGCCGCACAGGGGCTCAACTGAAATCCATCACGCCATGAACAGCGGATATCTGTGCCTGAGACAGGAGAGGCAAGCGGCTACCGTTTCTGCGCTGAAGCCAATGCCCCTGCCCAAGTCAAAGACTTCTTCGACGGAGGCACCGGTCGATATCGCTGCATTTCTTCGTTGAAATGATGCACGATCAGGCGCAATTTCATACTATCGAATCTGTCCCATTCTGGTTTCTTAAATTGCATGTTCTGTGGCCTCCTTAGCAATAATCGCCTTGGCCAATGCCCGAATTTCATCCCGAGTGTGGTCTTTTGTCAGCTTAGCGACAGACTCATGAACCAGGTAGACGTTGCTCAGAGCTGCCTTTCCACCCCTCTTGAGCGGTGTTTTCAAGGCAATATGCACATTCTCTGGTAGAAGGGGCAACCCGGTCAGTGCACACTTATAGTCCTGTTTGTCCTCCAGTAGGGAGCGAAAGTCTTCCATGTTGAGTTTCCACTGTTTCATCCAATCCTCCTTAGCTTTGAGCGCCATTGCCTGTTGAATTCAGGTACTTCTGGTTTGAGCATGATGTATTTCAGGGGCAACAAGGGAGTACATTGCCTGCGGACATCGAAGAACTCCACTTGTTTTGGGGAGTTGTGGTTGCTGAGGAGTACCGTCTCCAGCATGCCCAGCTTGGTCCAGATTCCCATTAGCCTAAATATATGCTTACCCGATACCTTAGCCTTTCGGGCAACCTCATGGATTTCCATGTAGCCATGCTCGGGTATCATGTGCCAGACTTTTTCAGCTAGCGCCTCATAGTATCGCTGCTTTCGCCGCTGATCCTGGGTAGTCTTAGAGGCTTTCCATTTTGCATGCTCTAGGTTGGCTTCCCTGACAGAGTTTCTTAGCTCTGCATCCGGTATCTGAGCCAAGGCTTTCTCAATTGCGGACCGCATCGTGTCCTTCTCATCCTGCAGAATTTGTGGCAGACTCTTTGCCTCAAACTTATAGCCTCCAATTCGCTCCTTCAGAGGCTGATTTTGTTGGTGTATATTTCTTCCATACAATTCTCGCAAAGTCCAGTTTCGGTCGATTTGGTAGGCTGGTCTGGGACTAGTAAGGGATTCATCAGGAAGCAAATCCTCTAAGCGAAAATGACGAAGATTCGCAAAAAAAGAATATTCTTTTAGGTATAGGTTGGAGTAAGTAGGGTTTATCCACGAATAGGCCGCGAAACTCTTTTTTAGAATGGAGTTCTTGCCTTCAGCTACCTGACAGTGGATGCCGTTTTTGGACCAGCGTTGTCTGGACCACTTGTAGCGTTTGTCTTTGGACTTTCTGGAGTGGTTTATGGTTCTATGGTTCCTAGAGGGTAGGGAGTAGCCCATGTCTGTGAAAATAGGATTGTGGACTGGTAGGTAGCTGTGCAAAATTGGGTTTAGGGTTTCTGCTTTGTTGTTGGGTATGGAATCATAGAAGACTGGTCCATTTTTGGCGGCTAGGGTATTTACCAGAGTACCTACTTGCTTACCTCCTAGGGAGTCAGATAGGTAAATACTTGAGGTTTGACCTTTGTGTTTGTAGCGTTTTCGTCCTTTATTAGCTAGGGTTCCACAGCTGTAGAGGACTACTGTATCAGCTTGGGGAACTGGGATTTTAGAAGTAGAGAGTAAGTCTTTGAGGTTAGTATCTCTGTCTTTAGGAAAGTGAAAGTCCCCAAAATTAATTTTGTTTTGTAGGTAGAATTGATACTGCATGCGCGGATGAAGCTCTGCAGCAAAAAGTTGTAGCCTGCGCTTCAGGTTTGCGGCTCCTACTTCTGATACTCCAACTCTTTTTTGGATTTCGGTTGTTGTTAGTACTTTTGGATACTGTAGTTCTGATTCCTTAAGTAGGTAACTGAACATCCACCTGGGTAATTTTAAATGCCTAAGTGGAGTATGAGAATACCTAGAGTATTGTTTGTGGCAAGTAGGGCATCGCAAAACCAAATCCCTTTTCCCATCTGGCTTCCCCAACCTGGCACCACAGCAGAACTTGGGATAGAACTGATCCAGAATTGAATCAGTAAGTTTGGTGTAGAACTGGGTGTCTATCCGTATGGTTCTGCAGGATTTGGTGGTTTGCGAGGATTGTGGGGGGAAGATCTGCCCACAGTTTTCTGACGATTCCTGCAGCTCCCGGTTGCAGGCTTCCCCGTCTCAGAGATTGATTTCGAGTACTACAGGGCAGTGGTCTGAGCCCATGTGATCGTTCAGGTGCCGCACGTTCTCCACTGCGCCATACAGCGGCTTATCAACCATAAAATAATCGATCCTCCACCCGATATTGCGTTCCCGTGCGCGCGACTGCATCTGCCACCAGGTGTAGCTCACGGTCTCAGGGTAGCGCGAACGAAACACATCCACCCAGTTATCGGCGATTAGCCGGTCGACCCAGGCACGCTCCTCCGGCAGAAAACCGACGCTTTTTTCGTTCTCTTTGGGGCGTGCAAGATCAATCGGGTTGTGAGCCACGTTCAGGTCACCCGTAAAGATGATGCGTTGCTTCTTTTTGCGCAGCGAAGCAATGTACTGGTGGAAATGATCGTAAAACTGCAATTTTTCCTTCCATGCAGCGGGGGATTTACCTCCGTTTGGGAAGTAATTGCCGAAGATGGTGAGATTGCCCGATTGCAGGCCGAGCACGCGTCCTTCATGGTCATTCCACTCAGGCATGCCGCGTAGAACATGCGCCTTATCAAACAGCCCCTGCCGAATAAACACTCCTGTTCCCGAATATCCCGGCTTTTCAGCGCTATGGTAGTGCGCTTCATATCCCTGAGGATTCAGCAGGTCGTTGCTGAGCTGCTCGGGTTTTGCTTTGATCTCCTGGAGAAACAGCAGGTCGGGTTTTTCTTTGTTAATCAGGTTCTGCAATTCACCTTTCTTCTCAATCGCCCGAATCCCGTTCACGTTGAAGGAAATGATTTTCATCGACCCGATAGTATCTGCGTCTACCTCAGGCGGAAAATAACTTAATCATGTCTCATATTACAGCTTCCGGATGCCGAAGTTTAAATGTCAGGTTCTGTCATGCTACGCCCGTGCGGTAATATTATGTCTCTGTTCGGCCTTTTGCTGGGGCTCAGCACCGCGTTATCCGCACAATTTCTGACTCCGGAAGAGACGGTGAAATTACCTAACCCCGCCGAAGTACCTGCGGCACCAGCTACCCCGGTGCGCACCGAGCCCGCTCCGGCCCCTGCGCAAGCCATGCCCGTGCCACAGAGCACGCCTTCCGCCGATGCGGATGCATATTTCAGCGATTTTGCGGCCTACGGCCGCGAGAAAAACATCATCCTGATCTGGCATCTCGCACGCGGCCGTACCATCGAGCGTCGCATACAAATCTATCGTTTTACAGAAGAACCAAGGGTGATCCATGATATTTCCCGTGGTACCCTGATAGCTAAACTCTCGGGGGAGATCAATCTTTATGAAGACTTGCCCCCGGCTAAGGGGACCTATTATTACGCGATATTCGTTGAGAGCGTAAGGGGCCTTGAACCGGCATCCTTTAATATCTCCCGCAATCTGGTAGGCCCGGTGGCATTCAACTCAGCCACTGCAGCTACGACCACCTCAGCAGCATCGAAAGAGCCGGTACAGCAAACCCAGAAATATCCGCGGCCGGAATTCGAGTCTGAAGAAGTCGACGAAGAAAGTGAAGCTATACCAGCTGCGGTAGAAACCAGCGCAGAAGAGAAACACACAAGGGGCATCAACGCCGCTATCCGGCGCACTTTTTTCAAGGGTGAATACCAGCAGGCAGTTCGTGAACTCAAGCCGTTCCTACGTAATTCATCCGCGCGTGTCAGGGCAAAAGCGATGTTCTATACAGGCCTTTCGCGCTATCGTCTCGGGCAGTACGATCGTGCGCTCAAATATTTTGACCACCCGCTCACCAAGAAATTTTACCGCCGCAACGCGGAATTCTGGATCAGGAAAACAACGGAGAACTTGAGGTAATATGCGCAGTGTAACAGTCTGGATTGGAGCGATCGTATTTACGATCGGGGCCGGCGTCTTTCTCATTGAGCGCGAGTACCTTTCGGGAGACAAAATAGCGCGCGTTAGGCTTGAGCAGGGTAAGCTGCAACTTGAGCGCTTCGACGAAGACGGGCTGCGGAAGGGTATTGATGAACTAACGGCTGTCGTTGCGAATTATCCTGAAAGTATCTATGCACGTGAGGCACGCTTTCATCTTGCAGAGGCCTATGAACGTCTTGGCATGCGTGACGTAGCGCTTGGCAAATACAAGCGCCTTGCTGAAATGCCCGTTTCTGATCAACTTAAGGCGCGCGTGCGCTTCAAGATCGCAAAACTGCAGATCATGCGCAATTATTCTGATGAAGGAATGAACCAACTACTCAGTCTGCTGAACTCGACCAGCGAAAAGACGCTGCGTTCTGAAATTTATCTTGAGATTGGTAAATATTACCAGCGCAAAGGCCTGGCGAAAGATGCCCGGCGCAACTATGAAAATGCACTGACGGAAAATCCTGAGAACCGCGAAGCACGGGCTGCGCTGGGTATGACAGACGCCGACTATACGAACTCCGTCGCGCTGCACGGTATACTCGACAAGCAGGAAGCACCGGTAACAGAAAAGAAAGAGGTAGCGGCCGAGCAGAAATTTGACCTGAATCCTGGCATCAAAGCATTCACGCAGGGTGATTATGCACGTGCGATCCACCTCTTGCTCCCAGCGGCTAAATCGACAGCCCCCGAGTCAGAAGAGGCGCTTTACTATGTCGGTAACGCTTATCTGAAGCAGAAAGAGTATCGCAATGCAGTACACTACCTGAACAAGGCAGTGGGGAATTCGTACCGGGGCCGCGATGAGGCCTCGTATATCAAGAAAGGTGAAGCTTACTACCTGAACAACCAGCTCGAGCGTGCCGCCCATGTCTTTCAGTTTGTCCGTACGCGGTACCCAAACGGCAAGTACGCGCAGATTGCGGCTGACTGGGAAAACGAAACCCGCCGCCTGCTCGGTGACAAGACCGGTACAAAAAGTCTGCCTGACGATGATGATGACGGAGACGACGATGACGACGTACTCGGTTCAGTAGCAGTGGGCGACGAAGCCGCGCCCCGTCCTAAAAAGAGCGGTAAGGTTGCCAAGGCCGAGTCCTCAGAGGAGCTGACGCTCGACGACGACGCGGATGTAACCCCCTAGAACTTAAGTTCTTCGAGCATTTCTTCAATCTGCATCTGCAGCGCCATATCGGTATCTACCAGTTCGCGAACTTTCTGATCCGCATGTAAAACCGTGGTGTGGTCGCGTTTCCCGAAAGCACTGGCAATGTAGCTGAGCGTGGCTCCCTGAATCAGCTGTTTTGCCAGATACATGCAGACATGCCGGGCAAGCGCGACCTGTTCGGTACGGTTAGAACCGACAATCAGCGACTCATCGACGTGCAGCGTGCGTGATACAACGCGCAGAATGTCTTCAATAGTTACCTGGTGTATGCCGTTTTCCTGTGGTAGCGCCTTCAACGACATTTTGGCCATTTGAAGGTCAATCGGCCGTTTTTCGTGCTGCGAAGTGAATTGCAGGATACTGAGAGCGGCTTCCATTGGGCGCACCTGCGACGTAAAACGTGTTGCCAGGTATTTGATCACGTCTGCACTAATCTGTATTCCTGATTCCTGCGCCTTCGTTTTAAGAATGGCCATACGCGTTTCAAAGTTGGGCGCCTTTACATCGACAATCAGGCCCTGCTGAAAACGGCTCTGCAGGCGGTCATGCAGCTGGGGCAGGGCCTGCGGTGGCCGGTCTGCCGAGATCACGATCTGCTTTTTATTCTGGTAAAAATAATTAAAAGTATGAAAGATCTCTTCTTGTGTAAAATCTGCATTCTTGCTGATAAACTGAACATCGTCGAGCAGGAAAACATCAACGCTGCGGTAGCGAGTTCTGAAGTAGGAAAGATTCTTGTCCTTCATCGCCTCGATCAGATCACTCTGGAAGATTTCTGACGGGCAATATTTCACTTTCAGCCACGGGTAATTTGTCGCCACGTAGTTTCCGATTGCCATCATCAGGTGCGTTTTCCCCAAACCCACGCCGCCGTAGATATAGAGCGGATTATGGTAGTTGTTGGGTTTCTCTGCCGCACCGAGTGCCGCGGCATACGCGTGCTCGTTCGACGGACCTTTGATAAACCGGTCGAACGTGTAGTTGGGGTTGAGATCAATCTTGTTTGGAAACGCAGTCTCTGCTCGTGCCACGGTCTTTTGTTGCACAACCGGGGGGTTTTCCCTCGTCACTTGCGCGTTATCGAGCAGCTGTATTTCTGCGCTGAGACCGAGCGCCTTGATCTCCTCTGCAATGAGCCGGCGGTACTGGCCTTGCAGGTGTTTCTTTACTTCAGCACTGGGACAGATGATGAACAGTGTGTTGTTTTCCCAACGCGCCTCGAGCTCCGCGAAGAAGATGGCAAATACCTGTGCTGGTATTTTTTGCTGCACTCTTTCTTTGATAGTTGCCCAGTAGTCTGTTTTGCCGGCTAAGAGCAGTTCTTGTACGGGCTGGTGGGCGGTCTGTTCGGTGTGGAGCATGCGGAAAAATCTGGAAACACTGCTGCAAATTACAAGCAAAGGTTTTCCCGGCAACAGGGCTTTCGCATACAAATGAAGGCCAGAAGGTGTATAGTTTAGAAACAGGTATTATGTCACATAACAGTACAGAAAATGCGAAAGCACACACTGTTCTGCCGCTCGCCAGATAATCCTAACGAATCTCGTTCATCCAATCAGTTGTCTTGCTCAAGAATGAGAATTGTCTCGAATTCATCATAGATAAAACGCCGGGCCGACTTGCGCGAATTTTCTGCAAAACGCAGTGGGTAGGCATCACCTTTGTAAGCTGAAGGCAGCGAAAAGTCGTAACGGACCGGGGAGTTGCGTTGTGCCGCACCAACGATGATATTCAGCAGCTCGCCGGCCGCGTCCATCATCATGCGGTCTTCGTCGCTGTTGGGAATATTCAGTCGCTGCATCGCCAGGACGACGCCCGGGTGCGAGATGTTGAGCCAAAGTGTACCTGAGGCAGTGCCCGACAGTTCAATGCGGGCCGTCACGCTCTGGAATTTGTCGGGCAGCTTCGGCAGGTTTTCGCTGGTCAGGTCCTTGATCCCGATAAACTGCAGGAACACATTCCGCAGTGTAGATGTGAAAACTTCAAAATCCAGCATTTTTGAAGAACATCGCAATCTGGTCCCACAACTGCGGTCCCCTGATGGGTTTTTCTACGTAGCTGTTAACTCCTGCAGCAGCTGCCTGCAGGATGCGCTCACTGTCGGTCACCGAAGTGATCATGACAATCGGCACCTTGTTACCAGTACCTCTTATTTCGCGGACAAATTCAACGCCATCCAGCACGGGCATGTTCCAATCGAGAAAAATCAGGCGAATATCGTTCTTTTGGAATATATCCATGGCGTCTTTGCCGTTTGCTGCGTGAAAAAAATCAATTTTAGCAGCAGCTTCCTGCAGGTTCTCGCGAATCACCTGCTCAACGATGGTACGCATCAATTCAGAATCGTCGACTATGAGCAGCTGCATTTTCAGGTTGGTACCACGATGCGAAATATCGTTTCTCTCTCACTCGTATTAACAGTCACTTTACCGCGCAAGGCAGCAACGCTCGAGGCAATGTATTCCATACCCAAGCCGCGCCCTGCTTCAAGCGTCGCAGACTTATGGGAGGACGTCAATCCCTTTTGGAGCATTTCCTGCACGGGCACTGTCAGTCCTAGTGGCAGACCAGCAATGCCCCTTCCGTCTTCGCGGTACGTCAGTTCGACTTGATCGCCGGATACTACAGCAACGAGTGAAATGTGCAGCGGCTGTGGTTTTCCGCGAAAACTGCGTTCGCTGGTGTCTTCGAGACCATGTGCAAAAGTGTTACGCAGCAATTGAACAATCACGTTGTGGAGTTCATGCACGGCCTGCTCCGAGCCGGGAGCGAAGGACACTTCGACAGCCGCGGGTACCGAATATTCTGCGGCCTTCCGGTTAATCTGATTCAACCAGAAAAGCCGTAGTTGGTCAAGTCCCATTGTCTCTGACTGTTGGTCTGTTTCGCCGACGAGCTCGCGTATCCGTGTAACCAGTTTATCGCGTCCCAGGATGAGTCCTTCGCACGAGTTTACGCAACGCGATATCTCATGTCGCAGAAACCGCGCGTCACCTTCACTGCCGCCACTTGCCTGCGCAAGGTAATCTTCCAGTTCGTGCAATCTTTCCGCGAGGGGGATAAAACCAAGCTGCAGCGCATTGCCTTTGAGTGCATGGGTCCGGGAGGCGAATGCAGCCAGGAGATTGCGGTCGCTGCCGAAGGCGCCAATGAGGTGTTTTCCGTCGCGCAGGAACTCTTTCTGCTGCGTCATGAACGCCTCGAGTATCGGCGCGGGCACGCGCATCATGTTGATGATCGCGTCGAACTCAGACCGTTTGTCTGCCTCTGCGAGGGATATTTTTTCCTGCAGCGCGACACCGTATGTTTCATCCACCACAGTTACCAGCAACCGATGAATTTCTCCGTCGACATCACCAGCCAGCGGGCGGAACGAGAATCGCAGGTGGCGAATGTCGCCCTGTTTGTTTCGGTAAGTGATCTGCCGCAGAGGATTTGCCTTTTCCAGCATAGGGGCGCTGATATCTTTGCCGGAAAAGTAGACTTCGACATAGCGATCAACAGCCGAGCTGAGCTTTTCATCTTCGAAGAGTTCAGAAAAACGGCGATGCGCAATTTCTTTCATACCAAAAATCGCGAGCGTCGCTGCGGAGTATTCGGACTGTATGATGCCGTTACGGTCAATGGTGAGTACTCCCTGTTCCAGTGCTCCGAGAATGCCTGAAATTTCGCGCGTGCGTGCGGCTATACGGCGCTCCATCTGGGTCGAATATTCACCCAGCTCCTGGGCCATAAGATTCATCGCGTAGGCCAGGTCTGACAGTTCGTCGCTGCTCCCTGTTTCAATGCGAATGGAAAAATCACGCTGGCCGATGCGTACGGCTGCCTTCTGCATGGCTTCAAGAGGCTTCAGTAGTAGTTTGCTTGTCAGTGAAGCAGCAATGATCGACAATAACAGAACGCCGACGATTATATAATAGCCAGTGACTTTCAGGCGAAAAAGCGCATCGAATTCTGTTGCCGCCGAAAAATCAATCACGAGCAACGCGATAACACGGCCCATGGAATCAAGTATTGGGGTGTAGCCTGCTATGAATACGCCGGAACTCTCGGAACGGTAGCCGTTACCTACAGAAACTTCGCCTTTGAGTGCGGCGGCAACGCCATGCTGGTTCTTGCCGCCGAAAATATCGCCTATCCGGTACAATTTTTCATGAGGGTCGATGCGACCATTGTGGTCGCGGTCGATTTCCTCGAATTCATCCGCTGCGAGCACCCGCAAGTGCATAGGAGTAATGTCATGCATCCTGACGCCGGCGATCCATGCCCGGTGTATCTGTGACTCGTTGCCTTCTGAGTGGCGTTCTGCGGGAAGGATCGTCTCATGTGCGGCCATTTTGCCCGAGGCAAAACGTAGTCTGCGCAGTTTCTGCACAATGATCTGGTAGGCAGTTGTTCGGATAATTGCGGTTTTTTCGTCTTCGGCCAGCGCTGAAAGTACGGTTCCCGTCACACCGGGCGGCAGCACAGGTGCGTGTTGTGCGGAGTTCAGCTCGGCATCGAGGGTTTGCAGGTACTTGATATCTGCCGGCGTCAGAAGGGTTACTCCCAGCTTGCCGAAATCTTTCACGCGGCTCGACATCTGTGACCAGATTTGCGAGCTCGCCATCTGGTAATAGTAAATCAGGCCTGCAACGGTGGCGCCGACCGCGACCAGGAAGATCGCGGCAGTCAGGCGAAAGCGGAAATTAAAAATCTTACCCAGCATTACCCAGGCGCCGCAGAACTTGCTCATGCAGGCCGGGGCTCGCGGCAACAATAGATTTGCCTTTCACGGCATCAGCTCCGGCAAAGTCTGTGATCGTCCCGCCGGCGCCGCGTACGACGGGCACAACGGCCATGATATCCCAGGGGTTCATGACGGGGTCAATCATGATATCTGCATAACCCGCTGCGAGTAGCGCGTAGCCGTAACCGTCGGCCCAGGTACGCCAGAATTTCACGTCGGCACTCAGACCTGTAAAATTTGCTTTGGGGTGGTGCTCGGCCACGTGGCGTGCGTCGGTTACCAGCAGCGTGCAGTCAGCGAGATTTTGGGCGGTGCGCATCCGAACCGGGCGATCGTTGAAGAAACATTCTTTGTTATTGCCCCAGACAAGCTCGTCGAGTACCGGTTGGTAGATGGCACCGCAGACTGGCTCACCCTTGTGCATGAGGGCGATCAGTGTGGTAAAGAGTGGCACGCCGGTGATGAAACTCTTGGTGCCATCGATAGGGTCGAGGACCCAGACATACTCCGCGTCTGTGTGGTGGTTGCCGTGTTCTTCACCGATAATGCCATGATCGGGAAACTGCTTCATGATCAGATCGCGCAGGCGCGATTCAATTTCAATATCCGCCGCAGTCACGGGCGAGGCGTCGGCTTTGCTGACCATGCCTATCTCTTCGAGTGGCTTCTTGAAGAATTTTGCCGAAACCTCGCGGCTGATCGCTGTGGCATTCGGGAGCAGGGAGAGAAAAAAATCCTGGGCGGTTTTCATGGGTAATCCTTACGCTTTTTCTATTTCGTCGGTTTTGATGCCTGTCATCGTGTGCGGCATCATTTCGCGGTCATGGTACAAGAGGCTAAAGGTTCCATCTTCATGCACTTCGGCAATTTCCGCAGGTGAACCTGGCATGATGATCACCCCCTCAAAGATGTGGGGTGGTTTCCGAATCTTTACCTTGTCTCCGGGACTGTACTGCGCCATAACGCAGAACGCAATTCCATAAGTGCAATAGTCAGTAAAGGGAAGTTAGGCCATCCCTTTCATACGGAACAGTCACCGGCCCAAACCTGGTGTTGAGATCCAGGTGGAATTTCATCGCGTATTTGAGCTGTCCTGAACGCAGCATATCGACCACACCCTTCTTGAGCCCAAGAAGCTTCAGCGTGACAGGCAGCACAATGGACATCGATTTATCCTGTCCCACCAGGCGCTCGACCGTGATATCTGACGCAGAAACCAGGTTATCCTGCAGCGAAAACTCGTACCGGAAACGGCGGATGTCAAGTTCAAAATCGTGGTTATTGGTGACCTTGATGTGCAGCATCAGGGTGGCAGAGGTTACGCCCAGTTCAGCGAGCGCAATCTTGGTCAGGTCAAAACGTGGCCTGTCCGGTATTGGGATCTCCCCCTTTTCTGCAATGTCAAAACTCAGGTCGCCAACGGGTGAATCGAGCACCACCTTGCCCGAGAAATTAAAGGGCAGCATCTTCTTCGTGAGCACCCCGGAAAGCCCTGCGCGCATGCCGGTGTAGTTCACCGTCAGGGGCAGTGCAATGACACTGAGCTCATTTGCCGCGATGGTTGTTTTGTCCTCTTTCTGGCCCCGCACGAGTCGTTCGCCGTCGACTTCGAGTGCATATTCGAGTCGGTTAAGGGTCGCGCCAACAGAATTGGGATTATTAATTTTTACGTGCACGACGAGGTCTGCGCCTGTCAGCGCAACGTTCCTGATCTCAACCCGGTCAATGCCGATTTGCGGCGGATCAAAGATTTTTTTCGCCAGCGAAGCGCACTGCAGGCTTGCAGACAGCGCTATCGCAATGATTATGTAGTGGGTCCTGGTTTTGCTTCGCATCACATGAGTCCGAGTTGCAGTTTTGCTTCATCGGACATCATGCCAGTATGGAATGGTGGCTCCCATACCAGTTCTATTTTTACAGATTTTACGCCCTCAACGCTTTCTGCCTTCTGTTGTATTTCAGAGGGCAATGATTCAATCGATGGGCAATTGGGAGAAGTGAGTGTCATGTCGATGCGCACATTTTTTTCATTGTCGATGTCGATACCGTAGATCAGCCCGAGGTCATAGACATTGACTGGAATTTCCGGATCATAACACGTGCGGATGACGGCAATGATATTTTCTTTCAGGTCATCTTGTGACAGCGCCTCGCTCACAGCTGCTCCTCTTTGACTCCATAGAATTCACGCGCTTCGCCAGTCGGAACCAGGTCAAAAAACTGCCGCTCCGAAGAATGTATCAGGATCTGTTCTGCAACATTGCGCCCGAGCCCGCGGGCCATCAGGTAGGCAAGTGCCTCTTCGTCGATGAAACCTACTGTCGAACCATGCGTGCATCGCACGTCGTCATGCATGATATTCAGGAAAGGCTGTGCATCGATGCGCGCACCTGGTGAAAGGGCAATGCCGCGGTGCAGCTGGTGTGCTTCTGTTCCACTTGCCCCGGGATCAACGGCAATACGCCCGGTAAAGCTGATCTGCGCTGTGTCGCGGGCATAGGAGTAGAATTTCTGTTCCGTCCGGCCGTTGGCCGCTACGTGCCTTACATTGACTTCTATGCCCGTGACAGTCTTGCCTTGTGCGCGGGTGAGTCCCGTAAACGTAACTTCTGCACCGGACTGCACATTGGCTTCGTAGATGAAGTGCGCCGCGGCATCGTCGAGCAGCGAGTATACGCCGGCTCGTGCGTGGTCAACCGCGTTGATTACCAGTTGCAGGTTGCGTGCAGGGCCCCGGGCAAGCAGGTATAGCCTGGTGCTGGTATTGGCAGCAAGTTTAACAGAAATTGTCAGCTTCCTTTCGGTTGCCGTTAACGGAACAAAAACCTGCACAGAATCTGCAGTAAGGTTCAGCTGCAGTTCGTCCAGCTGGCCAAGGGCAGCAGCGTCGATCGGCAAATCACCGGCGCCGGTTGCAGTTATTTCTGCGCTCGTTCCTGAAATACTGCATGTATGGGCAGAGACTTTGCCATGCCCGGAAACCAATGCAAGGGCGCCTGTAGCCTGCGTCAGCGCCATGTCAGTCGTACCCGTTGCTCTCGATCCGGTGGACGATCTCCATGCCGCCTGATTCGATAATTTTTCCGCCTGAGAGTATATGCACGTGCTGCGGCTCGATATATTTCAATATGCGCGAGTAGTGCGTGATCACTACCATGCTCCGTGCACCATTGCCCTCACGCATGACATTGACTGCTTCTTTGGCCACGAGCTCAAGTGCATCGACATCTAGGCCTGAATCGATTTCGTCGAGTACCATAATTTTCGGCTCGAGTAGTGCCATCTGGAGAATTTCGTTCTTTTTTTTCTCGCCGCCCGAGAAACCGTCGTTGAGCGACCGCTTGATCATTTCGCTCTGCATATTCAGGCGGGCCATAACTGCCTTCGCACGGTTCAGAAAGTCGCCTGCTGAAAGTTCACTTTCGCCGCGCGCCTTGCGCACCGTGTTCACTGCGGTCCGCATGAACTGCATGTTATTGACCCCCGGGACTTCGGGCGGGTATTGGAAGGCAATAAATACGCCCGCGCGTGCGCGTTCTTCAATCGGCTGTTCAAGCAGGTCTTTGCCTGAAAGTTTAACCGAACCACCGGTGACGGTAAACTCCGGGTTGCCAGCAAGTACGTGCGACAGTGTGCTTTTACCTGAGCCGTTAGGGCCCATGATTGCATGTATTTCGCCGGGTTGAATTTTCAGGTTGATTCCTTTCAGAATCTCCTTGTCCCCGGTTTTTACCTTGAGGTCTGATATTTCCAGCAGTGGTTCGCTCATTTCTTCTCTTTGCTCAAAAAAATAGTACGGTGGATTTTCAAAAGGTTTCAGCCATTGGCGTCCTCGAGGCTGATCTCGAGCAGTTTCTGCGCTTCAACCGCAAATTCCATGGGCAATTCACGAAAGACTTCTTTGCAGAAGCCGTTCACGACCATGTGCACTGCGTCTTCTTCGTTAAGGCCACGCTGGCGCAGAAAGTAGAGCTGCGCATCGCTGACCTTCGAAGTTGTGGCTTCGTGTTCAACCTGGGATTTTTCGTTCTTTACTTCGATGTAAGGGTAGGTGTGCGCAGCCGCGGTACCGCCGAGAATCAGCGAATCGCAGCGCGTGTAATTACGCGCCTTTTCTGCAGCACCCCCGATACGCACCAGGCCGCGGTACGTGTTCTTGCCGTGCCCGGCTGAAATCCCTTTGGAGATGATCGTGCTTGAGGTGTTGCGACCGAGATGAATCATCTTGGTTCCAGTGTCTGCCTGCTGGTAATTGCCGGTGAAGGCAACAGAATAGAATTCGCCTTTCGAGTTATCGCCCTTGAGTATACAGCTCGGGTATTTCCACGTGATCGCTGAACCCGTTTCAACCTGTGTCCAGGAAATGCGCGAATCAGTACCCTTGCAGAGGCCGCGCTTGGTGACAAAGTTGTATATACCACCCTTGCCATTCTCGTCGCCGGGATACCAGTTCTGTACCGTTGAGTATTTGATGTAGGCGCGATCGAGCGCCACGAGTTCAACAACAGCGGCGTGCAGCTGGTTTTCATCGCGTTGCGGCGCCGTGCAGCCCTCGAGGTAGCTGACATAGCTGTCCTTGTCGGCAATGATCAGCGTACGCTCGAACTGCCCTGTATTTGCGGAGTTAATGCGGAAATAGGTGGAGAGCTCCATCGGGCAGCGAACGCCCGGCGGAATGTAGACAAACGAGCCGTCGCTGAATACCGCGCTGTTCAGGGCGCTGAAGTAGTTATCTTTAACGGGTACGACTGAGCCGAGGTATTCTTTCACGAGTTCGGGATGCTCACGCACTGCTTCAGAGAACGAGCAAAAGATAATGCCCAGTTTTGCCAGGGTTTCACGGTATGTCGTAACAACGGAGACACTGTCGAATACGGCATCTACAGCCACAGGGGTGGCTGGCCGGCTGTTCACCTCTGCTCCTTCGACGTTGGCCAGAAATTTCTGCTCGCTGAGAGGAATGCCCAGCCGGTTAAAGGTCTCAAGCAGCTTGGGGTCTGCCTGATCGATGGATTCGAGCTTCTTCTTGGGGCGCGAAAAATAGCTGATTTTTTGGTAATCGATAGCAGGGTAATTGACCTCTGCCCACCGTGGCTCCTGCATGGTCTGCCAGGCGCGAAAGGCCTTCAGGCGCCATTCGAGCATGAATTCAGGCTCTTCTTTCAGTGCGGAGATTTTACGTACTGTTTCTTCGGAGAGACCAGCAGGCAGGGTCTCTGCTTCGATATCGGTAACGAAGCCGTATTTATATTCACCTTTGAGTTCTTCCACAGCGGCGGTCGACATGCACGCTAAATATACTAAACCGCTTTGTAAAAGGATAGTTATTTTTTAGACGAACTATAGACAAGAAAATCCGTCATTGGCCCTGCGGGCGAAAAAAAACATGCTGCGTGTTCAGCCGCACTGCTTCGGCAAACTTTCGCTTCGACCAGTCTATTTCTTCCCATACCGGTTGTTTATGGTTTATGCCTACCGTTTCGTCGATTTCGCCTATCAGCAGAAAGTCAAAGCGCGCAGCAGGTTTATAGAGAATGTACTTATTGAAGAGGTACAGTATATTCCGCTCGGGAAAAGCCTGGATCGCGGCACGCAGGTGAGCTTTTACCTGGTTGGTGTCGTAGTACAGGTCGGGACCGGAGTTCGCGCTGCGGAGTATAATGCCGCTCTTATTGTTGAGGAAGAGCCTGAGCGGGCGGGAAAAGTGCTCCGGCTTATCCATGAGGCACGGTATTTCGACGACAGGAAAGGGCAGCTGTTCGTCTGATTCGCGGTACTGGTCGACGAACATACTCTTCTTGCCACCCGGGTCATTGATATCGCTGGCGATAATCGTCAACTTGTCGCGGATTTTTTCATCCTCGTGCAGGTCGCGCACCGTTTCAGCTCCTTCGCCGAACAGCACCGCGCTACCCAGGTCGAAAAAAATGCCGCCCGTGAACTGCTCTGCGAGATCGCCGTAAACTTCTGAATGCAGGCGGCCGGCAAAAAGCGCCCGGAGCAGGATATTGTGGTCGTACAGCCGCCTGCGCCCCGAGCGCTGCATGACAACACTGTTGCCATATTTCTTTTTCTTCTGGCTTTTTGCATAACGCGGAATTCCGAAGCGCTGGTGCTCCTCTGCCTGGTGGTCAAAAAAGGCCGAAGCCTCGTACGGGTTGAGCAGGGGGTTTTGCACTTTTGGCAATGTCTTCTTCTTCGGCGTTTCAGCGGTTGCCTGCGTGTTCGGGGCGCCGGGTACCAGGTTGGATTTCTGTGGTGCCGGTTTTTCTGCCGGGCGTTCAGTCGGCACAGCACTGGGTTTTGTCTCTGCCGGCAATACGGGAGTCCGCGCCTGCACCGAACCGCATTCAGGCAGTGCTGAGATTATTGTTAGTAAAAGAAACCGGCGCATGCTCCTAAATCGGTGCCATCGATAGAATTTCAAGTGTATTGATTGCCATACAATGTAGTTTACGTCGGTAGCCCGGCGCTACCCTGAGGTTATGCCTGCGCGCAGCTATGTTAATGAGGCGGAGGATATCGCGGTACGATTTCTGCGGGCCTCGGAAATAACCGTGCTTTCCCGGAATGATCGCAGATTTGGTGCAGAAATGGATATTGTTGGTCGTCCAAAAGGCGAGGGGGAGCTCTGCATTTTTGAGGTCAAACAATGGCAGAAGAATGCTGCTTTTCCCGCTGTGTCCGCAGCGCAGCGTAAAAGGCTGGCTGCTGCCATAGGTTCGCTCGAGGGTGAAGCTGGCAGTCGCCTGCCGGTAGTCCTGTATGCGCTGCTGGTCAATACTACGCGGCAGGCGATATGCCTGGTGCCGCTTGCCGATTATTCCGGAACCTGCTAGGTTGCTAACGTGCGGCAAGAGGCATGAATGACAGGTCTTTCTTGCCTGTATAGACACCGCGCGGGCGAATGAGTTTGTTCTCGCGGTACTGCTCGGCAATATGTGCGAGGTAGCCTGCAGTGCGCGAAAGGGCGAAGACGCAGGTAAAAAGATCGGCCCCCAGGCCCAGTAAATAAAATGCGAGGCCTGCGTAATAATCGACATTCGCGTGTAGTTTTTTTTCACGCAGCATAATCTCTTCAGCTTTCGCGGCAGTCTCGACGATCTGCTGCTGGCCGGTCTTCTGTGCAAGCTGCTTGCACATACGCTTCAGCACCGGAACCCGCGGGTCACCCTGCTTGTACACGCGGTGACCAAATCCCATGATGATTTCTTTCTTCTTTAATCTCGGGAGAATATAGCTTTCTGCGTCCTCGCTGTGTCCGATCTTCAGCAGCATTTCTACGGAGCGCTGTGTTGCTCCCCCGTGCAGATTGCCCTGGAGTGCGCTCACTGCAGCGACTATGCACGAATAGGTGTCTGCCTGTGTGGCGGCCGTCACGCGTGCCGCGAATGTCGATGCATTGAGTTCATGTTCCGCGTAGAGCACGAGGGCGGTCTCGAGCAGCCGCGCTGTTTGAGTATCCGGGGCTTCTCCGTAGAGGCAATGCAGAAAGTTCGCAGCAATATCCAGGTCAGGGTTTGCATCGACGTGAGAACGCGCATTGCGGTGCCGGGCAATCGCAGCCACAATCAGGGGAATTTTTGCCAGAAGCCTGGTCGAGCGGCGGCGCAGCGCCGGCGGCGAGTTATCGGAGGCTTCAGGATCGTAGAGTCCCAGCGAAGAAATCAGCGTGCGGAGCACTGCCATCGGGTGGGCTTCGCGCGGTACGTGGTTGATGTGTTCGGTAATTTCGCGCGGCAGGTTATATTCAGCGCGCAAGGATGTCTTAAAGTCGCTGAGCTCCTGCGCGGATGGCAGAGCGTCGTTCCAGAGCAGAAATGCCGTTTCTTCGAAACCGGCATTTTCGGCCAGGTCGGTAATGTTGTAGCCGCGAAAGGAAAGCTTATCCTGCCTGATCTCGCAGATGCCCGATTCGAGTACTTCGATATCTTCAAGCCCGGCGTGGTGGTCAGTCGACATAAATCTTTTTCGGTGCCATGCGTAGCACGGCAAGTGGAAAAAATCTTGCCGCTGCCGTTCTGTTTATCGCATCTTGCACCTGTGATGCGTATTACTGTGATTCTATTGCTGCTAGCCGGCTCTTTGGTGTCGGCAGTCGGTACCGGGGAGAAAATATTCAAGAACCGTAAGCTCCGCATTACCTTTGAGTACCCTGCCGAGTGGTCGGTGAACGAAGATGCCGATGGCGTGAAGGTGGCAAGCCCTGACGGCGCGGCCAGCGTGAGTATTCGTGCCCTCGCAACAAAAGAAAAAGTTTCAGCCTGTGAGATTCTGAAGACACGCAGCGAAGAATTGAAGCTCACGAATCTGATGCCCGATGATAAGCGCGTCGTAACAGAAGACCAGCTGCGCTTTCTTGGCGTGAAAGACGGCTGTCTCGGTGCTTTCCAGATTGTCGAAGGAGACACAGAGGTACTGAGTGGTGTTGGTCTTTATACGAGTGGCAAGCGTCTCTGGCTGCTCGAGCAGCGCCTGAGAATTGGCCAGCACGAAAAGCACAGTGCCGCTATCAGCGCCGTTGCAGCCTCATTTACTGCAAATTAGCAGTTGCCTGAACAACGAACCTGCGGCTTTCTTACCGCGCGAGATGCGTCATTAACGCGCTCTCGTGCGGCTGAAGTTGCGCTCGACACACTGTCTCGCAGGCCATTATTTTCCGAAAATGATCGAATTCCAACTGCGCTGTTTTTCTGCAGCGATGCCTGGCCAGAGTCCGTTGGGCCGGCCGGTGCATGGTTATAGTTGGTTAAAACTCGTACTGGTAGGCGGCCTGCTTTTCTCAGGCTTTTTTCCCGCTGCGGCACAGATTGCTCCGGGGCAGAGCGATGCGCTGCAGACGAACCGCATGATCGATACGCCTAATCTGCCGCAGAAATCCGTAGCAACTTCTGACGATACCACGAGCCTCTATTTCAACCCTGCCGGGTTGGGCTACCACGCTCTGCAACTGGGTTATTTCTATGGCCGCAATCCGCAGAACCGCCTCGACGACCACATGGTTTTTCTGAATCTTCTCGGTATTGCTTTTTCCACGCAGTGGCGGTTGGGCAACAGCAACGACTATGCCCGGCGCTACACAGTGGGCATGGGTATCATCAACACGGGTTCTTTCTCTGTTGGTACGTCGTACAGTTGGTACGATTCTTCCTTTGCATACCTTGACCGCTACAACCAGTGGGATCTCGGTTTTATCTTCAGGCCGTGGCGCAGGCTGTCATTCGGAGCCGTCGGCCGTGCGCTCAATAAGCCACTGTTCCGCGGGGAAATTTTCGAAACCAACTGGGACCTCGGCGTCGGCATCCGTCCGTTGCCGGGCAAGTATGTCGAGAACCTGACGCTCTCAATCGATGCTAATCTCAACTCGACGACGAACTGGGGAACCGTTACACCCAAATTTATCGCCGAAGCTTCGCTCTGGCCGGGAAATACCATCTACGGCGGCTATAACCAGAACACCGGCGCGTTTTTCGGTCTGCGCTTCGCGCAGTACATCAGCCAGCTCTCCCTGCAGGCCAACACTCCCACAGACAACGGTGCATTTTTGGGCGGTGGTCTGCTGATCGGTCGCGAGCGTTATGCCACCGGCATTTCGGCGCTCGGGCGTTTTCTCGAGATCAACCTCGAAGATCCCGTGCCAGAGCGCAAGCAAGAGGGATTTCTCTTCCTGTCGGAAAACTTCACCTTTCTTGAACTGGTTCGTACCATTGAGATGGCCAAGAAAGATGCGCAGATCAGGGGAATACTTCTCACGGGACGCGAATTCAAAGGTGGCTGGGGCCAGGCTGAAGAGCTGCGCGCCGCGCTGCTTAGCTTCCAGCAGAAAAAACCTGTATACGCCTACCTCGAGAATGCCGGAAACAAAGAGTACTATATCGCGAGCATGTCAGACCGAATCTTCATGCCGCAGTCGGCGATGCTCGACATATCAGGCCTGAAAGCCGAAACCTATTTCGTCAAAGACCTGCTGGCAAAGGTTGGTGTAAAGGCTGACTTCGTGGCGCTGGGCGATTACAAAAGTGCTCCCGACCGGCTGACGCGTTCAGAACCCACGAAGTTTGACCGCGAACAGCTCGAAGGCCTGCTCAAGTCGGGCGTCGCAGAAATGAAGGCGGCCATCAGCGCGGGCCGGCTGCGCGTCAAAGACGAAAAAGTCGACGAGGTCATGGACAAAGGCTTTTTCTCGGCGACGCGCGCGCAGGAAGCGGGGCTCATCGACGAAGTTGCTTATATGAGTGATGTCGAAAACCAGCTGACCGCGCAGGGCTTTTCTGCACCTGGCTGGCGCGTCTCGGCGCACGATTATGCGCAGACGCGGTTTTACGACGACACATGGGGCACCAAACCCACCATCGCGGTGCTGGTACTCGCAGGCGAAATCATGTCGGGTTCATCGCGTCCTGAAGGCCTGTTCAACAACGGTACTGTAGGCTCCGACACGATAGAAAAAGTCCTCGAACAGATCAAAGACGACGGCAACATCAAGGGCCTCGTGCTGCGCATTGATTCGCCCGGAGGCTCAAGCCTTGCTTCAGACATCATGTGGAACAAGATCCGCGAGGTCAAAAAGGCGCGCGGTGCCGACTTCCCGATTGTGGTATCGATCGGCAATATGGCGGCCTCGGGTGGCTACTACCTTGCGGTGGGCGGCGATGAAATTCTCGCGAGCCACAACAGTATCACCGGTTCGATTGGTATTTTTACGGGCAAGTTTAACGTCAAGGGTCTCTATGACTGGCTGGGAGTTCGTAAGCACACGTTCAAAACGCACAAGAATGGTGCCATTTTCAGCGAATCGGAAGGTTTTACCGATGAAGAAAAACTGCTGATCAAAGAACACCTTACCGAATTCTACGACCTCTTCCTGCGCCGTGTGGCCGACAACCGGGGCACAAGCCCCGAGCAGGTAAAACCTGTTGCGGGCGGTCGTGTCTGGAGCGGAAAAGATGCGCTCGCCAAAAAACTCGTAGACAAGCACGGTGGTCTCTTGCTGGCCCTGCAGCTCGTCCGCGAAAAAGCCGAAATTGATGAGAACTACTACCAGCTACAGGTTTTCCCGAGCGACGCGCAGAACCTGCTGTCGCTCGGCGATCCGCGCAAGCTCATGCTGCCGGGCATACTGCGCGAAGCCGCACGGCTCGTTGGGAAGACCGAGAGCATCAAAGACGAGAAAGTCCTCTTCCTGATGCCGTACGATATCGAGGTGCGCTGAGATGCCAGGCCAAACAAGGATCTTGTGTATTCCTTTTGTTCCCGTGCTGGGCGCAAAATCGCGCAACCTGACGCTGCTGTCTGAGCTCGCTGAGCGTATAGCGGCGTCAGCCGAAAAACCGGATGTTGTTGTCCTGCCGGAACTTGCGCTCAGCGGGTACCTGCTCGAAAGCCTCGTGAGCGAGGTGGCGCTGGTCGAGAGTGAACTCAGTGAAATCGCCAATATTCTTGCGGGTTCGGGCGTACCGGCGCACACCGAATGGGTGATCGGCCTGCCGCTGCGCGAGGCGGGTGAAATCTACAACTGTGCCGTGGTCTTTCGCGGCGGCGAGGTCCGCCATATCCACCGCAAACTCTTTCTGCCGACCTACGGTATGTTTGACGAATCTCGTTACCTTGCGCGCGGTACTGAACTCACGACCTTCGCAGGTGCGCTGGGCAGGACAGCACTCCTGATCTGTGAAGATGCCTGGCACATGGAACTGGCATTTGCCGTTTCTGCTAAAAAAGCAGACGCGGTCATCGTCATTTCTGCCTCGCCGGCGCGAGGCCTGACGCAGGCCGCGGAGTTCACCTCTTCGGCACGCTGGCGCCACCGTTTGCAGACTTTCGCCGAATCGTACGGGCAGAAGTACGTCTACTGCAACCGCGGTGGTGTTGAAGATGGTGTGCTGTTCGATGGAACAAGTTTCGTCTTTGACCCGCTCGCGGACTATATTGCGGCAGAGCAGAGTGAAATTTATGAAGCTGCGCGGCTGTACCGCGTTAATACTTCTACCGGCATGCGGCAGGGTTTTCTCGGTAACTCAGCGCGACAGAACGATGTGCTGATGCTGCAGCGACTGTTGTCAGGCTCCTGAAAAAGCAGCCAAAAGCAGGTGTTCAGGGTAGCAGTGAATTGAGGTAGGCGCGTTCGCGGTCTTCAATGGCCTGCATGAAGGGTTCGGCATTCTTCACTGATTTGAACGAACGGTAGCCTTCCATGAAAAATTCCATGATGTATTCAACGCCGAGCGCCCGCGCAGCGAGCTGCGTAGGCTTGATAACGAAACCAAGCAGGGGCACGTGCGCCAGCTTATGGAAGAACCGCGTCGTATCGATGAGCAGTTGTAATTGTACTTCGCGCTCGTCTTTGTTATTGAGAGCCCTGTAACAGGCTTCAAAATCTTCGAGCGTCATTGCGTGTTTCTTGTGCGCGCGAATGAATTCCCGCGCCACCCGCAGGTCCAGTTCGTCGGTCAGCTCGTTGAGCTGTTTCAACTGCGTCACCCGGGTGATGCGCTTGGGGTTCACCGCGGCCGAAAGTTTCTCGTAGATCTTGTTGAATGCCGCATCGCGGCTTGCTTTATCCCCGGCGCCATAGATCTGGTCAAAAAAATAGCGCGAGATCTTGGTGTACTCGGGGTTCTCAAAAAAATCGGCATAGGTCTTGTGCAGGCGCTGTACCTGTACTTTGCGCACCTGGTCGACGATAAAAAGCTCGTCAGAAGTCGCCGAGTCGAGAACCGACTGCTCTTCTGCCGGCTTTTCTTTTTTCTTCCTGCCGAAAGCCATATTGCCCGTCAGAATTTTGCCGGGCGTTTTTCGAGAAATGCCTTGAGGCCTTCGTGCGCCTCGCCGCCGGCAAACAACTGTGAAAACTCCTGCGCTTCAAACTCGAGCGCCTGTGGCATCGGCTTGTCCGCACCGTTGAGGATTGTGTGCTTCAGTACGCGAATTGCCTGCGGACCCGAGGTCAGAATTTTCTGCGCTACCGCTTCGCATTCTGGCATCAGGTTTTCAGCGCTGGTGAGTTTGGCTGCAAGGCCAATGCGCAGCGCCTCTTGTGCGTTGATGCGCTCAGAGGTGAGCGAAAGGTATGCTGCATTGCTTTGCCCGACGAGGCGCTGCAGGCGCTGTGTGCCGCCGAATCCCGGAATCAAACCCAGGGTGGGCTCAGGCAGACCGACCTGTGCGGCCTCAGCAAAGATGC
The DNA here is from genome assembly GCA_046346875.1 of Turneriella sp. GTDB lineage: Bacteria > Spirochaetota > Leptospiria > Turneriellales > Turneriellaceae > Turneriella. The sequence goes on along the minus strand of JAXMHG010000003.1, from coordinate 485,660 downwards.
GGATGTCGGCAGCCATCGCGAGCTCGAGCCCGCCGCCCAGTGCAAAGCCGTTCACGGCTGCGATAAAGATGACGGGTGAGGTCTCCATGCGGGAAAAGATGCGGTGGCCGAGCAGCGAATATTCTTTTGCCTTGGCGACATCCATGCCGTTCATTTCGCTGATGTCGGCGCCTGCAACGAATGCCTTTCCTGCGCCAGTAACAATGGCCACTCGCGTCTGTGAAGATTCGAGAGAGGTAATTGCCGCGTCGAGATCATGGAATACACCAGAGGCGAGCGCATTCATCGGCGGAATGTTCAGCGTAACAATGGCGTAGCCGGCGTTGGCGCCTGATTTCAGCGTGGTGGTCTTATTTTCAATCGAAAGAAACTTATATGACATGGCGTGTGAAACACGTTTTGAGACGCAGTGTCAAGGCGTTGTAAGGCCCGGTCTTGTCCATCAGGCGGGTAGAGCGCTGCCGAGGTCCGATTTTTGCCCTCTTATATAGTTAAAGCTGCGCCTAACCGGTGTGAAGCCCGCGTCGGCAATAAAACGTTCTGACTCTTCAACCGACTTAAGGCCAAACGAACGCAACACGTTCTCTTCGATGACCGGTGAATTGATATCGTCGCCGCCGAAGTGGAGCGCAATTTCACCCGATTGTTTGCCCGCGACCATGACTGATACCTCGATATGCGGTATGTTGTCGAAGTAGATGCGGCTCAGAGCGACCATCTTGAGGTATTCGTGTGGCGGTACCCGGCGGATACGGAACTTCTTGGTCTGTGCCTGGAATGTCCATGGGACAAAAGAAAGAATACCACCGGTTTCGTCCTGCAGGCTGCGCAGGTGCGAGAGGTGTGCAATGATTTCGGTGTCTTCTTCTTCACTACCCCAGACAATGTTGGTGGAGCTTTTCATTCCCTGCTGCTGCGCCGTGCGCATCGCGCGCAGCCATTCAGCAGTCGAAGCTTTCTTCGGCGAAAGAATATCGCGCATGCGGTCGGTGAGTATCTCGGCGCCGGCGCCGGGAAAGCTGTTCATGCCGGCATCTGCCAGTTCGCGGAAAACTTCGGAGAGCGGCTTCTGTGTCAGTTTTTCCATGAACAGCACTTCGACGGGCGAAAACGCGCGGATGTGCACTTCGGGGTATTGGCTGCGTACGGCAGACAGGATATCGAAGTAGTAATCCATCGGCAGAAGTGGGTTAACTCCCCCCTGTAAAAAAAGCTGCGGAGCGTCGAGCTTGATGGATTCTTCGACTTTTTTTAGTATCTCGTCTTTGCTCAGGTTATAACCCTTGCCAGAACCCACTTCGTCCATGAACGAGCAGAAGCTGCATTCGATATTGCAGTAGTTGGTATAGTTGACGACGCGGAATGCCGTGTAGGTGACCTCGTTCGCTGGGTTCAGGCGGTTGCGGATTTCGACCGCGACGTTACCTAGGTCGCGGAAGTTGGCTTCACGCCAGAGCAGCAGGGCGTCTGCGTCGCTCAGCCTGTTGCCGGCGAGTACTGAGTCGAGCACTGCGCTGATTTTCTTGTCCATGCTTGGGAATGGTTTTTTTCGGTGCAACAGGCCGGAAAAGGAAAAATCAAAATGCCTGTCCGTTCATGCCCATGAATACCTGGAAACGGTTACCCCCGGCGGCGAAGAAGGGCACCTCGGCGCGGGCGAAGAGGGCACTGCGGCTGCCGAGCATGCCCTGTGGCAGGTCGAAGATGAGACCCGCGCCCGCACCGGCTTGAAATCGCTGACCATTGAACTCCCGGTCAAAGGTGACTGCATCCGCCACAAACCACAGGTTCACCGGGCCGCCGGCATGCACGATCGCATCGAGATTCACGAGCCCGAATGCGGGAGCGCGAAATTCAGAGAAAGCATAACCCGCGACGCGGCGGTAGCGCGCTTCGGGCCCGCCGACGGAAAAAGACTGTATAACGTCCTGGCTTTCGCCTGGCAGAGAGAAGTTGGTGGCTCCCGCGCGGCCAGCTATCATCAGGCGCAGCGCTCCGCCCCAGAACTCGTCGCCGGCACGTACGTGCAGCTCATGGATGATGACTTCTTTACGCGCAGAACTGAGTGGCGTTCCGTTGAGCTCCCACACGTACACCGACTGCATCTGCTGTACTTCGGTCGTCGCAAATGCTGCAATACCGTTGATCGCATACGGCCGCGGTGCGACGATGTGCCAGTAGCCGAACGCGACCTGGTTCACTAGCGCCGTACCCGGCGACTCAACGCGCAGCGCGCGGTCTGCGCTTTCACGGCGTGACAGATCGTACTTCTGCGCGCCGACGAGGTAGCGCAGCGCCAGTTCGCGGTAACGCGCTTCAGCAAAAATGTTACCGCGGTAGTAGGGAGCGTTCAACGCGACGGACTTAATTTCCGCTCCGATGGAGCTGTCGACGATGTGGTTCAGGTTCTGGTAGTCGAAGACGTGCGCTTTGCCGCTGGCACCTGCCCGGAAGTACTGGCTGATGCCGTAGGCATAGTCGGCGTAGAGCGAATCGAGGTCGTATTCAAAGGCGATGAAGTCTTTGCGCAGCAGCACCTGGTTGTCGTACAGCCTGTACTGGCCCGTGGCAAAACTGTAAGAAGGTGCTGCGGCAATACTGCCTGCCAGCTGGTATTCCTGGTAGAGTGCACTGGCGGGTGAGCTGATGATGAAGAAGGCAAGCAACAGAGCAAGGGGCAGGCGGAGCATTGATGCAGCAGGCGCGGTGTTCAGCAGGGGGTAAAGCGGGATTATTCGTGCGGAATTCCTGTCCGATCTGTGGCGATGCACCGTCTTTTTTGTTGACGGCAACGTCAGGCACTGCAAGGTGCCAAGCCCGACTACAGCCGAAAAGGCGGCAATGGAGTATTTCTTGAAACAGAAGGCCTTTTTACCGCGTTCCGTAATTTATTTCGCGATAGCTGTGCTGCTGTTAGCAGCCGGTTCAGCACATGCGCGCACCGACGGTGCCTCGGTGCCAACACTATCAGCCGCGAGCGCGCTCAATACTCCGCTTGGTGTGCGCTCGTACGGTATGGGCATGGCGCAGACGGGCAATGCGAACGACCTGTCGGCCCTGTATTACAACCCGGCTGCGCTCGCGCACATGAACTACGTCGAGTACGCGCTTTCTTACCATGGGGCGCCCAACGATGTGGCGGGGCATTCGTTTTTGATGTCGATTCCGCTGCCGAACGGTTATGGTAACCTGGGCGTTACCGGCGTCTTTAACCGCGCGCAGGATAACCAGTACGTCCAGAACGGCGTCAATGTTCTGCCAGACCGCAACAAGTATTCATACATTGCGGGTCTCTCGTACGGTCGTTCGATTCTGCCCCGTGTCCTCGCGGGAGGTATGACGGTAAAGTGGTTCGGCGCCAACTTTCTCGATTCGCCGCAGGTGACCGCATACCAGCAGCAGCAAAAGGGACTCTTCTTTGACTTTGCCTTGCTCAGTACGTTTGACCCGGGACTTTTCTACGAATGGCTGCACTGGCTGCCGCGCTTCTCTGCAGGTTTTGCCGCGCGTAACCTGCAGCCCCTGCTGAAGCTCGACAACGAAGTTTCGCGCGCTGATAACCGTGAAGAATACAATGCCGGTATCAGCATGCATTTCCCGTACAAGTTCATGCTCAATTTCGATGTCGTGAATTCGACAATCAATCCCACGCGGTTCCGCACAGGTTTTGAATACTGGCCTGCGCACTTCCTGGCTCTGCGTGCCGGCATTACAACCTCAGGTGGCGCCGAGGCTTTCCAGTCGCTGCACTGGGGTGTTGGCTTCGGCGAAACCGTGCAGTCTTCGAAGCTGTCATTTGAATACTCAGCAGCGAAAGAGTATTCCGAAGGTTTCGGTGTGAATTTCGAACGGCCCAATGCGACTTACCACCGCTTTGCCTTCCATCATTCGTTTGAATCGATCGAGATAAATGAAAAGGGCCGTATCACGCCGGTGCGCTTTACCGAGCGTTATACGCACCGCTACCGTTTTGCGCGCGAACTGGCACCGCGTGAAATTATCGCCGATACGGTGACGAGCCTGCCATCTGAAGATGTCGGTTACGACAACGCGATCAAGGTCGCGCAGGAATCAAGCACCGTAACAGGGCCAACCGGGCCGCTTGAGATTGCCACTGAAGAAACAGAGGTTGCTCCCACAACCGGGCCACAGAAGAAACCGCAGCGGCCAAAGCCTGAGACGATTGTAGGCAAATATATTGTCGCGGTCTACCCGGTGAATATGGAAGTGATTGCCGGTAAGGTGAAGAACTATTCGCTGAAAGAAAAGCTGCGGGGCAACTTCCTGATCGAGGTCAACCGCGGCGGTGCGGGCCGCCTGATCAACGCCAGCAAGATGACCGCATCGCCGGTACAGGGCGACCGCGAACTCGAAAGCGCATACCTGAAAAAGCTGCAGCAGAGCCTGGGGGCCGACCTGATTGTTTTTAACAAGCTCTATACCGACGGCAACACCGGGCAGCTCAAGCTCGTGACGATCTACTACAAGCGCGGCGATAACGGTATTTCGGCGCAGACAGAAGTTGAAGGTGTCGATTCGCAGGAACTCAAATTCGTGCGCGAGGCAACGGAAAAATTCACGACAGAGCACAAAGCCCTGCTTGGGGAGCTGAAATAAAATGTGGAATATCTTAGCCAGGTTACTCGTCGCGCTGCTGCTATTGGGTTCAGCAGGCGCGCTTTCTGCTGTGGAATTTGGCGGTGGCAAGTTCGAGTACATGAACTCGAAAGAAACCAGTTTCATGGGTTTCGGCCTCTTCACTTCAAACAAGCGGTTCGACGCAGAAGTTGAGGGCTTTGTTGCCCCGGCGGTATTTACTGGTAACACAGATAATGCAGGCTACCTCGGCAGCAACTACCGGCTGTTCTTCGTGGCATTTTCCGGGTACTTCCATTTCTTGCGTACCGACAAGATGAGTCTTTTCGTGGGCGGCGGCATTATGCCATGGCTGCCGAAGACCTATGCGTACCACTTCGCTGCGGGCATGGACTTCTTCTTTTCTGAAGAATGGCGCATCTTCTATGTGTTTCGTTATATGGATAACAATGCTGAAAATTATCGCTACCCGACAGGCACATCGGTAGCGGTAGGCTTCAAATACGCTTTCCGGATGTTGAACATATGAAAAGAACCAGCATCTTCGCCCTGATAGCAGCGCTTTCGCTGCTGGCAGCAAACTGCCGTTCACGCGGCCCGCAGATCAAGGCGCCACGTGAAAACCTGCCAGCGACCGAGTTTCACCATGAACCGGCAAAGGTCATACCGTGGTTTTATGGTAATAAGTCTTCACGCGGCCTCGACCGCCAGGCAGACGCCGCGTTCTTTGACCAGGTCGGTGGCGGGGTAGGCCTGCTCGTGAATTCACGCCTCGATTCGCAGTGGGATGGCCACAAGTTCTTCTACTATTACCTTGATTTTGATTTCTCGCCCCAGTTTAACCCCGGCAAGACCTACCCAGGTGATAAGCAGTGGATATTCTCCAGTTACCCGGGTATAATGTTCCGCACCTACACTCCCTTTTACCTCAAAATGCACTTTGGTTTTGGCATGAACGTGCGTTACAACCAGCAGCACTATGACCGCTGGGGAGTTTATGGCATGATGGGTGCAGAACTCTGGGGCTTCACCTCAACAGTGGTCTTTATTGGTCATCCCGGGCAGCTGAACTGGGAAACAGAATACCGTGCCGGTTACATGTGGGCACCAGTGGAGTGGAAATAGTATGAGTACGATTCAACGCCGCGTAACAGCACTTGTGCTGCTGCTGCCCGCATTTTTCGCCGGCAGCCTCAGCGCAGGCGAATACACCAACAGTTTTAAAATCAAGATCGGTGAAGAAGATGCGGTCGGCGAAAGCCTGAAAGAAGATCCCGTTGAGGCGTTTAACAATGCCGTCGAAGCGGCGATGAAGACGGGGCAGAGCCTTGGCGAGGCCGAACTGATCGGCGGCAGCCGGACAAAAGATTTCGTTCTGACTGATTCATGGGTGAAGAAAGAAGCGCACCTGCAGGTCACCGATCTGCAGGTCAAGAAGTACCGTTTCTGGAAACCGGCGGGCGAGCCCGTGCGCGTGAGCATGAACGTCGAGATGCAGGTCGACTACGTTGACGTGCCCAAATTTACCGAAGACTACGAGAAGACGGTAACCGGCGCCACGTATCGCTCGATGGCGATACCAGGCTGGGGCCAGATCTACAACCGGCAGTATACTACCAGTATTCTCTATGGCGCCGCATTCTGGACATTCTACGTGATGTTTATCCAGGGTGTGAAGAATGCGAACAGCAGTGGCGATATCTCGACGGCAGCTCTGAACTTCCAGCTGCCGGCGCTTATCCTGTGGAGCTTCAACGTTTCTGAAGCGGCGACCTCGCGCATCATGGGGCGCCAGGGCCTCGAGAACCTGAGGCAGGCCTACCGGCTCGATGCAAGACACGAATATGTACCAATGACCGAACGCGGCTGGAAACTTGACTTTGTATTCTATGAGTTTAGTTTTTGAGGGCATGATGGCTAAGAATATGAAACCTGTTCTCATACTATTCGCAGCAGCTCTGCTGACCGGTGGCATCGCCGCAAAGCCTTCGAGCGTCGATCTGGGGCTCGATAAAGAATACTTTTCGTCGCAAAAAAAGGTCAGGGTACGCGATGCGATTGGCAAGGGTCGCTCGCGGGAAATCGCTATCCAGAATGCCCGTATCGACGCTCACCGCAAGGCGCTTGAACGCTCGGTGTCGAGCTTCAGGCACATGCTGGTCGAGACGAAAGACTTCGTCGTGACCAACGAGCAGCTGATCGCTGACGTGAATGCCAAGGTCATAGAAGAGGCGCGCTGCAACGAACCCAAATGGGACCATGGCATGAATTTTGACCCGTTCCACGTGGCGGTCATGGATTGTATGGTGACTGTGAGCTTTTTTGACCTGGACTATTTCACGACCGAGATCATGAAAACTGCCGAGGGTGCATGTATCCGTTCGATCGTGTTATCTGGCTGGGGCCAGTTCTACAACAAGAATTATGTGACGAGTGCCGCGATGGCGCTGATCACCTACGGCTCAATCGGTTATGGCTATTCGCGCGAAGTCAAAGTAGCCGGCGCACGCGACGAATATAAGAACGCTGCGACACCGGCGGAAGCCGAGCAGAAATACAAGCAGATGCGCGACCACCAGGAAGTTGCCCGTACTATGTACGTGATCGGGGCGCTGACCTGGGCCTACTCTATCTGGGAGGCGTTTGAAGACCGTGAGCGGGCCGACGATGTACTCTACCAGGTGCACCAGAAATACTTCAAGGGTAAGCTCAACTACGAACCACAGATTTCTTTCTTCCAGCGCTTCATGATGCAAAACACGAGGCCAAAATGGTGAGACTGCCGCTTCTCGTAACGCTCATTGCGTCGCTTGCGGGCTGCGCGATTGCCGAAGTGCCACTGGGGCACGACAATCCGCTTGACCGTATTTATGACAGTGGCAAGTTCCGTATGGTACTGACAGCCGAAGCAAAATCGGCTAGCCTGACCCAGCTTACCTGGAGTAATGTTTTTCACAGTGAAGACGGCGAACTGACGGACGCAGAGCTCAAGCTCAACAACAGTGCTACCATCCTGCGGAGCGCGGTGGCGCCCATTGCTGCTGACCTGACTGCGGTAAAGAACCAGGCAACACTTTCGGGAGCCTTTGCCACTGTCGGGGAATGCTCTGTGAAGGTGACAGGTACTGGCTACGCCGGTAACTGCGATGTTAGCAGTGTACCCAAGGGATACTTTATTATCCAGTTCAATTACCGCTATACCGGCAAAGCCGGCACGGTTGCAGGAATTTTATATTCCAATTTTGTGGTGGTCCAATGAAAGAGCTACTGAAACTCAGAATATTTTCCCTGTTGCTCTGCGCAGGCTTCCTGGGTCAGGTCTGGGGGCAGAAGAAGGCTGCACCACCACCGAAGCGCGCAGCGCGCCCCGCTGCGGCCAAGCCTGCAGCACCTCCAGCGCTGCCGGCAAAAACCGCTGCCAAACCGGCTGCCGGGGTCGAAGAGCGGGAGCTCGCTGTGCCAAAACCTACAGCTGCAAAGTTACCCGAAATTGAGCGCCAATATGAAGATATCAATAAGAACCCCACTCGCGGTACTTTTACTTTCAGTATGTCCGCCGGTCTCTATAACTTCAACAACAAGACCGAGAACGTCTCGAAGAACACCACGCGCGAGTATTCACTGCAGTTCGATGCAACCACCATGCTGGGTATGGAACTTGCGTGGCGCATGGGAAAAGACAAAGAAGACGACCACGATACAGGAAACGGTTTCCATTACTATCGCTCTAATCGCGGCATTTTCACCGATTTTGAGCTGGGGTTCAAAACGCAGCGGACCGAAGACAAGCCATCGCGCTTCAATGTGAGGCAGACCGTGAACGGCGCAGCGACTGATCTGCCGGTCGACCTGGGCTACGACTACACGGCGGCAGCTTTTCTTGCGAACACGGCACCCGACGCGCAGCGCCTGCGCCAGGCTGGTATTTCACCGGAGGCAAGGCAGTCTGTGGGTAAGACGGCGTTCGAGGGTACGATGGTCTACGCCAATACCTACTACCATTTCACCCCGTTCAATATGCTGATGAACTGGGGCAGCGCTTTTCGCTGGTTTGATTCATCGATTGGACCGAGTCTGCGCGTCTGGTATTACCGCGACTATTCTGATCCGGTGCGCGTTTCCACGCGTAACGATGACTGGACGCGCGCAACTTTCATGATTGTTTACCGGCAATACATCCAGTTCCATCCGCTGGTGCGCCTGCGTACACACTTCTATTTTCCCGCATTGAGTTTCTTCGGTGAAATGGCCAAGTCACCTTACTTCAACGAAAAAGAATATATACTCAATACGGCGCTCGAGTTCTACGCGATTCGTTTCAATAATATCGGGCTCATTGTCAGCGCGGGATACGAAGGCCATTGGTGGCAGGCAAACCCTTACAGTTCAGATAAGTTGGTCCGAACAGGATTCGTTGCCGACAGCGGCTTTACCGACCAGAATTATGGCGGCTTTGAGCACCGCACGCGTACCTCGTGGGAAGCCTTTGCTACCATCGCCGTTGAACTGCATTTCGACGGTAAATCGTGACTTGTTTCAACGGCTGAGAAACGCGTCGTAGAGAAAGAGAAAGTTCCGCGGGTGGTTTGCCATGCGCAGCCGAACGGTGATCACTCCGTCGGTACTGCGGATATGCGGAATCGATATCTTTACCGGGCTCACTGCAGATGCGTGTGAGCCCTGGCGTATTGTCTTGTAGAGCACATCGTCGACGAGAACTTCACATTCGAGCAGATTTTGGTAACGCGCGAGATTCGACTGGCCGTCGCGGGCCCTGATTGCAGCGATATCGAGATTGAGCGTCCAGCCGTTGGCAAATTCGCTGCCCTTTTCTGTCACAGGCCTGCGCAGGCGAAAGGTCAGCCCCGGTGCGCTCACGATCGCGGCGCGGTGGTAATTCAGGCCGGCCGCAGTATTGTCAGGCGTAACCGAAAGACCCTGCGCGCTGCTCCAGCGCTGCAGCCTCTCTTCTGACCAGATCTCATAATCGCCGGCAATAATCTTTTCCCGGTAATTTTCGCTGTGTTCCGGAAATGCCAGGACTTCAGGCGGCAGCGGATTCAGCCGGCTGTCCGAAGCGAGCACCGGCGGCTGGTTTGCCGGAAAAACTTCGGGGCTGGCAGGCTGAAACGTGAAAGCTGCCAGCGCGAGGGCTGCGGCAGGAGCAGGAAAGCGCATACCTTATTGTCGGCCACGGAGGGGCAGGGGTGAATGCCCGCCCGGCAAAAAGCGCCCGCCGGGTACACCGCTGTTGTGAGAATCAGACGTTGAAGCGGAAGTAGACGACGTCGCCATCCTGCATGATGTACTCTTTGCCCTCAAGGCGCATCTTGCCGGCTTCCTGGGCTTTTTTCTGGGTGCCGTACTCTTCGATCGCGGCAAACGGTGTCACCTCGGCGCGGATAAATCCCCGCTCGATATCGCTGTGGATGGTGCCCGCTGCCTGCGGAGCCGTTGCGCCGCGGACGATATTCCAGGCGCGCACCTCGACTTCACCTGCAGTAAAGAAGGTGATATAACCGAGCAGCGTGTATGCCTCACGGATGACGCGGTTCAGGCCGGGTTCGGTTAATCCGAGGTCCTTGAGAAACTCCCTCTCTTCTTCTGGCGAAAGCTGCCCGAGTTCGGCCTCGATTTTGCCAGAGAGCGGAATTGCCTGTGCGCCGCGTTCGTGCGCGAGTGCTACCAGTTCGCGGAACTGCGGCGAATCTTCTGGCTTTGCCAGCAGCGATTCATCGATATTGCCGATAAACAGTACCGGTTTCAGGCTGAGGAGTGCGAGGTCTTTGATCAGTTCTTTTTCTTCTTCGTTCAGGCCCGCCGCGCTCGCTGGTTTGCCATCTTTCAGCAGGTCGTACACCCGTTCGAGCACTGCGCTCTGGTCCAGCGCTTCTTTGTCGCCGCTCTTCTTCTTTTTGCTCAGGTTCTGCAGGCGCTTATCGACCTGGTCGAGGTCCGAGAGAATCAGCTCGAGCTCGATGATTTCAACATCGCTTCGCGGAGAGACAGCGCCTGAAACATGCGTGATATTTTCGTCTTCAAAGCAACGCACCACATGGAGAATTGCATTCACCTTGCGGATATGGTCGAGAAACTTGTTACCCAGGCCTTCGCCTTGTGAAGCACCCTTTACCAGCCCGGCAATATCGACAAACTCCACCGCAACGGGAACGCTGTTTTTAGGTTTTACGATATCTACCAGGAAATCATAACGCGGGTCGGGTACGGCAACGACACCCACGTTTGGGTCAATGGTACAGAACGGGTAGTTCTGCGCCTCTGCGCTGTGTGATTTGGTTAGCGCGTTGAAGATAGTCGATTTACCGACGTTGGGCAGGCCCACGATTCCGCATTGTAATGGCATGAGGCAGAACCGGGGATCGAGACAGGCCTTCATGCACTAATTCAGTGGCAATAATACCGCTGCGAAGCGACTTGCGCGGCGACAAAAAGTTTTGAGTTCCCGGCTGAACTCGACAATTGGCAACGGTTAGACGTGCGGGCAGCTGGCTGGCTATTCTTATCGGTTCTGGCATTGAACGGCTGCGCGCGTTTTCGTACGAGCACCTTGCGTCCCGAGAAGGTTTTTACCCTTCCGGTGGGCGAAGAAAAAGCCAATTTCCCGCGGCAGGGCGGCGTCTACCACGAAATTCCGGGGCGGGTGGGCGTGATACAGGATTGGGTAGCCTTCTCAGAACCTTCGCAGAGGTCGGTCAAATTGTACCGGGCCGGAAAACCCGTCTTCAGTCTGCGCGGTGGCGAGGCAGGTAAAGCGAAGGGCGAGACGAAGAACCTCGAAGCGCTGCGTATTCCCGGCCGTATTGTCATGGGCGGTAACGATGACTTTTTTGTAGAGAACTACCTGCCACCCGAGGGTGAAAACAAAGACGCCACAAGCCGCGGCGGCTACAAGATTCTCCAGTTTGACTTCAAGGGTAAACTGCTGCGTTCCATTGGCCGCAAGGGTCTTTCAGAACTGGTATTTGAGAACATCCTCTGGTTTGATACCGATACGAAAGGTTACCTGTGGGTGCTGTACCGTTACCTCGACGAGCTCCACCTCGACCGCTACGAAGGCAACCGGCTGGCGTTCGAGTACAGGCAAACAGACTGCGAGGCGATGACGCTCGACAAGAAGCAGATCGACATGCTGAAAGACCGCAATTCAATCGTGCACTGCGAGTACATCTATCCGTTTTATTCAGGCGAGCGCATCATGCTCTCGTCGCGCATCGATCGCGTAGATCCGGAATCCGACAAGAAGCAGCTGACATTGGCGTACCGGATAGTCAAGGTCAAAGGTCTTAGCGACAGCTCAGCCGAGACAGTCTTTTCCCGCCTCAGTAACGCCGAAGACCATCCCTACCTGCCGCAAGGCAAAGACAGTGTCGGCATCTGGCAGAACCTGGAAGGTGGGCGCATGCGTATTGCGCGGTATTCTCTCGACGGTGACCTGCGAAATTCCATCGTGATCGAGCTGAGTGGTCGCCCGAGCGAATGGCGTTCTGTCTGGCAGAACCTGTCGGGCGAGGTCTACGGCATTCGCCTTTTTGCCGACCAGTTTGAGGTTCACCGCTTTCGCTAATGGGTGTCCTGCGCAAAGAATGGCCGCTTTTGCTTTCGGCCCTGGTTTTCCTGGCGCTGATGGTTGCCGATTATTTCACCGGGTTCATGACGGGGTTTACCAGCCTGACTTCTGGCAGGCAGTCTGATCTTTTTGTCTCGGCAGGTATTGTTACCGTCATCACTCTCGCCTTTCTTGAAGGTATTCTGGGTATCGATAACGCTACTGTACTGGCAATACAGGTGCGACACCTCAAACCCGCCGAAGCCCACAAGGCGCTTACCTGGGGTATCTGGGGAGCTTTCATTTTCCGGTTCATTTTTCTGCTGGCAGCAGGCTTCATCCTGGAGCAGAAGTGGATTATGGCAATCGGTGGGTTTTACCTCATCAACATGGCGGCAGATTTTTTCCTCAAAAACCTGCCACAGCTGCTGACCGACATGCTGGTGCTCGGGGTGTTATTTTGTGTTTTCTTCGTCTCGCGCGAGACTATTTACCTGGCAGGCATCCAGCTTCCTGTCTGGACGTTCTTTGCCGCGCTCGCGGCATATTCCGGGTACCGCTACTTTGCGCAGCAGAGACGCCATGCTGCGCACACCGACGAGACTGAAGAAGGCATCCACATTTCGCGTTTCAGGCTGGCACGTTACCCAGTGCTCGCCGCCATTATCGCCGTCGAATGGACCGATATCCTGTTTTCTTTTGATTCGATCGGCGCCGGTGTCGCGATGACGCGCGACTTCTGGGTACTGTTCTGGGGAGCGTTTTTCGGCGTCACCTGCCTCAGGCTGTTTGCCAAATCCTTTATTCGCCTGCTAGAGCGTTATCCACAACTCGAAGGAGCTGCGATGATCGCGGTGCTCCTTGTCGGCGCGAAGATGGCTTTTGAAGCCGCGCAGGATACACTGAAGGTCAGGCTCTGGCATGTCGAAAACTGGCAGACCAGTCTGGTGATTGTTTTGATTTTCACCGGCGCGTTTTTTGTCCGCGCGAAGACTCCCCACATCAGCGAAGAGACATGAAGATTCTGAAGTCTCTTCAGGCGGCGCTGGTCTTTGGGCTGTTCGCCATCAGCTCTGCCAGCGGCGAAAGGGCTGACCTGCACCAACGGGTTACCGGGCTGGCGCAGAAATACCAGCTCGACGCGCAGGAACTCTACACAGCGGTTGACTCCGTCAGGAACACCGGCCGTCTGCCGGCAAAATGGATTACCAAGGCCGAAGCATCGCGGTTGGGGTGGCATCCCGGCAAGCCACTGGGGCGCATCGCGCCGGGCAAGAGTATCGGCGGTGACCGATTTGGTAACCGCGAGGGACTTTTGCCAGTCAAGACCGGCAGGACATGGTACGAAGCAGATCTTTCGTACCGCGGTGGTAAACGAAACGCCAAGCGCCTGCTGTATTCGAGCGACAGGTGGATATTCGTGACAGCAGACCATTACCAGACATTCGAGAGGATACTGCCATGACTCGCATTCTGCTCAACGCTGACCGTATCTTTGACCAGCAATCTTTTTTTCGCGAGCTCGCCCTACAAACGCAGCTGCCAGATTATTTCGGGAATAACCTCGATGCGCTTTTTGATTTCCTGACGATAGATCTTGCCGGTCCTGTCGAAATCGCCTGGCCGCGCAAGAACGGCGTACCTGAAGCTATACAGAATACCCTTGAATCGGTGAGACAAACGTTGCGGGATGCCGCGCTGGAACGGGCCGACCTGTATTTTACCGAGGATTAGTCTTCTGCGCGGCGGCGCGGCGCTCTGCGGCTGCTGTATTCACCTGGTGCTTTTTTTCACCGTTAAATCGCGACCATTGCATAATTTCATCGAGCGTCCGGTAGCACCCGGTGCACAACTCGCGCTTCTCGTCCATACTGCACACAGCCGTGCAGGGTGAAGCGATCAGCAATTCTGTGATTTTCTGTATACCCTGGGCTATTTTCTGCCCCATGGGCAGGTATACATGGCCGAAGAGCCGGGTCATGCAATTATTGCCCACAGCCTTGGACAAGTACCACCTGAGGTATCAGTGTTTGTTCAATGGGCTATAGTGTGAAAACCTGACAGCTTAATGGTGGTGGCCGTGCGCGCCGTGCGCGTGGCCGTGTGCGAGTTCTTCAGCCGATGCATCGCGTATCGCAACCACCTTGATGTCAAAGGTCAGTGTTTTACCGGCGTAGGGGTGGTTGCCATCGACCGTGATACTGTCGGCGCCGACCGCAGTGACGAGCGCTGGTATTACACCTTCTTCGCTCTCGAGCTCGATCTGCATGCCGACCTGCATCTCTTCTGGTTTTTCCAGCTGGTCCTTGGGGATCGTCATCACCATGTCCTGGCTGAACTCACCGAATGCGTCGCGGGGGCCCATTTCGACTTTTCCTGAAAAACCTTCTTTCTTGTCGGTCAGGAATTTTTCGAGTGCCGGCATCAGGTTCTTGAAACCATGAAGGTAGTCGAGCGTGCCGTCCTCCAGCTTGCCTTTTCCGCTTTCACTCAGCTCATAGCTGATCGTCACTACTTTGTTTCTGGCTACCTGCATTTTTCCTGCTTACACACTCAGTTCGAGAATTTTGGTTTGTTTGCCGGTTTCGGCATCTAGAAAATAAAACGATATATCACCCAGGTCATCGCGGGTGAGTTCGAGCTGGCAACGGCTCTGGTTCAGGTTAACGGCTTCTACCAGCTCGCCATCGCAGTAAAGCGCCATGTGCCCTGTGCTGGCTGCCGAATCTTTGCGGCGGAGCGACCAGTCCATGAGCAGCGATTGGTCGTTGGCGCTGATTTTCAGGTCAAAGATGACGCCTGGCAATTCAGGCTTGAGAACAGTAAAGCTCCCCGCTTTGAGAAAACCTGGTTCGTTATCGCCCCGGAAAGCGGGCATCGGTGTCACTGACCACGGGCTCAGGGATACGCTGTCGGTGTCGACACGGAAGGAATAACTTGCCTGCAGTAGCTGCAGCTTGATACGGTTGTAGAGCGTGTTCCAGACTTCGTCGTCGAGCACGAACTCCTCGTCGCCGAGAATATCCCAGGCATTGGCAATGGTATGCTCAGAGACGAGTGCGGCAAAAGGCGAAAGTGCTTCGGTGGCCGGGGCCGATGGCTGGACAAAGTCAACCGACGGGGCCATATCAGGTTTCGCAGGCTTTTTTGCCCGGGGCACAGTCTTTTTGGGCTTTTTTACCGGCAGTACCGGCTTGCGGGCGCGTAACACAGCCTTTTTTGCCCTGCGGGAGGGGGTTTTGGTCTTACCCGAGCGTTTAATCTTCAATTACGCCTCTGACTTTTCCTCTGTATTTCCAACAAGTCTTGTTTTTCCCACCGGGCGTAAACCGACTTTAGTGTTTCTGTCGCCGCCTTGAGCTGTCGCTGCGCGGTGGCAATAGAGTCGCCGGTTACCTCCGCCACGATACGTATAGGAATGCGGGTGTCCATGGAAAAAAACTTTCGCCGCGCACTCTCCCGGCGCTTCTTCAGGGCCTGCAGCGCGGCCGTATTGGCCGTCCGTTCATGCTGTTCGGTGCGCATCAGGATCTGCAGCAGGCGGTCGCGTTCGCGAATGAAGGCGACTCGCTTTTCTTCTGCGTATCTCAGGAAGGCGCGGTAAGACCTCAGCATCTTCCAGTGCGAACCGTCTTTCTGGCGACCCCGTTGCAGCAAGTACCGCAGCTCCCCATAGGTCAGGGGGCAGGCCAGTGCGAGCCTTGCATAAGCCGAGGTTGGTGGGCGCATTTTTGCCAGCAGCGGCGAAAGCGGATCAGGTGTGGGATTTTCCCTGTACTGCAGTTCAAGCCGCCGTTCGGCCAGCTCTTCGACCGAAAGTAGCTCCACCTGGGAGCGCGGCATTTTTCGCCGCCGGAGAAAATGGCTGAATTCAAAATTCAGCGATGAAGCCATGTACTGGTAGAAGGGCAGACGGCGCGCGTCGTAGCGCTGCAGAATACCGTCGAGTTTGCCAGCGACGTGCAGGTAGAAGTCGGCCGAAACGTCGGTTGATTGCTGGTGGCGCAGCTGGGCATAGTTGTAGACGAGCAGGTGGAGTTTTTGTGGAATCGGATTTTGAGAGCCACTCTTCAAGGCCTTTTGGTAGGACTCAAATAAGGCTTGAAACTCTGTCTCGTTCATAGGAACTGGCTGTTAAAATACCCGGCATTCTGCGAAAGTTTGAAGCATTTGCAAGACTTTTTACCAGATTTTCCGCATCGGAGGCTTGAATGAGCGGCTCTAAAGCATTACGGTTTGCAAAACTCGAAGGTTTGGGGAACGATTACCTCTTTACCGAAGATTCTCCCAAGAACCCACAGCGTGCAGCTCGGCTTCTCTGTGACCGCCACTACGGTGTCGGCGCTGACGGCCTCGTGCTGATCATGCCACCGGACAACAAGAACGAAGCAGATTTCCAGATCCGCATTTTTAACCCCGACGGTTCAGAAGCAGAGATGTGCGGTAACGCGATCCGCTGCCTCGGCAAATACCTCTACGACCGCGGCAATACCAAGAAACAAGAAATCAACGTGCAAACCCTGCGCGGCATTATCCCCTGCATCCTGATGGTCCGCGACGGCCGCGTCTACCGCGTGAAAGCCGATATGGGCGAGCCGATTCTCGAGCGCGCGAAGATCCCCATGGTCTGCGCAGCTGGCGAAGAAGAGAAGAAAGTCCTCAAAGAAAAAATCTACCTCGAAGACCATAATACTTTCGAGTTCATGGCGCTTTCGATGGGTAATCCGCACGTGGTGATCTGGGTCGACGATGTCGACAATTTCCCGGTGCAAAAGTACGGCCCGATGATTGAGAACTACTCTCTGTTCCCGAACCGCACCAACGTCCACTTCATCCAGATGGTTGACGAAGACCACATCAAGCAGCGTGTCTGGGAGCGCGGTGTCGGTGAGACACTCGCTTCAGGTACCGGTGCCTGCGCAGCGGTTGTTGCCGGTGTTCTCTCTGGCAAGATCAAGCGCAAGGCAAAGGTTGAACTGCGCGGTGGTATTCTCGAGATCTACTGGTCTGAAAAAGACAACCACGTATACATGACTGGCCCCTGCAAAGACGTCTTTGAAGGCCAGACCATGTTGATTTGATTTCCCTTTTGGCCCCGGGCATTGCCCGGGGATATACTTTCGCACCATGAACAATTTAGTACCAATTCGCCGCGCTCTCATTTCTGTTTCAGACAAGAGCGGGCTCAAAGAGTTTGCATCGACCCTGCACTCGCTGGGTGTCGAGATCTACTCGACGGGCGGTACGCTCAAGTACCTGCGCGAACAAGGTTTGCCCGCTCTCGCTGTAGAAGATTACACCGGTTTCCCTGAAATGATGGATGGCCGCGTGAAAACCCTGCATCCCAAGATCCATGGTGGATTTCTGGCGCGGCGAGACCTGGAATCGCATCTCGAGGCGGCGCGCCAGCACGATATCAAGCTCTTTGACCTGGTGGTCATTAACCTCTATCCTTTTGAAGCGGTTACAGCGAAGGCCGGCACGACGTTTGAAGAGGCTGTCGAAAATATCGATATTGGCGGGCCGGCGATGGTGCGCTCGGCAGCCAAGAACGCCGCATCGGTGGCGATTGTCGTTTCGCCTGAACAGTATGCCGCAGTCGCTGCTGAGCTCGAGGCGAATAAGGGCGCCACATCACTTGCGCTGCGTGAAGAGCTGCGCCTGGCAGCCTACCGCCGTACCGCTGCGTACGATGCGGCGATTTCCGCTTACCTCGAAGAGAAGAGCGGCGTTGCGGGAATGCGTTTGAGCCTTGTCGAGAAGCAGGGGCTGCGTTACGGGGAAAATCCCCACCAGAATGCTTCTTACCTCGTCGAAGCCGGCAAAGATGTGCCGTGGAAACAGCTCGCCGGTAAAGAATTATCATTCAACAATATTCTCGATCTTGATATTGCCATTCGTCTGGCAGCAGATTTCAGCGAGCCGGTGTGCGCGATCTTCAAGCACACGAACCCCTGCGGCGTAGCCACGGGCAACGACCAGGCACAGATTCTGCAGCACGCGATGGACTGCGACCCGGTCAGCTTTTTCGGCGGTATCGTGGTCTTTAACCGCCCGCTCGGCAAAGCAGCGGCAGAAAAACTCGCTCCGCACTTCTTCGAGCTGATCATCGCACCTGAGTTTATCGAAGGTGCATTCGAAATTCTCGCAGCAAAGAAAAACCTCCGCCTGATTACCGTTGATTTCGGTAAGCTCGACGCGGCAAAGACCAGGGACCTGCGTTCGGTGCCGGGCGCTGGCGGTTACCTGTTGCAGGACCAGGACCTGCCGCTGTGGAACGAGGCCGACATCAAGGTCGTCTCGAAGGCGCAGTGCGATGATCAAACCATGAAAGACCTCGCATTCGCCTCGCGTGTGGCAAAGTTTGTGAAGTCCAACTCGGTCGTTTTCGCATCGGGTGGCCGCAGCCTCGCGATCGGCGCGGGACAAATGAGCCGTATCGACAGCATACGTATTGCGCAGGAAAAAGCCGCCGATGCGAAGTTGTCGCTCAAGGGCTCTGTGATGGCATCTGAGGCGTTCTTCCCGTTCCGCGACAGCGTCGATACCTGCGCGAAGATTGGGGTTCGCGCGATTGTGCAGCCGGGTGGTTCGATTAAAGATGCGGAAAGTATTACGGCGGCGAATGAGCACGGGATTGCGCTACTCTTCTCGGGAATGCGGCATTTTCGGCATTGATTTACTCTAGCTATGGAATTCCATAGCTAGTCTGCTGGTTTCATGAATATTCGCAGATTTAGACCCGGTGCTTTTGTCGAGCTGGAGTGCAGGCACTTCGTCGCCGAAGGTCTTGGGCTCTCCTATTTCGCCGACGAGTCCCTGAAGGAAAAGTTCAAACCGCACGTATTCTTCATTTGGGGGGTGCTTCCGGGTGAACGTTTCTTGGCTCGCCTGGCCCAGGTGAAATCGAAGGTCGCGCACGGTGTGCTTGCGCGGATTGACGAGCTGCCCGCAGAGTTCGTGGGTGAGGGCAACTTTGCGCACGAGACCTGGGCGCTGCGCAACCTTGCAGAGGACCGTGGGAAGCCTGCTTGTGATCAGTACCTGCGCTGCGGCGGCTGCCGCATGCAGCACATGAGCTATGAGCGCACCTTATACTACAAGCAGGCATGGCTTCAGTCACAGCTAGACAGGAACAAAGTCGAAGTCCCTGCTATGGAATTCCATAGCCTGCCCGAAGACACCCGCTGGCATTACCGGAACCACGTGCAGGTACACATCAACAAGTTCGGCACATACGGTTTCTATGAACCGGTCTCTTACCGGACACGTGCCTTTCCCGAACACGGTTGCCTGATTTTTGATGAAAAATCACTGCGAGAGAAATTTCCCCGTTTCCCTGTCGAAGTGCGCGCGGCACGTATTCGTCAGAATACCGACGGTGAGGTGGTCTTTTCTGTCCTTAATTCCAAAGAAGAGTCACAGTCTATCGCCCGATATTCGGTGGCCTGGCCTGCAGGACGAGAGATCAGTATTCATTTCCCGGTAACGGGCTTCTTCCAGGCGAACCTGCGGGCGCTGCCGTACTGGCTCACAACCATTGCACAATATTTTGCGCGTACCGGCATTTCCAACCCGCGTGTGCTTGAACTCTTTTCAGGTTTCGGCTTTATTTCGCGCATGCAGTCGCTCATCCACCCGATGCAGGTGATGGCCCTGGATATCCTTAACCCTGACCAGGTACGACAGGTACGCTTTGAAGAGCATGGGCATCCTCTGCCTGATCATTTTGCCGAACGTTATCGAAAAGTTGACCTTTTTCTGCCGGAGCGCATTCGTGACGATCTGCTTGCCGAAATCAGGGCGTTCCAGCCGGAAATTCTGCTGATCAACCCCCCGCGTGCAGGCCTCGTGCCGGAAACCTGGAAGAGATTGCGTGCTGAAGCCCTCGGGGAGTTTTCAGGACCGATCATTTACTCATCCTGTGATGCAGCCACGATGGCGCGGGATCTGGCTGCCTTTGCCGAGGCAGGTTATCGCTGTGAACAGATGGAGGTCTTTGATTTCTTTCCCTGGACCCACCATTTTGAGACGGTGTCTTACCTGGCCCGGGCTTAGCAATTACCACCAAAACCAGGGCGGAAAGCTTGCAAAGGCAAATCCTCTCATCATGGGTATGCGGTCAAGATTCAGCGCTGAAGGTACAATTCTCATCCAGCGTTTGATACTGTGAGTATAGTAATGCTCCTCGCTGACGTAGTGCCTGTTCTGGATTTCCGCAGCAAGGCGAGGTAAGAAAAGACATAAAGCAATGCGAACCAGTGCCGATACGGTCACGCCCAGACGCATAGCTGTCAGCTTTACTAAGACAAGATCTTCGCCATAGAAGCAAATAATATGTCGGTGCAGCGTATTCGA
Organism: Turneriella sp.; assembly: GCA_046346875.1. Taxonomy (GTDB): domain Bacteria; phylum Spirochaetota; class Leptospiria; order Turneriellales; family Turneriellaceae; genus Turneriella. Next base: position 465,139 of record JAXMHG010000003.1, on the reverse strand, counting down.
CGACCGCGCTTCGTTTATTGTTTGCTGCAGGCATTGCCTCAGAGGTCGACGCATCCGAAGGTTTGGCACTTCTATCATGCTAAAAAGACAATAGCGCGTTACAGCGGTCAGTGTGCTCTGGCGCGATGCTGCTAGCTGGCGGATATTATTCCAGATACGGGGTGACAGGCGGACTTCCCAGGTGTCAGAAATCTGTACGGGTTTGTTCGCAAGAAACTTAGGTTGCCTGGTACATTTCATGGTGCCTCTATCTATTAAATACCAGGAAATGCCGGATTTTTCTCAGGTTCCGGGAGAAAAATCTCTGCTGCTATGGAATTCCACAGCAGCGATCGTTAAACTAGGATGATTGAACCGTCTCGACCATTGCCTCGACGCATTCCAGCTTCGCCTGAGGGGAAATACCGTGCCCCAGATTGAACACATGCCCCGGTTTACCCGCGCGTTCTGCCAGGATGCGGGCGGTTTCACGGCGAACCGCACTTGGCTCACTTTCGAGAGCAGCCGGGTCCAGGTTACCCTGGATCTTAAGGTCGCCGAGTTCGGCGATCGATACCCGCCAGTCGACCGAAAGCACCGCTCCGCTGCGCTGGATAAATGGACGCAGCACCGGCAGATGCAGTGAGGCACCCTTATCATAGACGATGACAGGCGCGAGCGGACTGATGGCGTTGACGATCTTTTCTACATGGGGCAAAATCTGCTCTCCGTACGTGCGCGGAGAAAGCACATCACCCCAGGATTCAAAGAGTTGCACGGCAGAAGCACCTGCGGCTACCTGCAGGCTCAGGTACTCGATGGTGCAGTCTGCTATCTTCTCCATCAGGCTATGGAATTCCATAGCAGAGCCCAGCATAAAAGCCCTGGCCGTATTATGAGTCTTCGATGTCGTCCCCTCAATCAGGTAGCTCAGCAGGGTGAATGGTGAGGCCGCAAAGCCGAGCACCGACTTTTCAGCCGGCAGGACGGCCCGCGTCTGGCGAATCGCACGTAAGAATGGCTCGAGGCGGCCTGCATTCTCCTGCAGCCGGCGCGCATCCAGTTTTGCCCGCTCTTTAGGATTCTGGATATGGAATTCCAGAGCAGGCCCCCCGGAAGCAAAATTAAACGGAATATCCAGACCGTTCAGTATGGTCATGATATCGGCAAATATCACAGCCGCGTCCAGGTCAAACCGCTTGATTGGTTGCAGTGTTACCTCGGTCGCGACATCGGCGTCGGCTAGCATCTGGTCAAAGCTGAGGCGCTTGCGCACTTCACGGTATTCGGGCAGGTAGCGCCCGGCCTGTCGCATAAACCAAATCGGCGTCCGGTCGACTGGCAGACCGCGTACTGCGCGATCAAATCGGTTGTTGTGGTTTTCCATAGCTATCAGCGCTTCAGCGCATATCCTTTTCGCGGTATTGTTACAAAGAGTAGGGGGGATTTCGGATCGGTCTCAAACAACTTCCGGAATTTGAGCACGTAGTTATCCAGATTGCGCGAGGTGAGACTGCTATTCTCATCGCCCAGGCTGGCCTGCAGTTCTTCGCGCGAAATGATCCGGTTGGGGTTCCTGATGAAGTAGAGCAGCGTCGCGGCTTCTGCCGGCGTCAGCTTGTATTCTTTCTTTTCGCGAATGACGATATTCAGTTCGGGCTCGAACCGGCCGGCCCCGATAGCGTAGTCGCTGCGATTTTCCCCCATTCCAGCCGGCTTTAGCTGTTCAAACAGGTTCTCAATTTTTTGCAGAAGGTGCTTCAGGTTAAAGGGTTTGATGATATAGTCAATCGCCCCGGAACCGAAAGCGGCATCGACGTGCGCATCCTGCTCTGAAGCGGTGAGCAGAATCACGGGAAAATCCAGGCCATGCGACTTGAGATCCTTCAGCAGCGTGATGCCGCTCTTGCCCGGCAGCATGATGTCCAGTAGCAGCATATGGTAACCTGCATCGGATTTTCTTTCAAACTGTTCCGCGGTAAAAAATGCCGAGACCTGGTAGCCGGCGCGGCGCAGGTTTTCAGCGAGCAATTCCCTGATATTGTCGTCGTCCTCAACAATCGCGATATGTTTATTGCGGTTACTCATTTCTTTCTCACGACCAGTTCAGCAACAAGACGATCGCCGTCATTCACGAGTGTAAGGCGCCCGCGCGCCCGCCGGGCGATTCTGCCGCAGAGGTAAAGGCCGAGTCCGAAGCCCGACTTGTTCTGGATGTCGGCCGCAGGCGAACGGAAGAACAGGTTACCCAGTCGACGAAAATCGCCCCGCTGCATGCGGGCGCCAGCGTTTGCTACTGTGAACCGAACCCGTCTGCGTTCTGTCTGTCCCGAAATTTCCACTTGGCCCTGCGCGTAACGCAGCGCATTTTCAGTCAGGTTGCGCAGGACAAAACGCAGCAGGTTTTCTTCAATGCACAGGAGCACGGCTTCATCAGGCAGCTTAATCTGCAATCGCTGGCGCTCGCGTTCGCTGAACTCTTCCCGCATCAGGTCACCAAACCACGAGGCTATGCTGGTCAATTCGGTCTGCTTATTCCGGTGTTTGGTTTCGGCAAAAGTTGAAGCCAGCCAGCGGATATGGTGGCCCAGCCGGTTGATGTCTGTTAAGCCCGCGCTGATCGCGGCTTTGCTGGTTCCGCGCGCATCATCCTGAACAGTCTCGAGCGCGAGCGAGAGGCTCTGTAGCGGCTGGCGGAGTTCATGCGTTGCCAGCAGTATCGTTTCTTCGGTCAGTTTGCGCCGCTGCCGTTCGCGAAAGTAGATGTAGAGAAAAAAGAGGTGCCCGGAGAACAAGAGCAGGATAAAAAAAGTACGCTCGTAGATGACCATCTTCCTGCGGTTTGCCAGGCGCGCCTGGATGATTTCGCGGGCATTGGCTGGCGCCAGGTTGTTTTCGGCTTGCGGAAACAGTTCGCGCGCCAGCCTTTCGTCCTGGTCGCGGATAAGCCGCAGCAGGTCTTCAGAGACCGGCGCGCCACTGGTTACCTGCGTAGAGAAGAAGCGGTACTGGATTTCCAGGTGGCGGGTGATGAGACTCTGCCACCACAAGAGCAGGCCGATAACCGACAGCAGCGAAAATGCCATCGCGAGGGCTGAACCGGAAAAAAAAGAAAATCCGGAGAGGTTCTTTTTCTGCCGGCTGACGCTCATGTAAAATCTTTGATCGAACCCGAGAGCTGGCGCACGGTCTTGCGCAGGTTATCGATAAAATAGTCAATATCGCGCCCGCGCATGGCAGCATTCAGAAATCCCACTTCGTAGGCCGACGGCGCAAGGTAGACGCCGCGGACAAGCATTGCGTGGAAAATCTGTTTATAGATGTTGGCAGAGAAGGGGGCAATCCGGTCGACTCGCCTTACCGGGCTATTGTCACCCTGCGGCCTGAAAGAGAACCAGAACAGTGACTCCTCCTGCACCAGCTGGATTGTCCATTCGCGACCTGCGAGTAGCGGCAGGATTTCTTTTTCAAAGCCTTCCTTGAGCCTGTCAGCGAGCTTTTTCAGGTGGGAGTATACTGCACCATTGCGTTCGGCGAGGCAGGCGAGGGCAGCCTGGCCTGCTGCCATGGCAAGAGGATTGCCAGAGAGCGTGCCCGCCTGGTAGACAGGGCCCTGCGGGGCAAGATTGTCCATGATGGCAGCGCTGCCCGCAATGGCACCAACTGGCAGACCGCCGCCGATAATTTTTCCATAGGTAATGATATCGGGCTTCAGGTTTTCGCGACCTGCATAGCCGGCAAAGGACAGGCGGAAGCCACTGATGACTTCGTCGAAGATCACCAGTATACCCTTCTGGCGTGCCGAGGTGAGCACGTGCTCGATGAATGCCCGGCGCTGCAGCAAGAGCCCTGCATTGGCGGGGACGGGTTCGATAATGACGCAGGCAATTTTTTCGCCGTGTTTTTCCAATGCCTGTTCAAATGCGGCAGAGTCATCGAGTGGCAGTACAAGAGTGTTCTGCACGATTTCGTCGGGGATACCGGGTGAACTTGCTTCGGCAATATTGCCGGACAGTGTCAGTAATCCCGAGCCAGCGCGGGCAAGCAGTGCGTCGTTATGGCCATGGTAGCAGCCTTCGAATTTGACTATCATCTGCCGCCGCGTGGTGCCGCGCGCAAGCCTGAGCGCGGTCATCACCGCTTCGGTACCCGAGCTGACAAAGCGCACCCGTTCGAGAAACGGAATATTCTGCAGGATAAACTCGCCAAGTTTTACTTCCGCTTCGGTTGTTGCGCCGAAAGTCGAACCATGCCGCAGCGCCTTGCGTGTTGCCCGCACAACGGGCCTCGGCGCATGACCGAGAATCAGCGGCCCCCAGCTCGACAAAGAATCGAGGTAGCGGTTGCCATCGGCGTCGCGCACGTAGCTGCCTCTGCCGCTCGCAATGAACAGGGGATTTCCCCCGACTGAGCGGAAGGCGCGTACGGGCGAGTTGACCCCGCCGGGGAAAACCTTAAGGGCGCGTTGCCAGAGTTTGTCAGATTTTTTTCTTTCCATGGGTCAGAACTCCTTGAGTTGCCAGCGTTCGCGCAGCAGGCCTGTATCTCCCTTTAATTCACGAACAAGAGCAGAGAAATCGTTCGCCTCGCTGGCATGGTAAACTGGCATACCAGTAGCCTTGACGATCTCGACCGCCGATTCACCGAAGCAGCAGATTTGCGGGTCAATATTGCCAGCTTCGGCCGCCCAGCGCACGAAGGCTTCAGCAACCATTGCCGAAGTGAGAACGTGCAGTGCACCCGCTACAGGAGCGGGTAGTTTTGGCCTTAGCGGAAGGTTCGTATAGACAGGCAAAAATCTCGCAGCAGGAAATTCCTGCGCCGTAGCACGGGCACGTTTTTCGCCATCGGCTGAACCGACCCACAGCAGCTGTACCTGCTTGTTACTAAATACTTTCAGTGCCTGCGCGAATCCTTTGCCGGCTACGGGGGTGATTTGTGCAGCCGGGATAAGCGACTTCAATACATGACCAGTTTCTGCACCAGCAGTATAGAACGGTAAATTCAACAGGTCCTTTTGCGCCGATACCCACTCAGCCGCGCGCGGCGATGCAACAAACACTGCTTCGGGTAACGCGCCCGACCACTGCACCTCCAGTGGCTTCTGCTCCACGGCTGGTACAAATTGCAATGGCAGCCCGGAATTTTGCGGCGGTGCCTTAAAGCCCCACCAGTAGATTTGTTCCCGGGGGAGTTTGAGTTCCTGCGCGATTGCCGTACTGTCTGCGCCCAGCTCGCGTTCAAACCAGACCGAATCGGAAAAACTGACCGGCTCGGTAGTGGATTTTCGGCTGTAGCAGGCAACGATACGGTGCTCGTCACCCCGCAGGGCGGAAACTCCCAATGGCGCATGGCAGCCTGTCATGAGTTCGGTCATAATCCGGCGTTCCTGCATCACGCGGCGGGCAATCTGCTGGTGTTCGGCAAATACGGCGGCGACTGCGCCGGAGTAGCGGGCTTCGGCTTCCGCAGAAAGCTGCAGCGCCAGCACACCCTGTCCGGGGGCTGTGGGAAAATAACGTTCAGGCAGTTCGATTGCTCTGGCGCGCGCTGCTTCGCTCGCGGCCAGGCGGGCGAGTTCGCGGCGAATGTGTTCGAGCGCCGCAGGCACAACCAGGTGGGCATACCTGTTCTCGGGTACTTCCGCAAAAGCCGTCAGGCGCCTGAGCCCGGCCGCGGCAATCAGGATCGCGTTCATTCCATTTTCTCCCGCGAGCAGTTTTTCGAGTCGCGTGATAACGTTGCCGCGCAGAGTAACTGTACGCGCCGCGGGAAGAACGAGTTGCAGCTGGTGAATGCGCCGCAGCGACGAGGTGCCTATGACCAGCCCCGCGCCGTCAGTGCTCATAACAGTTTTTTCACCGAGCAGCAGTACATCAGAGCCATGCTCTTCGCAGAAAAAGTACGGCTCGCCGATCCCGGGCACTCTTTCGGTCGGCAGGTCCTTGAATGAATGTACGGCAGCATCAGCCCTGCCGGAAAGCAACGCGTCATCGAGTTCGCGGGTAAAAAATGCCCTGCCTTCTTTGTTGCCCGATTGTTGTGCTACGGAATAGAGCGGGGCGTTCAGCTTGATATCGCCCGCCGTTTTCATGCTGACGATACGCGGGGCAAAACCCGCAGCTTCTAACCGCATTGCTGCCTCGATCGTCTGTGTCAGGGCAAGTAGCGAATCGCGCGAGGCGAGTGTGATTTCTTTTGCAGGCACGCTCAAGCCTGTCGTACTTTGCCCGCGCCAGCCATCAGGTCGAGAATCATTTCGCGGTGTGATGAAAGCGCACGGCGCTGCTCTTTTTTCAGGAAATCGTACAGGATACGTTTTTGTTTCTCGCTGAGCGAAGCTTCCTGTGCGAGGCGCTGCCATTCGCTCTCGGTCTGCTGTGACTTGGCGTCGAGGTAATCCTGCACAAGTTCGGGATTATCACGGTAAAGGGTGTCGAGCCAGAACTGGTACACGGCCCGCCGGATAATCGGTTCTGCCTGCGCAGCCGAAGACAGGCGATCGGCACGCGCCTCTTCTGAGACATTCTTGAGGGAATCGAGGCTGATCAGGCGGTCACCGAGAACGGCACCAACATCGGGGTGGACATTTGCCGGCAACGAGAGATCGACGATAGCAGAGTCTGCGTGTAGCACGTAGTTTGACTGGAGTAGCTGGATATCCTGCGCAGAAAACAGCGGGTGCGGCGAAGAAGATGCCAGTATAATTGCCGTGGCGCTGAAATTCTTTCTCTCTTCTGCCAGGTTTTCCAGCGTGACCTGCAGGAATTTTTCAGGATAGGTCTGTATCAGGGTATTGAGATCTGCATTCATCGGCCGCGAGAGATCTTTGCGTACCAGCAAAAACTGGCCGACATTGCGGCGCAGTGCAAACCGCGCGACCTTGGCAGACATTTCCGAAGCGCCTACCAGTATCAGGTTACCGGACAGCGGGTGCAGGCTGCGCTGCGCGATGGTGTCTTCCACCAGGCTCATCAGTGAGTATGAATTCTCTGAAATCCCCGTCGAGGTCCTGATCTTTTTCTGCGTTTCGAGGGCCTTGCGTATGACGGTCATCATGCCGGCACCGAGCCAGCCGGTTTCCTGCGCGTAGGCCATGTCACGCTTCAGTTGTCCCGCTATCTGCGTTTCACCAAGCGCAAGGCTTTTCAGGCCGCTGGCCACTGCAATCATGTGCTCGAGCATCTTGCCGCCCGCGTATACCTGCGGGGCTTTTGCCAGCATGAGCGCAAAGACAGGTGAGACTGCAGCAAGTTTTTCCTCGACCAGGGTGGTCTCTACCCCGGGTTCTGCCTCGACATACAGTTCGATGCGGTTGCAGGTGGCCATGTAGAGCAGGCTGCGGATTTCGGGTGCGGGCGCCGGCAGTTGCCGTGCATCGGTATAAAACGCCCGGGAATCAGGAAATTCAGAGAGCTCTTCGAGCGCGTGGCTGGCGATACTCAGCGAGTATGCACGAAAATGGTCCATTAGGCCAGCGCCATTCATGAGCTGGCAGGAATATATCGAAAAGCCCCACGCGGCACAAACGCATTGCGCGCCTGTTGTCAGGAACATGTCAAAAAGCGGAACAGCTATCTCTCAAAGCTTCTTGCGTTTGCGGGCGGGACGACGGCGTTTCGGCTTAGCGGCGCTGCGTGCCTTGCGTGTGGGTGCCGTTTTGCGCCAGGCGCTCACCGACCTTATCGCCGCTGCAGTCTCGATACGAGCGGTACACGGGTAATAGTCGCACTTCTCCAGTTTGCAGCTGGTACAATCGACAGGAAAATCGGTCGCCAGCAGGTGCTCTGACAGGCGGGGAGTTCTTTCGTTGGGTAGCGTACGCCAGCGCCGGGGCGAGGCTATCTTGTTCTGCGGATAAAAACCGGTATGCGGGGTGCCTACAAGCGCAGCGAGATGCAGCGGCCCCGACGAGTTGCCGAAAAAATGCTCCGCACCCTTGAGTAGCGCGGCAGTCTGTACCAGGTTGAGTTCGGTCTGTATCTTCACCTGGGGAATCGCGCCAAAGTAGGCGTGTAACACTTCTGCGTCGTCCCGATCGCCGATCACAATCACCTTGCGCTTTTCTGCTGAATAGTAGCGGGCAAGCGCCTGAAAATTTTCCATCGGCCAGACAAGTGCGGTACCCGAACGTTTATATGGGTGCATCACGATATAGCGACCGGTTTCAACCTTCTGTGAAAGGGCGGGTAACTCGGCGCGCGGAAGCCGGAAAATATTCTCCACGCGAAGCGAGCGCAGAATCTTGAGGTTGAGCTGAAACTCCGACTGGCCGGTCTTGCGTCGTGGTATGTAATACCAGAGGTTAAATTTCGTAAAAAAGGACCGCCGCAGCGGACCCAGCCGGTAGGGTATACCTGCATCCCTGGCCAGCCTCGCAGAATGCTTTTCTGCATAGCAGAAGACGGCGAGGTCGAAGCGATAGGCTGAAACTTCGCGCACGAGATTCTGGTACTCGGTATCGAGCTGCAGCGCACTTTTTCCCCTGCGGTGCCGTTTGAGTAAACAACCCGGGTCTGTGACCCAGCCGTCAATTTCTGGTAAGAATGCTGCCATACTGTGCAGGCTGCGCGCTGCCAGCACATGGATGCGTGCATGCGGTATCTGTTCGCGCAGGGCTGAAATGATGGGCAGCGTCAGGATAAAGTCGCCGAGACCATCGTTGCGGATAACGAGTATTTTTGGCGGAATTACCTTGCGCAGGAAAATCCGTCGCAGCCTGACGAGGCGTCGCCGCGCGCCGGAAAGAATTTCGAGCAGTCTCAGCAACATCTGCTTACGTTACTTGATATATTCAGTCATCTTGTACATGGGCAGCATGACTGCTGCCATGATAGCCGCCACAATACCGCCGAGAAAAACAATCATGATCGGCTCAAGCGACTGCGTCATGCGCCGTACGGCGCTGTCCACCTCAGATTCCATAATTTCGGCGGCCTTGATCAAAAGCTCTGCCAGCCGGTCGGTACTTTCGCCAGCCGCAATCATACCGCGCGCCATCTGCGGCAGTATTACGGAGTCCTTGAGCGATTCGCGCAGCGAAGAACCCTCTTTAATCTGTTGAATCGCCGCGGTGAGTTCATCAACGAAGATCGAGTTCGTCACCGTGCCCGAGACGATCTTGAGGGCATCAAGCAATGGTACCTGGCTCTCCACAAGGATTCCCAGGTTGCGGCAGAAGAGTCCTACCTGGATGCGGCGCAGCAGGCCGCCGAAAAACGGGATGCGCATGATCATCCTGTCGGTCTTTTGCCGGCCTTCTTTTGTGCTGCGGTAGCGGACGAACGCGTAGATGCCGCCGAAGGCGGCGAGAATCATCACGTACCAGAACGAAGAGAAAAGTTTGGAAAGACCGATGACAACTCGCGTGATCAGGGGTAGCTCCGCCTTAAAACCACTAAACAGGTCAGATAGCTGCGGCACCACCGACGTCATGAGGAAGAACACCACGCCAACAGAAATCAGCAGCATGAACATGGGATAGATCATCGCCGTAATGGCGCGCGCTTTGAGTTCTTCGTTACGTTCTTCAAGGTCGGCGAGTCGCTTGAGTGTAGGTTCGTAATTACCCGTAGCTTCGCCGACGCGCACCATACTTTCGTAAACCGGCGGAAAAACATTCGTGTGCTGGTTGATCGCCTCAGACAGCGAGCGTCCTTCTATCACCTGCTGCTTCATTTCCTGGATGATTTTGCGCAGGTGCGGATTCTCGGTCTGGTCGCTGATATCCGACAGCGCTTCGTTGAGCGGTATGCCTGCGCCGAGCAGGGTGCCTAGCTGGCGGGCAAAGATGCCTGCCTCTTTGCGCTTGATGCGATAGAGAAAGTTACTTAAAAAAGGAAAAAGTTCACGGTCGCGCTTCGCTGAATCGGCGCGAATTTCCCGTACATACAGGTTCTGCGATTTGAGTTTCTGCGTCGCGGCCTGCGGCGATATGGCTTCAATGACGCCGGTTACCTTCTGGCCTTTGGGACTGAATGCGGTATACTGGTAATGCGCCATGAAAATTTACCTGACTTATGGCTCCACAGGCTACTATCAGGTAATGCGCATCGCTTCGTCAAGCGAGGTCACACCCGCGACCACCTGACGAAGCGCCGCGTTACGCAGCGTGATAAGGCCTTCGTGAATCGCCTGGTCTTTCAGGTCGTCGAGCGAGGCGCGCGTGATAATCATCTCGCGCAGTTTCGCGGTGATAGGCATGAATTCGTAGACCCCCATACGGCCGCGGTAACCTGTGTTCATACACTCTTTGCAGCCACTGGGTTCGTAGATGCGTATTTTACCCGTCGGTACTTCGCCTTTTTTGGGGTTGTGGTAGAGCAGGCCAATCGACTGCAGGTCTTTGGCATTCACCGTCTTCGGTTTGCGGCAGTGCACGCAGAGTTTTCGGACAAGGCGCTGCGCCATGATTCCGCGGCAGGTTGAGGTAACGAGAAACGGCTCAATACCCATGTCGAGCAGACGCGTGACTGCCGAAGGAGCGTCGTTGGTGTGCAGGGTCGAGAACACAAGGTGACCGGTGAGCGATGCCTGTATAGCGATGCGCGCAGTTTCTTCGTCCCGAATCTCACCCACCATGATAACGTCAGGGTCCTGGCGCAGAATCGAGCGCAGACCTTCGGCAAAGGTGAAGCCGATTTTTGAGCGCGCCTGCACCTGGCCGATGCCGTCGATCTGGTATTCGATCGGGTCTTCGACAGTAATAATATTGCGCTCGGGGCTGTTGAGGCGCGTGAGCGCAGCATAAAGCGTCGTCGTTTTGCCCGAACCCGTGGGGCCCGTAATCAGCACGATACCGTTGGGATAATTGATCGTTTCGACAAATTGTTCGTACGTGCGTTTCTCGAAGCCGATCGTTGCGAGGTCATACTTTGCCGCGGTGCGGTTCAGCAGACGTAACACCAGGCGTTCGCCGTGCTGTGTCGGCAGCGACGACACGCGGATATCGATATCGTTACCGCTAAAGCGCAGGCGAATACGACCATCCTGCGGCAGGCGGTTCTCGGCGATATTGAGGTTCGCCATGATCTTGACGCGTGAAATCACGCCGCTCTGTATAGACTTCGGCGGGGACATCATCTTGTGCAGAACACCGTCGATACGGAACCGTATCAGGAATTCTTTTTCCATCGGTTCGAAGTGGATATCCGATGCTTTCTCGTTCACCGCGTTAGACAGGATCATGTTCACGAGCTTGATGATCGGCGCCTGGTTGGCAAGTTCTGCCGAGTCGTGCAGGTCCTGTATGTCATCGAGAATTTCGAGCCCGTCGCCCATTTCGAGGTCGGTGTCTTCTGCGCGGCTCTTGGCCTCGTAGAAGTTATGGATGATACGCAGTATCTCGCTTTCACGCGTTAGTACGGGTGTTACTTCGTAGCCAATGAACAGCAGGCGAAATTCATCGAGCGGGTGCAGAATCGATGGGTCGGTCATCGCGATCCGGATTTCTTTTTCCTGAATGTAGTAGGGGACCACCCGGTATTTCTGCACGAACTTGAGCGGTACTTTTTCGATCAGCTGCTCGATATTCAGCGGTTCGAGCTTGTCGGCGAACGACATCTCGTACTGCTTCGAGAGCGCCTTGAGCGCGTCCTCTTCAGAGATGAGACCTTTCTTAATGAGTATCTGCCCGAGTTTGTAGGCAGACTTGCGCTGCAGCGTCAGGGCCTTCTTCAGCTCGTCGGCTTCGATCAGCCCTTCTTCGACAAGTATATCGCCGAATTTCCGCATGCGTTTAGTCGATACTGTTGCGCTTGTATTCTTTGATCTGGTCCTGGTGCAGATCTTCTGTGACTTTATCGGCAATAGCGCGGTTAGTCAGAATATGCGGAGTGATAAAGACCATGAGGTTGCGCCGCTTGGTGATGGTTTCCGTGCGGCGGAAGATAAAACCCACGAGTGGCAATTCGCCCAAAATGGGGACCTTTGAAATTGTCGCCGTGCGGTCGTTGCTCACGAGCCCGCCAATCACGATCGTCTGCCCGTCCTGCACGCGCACGAAGGTCTTGATGTCTTTCTTGGCAATCGTTGGGTTGGCAGTCGGGTCGCTCGACGGGATCAGCGATTTCACTTCCTGGAACAGGTTGATGGTCACCATACGGTTCTTGTTCACCTGCGGCGTAAATTTAAGTTTGATACCGACCGGGCGGTACTCGAAGCTGTTCGACTGCGTACCGGTAACGTTGGTGAAGCTGTTCACGCGCACCGGTACGTCCTGGCCAACGTTGATCTCTGCTTCCTGGTTGTCGAGCGTCAGTACCTGCGGGGCCGAGACGACGACGAAGTTCGATTTGCCGACCTGCGCGTTCAGTATACCAATGATGTTTGCAACGGAATCATTGAGGAATGTGAGGGAGAAACCGCTGTTCTGGTTAATCGCGCCGTTCTTGAAACTGCCTGATGTAGTATCGATGAGACCTGACTTGAGTGCCACACCGCTGTTAAACTGCGCGCTGCCGCCCCGGCCGAAAATCCAGTCGATACCGAACAGGTTGTTCTTATCAACACCCACCTCAACGATGAGTACTTCAAGAAACACCTGCTGGCGCTGCAGGTCGATGCGCTTGATCAGGCTCTTTACCAGTTCAAACTCATCATTCGTGCCCACGTAGATAATACTGTTTGTCTCTTTGTGCGCGATGACGTCGATCGGCTTCTTCTGCACGTTCGCCTGTGTTACTGCCGGCGCGCTTGCCTGGCCAGAAGCAGCAGGTGCAGAAGGCAGTGGCTCCACCGGCAGCTGAACCTTTTTGAGGGTGGCTTCGATGTTCTCGGCCTGCATGTTCTCGAGACGGTAGACGTGTACGCTGCCGTCTACGCGCACGCGGCCGCAGTCAGGATCTTTTTTCTCGTCGCATTCGGGCGCCGGGCCCTGGTAATCGATCAGGTTGCTGATGCGTATCAGGCGGTTGACCTCGAACAGGCTACCGGTGATGATCAGCATGCTGATGTCGTCGTAGTCGACGAGATCGGTGTTGGCGCTGGTCAGGCGTTTTAAAATTGCCGAAAGCCGTGAAGGCTTGCTGCCGTAGACCGGGAGAATTTGCGTCACCGGTAGGTCGCTCTTGATTTCCGTATCTTTGATCTCTTCGCGGCCGAGAAAAATCAACGGGCTGCCAGCGAGCGCGTCTTTGATCGCGACCACGCGTATCAGGTTCTCATTCTCTTCGACAATACCAAAGCCCTTGATAGCGAGCATTGAGTAGAGGTAGGGGTACGCCAGCGAGCTGGGTATTTTATAGGGTGAAATAACAGTAATCTTGCCTTTCACCTTTTCGTCGGCGATAATGTTCTTGCCGATAATTTTAGAAAAAATCTTGAGAATATCCTGGATTTCCTGGTCGCGAAAGTCGGGACGAAAGAAGCTGTCTTTGCCCTTATCTTTTTTTCCTTTCTTTTTATCGTCTTTCGCCAGCTTGTCAGCTTCGTCGGCGGTCTTGCCTTTTTTACCCGGCTTGTCTTTTACGGGCGCTTCACTCTCGGTGTCTTTATCGCTCTCCGTTGCCAGTTTTTCCAGCTGGCTATCTGGCGGGTTGCCGGTGGGTGAAGATTCGCTGCCGGCTTCGTTTTTCTTTGTGGGAGGTATAACAGGCTGTTTTCTGACTGGTTGGGCTGCGGGTTGTGCAACCGGTGCTGGAGCTTGCGCAGCTTCAGGCTTTTTTTCTGCCGGGGCAGGGGGAGTTTCTGCCTTTACGGGAGCCGCCATCTGGTCGACCTGCTTGGGCGCGTCTTTGGGCGCAGAGTCCTGTGCAGCCAGAGAGAAAGCTCCCACAAAAAAGCAGAGGGCCGCAGTATATTGCAGCAGCTGTTTCAGAAGGTGCTCCATGGGCGGCAGAATGACGGGGAAAAATCAGGGTAAAACACGGCAGGCAACCTATCGGCTGCCGCCAGAGGCCGATATGGCGATTTGCCGGCAAGCGGAAAGAAGGGAATACGCAGGGGTGTTTTCACTGTTTACCTGGTGAGACGGCAAATTGCTGTTTTTCGAGACAAAAATACCAGGGCAGGCGCCACTGGCTGTTTCCTCTCTTTACTCATCGGGAAAGCCAAGGGTAAAACTAAAATTGTAAGGGGGATTTATCTTTGTGCCCGGGGCCGGCGTCTGCGCAGTGACATAACCCGCACCCTTCATCTGGTGGTCACCCGGAAACTTGGAAAGCACCTGGAAGAGCAGCTCTTTTTTGCTGAACCCGCGGAAATCAGGCATCACTGACTTGTCCTGCCCTGCCGAGCGGTATGCGGGGGTAACCAGCGGGCGCACCTCGCTCACGTCACCCACATGGATCGCCGGAATGATTTCTCGCAGTACGCGGCGGAATGCAGGGGCCGCGACGGTGGCGCCCTGGTGGTATTCGCCGCGCGGCTCGTCGAACATCAGCATAATGGTGATTTCAGGTTTATCACACGGGAAAAAGCCCACGAACGATGCCTGGTACTTCTTGGCATCGTAACCCTTGTTGCTCGATTTGATAGATGTACCGGTTTTGCCGCAGACGTCGAATTCTTTGAGGCCGAGGTCGGCGCCGGCGCCCGTACCACTTTTTACCACTTCACGCAGGGTGCGCCTGATCGTCTGGGCGTTCTCTGCGCTTGCGACCCGGTACTTGACCTGGGGCGCAAAGCGCTCGATCACCTGGCCCTGCGCGTCTGTAACCTTGTCGATGATCATCGGCGGCATGAATTTGCCGTCGTTGCCGATCGCGTTTGCGGCAATGGCGAGCTGCAGCGGTGTGACGCTCACACCGTGGCCAATCGGTATCGACATCTTCAGGTAGTAATCCCAGTCTTTGGGGCTTGCGAGGTAACCTTTGGCTTCGCCCGGCAGCGCAATTTCGGTCTGCGTGCCGATACCATAGGCTTTCAGGTTTTCGTAGAGCTTGAGCACCGGCAGCTGCCACGAAGCGGCGATCACCCCGTAGTTGCACGAATTCTTCATGACCTCGGTGAAATTCTGCCTGCCATGCTGGCGCGGGCAGTTGATCTTGCGGCCCTTGTACTCGTAATAACCCGGGCAGACATACTCGGTGCGGTCATCGAGCATGTTCTCGCGCAGCAGTGCAGCCATGGTGAAGATCTTGAATGTCGAACCGGGTTCGTATTGAAAGCTGATCGGCAGGTTCTTCCAGGTGGCTTCGGGCGACTTGTTGGGAGCGTTGGGGTCAAAGTCCGGCTGCGACGACATGGCGAGCACGCGTCCCGTCTGCGTCTCGATGATGACTCCCATGGCGTGCCTTGACACGCTGTCTTCCAAACCCTGTGCCAGTGTCTTTTCGAGCTGGTGCTGCACGAACGAATTGATACTGAGGTGAATATTCTGACCGATGAAGTCATGCGCGCCTTTGCGCGTGCTGCTCAGTGTCTGGTTCTGGCTGAACTCCACCCCCGACAAACCTTCGCCGTCGAGACCGGTAAAACCGACAATCTGCGAACCGAGACGACCGTTAGGGTAGTAGCGGTCGGGTTCGTTCTGCAAGACGAGGCCCGCCAGGTCGAGCTTACGCAGGGGAGCTGCTTCGTCCGGCGGCATTTTGCGGCGAAGATAAAAAAACTTTTCACTCGCCTGTATGCGCTGCAGCAGTTCATTTTTTGGAGTGCCGGTTACGCGGGCAACAATGTCCCAGCCGACGGTCTGCTGTCTTGCCTCGAGAGGTTTAACCCCGACCGACACCGTGTCGCGCGAGATGGCGAGTTCGTGCCCGCGTGAGTCGAACACAACACCGCGCCTGACTTTCTGTGCCTGCTCAATGACCGAAGGAGGCAGTGGTGAAGCAATCGCGAGTTCAACTGCGCGGTAGGCGAGCACGATAAAAAGTATGACGAGTAACAGCAGCGCCAGCTTATAGCGCAGTGCAAACGGTGAAGCCGAGCGGTTCTGTTTGGCGTCGATCATCTGTCTTAGGGGTAGACCACCCTGCCTTCTACCTCGTCTGCGGGCACGGGCCCGAAGTCGCGTGAATCTATGGAACGTTCACCGTTGCTGCCTACAAAGTAGCAGGTCAACCGCCCCGTTTCCGCCGGATTACTGAGCGCCGGCGTTCGGGGCGTAAAGGAGATTATGTCTCCTGATGAGATGCGTGCGCTGCCTGAATCGAATTCTTCTTTAGAGACGGCGAACTTCACGAGCCGCTGCTCACTGCGCCCCGGATAACGAAAAACGTATGCATTGCCCGGGGCGCAGGGGCTGCAGGCCACACCGCGCTGCATAAAGGGCAGGTGCAGGCAGGGTGACAGGCGGCTGATCACCAGCCGCTGTCCGGGCGAAAGGTGGGGGAGCATCGATTCATTTGTGACCCGCGCGAAATCGATCAAGACGTCGCGCGCGATGCGGCTAAGAAGCCAGGCCAGGCCGAGCGATGCGGCGACCACCAGGTAAACCTGAAGCAAGCGCCTGCTCATTTGCGCACAAGTTCGTACGAGATACGTTTTCCGTCGCGCAGCGTATCGATTTTCAGCCTGCTGCGCGCGGGCAGCGTGAGCCAGATACCCATGTTGCGCATGGGCTGGTTAATGCTTTCGCCGTCGATATGCGTGATGCAGTCGCCGTCCTTTACCCCAAGCGGGCGGAAAGGTGCTGTTTCGCCGACACTGCGTACACAGAGCGCAGGCACATCGCCGACGATTTTCCAGCCTACGCGGCCCCACTGGCGTAAGATTTCCGGATGCGCTTCGACTTTCTTCTTGAATACGGAAAAATTAGCGCGGGCGCGGATATATCTGCCATCGGCCGAGCGGCTTACCGCTGAAACCAGTGGTGCCTCAGGTACAGCTTCGGCCGGTGTATTCTGCTCCGGTTCGTTTTTTATCTGCGATGGCGACTGCCGCAGTGTTGCCTGGATTTTTTTCAGCATCAGGTATTCCCGCAGCAGCACGCCCGCGGAAACTGCCAGCAAGAGCAGGGCAGCGATTGTGATGATCCTGATTGCCCGGCTGTGCGTTCTTGTTAGCTTCATCGATCCTGATAGCCCCGGCTTTTACTTGACGCAGCAATCAAATTCCCTGTGAGGCAGTCATGCGAAAAAGTGGATTGCGGTTGCTGGTACCTGTTTTCTCAGCTGCCGCATTGGTCGTTCTGTCAGCCACGGGCTGCGGCAAATCGGAGTGCAAACGCTACAATGAAAAGTTCTGTGCTGACGCCAATAGCGAAGCGTGCAAGCAGGCAAAGGAGCGCAGCAAAGACTGGTCGGCAGATAAATGCCGTATCGAGCGCAACCAGCTTGAAATTGAAGAGCAGTCGAAGAAACTCGACAAAGAGCTTTCAGAATAATGCGCGATATTCTTGCCTCGCGCATCCACGGTATTGATACCAGCGAGATCCGTAAGGTCTTTGACCTTGCGGCCAAAATCAAAAATCCGCTGAATCTTTCGATCGGCCAGCCCGACTTCCCCGTGCCATCGCCCGTGAAAGAGGCGATGGTAAAGGCGCTGACCGACAACAAAACCGGTTATACGCCGACGGCGGGCCTGGTTGAGCTGCGTGAAGCAATCGCCGGTTACCTCGAGCCAAAGACAAAGTTCCGTTACGAGGCAGATAACGTGATTGTCTCGACCGGCGTGGCATCCATCTTGTTCCTGCTTTTCCAGGCGATCGTCGACAAAGATGACGCCGTGCTGTTGCTCGACCCGTACTTCCTGATCTACCCGGCGCTGGTAAAGTACCATGAAGCGCGGCAGTACACGGTACCTGAAGATTTTACCACTGCACACATTGAGCAGCTCAAAGAGCAGCTGAAACGCGACAACAAGCGCCTTAAGCTGATTATCTTTGCCTCGCCGTCTAACCCTACAGGAAAAATCCTGAGCCGCGAACAGCTTACCGTGCTGTCGCAGTTAGCCGACGAGCAGGATGCTGTCATTGCCTCCGATGAAATTTATGCGGCATTCGACTACGAAGCGAAGCATGTCAGCATGGCTTCACTCAACCCCGCGCGCACATTGACGCTTAACGGCTTTTCGAAGAGCCACGCCATGACGGGTTTGCGCGTCGGTTACCTCGCCGCTCCGCCGCAGTATGATGGTATCGTGCAGAAGATGGTGACGTTGCAGCAGTACACCATGGTCTGCGCGCCGCACGCGGTGCAGTGGGGGGCCATTACTGCGCTGAAAACCGGAATCGAAGAAGAGCTGAAGATCATGCGCCGGCGGCGCGACCTGGTTGTGAACAAGCTGAAGACAGTAACAACGCTGCCTGTTCCCGACGGTGCATTTTACGTTTACCCGGCAATTCCGATTGATTCGGCAGATTTTGTGACGCAGGCAATTGAACGCCGTCTGCTGCTCGTGCCGGGTTATATCTTCAGCGCCAACCGCAAATCGATACGCATCAGCTATGCGACGCGCGAAGAAGTGCTCGAAGAGGGGTGCGATATTTTCTGCCAGATGGTGACTTCTATGAAAGAGACCATGGCGTCCGAAGCAATCTGAAGATGAAAAATACTGGTAAGAGTTTATTGGGTTTTCTGGCGATCGGGTGGCTCTCACTGCAACCGGTGCTGGCGCAGGATTACGACGATGACGGCATGGAAACCGTCACAACGAGTGCGGTACCCAAAGCGCCGGATTGCAACCGCTTTCCCTTCGGCAAAGGTTGTCTAGCGTTTGGTTTTGGCCCGCTCATTACCAGCGATGGTAAAGACCTGATCTATGGCGCGGGTGCAGGCTTGAGCTACTTCATGCTCGATCGCCTGGCGCTGGCGGCCAACGGTGGTGCTGTCTTCGGCAATGGTTTCCAGGATTACTCCATCGGGCCGGCGCTGACCTACTATATCGGCCCTTTCGGCGGTTATCTCATTACGCCGTCGCTGAGCGCGACGCGGCATTTTCTGCGCGGTAATATCAGCGCCGAAGGCTGGGCATATGGTCCTTCGGTTGGCCTGATGACCCGCTTCTTCGGCCGCGCCTACTGGGGTATCTCGGTGGGCTACTTCACTTATGAAGTGGCCGGTTACAAGAGCAGCGACTGGAGCTGGTCACCGGTCGTTTTTGTTCCTTTCTAAGAGGCTCCTGAAAAGGAGCCGGCGCGGGAGTTTTTCCGGAACTTGCTAACAGGCTACTAAGTAAGCTGCCGCAATTCCGCGACAATTGCCGGTAGAAGATCGCCCGCTTTGCCATGCAGATAGATGTCGTCTGCATAGGGCCTGTGCGCGGTATCGATGTTGATTTCGATCACTGCGCCGCGCCTGCGCCGAACCTCGACCGCAAAACCCGCCGCAGGATAGACCGTCCCCGATGTGCCTACAACCAGAATTGCATCGGCGACCTGCAGGCGTTCATGCAGCGTGTCCATCACCTGCCGCGGTAACGCCTCGCCAAACCACACCACGTCGGGGCGCAGCGGCACCTTGCCGCAGTCAGGGCAGGGTGTAGTGGGAGTAATCTCGGTTCTGTTTTCGGCAACGGTTTTGCAGCTCAGGCAGCGCGTATGATAAATGTTGCCGTGCATCTCGAGAATCTCCGTGAGTCCCGCGAGCGCGTGAAAGCCATCGACATTCTGTGTTACGCAGAGCAATTGTGGCAGCAGCTGCTGCAGTTCCGCAGCCGCGTAATGCGCCGGGTTCGGTTTACATTCGGCAATCAGGTTCTTGCGCCAGTTGTACCACTGCCAGACCAGGTGCGGATCGCGCGCAAATGCCTCGGGAGTCGCCAGCTCTTCGGCACGGTAGTTGTTCCACAATCCGTCCTGGCCGCGAAATGTGGGTATACCACTCTCGGCCGAAATGCCTGCCCCACTGAGGAATATCGGGTGCCGGGCATGATGGAGTAGGCGGGCCGCTGCTGCGATTGTTTCTTTCATTTCGCTCCTACACATCCTGAGCCGTTGCGCGCCCGGCAAGCAGGCTTTCAATGACCGTTTACCCTGAGCGCTGCACGGTTCTTTTGGTTTGACAGCCGCGCTGCATCATGTTGGCTTAGTCATGCTAGCCATTACCCTACTGGCGCTGCTTGCGGCGCTGCTACACATTGTGTTCTTTGTCTTCGAGAGCCTGCTGTGGACGACGCCGACTGTCAGAAAGATCTTTCGCCAGTCAGAAGCCGACGCGCAGACCACCCGCATGCTGGCGCTGAACCAGGGGTACTATAACCTTTTTCTGGCACTCGCGGCGATTGCGGGTGTCATTTTGATGTACCGTGTCGATGTTCCCATCGCGGTGAGCGTGGCAGTGTTGACCGTCAGCCTCGGCAGCATGGTGGGAGCTGCCCTGGTCCTGCTGTTTTCTGCCGGAAAAAAAATGATCCGCGGCGTATTGCTGCAGGGGCTAGCCCCGCTGGTCTGCCTGGTTCTGATCTGGCGCCCGGTCTGATTACCGGGTTGCCCGAAAGGGCAACCCCGTTATTTTATTAGAAACGGAAATCGACGCCGACTTCGAGCAGCGTGATGCCGTAACCGAGCTTGCCGCGCAGAGCGATCGAGTCGCTCACGAAGTAGCGCGCAAGACCAAAAACTCCCCACGCGACACCGCTGCCGGTAGCTGACGCATAGCTGAAACCCGAAATCGAGCTCTCAACCGATGAGCTCACCATATAATAACCGAGCGAAATACCAACTGCGAGATCGAGTTTTGGGTTCTTGATGGGTATGTGGTAAGCGCCCGAAACGATGATCGGTATAATCGTGTAGCTGTACTTGACGGTTGCGCCGAAAGTCGAGAGTGATTCGCTGTAACCCCAGTAACCGATCGAGCCGCCGATACCAATTTCATTGGTCAGTCCGTATTCGGCATTTGCCATCACGGCAACCCCACCGAGATAACCAAGGCCTGAACCCAGACCCAGCGCACCACCGAGAAAGAAAGCCCCCTTGTGGAATGGCTGCCCGGAAGCCGGGGCCGCCGCAGTTGCTGCGGGTTTACCCTTGGCTGCAAAAAGCGGGCCGATACCCGATGCGAGCAGGGCCAGTAGAAGAATAGTCAGGAATTTTTTCATCAGTTGTCTCCTTGAGATGTAAGTGCTAGGACGATATAGAGGTGTTTTTAGGCTGTACATTGCTTTTTTGCTGCAGGATCGGAGAAACTGATTTCTGTTCGACGTGAGGGCAGAAAAAAAATCTATGCCCCGCTAACATTCATTATGCAGGTAAACAAAAGCGAAAGCAAATGGCTCGTGGTCATCGAAGACCAGGATAACAAACTCGGGCTCATCAACATGATACGCCACCTCGATAAGGTCGTGAGTGAGCTCGAAATGGCAAAAATACCGAATCTGCTGCTCGAGATAGACCTTGCAAAACTCAACTCGGCAAACTCTGAACTGATTGCCAAATTTGTTGAGTTGCAGAGCATACTCGTCCGTACCGATGGCAGGCTTAATGTTATCAATGCCAACCCCGAGCTCAAGAGCTCCTTCGATGTGGTTATGCTCGATAAGATCATACCTATCCAGTACGTAGGGCAGGAAGACCCGGGCGAAGACGGTTATGCGTATGACGACTATGAGCTCCCCGATGACGATGATGATGACGAAGACGACGAAGAAGAAGATGGCGATGAAGACGAATAACCGGATCTCTTCTGCCGCGTTTTGACCTGATCATTTTCGACTGGGACGGTACACTCTACCGTTCCATTGACCTCATTGAAGCCTCGATCGTAGCTGCCGGGCAATCGGTCGGCAGGCAGATCAGCTCTTCCGTGGCGCGGCACATCATTGGCCTCGGCCTGAAAGCAGCACAATCGATCCTGTTTCCCGGCGAGCAGCCCGATGAAAAATTTTTGCGGGAGTTTCACCTGGCGTACCGCAGGCACTACGAGGCGCAGGAAAAAGACCTCAGTCTGTATCCCGGCGCGTACGAACTGGTGCGCGACCTTGCTGACCAGGGTGCGCGGATTGCGGTCGCGACGGCCAAGAGCAGGTCGGGCATCAACAGCGCGATGGCTGCCACCGGCCTTGATCGTTATGTTTCGTGGTCGCGCACACCCGAAGAATGCCGGCCGAAACCCAACCCGCAGATGATCGATGAGATTGTTCTCGAGGCACGGGCAGAAAAAGCCAGGACGCTGATGGTTGGCGACACGACGCATGACCTTGCGATGGGGCTCAATGCCGGCGTGCATATAGCCGGGTTATGCCATGGCGCGCATACAGAGCCAGAGCTCTCAAACCTGAATCCACTGGTACTGTGCAACGACATCGCGGCACTGCGCCGCGCCCTGCTGTCGTAAGCGCGCTAGCCGATTTTCCTGTAGTTCTTGTATTCGCCGGGGCGGTAGCCCGTCAGGCGCTCTACCAGGCCAGAGACCTTCTCTTTGAAGGTGAAGCGCGAGCGGCTGATGTCAAAATCAAACTGCCAGTTCTTGCGCGCGATACGCTCGTGCATGACTGCCGGGTGCGTGCCTGTGAAGCGTGTGAGAGAATCGATATTGCTGTAGTCAAATTCAGCCGCGGACGGGATGTTTTTTTGCATCCAGTTGTCGTCGTGCCAGTATTTATTGAAGGTCTGCTGCTTCTGCATCTGCGCCGCCGGGGGTTTTACCCAACCATAGTGGTAGATGCCGGCGTTTACCTGGCGAACGCGCAGCTTCTCATTGCCGTTCTTGCGAAAACCCTGCGCGTCGCGGTAAGAAAAGATGCGCATCTGCGGGTTGAGGGTAAAATGGGGAGGTCGTACCACGCGCACTTCGCGGCGGTACCAGCGGCGCGAAGCGCCGGTATAATCGTACGAGCCGTAAAAATGCCGGTAGTCAAAAAGTAGTCCATCGGTCCGCGGGTCATTCGCCCACTTCTGCATCGCGCTGCGTATTGCAGGGTAATCTTTTTCGTGCAGCACTTCATCGCCCTGAATATAAAATGCCCAGTCACCGCCGTCGATCTGTTCGTAGGCTTTTTGCGTCTCGAGTGCGAGCACGCGGCCACCCTCGCGCAGCGAGTCATCCCACTCGGTTTCGATAATACGGATTCTGGCGGGGTCGATATTTTTGACGAGTTCCAGGGTGTCGTCGTCAGATTTGCCCACCGCGACGACAATTTCGTCGACCAGCGGTAAAAGCGAGAGCAATGATTCCCTGATGGGGTAATCATAGCGAATAGCGTTGCGTATGAAGGAAAAACCGGTTACTTTCACGGATAGGCGGACGCGGGGGCAGAAATCTACCCCCTGCGTAAGGAAAATGTTATTCGTCTTTCTTAGACTTCTTTTTCTTCTTTGATTCTTTCTTGTCTTTTTTTGCTTTCTTTTCTTTTTTCTCAGACTTGCTGTCGTCGTCTTTCTTGTCTTCTTTTGCTTCAGCCTTGTCTTCTTTGTCTTTCTTCTTTTTGCTTTTCTTTTTCTTATCTTTCTTCTCGGCCTTGTCGTCGTCTCCGTCAGCTTTTACTGCTTCGTCAGACTTTTCTTTTTTCTTTTTTGTTTTCTTCTCTGATTTGTCAGAGTCGCCCTGGCCTGGCTTCGCGCGGCAGTATGCTTTTACTTTATCGCCGTCTTTCTGCGAATAACCGCTTACCCATGTGCACTTGTCGTTCGAAGAGCATTCGCTTTCGCTCAAACCTTTGCAGGGTGAGTCTGCTGAAATGCCAGCGGTGAGCGCCATCGCCAGCGTAAAAATGAGCGCATGGCCCATTGAGAGGAGCTTTTTCATAGTTTTTTAGAGATCCGTCGCGACGGTCACTCTGTCAAGACGAAATGGCCGCTATAGGCCGCGGTTATTCTTCTTCGCCAGTGACCACGAGCTCCTGCTGGTGCAGGTCTTCGCGCATGCGCAGACCCGCCGAGTTTGCAGGTTTGACTTCAAGCGGAAGTACCCTGGGTTTGCCAGAGTACCGGAACTTCTGCACGTACTCCAGGTCGCTGGAATCGGGTATTTCGCGTGGTTCGAATGCCGGTTTCTGCGGCAAGGCTACGGGGTCTTCGGGAGTAAAATCGTAGTTGTCGATCTTCTCGTCGTGCACGTACTCGCGCTGTCCGGTTTTTTCCATCGCGCGCCGGCGCAGCGAGCTGACGTATTCTGCTTTCGCATGCGGGCTGAGCTGCTTCTCATCGGTAAGCGGCAGATCCAGCTCAATCGAAACTTGTACGTCGCCCGGTGCAGATCCATCAATGATTATGGGGGCTTTAGGTGCCGGTTTGCGATGCAGGGGGCGCTGCACTCCGGTAGGAACCGCAGCAGTTGCCGGCGCCGGCTTCTGCCTGGACACGGCCTCTTCAATCAGGAAACGCGTCTGCTCTTCAATGCCCGAAGTGATTTCTCCGAGTTTGCGGCCCAGGTCGCTGATCAGGGCTGCGTCTCTGTCCTTGATTTCGCTGACCAGGGCAACCGAGCGGTCTGTTACCTTAAGGGCCTGCTCATTGAGACTCAAACTCTTCTCGTAGTGCTCGCCCAGCCAGCGGCCCTGCCGGTTTTCCAGTACATCTTTTACCGTAGCCCGCAGCGAGCGAATGCCGCGCACGGCGATGACCAGTGAAACCAGGAGGAGCAAGGCAACAGTACCGCGCAGCGCGTAGAACAGGTAGCCAGCAAAAGGGTAGCAGATGAAGAGGCGCATGTCACCGGCGCTCACCGGCAGAATGCGCATACCGTTCTGCACCAGGTAAGGCAGCGCGGTAAATTTATCGCCCGATATGAAACGATAGGCAGAGTCGGGTAACTGCCGATACTCGGCGCGGCCCGTGAGCCGCAGCTCGTTGTCGGTCTGAATAAACAGGAATTCGGAATTTGCCTCTGTGAGGGGGTAATTTGGTAGCCGGGTAACATCCCACTCTGCATCGAGACTGAAGTTAAACCCCGCGCCGCTGATCGGTACTGTTAAATACCGTGCGCCGATTTCGCGCCTGGTTTCACTCGTATCAAGGTCTTTCAGGCGCTCAGCGTTATGAGCAAGCACGACCTTTCCGGCGAGTGAGCGCAGGCGCCAGGCGACGAGGGCGCCGTTGCCGAACTGGTTCAGCACACGCTCCGCCTCTTTGGCAAAAGCCGGGGCCAGCGAACCTTCGGTCTCGCGCAGGAAATACAATATCGCTCTTTCGTTCGCCAGGGTTTCGATTTGTTGCGCCTGCTTTTCGTCGGCCACGAAACCCGAGACATAGCGGTGCCATTCGGCTGCGAGGTTGCGGGCCCGGCGGTAGCCGGGTTCGAGCAGCAGGGTGTCGGCGAGGCGCAGGGCGCGTTCGCCGGCAGGAACCTGGTCTGCCGCTGCAATATCGGCCGGGCCGGTAAAGGGCAGCGCTGCCTGCAGTGACGTGGTCGTCACCAGGGCGAGCAGCAAGAGGTTTCTGATGGAGTTTCGAGCCGGCATGCTTGTGGGGTAATACCCCAGATCATTATCGACTTCCGCAACCGCCAATCTTTACCCGGCCGAAATTTCGGGCAGGGCGACCGGCCCGGTCTACGATTCTAATAGACCGCACCATTCGCCATCCGGAATTTGCCAAGGCATGGCGGTCTCTACTCACTTTCCTCACGGTGACAAGGTGCTGCTGGCGGACGTCGATGAGGGCGATGCCCTGCAGCTGGCCTCTTTTCTCGAGCTGAACGGCTACACGGTGCGGCGCTCCACAGAAATCACCGAGGCGCTGACGTATTTCAGCGATTTTTCGCCCGGGGTGGTTGTCATTGATTCGAGCCTGCCCGCGAAAAGCTGGCTTACTCTCATCCAGGCAATTCGCTCGTATGAAGTCGAAAAAGATACAGACTACCGCAGCATCATTCTCGTCACCGCTGGCCGGTTCACCAATGACCTGCAGCAGAAGGCAATCAAGGCGGGGGCGCACGAAGTCATCGGCCGCCCCGTCGACGGGGCGACTCTGCTCAAGCGTATCGCAGCGCATACCGGCGTTTACTGACCTATGTTTGCCCGGTTGTTACGGCAACGGGCGCTGCAGTTTCTGCTGTTGTTTGTGGGAGCTTACCCCGTTACCGCCCAGCGCACTGCGGTTGCGGGCAAGCGCAGCGCGCCGAATCCTTTAGGGGTTTACCTGCAGCTGGCTGAAAGTCTCGGCATCGACCACACCCACCGCCGCATCGAGTGGGATTATACTCTCGATTCTTATTATACAAGCGGCGGCATGATTATTAACTTTACAGAAAAGCCGATACCCAACCTCGGTGAAGAAAGTGAAGCGAAGGTTTACCAGCACCTGTTGACGAAGCCGTTTGTGCCGCGTTATGCTGTGCTGGAAGCCAGCGTAAACCCGATGCCTGTCGCCGGTGTTGTCATACGTGAAAATGCGAACGATGTCTACCAACGGGCGCAGGTGGGCGGTGAAAGTTTTAACCTCATCCGTTCGGCGACGCGCGGTTTCCAGGAGCCCTACGCCGTTTCGCTCTTTCTCGGTAACGTGGTGCGCTACCGGCCGCTCGCGCGCACGCCCGAAGAGCGCGAGCAGAACAAAGCATCGGGTTACCAGAGTTCGCTCGGTTACAGCGGTTACCTCGTGAGCTATGGCACGCACCATATCAAGGACAATGAACTTTTCCAGGACCACTGGGTTGAGCTCGAGCTCAAGGTCAAGGGCGACCAGCTCTTCACGCTGCAGAAGCTGCGGTGGGATTACAAAATCGGGGTGAAGTTGCACGATAACCCGTTTATCTCCGACGTTGCCGTCATCGGTATTCGCCGTAACCGGCTCGACTATACTGCCGACGCCTGGTCTTTTCTTGCCAACAGCGGCTTCGAGTACCGCATTGATTTCAGGCTGGCGAACCTCAAGCCGGTCCGGCAGTATTTTGAGGTGAATAAGAAGTGGCCCGTGAAGACGGCCGCTGCATTTTCGCTGGCGCTTGGTTTTACCTGGGAATCAGAGAGCCTCTACTCCGGACCACTGGATAACTATCCGGGTGGGGAGCATTTCCAGATATTGTTGCGGCCCAACATAGAGTTCTAGCTCCCCGTATTTTCTGCAATACTTGCCTCGGTGGCAGCCCTGTTGTATCTTTGCAGCAATGAACTTTGAGAAGTTTAACGCGCTCGTTGAGGGCCGGGTCAATTATGGCGAGCTCGAAAACGCGGCAGTGGTATCGGAATACAAGAATATTGGCTGCGGCGACGGCTACCGCCTGTACCTCGATATTGAAGGCGACCAGATTCGCGATGCCCGTTACACGACCACGGGCTGCAGCTTCTCGCTCGCTTCGCTGGCCATTATCTGCGACCTCGCCAAGGGCAAGACGCTAGACGCCGCACTGCAGATTGCTCCGGAAGAGCTTGAGCCCGCGATCGAAGGTTACCCCGAGCGGCGCAAGAACTATGCCGTGACGGCCGTGCAGGCATTACAGAAGGCAATCCGCGATTTTCGCGAGCAGTCAGGCCTCAAGGGCGAGCAGGTGATCAGCCGCGATAAAACCATCGCGCACCTGAAAGAACACGGCCACCTGCGTGGCCTGAACCTGAATTCCGTGATGCTCGACAAGCTTGACCTTTCGGGTGTGGACTTCAGCGGCTCGAACCTGCAGCATGCCTTTTTGCGCGAAAGCAACCTGACCGGGGCAAATTTTGCCGGTGCTAACCTGCGCGGTGCTTTCCTGAACGACTGCGTTCTCGATAAGACGAACTTTGCCGGTGCAGACCTGCGCTTTGCCAAGCTGCTCGGTGCAAAGATATCGGATTGCATTTTCGACGGAGCCCTCTATGATATTGGTACCCGTGTCGACACGAAGAATATGCACATTTTCGAGGTGATGACGCAGAAGGGTAAGGAGCTCTACCTCAAAGGCGGAGCGCAGGCTGTAACAGCCTAAATGTGTTGTCAGCCTGTCTCAACAGGCAATTCTGCCCGCACACCGCGCGGTAGAGCAGTTGGTAGCTCGTTGGGCTCATAACCCAAAGGTCGCAGGTTCAAGTCCTGCCCGCGCTAAAGTTTAGGTTATTGGTGGGCGTAGCCCACCAATAACCCATATTTGGCGACGTAGCGCAATAAAAGTTGAGCCACGTCGCCCAACAAGGCGACGTAGCTCAGCTGGTTAGAGCGATGGAATCATAATCCACAGGTCCGGGGTTCGAGTCCCTGCGTCGCTACATCTAACTCTCCCGAATGCTTTTCTCTCGCCACGCTGTTGCCGTTATCAACCCTGCTGACGAGTAGTCATGTCCGTTTCCAGAAAAGAAAAACTTGAACGCCTGCGCCTTGCGCTTTCTATCAGCTACCGCTATTCGCGCGGTAAAAGCCGCTACTTTCTCAGCATGAATGCCTTTTTGGCCTTCGTGGGAGTTTTTGTCGGTACGAGCCTTTTGGTCGTGGTGATGTCCATTTTCGGCGGTTTTCAGGCCCAGCTCAAAAAGAGTATCTTTCAGTTTGACCCACACGTGATGCTGACAGTCGACCGCATTACCGGCGGTGAAAAAATTGCCGGCTGGCAGAAATGGAAAGACCGGCTCGCTGCAGACCTTAAAGACGATGTCGATTCTGTCGAAGGCAGCATACAATCACCGGCGATTTTTCGCCGCCGCAAGTTTCTCGACCACGTCTTTGTGCGTGGCGTGGATTTTCCGATCAACGAAAAAAGTAAAATGTACGATGTACCTGCTTATTTTCCGGAGATTGTCGAACCGGCTCTGTCGCGCAGCATTCCGCAGGGCGACTATGCAATCATCGGGCGCGAAATGGCCCTCAACCTGGGCCTCAGTGTCGGCGACACCATAGAGCTCATCGTGCCCCGCGGGCAGTTTAGCCTGCAGACTGGGGTAACTCCCTCTATCAAGACGTTCAAGGTTGCGGCGCTCTTTAAGACCGGGCATTACAACTATGACACGAAGGTGGTTGTGCTCTCGTTACAGACAGCGCAGAACCTTTACGGTCTGCCCGATGCGGTGCAGCAGCTGGTGTTGCGCGTGAAAGACACCGACCACCTGACCAAAATTCGCCGCAAGGTGGCACGTGCCTGGCCTTATACGATACGCACGATTGAAGATGAGCAGCGCAACTTCTTCGCTGCGCTGCGTCTCGAAAAGACCATCATGGTGGTTATTGTTTTTCTCTTTATCATCGCGGCCATGGTTGGTATCGTGATTGCCACCTTTAATATCGTGCGCGCGCACCGACGCGACATCGGCATCATGAAATCGCTCGGGTTCTCGCGCCGCCATATTCTCATTATCTTTGCCGTAACGGGAATGGCAATGGGCGTATTGGGGTCGATACTCGGCATATTTGCCGGTGTCGGGCTTGCGAACAACCTGGAAAATATTCTGCATGCGATTGAAGGTGTCATCAACCCGATCGGCAAGTTTTACGCCGAGAATATCAGTCATAATATCTGGACCGAACTGCGCCTGATACCGCGCGATGTGTACTACTTTGACCATTTGCCCATTGATATAGACTGGGGTTTGTTGCGCGTGCTTGGCTACGTTTCAGTGATCTTGTCGATACTGGCGTCCGTCATACCCGCCCGCAAGGCTGCGAGGCTCGAACCGATCGACATTATCCGTAAGGCGGAGATCTGATGGAATCGCAGTACAATCCTGACCGGCCGATTCTTGAAGTCAGCGACCTGCACAAGACGTACCGAGACGGCGAGATTATGGCCGAGGTGCTGAAGGGTATTACCTTCAGCGTGGCACCCGGTGAATTTGTTGCGATCCAGGGGCCGTCGGGTGCAGGCAAGAGCACCTTGCTCAACCTGCTGGGTGCGCTCGACAAACCAGATTCGGGAAAGATTGTGATCGACGGTCTTGAACTGACATCGGCCGTGCGGGCTGACCGCGTTGATCTTTTTCGCCGCGACAAGATCGGTTTTATTTTCCAGAACCATTACCTGATGCAGGAATTCACGGTCGTTGAAAACGTGATGCTGCCGTTGCGCGTGCAGGGCAAAAGTTACGCCGAGGCAAAAGAGATCGCGGCGCGGGTCTTAACCCGTGTTGGCCTCGGGCATCGTATGGAGCACTATCCCTCGCAGATTTCGGGTGGTGAAAGTCAGCGTGTTGCCGTGGCGCGCGCGGTGGTGAAAAGCCCCCCGTTGATACTGGCCGATGAACCCACAGGCAATCTCGATTCAGACAACCGCGCGCGGTTCATAGAGGTACTGAACACGCTGCAGGCAGAAGACCGCCTGACCGTCATCGTCGTAACGCATGAGTCAGAACTCGCGATGGCTGCATCGCGCCGGCTGTTGATGCGCGACGGCCAGTTGATTTCAGAGAATTCTTAAAGTACTGCGCGACTTTTCCTAACAAGCTCCTGAAAAGGAGTCAGGAGCCGGTGCGGGAGTCTTTCCGGATCCTGCTGAACCGGTAGGCGACCAGGCCGGCCGTGAGGAACAGGTAGATCCAGAACGGCCAGTTGCCGGCGAGCGCAAACAACGTCACACTGCGCTCCATAACGGGTACGCGATAGACCTGGTTTACGCGTTCGAACATCTTTGTTTGCCCAAATACTTCGCCGGTGGTTGAAGTATACGAACTGATACCCGAATTGGTTGAACGCAGTATCGGCAGGCGCAGCTCAATCGCGCGCATCGTACCGAGCGTCATGTGCTGCAGGCTTTCGTACGAATCGCCGAACCAGGCATCGTTGGTGATGTTGATGATAAACTGCGCTGAGTGATCGGTGCGTGCATCGAAGCCACGCGCATAGTCAGGCAGTATGATCTCGTAGCAGACGAGCGGCATGGCTTTTACGGTGCCATGTTTGGTAGCCAGGCTAAACAGGTTGAATCGCTGGCCGTGCGAAAAATCTGATACCGCCGGAAAAAGATTTTTGAGAGCAGGAAACGTATTGCCGAGCGGCATGAACTCCCCGAACGGTAGTAAAAAGTTTTTCTGGTAGCTCGCCAGTGGGTTACCCTCGTGGTCGAGCTGCCACATGTTCGAGTAATCTTTGCGCGTAGCCGGGTCGTGGTAGATGTCGTTGATAATCAGTGGCGTCTGCGTTTCTTTTTGCAGAGAAGTAATAGCGCTGCGCAATTCAGCCGAGCGTTCGTATTCCATTGCCGGTATTGAGCTTTCAGGCCAGACGACCAGGTCGGTCTTTTCACCGCGCGCCGCGGCGTCACTGATCAGCCTTTGGGTTTGCGCAATCATGCGTGAGATGATGTATGGCCGTTCGTGGTAGCTGGTAATCAGCGGTACATTGCCCTGTGGCACGCCGATGCTGATTTTGGGCGCCGCTTCTTCAAGCGCCGAGAAGCGCTGTACCTGGATAAACCCATACAGGTGTGTCACAAAGAGCAGGGCACCCAGGAGCTGCAGACTTCGGCTCTGCAGCAAAAGCGGCCGCCATTGGCGGTCGAGACTGATAAAGTCGCGCACGGTATTCCAGGTGAGGTACTGGATGAGAATCCAGATGAGCGAGAGGCCACGGGTGCCAAAGAGATCGGCACCCTGCGCGAACCACAGGTCGCCGCTAACAAGGTTGCTGCCGTACCAGGGAAAAAGCTGCCAGCCAATCAGTTCAAACAGGCCGAACGCAGCTACAACCGTTGCTGTCCTGAAAGCAGTGCCGGAAAAAAAATCCCGCTGCTGTGCCAGCAGGCGCAGGAAAAAGAAAAAGAACAGCATCTTGGTGCCGGTGCCCAGTGAGTAGAGCAGAAACAGCGGAAAGGCTACCGCCTGCGGCATCATGCCGTAAACGGCGATCGTGTGCATGATCCAGTGGTAGCCTACCAGGTTGAGAATCATGATCCACACCAGCCAGAACCAGGTCACCTGGCGGCGGGTAAGGGGAGTTGTCTCGAATACGTAAAAAACCGGCAGCAACGAGATAAATCCCAATGGAAAAAGGTTATAAGGGACAAACGAAAGCGAGGTCAGTACGGCTGAGACAGCCGAAAGAAACAGGATGCGACGCATTACTCGTTGCGGTTCTGCAGTTTCTGCTTCTGCATACGTTCAAAGACGATTGCCGGTACCTGGTCGGCGATATTACCGCCAAAGTGCGCTACCTCTTTGACGATTGTGCTCGAGATAAACGAGTTTTCTGAACCCGCCATCAGGAACATTGTTTCAAGATCAGGCAAAAGCTTCCGGTTCATGAGAAAGATTGCGTGTTCGTAATCGAAATCGGAAACTGCGCGCAACCCGCGAATTACAATGCGCGTCTTGCGCTCGCGGCAAAAATCGACCAGCAGCCCTTCGAATGTCTCTACCTCTACCTGTGGGTAGTCGCGGACCACTTCGCGGATAATGTCGACGCGTTCTTCGGGGCTAAACATCCCTTTTTTCGAGGTATTCTTGAGAACCGCGATGGTCAGCTTGTCCACAATACGTATGGCCCTTTGTACAATATCCAGATGGCCGTTGGTAAATGGGTCGAAGCTGCCCGGGTAGACTGCGCTGCGCATGGCGCTTCTCTTTTGGTTGCAGCGCGGGCGTAAAGACTTACCATGTGCTGCCCGAAAGGTCTTTGTTCTTGCCTGTGGGCGCAGACTTTGACTATACTCTCCCTACAGGGCAGGAAAGTGCACGAAATCTTTCATCCGGCAGTCAATAATTACTTTGAACGCACTTTTGGTGCCCCGACGCCAGTGCAGCTGAAGGCATGGCAGGTGCTCCACGGTGAAAACAGCCGGCAGCATGCACTGATCAGCGCACCCACGGGCGAGGGGAAGACGCTCGCGGCGTTTCTGGCAATCATTGACCGGCTGGTCAGGCAGGCAGCTGCCGGGGAAGATATTGGCAATACGCGGATACTGTACATTTCGCCGCTCAAGGCACTGGCCAACGACATCGAGAAAAACCTGCAGCAGCCGCTCGCGGGAATACGCGCAGAGCTGGCACGAATGGGCATCGAAATTCCGGAAATACAGGCAATGGTGCGTACGGGTGACAGCTCGCAGAGTGAACGGGCACGCCTCGTTCGCCTGCGGCCACAGATCGTTGTTACCACGCCCGAATCGTTCTACCTTTTACTGACAAGTGAATCGGGCCGACGCCTGCTTTCGACAATTGAAACAGTGATCATCGACGAGATTCATGCTCTGGTCGCCGAGCGGCGTGGAGCTCATCTGGCTTTGTCTCTTGCCCGTCTCGAAGCATTGCGCCGTGATCACGATGCGCATTGCCGGCCGCTGCAGCGTATCGGGGTGTCGGCGACCGTGCGCCCGCTCGAACGGGTGGCTCAGTACCTTGCGGGCAATGACCCAGTTCGCTTCTGTACCGATGAACGCCGCCGGCCATTCGATATTCGCCTGCTCTTGCCCGACGAAGGGCTCAGTGCCGTCATGAGCGGCGACCATTGGAACGAAATATACCTGAAGCTCACCGAAGAAATCCGCAACCGGCGAACGACGCTGGTCTTTGTTAATAACCGGCGATTGTGTGAGCGCATGGCACGTTCGCTCAGCGAGCTTATCGGTGCTGAATTTGTCGGCGCCCACCACGGTTCGTTATCACATGCAGAGAGGCGCCGCGGTGAAGAGCGACTCAAGGCGGGATCTCTCAAAGTTATGGTTGCGACGCAGTCACTCGAACTCGGTCTCGATATCGGGTCTATTGACCTCGTGGTGCAGGTGTCTTCACCGCGTTCCATTCATGCCTTCATCCAGCGAGCGGGCCGTTCAGAACACCATAAGCAGGGGACCTCGCGAATCATTTTGGTGCCATTGACGCGCGACGATTTGCGCGAATGCGTGGCGCTGGTCTCCGCACTGCGCAGGGGCGAACTTGAAGAAGTAAAGTTATGTGCTCCAGCCCTCGATGTGTTGGCGCAACAGGTTGTTGCAGAGGTTTCTGCGCGCGACTATGCTGTCGATGAGCTGTTCGCGCTGTTCACTGGCTCTTTTGTCTACCATGACCTTCAGCGGTCAAAATTTCTGCAGATTCTGCAGATGCTGAATGACGGGTTTTCCCTGCGGTTCGGCCGGCGCTCCCGCTACCTGTTCTTCGACCAGACAGCGGGAACCTTACATGCGCGACCCGGTGCGCGTCTCATTGCTGCTCTGAATGGAGGGGCGATTCCCGAGAATTTTGAGTACGAAGTGGTCGATGAAACGGACCAGGTTTATGTCGGCAGCGTGCATGAAGATTTTGCCATTGAGTCGATGCGGGGCGATGTTTTCCAGTTGGGCAACCGGCTGTGGCAGATCGTGCAAGTGAGCGGCAACCGAGTCTCCGTCATTGCTGCACCCGACAAGCATCCCACCATCCCGTTCTGGATTGTCGATGTGCCTGGCAGATCGGACACTCTGAGCGCTGCTGTCGCCCGCCTGAACGAGGATTTTCTCGCTGCAGAATCAGCGGACCATTTCGTGACTGCCATCGCCAGGGAGACAGGGTTGGAAAAGCGCCCGCTGGTTCTGCTCGCCGATTACCTGCTGCAGGCAAAAAATTCTCTGGGCAGTCTGCCGACGCAGCAGCAGGTTGTCCTCGAACGATTCTTTGACGAGGTGCGCAACTGCCATATCGTGTTGCACTCCCCCTTTGGTGCGCAGGTGAACCGCGCGTGGGGATTTGCACTGCGCAAGCGCTTCTGCCGCAAGTTCAATTTCGAACTGCAGGCTGCGGCAACCGACGACGCGATCATTCTTTCACTCAGCCATACTCATAGTTTTCCCCTGAAAGAAGTCTTTTTGTACCTGACCCCGCGCTCAGTGCGGGATGTACTGACTCAGGCGTTGCTGGATGCGCCGGTATTTGAAGTCCGCTGGCGCTGGAACGCTTCGCGTGCGCTGGCGATTCTGCGCCGCAGCAGCCGCGGAAAAACACCCGCGCAATGGCAGAAATCGAACTCGCAGGATCTCATTGCGCTGTTGTTTCCCGACCAGATCGCCTGCGCGGAAAACCTGAGCGGCCCGCGCGAAGTCCCCGACCACCCGCTGGTTGAGCAGACTATCTGGGATTGCCTGAACGAAGCCATGGATGTCGAGGGACTGCTGGAACTGCTCAGGCGCATCGAGAACCATCAGCTGCAGACCCTGACGGTAGAGAGCAATGAACCGTCAGCGCTGACCCACGAGATCATTAATGCACGCCCTTATGCCTTTCTCGACGACGCACCGCTCGAAGAACGCCGCACCCGGGCGGTTCGCACCGACCGAGTCTCTGATGAGCCGGTACTTATCACCGATGAAGCTCTTTCAGCCGTACAGGCTGAAACGCTCTACCCGGCGCGCAACCTGCATGAGCTCTATGATCTCATCACCCAGCTTTCCATTGTTTCGGCTACCGATCTCAGGCGACTAGGTTTTGCTTCGGGAGTAGAGCTGTTGCTTGCACAGGGTAAGTTGATTACCTCACCGCTCACGGGGGGTGAGAGTTTTTTTACCAGTGCCGACAAGTCTGTTCTTGTGGATGTCGCGTTTTTCGCCGACAGCGCCGGTGACGAAGTTTCGCTGCGGCGCGGTGCCGAGGCCCGTGCTTCCATTATTCTCGCTCACCTGGAACTACTTGGCCCGATGGTGGTCGAAGCACTCGCCGAGTCATTGCCCTGCAGTCGGGGTGCCATTGAAATTGCGCTCGCACAGCTCGAGACGGACGGCAGTGTTTTTCGCCTGGAGCGCGGCAGCGAGACCTTGTTTGTCGAACGCGCTTACTACCAGCGACTGCGCCATTTTCACCACCGCCCCGGCAGGGACTTTGTTCGCCTGACCCCCTTACGGTATCTCGATTTCCTGATGCACTGGCAGCGGGTCGCTGATGAGACGCGCATGCAGTCTGCGCAGGCGCTGCCGCTCGTGCTGCGCCAACTCACAGGGGTCGCTCTGTCGCGCCGCGAATGGGCAAATACCCTGCGCCGGCGCATCTCTGATTTTCAGGAGAAGATGCTCGAAGACCTGTTGCTCACGGGTGAATTTTTCTGGTACCATCCCGCGCGCAGGGGATCAAAAGCGAAGAACATCACGCCGCAGACGCGTTTCATGCTGCTGCCGCGCGACTTCTGGTTTGAAGTGGCGACGCCCGACCTACTGGCCGACCCGAATGAACTGGGTGCCGATGCACGGCGCATGCACGACTATCTCGAACGCCACGGGGCTTCGTTTCTGGCAGACATACACCACTCGGGGAAATTTTTCTCCGAGCAGACGACGCGCGCTGTGCGCGAACTGATCGCGCGCGGTATGGTCACTTCAGACCAGTTTTTCAGCCTGGAGCGCCTGTTCCAGAGCCGGACAAGACCTGGTATGGCTGCACTGTTTCCTGCGGGGCGGTTTGCCCTGGTTCGCGTTCCCGATACTGTCGATGAAACGCGCCGAAGGCGTGCGATAGCTGAGATGCTGCTGCGGCGACAGGGCGTGCTCTACCGCTATGCGGCGGAGCTGGATTTTTTCCGCGTGCCCTGGCCCGAGCTTGTGCGGGAACTCCGCCTGATGGAAATGGCTGGCCTGATTCGGTCAGGACGCTTTGTAGATCTTCTCTGGGGTGAGCAGTTCGTCGAGCCACACGCACTGCCAATGCTGGCCGCAGCATCTCCGGGTGCATATAAAGGAGGATTAGAATACGATCCCGTGGGCATTGTGCACCGGCTGCTCGCGAGACTGGGTGTTGTCACACGGGTGCAGGCCTCGCCAGATTCTTCAGCTGCCACCGCGCTGTAATTCACCAGGCGTTGGGCAGGTTTTTTTTGTTGCAAATATCGTAGTACCGACGTCGAGACTCAATATAGTCATGAAATCACGCCTCTTTATGCCTGCGCTGGCCCTGTTTCTTCCGGCGCTGTTAAATGCCGCGCCACCGAAAACCGACGTGGTCCTGGAAACTACCGACGCGGTTCTGCTGCACGTCGAGTATGTGTCAGAAAATGACAAAGCCTCTGTGGTCGATGTGCGGGCGGCGATTGTCCCGCCTGGAATCTGCGAGGCAAAAGAATGGCCGAAATACATGCCGAAAAACAAGTTTGGCAACCCGACCAAAATGGAAACGGGTCACTGCCGTTTCATCGGCAAACCATTCGTGACGCGCTCGCTAACGCTTGCCCCCACAGACATCAAGAAGCGTTATGATACAGCCCTTTTGACCATGTCGGCCGGTGGCGAGAAAAAACAGCTGCCGTTCTACGATGAGACCGGCAATGCAGTGCGCGGTTTTGATTTTTCTGCCGACCCGATCGCAGAAAAGGGCGAAGCTCCCGTGCTCGGGGTACGTCCCTTTGCAAAAGATCTTTCGATGGATACGATGCAGACTGTGGATATGGGCGGCACGCGTTCGACTCTGTATCCGCACCATAACCTCTTTCATAAATGGAGCAAACTCGATCCGCGGCTGGGTCTCTATTATTCGCCGCTTCTGCCGACCGGAGACATTAGTCTGCTGAAGTTTGGAGTTATAGGCGTGACGGTGGAAAATTCTGTCGCGGTACCTGAACTCAAGTTTCTGCCCCTTAAAAAATACAGCTTGCGGCTGCGCGGTGGTATCAATGCGGGTTTTCATCGCTTTACGCAGGATCTGTTCCAGAACGGCCAGGCGGTCAGTGAAGGGCAAATTACACTGATTCCCGTCTTGGCGCAATTGACGCTCTTCTGGGATCTCAGACCCAAAGGCTGGGGCATGACTATTTCGCCTTTTGTTCGCCTCGCCGATGGTATCATCTTCAGCTCGGTCAGCACGCAGGTAAAACCTGAATATATCTCATTGCTCGCAGCAGGTGCAGAGAGTAGTCGCTCTGGCAGTTACATCGGGCATGGTTTCGCCAGCGCTATCGGTGTCGAGGTGCGTCCCGACAAGTGGCCGGTCGCCTTCAGTTTCGACGGCGGTTACCTGATGCATTCACAGGATATTACCGGTCAGTACTTCATGTTCAATGTCGGTGCCGCCTGGCATTACGGGGTAACTCCGCCTGACCCAAAAATGATTCCGATTCAGTACCTCGGAGCGAAAAGCGTGGTCCTGAATCTCAAAGGAACGGTCAAGAATCCTGACGGCAGTCCGATTCAGAATGCGACGCTGAAGCTGCGTGCGAAAGGTAGTACTGCAGTCGTCAAACAGGTCGACACCAACGAGAAGGGCCAGTACGCGATGGAAATTGAGCCGGGTCCTGATTATGCGATTGAGGTTCACAAAGATGGCTACGCTAACGCGAACGCAGAGCTGCCTTTGACCACGAATGACAAGAAGACGCAAGACCGCGACTTTATTCTCGCTCCTCTGACCTACAGTCTTGAGGGAGTTAACTTCAAGCCTGATTCTGACCAGCTCGTGACAGGCAAGGCTCCCGAAAAAGCGCTGCTCGAACTGGTCGAGTTCCTGAAGAAAAACCCTGAGATTCGTATTGAGATTGGAGGTCACACTGCGGCCCGCGGTGACGACGACCCGGCGACTATCAAGCTCTCTGAACGCCGGGCAGATACCGTGGTCAAATACCTCGTGAAAAAAGGCATCGACAACGGTCGCCTGACATCGAAAGGTTACGGTGGTTCAAAACCGATCGCTGACGGTAAGACCGATGCTGGCGCCAAGAAGAACCGCCGGGTAGAGGTGATGATACTGGTCGAATGAGGTTAACGGGCGGGGCTCCTGCTCCCCAGTGACATAATCAGTCTCAGTCAGTGGCGCGGGTATTTCCGCGCCCCGCTGCATACAGCTGGCAGAACACACTTCCTTTTCCCCCTCTTGCGCTGATTTTTTGTCGTAAAGAGTACGGTAGAGTACGTCAGAACCCGATAGGGTACACAGGGATACGTATGCGCAAAACTTCACCGGCAATAACAACTTTCGCTCGCGGAGGCCTTTTAGCCTTAAGCCTTTTCGCTGCGAACTGCTCTGGTCGAACTTATAACACCTTCTTCCAGCCTTTCGACCTTGTTTTCGGGTCACAGGGCAATTCTTCGGTGAACGTTTCGCTTCTGACGGCGACTCCTTTGACGAACACGCGGGTGATGCTGACGTTTAATAAGCCTGTTTCGTCATCGGGCCAGCTGGTGAGCAACTACCGTATTACTGATTCTAACGGCAACCTTCTGAATATCCTTGTTGCATCGCGCTGGCCCGAACAACTCACGGGTGGTGTTTGTTGATACGATCCCGCAGACAGCAGGCGGCACTTATACGGTAACGGCGTCGAATATCGTGGGTGTCGATGGTTCATCATTGGGGAGCTCCAACTCTGCGACGTTTACGGCATCAGCCAATGCTGACCAGATCAATCCATCATTTGGTTCGGTGTCTGCCTTGTCTTCTACGAGCGTAGAGGTTTATTTTACAGAGGCAGTAGAGAAGGCGAGTTCGTGAGACCGCCACGAACTTTGATATTTATACCAATAGCGGCTGTTCTGCGGGCAATGTGAACGTGACGGGCGCAGTGCGCGATTCAGTGAACTTCGGCAAAGGTACACATACCGACTTCTGCGGCGATGACGTCGGGCACGACGTATTACTCCTGTGCGACAACAGCCGTGCGCGATATCTGGGGTAATGCGGTCATGGTGACGATTGCTTCACAGGCATTTGCTTATACGTAAGCACGCCACGTGTTGTGAGCGCCTCTTTCAGGTTCACCGACATCAGTGCTGGTGACGTTTGACCGTGCGATGACCAACAATGCCGCTCTGACGACGCGGACAAACTATACGTTTGCAGGGCGCCGGTGCACTGGCAACAAATGCCGGTACGACTGTGACTGTGGTGAGCGGTACCCAGGTTCTTCTTGCATTCCTGACTACCGGCACGGCGGGCACGTGTAATGTTAAGCGTGAACACAGCGATTACTTCTTCTGCTGGTGTGGCACTGACCGCAGCGACGCAACGGCAATTTTTAGTTATTCAGCAGCGACGGATACGACTGCACTGGCGGTTGCCTCTGTTCAGGGCGATGAATTCGAACACGGTGCGTGTGACTTTACCGAACCGATCAACGATTCCGACCGTGGGCACGGGTGATTTTCTTCGCCTTCGCTGACGGTGACAGGTGTGACCTGCTACACGGGTGCAGGCAACTATACATACCGCGATGACTACATCAACCGACCAGACGCAGAATTATTCGGCGACGGTCTCTGGCATCCAGGATGTTGTGGGCACAACCTGCCATCTTCAACGACGACTTTTACGGGCGACGGTAAGCCTTATATTGTGGCGATTTATCCTGTTGATAATGGCACGGTTCTGGTAGAGTGGCCAGGAGCCTGTTGGCAATGCAGCATCTGTTGGGGCAGGGACTATCTGATTTCGGGTGTTACTATCACCGGTGCAGCACTTTATCCTGCTGGCACCGATCCATCGCGCTATGTACAGCTGACGATCAACCCGACTCCCCCTGACATCGGGCACTTCTTATACCCTGAGTGTCAACAACCCGACGGGCAGCGTTGATTCGACGGGCAACGGCACACTGGGTACGGTACCGAATGAAAGGCACGTTTACGGGTCCTTCGGCGACGACTGCACCGCAGGTGACTGGTGGTTCATCGCCTTCACCGACGACGCTGATTGTTAACTTCAACGAGCCTCTGGAACAACTGGACGACGTTACGGTGACTTCGCCTTTCCGTGCCTGCAACGCTCTGACGATCAACAGCGTCAGCACAGATTCAGGTCACGGTATCGTGCAGCTGGTACTGCCGCAGGTGCCGGCGGACGGCAGTTGTACTGTGACTGTCGGCGCAGGTAATGTATCAGATCTTGCCGGTAATGCGATAGCTGGTACCAACAATACTGCTACATTTAGCTATAAGGAACAGGGACATTGGATGAAATTGCGCCCACCGTAGGTTCGGTCGTAGCTCTGTCCAATACCGAGATTCGGGTGTATTTCAGCGAGCAGGTACGTAATCTGGGCGATGCGAATTCAGGAAATAATGCTGCGAACTACAGCTTTTCGCCTTTACCGACCGGAGGTGTGCAAAGCGTGACTTGCACGGCCACATATTGTACTCTACGCTAAATGTGCCGGTACTGCTTCGCAGCAATATTCTCTTACTATTTTTAACATTCAGGACACTGCATTGACGCCAAATACTATGGCATCGACTACTGTAACATTCGGGGGTATCGGTTCATCGCGACTGCACCGACGCTTTACCAGGTGAAATTCTGATCGAACTGACAACCGTGTTTTCGTTCAGCGAACAGATGGCTTCGGCTGCGGCGCAGAATACCGCGCACTATACGGTTTCAGGCGGTAACACGGTTTCTGCAGCAGTGCTGCAGGCTGAGTGACGAAGGTGCGCCTGACAATTTCGCTACCTGGGTGCTTATGGTTCATCGAACAGCTATACCGTCACAGGAACAACGGGACTGACAGACGTTTCGGGTGTTGCACTGGGTACACCTGCCTCGCCACGTTCAATGGTTCAGCGACCGCGCCTGCGGTAACGTAACCTGGGCGACAGTTCAGATTTGGGTGTTTCGAATTCAGACAATAGATTACGAACCCTTCTGTTTTCCCGACACCGGGGCTTGTTTTCACCGGTACTGTTGCAGCGAATACGACAGTCTATCTTTATGACGACGGAGTTCTTGTTGGTACCGCGATTTCAAATAGCAGCGGAAACTATACGATCACCCTGACGAGTGCGGGCAGCACGGTAACGAATGGTAACAACGTTTTTACTGTTGCAACCGTAGGCCACGGGCCTGGTGAGTGACCTTTCGACGCCCCTGACGGTAAATTATGATGCGACAGCGCCTGGCAACCCGGCAACTGCTGCCGATCTTGCTGCGGGTTCAGACACAGGCTTTTCGACAATCGACAATATTACCAGCGATACGACACCGACACTTTCGGGTTCTGGCCTGACTGCGGGCGACTATGTCTATATCTATGACGGTGCGACGCTGATCGGCGCAGCGCTGGTTGACGGTTCGGGTAACTGGACGTGGACGCTGACCCCGGGTGATACGACGATGTCGGGTGCCCCAGCTGACCAGCTGACCTATGCGGCTGCGGGCAGTGGCCTGACTTCTGGTGCGCACACGATCACGTACAAGGTGGGCGATACCGCAGGCAATGAGTCTTCGGCATCGCCGGCATTGAACCTGACGATTGATACGACAGCACCGACATTGAGCACAA
The DNA here is from genome assembly GCA_046346875.1 of Turneriella sp. GTDB lineage: Bacteria > Spirochaetota > Leptospiria > Turneriellales > Turneriellaceae > Turneriella. The sequence goes on along the minus strand of JAXMHG010000003.1, from coordinate 423,354 downwards.
GCCCGCTGACGGGTAATACGACCCTGACTCTGACGCTTTCAGAGAATGTTTATAATTCAACAGGTGGTAACCTGGCGACGACAGACTTCGCGATAGCCTTCGCGGCAAATGGTGGTACGGCGACGGGTGCATCGATTACGGGTATTACGCACACCGCCCCTTCGGGCACAGTGGTTCTGACCATTTCGATCACGGGCACGGTTTCGGGCACAGAGACAGTAACGGTAACTTCAGTTGCGAATGCAGTGGTAGATGCAGCAGGCAATGCTGCTTCGGTCAATACGGGAGCAAAGACACTTTCAGCGATCGGTGTTGCGAGTATCACGGGTACACCGACCTATACACCGGTTGCGCCGGTTTCGGGTGGTACGACCGGCTGGCGAGACATGCGGAGTGAAGGCGCGTCTACGAACGGGCGCCCTGCGTCGGGCGCAGCTGTGGCCGGCGACTTTACTGTGGCTTTTACACAGAATGCTGGTGGTAATTCTACAGCCGCAGTGGTAAGCTGCATTGATACCGCGAGCACAAGCTGCCCGGTGTTGCGCCTGCCGCAGGTGCAACTTCTATGCGCCTGCAGATTACGAATACGAATGCGACGAGTGGGGTAGAGACGATACAGGTGAGCGCGTTTCGAATGCGATCTACAGTGCCACGAGCGGAGTTACGCCGACGACGGTGAATACCGGCACGCTGACTTTTCCAGACCGGCCTGGTACCTTCTGCCCCGCATCGCTTGATCTTGCTGCCGCTGATGATACGGGTTCATCGAATTCGACAACATCACTCTACAGACAACTAACCTGACGATTTCGTACAGCAGAGGCGAATTCAACGGTTCGCACTACCTGACGGTAGCCATACACTATTGCAGACAGTGTCCTACGACGGTTCTGGCAACTGGTCGGGTGACATTACTCTTTCAGCGGGAGTCAACTCCATTGTTGCGACCGCGCGCGATGCGGCGAATAACACGAGCTGCGCTGATTCAGCCGCACTTTCGATTACGGTCGATACGACTGCACCTGCAGGATGGGTACACCAGACCTTGCGGCGGCTTCCAGACCCGGTTCTTCATCGACCGACAACATCACGAATGATACCCGACCTTTGATATTTCGTGCGTGACCGGCACGACAGTTCAGCTCTATTCCGATGCGGTGGCGACGGGTACTTCTGGTACCTGTACTGGTAAGGCGAGCCTGACAGCCGGCACTCTTGCAGCTGGCAGCCGCAGAGCCATGGGCAGTGCAGACCGACCCGGCCGGTAATGCGAGCCCGGCATCGGGAGCTCTTGTTATTACTCTTGATACGACAGCCGATGCCGCAACGGGTACTCCCGATCTTCAGGCAGCATCAGACACGGGGTCATCGAACAGCGACAATATTACGAACGATACGACCCCGACTTTCGATATCGTGCGGTACGGGTTCAGTGGTTCAGTTGTATTCTGATGCAGTGGCGACGGGTACGTCTGCGACCTGCGCGGGCTCGACAGTCACTCCTGACAGCGGAGCTCTTCGGCTGGCAGCCGCAGTATTACCGCGGTACAGACCGACCCTGCGGCAACGGCAAGCCCTGCATCATCTGCTTTGTCGATTACGATCGATACGACGGCCGATGCTGCACCAGGTGCACCTGACCTTCAGGCTGCAAGCGATACGGGTTCGTCTTCGACTGACAATATCACGAACGATACCACGCCGACTTTTGATATTTCGTGCGTAACGGGTTCTGTGGTTCAGCTCTATTCTGATGCAGTAGCGACGGGTACGTTCGCGACCTGTGCCAGCAGCACGGTTACCCTGACAGCCGGTGCACTTGCCGCTGGCAGCCGCAGTATCACCGCGGTACAGACTGACCTGCCGGCAATGCGAGCCCTGCGTCATCGGCCTTGTCGATAACGATCGATACTGGTACTCCTTCAGCGCCGGCAGCCCTGAACCTTGCAGATGCCGACGATACGGGTACATCGAACAGCGACAACATCACGCAACACGACTGCGTTGACCATCGATGGTACGCGTCGAAGCGAACGCGACCATACGGATTTATTTAACAAACAGTTCAGGCACTCTGTTGCAGACAGTAACAGCGAACGGTTCAGGCGTCTGGTCGGGTGACATTACACTTTCAGAGGGTGTCAATTCGATCGTTGCAACCGCAACCGATGCTGCCAATAATACGAGCTCCGATTCAACGGGTCTTTCGATCACGGTGGATACCACTGCACCGACGAACCAGGATACTGTTTATGCTGCGTCGTCAAGCCGTACCGGCGGCGGTTCTGTTACTATTGTGAGCTCCGGGACAGCGTCTAACCGCGTCTGGTTTGCGCCATCGGGCACAACGACTTTCACGGCCGGTGCTACGATGACAGAGGCAGCCTCTGGCACAGCGACGTCGATTCTGGCGCCTGCGACGGCTGGCAGCTACAAACTCTTTGTACTGGATGCAGCCGGTAATATTTCTTCAGAATCAACGGAGACGCTGACAGTGGATAATACTGCACCGACGATCACAGCCGCAGATACACTCGACGCGGACAACGACGGCAAGATCGATACTTATCGTCTGACCTTCAGCGAAAACGTGACCGACTCCAACTTTCCGGGATTCGCCAGCAATAGCCTGGGCACTGTTACCACGAATTGGCTGGTTGCTGGTTATACAAACGTCCGGCTTGTCCATGGCACTGCAGTGACCTTTGCAACAGATACGCTGAATGACAATGTTCTGTACCTTCGCTTTGATGAGGGAGTCCTTGCCTGTGATGCCGCATCACAGGTGGGCTGCGATACAGATGCAAAGCCAGACCTGACAACAACAGCAAGCCCTGGCCTTACAGATATCGGTGGCACGGTGATGGCGCAGGCGAATACTGCTGCCGTAACCGAAGCTGATGCTGCGCGTCCTGTGGTCGTCAAGGCGCTGTCACTGGGCGCCACGAGTGTGGATGTGACCTTTAGCGAAAGTGTCGATACTGCGACCGCCAATACTGCGGGCAACTATACAATTACCGGCAGTGGTGGGCTGACCGTTTCAGCCGCAGCCCGGGACACCGTTAACACGAACGTTGTGCGCCTGACGACAAGTGCACAGACCGGTGGTTCTGCGTATACCCTGACGGTCAACACAGCCGTGCGCGATCTTGCCAACAACCTGACGAATTCTTCGGCAAATACTGCCGCTTTTAACGGGTTGGTGAACCCGGTGGTGGTGAGTATTGTCACAACTTCTGCGACCAACATACGCATCACCTTTAACGAAGCCGTAACTGTTGCGAGCACTGAATGTGCCAATCAGACAGCGTGTGCGCTGATCTATGAAAACCTTGCACTGCCTGTACTTGCGGCTTCAGCACACCCGACACCTGGTACGAACAGCACACAGTTCAACCTGACCGTAAACCCGATGATTGAGGGACAGTCATACACGACGACTGTGCTGCAGAACACGGTGACCTCTGTTGCGACCGGATTCAAGATGCTGAACACCAATAACTCTGCGACGTTTAACGGTGATGGAAGGCCCGCGGCCAACATCAGCCCCGATACACAAACACAGTGCCCGACACCGACGAACATCCCCCCTTCTGCACCCGCTGCGACGCGTGTAGTGGTTCAATATGATCAGACGGTGGGAGCAAGTGCTACTACTGTGACAAACTACAAAATTACTGGCTGCATTACGGGTACTGACTGTGCCAGCGGTACAGGGGCACCAAACTCGAACGGAGCTTCAGTTGTCACAAGTATGGGCGGCAACAAGTATGCGGTGGATTTTACTCAGTCATTTGACACTGATACCAGCCAGTACCAGCTGACGGTGACAGGGGTTCAGGATGCAAACGGCAATACGATTGCTTTGCCCGGTACGATGTCTTTCCGTTGCGGTACGGACACAACCCCACCGAGCCTGATCGCCGCGAGTGTGGTAGCAGCGAATGCAGGTTCAACAGTTATTTTGCTCACGTTCAGCGAGTCGGTGGATAACGTCACTGCTAACGTAGCCGGTAATTACAAGTATGACGCGCAGGCTTACGGTACGGGTGTGAGTACAGCTGCGCGGCAGACCAATACTGCACAAGTGCAGTTGACTTTTGTGCCTGCGCTCTCGAACGGAGGCCACCAGATTCGGGTGCAGAATGTGCAGGATTTGCAGACCAATGCGATTCTCGATAACGGTATCAACAACGTTCAGCCGGTCATCGTCAACGCCCCTACCGGGTTTACAGGCGGGCCTGTGTTCACGGACCCGTTTGGCGATGGAACGACGGCGGGAACTATCGTGATATACGACCAGAAGCTTTATCTTGGTGCCGATACGGCATCGACTAAGCTATTTGAGATGAATTATGGACTGACCACGGCACAAACTATTACGCTCGATGCCGACGGGACCTTCGGGGCCCCTAACGCCAGTTTTAATGGTTATGCCACCAAATGGAGCGGCTGTAATCCGTTTACATATCCCACAGCTTGCACAACCTCTAACACGATCAATGGCGTAGATACGATATTCGCAGCATGCGTGGGTGGATCATCAACGCCGAAAATGACAGGAAGTGCCTGCACAGGTGCTGGTGGTACAGAGCGGATGTACATTGGAGCTCTGAATACTCAGGGTTATTATAGATCGCTGTTCCACACGTCTGATAAGTCGAGCACAACGACGACTTTTACATTTGATGAGGCTTATTCAGGCGATACGGGGGGTGGATTTGCATATCGTTCACTGAATGTTATTGTCTTCAAAGACCAGGCTTTTGTGAATTTTGGAGCTGAGCAGGGTGGGGGCGGCCGAGGTGGCAGGGTGTGCGTAAATCCTGCCGGTTGTGCGGACGGAACGGCTTATTTAGGATATGTCGGTTTTCCCAACATGAGTAGATTGACACGAATTGGTGCACAAGCTGCAACAACTGGATCGCTGCGACAGAACGGTTCGCTTGTTGGCGCCAGTGGCTATTCAGGTCCCGGGGAGGCAGGTGATACGACTACAAATGTATTGAATGCGATGACGGCTATGTATGAACATGACAACGATGGTGCAGGAGCCAATGCTTCGCAATTGTATATCGCGAATGGCGGCTATTATGGCGGATCTTTAGGCTCTGCGCGGACAACGACGACGGACGGAGGTATCGTTCGGACCATCTTGTCCCGGTCGACCACAGCTTCGCTTCCGTTAAACTGTTCTTCGGCCACTACAGGTTGTGTTGAGTATTACGAGGATATTACTCCCGATAGTTTGACCAAGTGGAACAGTTACATTTCGATTCCACTACCGCAGAATTCAGCTGTAACGGGTTCTGGCAACTGTGCAACCGGTTGGATCGAGATGGATTGTGTGCTCCCGTATAACTTGTTCGTGCCTGGACTTAAGGCGATTCCGTATATGCGTACTGCACCGAATGGTGATCTTTACATGTTGCGTAACGCTTGTAGTACCACGAACCTGAATCGTAATGGAAAGAACGGCGCGGGGGGCTTTGACTTTCGCACAGAACGGCAGGTATGTCCTAAAGGCTACGAGGTGCCACAACTCTGGATGATGCCAGCAAACTGCGGTAGCGCGGCTTCGTGTGCGGCGGCCTGGCAGCTGGTTGCCGAGTACGGTTCGACCGGTAAAACCAACATGGCATCGAACACTGGCTCCTGCGGCACAGCGCCCAACAAGTGTACGCGCAACACGCATATTACATTGCTGGAATTTGTCGGCAACTGGCTATATGTTGGTTGGGACAATGCGACCGACGGGGCGAACGTTTGGCGTGTCGACTTTAACTCCGCCACGTGCACCGGCTCTGCGAGCTGCATGGTGTCGGGTAACAAACCGGCAGAGACGCAGTTTCAAATCGTGAACCTGCCAGGTATTGAGTCAGGTGGTGGTGGTACTAACCAGAAGGTATTTAGCCACGTGACAGTGAATGACGCTGGTAAAGACTGGTTAATCATTATCACGCGCGACGGTTCGAACGCGATGAAGATCTATCGTACGGCGAATGATCAGAACTAAATAGAACACAAGGAAAACAATATGAACTTAAATGATTTGGTGGGAAGCTTGGCGGGTGGTGAGAATTCACCAGGGGAGCTGCTCGGCGTGGCGAAAGACCTGCTGTCGAATTCGGGCTCGAACGCGACGCTCGATTCGATTATGAATGCGATGAAAGAAAACGGGCAGGGTGATGTGCTTGAGTCGTGGATCTCTAACGGCGATAATATGCCGACCAGCGCCAGCGCGATCAAGAAGGCACTGGGTAGCGAGACGATTGGCAACATCGCTGAAAGTGTCGGCATCTCGAAAGAGAAACTGCCGGCAATACTCGTGACATTGCTACCAGTACTGATCAACAAGCTTACACCCGAAGGGAAGGCACCAGAGGGCGGCAGTCTCTTGCAGACCGGTATGGGATTGCTGAAAGGTTTGCTCTAGTTTCTAGACAGGGCTCTTCTGGCCACAGAAGAGCCTAAACCACATCTTACATACTCCTGAAAAGGCAACACGCGATAGGATAATGATCCTGTGGCGTGGTGTGGCCATTCATATTTTCCTGTCGTATAATTCTCGAATCTGTCGTTGAATATAGAGTACGTCAGAGTACGCCCGGGAGAATTATGACCAAATTGTTTATGCAGAGCACGATGATTCGCGGAGGCCTTTTGGCCCTAAGCCTTTTCGCTGCGAACTGCTCTGGTCGAACTTATAACACGTTTTTCCAGCCTTTCGACCTTGTTTTCGGGTCGCAGGGCAATTCTTCGGTGAACGTTTCGCTTCTGACGGCGACTCCTTTGACGAACACGCGGGTGATGCTGACGTTTAATAAGCCGGTGTCTCTGGCATCGGGCCAGCTGGTGAGCAACTACCGTATTACTGATTCTAATGGCAACCTTCTGAATATCCTTGCTGCATCGCGGGACCCGATCAACTCACGGGTGGTTTTTGTGGATACTATCCCGCAGACGGGTGGTACAACGTACACGGTAACGGCATCGGGCATCGTGGGTGTCGATAGTTCGTCATTGGGGAGCTCCAACTCTGCTACGTTTACGGCGCCGACGAACGCGGACCAGACTGGTCCATCATTTGGTTCGGTGTCTGCCTTGTCTTCAACGAGCGTAGAGGTTTATTTTACAGAGGCAGTAGAGAAGGCGAGTTCAGAGACCGCCACGAACTTTGATATTTATACCAATAGCGGCTGTTCTGCGGGCAATGTGAACGTGACGGGCGCAGTGCGCGATTCAGTGAACTTCGCAAAGGTGACACTGACTTCTGCGGCGATGACGTCGGGCACGACGTATTACCTCTGTGCGACAACAGCCGTGCGCGATATCTGGGGTAATGCGAATACGGCGACGATTGCTTCACAGGCATTTGTTTACAATGCAAGCACGCCACGTGTTGTGAGCGCCCTTTCAGGTTCACCGACATCAGTGCTGGTGACGTTTGACCAGGCGATGACCAACAATGCCGCTCTGACGACGCGGACAAACTATACGTTTGCAGGTTGTGGTGCACTGGCAACAAATGCCGGTACGACTGTGACTGTGGTGAGCGGTACCCAGGTTCTTCTTGCACCTTTGACTACCGGCACGGCGGGCACGTGTACGTTAAGCGTGAACACAGCGATTACTTCTTCTGCTGGTGTGGCACTGACCGCAGCGACGCAGTCGGCAATTTTTAGTTATTCAGCAGCGACGGATACGACCGCACCGGCGGTTGCCTCTGTTCAGGCGACGAATTCGAACACGGTGCGTGTGACTTTTACTGAACCGATCAACGATTCGACCGTGGGCACGGGTGATTTTTCTTTTTCGCCTTCGCTGACGGTGACAGGTGTGACCTGCTACACGGGTGCAGGCAACTATACATACTGCGATGTGACTACATCAACCGACCAGACGACGCAGAATTATTCGGCGACGGTCTCTGGCATCCAGGATGTTGCGGGCAATAACCTGCCATCTTCAACGACGACTTTTACGGGCGACGGTAAGCCTTATATTGTGGCGATTTATCCTGTTGATAATGGCACGGTTCTGGTAGAGTGGTCAGAGCCTGTTGGCAATGCAGCATCTGTTGGGGCAGGGGACTATTCGATTTCGGGTGCTACTATCACCGGTGCAGCACTTTATCCTGCTGGCACCGATCCATCGCGCTATGTACAGCTGACGATCAACCCGACTCTGACATCGGGCACTTCTTATACCCTGAGTGTCAACAACCCGACGGGCAGCGTTGATTCGACGGGCAACGGCACACTGGGTACGGTACCGAATGGTGGCACGTTTACGGGTCCTTCGGCGACGACTGCACCGCAGGTGACTGGTGGTTCATCGCCTTCACCGACGACGCTGATTGTTAACTTCAACGAGCCTCTGAACAATTCGACGATTGCTACGGGTGACTTCGCTCTTTCCGGTGCCTGCAATGCTCTGACGATCAACAGCGCTACACAGATTCAGGCCGGTGTCGTGCAGCTGGTACTTGCCGCAGGTGCCGTGGCGGACGGCAGTTGTACTGTGACTGTCGGCGCAGGTAATGTATCAGATCTTGCCGGTAATGCGATAGCTGGTACCAACAATACTGCTACATTTAGCTATAAGGGAACAGGGACATTGGATGAAATTGCGCCCACCGTAGGTTCGGTCGTAGCTCTGTCCAATACCGAGATTCGGGTGTATTTCAGCGAGCAGGTACGTAATCTGGGCGATGCGAATTCAGGAAATAATGCTGCGAACTACAGCTTTTCGCCTTCACTGACCGGAGGTGTGCAAAGCGTGACTTGCACGGCCACATATTGTACTCTCACGCTAAATGCGCCGGGTACTGCTTCGCAGCAATATTCTCTTACTATTTCTAACATTCAGGACACTGCATTGACGCCAAATACTATGGCATCGACTACTGTAACATTCGGGGGTATCGGTTCATCGGTGACTGCACCGACGCTTTACCAGGCAGTTCTGATCAATTCGACAACTGTGGAGCTTTCGTTCAGCGAACAGATGGCTCTGGCCGCGGCGCAGAATACCGCGCACTATACGGTTTCAGGCGGTAACACGGTTTCTGCAGCAGTGCTGCAGGCTGATGCGACGAAGGTGCGCCTGACAATTTCACCGGGTGCTTATGGTTCATCGAACAGCTATACCGTCACAGGAACAACGGGACTGACAGACGTTTCGGGTGTTGCACTGGGTACACCTGCCTCTGCCACGTTCAATGGTTCAGCGACCGCGCCTGCGGTGACCAACCTGGGCGACAGTTCAGATTTGGGTGTTTCGAATTCAGACAATATTACGAACCCTTCTGTTTTCCCGACACCGGGGCTTGTTTTCACCGGTACTGTTGCAGCGAATACGACAGTCTATCTTTATGACGACGGAGTTCTTGTTGGTACCGCGATTTCAAATAGCAGCGGAAACTATACGATCACCCTGACGAGTGCGGGCAGCACGGTAACGAATGGTAACAACGTTTTTACTGTTGCAACCGTAGGGCCGACGGGCCTGGTGAGTGACCTTTCGACGCCCCTGACGGTAAATTATGATGCGACAGCGCCTGGTAACCCGGCAACTGCTGCTGATCTTGCTACGGGTTCTGACACGGGCATTTCGACGACCGATAACATCACGAGCGATACGACCCCGACACTTTCAGGTTCTGGCCTGACTGCAGGTGACTATGTCTATATCTATGACGGTGCAACGCTGATCGGTGCTGCCCTGGTCGATGGTTCAGGTAACTGGACGTGGACGCTGACCCCGGGTGATACGACGATGGCAGGTGCACCTGCAGACCAGCAGACTTACGCTGCAGCTGGCAGTGGTCTCTCTGCTGGTGCGCACACGATCACGTACAAGGTGGGTGATACCGCAGGCAATGAGTCTTCGGCATCGCCGGCATTGAACCTGACGATTGATACGACAGCACCGACATTGAGCACAAGCCCGCTGACGGGTAACACCACGCTGACGCTGACGCTTTCAGAGAATGTTTATAATTCAACAGGTGGTAACCTGGCGACGACTGACTTTGCGATAGCCTTCGCGGCAAATGGTGGTACGGCGACGGGTGCATCGATTACGGGTATTACGCACACCGCCCCTTCGGGCACAGTGGTTCTGACCATTTCGATCACGGGCACGGTTTCGGGCACAGAGACAGTAACGGTAACTTCAGTTGCGAATGCAGTGGTAGATGCAGCAGGCAATGCTGCTTCGGTCAATACGGGAGCAAAGACACTTTCAGCGATCGGTGTTGCGAGTATCACGGGTACACCGACCTATACACCGGTTGCGCCGGTTTCGGGTGGTACGACCGGTTATATAGAGATTACGTGGAGTGAAGGCGTCTACACGAACGGCAGCCCTGCGTCGGGCGCAGTTGTGGCCGGCGACTTTACTGTGGCTTTTACACAGAATGCTGGTGGTAATTCTACAGCCGCAGTGGTAAGCTGCGTGACCGATACCGCGAGCACAAGCTGCCCGGGTGCTGCGCCTGCCGCAGGTGCAACTTCTATGCGCCTGCAGATTACGAATACGAATGCGACGAGTGGGGTAGAGACGATACAGGTGAGCGCTGCTTCGAATGCGATCTACAGTGCCACGAGCGGAGTTACGCCGACGACGGTGAATACCGGCACGCTGACTTTTCCAGACCGGTTTGCACCTTCTGCACCCGCATCGCTTGATCTTGCTGCCGCTGATGATACGGGTTCATCGAATTCGGACAACATCACATCGCAGACAGCCAACCTGACGATTTCGGGTACAGCAGAGGCGAATTCAACGGTTCGCATCTACCTGACGAGCAGCGCCGGCACACTATTGCAGACAGTAACCGCCGACGGTTCTGGCAACTGGTCGGGTGACATTACTCTTTCAGCGGGAGTCAACTCCATTGTTGCGACCGCGCGCGATGCGGCGAATAACACGAGCGCTGATTCAGCCGCACTTTCGATTACGGTCGATACGACTGCACCTGCAGCGACGGGTACACCAGACCTTGCGGCGGCTTCAGACCTGGGTTCTTCATCGACCGACAACATCACGAATGATACCACTCCGACCTTTGATATTTCGTGCGTGACCGGCACGACAGTTCAGCTCTATTCCGATGCGGTGGCGACGGGTACTTCTGGTACCTGTACTGCAGGTACAGTGAGCCTGACAGCCGGCACTCTTGCAGCTGGCAGCCGCAGTATTACGGCAGTGCAGACCGACCCGGCCGGCAATGCGAGCCCGGCATCGGGAGCTCTTGTTATTACTCTTGATACGACAGCCGATGCCGCAACGGGTACTCCCGATCTTCAGGCAGCATCAGACACGGGGTCATCGAACAGCGACAATATTACGAACGATACGACCCCGACTTTCGATATTTCGTGCGTAACGGGTTCAGTGGTTCAGTTGTATTCTGATGCAGTGGCGACGGGTACGTCTGCGACCTGCGCGGGTTCGACAGTCACCCTGACAGCGGGAGCTCTTTCGGCTGGCAGCCGCAGTATTACCGCGGTACAGACCGACCCTGCGGGTAACGCAAGCCCTGCATCATCTGCTTTGTCGATTACGATCGATACGACGGCCGATGCTGCACCAGGTGCACCTGACCTTCAGGCTGCAAGCGATACGGGTTCGTCTTCGACCGACAATATCACGAACGATACCACGCCGACTTTTGATATTTCGTGCGTAACGGGTTCTGTGGTTCAGCTCTATTCTGATGCAGTAGCGACGGGTACGTCTGCGACCTGTGCCAGCAGCACGGTTACCCTGACAGCCGGTGCACTTGCCGCTGGCAGCCGCAGTATCACCGCGGTACAGACTGACCCTGCCGGCAATGCGAGCCCTGCGTCATCGGCCTTGTCGATAACGATCGATACTGGTACTCCTTCAGCGCCGGCAGCCCTGAACCTTGCAGATGCCGACGATACGGGTACATCGAACAGCGACAACATCACGCGCAACACGACTGCGCTGACCATCGATGGTACGTCAGAAGCGAACGCGACCATACGGATTTATTTAACAAACAGTTCAGGCACTCTGCTGCAGACAGTAACAGCGAACGGTTCAGGCGTCTGGTCGGGTGACATTACACTTTCAGAGGGTGTCAATTCGATCGTTGCAACCGCAACCGATGCTGCCAATAATACGAGCTCCGATTCAACGGGTCTTTCGATCACGGTGGATACCACTGCACCGACGAACCAGGATACTGTTTATGCTGCGTCGTCAAGCCGTACCGGCGGCGGTTCTGTTACTATTGTGAGCTCCGGGACAGCGTCTAACCGCGTCTGGTTTGCGCCATCGGGCACAACGACTTTCACGGCCGGTGCTACGATGACAGAGGCAGCCTCTGGCACAGCGACGTCGATTCTGGCGCCTGCGACGGCTGGCAGCTACAAACTCTTTGTACTGGACCTTGCGGGTAATATTTCATCAGAATCAACGGCGACGCTGACAGTGGATAATACCGCGCCGACTATTTCATCGGTTGCCCCTGCAACGAATGCTTTTGTGAACACGGCGAATGTGAGCTACACGATCAATGAGGACTGCGTCGCTGGCAGTGGCAGCCGTGTAACCTGGACGCAGACAGGTGGTACGGTCGATCCCGGCAGTCCGCGTACGGCGAACCTTGCGGGCAGCGAACTGACTGCAGGTACAAAGACCAATATTGCGTTGACCAATGCGCCGGCGCTGGTTTCGGGCGCTATCTATACGGTTGCTTTTACCTGTACCGATGCTGCGGGCAATGCTGCGACGGCGGTATCAAGCACGAACGTTACTTTTGATACGACTCTGCCTGTGATCACGGTCACAAGCCCGACCAGTTCATCTTCAGTTGCGAGCACGGCTGTTAACTACAGTAATTCAGAGATCTGCCAGTCGGGTTCGATAACCTGGACGCGCACCGGTGGTAGTGCAGATTCCGGCGGTTCGCCGGCGGGCACGCATACACAGGCGCTTACCGGTGCGGAGCTGAATGCGGGAGCGTTTACCGGTTCGATTACGAACAACCCGACCCTTGCAGACGGAGCAATTTACTCTGTAGCATTTAACTGCACCGACCGTGCGGGCAATGTGGCGACGACAGTCACACGTACTGCCGTGACGTATTCGCCGGGGCCGCTGCAGATTGTGACTGGAGAGACACTGGATACGGATAATGACGGCAAGATCGACACCTACCGCGTGACGCTGAACAAGCCGGTGAATGACTCTACCTTCCCGGGTTACGCAGCGAATTCCCTTGGTTCTGTGACGAGCGCCTGGCTTGTTGCGGGCTATACGAATGTACGGATGATCCACGGTTCTGCGGTGACATTCGCGACGGATACAGCGAATGATACGGTCATCTACATCCGCTTTGATGAGACCGTACTTGACTGTTCTGTATCAACGCAGGTGGGTTGTGATACCGATGCGAAACCTGACCTGACAACGACTGCAAGCCCGGCGCTGCAGGATCTTACTGCAACGACGATTGCGCAGGTGAATACAGGTTCTGTGACTGAAGCCGACAGCGCGCGCCCGATTCTGGTTGGTGCGCGTTCCCTGGGTGCGACCAGCCTGGATGCGATCTTCAGCGAACCTGTAGACACGGTAGAGGGGCAGACCGCGACCAACTACGTGATTACCGGCGGCACAGCGCCAACTGTATCTGCGGCGACGCGTGATGGCACGAACACGAACATCGTACACCTGACAACCGGCACACAGACCGGCGGGCAGGCCTATACGCTGACGGTCAACACGAATGTGAAAGACCTTGCGAACTTCAACCTGAACTCTTCTGCGAACAGCGTGAATTTTAACGGTGTAGTTGATCCTGTTGTGTCGAGCATTGTGACGGCATCTGCGACGACGCTGACGATTACGTTTAACGAGTCGGTGAAAGCGACGACTGCGGAGTGTGCAAACCAGACCGCATGCGCTCTGATCTACCAAAACCTTTCTCTGCCGGTTCTGTCAGCGGTTTCTACCGCGGGTTCTGGCAATAACTCTGCGAGCTACACGCTGACAGTCAACCCGATGATCGAGGGCCAGGCCTACACGACGACAGTTCTTGCCACGAAGATCGAGGGTGTTGCAGCACCTGCAGGCCGTTACGTATCTTCACCCAATAACTCTGCGACGTTCAACGGTGACGGAAGGCCGGCGGTGACTATTGCCGCTGACAATGCTACGGAATGCCCGGCGAACGGACCCCAGCGCCGCGTGGTCGTACAGTATGACCAGAGTGTGCTGACGGGTGGCGGTGCAAACGCGGCGGACAATGCCGCAAACTATTCAATACCGAATACGACTACGGATTCACCACAGGGCTGCGTCGATAGTGCCCAGCCTTGCGCTACGGGTACCAATCAGACAGCAAGCAGCGTTACTTCATACGGTGGTAATAAGTTCGGTGTGAATTTTGGAGCTGCTTTTGACAGCGATGCAAGCCAATATGTCATAAGGATTGTGAATGTACGCGATAGCAACAATAACAGCGTCGCGGTACCGACAAACCTGACATTCCAGTGTGGTAATGACACAACTGCACCGAGCCTCATCGGCGTGACTGTGGTTTCGGCAACAGCTGGGTCGACCGTGCTTTTGCTGACTTTCAGTGAAGCTGTGGCGAGTGTTCCGGCCAACACTTCGACGAACTACCGCTATGACTCAGCTGCATACGGTTCTGGAGTCTTGAGTGCAGCCCGGCAATCGAATCCTGCCCAGGTACAGGTGACCTTTCAGCCGGCGTTGTCGAATGGCGGTCACCAATTGCGGACTATTAATCAGCAGGACCTTGCGGGTACACCTAACACGATTGCAGACAACGGTATCAATAATGTGCAGCCCTTCATCGTGAATGCGCCGACTGGTTTTGCCGGTGGACCGGTCTTTACTGACCCATTTGCCGACGGGACGCCGGCGGGCCAGATCATTATCTATGATGACAAATTGGTTCTCGGTTGGGACAATAACTCATCACAATTTTTTGAGATGAACAAAGGCCTCACGGTTGCGCAGACGATTACGCTTGATGCCGATGGCAATGCCACAGCACCGTACACGGATTTTTCGGGCTACGCAAGCGGCTCGAGTGGTACTTTGACCGGTCTGGATGCAATTAGTTCGGGATGTGTAGGTGGTAGTTCGACGCCGTCGATGTCAGGGACGACGTGTTCGGGTGCCGGTGGCACAGAATATATTTTTGCTGGTGCGTTTAACACGAGTGGAAATTATCAGAGTGTCTTTCGGACAACCAGCAAGAGTTCTGCTCAACCGAGGTTTACTTTCATCGAGCGAGGTGGACTGGATGCGTCGGGAAATACGTACAGATCTATGACGTCTGTTGTTTTCAACAATTACCTGTATGTTGCCTCTCCGCATATTGGTTCGCAAGCGCCACGGGTTGCGCGAGTCTGTGCTTTGCCTTCGGGGGCATGTGGAAACGGTGAAACCTCCTGGAACACGCCGACATTGTTGCAGGGATACCGATTCCCATCTATAGGTAAGTCTGGCGTAATTCCCAACAGCATGGCTGATTCGAATCCCAAAGGAAACGCTGTTGCGATTGATACGATGTTCGAATACGATAACGATGGAACTGGAGGAACTTCATGCTCAGGCGGATCTTGTCCAGCCGCACTTTATTTGGCCAACGGTGGCAGATTCTTCGGGAATCTTGGTGAGACCAGGAACGCAACTCGCCGTTCCGATGGTGGTATAATTCGATCGAGGCCGGCATACTCCACGGCCGCCTCTCCCCCCGGCTGCAATGCACCGAACAATACCAACGCCTTGTGTAATAGTACCGTATGGGAGACGATCACGCCATCGTCCGCTGACTGGCTGAACTATGTGTCGATTCCATTGCCATATCTTGTCATTACAGGGGCAGATTGGGAAAACATGCTGCCGTCGAACCGCATTATCCCAGCCATGAAGGCCGTTCCATATATGCGGCAGGCACCCAATGGTGATCTTTATATGATACGCAACGCCTGCGCCACGATAAAGATGCAGACCGTTTGTATGTTGGATGGCGCCTGCAACGGTGGAGCCTCTGGCACCGCTGGTATTACGAATGGCAGAACGCTTGCAGAAGTTGTGGATAACAATTTCACGGCAAACTTTGCTGCAACGGCAACAGGGCGCCGACAGGTTTGTCCTCCAGGGTACGAAGTACCGCAACTATGGGTCTTACCAAGGGCTTCTGGCGGTTCATTGAATGGTGCCGGCCAGTGGCAGTTGATTGCCAGCCGGACTTTCACGCCACCTACGTACCCGAACGGTTCTGCCTTGCCATCACGCAAAGCGACCACACTCAGTGGTAACACGACCACCTGCGGTACAGCGCCGAATAACAAATGCGAGCGTAATGCACACGTGACCCTGCTCGAATTCGTCGGCAACTATCTTTACCTAGGTTTTGATAACCAGGATCACGGGGCAAATATCTGGCGGGTCGATATGAACTCAGCGACATGCACAGGCTCGGCCAGCTGCGCGACTTCAGGCAACTACCCGGCTGAATCGAGCTTCGCCATCGTGAATGATGTACTCGGTCTGGACGGAAGCGCAACCAACCAGAGGATATTTAGCCACGTGACCGTGAATGATTCAGGCAAAGACTGGTTGATTCTGGCGACACGTGATGGTACGAACTCGATGAAGATCTACAGGACTTCAAATGATTAGTAAGAGAAATATGCTGATGATGAGCGCCGCGATCGCGGCACTCATCATCAGCTGCAAAGACAGCAACCAGTTACCCAAAGACGGCCCGATTCGCCCGATGAAAGAGTACTCCATCGGCAACTCGCGCGAGTGGGTTGAGATGGAAAAGCGCCTCGCGCCGCAGGTGCGTAAGTCGGTGAACGAGGGAAAACCTGCGCTGCTGGTCGAAGTGCCGAATGCGAAGGTGGACCAGGGGACCTACATCGAGAAGATCGGCGTGATGAATATGGATGGCAGCGAAATTGCGGTTGCAACCATCAAAAGAGAGAGAAATCCCCTGACTTATGCCTACTTCGACTGGAACCTGATACCGTGGTCGGGGAAAATCAAAGCGTTTGTGAAGTGGAATAAATACGATCTCTGGGTACAGGAGATCAAGGTCTCGGATATTCCCGGAAATAAGTAAGCAGCTGAAATTCTTGACGGGTCGAGATACCTAGGGTACTTTGTGAGTATGGGGCGCATAATTACCGTCATGCTCGCGCTGGTGATTCTGGCAGGCACATTAAATGCTGCGGATAGTGACCCAGCCACCAGAGGCGACCTGAAGCAGATGATGCAGCTCATGGAGAAACGGCTCGATCAAATCGACAGACGTTTTGAGCAAATCGATAAGCGCTTTGATGATTTGAAATTCTATATGACGGGACTTATCGGATTGGCCACTGCTGCGCTGGGCTACCTGATTCTGCGCGTGATGCGCCAGGAAGAGAAGGTGTCGCGGCTGGCCGAACACAGAGTCGACGCTCGGGATATCGCATCTGCCGTATTCGTGGCTGATGCGGAGACGAAGAAGAAGCTCCGCGAAGCGCTAAAATTGTAAATTTGCCTGGGAATACTCTGAAAAAGTCGCCCGTTGCGCAAGAACGCCGCGATTTCGTGTCGAAATCGCTCGCAAAACGGCCATAAATGGCCTGTTCTCGCGCAACGTCCGCGCTTGTGCACCGCAGTTCGCGACTTTTTCAGACATTCCGTAGCAGATTTTTTTGGTCAGTCACGCGGCCGTCTGGTATATTCGATACGATGGAAGCTACGACGAGTGCCCCCGCAGAGGGCGTTGCGCAAAAGCCGCAATTTACTCCGCAAACTACGGTTGGTGAGGCGCTGCGTATACACCCCGAAGCTGGCCTGGTGCTGGCGAGCTACCACCTGGGTGGCTGTTCGCACTGTGGTATCAATGAAATCGAGACCCTCGAGCAGATCTGCATGGGTTATGGTGTACCCATCGATGCTCTCGTGGCGAGCCTGAACGCTCTTTTGGAAGATTAAACGGTCACTTCGACTGCGCTCAGTGACCTCACGCTCGGTGCGCTTAGTCGAAACGAGCGAAATTAGTTCACATACACTTCTAAATGCTGAATATCGCGGATGGCGAGGATTGAGCGGCCGCCGCGGGCCGTCAGCGAAACAACGTTATCTCCCTCGATTATCCGCATTTTTGACAGCGTGACACGTTCACCCGTTTTGAGGGTTACTTCGAGATCGAGCCCCTGGTGCTTGACGTATTGCGAAAGTACTTTTCTGAACTTGTTGCGGCTGGCCGCGATAGAAGGTTTGCGCATGGATACTCCTGGAAATTAGGTGCGGCATCCATGCCTGTTGGTAATGCCTGAAAGGGGCCGAGTAGTTACTCATCTCTTTTCAGTTATCACCGGTGCGCGCCGTCCTTGGCGCGTGTCATGTGACATAATTAGTATCGGCGCATCGTGCGATAGCTTGAGCGGAAAATCCCCCTTTTCGGGGCGAAAGCCCCGAAAAGGAGAAATTATCAGCCAGCCTTGACTTCGACTTTCTTGTAGTTGGCTTTCGCCTTGTCGGATTTCGGCAGGGTGATGGTCAGAACGCCGTTCTTGAATTTGGCGTCGATCTTCGCCATGTCGATGTAGCCCGGCATCGAGATCACGCGGCGGAACGTACCGTAAGAGCTTTCGATGATGTGGTCTTTATCCTTTTCATCGCGTTTTTCGATCTTCTTTTCGCCTTCGAGAATCAGCTCGCTGTCCGAGTGGGTGACGTGGATGTCCTTTTCTTCGAGGCCGGGGAGCTCGGCAGTCACGACGACCGACTCGTCGTTTTCACGCACGTTGATCGACGGCACGAAGCGGTTGAAGAATTTTTCTGATTCGAGCACTATCGGGCTCGAGCGCCAGCCCGATAGGTTGTCGAACATCTGGTTGAATTCGCGCTGCAGCGCGTTCATGCGGTTGTTCATTTCTGAAAGCAGGGCTTCTCTGCCTTCTGGGGTCCATGGTTTGAGTAGGCTCATATATCCTCCTGTGAATTGAGCGGCGAATGCGGTGCACAGTTCGCCTTTGAGCGTGGCCATACCATATGGGGTTGCGCGTCAAGTACAATGGATGGATTTGTCGGGTATTAGTCAGGTTATTTGGCAGGAGGAGTGGTTAGCCCTGGGGAATTTTGGCCAAAAAAGCAGACACTCCGTGATGACACCGGCATTTTCGTTCCATTTGAGTGAATCGCAGTCATAGTTAGTCACATGAGTATTGCCCTGCCACCGCCGTTCCGGTTTGAGCCATAGTCTGACCATTCGGTACACCAGCCATGAAACGCTGACGCGCATTGCTGCTGCCGCGCAGTGCAGGGTGTCGTATTCCGCCATGGTGAAGCGCGTCGTGACCACCTCAAACGGCCCCTGCTGCCGGTTGTAGCTCCGCTTAACCCCGCGGCGAACCCCGTTTCGGAACATAGTTAGTCGCAGGGTGCGGATGGCGAGGCGCATGACCTCCGTCTGGTGTCTGCGCCAGATCTGTGCCTCGGTGGCTGGTAGTGATACGCTGGTAGTCAACATTGTCCCTCTACTATTTAAATACCAGGAAATGCCCGTTTTTTCTCACTCTGAATGGCTTTTTTTGCTTTACCCTCTGATTTGCCGTGTGTTTCCTCCGTACGGAAATTTTTTCCTGCTGGCCAGATAGCTCAGTCGGTAGAGCAGAGGACTGAAAATCCTCGTGTCGGGAGTTCGATTCTCTCTCTGGCCACATTTTTTCTTCCCTTATCTCTCCAGATTCAGATAAATTGGTCGAATTCCGGAGTATTTAGTATACTTCTTTTAACCTAGTAACGGGTAGCCCGAAGGCAACCCGTGCTGGTTCTGCTACAGGCAGAACCAGTTTAGGGGACGCATTGGCTTCGATTGCCGCGTTGGTTGTTTGAAAAGCATGCACGGTAGCCTCCATCCAAAAGGCAATCTGTATAACTGCAGAAAACGAAACTTACGCACTCGCAGCTTAATCGCTCGATGCACTGGTAATAGCCTGAGTCTGCGGAAGCTATTGCCTTAAACCTACAGCAGAATAGGTTATGCGCGCGCGGCGTGCGTGTGGCCAAAGTTAAGCCGCTAGGCTTCGTTATTGCCTGTCGATGGGCGATGCGGAGAAGAAAAACAATTATCGACTAAGCATGTAGAAAGCGAATGATTGAGCGGTAAGACGCGGGTTCGACTCCCGCCGTCTCCAAAGATTATTTATTTATTTTCGTGGCAAAGCCACGAAAATAAATAAACAGTGCCCATCGCCGCTGTCATCGTCACCTATAACCCCGACGAAAAATTTCGTGAACGCCTGGCGGCAATTGCACGCGAATGCGGCAAGGTCTACGTTGTCGACAACGGCAGCAATAACCAGGCTGCTCTCAAAAAAATCACCAGGCTCCCGCGCGTAAAATTACTGGCATTGGGGCATAACACCGGCATTGCGCATGCGCAAAATGTGGGATTATCTGCGGCTTTTGCGGCAGGTGCCGAAGCCGTGATCCTTTTCGACCATGACTCTGCCCCACGGCCCGGTTTTGTGAGTGCGCTCCGTTCTGCTGCGGGCACCTCGCGGATTGCGGGGCCGCGCATCTATGACATAAACAAAAAATCTTTTGCCCTGCATCCGCGTTATGCCGGGTTATTTTTTCGCCGGCGACCGGCACCTGAAGGCGGAGTTCTTACTGGTGCCATGATGGTCATCGCCTCAGGCTGCCTTGTTCCGCGTGCTGTCTATGAGAGAGTGGGCGGCATGCGGGAAGATTACTTTATCGATTACGTTGACTGGGAATACTGCCTGCGTGCGCGCCATCGGTTTGGCGTCGAGACGGTTGTCGCAGATGCGGCGATCCTTGATCATGCACGGGGCGAACGCACGGGAAAAAAGATCGGGCCGCTCACTGTCTATCCGCCCGGTTATTCGGCTTTTCGCTACGGACATATTTTCCGCAACCGGGC
This sequence comes from Turneriella sp., assembly GCA_046346875.1. Taxonomy (GTDB): domain Bacteria; phylum Spirochaetota; class Leptospiria; order Turneriellales; family Turneriellaceae; genus Turneriella. The sequence continues at coordinate 402,389 of JAXMHG010000003.1, read as the reverse complement.
GACCTTGCTGCGTGAATACCTGTTCAAAGACCGTGCCTTCGGCGCATTTGAATTTGTTTCGCTGATGCGGGATTTTCTCCTGCTTGCTGCCGAACCACGGCCTGCCTCACTCTGCTGGCTGGCGCTCAAGAGCTGGTTCGGCGGTCTGTTCCGCAGGCAAAAGGTCCCGAAATAGGGGTTGCGGGTTGCTCTTGCAGATACGGCCTTTTCTTGACGGAGCGATTTCGCCTCGGGGTTCTACCCGCAACCTATGCCGCTGAATCCGGAAACCATTGAAATCCGCCTGCCGAAAAAGGCGCTGTCTGGCAACGTTGCCGAAATTGCGTGGAGCGATCAGCACAAGAGCATGCACACCTCATTTAACCTGCGCATGCGCTGCCCTTGTGCAACCTGCCGCGATTCTCACAACCCCGACCCCAAGGCGATACGGGGTCCCAAGGGAGTGCCACCCATGGTTGAAATTGCCTCTTTTGACTGGGTCGGCAATTACGCAGTGAACTTTATCTTCAATGACGGGCACAACACTGGTATCTACACCTACAAGTACCTGAGAGAAATCGACGAATCTGCCAATGGCGTCTGAGGCGCTGCAGGCACTGCGTCGCCTTCGGGCGATCGGCACCGGTCTTTTTGCGCGGCAGCAGCTGCGCCTGCTTGCCTACCTCGGCCTGGGTCTTCTGCTCTGGCAGGTACTCGATTTTCTACCCATGCTGTTTTTCAACAGCAAAGCCTTTCAGGCCAAACTGGAGCAATACATCGATGCGAGCCGGCTGGCGATTTCGTACCAGGGCATTGATGTCAGTCTTTTTCGCGGCGTCCGTATCATCGGCGTTCGCGTTTCTTTCGACCGCGACTTTTCGCGGGGCCGTTACCTGCTTGAAGCGCCGGCCGTCTACATACGCAAGCCACTGTCTTTCATAGGCGCCGAAGAGAGCGCACTGCCAGAAGGGGCGCGCGTCATTATTGAAGACGGCAAGATTGGCTATTGGGTTACTTCAGACAGCGCCGATCGCGAACTGGTGCAGCAGGTACGCAACCTTTTCCAGAAAGACCGGCGCTACCACATCGAGTGCGACAGTTGCCGGTTTAGCCTGAACGTCAAAGATAACAGCTATTTCCAGGAGGCAACGCCCGTTGAGCACCTTAGCTTCACTTTGCACCATGGGGGAAAAGAAGTACAGACACTCGTGCGCTATGAAAGTTCGGCGATCGGTAGCGGCGATTTTTTCGGCCGGTTCGATGCGTGTAGCTCGATGCAGTGCGATGATCTTGAAGGCTACTGGTATTTTAAGCCCTCAAACCTGCGGCTGGCGATTCTTAACAACTTCCAGAAGGATATCGATATTACTTCCGGCACGGCGTCGGGAGAAATGGCCTTCGACAGAAAGTTGACGGATATAGTAAAAAAGGTCCGTGGAAAAGAAGTCACTGTTCGCGAACCACTCTCGAATTTCCGCATGGCAATGAGCAGCCGCAATTTTGCCGTGCGACGCAAGAAACTGCCCTGGTATGAAGTCGATGCGTTCAGCATTGATACGCGCATGCAGATAAAGGGAACCAGTAGTACAGGATATGTGCGCGGTGCCCTCGACGATTACAAGATCCAGGCGGAGTTTGAAGACCTGCGGCCCGAGGCACTGCCGGAAAAATACCTTTTCCGCATCGAACCGGAAATTTTCGGTGAAAAGCGACTCAACCTTCCCGCGCACCGGGTGCTCAAGGGATTGCGCGGTCTTTCAATCAACCTGAGCGGGCGTAAGGGTAATAAATACACGAAGAGCGAGATATCTCTCGATATCGCCAACGGTGCCTTTATCGCCGGTGAAAATCTGACCCCGTTGCTGCTGCCCGCGGTGCAGGTGAACCTGACCGATGAAAAGCTGTCAGGCCAGGTGCGCGCCCTTGCGGGATCGTCGCTGTTTAGTGCTGACCTTTCAGGCGCCGTGGAACTTTACCCGGTGCAGTTTGTGCCGCTGCTCGATGCGCTGCTGCGTGAGGCTGCAGGTGCCGAGGAGCGGACGATCTTCTCTTTGCGCGGTAAGGTGATTTGTCCCTTAACGGTCGAGACGCTGAACTGGGCCGATATCAGGCCCTTCGTCGACGCCTGGCTGAAAGATTACTGGGAAGAAGTGCAGGAGGGTATACAGTACTCCTGGTTACCTTCGCGGCTGCGCCGGCGCGAGTATTTTGTGCGTTTTATCCAGTACCTCGATTTTTCCATGCCGATTGACATCAAGCGTTTTGCCTGGGGCGCAGAGATGCCGCTCAAGGGAAGTTTCTTTTTCTCACCGCTGTACGGAGGGGGCGGCTTTAAGCTTGAATCACCGGATGGCAAGAACTCCACCTCGCTCATGGTGTCTTATGGGAGCAACGAGCCCAACGCGCCTTACATGAGCCACAATCTCAACCTAAACCTTGAATTCGCATACGAACTGCTTTCACCCTGGTTCGGCGATGAATACTTCGAGTATTTTTCTTCTGCACAGATTACCCATTTCAACAACTTCATGGGTGAAAGGCCTGCGGACCATTACCTGAAATCGGTGTCGCTCACAGACATGCGCCTGACGCGTGTCAGGCTGGGCAAGTGGGCGCGGGCGCAGGCGCTGCCCCTGCAATGGGAGACCGTTGACGTCAAAACCAACCGCAGCAACGGTAACGGGGCAATTTCGCTGATCAGGGCCGAAAACGACAACAATGTTCTCTCTGGTTACGGTGAGTATAAGCTGTTCGACCGGCAAATCGATACGAGCCTGAAGTACTCCGTACAGATGCGTTAGCAGGCTGTTTAGGCTCACCGCGATGACTGCAGGGCTGCCGAAATTCGAGTGACGCCGGGTTAAAATACCCCAATTAGCCCTGTGCCGATTACAGATGTTTTAGCTCCCAACCTCGAAAAGAAAGCGACCCGCGACGGTTATGGTGCCGCGCTGGTCGAGATCGGGGCTTCAAACCCAAAGGTAGTGGTCCTCGATGCTGACCTCAGCGGATCAACCAAGACCAAGAAGTTCAGCGAGAAATACCCTGATCGTTTCTTCAACTACGGTGTCGCAGAGCAGAACCTGGTCGGTCAGGCCGCCGGTTTTGCCCTTTCGGGTCTTATTCCCGTGGCATCGAGTTTTGCCATGTTCGCCGCGGGCCGAGCCTGGGAAATCTTCCGTAATTCCGTCTGTTACCCACACCTCAACGTGAAGGTCGCGGCAACGCACGCCGGTATCACGCTGGGCGAAGACGGCGCAAGCCACCAGATCATCGAAGACCTGGCTCTGACGCGCGTTATGCCGGGCCTGGCAGTGCTAGTGCCGTCCGACTATAACCAGGCGGCAGCAGCGATCAAGACAGCCGTGGCATTCGACGGCCCGGTCTACCTGCGTCTCGGCCGCCCCAATGTGCCCTCGATCTACAGCGCGGACGATGTTGTCCGTGTGGGGGGCAGTAATGTCCTGCAGACCGGCAGCAAGGCCGTCTTCATCGCGGCCGGTGTCATGGTCTTCGAAGCCTGGAAAGCAGCAGCGCTCATCGAGAAAGAAACCGGCACCAAAGTTACGGTGATCGACGCCTATTCGGTTAAGCCCCTCGACGAGGCGACAATCCTCAAGGCAACTGCCGACGCTCAGCTGGTCGTTACCTTTGAAGAGCACAATATTCTGGCTGGCCTCGGCGGGGCAGTGGCTGAGCTTTTGGCAGAAAAACAGCCGCGCCGCGTGTACCGTATCGGCCTGCGCGACGAATTCGGCCAGTCGGGTGACTCTGCAACCCTCATGAAGCACTACAAGCTCACGGCAGAAACCATGCTGCCAGACCTGCTGGCTCTGCTCAAGGCAATCTGATTCTGAACTTTCTACCTGCTATGGAATTCCATAGCAGGTAGCTGTAAGTCCTTGACTGCGTGTGTTTAGTTCGTTATTTAGCAAAATATAGATTATGCGGATTGCTATTTTTACTGACTCCTTTTTCCCCAAGATTGACGGCATCGCCGTTTCGGTACAGAATTTCTGCGAGAAGCTCGAGCAGCGTGGACACAAATTCATTATCTGCTGCCCGCGGTACGCCGATGATGATGCCGAGCTGATTGGTCAGAACATCCGTATTGAGCGCTTCAAATCTGTTGCGCTGCCTTCTTACGACGAGATGCGCATTGTGGTGCCAGGCCGAAAGAAACTGCACAAGGTCATGAAAGATTTCAGGCCCGACCTCGTGCATATCCAGACGCCCGGTTTTATGGGGCAGTACGGTGTGCTCGCCGCGAAACTTTATTCCGTGCCGGTCATCGGCACGTACCACACCATGATGAGCGAAGTGGGCATGTACGTGAATCCGTTTCGCCTGCTCAAACTCGACAAGCTGCTGAATCGGGTCAAAAGGCGTAAAAAGATCGCCAGCAAACTGCACAAGGTCACGCGTAAAAAACCCGGCTCTTTGGGCGGTAAACTGCTCTACAAGCTGGCGAACCGCCTGTACGAAAAATGCAGCGTGATCATATCTCCCAGCGAACTCATCAAGAGAGAGCTCATCGACAAGGGTATAAAGGCCCCAGTGACCGTCGTTTCCAATGGCATTGACCTGGGTTTCTTTCGCGCAGAGAGGCGGATTTTCCCCGGTGACGAACCACGCCTCCTGCATGTCGGCCGTATCGCCCCGGAAAAGAACACCGAAGAAGTGATCCGCGCTTTTGCCCTGATCAAGCGTGAACTGCCGCAGGCACGCCTGACCGTGGTGGGCGACGGCCCGGTTCTCGTGGACCTCAAGCGCGAATCATCTGAGCTCGGCGTTGGCGACAGCGTTCAATTCACGGGGTATTTGCCCCGCAAAGAGTTGCCGCAGATGTATGCTGCCCACGACCTATTCATCACGGCCTCTGCCATGGAAACCCAGGGACTTGTCGCCCTTGAGGCCATCGCGACTGGCCTACCAGCGGTAGGCGTCAACGCGTTTGCGCTACCCGAACTGATACAGCAGGGTCGCAACGGCCTCTGCGCCGAGGCACACAACGTGCCCGACCTTGCCGCGGCAGCGCTGCGCCTGCTGAAACAGAGGTCCTTTTTCGAGAGTGCTTCACTCGAGAGCATGGAAATTGCGAAGGACCATGGCCACGACCGCTGCACCGACCGGCTGGAAAAACTCTACCGCAAAGCGGCGGGAAAATAGATTAGGGTTTCAGGTTGAAGATCTCGTGGATCTTCTTCTTTGACTTGAATTGCAGGCCTGAAAATTCCCCGTTGTGTTCTACGACAAACGTACCTGATTCGATCCAGTCGCCGGTGTTGATGACGCGTAGTGCGGCGTTGGCCATCGGCTGGTGCGTGTGCCCGCAGATAAGAAGCCGGTTACCCTGGTTGGCTCGTTCGCGCAGAACACCGTAATAGTCGCGCACCTCGTCTTCTGTTTCATTGCGGTCAAAATTGAAGTGCTTGCGGTAAAAATTTTCCATAACCGTGAATACAGAAGGGAAGACGCTGCTTACCATGTGCAGCAGGCGAACCCCGAGAATATTCACAAACCAGAAGATCTTGCCGTACTGGCCCTGGTGGCCGTGCAGCACAACCAGCCGGTCGTTCTCCCACGATTCGCTGATCACGTAATCGCGTTCACGCAGGTACTGATCGATTTTGGGGGGCAGGCTGCTGATGTAGCTAAACGAGTCGTGGTTGCCTATAAGGTAGACCTTTAGCGATACGGGTGTCGCGAGCGCATCGATGCGGTCAAAGAGCTTGTTGAAGCGTTTGCGCCCGAACTTGCGGACCAGCTTGCGCTGCGAGCTAAAATACCAGTTCTCAATTATATCTCCCACAAGAAAAATCTTGCGAAAGCGGACGCCTTTTTTGCGCAAATGGTCGAGCAGCCTGAAGAGATCTTTATGGCGGTGGTTGATTACTTTCTTGCGCAGCAGGTAGTGAATATCGGATATATAAAGAGCGTCATAGACGGTATCTTTTTTGAATTGGTATCTTTTATCTTTTTGCGGCACTTTGTCTGCTCTGCGGCCAGCGCTACGGCACCATGAAGGCCAGTAATGACATATCGTCCAGTCTTCGGTATTTGCCACGGAACGCGGCGAGTGTATCCCGCATGTATTCCGTGAGTTCTGCAGGGTGGTGGAATTTTTTTCCAGTCAGTGAACGGATGATACCTTCTTCACCGAATTCTTCGCGCGCTTCGTTGCGGGTTTCGCTGATGCCGTCCGTGGTTGCGATGATCATGTCGCCTGAGCGAACCTGTACCGTGGCACCGCGTATGACCATTTCCGGGTCAATGCCCAGGAAGGGAAAGCCGTCTGCCTCATGGTGATGCGCCCGGGGAAGTTTCAGCACCCGGCCATTGCGCAGTACATAAACCGGGGTGTGCCCAAAGTCGTAGTACAGGACGGCGCTGTTCTTCAGGTCGAGTAACAGCACCACACCCGATGCGTACATGTCCGAAGGTGTCGATTTCACCAGCATCAGGTTGAGCAAACGCAGCCGCGCAGAGAGTTTCACCGTTCTGTGGTCAGCCTCTTTCGCGGTACGCGTGAGGTAACGAAACATGGCGCGAAAGTAGGCGCCCATGGCCATCGCCATCTGCGCGGCTTTGAGGCCTTTGCCACAGACATCCATGATGGAAAAAAGCGCCAGGTGCGGCTGCAGTCCCTGGACGTAGACAAAATCGCCACCCACTTCGCCGAGCTGCTCGAGAAAGAAGTCGTAGTCGGCAAAAATCTGCGGGCTGTTCCGGTGTGGATTATTCATCGACTGCTGCGCTTCGCGCGCGGCAGCATTATCTTTCTGTTCGTAAAATGCGATGCCATCCATGACCGCTTTGACAGTGGCTACTCCGAGGTATTCACCGTGGTAGGTAATAACAAACGGATCGTAGAGTTGCTCGCGTGCGCGGGCCATCAACCGCCGTGAAACTTCGGGCAGGGGAGTGCGCGCATCGACACAGACGAGGCCATAATCGAGCACTTCGGTCACCCTGTTTTCTTCGCGCAGGAATATGTTGCGGCTATACTGGTTCTGCCCGAGTAATGCCCGGAATTTTTCGGCCTTAACGTAACCGATGAAGTTACCCTTGTCCTTAACCGGAAAGAATTCCGTGTTAAAATCGTGGATCAGGTCATCGAGCAGCTTCAGGCTCGTTTCGGCGGAGATCCAGTCGATCTTGATATCGGCCAGCTTGCCGACTTCAAAAGCTGAAAAGACCGTGTTCTCTTTAATCGAACGGCGCCACTCGCGTTGCTCGATAATCTTTCGTGCCCTCAGGTAGGCGCGGTGTATTTCATCTTCGTGGTTTATAGCTGTGCTGTTGAGTTCTGTCAGTTTTTCAGATGTCATATTTAGCAAATTAACGAAATAATCATCGCGCGGCAACCTTTTTGTGCCGCACTAAGCTCCGCCTATTTTGCGAGTCGCTGCCGAATGGAATTTTCGTGGCGCACGTCGATTCCCTCGACCGAATAAATGATGTTTTCGGCAATGTTCGTCGCATGATCGGCAATGCGCTCGAGTGCCTTCGCGGTCAGCGAAATTCCCAGCTGCGGGTACTTCTGCACGATATTGTATTCCATCGTATCGATCTGGTCGTCTTCGAGAATGATTTCCATAGCCATCTTGGAATCGCTGTTGGCCAGGGCGCGGAATGTCTTTCGTGCCGTTTCTGAAACCATGCGCGCCAGTTCTTTCATCTCTGGCGGTACTTTTTCGCCGGCATTTTTCATTTCGCGCGCAACGTTCTTCATTTCGTCACCCATGCGTTCGAGGTCGACGTTGGTCTTGATAACGGAAAAAACGAAGCGCAGGTCAGAAGCATGCGGATTGATCAGCGCGAGAAGTTCCATGCATTGTCGATCGAGGGATTTCTCCAGCTGGTCGAGGTGCTTATCCTGCTTGAAAACAACTTCGAGATCGTTGATGTTTTCTTTCTCCAGCGAAGTATGCACGAGTTCCAGCATGTCGAGTACAACTTCTGTCATCGACTGCAGGTTTTCGCGCAGTTGTTTGAGGGCTTTTTCAATAATCAGCATATGGCTCCTTGTGACCGGTATTAACCAAACCTTCCGGTAATATAATCTTCCGTCCGTTTCTGCGTTGGGCGGGTGAACATCATCTTCGTCGCGCTGTATTCGATCATCTCGCCGAGGTAGAAGAAAGCGGTACTGTCTGAGATACGCGCGGCCTGCTGCATATTGTGCGTAACGATGACCACTGTGTAATTTTCCTTGAGTTCAAGGGTGAGCTCTTCGATCGTCTGCGTGCTGATCGGGTCAAGCGCGCTCGTGGGTTCGTCCATCAGGATGATGTCAGGGCGGGTTGCGATAGTGCGTGCAATGCACAGGCGCTGCGCCTGGCCACCCGAGAGCGCCATGCCCGAATCTTTCAGACGGTCAGAGACTTCTTTCCAAAGGCCGACTTTCTTGAGCGCATCTTCAACCCGGTCATCGACCTCGGATTTTGGCACCTTGCTCGCAATGCGTATACCGTACGCAATGTTTTCGTAGATGGTTTTTGGAAACGGGTTGGGTTTCTGGAATACCATGCCGATCTTGCGGCGCAGCTGTGTGACATCGAGCCTGCGATCGTTGATATCGATCTTGCCATCGAAAATAATTTTGCCTTCGATTTTTGTCGACTCAATCAGGTCGTTCATGCGGTTCAGGCAGCGCAGCAGGGTCGACTTGCCGCAGCCAGAAGGGCCGATGAGCGCCGTAATCGAGTTCGGCGCAATTTCCATGTCGATGCCCTTCAGGACGTGTTTGTCCCCGTAGTGCAGATTCAGCTTTTCCAGTTTCAGAATTGTCTGAGCGGTTTCAGCGGTATTTTCCATAATTATCCCAGGTATCCGATTTTCTTTCTCGCGCGGGCGCGTGCCCAGATGGCAAGCAGGTTCACCACCAGTACCAGCGCTACCAGGACGAGCGTGACGGCAAACTTCTGTTCGTCGCTGACGCCCGTATTCTGCGTACTGATGACATAGAGGTGGTAAGAGAGCAGCATGGACTGGTCTGACAGGCTTTGCGGCAGGTTGGGCATGTAGTATGCCGCGACGGTAAAAAGCACCGGAGCAGTTTCACCCGCTATGCGCGCGGTGGCAAGAATGACGCCGGTAAAAATACCCGGCAGGGCTGTCGGTACCACGATGCGGAATGTCGTTGAGAGTTTGCTCGCGCCGAGTGACAGTGATGCCTCGCGCAGGGTAACCGGCACTGCCTTGAGGGCCTGGTAAAAGACGGTGATCAATAGCGGCATCGACATGCAGGCCATTGTCAGTGCGCCCGCGATGATGGATTTGCCCAAGCCAAAGAAAATGACAAACAAACCGAGACCAAAGAGGCCATAAACAACCGACGGCACCCCGGCCAGGTTGACGATGGTCAGCTCGATCAGCTGGAACCAGCGGTCTTTGCGTGAATATTCAGAGAGATAGACGGCCGCCAGCAGCGATATCGGAACGGCGATCGCCAGTGACACCAGCGTCAGCAGGACCGTGCCGTAGAGCGGGGCGAATATACCGCCGCTTTCCATCGAAGACGATGCGCTGAAGAGAAACTCCAGGTTGATACGGCTGATGCCTTTCACAATGATGTAGATAATAAACGCGGCCAGCGGCAGAAAAGCTGCCGCTGTCAGCGCATAGATAACAGAGTAGCCAATAACGTCAGAAAAACGTCGGTTACGAGTGGTCATGTACCCTGCCTGCGGCGAATGCGCTCAATTATCACACCGCTCAGCGTATTGACGCCAAGCGTAATCAGAAACAAAAAGAGACCAATCATGAACAGGGCCCGGTAGTGGTCGTCGCCCATGACAACTTCACCCATCTCGGCGGCGATGGTACCCGTCATCGTACGAACCGGCGCCATCGGCGAAAGCGCAATCTGCGCTGAACCGCCCGCGACCATCATGACCGTCATAGTTTCACCAATCGCGCGGCCAATGCCGAGCATAACGCCTGCAATGACACCCGAAGAAGCAGCGGGGAAAGTAATGCGCAGGATCGTCTGCATACGGCTTGCACCGAGCGCCAGCGAGGCTTCGCGCAGGCTGCGCGGTACGGCTTGCATGGCCTCGTCAGCGACCGAAGCGATCGTCGGCAGGGCCATGAATGCCAGTAGTATGCCAGCGCTGAATGCATTGAGGCCCGTCGGCAGGCCAAATGTTTTCTGCACCCAGGGACCAAGAATGACAATACCTAGAAATCCGAAAACAACCGAAGGTACCGATGCCAGTATTTCGAGCAGGACCTTAAATACGTTGCGGGCTGCCGGTGGAGCGAGTTCTGACATGAAGATTGCAGTCCCCAGAGCCATCGGCACTGCCAGGACCAGCGAGATGAATGTCACCATGACGCTGCCAGTAACGAGTGGCAGCATACCATAACGGCCCGAAAGCGGGTACCAGTCGGTTTTAAAGAGGAAATCAGAAAGGCTGTATATGCCTAAAAATGGCAGGCCCTCACGCAGTATGAAAAGAAGAATTAAGAATAGGACAAGAACGGCCGCATAGCCGGAAAAACGGATCAGGCCCTTTTCAACCAGAAATTCAGTGATTCGGCTGCGTTTTTCCATAACCTGCTACCAAGATGGGATAATCTGACCTTGCGTATAGTTTTATTCGTTACTTAACTAAATAACTTTCATGCGAATCCCGGGTGGCGAGGCCACCCGGGAGGGTAATTACTTGACTGGAACGAAGTCCTGGTCTTTCACGACTTTCTGACCGGCTGCGCTCATGACGAAGTCAATGAACGGCTGGCCTTTCTCTGCCGCGGCGGTGTTCAGGTACATTTGCAGGCCACGGGCGATAGGGTATTTCTTGTTCGAGGTATTTTCCGCTGTCGGTGCATAAAACGCTTTGCCGTCCTTGCTGATCTCGAGTGGTTTGACATCTTTGGTCAGCCAGCCCATGCCGTAGTAACCAATCGCGGCCGGGTTGCTCTTGACCTGGTCGCTGATTGCCTGCGACGAGACGCCGAAGGTTACTTTCGAGCCAAATTCGAGTCTTGCGAGCGGATCAGGGTTTGTGTCCCCAGCCTTGGCTTCTTTGCCCTGGCGCAGCACGTGCTCCTTGAAGTACACATGGGTGCCCGAGTTGTTCTCGCGTGATATGACGAGGATTTCTTTGTCAGCTCCACCGACTTCTTTCCAGTTGGTGATTTTGCCGGCATAGATATCGCTCAGTTGCGCGATTGTCAGCTTCGATACCTTGTTCGAGGGGTGTACGACGACTGCGAGCGCATCGAGGGCGATCACGTATTCCTTGATGTTGATGCCTTTGCTTTTGGCAAGGTCCCACTCTTTGGGTTTCATTTCGCGTGAAGCGCTTGCGATATCAGTCGAACCGTTGAGCAGGGCTGCAATGCCGGTACCGCTGCCGCCACCCTGGACAGATGCCGACTTACCAGGATTCGCTGCCATGTAGGCCTTAACGAGGCTCTGGCCAAGCTGGACCATGGTGTCCGAACCCGCAATTTTCAGGCTCGCGTCCTTTTTACCGCAGGCGGCCAGTGCTGCCAATGCCGCGAGCAGAAACCATTTTCTCATAGTTTTCATGTATTCTCCTTGGCACGGATAAACTCCGGTGATGCGGGATTCAAAGCATCTCGTATCACCGGAGTTCAGCCAAAAGTGCCTGGACCATGAAATCCTATGGCAACAGGTCGAAAATCTTTATTTTGATAAATAGCGAAGTATGAATATGTTAGTCAATTAATAAAGATGGAAACATTCGAGTTACTTGACATCCTGCCTCATTTCGCCGATTTGTTAAATGTGCAATTGCGCGAATACGAACGCATGTTCAAGGCGCTTTCGGATAAGCAGCGCCTGCGCATTCTTGCGCTTTTGTCGCGCCGTCCGCTGGTAGTCAACGATATCAAGCTGATGCTGCGCCTTTCGATGCCGACCATCTCGCAGCATCTTTCTATTCTGCGCGATGCCGATCTCGTGATCGACAATAAGCAGGGCCGGTGGGTAGAATATTCCATACACCCCCAGCTCCACGATATGAAGACATTCCCCGGTATCATCTACGCGGAGCTTAAGAGCCATTTTGACGGGGACGATACCCTGCAGCTCGATTTCGAATTCCTGGACAAGATCAACAGCCGGGCCGGCACTACCAGTTAAGGGGCTGCGCGGCAGGTCGCGATAGCTGAATCACAAAGCAATTTTTCTGCGAATGCAGATGCCCGGTTTCGCTGCACAGGCGAAAAATCGCCGGGAATTCGCGCCTGCAAGGCGCCCCGTGGAGCAAATTCGACGAATTTGCGTAGGAATTCGCGGCGATTAGGCCAGCTGAGTTCGCAGAAAAATTGCCCCAGCGACCTGCCGCGGAGCCCCCTCAGCGCTTTGACTGCAAGTAGCGCTCAGTCGACGACGCAGTCCAAAAAGTAATCCATCGTTCCCCGGGCATTGGGCTCTTCTACCAGGCCGTGAATCTCGGTTTGGAATCCGGGAAACTGGTCGTTGAAACGGCGCGTGGCCTGCAGGTAAGAGACAATCGTCGCATTCACCATCTCACCGGGAATCAGCAGCGGAATACCCGGCGGGTAGGGGGTAAGCAGTACTGCGGTGACCTTGCCCTCGAGGTCATCGATCGGCACGCGCTTCACGCGCTTGTGTGCCATACGCGCATAGGCCTCAGAAGGCCGCAACACCGGCTGCATGACCGAGGTGTACATATGCGTTGTCAGCTGTGCAATATTCGATGACCGGTTTGCCTCGTGCATCTGCTGGCAGAGGTCTTTGACACCGATGCGCGCGTACTGTGGGTACTGCTTCGTAAAGCGCGGCATCACCCGCCACAGCGCCGTGTTACTGTCGTATGCATCTTTGAACTGCTGCAGCTCGGTCACCATGGTGTTCCAGCGGCCTTTCGTGATGCCGATGGTAAACATGATAAAGAAGCTATAGAGCCCCGTCTTTTCGACGACGATGCCGTGCTCGCTCAGGTAGTGCGTCACCACCATCGCGGGAATTCCCCAGTCTTCAAAAGTCCCGTCGAGTTTCAGGCCGGGAGTGATGACCGTACCCTTGATGGGGTCGAGCATGTTGAATCCGTCGGCGAGTTCACCGAAACCGTGCCAGTTGTCGCGCGCGGTCAGAATCCAGTCTTCACGTTTGCCTATGCCCTCGGCTGCAATCTCCGTGGGTCCCCAAACCCTGAACCACCATTCGGATTCATAGTCAGCTTCGACCTTGCGCATCGCGCGGCGAAAGTCGATCGCTTCGCGTATAGACTCTTCGACGAGTGCCTTGCCGCCCGGGGCTTCCATCATTGCGGCCGCCACATCGCAGCTCGCGATGATCGCGTACTGCGGGCTTGTGCTCGTGTGCATCAGAAATGCTTCGTTAAAAATATCGCGGTCGAGCTCTTCGGTCTCGGAGTTCTGCACGAGTATCTGGCTTGCCTGTGACAGGCCGGCGAGCATCTTGTGTGTCGACTGCGTCGAGAAGATCATGCTCTTCTTCGTGCGCGGGCGGTCAGAGCCGATCGCGTGCATGTCGCGGTAAAAAGGGTGAAAGGCCGCGTGCGGCAGCCAGGCCTCGTCGAAGTGCAGCGTGTTGATTTTGCCGTCGAGCATCTGCTTGATCTCTTCAACATTATACAACACGCCGTCGTAGGTGCTCTGCGTGATGGTCAGTATCCTCGGCGGGCCATCAGCCTTTGCCGCAAGGGGGTTCTCCCTGATCTTCCTTAATATGTTCTCCCATTCGAATTCAGACTGCGGTATTGGCCCGATGATGCCGTAGTGGTTGCGCGTCGGCATCAGGAAGACGGGTACAGCACCAGTCATCACGATGGCGTGCAGCACCGACTTATGGCAGTTGCGGTCGACGACCACGATGTCGCCTGGGGCAACCGCCGAATGCCAGACGATCTTGTTCGAGGTAGAGGTGCCATTCGTGACAAAGTACAGTGTGTCGCACTGGAAAATGCGCGCCGCATTCACTTCGCTTTCGACAACCGGGCCGCGGTGGTCGAGTAGTTGCCCCAGTTCTTCAACGGCGTTGCAGACGTCAGCCCGCAGCAGGTTCTCTCCGAAAAACTGGTGGAACATCTGTCCGAGCGGGCTTTTGAGAAATGCCACGCCGCCCGAATGCCCCGGGCAGTGCCACGAGTAAGAACCATCATGCGCGTACTGCGTTAGCGCGCGAAAAAACGGCGGTGGCAGTTTTTCGAGGTACGCATTGGCCTCGCGGATAATCAACCGGGCGACAAATTCGGGAGTGTCTTCATACATGTGTATAAAGCCGTGCAGCTCTTTCAGAATCGAGTTGGGCAGGTGGTGGCTTGTCCGCGTTTCGCTGTAGAGAAAGAGCGGAATATCCGTATTGCGCAGCCGGATTTCTGCGACAAATGCTTCGAGTTGCTTCAGGATTTCTGACGGATTTCCGTCACTCGCCGGCGCGATGTCTTCATCGTTGATCGACAGGACAAAACCGCCGGCGCGACTCTGTTGCTGCACAAAATTTGACAGATCACCAAACCCCGTCACGCCCGTGACGTCCATGCCTTCGTCCTGCAGCGCTTTCGCCAGTGCACGTATGCCAAAGCCGCCGGTATTTTCGGCCCTGAAATCCTTATCAATAATGATGATGGGAAAATGAAAACGCATGGAAATCTCTGCCCCTATATCGCAGCTTGGCGTAAAGAGTATTATGTCCTTGATGTATCCGCAGCTGCGTAGTGCGCCTGCTGCGCATGTAGCTCAGTCGCCAGAGAGGAAAAATTTCATGAAACGCGAATACGTTTCGACATCGGCCCACGCGCACGTTTCGCGCGCTGAGTGCATGCCGAGCATCGCGACGCCGACATCGAGCGTGGGCATGCCTAGCCGCGCACTCATTGTCGGGCCAATCGTGCTACCGCACGGCAGGTCGTTGCGGTGCGTGTACACCTGGTGGTCGATGTGGTGCCGGCGGCAAATGTCGCTGAACAGCGCATGCGTCGCCGCCGAAGTTGCGTAGCGCCGGTTCTGGTTGATCTTGAGAGTAATTCCTCCGCCGAGACGCGGCCGGTTCTCTGTATCATGGCGGTCGGCAAAATTGGGATGTACCCCGTGCGCCATGTCGGCACTCAGAAAGACACTCTCTCGCAGCAGGTTTTGGTAATCTGTCGTGCTTAGCTGGTAACGCACCGCGATTTCTGACAGCAGCGCTTCGGTGAGGCGCGTTTCGGCGCCGCTTTCTGACAGCGAACCGATCTCTTCATGGTCGTAGAGCGCTACCACTTGAGCATAGGGGGAGGTATTGCTTTTTGTCAGGGCAGTCAGCGCGCTGTGGCAGCTGACGAGATTATCCAACCGGGCAGAAAAAAGCAGATCGCCCAAAGCTCCCCCGATTTCTGCCGCTTGTGCATCGTAGAGCGACAGGTCATAGCTGAGAATTTTCTCAGCCGGAATACCCGCGAGTGTTGCCAGGTAGTTGTTCCAGTTGAAATCGGCAGCGCGGTGCGTTACCAGAGCCGAAAGTGCCACCTGCTTGTTGGGAGCAAAACCGTCGTCGTTCACCCCGCGTTGCAGGTGTATCGCCAGCGATGGAACGATGGCAATGGCTCCCTTGCTGCGCACCAGGTGGCTTTTGATACTCTCGCCGTCGCGGTAAAAAATTTCACCCGCAAGCGCAAGCGCCCGGTCGAACCAGGTATAGAGCAGGGCGCCACCGTACACTTCGCTGGCCAGCAGCGCATACCCTTCGCGCAACTGCGCTGCATTGGCTTTCAGGCGCAGGTGCGGCGAATCGGTATGGGCGCCAATGAGCCGGAAACCCTTCGGCGTCGTCCCAGGCAGCCTGACCGCGAGCAGCAAGCCAGCATGAGGCCTCAGGTAGAACTGGCGGGAGCTGGCAGAAGCCACTGACTCAGCCTGGCTAAAGCCCGATCGGTCGAGCAGCCCTGCAGCCGTTTCAGTCGCCCACGCGGGTGACGGAGAATTATCGAGGTATTCGACCAGTTCCATACCAAAGACATTATCTTGATTTGCGCGGCGTCGCAAATCAAGATAATGCCTCATGCCATGGATGTTTGAAAAACGCGAATACGATGCCCCGCAGCGCATGAAGGCGCTACTGTCAGGCAAAGAAATTATCCAGACCCCCGGCGCGCACGACGTGCTGACCGGCCTGATGGCCAAAAAGCTCGGCTTCAAGGCACTGTATATCTCGGGCGCGGCTTTTTCTGCCTCGCGCGGCATGCCCGACATCGGCTACTTCACCGTCACCGAACTCTCTGACTACGTGCGCGGCCTCTACCAGGCGACCAACCTGCCGATTCTCGTCGACGTCGACACCGGCTTCGGCGAGGTCGTGCATATTCCGCGCATGGTGCTCGAAATGGAAGGCGCCGGTGCGGCGATGGTGCAGATGGAAGACCAGAAGCTCCCCAAAAAATGCGGTCACCTCGAAGGCAAAGAACTCGTCACCGGCGATGAAATGTGCCGCAAGATCGAAGCTTTCGCCAAAACACGCAATAAACTGATGCTGCTTGCGCGCACCGATGCGCATGCGATGTATGGCATCGAAGAAGCGATCAAGCGCGCAAAGATGTACGTCAACGCCGGCGCCGACGCCATCTTTCCCGAAGCGCTCAAGACCGAAGAGGAGTTTAAGCAGTTCGCAGCAGAGGTAAAAGTGCCTCTGCTTGCGAACATGACCGAATTCGGTAAGACCCCGTACTTCAAGGCAAAAGATCTCGAAGCATGGGGCTATAAGCTTGTGATCTACCCCGTAACCTCGCTGCGTTCACAGATGAAGGCTGTGGAGCGTGTCTTTTCTGCGATCAAGAACGACGGCTCACAGGAAGCCGAAGTCAAGAACATGCAGACCCGGCAGGAGCTCTACGACCTGATCGACTACGCCGGCTACGGCGATTTCGACGAAGGGGTGGCGAAGAGTAAGTTTATCTGAGTGCCTGACCCGCACTCAAATAAACTCCAACTGAATTGACGGCCTGTCGTAATAACATAATTTGTTCATCCGCGCCCAGATGGCGGAATTGGTATACGCGCTAGTTTCAGGTACTAGTGAGGGCAACCTCGTGGGGGTTCAAGTCCCCCTTTGGGCACAAAATTTAAACTAAAGAGGCTGCCTTGCGCAGCCTTTTTAGTTATTAAACAGCGTAGCGGCAATCGCCCGGCTGAGCGCCGCACGAACCTGCGGGTCTGGCTCCACGTCTTTGGCGCGCTCGAGATCAGACAAGGTCTCTTTATTGGCGTAGTAGCCGAGCACTTCGGCGGCGCGCAGGCGCGCGGCTCGGTCCTGACTCGTGAGTATCTTGGCCAGGGCAATGGCGTGTTCAACTTTGCCGCCCTCGTGACGCAGCGCGGCATTTAGCATTTCTACCCGGGTATAGTCGTCTTTTTCACCCGCGGCCTTGCCGGCCGCTTCAGCTGAAGCGGTTTTGTCGTTGAGTTCAAACAGGGAGCGTGCTGCCGTACGGCGCAGGAGTGCATCATTGTCGCCAAGAAAACCGGCGACTGTCTTAATATCTGCCTTGTTACCCATGTATCCGAGGGCCCGCACTATGGCAGCTTTGACCTGCAAATCGTTCTCTTTTGGCAGTAGCTGCAACAGGGTTTCGCGCGCTTCAGCTGCGCGCAGGCGGCCCAGCGCATTGGCGCTTTCGCGCCGCAGCGTCGCATTCTCTTTGCCCTCTTTCTTCAGGTGATCGATCAGCGGGTAAACGCAGGTCTGGATCTTGCTCACCGCGCATTCGCGTATCGCGTCGATCTGCTTCTGCTCTGATTCGCTGCCGGCTTCAAAAGCCTTGCGCGCCCGGTACTCGCGCGGGTCTTCGGCGTGAAGGGTAATTACCAGCAGGGTAGTTAGGATCAGTACAAGAGATTTCATGCTCGCAAAAGGTCCATGGGCCCTGCGGTGTCAATTCCCAATTCATCAAGCCGGTAGGGTAGACTGCTGCGCCTTCACACAAATGTCTTGCCGCCGGGCGCGGCGGTACTTTTTCGGGGGAGCGCATGGGTAAACCCGGCATCTTACTGACCTTGGTGCTCTGCCCCCTGTTCTTCTGCCATTGTGCCGAAAATCGTCTGACCACCTACATGCTGGTGCAGCAGCAGGGTACGGGCAGTACGCAAAAAAAAGGGCAGGTGCAGCTCTCGGCGGCACCGCTGCTGCTCACCGTGGTCGTTCCCGACCCGGAAGAGCTGGAAGAACTTGCCGAAGACCTCAAGCTGGCGACCGTTTCGAAATACCACAGGCTGCCACCCCTGACATACCTGCGCTTCAATTTCGAGAACCGCAGCGCCCTGGGCTGGCAGCTCAACCTCGGTGCGGTCCGTTTCACAGCTGGCAAGCGGAGCTTTGGGGTTGTGAAGACTGCAGACTATACGGCACGATTCACCTCGGTTGCCTATGAGCACTTCCGTTACGATGCGATGTTTGCCTCGTATATTACCAGGCGCGGCGATGGTCGTCCTGCGGAAAATTTCTGGTTTGCCAAACGCGCTCCGCACGAGATAATTGACCTTGGGGCAAATGAAGCCGGCTTCCAGGTGCTGCCCTTTGAGTTTATTCCCCCGGGTATTGACGAACTTACGCTGCACTACACACTCGAGGGGCAGGTCGAAAAAACACTGACGGTGAAGCTTGTCACCGAGCGAGGGAGTTAAAATGCAGAACCAGTTGGCAATATTTGCGGCGCTTGTAGCGCTGGCCGTGTTGACGAAACTTTGGGCGCGCAGGGCATACGCCTTTGCCAAGCCACTGCCGGTAGTTTTCATTCTTTTCCTGGTTTTTCTCCTGCCGGCCAAACCGCCGGCTATCTGGCTCGTGGGGCTGTTCTTTGGCCTGGCGGGTGACCTGTTCTTGCTTTCCTCGCGCGGGTTTTTGCCCGGGCTGATTAGCTTTCTCCTGGGACATGTACTCTATATCTGGGCCTTCACGCAGCAACAACCTGCGGCGCCCGATACCAGCCTCGCGGTGGTCGTCGGTCTTTCAGCCGCAGCGATCTATGCTTATTTTGCCCGCCTGCTGCTGGCCTCGAGGAAAAAGAAGTACCTGGTTCCTGTATTACTCTACGTCGGGGTGACCGGTGTGCTGGTCGTAAAGGCCATACAGAGTGGGGTAGTGTACCCGGCGGTACTGGGTGTCCTATTGTTTGCCCTGTCAGATTTTTTGTTGGCATTTAACAAGTTCTCACGTCAGAGCTGGTATGTTGAGGCGGGTGTCTCGCTCACTTATTTTCCGGCGCAGTGGCTGCTTGCAGCGCATTTTGCCGGCATATAACCGAAAGCTCCGCCGCACGCAAACCTACAGCTAACCTTGGGAGACAATTACATGGAACACGTCAAAATTACCCGCATTCAGGTATTTCCTCAGAACGACGGCAGAAACACGATAGGCTACGCCCACGTTACCCTCTCTGATGCCTTCGTGGTAAAAAATCTGCGCCTTGTGAAGGGCAAAAAGGGAGTTTTTCTGGGTATGCCGTCTTTTCGCCTGCGCAATGGTGAATACGCTGACGTGTTCTTTCCTGTGTCGCGTGAAGCGCGTGCGATGCTGACGGAAGCCGTGGTGGCTGCCTTCAGGCAGGAGCACCCCGAACTCATGGAAGGCCTCGAAATCTACGACGCCGACGCCGCAGGGGTCATCTAAATCCGTTTTTCTGGGGCCTGAAATTTGCTGTCCGCCGGTGACGGGCGCATGCGTCTATCCTGTGGGCGAAGAGTCCACAGGAGTACATTGATCATGAAAAAAGTTTCACTCGTTATGGTTGCAGCAGTATTTGCTGTGACTGCGCTTTCTGCGAAACGGCCATCTGCCGAACAGAAGGCATGTGTAAAAAATGCAGTAGCTTCAAAGAATGCTGCTACTAAAGAATGCAAAGCAAAGAAAGGTAAAGAAAAAGCAGAGTGCATGAAGTCTGCCAATGCGGCATTTGGCGACGCGCGCAAAGCGTGCATGGCGGCAAAAGCTGAGCCAGCACCTGCAACTCCAGCGCCTGCAGGCAAATAACTGTTTTCCAGGCCGCCGAGTCTGCCGGCAGCGTGGCTGGCAGCGGCGGCCTTTTTTCTGCCTTTGCCCGCCCGGGCAAAAAAGCGGCGACAGCCCGATAGCTCTATAAGCACTTGCCAGCAGTCTTCAGCGCAAACCAGTCAATAACAGACTCGCTGGTATAAATAAAAAAAGACCTATTAATCGTTTACGCAGTCGGGGGGTGTTTATGAGTGGCCTTGCAGTGAAAGTTGCCACCGTGAGCGCGCCTGGTTCGTTTGTGCAGACCGTCAAATCCTGCGCGCATTGCGGTGCGTCCGGCGCGTCGATACTGCGGGGTGCAGAAAACTTCTGCTGCGAAGGCTGTGCACAGGTCTATTCTATCCTTAAAGACCAGGATATGCTCGGGTTTTATGAAATACCCGACAATGCAGTCCGCTCACTCAAAGAAAAACCGACAGCAGACTACAGCTATTGCGACAGCGAATGGTTTCGCCGCATGTTTGTTCGTCCATGGGGCAAGACGGGCTGGTCCCTGCGCATGCGCCTGCCCGATATCCACTGTGCCGCCTGTGTCTGGCTGCTCGAAAAACTGCCTGAAATGCTGGGGGGAGTTACCTCGGCGCGTATAAACTACCTGCGCAAGCAGATAGATATCTCGGCTTCTGGTGATCTGCCGGTCTCGCAACTGGTGCAGTTCGTGGCGAATCTTGGCTACCCGCCTGACTTTGCCAAAGAGAGTGCGGCGTCACGCCGGCTGTCGGCATACGACAAGTCGCTGCTGCGCAAGATGGCGGTCGCTGCCTTCGGTTTCGGCAATGCGATGCTCTTCAGTCTGCCTGAATATTTCACGGCGCACCTCGAATCATCTTTTTCGCGCACCTTCATGGCGCTGAACGCGGCGCTGTCGGTTGTTGTTCTCATCTATTCAGCCGGCGACTTCTTCCGCAGCGCCTGGCGTGCGCTGAAGCAGCGGCAGATTGTCATCGACGTACCCATATCGGTGGGTATTGCCGCGATGTTCACGCGCAGCGCGATTGATGTCGCGACAGGCGCCAGCGCGGGTTACTTTGATACCTTCACGGGATTAATCTTTTTTCTGCTCATTGGCCGCTTTGTACAAAGCCGCTCGTATGCGTGGCTCAACTTTGAACGCGATAACCTGCTCTTCCTGCCGCTGGCGGTGAGGGTGAGAACCGAGAGCGGCGAAGCCGTTACCCCGGTGCAGCAGGTAAAGCGGGGTGATACGCTCAGGCTGCTGGCGGGTGAAATTGCGCCCACGCGCTGCCGCGTGATCTCTGACGAAGGGGCTGCAGACTATGCGTTTATCACCGGCGAGTCGCTGCCCGTGACGCTGAAGCGCGGCGATGTCTTTGAGCCAGGTGGCAAGGTTGTGGGGCAGTCGGTACTGCTCGAAGTGCTTGAAGAAGTCGACCAGGCCCGTCTCAACCGCATCTGGGAATCCGCAGAGCCTGAGTCCGAAGCCGAAACATACACCTATGGCAGTTCATTTGCCGAAAGGGTGCTGCCTTATTTTACCGGCACAGTCATCGCGATCGCTACGGGAGCGCTGCTGTACTGGTTGCCGAGTGACGGTGCCCGTGCCTGGAACGCATTTTCCGCAGTACTGGTGATTACCTGCCCGTGCGCTCTTGCCATGGCGAAGCCTTTCAGCTTTTTTACCACGCAGAGTGTACTCGCGCGGGCCGGCCTGTTCCTGAAATCAGCTGCAGTGGTGGAGCGGTTCTTTGCGCTGAAGAATATCGTTTTCGACAAGACCGGCACGCTGACGAACCCGGGCAAATATGACATTGAATTCCGACCTGCTGGTACCGCGTCTGAAGACCAGCAGCTGCAGGCCCTGATGGCTCTGGCAAATGAATCTTCACACCCACTCAGCCGAGCGATTGCCGATTTTATACCACGAAACGCTGAATCTGTCCTCAGCGATTTTATCGAGAAGCCGGGCAAGGGCACGGCCGCGCGAATCAACGGGGCAAAGTACTGGCTGGGTTCGCAGGCATGGCTCGCAGAAAATGGTGTGGATGTGCCCGAGGTGGGCGAGGCGGGTTTCAGCTCGCTCGTTCATGCCGCCATTGAGAACCATTACCTGGGCTGCTTTCTGATACGCAACCGCATGCGCGGCGATTTGGGCCAGACGCTCGCAGTGCTTGGGGCGCAATACCGTATCGCGCTGCTCTCGGGCGATTCAGACCGTGAACGTAGCCGGTTCGAGCAGTACTTTTCAGCTTCAGGGGAGCTGTTCTTTAGTGCGACGCCGGCGCGTAAGGCAGAGATCATCGCGGCAATGCGCAATGACGGTGCGACGATGATGATCGGTGACGGGCTTAACGATGCCGATGCGCTGAAAGCAGCAGACCTCGGGGTTGCGCTGACCGAGAACCACAGCAATTTCTCACCCGCCAGCGATGCGATTCTTTCGGCAGAATCGCTGTACCGGCTGCCGCAGTTGATTGCGCAGGCGGCGCAGGCACGCAAGACAGCTATTGCCGCATACGCAGTCTCTTTCGGTTACAATATCTTTGGCATCACGGTGGCTGTTGCAGGTGACCTGACGCCGCTGTTTTGTGCCATACTCATGCCGATCAGTTCGCTGAGCGTCATAGGGCTGGCATTTGCTTCGGCGCGCCTGGGCGCAGCCGTGCGGAGGATTAACTAGTGGAAGCACTCTTCGTCTTACTGATATTCAGCCTGATCCTGGGCGTCGGTTTTCTCGTGGCCTTCTTCTGGGCGCATAACAGCGGCCAGTTTGAAGATTCGCAGACCCCCGCCTTGCGCATGTTGTTCGACGATGTCGATCGCAAGCGCGGCGTTCACGATACGTATTCATCTCAACATAAAAAAACTGGAGGAAAATAAAACATGGCAGTCGAAACCTTTGAGTACGACAACCGGATAGTCAACAAGTTTGCGCTTGCGACGATTGTCTGGGGCGTCGTCGGCATGCTGGTTGGGGTGCTGGTAGCAGTATTGCTCTACATTCCCGACTATTTGGGGCACTTCCCCATACTTTCGTACGGCAGATTGCGGCCGTTACACACCAACGCGGTGGTCTTCGCCTTTGCGGGCAATGCAATCTTTATGGGGGTGTACTATTCGCTGCAGCGTCTGCTGAAAGCGCGTATGTATTCAGACCTCTTGTCGAACATCAACTTCTGGGGTTGGCAGCTGATTATCGTATCGGCGGCAATCACTCTGCCTCTCGGGTATACTTCGAGTAAAGAGTACGCAGAACTTGAGTGGCCTATCGACATCGCGATTGCGCTGGTCTGGGTTGTTTTCGGCCTCAACATGCTGATGACGATTCTCAACCGTCGTGAAAAACACCTCTATGTTGCGGTGTGGTTCTATATTGCGACGTTCGTAACGGTTGCGATGCTCCATATCGGTAACTCGCTCGCCATTCCGGTTTCGTTCATGAAAAGTTATTCGGTCTATGCCGGTGTACAAGATGCTCTCGTCCAGTGGTGGTACGGACACAACGCAGTCGCGTTCTTCCTCACGACGCCATTTCTCGGTATCATGTATTACTTCATTCCGAAAGCCTCCAATCGCCCGGTCTATTCTTACAAGCTCTCCATTGTCCACTTCTGGGCTCTGGTGTTTATCTACATCTGGGCTGGTCCTCACCACCTGCTCTATACTTCGCTGCCTGACTGGGCGCAATCGCTCGGTACAGTTTTCTCCGTCATGCTGATTGCTCCTTCGTGGGGCGGTATGATCAACGGTCTTCTGACCCTGCGCGGCGCGTGGGATCGCGTTCGCCAGGATCCGGTACTCAAGTTCATGGTGGTCGGTATTACTGCTTACGGTATGTCAACATTCGAAGGCCCGATGATGTCCCTCAAGAACGTCAGCGCGCTGACCCACTATACTGACTACATCATTGGTCACGTGCACCTCGGCGCGCTGGCGTGGAACGGTGGTATCGCAGCATCGATGCTGTACTACATTATTCCGCGTATCTATAACCGTCCGCTGCACAGCCTGAAGCTGGCGAACTTCCATTTCTGGATTGGTACCATCGGTATTGTGTTCTACGCAATCCCCATGTACTGGGGTGGTATTACACAGAGCCTGATGTGGAAACAGTTCACGAAAGAGGGTGCGCTGCTGTATCCTAACTTCCTCGATACTGTAACCCAGATTATCCCGATGTACGTGATGCGTTCAATCGGTGGAACCATGTACCTGACCGGCTTCATCGTCATGGCATACAACATGCTCAAGACCATTCAGGCAGGCAAACTGCAGCCGGGCGAGCAGGCAAGCGCTCCTTCGCTGAAAGACGATACGTCAGCCGGCCACGAAGCGCCTGGCAAATTTCGTCACCGCATTCTCGAGCGCAAGCCGCTGGTCTTTACCGGCCTGACGCTTGTCGCTGTTCTCGTGGGCGGAATCATCGAATTTGTCCCCGTGGCAATGGTGCGTTCGAATATTCCAACGATCGCAAGCGTAAAGCCTTACACCCCGCTGGAGCTCGAAGGCCGCGATATCTATATCCGCGAGGGCTGCAATACCTGCCATTCGCAGATGATTCGTCCGTTCCGTTCTGAGACCGAACGTTACGGTGAGTACTCGAAGGCCGGTGAGTTCGTCTACGACCATCCGTTCCTCTGGGGCTCAAAGCGTACAGGTCCTGACCTGCACCGTGTCGGCGGTAAGTACAACCACGCATGGCACTTCCAGCACATGAAAGATCCGCGCATCACATCGCCTGGCTCGATCATGCCAAAGTATCCATGGCTGTTTGATAACGCCCTTGATACAAGCCTGACAACCGGCAAAATCCGCGCGCTCAGCAAGATCGGCGTCGATTATCCGGCACACTATGATAAACAGGCGCTGACCGACCTGAACGTTCAGGCCGCGCAGATCGCCGAAGTGCTGAAGAAAGACGGTATGCCGATCGACGCCAATCGCGAGATCGTAGCGGTCATTGCGTACCTGCAGCGCCTCGGAACCGACATCAAAGCCCAAAAGGCTGAGCTGAAGTGAGGTTGGTATGATATCCAAAACACTCAGCGATATCGGTAACGTCTCTATCTACCCGGTAGTGACTCTGGTGATCTTCTTCAGCATCTTTACCCTGATGCTGATTATGGTGCTGCGCGGCAATAAATCGCAGTACGCCAAGATGGCAGCTTTGCCCCTCGAAGAGGGGCAGGGCGAAGCGCCACAAAGGAGTCGGCAAGAACAGGCATCCGTGCCTGCCGCCTCCTCGATACCTCGTGTATCATAGGAGATAAGTCATGGCAAACAAGAACGACGAAAAAGATAAATTACTCGACCACGAGTACGACGGCATTCGCGAACTCGATAACCATATGCCCCGTTGGTGGGTATTGGGTTTCTACTTCACGATCGTCTTTGGGCTGGTCTATATGGTCTACTACCATATGGCAGGCGGACCTTCTTCTGACCAGGAATACCAGGCAGAGATGGCTGCTTCACCGCAGAAGGCTGCTGCTGTTGCAGTTGCCGATACGGGGCTCAAGCCTTTGACCGATGCGGCTTCACTGGCTGCAGGTGAAAAACTCTATGTTGCGCAGACCTGCTCTGCGTGCCACAATGCGAACCTGGGTGGTCTTGTTGGGCCGAACCTGACAGATGAATTCTGGATTCACGGTTGCGACTACGGTACAGTGATGAACAACGTGAAGAAGGGCTTCCAGCAAAAAGGTATGATGCCGTATGGTAACGGCAAACCGCTGCAGGATAACGAACTGCAGCAGCTGGTCAGCTACATTTTCTCGAAGCGCGGTACTAATCCGCCGGGGGCGAAAGCGATCGACCCTGAGCGCGAAAAGAAGTGCGCGTCTAAGTAGCACCAAACCACCTTCCCGGAGACTTCCGGGAAGGTGGGCTCTTGAGACCACCGCGGGGTTGTTAGCTGAATGCAGACAATCCCGCCGTATCCTCAAGTGATCTGCGGAGGAAGTGACCTACTCAGAGGCTTTATACCCATAGCGGTATATTGCTCGCGTCACCTTCGTGCAAAGAAAGGCGACAGGATACGTCGAAGACTATAGGGGGATACATGTATACGGCTTCCGATCCACTGCAGAAAATCGAAAAGGACACTGAAGAGTACCGCGACCATATTAACACGATACGGCCTGACGGTAAACGTGCCTGGGTTTTTGCCAAGAAGCCGAAGGGCCGGTTCTACCAGTGGCGCAACCTCGTGAGCTACCTGTTGCTGGCGCTCATGTTCCTGGGACCCTATGTCCGTATTCACGGCCAGCCATTGCTGCTGGTCAATGTGCTCGAGCGCAAATTCATTCTCTTTGGCTTTGTTTTTTGGCCGCAGGATTTTTACCTCGTCGTGCTCGCGCTGCTCACCATGATTCTGACAATTGTCCTGTTCACGTCGGTTTTGGGCCGCATCTGGTGTGGTTGGACCTGCCCACAGACGGTCTTCATGGAAATGGTGTTTCGCAAAATAGAATACCTTATTGAAGGGGATTTTCAGCAACAGAAACAACTCGATCAGTCGCCCTGGAATGCGAACAAGGTGATCCGCAAGGGCGGAAAGCTGTTCGTCTTTTATGCGATTTCTTTTGCCATTGCGAATACTTTCCTCGCGTACATTATTGGCAGCGAAGAACTGTTCAAGATCATTTCTGAACCCGTCACGCAGCACGTTGCTGGATTTGTTGCCATCAATATTTTTACGATTGTTTTTTTCCTGGTATTTGCCCGGTTTCGCGAGCAGGTCTGTCACTTCGCCTGCCCGTATGGTCGCTTCCAGTCGGCGCTGGTCGATAACGACACCATAAGCGTAACCTATGATTTCAAGCGCGGCGAAAAACGCGGAACCCTGGGCGCACGCAAGAAAGCGGGATTTTCGCTCGTGGCGGCCGCAGAGGCCGGTGGCGCTTCGCAGGCGCAGCTGAACGCGGGTTCAAATCCATACGGCGACTGCATTGACTGTGGGTCGTGCGTGGTCGTTTGCCCTTCAGGAATCGATATCCGTAACGGCATACAGCTCGAATGTGTGCAGTGCACCGCCTGCATCGATGCCTGCGACAAGATGATGGATGCCGTAGGCAAACCGCGCGGTCTGATACGCTACACCTCTTACAACAACGTAAAGGATGGCAAGAATTCACTTTTCAAATTCCGGACTGCAGGCTACCTGGCAGTCTGGTTACTCGTGCTCTCGGTCTTCGCCGGTTTGCTGCTGACGCGCGAGCAGATTGAGACGGTGCTGCTCAGGCAGCCGGGCATGCTGGCACAGAGGCTGCCGGACGGTTACGTGGGTAATATGTATTCGCTGAAGGTTTTCAACAAAACTTTTGAAGCGCAAAAGACTGACATCCGCCTTTCGTCCGAATTCGCCGATAAAGGCGAGATTCGTTTTATTGACACCATGGGTGAAACTGCTGCGCAGAATTTTACGCAGGTGCGGTTTCTCGTCGCTCTGAAGCCCGAGGCGATCGGTACAGTGAACATACCCATCGAGTTTGATATTCTACTGAACGGTCAGCTTCTGCGCAAGAAGCAGACCGTGTTCATCGCACCGGGTAAATGATGCTGAAGAACCTGCAGGGCTGGCCGCTGGCGATAGTTGCGGCACTCGTCGTTTTCATGGGCATGACCATCGCTTTTGTGAGGGTCGCCTTTTCTGAAAGGGTCGACCTGGTCTCCAAAGACTATTACTACCGCGACAAAGAATTCTCTGGCCGCCTGGAAAAAGAAACGCGCCTGCTGCAACTAGGCGAGACGGAGATCAGCCGTTCTGCTGACGGTATCGTGATCGGCTTGCCTGCCTATTTCCAGGGAAAAAGTATCGAAGGGAAGGTGATTTTCTATTCGCCGATCAACCCGGCAGAAGATTTTGAACTCCCCCTGAAGATAACGGGACCGCGTGCTAACGTCGCAGCCCGCGTCAAAACCGGGCAGAAGTGGCGCGTCTCGCTCGATTTTGTTTCTGCGGGTCAGTCTTACTTCACTGAAAAGGTTATTTGGTGAGTTTTTTTGCCTCGGCACTGGTCATGGGGTTTCTCTCCGGCGGCCATTGCCTGGGTATGTGCGGCCCCTTGGTCCTGGCGCTGCCGGTCAGTGAGGATCGAGTCTGGATTTCCGTTTTTTACCGGGTGATCTATAATTTCGGACGCGTGTTTACCTACACAATCCTGGGTGGTATTGCCGGCGCCGTTGCTGCGCTGTTCAGCCTGCAGGTACTGCAGGCCCGCGTGGCGCAGATTGCAGGTGCACTGCTCATATTGCTTGCTCTGCTGCAGTTGCTTCCCCATATACATCTTGGTTTTCTGTCGCGTGCACATGCGTTTATCGCCAGGACTATCGCGCCGTTGCTGCGCAATGCCGGCCGGGGTCGCTTTTTCCTGCTGGGTATGCTCAATGGCATTTTACCCTGCGGCATGGTTGCGGCGGCTTTACTGGTCAGCATCGCCGCGGAGACCTGGCTGAGCGGTATTGCCTACATGGCGGTCTTTGGGGCGGGCACTTTTCCGCTGATGCTGCTCGCCTCGGTTTTCGGCATCTACCTGAGCGGCCGTATGCGACAGGTCGTTTCGTGGGCAGGGCCGCTTTATGCGATCGCACTCGGCATTCTGCTGCTGTTGCGGCCTGCGCTGATTGCGCCTCACTGCGCGCGTTAACCAGCACTGCATTCACCCTCAACCAACTGATTGCCGCAGTATCTTCACTACCAATAGCTGGATTGTGCAGTTTCACTATGAGCTGATCAGCGAGGGTGACAGGTACTATGCCCGCGCGCTCCGCGCGATGCGTCGCGCACGGCATAGTATTCAGCTCATGGTTTATATCTGGCAGGACGACGAAATTGGCCGATTGTTCCTGCGCGCGATCGAGCGCAAGTGCCGGCAGAATGTCCGTGTAACAGTGGTTGTCGATGCGGTCGGCAGTTACGAGCTTCCGGGTAATTTTTTCCGCAGGCTGCAGGCTGCCGGCGCGCAGGTCCATATGCACCACCGCTTTCGTGCGCTCAGCTGGCAGTGGTTTCGTTTTCTGATCAGGCGCAACCACCGGAAGATTATCATCGTCGACAACGAGCTGGCGTTTACCGGCGGCTTCAATATCATGCGCGAATGCTCGCGCCGCTACTTTGGCGAGCGCCGCTGGCTCGACCTCGCCTTCGTGAGTGCGCAGACCGGGTTTGTCCGGCACCTTGCCGCGCAGTTTCGCGATGCCTGCCGCCGGGCAAGCCACGAGAAATGGGCGCGGCGGCAGTTGCTACGCAGCCGCAACCGCGCGATTCTGCTGGGCCGCCGCCGCGCGGTATCTTATTCGATGTCGCGCTACCTCAAGCGGCGCTTGCGGCAGGCACGACAACAGATCGTGATTTCGGTGCCGTATTTTATACCGTACGGGTTTTATTACCGGATACTCAAACGTAAACTGAAGAGGGGAATCTCCGTCGAAGTTTTGTTGCCCGAATCTTCGGACGTGCCGTTTGTCGATGGCGTATCGTTCTACCTGGCTCGCAAGCTGCTGAAGCTTGGGGCGCAGATCTATCTCTACCATGGGCCGGGTGTGGAGCGCCGCTTTTCGCACACGAAGTTCTACATGGTGGATGGTTTCGCCGGTACAGGCTCAGCCAACTACGACTACCGGAGCATGGTGCTGAATCTCGATACGCTGGTTTTTACCCGGGCTGGTAACCCGCAATGGCGCCAGTTAAGCGACGACATGAAACGCTTTAGCCGGCTGGCGGCAGAAGCAGACTTGAGACCTGGCCTATTCACCCGGCTGTTGCTGCCATTCCGCTGGTTACTTTGAACAGCGATCAGGTCTTAACGCGCTTAAAAACGGTTTTCTTCTGCCCGGTCGGATGCCGGGCTTTTTCGTGCATAATTTCGTTGGCGATCGGAAGCGTCGTGATCTGCAGTGACTTGGTCGCCGCAGCACGCAGGTCTTTCCAGATGAAGTGCGCCGGGCAGGGAGCTTCATCGTTACAAGAGTCGAGACCCAGTGCGCACTCGACAAACTCGGTAATGCCATCGATCGTGACCTTAATATCGTAAAGGCTGATTTCTCCGGGTGGGCGCGCGAACTGGTAGCCGCCGCCGGGGCCTTTATTGGATCTCAGGATCTTGCCGGTTACCAGCTGTTTGAGTATCTTGCTCAGGTAAGGTTTTGGCACGGCCGCGCCCTTGGCGATCTCTTCGACCGTGAACACTGTCTGGTCCGCCTTGGATGTCATGTAAGCCAGTGCCCTGACCGCGTATTTGCTCGCGCTACTGTATAGCATAATTTCAGAATAGTGTATCTACAATTCTATTCGTTTTGTCAACTCATTTGTTCGTTTTCGCCATCCGGCTTTTCAGCTGACGTGCTGAGTGCCTGTGACGAGAGGAAAATATCCGAGAGCTCGCTGAAAATCACCTTGTGCAGATCGAAAAAGCGGCGCGCCAGCTCGGCTTTGCCCGCATGGCAGCGCTTGCTGTCACCGACCCGGCGGCAGAGTACCAGGCATTTCACAAAGATTTTGTCGCTCGCGAACTCCCCCAAGACCTGCACTACCTGCGCCGCCCGGAGCGTTATCAGATCGATAGCCTGCTACCCGGTGCGCAGACGATGCTGCTGTTTACTTATCCCTATCGCTTCAGGCACGTCGAGGAAAAACTTCGGAACGCGAGGTACAAAATTGCCCGCTACGCCTGGCAGCAGGACTACCATGACCTGCTGAAGCGCAAACTCGTTAAACTTGTGGGGGAGTTTTCCCTGTCGGGCAGGGCTGTCACCGATTCGGCGCCTTTTGCCGAGCGGTACTGGGCGCGGCGCGCAGGCCTGGGCAGAATCGGGCGCAGCGGCATGCTGATCGATGACCAGCTGGGCAGTTATTTTCTGATCGCAACGCTGGTGCTGACCGACGTGCTGAAATTTTCACCACCACCACAGGCGGCCGCGCCTGCAAGCGATATCGAATCTGTCTGCGGCGAATGCCGGCTCTGCGTTGAGGCGTGTCCCACTGGTGCACTGCGCGGCGATTCGCTGATGGATACTGCGCGCTGTCTTTCGTTCCAGACAATTGAAAGCCGGGCTGACATCGGCCAAATGCCGGCACCGATTCGCAGGCACAGCTGGATTTTCGGTTGTGACGTCTGCCAGCAGGTTTGCCCCTGGAACAAATCGGTGTTCGCAGCCGAAGAATTCAGCGCAGAACATCCGCTCGCCGGGCAGGTCGCCAGTGGCCAATTGCCTGAGAACCGCACGAGGCTCAAAGGATCGGTCTTTCACCGCCGTGGAGTGCACAAGCTTAAGCAGAATATCGCGGCGGTAGAACGGACAGGTTTTACCTGATTGAGGTCTGCGCTGCGGGTCGCAAAAACTTCTCGCAGGACCTCTGTTTTATATATTGTCCTATAATCCAAAATAACGGACACGCGGTGTCCGCTATTTTTAGCAACAGGAGCAAAAATGTCACAGATCAATCTAGAAACTTTAGGCCTGCACGCAGGCCAGACCGTAGACCCAACCACCGGCTCGCGCGCCGTGCCGCTTTACCAGACAACCTCGTATGTCTTTAAAGACACCGAACACGCGGCGAACCTCTTTGGTCTCAAAGAATTCGGCAACATCTACACGCGTATCATGAACCCCACTACCGATGTCTTCGAAAAACGCATCGCGGCAATCGAGGGTGGTGTAGGCGCAGTGGCGACGGCTTCGGGCCAGGCCGCAACGACTACCGCCATTCTGAATATCACGCGCCCGGGCGATGAAATAGTCTCGCTCGACAACCTTTACGGCGGTACTTACCAGCTGTTTCGTGTCACGCTGCCGCTGCTCGGTCGCACGGTGAAGTTTGCGAAGTCGGGTGATATCGCGGCGATCAAGGCGGCGATTACTCCCAAAACGCGCGCGGTCTACTGCGAAACGATTGGCAATCCCAAACTCGATGTACCCGATTTTGCCGCGCTCGCACAGGTTGCGCACGAAGCGGGAGTTCCCCTGATCGTCGACAACACGGTCGGTGTGGGCCTCGTACGCCCGATCGAACACGGCGCAGACATCGTGGTGATGTCGGCGACGAAATTTATCGGCGGCCATGGCACTTCAATTGGTGGCGTAATTGTCGATTCAGGTAAATTCGCCTGGAACAACGGC
Source organism: Turneriella sp. (assembly GCA_046346875.1). Taxonomy (GTDB): domain Bacteria; phylum Spirochaetota; class Leptospiria; order Turneriellales; family Turneriellaceae; genus Turneriella. The sequence continues at coordinate 370,345 of JAXMHG010000003.1, read as the reverse complement.
AAGTACCCCGACTACACAGAGCCAGACGCAAGCTACCACGGCCTCAAGTACTGGGACGTGTTCGGAAAGTTCGAACCGTTCGGCGGAGTAAACATCGCCTTTATCATCCGCGCACGCGTACTCTGGCTGCGCGACCTCGGTTTCAGCGTGAGCCCATTCAACGCCTGGTTGTTTTTGCAGGGGCTTGAGACGCTGGCGCTGCGCGTGAAGCAGCACAGCGCCAACGCGCTGAAAGTCGCAGAACATCTCAAGAAGCACCCGAAGGTGTCGTGGGTGAACTACCCAGGTCTGACTGATAGCCCCAACCACGCGATCGCGAAGAAGTACCTCGGCAGCAACTTCGGCGCGATGATCGGCTTCGGCGTGAAAGGTGGCCTCGAAGGTGGCAAGAAGTTCATCAACTCGCTGAAGCTGCTTTCGCACCTGGCGAACATCGGCGATGCGAAGTCGCTGGTCATTCACCCGGCATCAACCACGCACTCGCAGCTAACTGCAGAAGAGCAGGTGTCGACCGGTGTCTCACCCGACTACGTGCGCCTGTCCGTCGGCCTCGAAACCGTCGAAGACATTATCGCCGACCTCGACCAGGCGCTGGCGCAGAGCTAAGAGGCTGCTGGCAAGCAGCCTCGTGGCAGCGCCGAGTAGAAGGCTTCGTACCGCGCGGTTTTGCCGTGCAGCGAATACGAGTGCACCGAGACGGCAAAAGGGGAGCTCCCACCTGGTGGGAGCTCTTTTTTTACGGCGAAGCCGTAACCACTGCCGATGAATTTTCCCGCGCTCAATGGTGTTCAATGCCGTCGTGTTTCATCGCGGCCAGGCCCCATTGCCGCAGGGAGTCTATGATCACTATAGAGGTCTTGCCAAATCGCGTCAGTTCGTACTCGACACGCGGCGGCACGACTTCGTAGACAGTACGGGTCAGCAGCCCGTCGCGCTCGAGCTCTTTCAGCTGTGTGGACAGCATCTTGTGCGTGATGCCATCCAGGCTTGCTTTCAGTTCACCGTAGCGCTTTTTCTGTTCGCGTAGCCGCCACAAGATCGGCATCTTCCATTTACCACCGATTTTTTTCAGAGCGTACTCTACGGGATTGTTGAACGTCTGTCCGTCGCGGGTGAAGCGTGGCATTCGCCAAATCACGCTACCAAAACAGCCTGCCAAGCTATCTATCAGGCTATATACTATCAAAATAGTAAGTACTAACTAAATAAATAATATAGACGATCTGGGGAACATCGAGTATATTGGCCGCACTATGAAAAATACCAAAACAATTCTGCTGGCAGGTATTGCCTTGCTTGCAGTCGCCTGCAAGACCACCGAGCGGCAGGCTTACATTCACCCGCACGGCGCCCCATCGAAAGGCAAGATCCTGATGGTGTTGGGTTCACCGACAGTGTCAAAACAGACAGGCTGGCCCATAGGCTTCTGGGCGGCTGAGCTCACGCACCCGATGCGCGTGTTCCAGGAAGCCGGCTACGAAGTCGAAATCACCAGCACCGCCGGTGGTAAGGTCGAGATGGACGGCTACTCGAACCCCACCGACAAAAGCGGTTACTCGGCGCATGATGTGATCTCGCTGGGTTATATGCAGCAAAAATCGTTTCAGGCTGCCCTTACGAACACAAAGAAATTCAGTGAAGTCAATCCTTCGAATTATGTTGCGATATTTCTGGTAGGCGGTCAGTCGCCTATGTACACATTCAAGGGAAACACCGAGCTGCAAAAGTTGTTCGTGAACTTCTACGAAGCGGGCAAACCTGCGGCAGCTGTCTGCCATTCAACGACACTGCTGCTCGAAGCGAAAAAAAGCAACGGCGACCTGCTGGTCAAAGGTAAGACCTGGACGGGGTTTGCCAATTCTGAAGAGCAGTATGCCGAAAATTTCGCGAAAGTGAAGATACAGCCATACTGGATCGAAGATGAAGCGCGCAAGATCAGCGGGACCACATTCAAGGTAAAGCCGGCGTTCACGCCGTATGCAATTACCGATGGTAACCTCGTTACGGGACAGCAGCAGAACAGCGGGGCCCTCGCAGCCGAACTGGTGCTGGAGCTGCTCGATAAGAAGTAAATGCGCGCTCTAATTGCGCTTCTTTGCTTTTATGTTCTGACGGGTTGGCATGCACTGTACGCCAACCCTATTGATATTTATGCTCCCGAGTCGCAGGTAAAAGGCGGAGCTTCACTGTTCTATAACTCGGGCAACCTCGAGCGGGTTTTGACGCGCGGTGAATTTCTCGCTTCGCACCACAATCCTTATTGGGCAGTTGCCACGAACACCAGTTATACCTGGGGAACCTTTGGACCTTTTCTGACTGAAGACGACTGGTCCAGTCGCAATTTCGCCTATGGCTGGCCGCATGCGCGCATTTACCCTTTCGCGATGCACTGGCTCGAGACTGGGCTTCGCCGCAAAATTACTATGCGCAACCAGCTGGGGGCGGGGGGAACCGTCGCATTGTTCTCTTCGGCGGATACGGTTCTGAAATTCTCCCTGATGCTTTCCGGTGAAGCGACCGATTATTACCAGCAGGCATACCTGCCGGACACGCAACCGCAGCCCGCGGAGAGACCTTTACCCCGGTTCACACCCCGACTTTACTACCGGCAGAAAATTGTACCGCTGGTGAGCCTGACGGCCGAAGTCTGGTACCAGCAGTCGCTGCGTACTGCCAACGATTACCGCTGGCACGTTGAGTCGGGTTTCGAATTCAGGCTCGCAAAAGCCATTGCGCTGAAGACTATGGCGATATGGCATTTTGAATCGGCCGTCCCACTTGGCGTAAAAAGATACGATGTGCTATGGACCGTGGGAGCTACGGCCGAATGGTCATCACTGATGGAGGAAAATAAATTATGAAAATAGCAGTCATTGGTAGTGGTAATGTCGGCGGTGCGCTCGCGCAGAAGTGGGCGGCCAAAGGGCATACGGTAACGCTGGGCGTCCGGGACGCGGCGAAATTCAAGGGCAATGCGCTCGCGACGATACCGGGCATCAGCGTTGCTTCAGTGGCAGAAGCTGTGCAACAGAGCGAAATCGTCCTGTTGGCAACGCCTGCGACCGCGGCGTCAGAGGTGGCAAAGTCCCTGGGAGATACAACCGGAAAGGTGATCATTGATGCAATGAACGTCGTCATGGGCCGGGGGCCGGCAGGGTTCACAAACACCGCTGATGCAATTCTTGCGAATACGCAGAGCCGCGAAGTCATCAAGAGCTTCAACACCACCGGTTTTGACAACATGCTGAACCCCCAGTATGGTTCAGAGAAGCTGGACATGTTCATGGCGGGCGAGAGCAAAGAAGCCAAAGCACGAGTGCGGCAGCTGGCCCTCGATGCCGGGTTTGCGGACTGCTACGACGTTGGCGGTAACGACAGGTTCGCGCTGATGGAGCAATTCGCATTTTTCTGGATCAACCTGGCCATGATACAGGGGCATGGGCGCGATATAGGGTTTAAGTTGTTGCGGCGCTGAGGCGGTCTGCCTGTAAGCAATCACCTGAGAGCCGATGGACCCGCTGAAAGTAAAAGAATCCCAGCTTTTGCAGAGTGAGCGTTTACCCGCAGAAGCTGTACAACGATTCGTCGCTGCATTTCGCTCGCGTGATGACTGGGGCCTCTTTCGCATCAACCCGTACCGCTTCGCCAGGCAGGAGGGCTTCGATGATGATCTTGCGCTCGATCTGTTTATTCACGCTGCGCGGCATGGCCTGGTCGACTTTAGTTACGACATGATTTGCCCGCGTTGTGGTGGGGTAGCCCATTCGCACCATGAACTCGATGAGGTTGAAGCACAGGAGTTTTATTGTTCACTGTGTACTGCATCGAGCCCTGCAGATCTAGATGACCAGGTGGAAGTGACGTTTTCGGTAAATTCTGCGGTGCGGAAGCTGGCGCTCAATCCACTGGAAAATATCGAAGCGTACAGCCGCTACCACTTTTCAGAAAATTACGTGATATCTCCGCAGTTACAGGCCTTACGAAAGAAGTTGATGCGGCATCTGCTGGTGCTGCAGCCCGGTCAAAACCGCAGGGTCCGGCTGCAGCAGGGGCGTTTCACCACATTCCAGTTTGTTTCGATGGATACGAATACCTCAACTCTCGTGCACTTGAATCGACCCGGTGGAAACTTTGACAGCGCGGCGGTGCTGGCGTTCAGCAATGAAGGTTTCAGGCACAAAGAACTACAATCAACCAAAACGGACTGCGAGATCACCGTGCAGAATGAGACGCGCAGGCCTGCAGGCTTTCTGCTGACGACACCCGACCTCGACGCGATCATGGAAGTTGTCAGGCAGCACCCGACGAAGATCCAACGGTTTTTGACTGCCAAGGACCTGCTCAACAACCAGACCTTTCGTGAACTCTTCAAGATCCAGAATCTCTCGGCGAATCTTAACCTGAATATCCGTAGCCTGACTATCATGTTTACCGACCTGCGCGGCTCGACGGAAATGTACGACAGGGCAGGGGACGTATTTGCCTATTCGCTCGTGCAGGAGCACTTTCGCATTTTGACCGACTGCGCGCGCAAGCACCATGGCGCTATCATCAAGACCATGGGTGACGCGATCATGGCGACGTTTTCAACGCCGATCGATGGACTTCGAGCCGCGCTCGACATGGTGCGCGAGATTGCCGCAATGAATGAGCGCGTCAAGAAAGACGGTTTTGAGATTGGCCTGAAGGTAGGGCTACATGAGGGGCCCGCGCTGGCGGTACTGCGAGACGAACGGCTCGACTATTTCGGACAGACAGTGAATATCGCCGCGAGGGTACAGGGACTGGCCTCCGCGGGTGAAATCTGGCTTACCGAGCCAGTGGCTTCAGCTCCGGAAACCAGGAATCTCATGGCAGTAGAGCGCCTGGGTAGCGAGTCACGGCATGCTCACCTAAAAGGCGTCGGCGCCGAAACTCTGGTCTACCGCATCTATTCGCCGCAGGTGTCCGCGCTCTAGCCCAGTCCGCTGGTGGCTACTTCGCCCCCGCGAACTGCTTCAGTTCGCGCGAGCGGCGCATCATGATCTCGCGCATGCTGAATTGAAAAATAGGCGCCGATTCAATAATCTTGCGAATTTCACCGCGCGCGATCTCGAGCACTACACCGTCGGTGAGCGCAGTGACCGTTGCATTGCGCGCAGTCTCTGCGAGCGAGCCGTACTCGCCGAACATGTCACCGCCACGCAGCACCTTGATCTCGACGCCGTTATGGCGCACGCTGTATTCGCCGCTGAGGATGATAAAAAATTCGCCGTCGTTCTTGCCCTGTTCGACCAGCGTGTCCCCGGCGGCAACGCGCATACGCACTGCGCTGCGCGCAATACGATCATTGACGTTGTCGGCGAAGTTGGTGAAGGGGAAGAACTTCTCAATTTCTGACCGGTTCTGCCAGAGAGCCCGCATCTCTTCAACGCGGTTTTCAGCGATCAGAAACTGGTGAAACAGATTTTCATCGATCGCGCAAAGTGTTACCGGGGTTGCTGCCACGATCGAAGCGGAGCGCACCTTGTTCTCGTCGAGTACAGCCATTTCACCGACAAAGTCGCCAGCTTCTTTGCGGGCTTTCTCGCTGAGGGTGCGGCCATCGTGGTACATGACGCTGCAGCTGCCGGTTAGTATGATGTAGATAATACCCTTCGATTGTTCGTTCTGCTTGAAGATAATATCGCCGCTGTTGAAAGTGACGATACGAAAGTTGTTCATCAGGGCAGTGCCCCATTCGGGCGAGATGTTACGGAATGTAGCGTTGAGTATGTTCATTGTACGGATCAGGTACGAGTCCGTGGTGCCGCCGATGATGTTGTAGCGTTTGCCGGCGACAGCATGCGAAAATGTCGCGTCAAATTCAGCCGGCAATTTTTCCAGGTGCATGAAGACAATGCGGTCTGAATGCGAGCCCAGGGCGTCGCGCGGGTTGCCGTGCAGAATGCCCATGCCACCGTCGGCGAAGAGTATGTCGTGCCGCTCGGTATATTTCTGCCGCAGGTTGTCGTATTTTTCTTTGCGCACAATACCGGATGCGACCATCTTCTCGATATCTTCAAACCCCTTGTTGTCGCCGATGAAGACGATACTGCGCGTCGTGTTGCCGTCTTTCATCCGGAAGGTTGCCCCGATAGTGGGTATCGAGTGCACCGTGTAGTGTGGTTCAATCGAAAGCCCGAAAAACTCGGTTCTTTCGTATGGCTTTACCTCGACGAAGTGGAACATGGCTGCCAGGTCTTTGGCCGGCATTAGCGTCTGCAGCGACAGCTTGGTAATGGCCATCCAGAAAATTTCTTTGGTCGCGATAAGTCTTACCTTGTTCGACAGACGCAGCAGGGGAAAGATATTGCAGTGGTCATCATGGATGTGCGTGAGAAATATTGAGCGCACCTCTGTTGTCGACATGCCGCGCGCATTCAAGGCATGCTCCAGGTAGGGCACGCAGTCGATCAGCATGTGCTCTGAATTGTAGTGGAGCACCAGCCCCGAACACGGTTTATCCGCATTGAAGCCCGATGCTCCGCCCAGGACCGTTACGCCAAAGTGTAGCGGGGGATTCGCGATGAAATCACTTCGCAGGTCGTAGGGTGGAGTCTGCTTTTCGTCGAAGCTGATGTCAACTGAATGGCCTGCTACATCAAAACGATCGCGACCGGTGTGTGTGATGGTGGTGCCGTTCCTAAGGTGCGCTTTACCATTTTCAAACGGAACAAAATCCACGAAATCGTCAATACCGAGTTCATTGCCGGAGCTGTCCTTTACTGAAATGGCACGCGCTTCGCGCCAGAGTTCTTCAAACCAGGGATTATGCCCCAGCGCATCATATTCTTTGCGGGTCGGGCCCAGCAGGGTGAGCCGCAGCAGTTTACGATTCGCTTTGAGGTGAGTGGGAGCTCCCACTATTGTCAGCTTCTTGCCCTGCATGAAGTTGCGCTCGACAAAAAGAAAATAGTAAAGAGGAAACTCGGTGCAGTTCTGCAGCGTGTCAAAACGGTAGGGAGTGTCAGGCAGGACGATCACCTGCGGGCTGCCGAGCCCTTTCAGCATCAGGTGCTTGATGACTTCGGGGGGACAGCCGAACAGGATACTATTGCTCTCGTCGCGATAGAGTTTCACCCCATGCGTGACGTCGATAAGTGGCATGGGGTTAAGTGAGAATCAGCAACCCGCTCGCAAGCGAATTTGCCGGCGCGTGGCTATTACTTTCTGCGTGCTTTGATCGCCGCAGCGAGATCAGTCAGTACCGCTGCCGTGTCTTCGAAAGAGATACATGCGTCTGTGATCGACTTGCCGTATTCAAGTTTTTCAAGCGGAGCTTCTTTCTGGTTGCCTGCTTTGAGGTGGCTTTCGAGCATCACGCCCACGATTGAGCGCTCACCCGCGGCGATCTGCGCCGCGATATCGCGTGCAACAACGGGCTGCCGGTTGTGGTCTTTCTGTGAATTGCCATGGCTACAGTCGATGATAAGCCCGGGGCGCAAGCCTGCATCCACCAGCTCTTTTGACACTTTCTTTACCTGCTCGCTGCTGTAGTTGGGGCCCTGTGTCGAACCGCGTAGAATTAAATGCCCGACTGTATTGCCCTTTGTATGGACGATGGCAGCGACCCCCTGTTTGGTGATCGAGAGAAAATGGTGGGGGGCCTGCGCTGCGTGTATCGCGTCGATAGCGATCTTGACATTGCCGTCTGTGCCATTCTTGAAGCCCACGGCCATCGACAGGCCTGAAGCGAGTTCGCGGTGTACCTGGCTTTCGGTTGTGCGCGCCCCGATGGCGCCCCAGCTGACGCAATCAGCGATGAATTGGGGGCTGATGGTATCGAGAAATTCGCAGCCCAGCGGCAGGCCCATCGCGGTCAGGTCAACGAGCAGCTTACGTGCTATGCGCAGGCCGTCATTGATGCGAAATGAGTTATCGATACCCGGGTCGTTGATGAGTCCCTTCCAGCCCGAGCGCGTGCGCGGCTTTTCGAAATATACCCGCATGACAATGTCGAGCTCGCCCGCGAGTTGTTGCCGTAACGGCAGCAACTTCTCGGCATATTCAAGCGCAGCTTTGGTATCGTGGATAGAGCAGGGACCTACAACCACAAGCAGGCGGTCGTCTTCACCGGTGATAATGCGGTTCACGTGGTCGCGCGCTGTGTTGACGAAGGTTTGTCCCGCGTAGGGCAGCGGGATCTCTTCAATGAGGATTGCAGGCGGAATAAGCGGCTTAAGGCCTTCTATGCGCAGGTCGTCTGTGGTCATTTTCTAGTCTCGGAAGAATTATCTTTATTAATGGTATCTTTTTCGTTTTTTCTCAGGGCAGACAGAAAAAAAGTCGATCTGCGGTACCGGAAAAAAATTGCCTGAACATCGCCGGTGGATTGTCTGGAGAGACCATGTCCGGGCGATGTATCTTCGAGGGGGCCGGCTTTTTTCTCAGGGCCCTACCGGCTATTACCCTGGCGCTCTACCTGGCACCCACCGTGTACGCGCACTATGGGCTGGCTGGCATGCTGCCGGGTGACGCCGTTGACCCTCTACCAGTTTGACCGCCTGCGGGTGGGCATTTCGACCGCGAACCGGTTCTACGCCACGCCAGGTCAGGTCCACCGCTTCAGTACGCAGAACCGCGCGATGCTGGGGTATTTCTGGCAGCACTTCAGCCTGGCAATCGAGGGTGGCGCGACGCACATGCGAGAAGAAAACCGCTGGTTTTCGGCGAGCGCCGAAGGAGCGTTCGCGGCTAGTGCTTACTGGGGTCGCTGGGGTGCAACTACCTGCGCTCCTCGCAGACAGATTTTGCTTCCCTCTCCAGTCTGTTTCGGTACCGCCTCGGCACACTGCAGCTACTTTCTGGCCTGCAGTATTCATTTGACCGGAACTCCCAGTGGGGTACACGCCTCCACTATCGCTTCAACTCCGCCTGGTGGCTTTCACTTAATGTGGCAGAGCAATGGGTCTGGTTGAGTGGCTATGGTGATTACTCCGCTGCGCGCAAAGAGATCTATACGTCGTTGCGCCTGACGTACAAGATCGCGCCGTTTGGTTTTGACGATGAAGTACCGGTGGGTGATCACGTGGCTTATCGCCGTTGAGTACGCTATGCTTGATGCAAGCTCAATCCCTCAAGCGGATTGCCAATTTATCGAAGAGCGCAACTTTGCCCGGCAGCAAAATCGACTATGCGGCGCGTTGGCATATTCATCCTATTAACTCTAAAGCTCTCCTGCACAGGGTGGGGTGATTTCTGGGATCGCAGGCCCAAGACTCAGGCTAGCCCCAAAGCGATCACATCCTTTTCATTGCCTGCGCTCGCACTCACTGGCAACATTAAACAATCGGTGATTACGCTCTACGCCGAAGCGACGAATACAGTCTCACCGCAGGCGGCAGTATTTACGACGACCGGCAAGAAGGTTCTGGTCGGCGGGGTAGAACAGGTCAGCGGCGTGACTCTCAATGATTTCACCAGCCCTGTCACGTACACTGTTGTAGCTGAAGATGGTACAACCTTTGAATACCTGGTGATGGTGCTTGCTCCCCGCCTGGTTCCGGGACTGTCTGCCTGGTACAAGGCAGACGCGCAGTCTTACGGAGATGGTGTGACAATGACGACCTGGACAGATTCGAGCGGCAACGGTAATAATCTCGATACTTCGTTGGGTGGAGGCCTGCCGTTCTTTAAAGTTGGAATTATCAACGGCAAACCCGTGGGGCGGTTTGCCACAGGTAGCTTCAGCGGCATACAGCGTACTTCGCTTTCAGGTTTTTCTGGAAACTCTGTGACTACGTTCATTGTCTTTCGCAGAACGGCCTATACTGGTCAGGAGCAGTATTTCTATAACCTGGGGCCCGGCAGCTGCAATGGTCTGACGCAATCGCTGCAGGCAACCTTTGGGCCGATCCTGGCTCAGATACCGTGTGGGCCCTATTTCGTGAATGCTGTCCCGGATTTTTCTGATACCGCCAGCTTTCACCTTCTGGTTTTTCGTTATGATTACTCGACCAATAATTCGACGCAATATCTTGATGGCGCAGTCCAGTTCGCCGGGGCAGTTTCAGGCGGCCCCTACACCCTTCCAACCCCTTCAAAGCTCATCGTCGGCAATTTCGATTCCGGTACCCGCGGGCTGGATGCCGATTTAGCGGAGTTCCTGTATTTCAGTGGCGCCCTCAGCGACACAGAAGTTCGACGCCTGTCCTGTTACCTCAGCGAAAAATACGCACTCCCGGTCGCATCAGCATGTCCGTAGTCTGAATCTCAAATTTTTTTTGCCGGCCTGTCCGTTTTTAATAAATTGGCACTAAGGCGTCGAGAGTGCTAACACACCTTGTGGGGAGTGATAGCATATTGAGATGCGAGTGCTCAATAAGCTCCCCAACACAAGGAGAATGCTTGGGCACCATTTGATCCAGGAGGAGACTAAACATGGCAATTAAACCATTGGCAGACCGCGTTCTTATCGAAGCGGCACCTGAAAAAGAAGAAAAAATCGGCAGCATCTTTATTCCCGATACGGCAAAAGAAAAGCCGAATGTGGGTATCGTAGTTGCGGCAGGCCCAGGCAAAGTAACAGACGACGGAAAAACTGTTCCGCTGCAGGTGAAGGCCGGCCAGAAAGTGCTCTACGGAAAGTACAGCGGCACTGAAATCAAAGAAAACGGTAAAGAATACCTCATCGTGCGCGAATCAGATATTCTCGCGATCGTTGAATAAAACGAATATTTTTAAGGAGATAACATGGCAAAAATACTGGAATATGATGAAGTCGCCCGCGCTAAACTGATGGCGGGTATCAACAAGCTCGCGAATGCAGTGAAAGTAACTCTCGGGCCACGTGGCCGTAACGTGGTCATCGACAAAAAGTTCGGAGCTCCCACGATTACCAAGGACGGTGTTACCGTTGCGAAAGAAATCGAACTCGAAGACCCGTACGAAAACATGGGCGCGCAGCTCGTGAAAGAAGTTTCTACAAAAACTAACGACGTAGCCGGCGACGGTACGACCACCGCAACGATTCTCGCGCAGGCAATCGCACGCGAAGGTATCAAGAACGTTACCGCGGGCGCAAACCCAATGGACCTCAAGCGCGGTATCGACAAGGCTGTTGAGGCTGTTGTTGAGTACATTGGCAAGATCGCCAAGAAAGTTGAAAGCAAAGACATCGCCGCTGTGGCGACCATCTCTGCAAACAACGATGCTGAGATCGGCAAGCTGATCGCTGATGCAATGGACAAAGTCGGTAAAGACGGAGTGATCACTGTGGAAGAGGCGAAGTCGATCGAGACAACCCTCGACACTGTTGAAGGTATGCAGTTCGACCGCGGTTATGTTTCATCTTACATGGTGACTGACCCGGAAAACATGACTGCAACTCTCGAGAACGCTTACGTCCTGATCTACGACAAGAAGATCAGCGCTGTAAAAGACGTTGCTCCAATTCTGAACCAGGTTGCACAGGCTGGCAAGCCACTGCTTATCATCGCTGAAGATCTCGAAGGCGAAGCGCTGGCGACGATTGTCTACAACACTATCCGTAAGGCAATCAACTGCGTGGCAGTAAAAGCTCCTGGCTTCGGCGACCGCCGCAAGGCAATGCTCGAAGACATCGCGATTCTGACCGGTGGACAGGTAATCTCTGAAGAACTTGGCCAGAAACTGGAAAGCACAACGATCCAGATGCTCGGCAAAGTTGAGAAGGTGATCATCGAAAAAGAGAACACCACGATCATCAAGGGCGGCGGTAAGGACAACGAAATACAGCACCGCATCAAGCAGATCAAGAAGCAGATCGAAGAGACCACTTCTGATTACGACCGTGAAAAACTGCAAGAGCGCCTGGCGAAACTCGCTGGCGGCGTAGCAGTTATTCACGTTGGTGCTGCAACTGAAGTCGAAATGAAAGAGAAGAAAGCACGCGTTGAAGACGCTCTTTCTGCAACTCGTTCAGCTGTCGAAGAAGGTATTGTTCCTGGCGGCGGTCTCGCACTGCTCAAGGCGATCGAAGTTGTTGAGAAGCTGAAACTCGAAGGCGACCAGGAAACTGGTAAGAACATCGTGATGCGCTCGCTCGAAGAGCCAATGCGCCAAATCGCGACAAACTCGGGCCTCGAAGGTTCACTCATCGTCAAACAGGCGAAGAGCGAAAAAGACAACATCGGCTTCAACGCTGCAAACCTCAAGTGGGAAGACATGCTGAAAGTTGGCATCATCGACCCTGCGAAGGTAACGCGCTCAGCACTGCAGAACGCGGCATCGATCTCAGGTCTCGTGCTCACTACCGAGTGCATCATCTCTGACAAACCAGAGAAGAAAGAAGCACCAGCTATGCCAGGCGGCATGGGTGGTATGGGCGGAATGGGAGATTTTTAATCTTCTTTTTGGAGTGTTGCGCAGCAACACTCCAAAATGCTCAGGTGGGGCCCTCTGGGGCCCTTTTTTTTGTTGTATGGGTATTTTTTCTTGCGTCGCATAGAGTTGAGTACATAAGAGTACCGATAAAGAAACAGCGATGAGGATGTTCCACATAAATATTTTAGTCGCACTTGTCCTGGTGTGCGTGGCTACTCATGCCGCCGTCGCGCAGGCCGGGACACCGCCCGCCGCGGCAAAGCCCGCACCCAAAAAAGTGGACCTCAAGAAGCCCAAGAGTAAAGATGCTAAAAAAGAAGAAACTCCCACCGAAGAGCAGGTAACAGGCGAACAGACTGCCGCTAACAACTACGGTCGGCCATGGAAGCGCAGCCAGCTCGATTTGCGCGTGGGGCTGCTCGGCGGGCCGATTATACCTATCGGGCAGGCCGGGGATGTACTCGAGACCGGGTGGGGTGGCAGGCTCTGGGCTTCTGCTGAAACCAGTTTCATCAAGCTGCCGAAGTCTAAAATCTTTGAGAACACCCTTCTCATTTACGAGTTCAGCTTCTATAAGGTGAAAGGTACATCTGTCACGAGTAAGATCGGTCAGGATACCGATGCAGATTTTGTCACCAACGCCGGGGCGATCGGCAAGGCGTACGACGTGCCCTTTTCGCCCAAGTTTGTCATGCGCTTTGTGCCATACTTTGGCTTCGGCCTTACCAACATTACCTCTGACACAAAGCTGGCGAGCGGGCAGACCATACGCGCCGTGAGTGGTGACATTATCATGAAGTACGGAGTTGCTGCGGCTTACGACTTCAACCGTCGCTGGCAGGCATTGTTAACACTTGATCACTATATCTATTTCGAAGAAAAGATCGGCATGTCGCTGCGGATTAATCTCGGCGCGACGATGATGATTTTTTAAGACGCCCCAGGCCAAATCCGGAAACCTGGGGACATAACGCCGCGCGAGCAACAAGTCTTACTGTTGCCGGCGGGTTTGAGTTGGCGGCATCAGGTGTCGTAGTTATAGACAGTGGATCGTCTAAGAGTACAGAAGAGGACAATAATGAAGCAACTCATCGCATTGATCCATCTCTTGCTGATTGCGCATCTTGCCGTGGCCTGCGGTAAAGTCACGGGCAAAGACGAACTGGCGAAAGAATCGGGCACCGCCGGGGTGGCTAACCCTAATTCGCCCGAAGGTTCAACCCCCGGAGCGCCGCCGGCATACGTCTCGCACACGCGTGTGAATCCTTCGCTGCTGGAAATTACTCTGACGAAAGAGCTGACCGATGCAACGGCGACAAATACTTCGAACTTCATCTTCAACAACGGCCTGCAGGCAGTCTCGGTCGCTAAAAAAGCAGGTGAGCCTGCGACGCTGCAGATCACTACGACGACGCAGCAGCAGATAAACTATGGGCTGACGATCCTGGGGGTCACGACGGTTGAATCCGTTGCGCTTTCAGGAGTCATACAGATAACCTTCGAAGGTTTACCTTCCCCTGCAATCACCAGCGTCGACTGGCGCGACCCTGCAACCCCGGCCAGCGCGCTGCCCGCGAATACCTATGGTATATCGCTTTGTCAGCTGGGCAGCGGCGCAGGATCCGTTTGTACAACTGCACCTTTCTATAACCGGAGCGCGTTGCACGGTATTCTGACTGGCGGCAATGCCGTAGCGTACAGCTACAAGATCGATGCAGGCTCCTGGTCTGCCGAAACACCCATTGCTACACCGCTCGCTGTCACCGGTCTTGCTGACGGGTTTCACACGATCTACATCATTGGTAAGCACACGAACGGTTACTGGCAGTCGCAGACCGCGACCGATGTTTTCACGCTTTCATGGGTGCAGGATACCGTGGCTCCCGAAGCGTACATAGATCCGCTGACCTACCCGGCTTCGGTCACGGCATCAACGAGCTTCAACGTGCGCGTCATAGGTACCGATGTTTCGTTCTTTCGCTACTGCCTTGATAATGGCGCCACCAGCGACTGCACGGCGAATAGCTGGCAGGGAAACCCGGCACCGGCAGCCAGCTCAGGTTATGCGCTGCCCATCGGATCGTATGCCGGCAGTCTCGTACCGGGCGCAGTCACGCTCAAAGTGATCGGCATAGACCGGTCGGGCAACGTGCAGAGTAGTGCGATTGCGGGCGGCACATACTCGTACGTCGTTGATACCGGGTCTGTCGAAGCGCTCTTCAATGCGTCTGATGTTGCGGCGATCACCACAACCGGCACAACGGTAAGCATCCGCATCACGAATGCAGCGGGTGCAGTCGCCTATAAAGGAAAGATTGTCAGCGGCACCGATTGCAACGCTGGTACAACGTGGGATCTCTTGCCTGAAACGGCACTGTCGACGCCGATTACGGCAACGGGACTTTCGGCGAACGGCGGTTACTACACGGTCTGTGCAATCGGCAAGAGCCTCGGCAACAACTGGCAGGGTGGTTGGACAGGCGCCGCGACAGCCAATGTTGTCACGAAGTACAGCTGGATTGTCGATACCACTGCACCCACGGCGCAGATTACCTGGCTCAGCCCCTATGAGCTGCCAACAACAACCACAGAAACCAGCTACCAATGGCAAATTTCCACATCAGACGGCGTGACCCATTACCGTTCTGCTATCGTCACAGGCGCAGGGGCTTCGTGCGCTTCGGCCACATACGACCCTGAGACAAGCGTGGCGAATGCCATCAGCTTTACAGCTGCGACCACCGGGGTGAATACCTACAAACTCTGTGTCATCGCGCGCGATGCTGCAGGTAATTACCAGGCGATCGGTAGTGCAACCTCGAGCGGCGAATGGACCGTCGACAAAGAAGCTCCGGGCAATAATCCTGCTTTCGCGTCAGCTTCACAATCTGCGCGCAGTTTCAGCGTGCCCGTGATCCAGTTTGATATCGATAATGGCTCCGCAACAGCCGATAGCTATTTCTACCGCATCGAAATCGACCGCAGCACGGGATTTGCCTCGGCCGACAAGATTACGATGGTCGTCGAAAGCTGTAAAACAGAAACGAGCGCCAACTGTCCCGCAACGGTCGGAACAAGGTCGGTCACAGTCTCGGTCGACCCGTACACGCAGGGCTCGGTCTACGCACGGGTGCAGGCGGGCGACAAATATGGCAACTACCGCACAGATTTCAGCACGACCTCAGCCGAACATTTTGTAGTCGGCAAGATCACGGGAACGGTGCAGAATACCGCGGCGCAGGCTCTCTCAGGCATAACTGTCGCCTTGCAGGATTCAACCGGGGCGTCTCTTTCGGCGGCCTACCCCAACCAGACTACAGATGCCACCGGGCATTTTACGTTTAATAATATCCGGACGGCAAAGAACGCCTACCGTGTAGCTGTAGCACTCGGTGATGCGACATACAGGCCTGCCATGAAGCAGAAGGTCAGCGTGCGCGAGCAGGGTAGCGGTGGCACAATTGTCACAAACGTCGGGCGCATGACCCTCGTTGCGCAATCTGCTACCACGCCGCAGAATATCGTTGCGAAGGTGGTAGACGGAGATGACGGCTGGATGCTCGGTTATGCCGAGGTGAGGCTGCTCGACTATGCAGGTAATGTCGTCGGCAGCGTGCAGCGGACTGTCTACACGAACAATGCATACACCGACTGCGACTCTACCCCACCCGCGGGCGATCCGCCCACGAATATTCCTAAGCAGCAGTTTTCTTCAGGCGGTATCTGCGGTGATTTCACATTTACTAACGTGACGCCGGGAACCTATACGCTCCAGGTAACCGGTAACAGCTGGGCGAGCGGCAACCAGGCATATAACGACCTGCTGCAGGAAGATGTCGTCGTGACCGGGCCGCAGGAGTCACGCTTTCTGATCGTACGCGCCGGCAATGCGACGACTTCAACGATCTATGATCCGGTACGTCACGCCGTACGGGCTGGCCCGACTATTTCAGGTGGTGCTGCAATCGGCGATGGCGCGCACGTGTTTGCCATTACCGGCGGCCCGTTCTCGGGTCGTTACCTGATGATTCGCGGTAACAACCAGAACACGACCCGCGTCTTTAACCCCATCGACAATTCTTCGACGATCAACGGTCCTGCGCTCAGTGCAACAGCCGGCGCAGGCGCGCACTCATTTGCCATCACCTCGGGCACACACGCGGGAAAGACGCTGATTGTGCATGGTCGCAATACCAATACCACTTCTCTCTATGACCCCGCGACACACACGATTGTTGCAGGCCCAACGCTCAGCGGTAACGCTGGTGCCGGAGCTCATGCGTTTACGCTGACAACCGGCGACAATGCGGGGCGCACCGTTATTGTCCACGGCAATGGACTCACGACAACCTCTTTGTACAACCCTGCCACACACACCGCGCCTGCCGGTTTGACTTTTGCCTCGGCCATCAGCACTGGTGCGTTCGCGTTTCCGATTTCGTCGGGCGTGCGCGCAGGGCAGATGCGCATTGTAGCTGGCAACGGCACGAATGTAACGCACGTCTATGTGCCAGGTAGCCCCGATTCGATCGCAGTGGGTTCAACCCTGTCAGCCGCAGCCGGCGCCGGTGCGAGTGCGTTTGAAATCACAACGGGCGGCGACAGCGGCAAGACCCTGTTTATCCATGGCAATACAAGCACGACAACTTCGCTCTTTGATCCGGCTGCAGATAGCTTTGGCACCGGGCCTGCGACTTCGTCAGCGATAGG
Organism: Turneriella sp.; assembly: GCA_046346875.1. Lineage (GTDB taxonomy): Bacteria > Spirochaetota > Leptospiria > Turneriellales > Turneriellaceae > Turneriella. The sequence goes on along the minus strand of JAXMHG010000003.1, from coordinate 353,311 downwards.
GGTAGGTAGCAGTAACTTTAGCATTGACTCCGGTACACACTCAGGTAAACGATTTGTCACACGTGGTGCGAATACCACAAATACATTCCTCTTTGACCCAGCGACCTCGACGTTCTCAGACGGGCTTACATTAAGCAATGATGTGAACACCGGCGCATTTGCTCTCAAGCTCGAGAGCATCAGCGCGGGGCGTCTGCCGCTTGTTCGGGCCTTGACTGGCCAGGATCTCAAGGTCGTGCTGAGCTGGGGGGCAGGTGACCCGTATGACCTTGACCTGCACGTCGTGGGTACGCTGCCAGCAGGGCAGACTGTGACAAACGTCAACAACGATGACTGTGGTACCGGCAATAACAGCCTGTTCCACGTCTGGGCGGCCCGCCCGAGTGTCGGTATGAGCTGGGCGCAGCAGTACTCGGCGAAAACGCGTACTTATATTCAGGGCGCGTCGCAGTACAACAGCAGCGGTTATTTTCCGCTGAACCCTGATACCACGACCGCACTCGTACAGGATGCGATAACCGGTTTCGGGCCCGAGGCAATCAACTTCATCGGGGGTTACACTGACGGTACGTACTGGTTCTCTGTCGCGAACTGGAGCCAGTGGTTTGCCGGTTCGTATGCAGGTGCCGACAAGTTCAACCAGCAGTGGGATGTCACCAATGTCGAGATCAAGGTCTACGATGCAACGGGTCTGGCATTCCAGATGGTGGCTGCCGAACCGACCGTAACTCCTGATTTTACCGAAGCGGCTTCCCAGGCGGGCTGTTCGTCGACGAGCGACTGGCAGCAGTGCGAGCTGTGGCGGGCATTCACAATGACTGTCTCGGGCACTGGCCCTTCAAGCCGCGTCTTCACGCCGGTGAACCAGTACGCGAACTGGCCGGATAATTCGGGTACGCAGGACCAGAGCAAGTGTAAGATGGGGGGCAACTGGTAATGCGCCGGCTGCTGCTTATTTCAGTGATGCTGCTACAGGCGCTGGCATCGCAGGCCTGCGTCGGCAAATTCCTCTCTAACCTGCTTTCGACCGAGAATGCGCAGTTCAAAGTGCTCGAGGCAGTGCCGGTTTCGAACACCAAAATTCTGGTTGGCTTCAATAAGCCGCTCGACTACACGCAGGGCGCCCTCACTCTCGGCAACTATTCCATACCTGGTCTGAACCTGGTCTCGGTGACCAAAGGCCCTGAGACCAACCAGGTATACCTGCTGCTCGACCCAAATGATTCGGTACGCATGCAGCGGCAGTATTACACCCTGACCGTCAGCGGTGTGAAGAACGTCTATTGGGATGACCTGCTGCCGGGTGCCGAGAACCGCAGCAAGCAGTTCATGGGAGCGCGATGGTTACGCGCAACCTGCACAGACGACGCCGGTCTTTCGACTTGCCCTGCAAGTGGTACCTCGATGGCGACAGATGCCAGCGTTACGGTACGCGGCGACTATGCGAAAGGTCAGGCATACCGCTGGGCTCTTTCTAAATGGAACGGTACTGCATATGTCGCCGAAACTACAGGTTTGGCACACTCGCCGGCGGCGCAGAGCCCGGTGATCAACATCAATACGCCCTTTACCGTACCGTCAGCGATCGGTACCGGCGATTTTCGCCTCGAAATTCTCGTGCAGGACGACGCAGGTGCGTGGCAGCCTGCTGCGGACACAACCTATTACCTGTTCACTGTAGACAACACGCCGGTGAACAACATCGGACTTTCCAATGTACCAGCCGCACTCACAAGTTCTACGGTCACAGCCATCAACGTTGTTTACCGTAACTGCGTCGATACCGGTTTTCCCAACGGTTTCGCCGCACCCTGTTATTCGCCGTCTGCCCCGGTAGCTGCTGAAATTCCCACATACTACAAATACCGCGTCGGAACCAAAGCCGGGGCAGTGGCCGGAGACTGCTCAGGAGCCGGTTATGCCTTTGGTGCATGGAGTGCGAGCCGTGCTGCCAACCTGCCGATCGTTGAGGTATTTGGCACAAGCCAATGTTATAACATCCAGGTAGTCGCCGCGGACAATGTGGGCAATTACCAATGCGACACGGGTGCAGGAACCTGTTCAGGCTATGGTACCGTTGACGCTTTTTTTGCTGCGAAGCCACACCAGGAAGCCCGCTTCCTGCTCGATAATTCAGCACCGACCGCGGCCTTTGATAATAACACATTGCCGGTGAACCCGACGTCAGCCACCAGCTTCGCCGTCGTGGTCGACGCAACGGGCATTGACAAGTATCGCTTTCGTGTTGTGGGCACGGGTTTTTCGGGCACCTGGTCGACCGACAAGACTCCCGGTGCTGCCGGGGAGCTCATCACCGGCGCGGGATTAACGAGCGGCAACTATACTATCGAGCTCATTGGTAAAGACGCAGCCGGAAACTACCAGTCAACGTCTGCGCCAACATCGCACTCATTCACAGTCGATACGACAGCACCGAGTGCTACGATCAGCTCGCGCACGGGCACGGCCTGCAATTCAGGTAAACAATCGCCGACCGCGTCGGGTCTGCCTGCGAACCCCACGAATGTCAACTGCGTCGACGTGCAGATTGGTGGCAGCGGCGTTACAAAATACAAATACAAATGGGTGACGGGTTCGACCTGTGGGGCCGGCGGCTACAGTGCCGAAATGGATGCCCCGACACAGTATGTCGCGGTTAACCCGCTTGGCTGGACGGATGGCACAACCTACAGCCTGTGTGTTATTGGCTCGAACGGTATTGTCTACCAGGGCGAAGCAGAGACTTCGGTCACTCGCTATACGTTCCAGTACGATACCACTCCGCCAACGTCACAAATCGGCACCTGGGTGACGCCGGCACTTAACCTGACGGGCAAATCTACGGTGCTGAACCAGGTCAGCGTCAGCATTGCCAAGTCGGGCGCCGAAGAGATTACCAGCTTCAAAGGGGTTATTTCGGCTGCGGCTTGCCCGGCCGCTGCAACCATGGCTGGCAATGATGTGCTGTACCCACCGACATCGCCGCAGTCGCCGCTGCAGGCAACGGGGCTTTCGACTGGTACGATACACATCTGTTTCATCGCGCGCGATGCGGCAGGCAACTGGGAGTCATCAACGCACGATGTCTCTTACACTGTGTTTACTCCTCCAGCCCCCACCGACGGCGGCGGCGCACTCGATGCGCAGTATACAAACTCGTTTAACTTCAGCTGGGTCACCGGTGCAGGAATACCAGCCGATACAAAGAAAATTTTCCTCCGTCTCTGCAAAGATGCGGCCTGTGCGAACCCGCTACCGGGTATGAACAATGGCAAAGAGGTCTGTGCTTCGGCCGCAGCCTGTGCCGCGATATCGAGCTATACGGTGAACGACGCCTGCGGCGGTCTCGATTGTCTCAAACAGGTCAACGGTGAAAACTACTACGCGCAGCTCAAGGTTGTCGATTCGATCGACCAGGAAAGTGTTTTTGGTTCGTCGTCGAACGGCAAGGTGATCGTGGGGCAGGTCACAGGTTATATCCGCAACACCCTCAATGCGCCGGTTGCCGGGGCGACGGTTGGCATTTACCAGAGCGATTGTTCGACGCAGATTGGCGGTAACGTGGCATCTGCGGCCGATGGAGCTTTCACTTTTTCGCTTGGGCTTGGTCACACCCTGCCACTCAAGCTGGCTTCGCAGGGTTATTGCATCAAGACAACTTCGGGTTCGCTGCAGGGCAGCAAAAAATTCATTGAAGCGAAACCCGGTGCGGTAACCGCTGCGGGTACGGTGTATGCGGTTGACACTTCTGGTTCTCCGGGCTGCATCATTGGTGCAATCGTCGACGGCTCGACGGGTTCACAGCTGCTGCTTTCTAATGCGACTTTCACCCTGAAAGATTTTGCCAACAACACGGTGGCATCGACTCCGGCGCTTGACCCCGACGGCAAACAGTTCATCTTTCCGTCGGCCTGTGCCAGCAGCTGGGGAGCTGCTCCGTATAGCGCGCCAACCTACGATTATGGTTCGTCGACCCTTTCACCGGGAGTCTACACGCTCGATGTGACCATACCCGGCTATTATGCAATCAGTGAATCTGTGGCGATCTCGAATGCCGCAACGACAAACACGGGTGCCCTGCCTGTCGTCGGTACTTTTGCAGCCGGCTCAAAGCAGATCAAGATAATCCTGACGTGGGGTAACCAAACGAAAGATCTCGATCTGCACCTGGTGGGTCCGTCGTCGGGTATCGACTGCCAGCCATATAATGAAGCGGCAATACAGAACGCCGTGGGCGCGAAGTTCCATGTCTCGTACCAGCAGCGCTATTGTGCCGAAACCGGCACGTCGGCTCCTAGCGGCTCAACGAGTCTTGCTGTGGACGACAGCTTCGAGTACGGGCCGGAGATCATTAACTTCTATGACGGCTACGCTGATGGTTCTTACAAGGTGTCGGTCTACAACAACGATCTGCCGCGCCGCGTGGGCACTACGACAAGCGGTTCAGCCGTCGTGACCGGGCTGAGTTCAACTTCAGACCTTGCGGCCGGGATGCATGTTTGGGGCGTCGCGGGAATTCCAGCGAGTACGACGATTGCCTCTGTAGACAGCGCGACTCAGGTAACGCTGAGTGCGAACGCAACTGCATCCGGGGTGACGCTGCTCGATTTTACGCGTAACTGGAATGTATCCAAGGCACGTATCGATGTGTACGCGGGCTCGCATTTTGCCGGTGGCGGTGGTCTGATCAAGACCGTGATCAGTTCAGGTTCGTCCGAATTAAGGGGATGGAAACCGCTGCGCATGCTGGTTTCCGGAACTTCGCTTACGGTTGATGATGTGACAGGCGTGGGCTACGCCGATTTCAACTATGGCCTGGCGTGGACGCGCCCGGGCACACGCACCAATGGCTCCACCACAGTCACTGGCTTATCGACAACCGCTGATCTCGTCGTCGGCATGCGGGTTTCGGGCCGGGGTATTGCGAACAACACGACAATCGCGGCAATACTTTCTGCGACCAGCGTGCAGTTGAGCGCCAATGCAACCAGTAACGGAACAGACTCTTACGGATTCGTCTTCAATACCTGCGCCGGTGGTACCATCATCAACGGCCCTTCAGACGGCTTGACTGCAGGTGCTACACCCGCTGCGGGCCTGAATCCTGCAGACCCAAACCTTGACTGCGGATTGTTTCTGAACGGTACAACGGTCGCCGGTGGTGCGGGTCCGCTCGATTGGTAGCGAGTCTGTTCTTCGTTGACTCTGCATCCTGTGCTATTTAGGCTGGGGAGTGAAAAGGGCGCTTGCGTTCCTCTGGGCTGCTCACTGCGTTGCACTCCTAGCCGCACCAGGGCAGGCGCCGGCATGCCCGACCGGCGACCCCCAGGATGTACAGTTTGATTTCCGCGGCCGCTGCGAAGACGACAACTTCCGCTCGTTCGACGACGATGTCACTGTGCGCACTTTTCTCGAGGTACCGCTGTACAATTTCGGCTTTGAGGATATCTCTTCACAGAAGCGTTCGGATGCCGTAGACGGTAAGCTGATCGAGTTTGAGCCAAACATCAGCACGAATTTCGGGCTGGGTATTGCGTACCTGGGATACGGCATTTCAGGCTCGTTGCCGCTTTCGAATGCGGGTAACGACCCGCAGCGCTATGGAAAGACCAGTTACTTCGATTTCCAGTTCAACTATACCTCGCGCCGCTGGGGCGCGGACTTTTTTTACCAGAACTACCGTGGGTTCTATCTGAAAGAACCCGAAAAGTTTATCGAGGGTTATGTGCCCGGTATGCCCAACCCGCAGTTCGGTGGCCTGCGCATTCTGAACACGGGCGTCGGCGCATTTTACAACTTTAATGATCGCTATTCAGCCAATGCGGCATTTTCGCAGGGGGAGCGTCAGCTCAGTTCGGCCGGTTCGTTTGTCGCGGATTCTGCAGTCTCGTATACGCAGATCGATACGGGCTCGAGTCTTGTGCCTTCTTCTCAGATAGCTCAATATCCTGATTTAGACCGGTACCGGGGCGGTGAGTACTGGCTGTGGGTGTCGCGTATCGGCTATGGTTATAATTTCATCTACCGGCGCATGACACTGGGAGCGTTGTTCGCGCTCGGGCCGAACCTGCAGCAGCAGACCAACTTCACCGAAAGCGGTTCAGATTCTGCCCTGCGCGTTAACCTGAGCGCACGTGTGCGCGCCTCGCTCTGGTTTGAATTCCACGACGAGTTCCTGGGTGTGGTGGGGATGATCGACGCCAACCGCATTGTGATTGAAGAGTTCGCCCTCAACTCGCGCACTTCGCGCATCCAGTTTTTCTACGCCCGGCTGTTCGACGGTCTCTTTTAAACAACGCTAGAATACAGGCCTGCTGTGGAATTCCATAGCAGGCCTTTTTTATGCCCTGAGTAAAGTCCAGCAGGTTCCGGAAAAACTTCCGCGCCGGCTGCAGAAGCCGCAATTTGCTGCGCAAATCGCTCGCAAAACGGCCATGAATGGCCTTTCTGCAGCCTCGCGCGGTTTCCGAAACCTGCTTCCGGCTCCTTTCTCAGGAGCCTAGCAGGTTCTGTGCGCTCGCCGCGCAGAACCGCCAGATCTGCAAAAGCTCCCACAAACTAACTATTGCACCATTTGGCAAAAAATCACAAATATGTCTTTACATATAATCACATATTCATATTTATGCTTATATGCGAACCACCATAGACCTACCGGTGGATGTTTACCGTAAGGCGAAGGCCGAAGCGGCTCTGCGCGGCGTGAAGCTGCGCGACATGGTAGTTACCAGCCTGACCCGCGAGCTGAACCGGGCCGACAGTGCGCTGGCCCAGGCCGGCAGCGTCCGGGTCGACGAATTCATGGCCTCGCTCGACGAGCTGAGCGGCCAGATTGGTGCGGCGCCACAAAGCCCGCTCGGGCAACTCATGAAGCAGAGGACTTCGGCTGCGCCCGAGAGTCCGGGAGCCCAGGCTTAGACGAAAATGAACTCCGCCGAGCCACGCAAGCTGACGATTGACGCGAGTGTCTATCTCGCGGCGCTCGAGAAGGGCGATGGCGGAGCCAGCGATGCGCGCGCCTTTCTGCGCCAGGTATTGTCTGACGGATACGAAGTGTATCTGCCGCGACTGTTTCTGCTCGAGCTGACTGTGGCGCTGCGCGCTATGCTGAATGCGAAATCGATCTACGCGTTGCTGGCGCGGCAATGGGCGATTGCCGAGAACGTGCGGTGGCTCGACCAGGATGGCTCGTTTACCCGCGCTGCCTGCGAGCTCGCCGAACAGGGCGACCTGCGGGTGTCTGACGCGGTCTATGCCATGACCGCCCGGGTGAGCGGGGGAGTTTTAGTGAGCCTCGACCCGGCGATGATTGAACGCGCTTCATCGCACGTCTCGGTGCTGACTCCCGCCAGTTTTATTGGTCGCGACTCGACGACGGGCCAGCCGGGGTTTGCCGAAAATCAGTCAGGGGATTTCAGCCAATGACCGATACCTTGAATAAGGATATTTCCGCATTTGAGGTGGTAAGATAATGCTTACGGAAACTGGACTCTGGGGAAGAACGCAATACCTGCTCGAGAAGGGCATGGACGTCGCGCAAATGAGACATAAGGTCTTTGCCGACAACATCGCCAACGTCGATACGCCGCACTTTAAGCGCAGCGAAGTGGGCTTCGAGGCCGAGCTGCGCCGCGTGATCGACCTGGAAAAACACGTCGAAGAGAACTCGGTGCCTGCGCGGCTGACCGATGAACGCCATATACCGTTTTTTCGCACACGCGATATACGCGACGTGCAGGCACGGCAGCACATCGACTACCTGTCGACCATGCGCAACGACGGCAACAACGTCGATCCCGAGCACGAAGTCGCCGAGCAAACGCGCAACATGATGACCTACCAGGCGCTCACGACGCTCATGAATCATAACTTTCGTACGATCAACATCGTGAACAGGGTGGCGTAAGATGTTCGAATCGATTAACATAGCTTCGAGCGGTCTTTCGGCGCAGCGCCTGAAGATGGACGTCATTTCGAACAATATCGCGAACGCTTCAACCACGCGCACCAACGAAGGCGACGGCCCTTACCGCAAGCGCCGCGTGGTGATGCAGCCTATCAATACCCGCACGCGCTGGAAATCACCGGTCTACCCGTTTGGCCTGCGCGCCGGCGATGGCGAAGGTGTACGGGTACTGAAGATCGAGCGCGACGAAACTTCACCGGTTAGAATGGTCTTTGATCCATCGCACCCCGATGCCATCAAGGTTGGGCCTAAAAAAGGCTACGTAGAGTACCCCAACGTTGATATCGTTTCTGAAATGGTCGATATGATCGCAGCCAGCCGAAGCTACGAGGCGAATTCACAAGTGATACAGGGCGCGAAGTCGATGTTCCAGAGCGCCATGCAGATTGGAAGGGCGTAAACAGGAGTCATAGATGTTACCAATTACTGAAACCTTTTTCCACCAGGACAACGTGAAGGGCGACTTTGTAGCCCTGAAGACCTCTGATGCGCGCCACAACAATGGCCGGGCAATCAAAGTGATGGGCGAAGATCCAGCCAAAAATTTCGGGGACATGCTCACCATGGCCCTCGACAAAGTCAACGAGCAGCAGGTGAGCGCAGAGACGCTCGGCCACAAGGTTGTGACTGACCCGAAGGGCATCGAGGCGCACACGCTCATGATACAGGCCGAAAAAGCGCGCATGTCGCTCACGCTGGTGAAGAACATTGCAGACCTTGCAGTGCGCACATACCGCGAACTCTCTAACTTAAGATAAAAATGGAACGAATGAGAGCGCAGCACCTATATAATGTTGAGATGCGACATAAGACAGAAACGAATAACTGCTTGTCATACTTCGACAAGCTCAGCATGACATGCATGGTCACCCTGAGCTGGTCGAAGGGTGACGCAAACTAAGGAGACCCTATGCCACCGTTTATCGCCAACCTGCTCGAAAGAGCCAAATCCCTGAGCGGGAAGCTCGACACCACCAAGAAGATCATTCTTGGTTCAGCGGTGGCTGTGGTTATCGCCGCGCTCGTGATCATCGGCAACGTCTCGTCAGAAAAATCGAGCGTAGTGCTCTTCAAGGGTATGGAAACAAAAGACTTTGCCGCGGTAACATCAAAACTCGGCGAAATGGGTTTCCACTACACGACCTCTGGCACCGATACCATCTACATTGCCCCCGATCGCAAAGAGGCTGCCATGGTAGCGCTCGCGCAGGAAAACCTGATACCGCAGGGTGTGCACGGCTGGGAGCTCTTTGACATCGACAAGTGGTCTGAAACGCAGTTTGAAAAAGACGTCAAGAAGCAGCGAGCGCTTTCGGGTGCCATTGCGCGCACTCTCGAAAAGGTGAAAGGAGTCGAAAAAGCACAGGTCAATATCGCGTTCCCGGGCGAGGAGCTTTTCCAGGAAAAGACTGAGCCCGTTACAGCGGCCGTATTGCTCGACTACAAGCCGGGCGTTGAAAAACTCTCCGTGAAAGAGATCAAGGGTATCGAAACGCTGGTGGCGCGTTCAGTTCCAGGTCTCAAGAAAGAAAATGTGACGATTGCCGGACCTGATGGCGACGTCATCAACGATTTCGACAACGAAGCTGACCGCCAGAAGGCGGAGCTCAAGGATGTAGCGGAAAAACTCCGCATCCAGGAAGGACAGCGCACGAAACTGCTGGCAGATATCCGCAAGTCGCTCACCAAGTTTTACGGAGAGGGTGTCTACGGCGACCGTTTCGACGTCGTCCGCCTTGAGACAAAACTCCGCTGGGATAAAGAAGAGCTTGAGAAAAACGAAGTAGAGCCGGTGGTCATGACTCCCGATGATCCACGTACGCCCTATTCAGAACGCGTCGTGAAAGATTCGCTTGAGGTTTCTTCGAAGACCACCACAGAAGAATTTGACGGCAACGGCTTCACCCCCGAGGGCCCGGCCGGTACAGAGCCGAACATCCCCCCAGGATACAAGGACCGCGATTACCAGAAGGCGAAATACACAAAAAAAGAAGAGATTAAGAACAATAAGTTCAACGAAACTCACCGCAAGATCAAGAAGCAGCCGTGGGAGCTCGAGCGCGTTAACCTCGCGGTGCTGCTCGATGGCAAATGGGAGCGTCTGGGCGTAAAAGCCGACCAGTCGGGTTATGAGCGCAAGTACATGGGCGTGACTGACGAAGAACTTCAGAAGGTAACCGACGTGCTCAAGAAGTCGATTGGCTTCGATATCGCCCGCGGCGACCAGATCTCGGTGAAGCACCTGCAGATTGACCGTAGCAAGCAGTTTGAAGCCGAAGATGAAGAGCTGCGCGCGCAGATCGCCCGCCGCAAGCTACTTGTCGGTATACTTATTACCCTCATAGCGCTGGCAATTGCCTACGTCGCTTACATCTTCATCAAGCGCGAGATCGAGCGCCGCCGCCGCCTGCGCGAAGAAGAACTGGCTGCCCGCCAGGCGATGATGCGCGATGCTGCTTTACGCGCTATTGAAGAAGAGGGAGTTGAGGTAGAACTCTCGATTGAAGAGCAGGCCCGCCGCGCAATGATTGAAAATGCGATTAACCTGGCAAAAGAACGTCCTGAAGACGTGGTCCAGCTTCTCAGAACATGGCTCTCTGAAGATTAAGAGGTAAACTATGTCGACCGGAGCAAAAACAGAATATAGCGGCAAACAGAAGGCCGCTATATTTCTCCTCACCGTCGGCCCCGAAGTGGCGGCCGACATTATGAAGCGCTTGTCTGAGGCCGAGGTCGATACGCTGACATACGAGATCGCGCGTCTCGACAAAATACGCCCAGAAGACAAAGAAAAGGTACTGCAGGAATTCCAGGAGCTGATGATGGCTCAGGAATTCATCTCGCGCGGTGGTATCGACCAGGCGAGATCGATTCTGGAAAAAGCGCTGGGTACGCAGAAAGCGATCGACATCGTTAACAGGCTAACCTCATCGTTGCAGGTTCGTCCGTTTGATTTCGTGCGCCGGCAGGATCCTGCGCAGCTGTTGAACTTTATCCAGAATGAGCACCCGCAGACAATTGCTCTCATTCTTTCTTACCTCGATGCTCCCAAGTCGGCTCTTATCATGAGCTCGCTGCCGCACCAGATTCAGGCCGATGTCGCGCGCCGCATCGCGAAGATGGACCGCACATCTCCCGAGGTTTTGCGCGAAGTCGAGCGCGTGCTCGAACGTAAACTTTCAACACTATCTAACGAAGACTATACCATGGCCGGCGGTATCGACGTCGTGGTAGAGGTTCTGAACAACGTCGACCGTTCGACAGAAAAATCGATCATCGAAGCTCTGGAAGAAGAAGATCCGGAACTCGCAGAAGAGATAAAGAAGAAGATGTTCGTGTTCGAGGATATCGTACTTCTCGACGACAAGGCGATCCAGAAGGTCTTGCGCGAACTCGACAACCAGGACCTCGCGAAGGCGCTCAAGGCCGTCGACACCGAGGTGCAGGAAAAGATCTTCCGCAACATGTCAAAGCGTGCCGCTGCGCTTTTGCGTGAAGATATGGAGTTCATGGGCCCGATTCGACTCAAGGACGTGGAAGAGGCGCAGCAGAAGATCGTGAACATTATCCGTAAGCTCGAAGAAGACGGCGAAATCGTGGTTGCCCGTGCTGGCGAGGATGAACTGGTTCAGTGATGGTCGCGCAATCGCGGTTCCGGTGCGAAGCACCTGAAGGGAAATTGGAAACCCCAGGCATTTGCAATGGCAAATGCCTGGGCAGCGTAATGTTTGCACAGCAAACATCAGCGTTTCCAATTTTCCAGCGATGGAGCGACCACAGAGTAGCCGCAGCGATTGCTTCTTTTCAGCGCGCGGAGTTCCATTTTGGCGGCGTAATGTTTGCGCAACGAACATCAGCGTTTTCAAGTTTTCAGCGGTGGAGCTGCCAGCAGGGCAAGTTCTTCAGTACGATCCCCCAATCACCGATACTAAAAACAGTACAGGGATCGCTCCACCTTAATGGGGGCGTGGTCTAAAGGCATATTATGTCACGTCTGGTATTCAACAACGCCGAGATCCAAAAGCAGAATTCTGCTATTGTTCTGGAATTACCAGACCGTTATAAGAAATTCCAGCAGCTCGACGAACTGGCCGAATTCGAGCTCGATGCCGAAGGCAATATTGTCGAGCAGTACACCGGTCCGTCGATCGAAGAGATCGAGGCGGAGCTCCAGCGTTACCGCGAAGAGACCGAGCAGGAAATCAAGATCCGCCAGAAAGAGGCGGAGAAAGAATCACAGCGTATTACAGAAGAGGGTAAGGCCGAAGCTTTCCGCCTTATCCAGGACGCCAAAGAAAAGGCGCGTAAAGAAGAAGAGTCGGCGCGGCTGCAGTCGAGCCAGATTATCGAGCGTGCCAAACTCGAAGTTGAGCGCATGGTCAAAGAGGCCGAGCTGCGCGTCCAGGATATCAACCACGAAGCCTACCAAAAGGGCTATAACGCCGGCCGCGAACAGGGCTATAAAGAAGGTATGGGCGAGGTGCGCCGCCTGATCGACCGCCTGGGTACGATTCTGGGCAATGCGATCGACGTCCGCGAGCAGATCATCAAAGAATCAGAAAAACTGATGGTCGAGATGATCCTTATGATCGCGCGTAAAGTTATCAAAGACGAAATCATCGAGCGTAAAGAGGTTGTCCTCAACAATATCCGTGAAGGTTTGGCTCGCATCAAAGAGCGCGACCGTATCGATATCCGGGTTAACTTCGCTGACCTCGAACTTACCACTGCGCACAAAGATGAAATCGTCAAGATGATGGAATCGCTGCGCAAGGTAAATATCTACGAAGACTCACGTGTCGACCGCGGCGGCGTGATCATCGAAACCGATGTCGGTGCAATCGACGCACGTATCTCGACGCAGCTGAAAGAAATCGAACAGGCTATTCGCGACGCGAAGCCAATGTAAGGAACCAGGCAGATGATCGCACGCAACGTCAGCAAAGAAGTCCGGCTCCTTGACAAGTATAGAGACATAATACGGAAGACGGACACGATCCGTTCGCTTGGTTCTGTGCTCGAGATCCAGGGCAACGTCGTGCTGTCGCGCGGACCAGAGGTGCGTCTCGGTGAGTTGTGCCATATCGAGGTAAACTCCACCATCGAACGTTTTTCACCTACTGGCAAACGCGCCGAAGAAAGTTACATTCTCGCCGAAGTAGTCGGCTTTCGCGAAAGCACGGTGATTCTTGCGCCGCTCGAAAAAATTGTGGGAGTTTCAGCAGGCAGCCGCGTTGTTTCGACGGGCAATATGCCTGCCGTATCGCTCACGAATGAAGTGCTGGGCCGCGTGATCGATGGTATGGGCCGCCCGATTGACAATCGCGGTATGCTGGTCGAAGGCGAAAGCCGTGGTCTTTACGGTGAACCTCCGCAGCCACTCTCGCGCCCGCTGATTCGCACGCCGCTGGCAACGGGCGTCAAGGCGATCGATGCGATGCTGACGCTGGGGCAGGGGCAGCGGGTGGGTATTTTTGCCGGTTCGGGTGTGGGTAAGTCAACGCTGCTGGGCATGATCGCCAAGTATTCCACCGCAGACGTGAACGTGATTGCGCTGATTGGCGAGCGGGGCCGCGAGGTTGCCGAATTTATCCAGGAGCAGCTCGGTGAAAGCGGGCGCAAGAAATCCGTCATCGTCGCATCGATTGCTTCTGAATCGCCGATGAACCGCGTGCGCGCGGGTTACCTCGCCACGACAATTGCCGAATATTTTCGCGACAAGGGCAAGAATGTTTTGTTGATGATGGATTCTGTGACGCGCCTCGCGCACGCGCAGCGCGAGATCGGCCTGTCACGCGGCGAACCGGCAACAACACGCGGTTATCCGCCTTCGGTATTCTCGATGATCCCGGGCCTGATGGAGCGCGCGGGTACGAGCGAGAAAGGTTCTATCACCGGCGTTTATACCGTACTCGTCGAAGGCGACGACATGAACGAACCTATCGCCGACACGGCGCGCGGGGTGCTCGATGGTCACATTGTACTTTCGCGCCGGCTCAATTCGCAGAACCAGTACCCGGCAATCGACGTGGCTGAATCGATCAGCCGGACGATGCCGAACGTGGTAGAAAAAGACCACCTGAAACTCGCGCAGGAATTCCGCGAGATTTATACGGCCTATAAAGAAAACGAAGAGACGATCAACCTCGGTGCATACGCGCGCGGGGCTGACCCGGTGATCGATAATGCCATTCTGTTGCGTGAACCCATGCGCAAGTTCCTGCGCCAGGCGCCCGACGAGCAGATTCCGTTTGAAGAAACCCGCCGCCAGCTCAGGGATATACTCGGCTCGCTGCGGGCGAGGGCGGCAGGGCCGCAGAGAAGGTAAAACCTAGGTTATGAAGAAGTTCCGCTTCCACCTCGAGAGTTATCTGAAGCTGAAGAAAGTTCGCGAGCAGCAGAAGCTCGGTGAACTGGCCAAAGTGATGAGCCGGGTCAACGTGTTCCGTGCACAGCAGCGGGCGTTTGAAGATGAGTATAACCACCTGCTGCAACAGCAGCGCGAGAAATTTATACGCGAGTCGTTGCCGATCGACAGTGTGCGCGAAATGTATGAATACCTGGGCGCTCTGAGACTGCGCCGCGATACGGCGACACGCAACATTGCACAGCTTGAAGGCGAGGTCACTGAAAAGCGTAATGCCTATAACGCGGCCCGCAAAGACCGCCGGGTGGTTGAAATCCTCAAGGAAAAGCGGCTCACGGAGCACCGTGCAGCTACGGAACGTGAAGAGATAGCACTTATGGATGAATTTAACGGCGCGCGCGGCCGGCACAATAGCCTGCTGTGGCGTGACGTGAGCGCAGAAAAAAAGCAGGAACAGGTGTAACATGAACTATCCGATCAAAGTCAAAAAAGCTTTTACCCGGGTTCGCTACCAGGTACAGGATGCCTGGCAAAACCTGCGTATCCTGAAGCGCCATATCAGCTGCCTGGTTCGCAGTATCGATGACGTCGGTAGCGGGGTGAGCCGTAGCCGGCAGCTGCTGCAGGGTATTGCGGTGCGCGAAGGTGGTCCGTGCGCAGCGAGTACTGCCCAGGCCGATAGCGTCGGGCATGGCGGAGGTTACCGATGAGCCAGCGGCGATTTGTCCTTTTCCTTCTTCTGCTGATCGTAGTCTTTTCGGGCGGTATCTTTTATGCTCTCGATGCTACTGGTATTGTCCGCGCCTCTGATATATTGCCATTCCTCGCGCCGAAAAATCCCCTGCGCATCGAAGATAAAGATTACCCGACCGAGGTAGAAAAGGTCGAGTTCCAGAAATGGGAGCAGAAGCTCGTCGAGCGCGAAGAAATACTCGCGCGGCGCGAAGCAGAGATCAAGTCCAAAGAGAGTGGCAGCGAAGAAGCCAAACGCGAGCTCGAAGAGATGCGCAAGGCACTGCGGGCAGAAAAAGAAAAATTCGCTGTAGCGCAGAAAGAGTGGGAAGACCGGCAGAAGAAAGTGAAAGACCTGGCCGAAAAGGTGCGCAACATGCCGCCGCAGAAGGCGCAGGAAATGATGCAGAGCTGGCGTGACTTCGACATCATCGACGTGATGCGGCAGATGGATAAGGATGCCGAAACAGAGGGGACGGCATCGATTGTGCCGTACCTGTTAACCCTGTTTCAGCCCGACCGACGGGCTGAAATTACACGCAAAATGATGTTGCCTGCGCTGACCCGGCCGGATGCGGCCGAAGAAGAAGAACCAGAAAGCGCCCAGTGACCGGGCGCGGGATTTTCACGCGCACTTAACGCAAATAGTTGTGTAGGGCAGTGATTGCAGGCGCTCAGCACCGATGCCTGACCCACACTTACTGCAGACCTGGTATTGTCCTGAGGCGATGCGACCCAGTGCATGATCGATCTGTGCGAGTTCTTCGCGCCCCTGCGCGTCGAGTCCGTCGAGCACCGCGTCGTTTTCCTTCTCGACCACAGCTTCTTCACTGTCCTGGTCCAGTGCTTTGCCGTCACGGCGTATGTGGTCTTCGATGCGACTGACGCGGCCCAGCAGTTGCTGCCGCAGTGTTTCAAGATTCTTTCTTGTTGATGCAATATCCATAGTGCTCAGTGCAATTATCTTCTGTTGTGTAAACAAATAAAGATAAAAATGTCTGTTATTGGACAGACTGGCCGATGCGGTATTTTTCGAGCAGGCGCGACGCCTTGCGCGAATGCGGCTTACCGGTTTCGGGTTTTTTGTGCCAGAGTTTGCTTGTGTCGGTTCCGCAGTGCTTCGCGATGTCGTACTCGAAATCTTTATGGCGTTCAAGATAGCGAGTCACGTCGTAGACTGAGCCATCGATTGAAATCCAGCAATCGGATTTTTGATTGTGACGTGAAATTTCGGTCGTCCTGAGCGTCTGTTCTGCTGCTTTGGCCGACGCAAGCAGTGCGAACATGAATACTATGCTGTGTTTTACCATGGTTGAAACTCCTCCGTATGAATCTTGCTGCGTGTAATACCCGCATCGAGCAGCGCCTGGCGCGTGTAACTCATGAAAGCGGGCGGGCCGCAGATGGTATACTGGGCTTGTGGGAGCTCGTGCGCGAGCGTTAGTAGTGCCGAGAGATCGGGCTTGCCCGAATGTGCCTGCTTATGGATAACCAGGCTTGTGCGCCGCTGGTCTACGTAAGGCGACAGGTCAATTGACTCGCTGGGTTTTTCAGTGAAGTAGAAGAGTTCAATACGCCGCGCGGAGTTTTGTTCGAGCCCTGAAACATAGCCGATAAAGGGAGCGATGCCGATTCCCCCGGCAATCCACACCTGTGGCCGCGAAACATCTGGCGTGAACTCGCGAAATGGCCCACGGACGTAGACCTGGCTGCCCGCGGCGAGGGAGCTAATATGACCGGTATCGTGACCGAGCGCCTTGATCATCAGGCGCAGATCTTTGTCGCGTGTACTCGAAGCCACCGAGAAAGGGTGCCAGGCGCGGCTAAAACCCGGACTGTCAAAGCGCAGGTAGACGACATTGCCAGCAGGCAGTGAAGTACTCTCTGTTCCGGTGGCGATGAGGTGCAGTTCAAAAATTCCTGCGGCGACAGCGCGGTTTTCGACAACGTCGTAACGGACAGAGTGCTGGCTGCCCAGGCGTTCGAAAAAAATCCTTGGCAGCAAAATCGCGATCAGGGTAAGTAACGCCAGGAGAACGGTCATATCGACTGACCTTCCTGAGGCATAAGATAGCCCATGGTAGGCTGCAAGCACCAGCGCTGGCAGCGAGAGCAGGTGCAGCAGGTACCAGCGTTTCCAGCCCAGTGCGGCAATCCAAGAGCTGGCGATGACAGTAGCCAAAAGACCGGAAGCTGCCCAGCCAGCGATGGTGGGCAGGTCAGCGGAGTTGAGGTACAGGCTTGCCGAATCGGGCCAGTCTCGCCAGAAAGTTATTGCCACGTGTGCGAGTACCACGCCGAGCACGCCGAGCGAGACCAGGTGGTGCAGCCAAAATTGCCGTGCCAGGGTAAACAGGTAGCGGTTGACAATGCGCCCTTTCACGGCCAGCAGAAAAACAACCGCCAGCAGGAAAAAAATTGCCAGTGCGATGACGCGATCAGCCAATGTTTTCCTGCTCTATGCCGTCACTTCAGGCTTTTCTCGACCTTGAGTATGTGCGCCGTCGTCTTGAGCGCTGCGTCGGGGTTCAGCGAGATACTGTGAATACCTTCGCGCACGAGGAACTCAGCGAATTCAGGGTAGTCACTCGGCGCCTGGCCGCAGATACCGATCTTGCGCCCGTTGGCGCGCGCCGCCTTGATCACGTTGGCAATCATCGTCTTCACTGCAGGGTTGCGCTCGTCGAAGATCGGGGCGACAATTTCTGAGTCGCGGTCGATGCCGAGTATAAGCTGCGTCAGGTCGTTGGAGCCAATCGAAAAACCATCAAAGATCTTCGAGAACTCATCCGCGAGAATCACGTTAGAAGGAATCTCGCACATCACGTAGACCTCGAGCCCGTTTTCGCCGCGTTTGAGGCCGTGTTTTTCCATTTCGGCGAGCACCTTCTTGCCTTCGTCGACCGTGCGGCAGAATGGGATCATGAGTTTCACGTTGCTCAGTCCCATTTCTTCGCGCACTTTCTTCATCGCCCGGCATTCGAGCGCAAAACCGTCGCGATACTTCTCGTGGTAGTAGCGCGAAGCGCCGCGAAAGCCGATCATCGGGTTTTCTTCGGTAGGTTCATAGATTGCCCCGCCGATGAGGTTCGCGTACTCGTTGGATTTAAAATCGCTCATGCGCACAATCACGTCATGGGGATAAAAAGCCGCACCGATCATCGCCACGCCGCGCGCAAGTTCATCGACAAAGAACTGCGCCTTGTCGGCATAACCTTTGGTCAGCTGGTCTATCTGACCGATGACCGCGCGGTCGGTGAGTTTATCATAGTTCAGCAGCGCGAGCGGGTGAATCTTGATATAGCTGTTGATGATAAATTCCATACGCGCAAGACCGACGCCGTCGTTCGGTACTTGGCTGGTACGGAACGCCTCTTCGGGGTTGGCGACGTTGATCATCACTTTGGTTTTCGGGCGTTCGTTACCCGAAAAGTCGAGTGTCTCTTTGCTGAATTTGAGTTGGCCTGCATAGACACGGCCCGTATCGCCTTCGGCACAGCTCACGGTGACCACTTCACCGTTTTTGAGCTTTTCCGTGCCGTCGAGCGTACCGACGACAGCTGGAAGTCCAAGTTCTCGGCTGATGATCGCTGCGTGGCAGGTTCTGCCGCCGCGGTTGGTCACAATCGCGGCCGCCTTTTTCATCGCCGGCTCCCAGTCGGGGTCGGTGCGGTCGGTAACGAGTATGTCGCCCTGTTTGACCAGCGACAGGTTGGCTGCGGACTTCACAACGCGCACCGTACCGGTGGCGATGCGCTCACCGACGCTGCGCCCTTCGATGAGAACCTTACCTTTCTCCTGCAGGCTGTAGACCTCGAGCTTGGTGGTATCGCGCTGCGACTGCACTGTTTCCGGACGTGCCTGCACGATGAAGAGTTCGCCGGTGATACCATCCTTCGCCCATTCCATGTCCATGGGGCAGGCCGAGCCTTTTTTCTGGGTATAGTGCTCTTCAATCGTCACGGCCCAGCGCGCAAGAGTCAGAATATCGTCGTCATGGATACAGAACGCCGAACGCTCCGCCTCGTTCACCGGTATATTTTTTACCAGTTTGCCGCCCCCGGAATCGTAGACCATCGTGAATTCTTTACTGCCGGTCTTTTTCTGCAGTATTGGTTTGAACCCCTGCGCGAGCGTCGGCTTAAAGACGTAAAACTCGTCGGGGTTGACTGCGCCCTGCACGACGTTCTCGCCGAGTCCCCAGGCGGCGTTGATCAGCACGGCATCTTTGAAACCGCTTTCGGTATCGATCGAAAACATTACCCCCGAACTGGCGAGGTCAGAGCGCACCATGCGCTGTACGCCGATCGAGAGGGCGACCTGGAAGTGGTCGAAGCCCTGGTGTTCGCGGTACGATATGGCGCGGTCGGTGAAGAGCGAGGCGAAGCAGCGACGGCAGGCATCGAGCAGTTGTGGTTCGCCGTGCACGTTGAGGAAGGTTTCCTGCTGCCCGGCAAAACTCGCGTTGGGTAAGTCTTCGGCAGTAGCACTCGAGCGCACGGCGACATCGATGCCGCCAGCCCTGCCTTCGGACAGGCGGTCGTAAGCAGCGAAGATTTCATTGCGGATGCCTTCGGGAATTTCTTCTTTAAGTATCGCTTCGCGCACTGCACGGCCGCGCTGCTGCAGGTTTTCTGCGTTATTGGCGTCGAGACCTTTCAAGAGCTCGCGGATTTTCCTATCGAGGCCAGTCGTGCGCAGGAATTCGCGGTAGGCCTCGGCGGTTACCGCAAAGCCGTCAGGTACGCGCACTCCCTTTGATTTGAGTTCGCGGAACATCTCGCCGAGCGAGGCGTTTTTGCCGCCCACTAGTGGTACGTCTTCAATACGAATTTCGCTGAAAGGAAGAATCCATTTGTGTGTAACTGTACTTGCCATGCGGCCTCCAATAAAGGATTTATTTATCCATTTATCGGGTGCGGCGTTTCGTGTCGAGCCAAAAGGCGGTAATAATCCACAAATCGCTGACGCAACAGCTACCCGTTGTTGACGCATGCCCGGTGAAGAGAAAACAAACCGTATGCTCGACAATGCCACCGTCGAAGCGCTGATCACGCGCTACAATTCGCCGGTACCCCGTTATACCTCGTACCCGACAGCGCTCGAATTCGGGCCCCTGGCCGATGGTGTGCTACTCGACAGTTTCCGCAACATTGGGCGACGTCCTGTCGGCACTCAGAGTGACCTCGTGTCGCGTGCCGACCTCGGACATCCGTGTCCTCCGGTCAGCGCCCGGAGCGACCTTGTGTCGCGCGCCGACCTGGGGCATCCGTGCCCGTCGGTTTCAGTCTATATCCATCTGCCATTCTGCGAAAACCTCTGCCTCTACTGCGGCTGCAACGTGCTGCTGTCGCGCAAGGTCGAGGTGCTCGACGAGTACATTCCGCTGCTGCTTGCCGAGATCAAGACTAAGACAGACATGATGGAGTTCAGGCCCAGGGTGAGCCAGTTGCACTTTGGCGGGGGAACTCCCAATTTTCTAAGGCTTTCCGACTGGGATACACTCTTTGCCGGACTGCACACGTACTTTGAATTCACGCCGGATGCAGAAATTTCCGTTGAGCTCGACCCGGCAGTGTTGACCGACGGTTACCTGCATCACCTGAAAAAACTTGGCTTTAACCGCGTGAGTTACGGCGTGCAGGATGTCACGCCCAAGGTGCTCGAAGCTGTCAACCGGCCGCAGGATGTTGGGCGTATCAAAGCAATCGTCGCAGAAAGCCGGGCGTTGGGCTTTTCTTCGGTCAACATCGACCTGATCTATGGCCTGCCGCACCAGACGAATGATAGCTACAAGGCCAACCTCGATTTTATCGGCGAGCTCAGGCCCGAGCGTATTGCGCTCTTTAGTTATGCACATGTGCCGTGGCTCAAGCACCACCAAAAACGTATGGATGCTGCAGCGCTGACAGAACCTTCAGAGAAGCTGCGGATTTACCTCTCGGCGCGCACGCATTTTTCCGCTTTGGGTTATGAACAGATCGGTATGGACCACTTCGGCCTGCCAGGTGATTCTCTCACCGAGGCTTACCGCAACAAAACGCTGCACCGCAACTTCATGGGCTACACGACGCAGAAAACACTCGACATGCTCGCGTTCGGTACAAGCGCGATCGGTTTTGTTTCCGGTGTGTATATGCAGAACCACCTGAAACTTTCGGCTTACCGCAACGCAATCGAAACCGGTACGAACTGGTTCGAGAAAGGTTTTGTGATGAGCACCGAAGATGCGCTGCGTCATGAAGTGATTACGCAGCTCATGGCCAACTTCCGTATCCGCTTCGCGGAGATCGGGCAGCAGTTCGGCATCAGTTTCAAAGAGCACTTTGCAGCAGAGATTGAGCGCCTGCGCGAATTCGCGGCAGACGGTCACGGCTTACTGACAGATACGGATTTCACGACTACAGAAACGGGCAGTTTTATCATCAGGCATATCGCCTCGATCTTCGACGCTTACCGCAAGGGCAGCGAGCAGAAGGCTTTCAGCAAGGCGATTTAACTCACAACAGCTTTGCACTGCTCGAGCACTGCGACTGCCGTATGGTAGTTGCCCTCGGCCATGTGCGCGATGGCAATCGAGAGGGCTTTCTGTACGCTGCCCGTGGTGTCTGCACGGTCAAAGCGCGGTGGAGTGTTTTCGATAAACTGCCTGATGGCGCGTGAGTCGCCGTATTTTGCTTTGACGTAACCGTCAAAGTCCGGCAGTTGCGGCATTCCGGCGCGAGCCCGAATAAAGCCGGCAATCCGTTCGGCTTCGGCAAACTGCCGTAGCGTGGCAAATGCTGCAGCCACGCTGGTCAGTGCTTCGGTGCTCAGCCTCTCGCGCTCCTGCTTGTTCAGCGCCAAAAAGTACTCGGTGACAAGGTTGTGACGGCCCAGGCGCCTTGCGCATTCGATCGCCATGGCCACAGCTCCGAGGTCTCGCTCTCCCGCCGTGGTGGCCTGCACGTACTCTGCGTAGTAGGTCAGTACCTTCGCGGGGTTGCCCCGGCGAACGTAGTAGGCGGTGGCGTACTGTAGTACCTGCGGGGTCTTGGCGGCTGCCAGATTTTGCTCGATTGCGGCATGCGCACCAGAAGCTTCGAGGTTTTGCAGCGTAGCAATGTCCATACTATACTTTCGGCACATCCTGCAATTGTCCCAACCACCGGAGGTGCCGGATACTTATTGACCCCCGGATGTGACATAATATTTTCGCTCCACATGATTCGCATTCTCGATGTGCACATCGATTACCAGCAGGGCGGTGCCCTGAGCGTGTCGAAGGGGGGTAGCCGTGAGCTGGTGCGCGCGCTGCGCGGAGTGACCCTTGATCTCAATTCAAACGACTACGTGGCAATCATTGGTCCGTCGGGCAGTGGCAAGAGTACCCTCGTCACGGCGGTGGCGGGGCTTATCGCGGTGGCTAAGGGTGATGTCTATGTCGACAAGTATAAGATTTCCCGCGCACGCCGGGCCCGCCAGGCGAAGATACGTGGCAAGTATTTCGGTATCATCTTCCAGTTCTCTGAGATGCTCGGCCGGTTCACGGTCGAAGAAAACCTGCGCTTTGCCTACGTTGCCGCGCACGGCAAGATTGATGACCACTATGCCGAACGCCTGCAGTACCTGACGCAGAAGCTCGACATGCTGCCACTGCTCTCCACTTACCCCACGCGGCTTTCGGGCGGCCAGTTGCAGAAAACCGCGATCGCGCGCGCGCTGATCAAAGACTCACCTTTTATCCTGGCCGATGAGCCGTCGGGTGATCTTGACCCCGAATCGGTCTCGCGCGTGAAGAAGCTGCTGCGCGAAGAACACGACCGCGGCAAGGGCATCATGCTGGTCACGCACGACAACAAACTCGCTTCAGACGCCAAATCGGTTTTTGAAATGCGCAATGGCCAGATCAGTGCGCTGATCAAATAGGAATGCTGGTCCTTTTCCAGGAAGGCATACCCGACATCTTCTTTCCCGCGCTCAGGCAAAAAGGCATCACCGTGCAGCGTGTGCCCACCGGTCGCACGGCAGCGATCGCCGCCTGTCGCCAGTACGCCAGCGCCGAGGCGATTTTTTTCCGCGCGAACTTCACAATCGATAAAGAGTTACTCGAAGCGCTGCCGCAGCTCCGGCTCGCCGCGCTCGTCTCGACCGGCTCTGACAACGTCGATGTGCATGCGCTGGCAGAGCGCCAAATTCGTTTCGTGAGTGGTGAAGGCGCTAACGCACAGGCAGTCTGCGACTATGTGTTGCAGGCGCTATGCTTTAGCGGATTCAATTTTGCGCGCGAAAGCCTCGGAGTTGTCGGGGCAGGGCGTGTCGGTTCACGACTTTTGAAGCTCCTTGGCAGCGCGGGTGTGCGCGTCTCGTATTTTGATCCGCTGCTGGCAGATCCCGGTTCGCTCGAAGAGGTCCTGCAATGCGACGTGGTGACGTTTCATACATTCCTGAGCCGTGAAGGCACATTTGCGACTGCGGGTATGCTCGACGCCAGGTATTTTGCGCCAGTAAAGAAGAAGCTCCGCCTTATTCAGGCCAGCCGCGGCGGGGTGTGGAATACCGATTTCTACCGTTCGCTCGCTTCGCACCCGCACATCGAAATTCTCGCGCAGGATGTTTACCCGGGAGAACCACCACGCACCAGTGACCTCTCGCTTGCGCGGTATTCTACGCCGCACGTTGCGGGTTATTCAACTTTCGGCCGGTTAGGCGGTATCGCGAAAGGAATCCAGGTACTGCTGACAGATTTCTCTGCAGAAGCGCTGCTACCCGCTGGCCGGGCCTGGTTTCTCGACGAAGAAGCGCAGCGTTTTACCGACGACCCTTCAGCATTTAACGACCTCAGGGACAACTACGGCTGGCGCAAGGAGTTCTGGCAGTACAATGATGAAGAGCGGGCCGCGTGGCTGACGAGGTTTCCGCAGGCACCGCAGTCGTGCTTTGGTTGGTGAGTAAAGTGTCTTCGTGGCTTACGCGGCGCACAAAGCATTTTCCCTGAAGTTTCGTTAGCATCTATCCCAATCTGATTCCGTAACCCTTCCATGGTTCGCTCAGGCATGTAATTTGCTCACAATTCAATTACTTATGCCCGAAGTCAAGCTTACGGACCAGCTGTGGGTCCTGTTCGCCAGTGCCCTTGTACTCTTCATGCAGGCAGGCTTTCTCTGCGTCGAATCAGGGCTGACACGGACGAAAAACTCGATCAACGTCGCTATCAAGAACGTAACTGACTTTGGCGTAGCGACAGTCGCTTTCTGGCTGTTCGGTTTTGGGCTGATGTTCGGCCTGAGCTATTCGGGTATAGTGGGCACGAGTGGCTTTTTCACCGGCTTCAACGGCGGCAGCGGTTGGGGCTCGACGTTCTTTATCTTTCAGCTGATGTTCTGCGGTACTGCCTCGACGATTGTTTCAGGTGCGGTGGCGGAACGCATGAGTTTCACGGCCTATCTTGCCAGCACAACAATTATCTCCCTCATTATCTATCCGATAGCCGGGCACTGGGCATGGGGCGGAGCGCTGCCTGAAACGGGAAAGGGCTGGCTGGCGAATAAGGGGTTCGTCGATTTTGCGGGTTCAACCGTCGTGCATAGTGTCGGCGGCTGGGTGGCGCTCGCGGCTCTTCTTCACATCGGTGCGCGCGTCGGCAGATTCAGCGAAGTCGATGGCAGCGCACAGAAAATGAATCCCAGCAACCTGCCGCTCGCGATGTTGGGGGGCATCATACTCTGGTTCGGCTGGATAGGCTTTAACGGTGGCAGCACACTGGCGCTCAATGAACAGGTCGGCCCGGTCATTGCGAAAACTCTCCTGGCGGGCGCTGTGGGTATGCTCGCAGCACTCTTTCTCGGCTGGTGGCACGATGGGTACCCCGAAGCGACGCAACCGCTGAACGGTTCGCTTGCCGGTCTCGTGTCCATCACCGCGGGTTGTCATGCGGTGAATGAATGGCAGGCAGCGGTGATTGGGCTGGTCGGAGGTTCCCTCGTCCTGCCTGTCGACAAACTACTCGAAAAATTGCGCATCGACGACGCAGTCGGCGCAATACCGGTTCACCTTGTTGGCGGTATCTGGGGCACGCTTGCGGTCGGGCTTTTTGGCGCACAGGCCAAACTCGGTACAGGCTTGGGCCGCGCAGACCAGGTGTTGGTTCAACTGGTGGGTATTCTTTGTATCGGGGCTTTTGCCTTCAGCGTTGCCTATCTGCTGCTCTGGATTCTGAATCGGCTTCACCCGTTACGTGTAAGTCCTGAAGATGAAAAAACCGGTCTCAACATTTCTGAGCACCGTGCGCGTACCGACCTGATTGACCTGTTCTTTGTGATGGATCACCAGAAGCAGACAGGCGATCTTTCGTACAACGTACCAGTCGAACCGTTTACCGAAGTCGGGCAGATTGCCGAACGGTATAATGAAGTGCTCGCCCGGGTGCGCAGCACACTGGCCGACAACGAACGGGCCAAGTCTGAACTGGTCGATGCGTACCGAAAGGTGCAGCACGAGCAGGCACGCGCTGAGCAACTTCTGCTGAACATACTGCCGCCTAAGGTGGCCGACCAGCTCAAGGACAGTAATGATATTATTGCCAACAGTTTTCCCGAGGTTTCGGTTCTTTTTGCCGATATCGTCGATTTTACGCGGCTGGCACACAAGTTCAGGCCTGAAACAATTGTTGGTATACTCAACCGCGTTTTTTCAGTTTTCGATGAGCTCGTAGAGAAATACGGTCTTGAAAAAATCAAAACAATTGGCGATGCGTACATGGTTGTGGGGGGACTGCCAAACCCGATGGCGAACCATGCAGAAGCAGTGGCCAATTTTGCCCTCGAAAGTATGGCTCAGCTAAAGAGATTCAAACTGAAGACGGGCGACGAGCTCACCATGCGGGTAGGCATCAACACGGGGCCCGTCGTCGCCGGCGTTATTGGCAAGAAAAAATTCATCTACGATATCTGGGGCGATGCAGTCAACCTCGCGAGCCGCATGGAGGCGAACGGTCTGCCAGGTACCATACAGATCAGCGAACACACGGCAGCACGGCTCGGCGGGCGCTTCGTTCTTGAAGAACGCGGCGAAATAGATGTGAAGGGCAGGGGTCGGGTGAAGGCCTTTTTTCTCAAAGGTCGCCGGGCGCCCGCAGAGCTGCGCCCTGCCTAGCGATACATACCTTCAATCTGCTCGGCAAAAATCTCTTTAATGACCGTGCGGCGGAGCTTGTAAGTCCTGGTGAGTTCGACCCCAGGTTCAAACTGCTTCGGCACGATATAGAAAGTATTCTTTGGAATCAGCTCGAAGTTCTTGAACCCGGTCTTGCTGGAGATTCGCTCGTGAATTTCTTTTTTGAAGATTTCGCGTATTGCGGTGGTCTCATTCCATTTTTCTGTCGGCAGGTCCTTGAGGCCCGTGGCGCTGCGCACTTTCTCAAAGTTGGGAACAATCAGCGCTCCCAGTGTCTTCTTGTCATCGCCGACGACCATGACCTGGTCGATATACTCTGACGCGAGCAGCTTGTCTTCGATCGGCACCGGTTCGATGTTCTCACCGCCGGCCAGAGCGAGCGTTTCTTTGCTGCGGCCGGCAAACATGAGATCACCACCAGCGGTCATCACCATGACATCCCCCGTGTCAAAGAAGCCGTCTTTATCGAAGACCACTTCGTTCAGCTCGGGGCGCTTGTAATAGCCGAGCAGCAGCTGGTTGGAGTGCACCCACAACGTGCCCTTGGCTCCCGGTTGTACAGGGACATCTTTGCCCGCTTCGTTCCTGAACCTGATCTTGTAACCAGGGAACGGCCGGCCGACGGTACCCGGCACCGCGCGGTCAATGTCGCGCAGGCTGATCAGCGCTGACGTTTCGGTCATACCGTAACCCTCGAGGACCTTGACGCCGATTGCGCCCAGGAAGCGGTCGACCACCTGTGGCAGCGCTGAGCCGCCCGACGCCGATTTTTTGAGATTGCCGCCGAGTGCCTTGTGAATCGCGCCAAAGACCACGCCCGAGGCGAGCTTCAGTGGCAGTAACGCGGCAAGTTTAGCGCCGGCGACAGCCTTGTCGGCGAGCTGCTGGGGCAGCGGCTTAGGAGTAATTTGCAGGTCGTAGCCATTGAAGATTGCCTCATTTTTTGCCCACTCGGCGCCGACGTCGAGAAAGAAGTGGAACAGCGCGCGTTTGGCCGGAGATTCTTTCTCGAGCTTCTGCATGATACCGTTGTAGAGAGATTCCCAGATGCGGGGTACCGAGGGAAAACTCGTGGGTTTGAAATCGGCAAGGTCCTGCCGCAGGCTGTTGATGCCCGTGATCATGAAAGGGCATTGTGCCATCACGACGCCGTATTCTACCGCGCGTTCAAATGCGTGCCACGGCGGCAGCAACGAAAGGGCAGTGTCTTTTTCATGGATCACCTTCATGCTGAGTGCTGTGTCGAGCGCATTAAGCCAGCCGCTCTGGCCGAGCATAACCCCTTTGGGCGCGCCGGTTGTTCCGCTGGTGTAGATGATCGTCGCCATTTCGGCAGGGTTAGTGACGGCAGCGATATTTTCTATCAGCTTCGGGTTCTGCGAAAGCATTTCGCGTCCCGAGGCGATGAGCTGCTTCACCGAGTCCTGGCCTTCCGCTAGCTGAAAATCGTCGCTTTCGAGAACAAAGATCTTTTCGAGCTTGGGCAGTTCTTTCTGGAATTTGAGCAGGCGCTCGCGGTCTTTGTTCTGCTGCACGATGGCCCAGCGGCTTTCGCTGTGGCCCACGATATAAAGAATGTCGTCGTCGGTGACGTCGGTACCCCGCGGTACGCTGATCGCATCGGCCGCGATAATGCCCGCGTCGGCAATAATCCAGTTGGGGGAGCCATCGCAGAGCAGCGTGATGCGGTCACCTTTCTGGATGCCGCCAGCCCTCAGGCCTGCCGCCAGCGCCGAGATGAGCTCATGCATTTCTTTGAAGGTACGGCCTTCGATCCTGCCGCTCTTGCGGCGCACCTTGAAGGTTTCAAGATTGGGTTTGGCCTCGGCAGCCAGTTTAAAGAGGTCATAAAACGTACGCGCTTTGCTCATAGGTGGGTGAAAGTAAATGCCGCTGTCATCGGGTCAACAGATGCACCCAGCAGCGACTCTCCGGCGATCCCGGAAAGTTTTGACAAGCTGACTGGTACGCGAGCGCCATGGGAGCGACCGGCGGGTTGCGTACGGATATGCTGTACTACCAGACTATCTACCCTGAATACATGGCAGGTGAACTGCTCGACCGGTTTCTCGCGGCCGGCTGGTACCGCATCGGGCAGAGTTTTATCACCACTGACCTTATCACGCACGATGAGATCCTGATACCGGTTTACTGGTTGCGCATCCGGCTTGCCTCTTACCGGCCTTCAGGCTCTGCGCGGCGAATCCGCAGGCGCTGCGCCCAACTGCAGACGAAGATTCTGCCTTTCGCCATCACGCCGGAAATCGAGGCGCTTTACGCGCGCTACCGCGAATCGTTGTCGCACACGATCTCGCCTTCGGTGCATGAGTACCTGCTCGACGCTGAATGGAACAATGCCTTCGATTCACGGCTGATCGAGGTACGCGACAGCGGTCGGTTGGTCGCCGCTGGGTACTTTGACCTCGGTGCCCGCTGCAGCACTGGCATACTGCATATCTATGAGCCCGGGCTGTCACAGTTCAGCCTGGGCAAATTGCTCTACCTCGAGGCGATCGATTTTTCGCTGGGCGAGGGGCACCATTACTACTACCCGGGTTACCTGAGTCCCGGCACAGAAAAGTTCGATTATAAACTCTTTGCCGACCCGGACTCGACTGAACTTTTCCTTCGGCCGCTGCACCGCTGGGTACCGTATAACAAAGTGGCGCACAAGTTGCGCCGCTGGGGTGATAGGGTGACTGCTGTGACCCGCAGGTACCGGCTGCCGCACGGTTAAGCTTTTGCTACCTGTTCTGTTCAGGGTTCCCGTTCTGGCCTACCGATGGAAAATCCCTACGCGCAGGTATATGGTCTCACCGGGGTTATGGGTAGCGGCAAGTCTACAGTCGCTGAATTGCTGCGTGCAGAGAGAGCATTTGTGCTCGATGCCGATGAAATTGCCCGGTTCGTTATAGATCCCACTTCGCCTTGGTACACCCAGCTCAAAGCTAAGCTCATCGCAGCATTTGGAGTTTTTAGCAGTAGTTCACTTTTTGCCGCCGACGGCCGGCTTGACCGGGCACTGCTGGCGAGTGTCACCTTTGGTCACGAAGACCGCGTGCGCCTGCTGAACAATATTATGCACCCGGTGATCCAGCGTGAGTTTGCGACGCGGCTTCTGCGCGCAGAAGAGGGCGTGCCGGTGGTATACGATGTGCCACTGCTGTTTGAAACCGGTCTCGAGAAGAAGCTCAAGGCGACTATACTGGTCTATGCGCCTGAAGCGACCTGCGTGGCGCGTGCGGTTACCCGGGCAGTGGCCAAGGGCCAGCCGCTGACAGCCGAAGAGGCCCGGCACCGTCTCAGGAGCCAAATTTCCATTGAAAAAAAGCGCGAACTCGCCGACTATATAATTGATAACTCAGGCGATTTCGAGGCCCTCAAGCCACAGGTCGCCGGGCTCTATCAAAGGCTCAGGGGATTATGAAAGAATTTTACGTCTTGAATCTGGACTACCGCCGCATCGCGATCATCGCCGGCGGAGCTTTGGTCGCGCTCGGCCTGACCCTTTTTGTCGGTATGGCCATCGGTAAAGGCCAGGGGGAGCGCCAGGCGCTCAAGCTCGCGGCCGAAGCCGACGCTCAGAAGATGGGCCTCGTACCCGAGCCGCAGAAGCATTCTGCCGAACATGCAGAAAAGGTCGTTGTTGCGCAGGGCCCTGCTGCGGGCCCCATAGCAGAAAAGGCTGAAACAGCACCTGCCGGCGAAGTACCCCTCAGGGAAGACCCCCTGGTGCAGGGCCCCCCAAAGAAAAAAATCCAGAAAACCAGTGCGGCGAAGGCTGAGGCAGAAGAAAGCGATGCCCCGCGCCGCGTGAAGCGCAAGAGCAAAAAAGCTATCGCCAAAGCCGAGCCTGAGGTTTCGGGCAAGGTTGATCACAACGCGGGCGGGCGGTATACTATTCAGGTAGCGGCATTCAAGCGCGCCGGTGAGGCCCAGGGACTCATCGCCAAACTGAAAGAAGAGGGCATCAAGGCGCAGACCGAAAAGAGCGGAGCCTATTACCTCGTCACCGTCGGTCGCAGCAAATCAAAAGAAAAGCTCAGCAAAGCCCTTGCACGGCTCAAAGAACTCGAGTACGACGCCTATATTCGCAAGATCCATAAGACCTCAGAAGAGACCTGAGGAAAGCCATGAGCCGCAGTTTTTTAAGTCTGTCATCCTTGTCGCGTGAAGAATTTTCTGCATTGCTCGATCGGGCAATTGAAGGGAAAAAGAATCCGGGTACCTGGGGAGCTCCGCTCGCCGGAAAATCCGTTGCCCTGTTCTTTGAAAAACCTTCAACGCGTACGCGCGTTTCGTTCGAAGTAGGGGTCTACCAGCTGGGCGGTCAGCCGATCGTGCTGACGCAGAATGACCTGCAGCTCTCGCGCGGCGAAGACGTGGCAGATACTGCGCGCGTACTGCGCCGTTACGTGCACGCGATCATGGCACGGGTCAAGAGCCACAGCACTCTCGAGGCCTTGGCGAGTTTTTCCGGTATCCCGGTGATCAACGGTCTTTCCGATAAATTCCATCCGTGCCAGGCGCTGGCTGATTACATGACATTGCGCGAGAATAATGTTCCCGCAGGCAGCCGCTTCGTGTTCTGCGGCGATGGTTCGTCAAACATGGTCCATTCGCTGATCATCGGTTCTGCGCACTACGGTTGCGAAATCGTCGTGGCAACACCGGCGCAGCTTTTGCCCGATCCAGGGGTGCTGACGATTGCGGCGCGTCTGGGGGCAAAGGTAAGTATCACGCAGGACGCCCGCGCCGCTGCGCGTGACGCCGACGTGCTCTATACCGATGTCTGGGTCTCGATGGGCCAGGAAAAAGAGGCTGAGTTAAAGAAGAAGCTGCTTGGCCCTTACCAGCTCAATGAAGAACTGCTAAGCCTTGCCAGCAAAAATGCCATAGTACTCCACTGCCTGCCCGCGCACAAGGGTGAAGAGATCACCGAAGGTGCTTTTGAATCAGCGAATTCAAAGATCTTCGACCAGGCCGAGAACCGCCTGCATGCGCAGAAAGCGGTGATGGAATTCCTGCTGAAGTAGTTACCGGCAGTGAAACTGCCAAAATCCCCAACAACGGCGCTCATTCTTCGCTTCGCATATATGGCGGAGCTGCGCAGAATTTTGTACACTTAACCAATGAATATCTATTTCGACATCATTAAACAAATGGCGCAGAGTATGCGCAACCTGCAGGCGATCATGGGCAAAGCAGAAGAGCATGCAGCCCGACTCAAATTTGAACCCGATAACTACCTCGGTCTGCGCTTTTTCCCGAACATGCTGCCGTTTTCGGCGCAGATACGTATCCTGTGTGACATCAGCAAATTCGCTGCAGCCTACCTGGCAGAAAAAACTCCGCCCGTGCACGAAGACAACGAAAAGACCTGGTCAGACTACAAGGCGCGACTTGGCCTGGCGATTGCCCACCTCGAAACGTACAAGGCCGAAGATTTCGCGCACGCGGCAGATGTGAAGGTCAGCCCCAAGAATTTCAACGGCAAGTACATGACGGGGCACGATTACCTGATTTGCCGGCAGACACCGAACTTTTACTTCCACCTGGTGACGGCTTATGACCTGCTGCGCGAGGCAGGCGTTGAAGTCGGCAAGACCGATTACCTCGGCCCCCTGCCGCTGCGCGATTAGCAGGCTCCTGAAAAAGGAGCCAAAAGCAGGTTCCGGAACCTGCTAGAAAGCCAATTAAGGCAGCCGCTTTTTCCTGAGCGGCGCCGCCTTGCCGGTTGCTGTCTTGTTTGCCATGATCGATTCGATCTGGCCGTCAACCAGCAGTATCTGCTTGTGTGCCATCGCCGCAAACTCGGCGTCGTGTGTCACGTAGACAATGGTGCAGCCGGTCGTCCGGTTCACCTCCTGGAAAATCTGCATCACGTTGATAGCGTTGGCCGAGTCGAGTGAGCCCGTCGGTTCGTCGGCAAAAATGAAACGCGGCTGCATGATGAGCGCGCGAGCGATTGCTACGCGCTGTGATTCGCCGCCCGAAAGCTGCGACGGCAGGTTGTTCATCCTGTGGCCGAGTTCAAAGCGCTTCAGCATTTCGATGGCCTCGTCGCGTTTTTTCTCCGCCAAACCGGCCTTGATGGCCGGCATCAGGACGTTTTCCAGTGCAGAGAACTCGGGCAACAGGTAGTGGTACTGGAAGATGAACCCCATGTGCTGGTTGCGAAACCGGTGCAGCTGCTGCTGGTCCATCTGCGCAATATCCTGATCCTGCAGCAGAACCTTGCCTGCAGTAGGGTTATCCAGTGAGCTCACCATGTAGAGCAGGGTACTCTTACCCGACCCTGATTTTCCCGTAAGGGCAACAAACTCGCCGTCCTTAAGTTCAAACGAAACACGCTTGATGATGTCGATAGGGGGATCGCCAAATGATTTGACCACGTTTTCCAGGCGAATGCTCATTCCTGCCCCCGGATGATGTCGATCGGCGACATCTTGCCTGCCTTCAGGGCGGGCAGAAAACTTGCGACGGTTGTTGAGAAAAGCGCCATGAGAAAGCCGTAGACGTAGATCAGGTAATTGAACGAAATCATCATGGTCGTCTGCTTGGTCTTGGTCATCGGGCTAGAGAACGTAACGTGAGAGAGCTGCCAGCAGATGACATCACCCAGCAGAACGCCGAGCACTCCGCCGGCGAAGCCCAGCAGCATGCCCTGAGTCATGAAGATCGTGAGGATATCGGTACTTTCATAGCCGATCGAGCGGAGAATAGCGATTTCCCGTTTTTTCTGGCTGATCACGATACTCAGAATGTTATAGATGCCAAAACCGGCGACGATGAGGATAATCGCCGACATCATGTAGCGCGTCATGTCCTGCACTTCGAAAACGTCGAGCATCGAGGCGTTGATCTGCTCCCAGCTCTGTACCTTCGCTGATTCGTCATTCGACCACTGCTGTGCCTTGGGATACGATTTTCGGACGTCCCGCAGGCGAACCGCAATGTCTGACACCTGGCCGGGGCTGCCGGCAATTGACTGCGCGGTATTGAGCGAAACGTAGGCAAGGCTTTCATCTACCTGCCGGTTACCGATCGAAAACGACCCCGACACTTTGAATTGTTGTGCGTCGCCGCGGCTGTTGACCACCGTGATTGAATCGCCGTAACGCAGGCCCAGGTTTTCGCGTAAGCCCTCGCCGAGCATGATCTTCTGGCCATTTTCCGCGAGCTCGCGCAGAGTGCCTTTTAAAACGTATTTTTCCAGCTGCGCGACGCGCGTCTGCATAGAAGGTATAATACCCATCACCCGGCCATTCTGCGTTACCTTGCCTTTGCGGTAGAGTACGGTGACATTGAGCTGAGGCGCATAGGCCTCGACGTCGCTGTCTTCGCGCAGCCTTGAAACCCACTCCTGCACGTTGTCGATTTTCTGGCTGTCCTTACGTCCCGATGGCGGCACAATCCAGAACAGGCTCTCATTGGGCCGCGTGAAAACATGATCAAAACTCTTTTCTTCGACCAGGCGCGCCTTAGCCGAAATGCGCACGTGCGAATCGTTGTTCACCATCTGGTCGAGCAGGTATTCGCGAAAGCCAAGCAAAATGCCCGAGATCGCGATGTACGCTGCAGCACCGAGCATGATGCCCAAAAGCGTGAGTATGGTCTGGCGTTTTCTTGCCCAGAGTTGCCGCAGCGCGATAAAAATCATGAGGAGCTTCTACTGGTACCGCAGAATGTCGCCTTCGACAAGCTCCGCCGATACGATCTCGACATTTTCGCCCTGCGTGAGGCCCAGCTGTACAGGAATCCGGAGGCGTTTGCCGTTACGCTGTATGTTCACCTTACGTTCCTGCACGGCTCGTATGGGTGCAACAAAAACTCCCTCTTTGACTCCGGCTTCAATGGCGAGATCGGCTGACATACCTGGCAGAATTTCGGGCGGCAGCTC
Source organism: Turneriella sp. (assembly GCA_046346875.1). Lineage (GTDB taxonomy): Bacteria > Spirochaetota > Leptospiria > Turneriellales > Turneriellaceae > Turneriella. The sequence continues at coordinate 319,189 of JAXMHG010000003.1, read as the reverse complement.
TTTCGAGTTGACCTTCACAAAAAACTGCCCTTCTGAGGGATACACCGATGCAACAAGACCTGCGAATGTTTGCCCGGGTAAACCTTCAAACGCGATTCGAACTTTCTGGTTCTGTTTCACGAGCACCGCCGCCTTTTCATCGAGCGAAACTGTAATATAGCGCTTCGTCAGGTCGATGACCTTTAGTACCGGGTTCTGCGGAAATACCGCTTCGCCTTCTTCAAATGACACCGCCGACACCACACCCGAAATCGGCGAGCGCATGACGGGTACCTGGTCAAACTCAACCAGCCTGTCTCCGCTGCGTACATTGTCGCCTTCGCGCACGTAGAGTTTACTCACGTTGGCGGCTATGCCGATCTTGAGCTGGTATTCTCGCTCGGCATGCACAGTACCGAGTCCGTAGACCGTGCGTACGATATTGGTTTTTTTAAGGGGGAGCTCAACCGTTTTGGGGGCAGCCCGTATGCGCTGGATTGCGAAGAACGCTACCAAGAGTAGGGCCGCAATCGTGGCATATTTCCGTTTGCCAGAGAAGAAAAGGCGCAAAACATCCATGCGCTAAGGGAATCGGGTTGATACCCCGTAAAATGAAAAAGCCGCTGTCGCGCGGCTTCTTCATTTTACGGGATTCAGCGCGGCTCAACCGAGTTGAACCGTGGCAACCGAGGGACAGGATGTCCCAAATTGCGACAAGCCACGGATGGCGCGTTCAGCTTGGCCTAGCCAAGCTGAACCGTGGCAACCGAGGGACAGGATGTCCCAGGTTGCGACAAGCCATGGATGGCGCGTTCAGCTTGCCCTAGGCAAGCTGAACTGTCGCAACCATGGTGCGGGGCGCACCTCGGTGGCCACGCAAGGAGGTTTAGTTCAACTCGCTACGCGAGTTGAACCGTGGCCACCATGTTTCCATGCGGGTGCTTGTTTTCGTACATCATCTGGTGTACATCACCGATCTGCTCAAACGTGAAGGTCTGAGAGAGGCATGGGTCGATACGCTTTTCGAGTACCAGGTTATTAAATGCGGTGCACTGCTCGTCGTTGGCAAAGTGTGAACCCTGCAGGCGCTTCTGGTGCATCCAGTGGTAGCGCAGGTCAACGGTTGCGTTGTAGCCTGTAGTACCAGCACAGATTACTACCATACCACCACGGTCGACCACGTAGCAAGAGGTCGGGATGGTGGTTTCGCCCGGGTGCTCAAACACGATGCGCGGGTTCACGCCTTTTCCGACGATGTCCCACAGCGCTTTACCGAACTTGCGGACGCCTTTAACCCATTCGTTGTATTTTGCTTCGTCTTTCCAGTGTGGCAGCATGCCCCAGTGGTCGAAGTCTTTGCGGTTGATAACCCCCACTGCGCCGAGATTCTTGCAGAAGTCGAACTTGCTCGGGTCGTTGACGACGGCGATTGCCTTGCCGCCCATTTCGCGCACGATCTGTATTGCCATAGAGCCGAGACCACCTGCGCCTCCCCAAATCAGTACTGTGTCGTCTTTGCGGACAGTATGCTCAGGAAAGCCCATGAGCATGCGGTACGCAGTTGCGCCGACAAGCATATAGGCTGCAGAGGCTTCCCAGCTCAGGTGTTTTGGGCGGGGGAGACACTGGTGTGCCTGAACTTTGGTGAACTGGGCAAAGCTACCGTAGCTGACTTCGTAGCCCCAGATGCGGTTGGTCGTGTGTACGATCGGGTCAACTTTGCCTGACTTGATATCGGGGTGGTTGACGTCCCACATACCGCAGTGGACAACCACTTCGTCGCCGACCTTGACGTTCTTCACGTTCGCGCCGACTTTATAGACTATACCCGATGCATCGGAACCACCGATGTGAACGCCCGAGTGGTCGTTCTGGTCTTTCACGTGAACGTCGATCATGTCGAGCGGAATGCCGAGAGAAGCCCAGACGTTGTTGTAGTTGATACCCGCAGCACGGACGAGCACGAGGGCATCGTCTGGCCCGATTTCAGGCACATCGATCACTTCTTTCTTAAATGCGTTTTTCGGTTCGCCGTAACGTTCTTTGCGAATCGCCATCGCGTACATCTTCTTGGGAACTTCCCCAACGGGGATCGCTTCATTCAGTTCGTAGAGTTCTTTTGCCATGGGCGGGATTCTTTATTTGCGAGACAGCGTGTCAAAAGCTTTGGACTCTGGTTTGGACAAAAATTGCTTCGATGTTGAACGATTCAAATGTGAACCAGTCCGCGTCTGCGCGGTTGTACGAAGAAAATCCGCGCCTGCGCGCAATGATCATTTTTATTCTGCGCAAGCTGCCAGGTAAGCTGAACCGCGTTGCCCTGTGCAAGAACCTTTTTTATACCGAAATGCACTACTACCAGAAGTCGCAAAAGACGATTTCCGGATTAGAATATCTGCATATCGAAGCATCGCCGGTGCCGCGGCATTTTAACGAGATCATCAGCGAGATGGTTGCGCGCAAAGAGGTGCGCGTTGTGCCGCAGGTTGCCCCCGAGGTGATTGAAGGCAAACAGATCATGGTGTTGCGCGGCATGGTGTTCGAATGCGATGCGCCGCTCCTGAACGTGCTCGGCCGCGAAGAGCTGCGCGCGGTGCGCATGGTCTCGTCAACACTGCAGAACGAAATGAATCTCGAGACGCGCTATTTTCCCCAGTACTACCAGCACTACGTGCAGACGGGCCTCTACGAGGTGATCCCGAGCGTCGTGTTCCCCAAACGCCCGCACCTGCAGTTCAAGGCGTGGAGTAGAAAAATATATAGATTGATGTGGCAGTAAAAGGGCACGATGCCCTTTAGTCTGCTGCGCACAGTTATCAGCCGTTAGCGATAGCCGACGGGATGTGCTTTGGGCAGCAGACTTGAGGCGCCACGGATGGCAAGGCGCCAGACTGTGGCAATAACTGGTAAACCACCCTGTCAGGCTCCCTTCGACTGCGCTCAGGGCAAGACGCCTGCCACGTTGCCTGCGGCAACCCAACAGCCCTCCGGGGGAGGGGAAGGTTCTGGATTCCCCTCCTTCGGAGGGGTGCCCCGTAGGGGCGGGGTGGTTTTGTCCCCCCTGCCAAGGGCCGCTAGGTCGTTCCGCGACGGGTGAGAAGTGAACGGGAAAGATGTTTCGGCGGTCTGAGAATTTTTTATGATAAGCATGAGAAATATCTGCTGTTTTCTGGTATTTAATATATAGAAGGGCAAGTATGCCCTCTGAGGCATGCAATCTATATATGTTCGAAATCAGGCCAGCGCCCTTATCGACCCGCCGTAACCAGGCATAGTACCTACAAGGCGTTGTGGCAGAAATACTGGCCGGAATTTTTGTCGAATTACGCGAACACGCACGAGGTAAGATTCGGTAAGATTGACGAATGGAAGTTAACTGAAGCCAAAAAACTTTTAACTTGCGGTAAATTTGGGCGAGGCTTTCAATGGCACGAATGTGAATCGTGCAAAGTCGTCCTGGCGGTACCGTTTTCGTGCAAAAGCCGCCTCTGCTTGTCATGCTACCGCAAACGCCTCTTCGGCTGGTCGATTCAGTTATCAAAGGTGCTGAACCCGGCCCTGTTACACTTTCACGTAGTCTTCACAATGCCGGGCCGGCTATCGGATTTACTTTTTGCACGAAGGGTAAACCCGCGCTTTTTGAATCTGCTGGCGGCGAGAGTGTACGCCAAGAGACAGCGCCTGACTGCGGCCGTTGATGAGGCTTTCAGGCCGGGCATCTTGAGTACCGTTCACCTGGCGGGTAATAGCCTGAATTTTAACCCGCACGTTCACGCCATCGCCACGCGCGACCTTGTGAACCCAAAGACCGGCGAAATGAGAGAAGTCAATTTTATGCCCTACCAGACCATACGCTATGACTGGCAGCGGGCAGTTTGCCGATATCTGCGTCGACGGCGGCTCATATCGAAAGATGAATATGATTTTTTCTTAAGGCAGTACCCCAAAGGCTTTCATGTCTATTTCCAGAGAATTGCAGGCGAAACAAGCGACGTGATTTTCAAGACAGCCCAATACATCGCCTTCGGTCTTTTCCACAACAGCCAGATCGAAAATGTCGACCACGAGAGAAAAACGCTGATATTCAGATTCAAGAGTCATGTCGACCCTCAAAGCCGGGAGAAAACATTCAGTTCATTGACGATGCCGATAGATGAATTTTTCGCGCGAATGCTCTTCTTTCTGCCGGACAGACATGAAAAATCTATTCGTTACTATGGCATTTATGTTCGCCCGGCGAAAAGAGCGGCTGTCGAGCAGGCTGCGCAGATGTCACTCTGGGCCGAAGGCATCAAATGCTCATTTGACACGCCAAACCCAACAGCCTGTCCTCTATGCGAGAAAAATATGCGAACTTATACGATTTTTGCTCGCGATGCGCTTCGGTTCGAGAAGCGCCTACGGACGCAGTATTTCCTGGCCGACGGGTATTTTTTCTTAAAATCAACGAGGGCACCGCCTGCCCGGTCATGAGCCAAAGCATTTCCGAGGTTAGGCATTTTTTTTGCGCATTTGGACTGCGCCGGGTATGTTACACGCCGTTCGCGAAAACGCGCGAAATCATTAAATATGCGAACTTATACGATTTTTGCTCGCGATGCGCTTCGGTTCGAGAAGCGCCTACGGACGCAGTATTTCCTGGCCGACGGGTATTTTTTCTTAAAATCAACGAGGGCACCGCCTGCCCGGTCATGAGCCAAAGCATTTCCGAGGTTAGGCATTTTTTTTGCGCATTTGGACTGCGCCGGGTATGTTACACGCCGTTCGCGAAAACGCGCGAAATCATTAAATTTTCGGCCAAAATATAGCCCTTTAAGGGCTTACTTCACATAATTGGTCGTTTTGTCCCTCTAAAAACCGGCTTTACGCGTGACAAGGCAGGGTTTATGCTCCCCATAGTGGGGAGCAATTTCCTACATATTCAAGCGTATCGATCTTTGGCCGAAGCGCGATAATTTGTTCCAGGGTCTTTTCGGCAGTTTGGGTTTTTCAGCCAGTCTCGGATTCGCTGCGGCAACTGCACCTTGCCTCTCTGCGGAATTCGGCGAAGGCAACGTCGGTCTTGCTGCGCGCCTGCTGCAACTGCTGGCCAAAGTCGCGCCCCTGCTCGAAAGCAAAGAGGTTGTACCACGTTCAGCCTGCAATACATGTACAAGGTTTCCCCCGGAAATAGCCATTTGGGCCAGGTTGGCTGCGTGGTTCATATCAGATATCTGGCTCACATCATGGTAGATCTCTTTACCTGCAAAAAAGGCAATGCTGATTGCGGGTAGAATAAGCAACGCGACAAGCTTTCTGGCAAAGCTAATGTTGGAGATGATGTTTTTTCATATACCCTCTGCGCTAATGGGACAAAAGGCGGCACCTTGTAAAGGATTAAACGATCCATATATATTGTTTTTCAACCAAGGGGCTACAGCAGCTCAGAGCCGAAAAACCGGACCAGAAGGAGCAAAAAGCAGGAAACAAGCAGATTGTCCCACCCAGCAGCAGTGCCGCCATGGAGATACCGAAACCATATCGCTGCATCAGCCAGGGAAAGGCCAGGAACATCGGCAGTGTGGGCAATACGTACGCAGAATGTGTACCAGGCGTGGTTAGCAATTTTTTCTGTCGGCTGGCTTTCTGCGTGCATCCAGAAGAGCGTCATCACTGTCATCAGGGGCAGCGCAACTATCCTGGCGCCCAGGCGATCGCTGCGCTTCGCGAGTTCAGACGCGGCGACGATGAAGCTGCTGTCAGCAGGTACTTCACTATCAGGTAAGGCATAACGATTGTTGTCGGCAGACATGCAGGCCTGGTAAGAAAGCCTGGGGGCTCTGCATTTTTCGTATGGAACGCTTGCAGGAGAATCTTGCGCATGTCAGTAAAGACCGCCATCCGACAGAAATATTACAGCCAGCACACATTTTTTTATCCCAGGTACTAAGAACCCGCGAGGATATGTAAAAAGTTGCCGCCAAAGATTTTCCCTTTTCCTGGTGCTGACGGCAGCCACGTTCTATCCAGCCGCGGATGGCAGTATAGTCATAACGCTATGCCCTTCATCCGAGAAGCCGTAAGGGGCATCAGTCCCGTAAAGGCAACGCTCCGCCCCCATGGTCTTAACCGCCGCACGAGCGAGACTCTCATCGATGTAGGGGCTTGAGAGATCGACGTAGATATTGTGCTGCCGCGCGAAATTCCACATGTCCTGGTAAAAGGGAAAGCCGGCATGCGCCGCGATAATTTTGAGACATAAATTTCTCCGCGATAACGCAGTAATCGCCACGCCTGCCAAAACCGAGATGGATGAGTGCAGGTAGCCCAAGCTCTTCCAGTCGTGCAAACAGCGGAAAGAGCAAATCGGTCGTGTAGTCGTGCCAGTGCGGGTGCAGCTTCACACCAATCATTCCCTTTTCATGCCGCCAACGCTCAAGGGTTTCAAGCACTTTGGTATCGGCGCGCGGGTTTAAAAAGCCCAGGACATGAACCGGTCAGGATGCCGCCGCACGAGCGCGAAAGCTGACTCGTTGTCTGGCTGCGCATAAAATATAGCCCTTTAAGGGCTTACTTCACATAATTGGTCGTTTTGTCCCTCTAAAAACCGGCTTTACGCGTGACAAGGCAGGGTTTATGCTCCCCATAGTGGGGAGCAATTTCCTACATATTCAAGAGAGAATTTCCTCCCCTAATCTTCCCAAGGTATCAACATCTGCTTCAACCAAGTAAAATTTACTTGCTCTGCCGCGCTTAGAATTATTCTCAGAGCTTCATGGAATTGTTCTCTAAAGAAAAATCAAAGCGCGCGATTTCTGATTTGGTTGAAAAATTTGAAAAAGGAAAAAAGTTTTATAAATCAACTGATTACAAAGAAGCAAATCTTGAAGATGATTTCTTAAAGCCTTTTCTGCGAGCATTGAATTGGAATGTCTCTAATGAAGGTATTCATCGCGCTGCTGATAGAGAGGTCATAGTTCAAGCGAAAGGGAAACATGGAAAAGAACCCGATTACCTCTTGCAGTTAGACCAAAAACCATACTTCTATATTGAAGCAAAGCATCCGCGTTATAAGCTACACCATGAAGTCGGATATATGTGGCAAGCATACAGCTACGCATACTCAACCCAAAGTTCTTCAGAAAGGCGAAAAGTTGATTTTTCACTTTTGACTGACTTTGAAGAGTTCAGGTTCTTCGACTGTACTTTCAAGGCAGATTTGAAAACCGTTAATAATTTTGTTTCAGTTGACTGGCTCTATACTGACTATCTTGCAAAATTCCCTGAATTATGGGATCTTTTTGAGAAAGAACAGATAAGAAAGGGTTCGCTGAAGTCCCTCTACCTAAACGAAAAAAAGATTCGTGCGAACCGTGTGCCGCCTGACAAGGCATTTTTGGATGATTTAGATAACGAGAAAGATGGTTGGCGGGTTCGGCTAGCGAAAGACATAAAAAAGTATAGCCCTCAACTTGATGCTGAATTTATTACAACAGCTGTTCAGTTAATCTTAGATAGATTGATTTTCTTAAAGGTTTTGTCAGATCGTGAGATTGAGAATGACTTTCTTAGAGAATTGATTGAAACTTTGGATAAAGCGGCCTTAAAATCCGAAGAGGGTTACATAGCTGAGACGCTGAAGGAAACATTTGCCAATTTGAATAACACCTACAATGGTTCAATTTTCGCCCCGAGACCTGAGCTAGAAAAGTTAACTATCGGCAATAAAGTGTTATTAGGCATTGTAACGGATTTATCTCCTGAAAATTCTCGATACAACTTTAAGCAGATTCCCGTAGAAATTTTGGGCACGATCTATGAGCGGTTTCTGGGAAAAGTTGTTACAACTTCTGACCAACGTGTAAAAATAGAATATAAGCCTGAGGTCAGAAAGGCTGGTGGGGTCTATTACACACCTCAATTCATTGTTGACTACATTGTAGATAATACTTTGGGGCAACTTCTTAAAGAATGCAGAAGCATAGAAGATCTTCTAAAAATCAAAATCTGCGACCCTGCCTGCGGCTCTGGCTCCTTTTTGTTAGGAGCTTACGATCGTCTGCTTACTTGGGCTTTGTATTTTCTAAGTGGTGGCACCACAGAAACGGCCAAAAAACGAATGGAAAAGGCCCACAACAAGGAATTTGCAACCGTTAATTCGTCCGGTGATGTAAAATTAACAGCTAAATTAAAGCGACAGATTCTAACCAGTTGTATTTTCGGTGTGGATTTGGATGAACAAGCGGTAGAGGTGGCTAAAGTATCGTTATCCCTGAAGGCGTTAGAAAATGCCACGCATGATGAGCTTCGGGAAGAAATGTTTAGCACAAAGGAAAAAGTGCTTCCTTCGCTGGAAGAAAATATACGCTGCGGAAACTCCCTAATTGGCAAGGATATTTATGAAAAATATCCGGATCCTTCAGTAAAGAGGCAGAAAACAGAAAAACTGCTTCAAGCAAACCTAGGCTTCGAAGATGATCCTTGGCGGCAACAATTAGACAAGCTAAAGCCATTTGATTGGCCAACAGCATTCCCCCAGGTTTTCCGACAAAATGGTTTCTCCGTAGTTATAGGAAATCCTCCGTACATTCTAATTCAAGATATTTTCCGTGACGATACAGCATTGGAATATTTTCGGAATGCATACCATGGTGCGGCCTATAAAATCGACACCTATCATTTGTTTATCGAAAAATTTATTCAACTGTTACAAAAGCACGCCATCGCTGGTTTGATAACACCAAGTAACTATCTTACAAACAATGGTCTGGTATCGTTGCGTAGGTTTATTACGGAAAGTTGCAACATCAGTGAATTAAACATTATCACAGGGCGTGTATTCCAGCAAGCCTCAGTGGACACTTGTCTGTCGTTCTTTACATCAAAAGATTGGCCCCGAAAAGGGAAAGTTATCCGTTCAGAACTTGAGGATGCTGGCCTGATGACAATCTCGGAAACGCAAATCAACCTAGATGCGATTACTAGTACCGATGATTATCTTCTTACTGCTGAAAAATCAGAATTTGATCTCGAAAAATGCTTCGAGGTCGGCGAAGGTTTTAATGTAAATTTCGGCATGCAGTTGCGCGATAGAAAAGTATTCACAACTGATGTCATTTCCGTAGGCGACAAAGGGAAAACTAAGTTTCACCAACCTTGTTATACCGGCTCAAATATGAATCGATACAAGCTGAAATATGAAAACTTGTTAGCATATGTAAATGAGGAAGCTCGAAAAGGCGGTTGCTGGGACCAAAAAGTTCACAAATTTAAGAATAAGATTATCATCCGGCAGATTGGCATGGAGCCCCTATGTGCAATTGATACCTTAGGATATCATTGCCTAAATTCCGTCTTTATGGTTACCCCAAAAGAAGGATATCAACACGTAGATATGATAACACTATTAGCAATTCTCAATTCAAAATTCATTAAATATTATTGGCGAAAGAATTTCTATGACCACAGGAAAACATTTCCAAAAATCAAAGGGTCATATATTGAAAAATTACCTATTCCGAAAGCCATTGCGGACAAAAAAAGCTCTGGTGCAATAGCTTCGCATCAAGCAAAACTTGGGCAACTGGTAACTGCAATGATCTCGCATCAGAATGTGCTTTCAGACAAGCAAAAGAATTTAACGGCCCCCCAAATGCAGAAAATCAATGATGATATCGCATATACTGATAAGCAGATTGATAACATAATTTACGAGTTATATGAGCTAACCCAGACACAAATCAAAATAGTAGAATCTTTGAAACCTTAACTTAAAAAGCGTTTCGCCCTCCATGGCGAAACGCAAGTCTTGGCCGGTCAAGCCACACGACGCTGCGCGTCTGGCAGACAACAAAATTTACCTGCTGCGCTCCCTGCGGTGCCGTGGCTCCTCGGGTGCTCGGCCCTACGCGCCAAAGATGCCTTCGTCGCACAAGCGTCAGGCAAATTCCACGTTGTCTGAAATAATTGCGCCTTTGTGCTTCGCTGACCTCCGTGTAGGCGCCGCAAGCTGGTCGCGAAGTAATTCCCAGTTATTTGCAATCAGTCCTTATGGGGCTGTTGAATAACCAGAAGCATGAAAAGGCACTGCGAAATTTATACACCGAATTGAAGTTACGCGAGTTTGGTCACCTTGTCTATTGACACTTACTCGGCATGCATAAAAAAAAGACAGCACAGCGCAGTCCCATTGTTATGGACTCGTTTGCTCGCTCATGCGGTGGTACCACTTTTCTATGGCAGTCATGTTTAAGCGGGTATTTGGTGAGCTTCGCTGATTTTGCTTCACAGGCTTTTGCCGCTGCGCCCGCCAGACCGGGTATTTTGCTTTCGGGTTTGTTATGTCGATCAGCCTCGAATCCTATGGCCTCCTCATACTCAGCAAGTTTGCAGACAGGCTGGTTATTTGGCTTCGTTTGTTTTTTGGCGGGCTCAATATTTTGCATCTGTGCAATCCTTATCTCTGACGATTTACCATCAGACATGCCGATAGTGCCTAGCGGAAATATGAATAGACTAAATGCCGAAACGACTAACAGTCTTAGCAAACAACGGCTTCTCCTCGTTACAATGCCCAACACACCCGGAATATTTATTTGATCAATATTCAAGTTCTCTCTCTTCATAAGCTGCTGGAAAAGCCTATAAGTTGAAAACGTCAAGTGTAATTTTGCACATGATTTTGCACACGCATCTTTACAGATGGATTAAAAGAGTCCCTCATTGCATATTGCAGAGGTCTGCATACTCTATCCTCGTGGCAAACTTCCGGCCATCCTTCGAACTCGAGTTACACCCCAAAAAATATCATATAAATCAGAGTTAATTTTACGATTAATTGATTTTTTTTTGCTTCCCCCTCACTACTGGCAACTGTTCTCATCCATTGCTTGTCATGAGTTAATCTTGATTGCATTGCGCGATTTTTTTCTGATAGCATATAAAACCTTGAAATCTTCAGGCGGTAATTCTATCTTTTAATATGTGCCAAATTGCTTGTTGTTTACGCAGACTTACGTCCGTTCCTTCTCGTCGTAGGGCAGACTGCATGTAAGGATAGAATGAAAAGTTATCAATTATTAGACGCACGATTCGCGCGGTTCTCCTAACCGCGCTCACCGGCGCAATTACTTCAGACAACAAATTTTACGCGCTGCGCAGCGACCGCACCGCTGGGTCGCGTGCACCGAAGACGCAGAGCGCAACCGCTCACGGATCTCCGCGGCCAGAGATCGCGGATGACGCGCACACCGGGAGGTGTGTTTTCGCGCGTCACCGCGTGTAAAATATAGCCCTTTAAGGGCTTACTTCACATAATTGGTCGTTTTGTCCCTCTAAAAACCGGCTTTACGCGTGACAAGGCAGGGTTTATGCTCCCCATAGTGGGGAGCAATTTCCTACATATTCAAATGACAAAAAGAAAAACGCCCATTCGTTTTCCTGGGCAACACTTCACTATTGATAAAAATTTAATTTCTGATACTATCAAATTTGCAAATCTTCAGGATTCAGATATTGTGCTAGACATTGGTGCAGGTAAAGGCTTTCTCACTGTTCACCTTTTGAAGCATACTAACAATTTAATTGCAATTGAAAAAGACTCAGACTTAGCCTTATATCTGAAACAAAAATTCAGACAATGCCCGGACTTGACTATTTTTAATATTGATTTCCTTAAATTCAAACTTCCAAGCACCCCATTCAAAGTAGTCTCTAATATTCCATACAGCATAACCTCTGAGATTCTTAAGGTCTTAATGTTTGATAATGTTGAGAATTTTAATGGAGGTTCTATTGTAATGCAACTCGCACCAGCCAAAAAATTGGTATCTGATTCATTTTACAATGCCTATGTAGTGTTTTACAGAACATTCTTTAGCTTGAAACTAAAATATGAAATCAACCCAAGTAGTTTTATGCCCCCCCCAACAGTACAATCAGCCTTATTGTGCATTGAACCATATACCGACAATATCATTAATTTTGACAAGGCAAAGTATCTGAGATTCATTCAGTTTTTTTTGAAGTCACCTGATTCAACTTTTAGGAAAGAGCTAAAAGCTATTTTCAGAAAGTCACAAATTAAGTCACTTTGCATACGGCATTCTCTTGATCTTGAAATACCTCTGAATAAAGTGAATCCTTCAATTTGGAAAATTTGCTACAACGAGATGATTAAAATGGTACCAGAAAAATTTCATCCATAATTTTCTTTTAGTAAAAGATGAAAGAAAATAACTCAAACATAAAGCAAAGTTACAGGCATGCGGATGCGAGAGCTGCAAGGGTTCGCTACGCCTGTTTGGAAAAAAAATCTCCACCCTACGGGTAGTATTTTTTCCCACAGCCCTTGCATCAATCGCACCGTCCTGTATTGACAGGGCATTATGTTTAAGTTATTATTCAGAGTCCGTTTCGGCAGCCGGTGGTTGTTGGCGGGCGTTCGCACCTCAGGCCTTCCGTTCCATGCAGGCATTCAGCGTTGTGGTATCACAGATTATACGCTTCGTGTTTTTTGGTTCGAGTTGTGCCTTTCAGAGCTTCCTTTTTAGGGGGCTCTTTTTTTTACTCGTAAAGGGAAAATTTTAAAAAGAGAACAGCAAAGATAGGCGGGTTCGCACATGCCCACCGCACTTTCGGACAGTCAAGGTCAAGCCCACCGGGTTTTGAAAAAAATCTCCACCCTTCAGGTAGTATTTTTTCCAAAAACCTTGACAGCCGACCCTCACCCGCCTGAAAGACAGCTTTCTCTTTTCTTTTTTTCCCTTTTTTCTTTTCTCTTTTGAAAAAATCTATGCGAAGCGCAGCGAGCAAAACTTTAATGGCTCACTTTATGAAATCGTTTCGTATCAAAACACACCGACTGGAAAGCAGCTACCAACAGCCGCACTTCTTTATCCTGAATAAAGGATTGAATAGCGGGAAACCGCTCAACAACGCTTGCCCAAATTGCTTTGTTTGCATCACCGACAACCAAGAGGACAGGGAATTTCTCTTTTGGCTATGCTTTGGATTGTGGAGGTCAAAATCCTTTCACTATCTCCTGAAAGGCTCCGTGATTCCATTTGTGACTATTGATGAAATCCGAAAGCTGATCCGGGAAAGCTGTACCAAAGCAAGCTGCAAAGCACAGGCATTTCAAAAGGCAATTCAAGCACTTCAACTACTCGACACCAACGAGCAAAAAATCAAGGTCACACTAAAGATGATTGATACTGCCAGACAAGCCATATTTTATAATTTGTTGAAAAGAACAGGTGCAGGATAGATTCCTGACCTGCCAAAAAAACAGGGCAACAAAAGCAAAATAAAGCACACTACCGCAGCAGCACCCAAGAGAGAACTACCGCCTAATTCTTGAAGTAATTTAGTTGGCGAAGGGCAAATCCATGGTAAGTCCGTGTCAAGTCCAAGCAAATGTTTAACTCCTTAAAAATCGTAAAGAGATGGGAAAAATTAATAAAATATAGCCCTTTAAGGGCTTACTTCACATAATTGGTCGTTTTGTCCCTCTAAAAACCGGCTTTACGCGTGACAAGGCAGGGTTTATGCTCCCCATAGTGGGGGCAAGTTCCTACATATTCAAGCCCGCGGCCTGCTGCGCGTCAGCCTCTCCCACAGATCACTGCGCTTGATCTTGCCCAGCTCGGCCTTGATCTGGCCGATGTTTTCTTTCTTGTACCAGAAGAAGAACATGTTCTGCAACTTCTTAGTGCGCTCGTCGCGGTTTTGTGAGACGGGCTTGCCTGTATACGGGTGAACACCCGAATAATATATCTCGGTTGCGACGGTCATCGGTGTGGGGGTGAAATCCTGCACCTGTTCGAGGTGAAAGCCAAGTTCTGCTGTTTCGGCAGCCAGGTCGGCCATGTCTTCAGTGCTGGTGCCAGGGTGAGAAGAAATGAAGTAGGGGATCAGCTGCTGTTTCTTGCCGATCTTTGCCGACACTTTTTCAAACTGGCGCTTAAACGCGTGAAAGAGTCTGAACGAGGGTTTGCGCATGATCTTGAGTACGTGGTCGGCAGTGTGCTCGGGCGCTACCTTTAGGCGACCCGAGACGTGGTTGGCAATCAGCTGCTCGGTGTATTCGCTGAGGCCATTCGCGCGGTCTTGTTTTTCGTCCTTGGGTACAAGCAGATCGTAGCGCACGCCCGAACCGACGAAAGCATGCTTCACCTTTGGGTGCTCTTTTACCATGCGGTAGATTTCGGTGAGAGGATGGTGGTCGGTGTCGAGATTCTTGCAGATTTTGGGAAAGATGCACGAAGGTGCGCTGCAGCGCTCGCAGATCGAAAGATCTTTGCCCTGCATCTTATACATGTTTGCCGACGGGCCACCCATGTCGCTGATCACACCCTTGAACTCGGGATGCGCTGCGAGAGCCTCGAGTTCGCGTGCAATGCTCTCTTTTGAACGCGAAGCGATGAACTTGCCCTGGTGCGCCGATATGGTGCAGAAGCTACACCCGCCAAAACAACCGCGGTGCGTGTTGATCGAGAACTTTATCATCTCGTATGCAGGTATGGGCCCGCGCTTGCGGTACTTGGGGTGCGGCATGCGCGTGTACGGGTACTCAAAACTTTCGTCGATCTGCTCGGTCGACATCGGCGGGTAAGGGGGATTTATAATGAGCGTCTGCCCGCTTACTTTCTGCAGTATGCGGTGTGCCGCGAACTTATTCGATTCACGCTCGATGGTGCGAAAGTTTTTCGAGTAGGTTGTTTTGTCTTTCAGGCATTCTTCGTGCGCAGTAATTTCAACGTCTTCCCAGCTCTGGTTCTTCGGTACCGTGGCACGCAGCACGGCTGTCTGCTGGACGGTTGTCAGGTTGGAAAAAGGAACCCCGCGCTTGAGCAGGCGCAAAATTTCTTTGAGCGGAAGCTCTCCCATGCCGTAGACGAGCATATCGGCCCCTGTCTCGGCCAGGATCGACGGACGCAGCTGGTCTGACCAGTAGTCGTAGTGCGTCACGCGGCGCAGCGATGCTTCAATGCCGCCGAGCACGACTGGCACGTGGGGGTAGAGCTGCTTCAAGATGCGCGTGTAGACGTAAGCCGCATAGTCGGGCCGAAAGCCCACCGCGCCGCCCGGCGTGTATGCGTCGTTCGAGCGGCGGCGCTTACGCGCGGTGTAGTGGTTTACCATCGAATCCATGTTACCCGCGGTGACGCCGAAGAACAGGCGGGGAGCTCCGAACTTTTTGAAATCGCGCAAATCGTCGCGCCAGTTGGGCTGAGGAATGATGGCGACGTTGAGGCCCTGCGCTTCGACCATACGGCCGATCACGGCGGCGCCGAAAGACGGGTGGTCGACGTAGGCATCGCCCGAGACGATGATCACATCAAGTTCACCGGGCGCAATGCCCTTGCGTTCCAGCTCTTCGGCCGTGATAGGTAGCCATTTCCTTGTATCAAAGAGTTCGGGCACGGGTGAAGAATACGTATTGAAGACAGGCGGACAAGACTAAGCGCGGCAAACCTTGCCTTTCGTGATTGACCGCGGGCTATTTGCCGGCACCGTGTCACATGATCCGTTACCCGTACCTTTTTTTGCTTCTCATTTCTGCACTTTCTGTCATTGGTGGCTGCAAGAAAACTAAATCCACCGCGGGTGCTCGTACCCAGCAGCAATCTACTGACAAGCCACTCGCTACGGCCTTCGTCACCAAGAGCCCCATTGTTGTTTACGAAAGCGCCGATACTAAATCGAAGGTCGTCGCCACCCTGCCCATGGGGGTTCAGGTCGGTATTTTCGCGTCACGCGTACCCGACAAGGCACAACCAGACCAGGCTTTCTGGTACAAGGTAAGATATGCACCGCTCAGCGCCAGCCTGACGCCTTCGTCGCTGCCGGTCGAAGGGTACGTTTCAGAGCGAGAAGAGGTACTGCGCAACAACTTCATGGTTTTTTCCTCTGCCCCGAAGGTGACCTACCGCAAAGAGACGGCGCCAGGCAAGTTTGAAGATGTCGAAGAAGCCCAGTCGGTGATCGCGACGACCGCGGTGAATTTTCGTCAATCACCTGCGCTCAATGCACCCATCTTGCGCACCCTGAAGAATGGCGAAGTTCTGGCACTCGAAGAACAATCAGGCAAGACGTACCTGGTTGACAAAAAGAACGGTTATTGGTACAAGCTTCGCTCGCCGGCGGGTGAAGTGGGTTATGCCTTTGGTGGCTTCATGGTCTCGGGGCCGGCAAGTGAGATGCAGCGCCTCGAACAGGCAGGATTTCAGTTTCAGAATGGCTGGGTGACGCCGGTCATCGGAGCAGCGACAGTCTATGCCAGCCCGGTGGGCAATACGCGTATTCAGATGACCGAAGAGATGTACTATCTACCCGACGCCTGGCGTTCGAACAACGGTACCCTCGAAAAAAATATTTATCTCAAGGCCGATGGCATGACAACAAAGGGCGAGCCACAGCGCTATCGCATCGCAATCAGGTCGCACGGCGAAGTCAGTGGTTTTGTGGAGCATTACTTTTACGTCGACAAAAGTGCCGTGAAAGTTGTCCGCGACTACTACAGCGTTTCAGAAAAGCAACCGCATGAGTTCGACGCCGAGCTGGCCCCGCTGGTGAATAAATTTGTCGGCGGTGACCTGAACCTGCAGTGCAGCAGCGTGCAGGAATTCTCTGGCGGGCCCGCTGAGGCGCCGCGGCAGTTTAAGGTGATCACTGCCGCCCTTGGCGCATCGCAGAGTGGTGCAGACAAGGCGGCCCGCTGCGACGTGACCGACCAGCAGATACTCGTGGCTGAGCTAATCGGTGATAAACTCGTTCTCAGCAAGAGCCATAAGGGAGAATTCAGAGATATTGACGGCGATCAGATTCCCGAAATAATACACGCAGATGGCGGTCGAGGTTACCAGTCTCTGGATATCTATTCCATTAAGCAAGGACGCACAGACTTGATCGGCTCTTTCGCATCAGGCGGAATCGACGCAGGTGCAAATGCAGATTTTTTCAACGAGTTTCTCGTAGACGAAAAAGGCTATCTCCATCTTGACGCACAGCCCTATGCGTGCAGCCATTCTGATGATAAAAAACTCTGTGCAGAGCAATTGGCAGAAGCCCGAAAGGCTGCGAAAACTTCGAAGTTTCTGAAATTTGATCCTGGTTTGCCGCCTCTGCCCTTTAAGGGCAAATTAGAGGGAGGCAAGTTCGTGCAGGTGAAGAACGACGACGGTTGATTTTCGGCTGCTCGCAAAAGGAGCCAGAAGCAGGTTCCGGAACCTGCTAACCCTTTGCCTCCCTGGCCGGCGCTGCCTTAAGTTTGAAATCCTGCCGCTTGATCAGCGGCCGGGTGAACCTGGCGGGCAGGTGCGTCGTGCGCGTGTTCTGACCTGACAAATAATCGATATAAAGTTCTGCGCGCACCTGGCGTGAAGCTGCAGGCCATGGCAGGGCGTACTCGCGCACCGAGAGGTAGTCTGTCTTCGGCGGCGGCAGAGTTTCGTCGGCGACGCGTAGTTTGAGCGGGGCTTGCTGGCTGCTCTGTGCAGCTGGCGGATTTTCAAAGAAATGCCTTAGCTCCACCTCTTGCTGTTCATTCACAGTCTTGTCATAGAGTAACACCCGCAGGGTGCGGAAAAGATCGCCCGTCGGAAAAGCATGCCCGATACCCTGTGCATAGATGCGGAGCGTCAGCGAACCTTCACTCTCGCGTACAGCCTCAACGCGCAGGTCTTTCTTCAGCCGCTCGAGCGCATGCCCGCCGGGAAAAGTGTGCGAATCGGCCGTATCGCGAAAGAGATGGCAACCCTGGCAGGTTACCTTGCCGTAAAACGCCGAGGCGCGGTATTCAGAAACAGTCGATTGCATGGGCTGGTCGGTGTAGTGGAAATCTTTGCCTTCGGACATGGCCGACGCCGCAGTGGGAAAATTGAACTCGTGGCAATTCTCGCACAGGCGTTCGTCCTTGAACTGCGCATCGATGCGGTAGCTGTGAGCCAGCTTTCCCTTGAGCGCTGGCTTGGCGGGAACAGGCAGCGCTCCGGTGAGTATCTCGCCACCGCGCGCGTGGCAGGCCAAACACGAAATTCCTTCTTCACCCCGGTAGGGAGTTTTTTCACTGCCGAGTAAGCGTAGCGGGGCATGGCAGTTGACGCACCAGGGCGAAGGTTCGCGTGCGTGGCTCTCTTTGTAGAGTTCGTTGGTGAGCGCAACCCGGTGCCGGCTTTTTTGCCAGTTACGGTAGACTGTCGCGTGGCAGCCTGCGCAGTCTTCAGAACTCTGCATGGCTTTACCGGTTTTCGGGTGCGGCGGAAAATCTTCGGCTTTGAACACTACGGGATATACACCCTTGCTGAAGAGCGGGGTTGTTTCGGTTGCCGGTTTGCTGCAGGAGACTAGCTCCAGCGCGACGAGGCAGCAGAAGAGACCCTGGTTTTGTCGCCGGAGCATTCGCGAGAATCGCCCGTGCATCCCGGCGCTGCGGCAAGCATTTTCAGGTTCGATAACCAAATGCGAAAAGTGCTTTCTGGCAAAGGCGGCTGACCCAATCAATCCGCATGCAAAAACCCCTCGCGCTCATCACCGGTGCTTCCACTGGAATAGGTTATGAAATGGCCAAAATTCTCGCCACCAAAGGTTTTGACCTGGTGGTTGTTGCGCGTAACGCAAAGAAGCTTAAGGCGCTGCACGATGAGCTTGCGGGGCAGGCAAAGGTGACGCCTTTGGCGCTCGATCTTTCGCAACCCAAAGCAGCTCAGGCACTGTACCAGAAAACCTCTAAGGCAAAGCTAAAAATTGACCTGCTGATCAACAATGCCGGTTACGGTTCGAGCGGCGCCTTTGTCTCGCTTGATCTCAAAAAGGAGCTCGGACAGATCGACCTGAATATCCGCGCGCTGACAGAACTCTGCCATCTTTACGGTGCCGATATGGCAAAGCGCAAGAGCGGCAAAATTTTGAACGTCGCTTCGACTGCCGCGTTTCAGCCTGGCCCTTGGATGTCGGTATACTATGCGACCAAGTCTTACGTGCTGCACTTTTCTGAAGGTATTGCCGAAGAACTGAAAAAGTCCGGCGTGCAGGTTTCGGTTCTGTGCCCGGGGCCAACCGTAACCGAATTCGCCGATACGGCTGGTATGGACAAATCCCTGCTCTTCAGCTCAAAGCTGATGAAGCCGGCAACTGCAAATTATGTGGCGCAATACGGGGTGGAAAAATTGCTCAAAGGCAAACTGATTATTATACCGGGCTTCATGAACCGGGCGATGGCGTTTGGCAACCGGTTTAGCCCGCGCTTCCTGGTGAGAAAGATTGCGGGATACCTGAACGGTGGGGGTGAGTCCTCACGACATTGAGAGGTACTTGCCCGGGTACGATCGACCAGCTATTTCTCTCTTCAGGCTGGCTTGGGGCGTACTACCTAGGCCGGCACACTATTCTCATCCATCTGATCTAGCAAATAAATCACAACTTTGTCCTGCGGATACCTTTTTGCCAGATCCGAAAAGCCATCACGGGCCGGTTTCTTTTCACCTGCACGAAAGCGCATAAAATACTCAGTGTACTCTGAAATATACTCTTTAATTTCCTTCTGCACGCGTTCGACATCACCCGAAAGGACCTCATACACAACCGTCTCGTTTGATCGGCCCTTTACAACCGCGGTATCAACCGGTCGGCAAATGAAACTATTGATGTCTTCCAGTTCGAATGCAGTATCTTCAGAAATCAGAATCGCCGCATCGTATTTTTTAGCCTGTCCTTCGAGCCGCGCCGCGAGATTTACCGCATCGGACAATACGGTGACGTCCAGGCGGTCTTCGTTTCCTACTACGCCGAGGACTACCCGGCCATAATGAATGCCTGTCGCCGTTCTGATGTTCTTGAACCCCAGGGCCGCAAACTCATTCGTTCTCTCTCGCAGAATTACCTGCATTTCCACCGCGGCCGCAACAGCGTCATCGGCTTTTCGCGGAAAAATCGCCATAATGGCATCGCCAATGTACTTATCAATGTATCCATGGTGCCGGCGAATCACCGGTTCCATAAGTGACAAATAGGAGTTCAGCAATTTGAGCAAGGTGTCAGGCGGCATTTTTTCTGCAATTGAGGTAAAGTTTCGAATGTCAGTAAACATGACAGTGACCTTTTTCTCAACGTAGTCACCGGGCTTCACCTCGGAAAAATCAGACCGGTTGAGCTCGTCCAGCGAGCTGGCAGGAATAAATCGGCTGCTGGCTTTGAGTAGCGTTTCGTTGGTGGCGAAGGACTTTGAAAAACTAATCGCCAGAATCACAGCCTGTGAGAAAATCAGGAATATGAAGCCGTAGGAAACAAGAAAACCCGTATTGATGATTAATCGTGTGTAAAGAATATCGTTTAAAGATAATACCGCAAGCAATAGGCTAGTCAACAGGGTGAAACCCGCAAATGGCACCCTTTGCATTGTGAATTTTGTCAGAATGCCGAGAAAGAAGATTACTCCTGTCAGAAAGAGAATCTGAAATACAGGGATGGCGTGAGTGAAGACGTGAATAGGCAAAAAAAGAGTTGCGGCAAAAAAAATGCTTATTGCATAAGAGACTTTCAATAGTCGCTGATTTATTCGTGGGTAGAAGAGATGGTAAACATAATGCAGCCAAACCGAGAGAGCAAAATAGAAAGTTAAATACTCAATTGTCAGATATAGACGGTATGGAATCGGAATCAGGTTTAGTATTTGTTTTTCGCCGGTAACGCCTGTTCGGGCAAGAGTGAGCAGGCAGAATAACGAGAACCACAGGGGACTTTTTTCATTGGTTCTGAAATAGTAGATTACCAGGTGATACAGGGCAATAATCAGAATAATGCTCATGAGAATGATTTCCCGGTACTTTTTTGCTGAAATTACCGTAAGAATGTCTTCGCTGTGACCCAGTAAGAAGCTGTGCCATACCCCTCCGTCTCTGTGGGAAAAGTTGGTTATTTGCACCACAAAGATAATTTCAACGGAGTTGATGTGGAAATTGCTTCCCGAAGATCGGGTCTCGGGTATATAATCATTTTGGTTTGCAGCAACCTTACCCGAGCCACCTATGGGTAATCCGTTAGCTGAGATGCGGTAAGCCGTAGACTGCTCCAGGCTGTAGAAACCGAATATCTTGTTTAATTGATCTGCTGGCAGTTTCACCCTGAGTTGAAAAGTGGCATAACCGGAACCGCCGATCTTGGCACCGTGGAGCTCTATCTGGTTCCAAACTCCGGGTAATACTGAAAGAGAACTTGGCTGTAGCTGCGGGTTCTTCATAAAATCTTCGTAGCTATAGAGCTTTTGCCAGTAGAACGCCCATTCGCCGTCCAATTTGACTGTGCCGTCTTTATCGAAATTCCATTCGGTTAAATCAAGAACACCGTTCACTGCTCTCGGTGCCTGCTTCCATTCTTTATTGCACGATATGAGAACGAAAAGTAATGGTACGAGTATATTGATTCTGGGCATGATTCTACCCAGAGCAAAAACAAAGCTATATCCTGATGAATAGCTGATTATCGGGCACCATACCCCCAAAACAGGGGGTATGACAGGTGCCTCAGCGAGCTAGATCTGCATCTCGGGTACTTGCCCGTCGACAACCAGGTGGCCTTCTGTTGCATTCTTCACCTGCTCGACACTCACACCCGGTGCAGTCTCGAGCAGTCTGAAACCCTGGGGGGTCACATCGATGACAGCCAGTTCGGTCACGATCTTCTTCACGCAGCGAACACCCGTCAGTGGCAGCGTGCAGCGCTTCAGTAGTTTTGATTCATTCGCCTTGTTCACATGCTGCATTGCAACGATGATGTTCTTGGCCGATGCCACGAGGTCCATCGCCCCACCCATACCCTTAACCATCTTTCCGGGAATTTTCCAGTTCGCAATGTCGCCGTTTTCCGCAACTTCCATCGCGCCCAAAATTGTCAGATCGACTTTGCGTGCGCGTATCATGCCAAAGCTCATCGCCGAGTCGAAGATCGATGAACCGGGCAGGGTGGTGATGGTCTGTTTGCCGGCGTTGATGTAGTCGGGGTCTTCTTCACCTTCGTAAGGGAAGGGGCCCATGCCCAAAAGTCCGTTTTCTGACTGCAGGACGACATTCATTCCTTCGGGTATATAATTCGAAACCAGTGTGGGAATTCCAATGCCGAGGTTGACGTAGTAGCCGTCTTTGACCTCGCGTGCGATGCGTTTTGCAATACCTGTTTTATCGAGCATAAATTACCTCTTCCGGGTTGTTCTCTGTTCTATGCGCTTCTCGTAATTATTACCCTGGAAGATTCTGTGCACATAGATACCGGGTGTATGGATGTAGTTGGGGTCGAGCGTGCCCGCGGGCACCAGCTCCTCGACTTCTGCAATGGTGGTTTTGCCCGCCATCGCCATCAGTGGGTTAAAATTGCGTGCCGTACCGCGGAATACCAGGTTGCCGTGCGTGTCGCCTTTCCAGGCTTTCACCAGCGCAAAATCGATCTGGAAGGCGTATTCCATGAGGAATTCTTTCTCTGCGCCATCGACCATGAACTTGCGGGTTTCTTTTCCTTCGGCGACCTCGGTGCCAATGCCTGCGGGCGTGAAGATTGCCGGCATGCCGTACCCGGCGGCGAGGCAACGCGTCGCGAGGGTACCCTGCGGAATCAGTTCGACGTCGAGTTCACCCGAGAGCAGCTGTTTTTCAAACTCGGCATTTTCGCCGACGTAAGAGGCGATCATCTTTTTTACCTGGCGGGTCTTGAGCAAGAGACCAATGCCGAAGTTATCGACACCCGCGTTGTTCGAGATGCAGGTGAGATCTTTCACGCCCTTGTGCACGAGCGCGGCGATGGAATTTTCGGGAATACCGCAGAGCCCGAAGCCCCCGATACCCAGCACGGCGCCGTTCGGTATATCGGCGATCGCTGCCTCTGCATTGCTGACTGTTTTATTCATCCTGGTAGAATCTCCTCTTTTGATAGGCCGGTTTTTTAAGCAGTGTGTTTTATCAGAACCCGAACAACCCCCGCGACAAGGCCTCGAGCTTGCGTGCCCGGTCATTGTCTTCGGCGCGCAGCGACAGGGCTATCAGGTTTGCCAGTGATCGGCGGGTAATCACTTCAAAGGGAGCTGCCTCGAGCAGGCGCGTTGACTGCGTGCTCAGGTTGGCCGCGATCAGCATCTCGAGATTTTGCCGTGTAATCAGCGAACCTTTGTCAAAGACATCGATAAAGAGCTCCAGTTCGCCCAGCTGCCATTTGATCAGGAAGCGCCCGGGCGTATTTACCCCGTAGAGCGGGAAACCCAGCCGGTTACCGGCAATCAGGTAGATAATCGCGAGCGAGAGCGGAATACCGGGCACGCGTTCGCACAGCACCAGCGGTGCCGAGTGCGACTCGACGCGATTGATCGCTCCTTCTTCGCCGTGCAGCCCCATCTTTTCAAAAAGCACAGTGTTGATAGCAGCTATCACGCGCCGCACGGTCTCGAGATCTTCCATGCGGTTCTTGAGGCGGCGCGGTGTCAGCTCGCGGCTTTCAAGTTCTTCGCGCAGGTCTACCTCGAGCATATCGAGCGCCGCGCAGTATTCATCCCACAGGGTGAACGCGTCAGAGAAGAGTCCGGTCAGGTAACTGGTGCGCTCGAGGGCCCAGATATCGTTGCCCGAGCGGGGCAACACATGTGCCATCTGGTTGCGCACGTGGGCAACAGTGTAATCAAACTCGAGCGAGCGCAGTTTGTGGCGTAGGCTGAAGTCAGAGATCGAATCGATGTGCGAAAAAATGTCGGCCCAGGAACTTTCGGTGCCCACAAGCTGCAAAAACGCCGGCGATTCTTCGACGGCCTTTTCCACAGCCAGGTCATGCCCAATCTGCGTCAGCAATGCGAGTATGTTGTGGCTGCGCAGCGGCATTACCGGTCGCGTCTTCCTGTCAGAATCTGGTCCATACTTTTTAGAGTGCTTTCAATCACCCCGACCGTCATTTCGGGGCCCAGCTTGGGGGACTCTTTCAGGGCTTCGAGAAACCCCTTCTTGACGCGTTCTTCAAAGCGAGGCAGCAGGCGATCCCCCGCTTCTTCAACCTTGAGTGCGATACGGTCTGGCAGGTCGTCGATCGGCTTCTCAATCTCATCGTAATAGAGTTTGCGCGCGAGGTAATAGACGAGCAGGGCGGTGACGAGCGAGGTTAAGACCGCGGTGGGCAGCACTATATAAAGAAGAATCTCCCCGATTTGCATGTTTCTCAAGGTATCACATCCCATCAGGCCGAAAAGCCCTTTTACGGCTTGCCCGCTGAAAGCCTTTTGTGCTTAGCTACCACAGAGGCTTCATGAAACCCCGACTTCTGCTTGTCCTGCTTTTGGTTCTGCTCGCTGCCTGCGCGAGCCGCAAGAACCGCGTCTATCCAGACAATGGCGTACTCACTTATCTCGATGCGAGTGCCGGCAACGTCGGTGGCAATCTCGATTCCACCGGTGTGCAGATGCACTACCGTGGTCCGCTCAAGGACAGCATTGAAGACATCCAGCTGCTCGAAGCCTCTGCTGCCTGGCGCAAGGGCGGTCGAAAAGCAGCGCTGCGCGAACTGCAGGAAAAAGCGCAGAAGCTGAACGCCGATGGCCTGTACGATATCCAGTTTGCCGACGACAGTAGCGGCACCGAAGCGAGCGGAATCGCTTTCCGGTTCAGGCGGTGACATGATTGCTTTGCTGCGGGTGACGCTGTTCTTCGCTTTACCTGCGCTGGTGCTGGGCTATGCGTCGCCACGCTACTCGCCGCTGCATTACGGCGTACGCGAAATCGCGGTGCTCGTATTCTTTTTTCTTATCGCGATTTTTCTCATGCGTAAGGTCGGCCCGTTCTCACTCGCGCAGTTTCTTGTACTTCTGTCGGTCGCCGTGTCGCAGACCGCGGTCGAATACCTGCTGCAGCGGTACGGTTACTCGCAGAAATTTGCGCAGTCCTTGTGGGAGCTTCCGGCGAACTATGACGGCATACTGGCGGCGGCCTGGCTTCCCCTGGCTGTGCGCTCTGCAGCCGCGTTTCTCGCGTCGCGCTTTTAAGGCCAGCGCCGCGGGTCACAGCCGTGACCTGCCGCGCTGACACCGATCAGAGCGCGTTGCTTTACGGCGCGTCCTGATTTCGGGCCCTGAGCGGGTGAAGCTCGCCTCAGTCGAATATGCTCCCCTCAGGCAAAAGCTGTCGGGTGAAGTGCTCGAATCACTCGACCGCTACGGCGACCTGCTGTTCGAGCAGGCAATGCCGGCTGGTTTTATCGGTGATTGCACGCGCGAAGAGCTGACGCTCCGCCACGTGTTTGATTCCATTCTGCCGGCGGTTGCTCCGGAAAGCAGCGGGCTCATTCCGCTCTGGCAAGATGCCCGGCTGAACGTGTTTGACCTCGGGGCCGGCGCGGGGCTGCCGTCGTTACCCCTCGCGATTCTTTTTCCGCAGCACCACTTTCACCTCGTCGATGCACAGGAAAAGCGCCTGGCTTTTGGCCGGGCGGCAGCGGTTGCGCTCGGGCTGAAGAACGTCAGCTTCTACCACTGCGTTGTGCAGGATTTCGAGAAGAAGTTCCCGAAAGCGGCAAAGGCTGATGTGGTCGTGTTCCGCGCATTCCGCAAAATACTCGCTTCGCTCGAATTGGCGCTGCATGTGCTGCGCGACGCACCCGCACCCCGGGGGGGAGAGGTCGGTCACGCTCAACCTAAAGTTCTTTACTGGCGGTCTCAGCCGGTGCCTTTTTCTGCCGAAGGTACGAAGCGCGTGAGCGACCTGGGATACGAAACCGAACAATTCATGAAATTTGCCTCTGCGGAAAATGTTCTGCCGAGGGGGATGTATTTTTTTACACACGCAAGAGCAGCAGTGAAACCTTTCCCGCGGCAGTGGAAGAAAATATCTGCCGATCGTCTTGTCGAGGTAGAGTCTTAAGCCATGAAAACGATAGCACTGGCGAACCAGAAGGGCGGCGTGGGTAAGACCACGACCACGATCAACCTGGGGGCTTATCTCGCGAATGAGGGCCAGCGCGTGCTGATTATTGACATTGACCCGCAGGGCAATGCGGGCAGCGGCCTCGGTCTTGATATTACACAGGCAAAGTCGACGATCTACCACTGGTTGATTGACCCTTCAGCGCCGCTGCCCGCACAGCCAACGAACCAAAAGAATCTGGAAATCATACCTGCGAACATCGATCTTTCGGGTTTCGAGATCGATGTGCGCGAAGACAACAACCGCGACTACATTCTCAAGAGCCGGCTGGCGCAGATCAGCGACCGCTATGATTTTGTGCTGATCGATTGCCCACCGAGCCTCGGTATTCTCACGATCAATGCGCTCACCGCAGCCAACTCGGTGCTGATTCCGCTGCAGTGCGAATACTTCGCGCTCGAAGGACTCACGCAGCTGCTGCGTATCATCAACCTGGTTCGCACAAAGCTGAATCCGCAGCTCGTGATCGAAGGTGTGCTGCTGACAATGTTTGATGCGCGCACCAAGCTGGCTTCGCAGGTAGTGCAGGATGTCCGCGAGCATTTCCGCAAACAGGTCTATGACGTCATCATTCCGCGCAACGTGAAACTCTCTGAGGCACCTTCGTTTGGGCAGCCAATCAGCGTCTATGACCCGCAATCGACAGGCGCGATTGCCTACAAGACGCTGGCGAAAGATCTTCTCGCGCGGCAGGGAGCAACAGCATGAGTAAGCAGCAGGGCAAGGTACTGGGCAGGGGGCTTTCGAACCTGCTCGACAGCACGGTGGTAGCCGAAGCAGGCGAACGCGTCCAGGAGATACCGGTCGACAAAATTCGCCCGAACCCCGAAAATCCCCGCAAGAAATTTGAGCGCACTGCTATCGAAGAACTGGCGCAGACCATCAAGAAACACGGCCTCTTGCAGCCGATTCTGGTACAGAAGAAAGACGATCATTACATCGTGATTTCGGGGGAGCGTCGCCTGCGTTCTCTCATGCACCTCGGCATGGCGAAAGCGCCGTGCATCGTGAAAGAACTCGATCGCCGCAAGACGCTCGAAGTTTCGCTTATTGAAAACATACAGCGCGAACAGCTCGACGCGATTGAAGAGGCGAATGTCTATAAGCTGTTGCTGGCCGATTATTCGCTGACGCAGGAAGACCTCGCCGAACAGGTGGGCAAAAACCGCGCCACGATTGCCAACCGCCTGCGTCTGCTGAACCTGCCGATTGAAGTGCAGGCAGCGATTGCCGACGGTCGCCTGACTGAAGGGCAGGCGCGGCCGCTCTTATCCATCAAGAACGCTGAACTGCAGACAAAACTTTTTCGCGAAATCACTGACCAGGGTTTAAATGCGCGTGCGATTGAAGCTCGCGCGCGCGTGCTGGCTGCCGGAAAAGAAGAAAAGAAGCCGCTCAAGGGTAAAAAAGCTGATGCCAATATCAAGGCAGTAGCTCAAAAAGTCGAAGAGCATACCGGTATGCGCACACGCATCAATTATAACCCGCAGAAGAAAAGTGGCAGCATCACGATTGATTTCTTCAGCCCGGATGACCTCGAAAAACTGCTCAAGATGATGGGCATGAAACGTATATCCCTCTAGGACTATGGCACAACTACCGAATTTCCTCAACAGTATCACGCAGCAGGCGGCGCACTATACGCCGGGTGAGCAGGTCAACGAACCCGGCTGGATCAAACTCAATACGAATGAGAGCCCGCTGCCGCCTTCGCCGCTGGTATTCAAAGCCCTCGCGGAGCTCGTGGGGCAGGGCGATATACTGCGCAAGTACAGCCACCCGCTGGGTGAGCCTTTGCTTTCAGCCCTCGCAGCTTACTGGCAGACCGATAGTAAAAATATACTGGTGACCAACGGCTCCGACGAAGCGCTCGCGCTGCTCTGCCGCGCCACGCTGTCGGCCGAGCGGCCTGCGGCTTTTCCCGCTATTACCTACAGCCTCTACCAGACGCTCGTCAATAACTGCGGCGCGCACTTTGTTGAGCTGCCGATGGTGAGCAAAGTCGGCCAGCCGTATTCGGTCGATCTGCAGGCGCTTGCTGTCTGTGACGCCCCGGTGATTTTTCTCGCCAACCCCAACGCAATTACCGGGGAATATATTCCCGCTGCACAGCTAGCGCAGGTGATTGCGCAGTCGCAGAAACTCTGGATTATCGACGAGGCCTACAATGATTTTGCCGGGCCTGACGCGACCATGATGAAACACATCGCGCAGCTGCCCAACCTTGTGGTGACGCGCACTTTCTCCAAAACACACGCGCTGGCGGGCCTGCGGGTGGGTTACCTCGCAACCACGAACAGTTCGCTGATGAACGGTCTGCTCGCCCACAAAGATTCGTACAACGAAGATGCTATAGCAACGCGCCTCGCTGCCGCAGCTCTCGGTGACCGCGACTGGCATGGCAAGATTCTGCGCTCCGTGGCTTCAGGTAAAGAATTCCTGCGCGCTGAACTTGCTGTACTGGGTTTTACTGTCTATGATTCAGAGGCCAACTTCATGCTCGCCAAGGCGCCGGCACAGCTGGCGGCCGACAAGATCGTGCAGCGCCTGCGCGACTACAAGATACTGATCCGCTATTATGCCGGGTCGGCATTTGCCGACTGTGTGCGTATTAGCGTGGGGTCTGAGGGCGAAAACGCCAAACTCATCGGCTCGCTCAAAGAGATTCTTAAGGCAACCCCATGAGATACCGCGTTCTGTCGTGGCTGCGCCTTAGCAAGAAGGCGCCCGCTACCGTGGCAGAACAGTCCAAAGACTGGTACGAACAGCATATCGTGACGCTGACGCGGCACGAGCGTTTTCGCGAGCGCCCGGGTGGCATTCCGTTCTTTCGCAACAAGCCGGTCTGGATTCACCTTTATCCGCGCAACGAGCGAGATCTGATTGAATTACTGCACCGCTACGATATTCACCCGCTCACGGTAGAGGATATCTTCAACAGTTCGAACCGTATCAAGCGCGAAAAATTTCCGCACTACACCTACTATTGCTTCCGGGGGGTACACCTGGCCGGCAGTTATATTGCTACGCTGGACTTCAATTTTATCATCACGAAGAAGACCCTGATCACGATCTCTGAGAGCGAACGGTCTACGATCGACCGGCTGCTGGCTGATAATACGCTGGCCCGGGAACTCTTGCGCAAAGGCCCCGAGTTTATCCTGCACCGCATACTCGACGTAGAGACTGACCATACGTTGCGCATTGTCCACGAAATCGACCTGGCCTTTGAGCGCTGCGAGAGTGCGCTGCTGACGCATAGCGCCGATCTGGATATTGCGATGGTATTTGAACTCAAATCATCGCTCGCGACAATCAAGAAGCTGATCATCACGCACAAAGAGATATTCGACGAAATGCAGCAGTACGATATTGCGCATTTCTCCCCCGAGTCCGCGGCATTCTTCCGCGATGTACGCGACCATGCGATCAAGATCATCGACACGATCGACGGTATTGTGCAGGCAATCGCTTCGGCGATCGAGGCCTACCACACCATCTCGACTAAACGCACGAACGACATCATCCGTATCCTGACAATCATGACCGCGATCATGTTACCGCTGACGCTGGTAACCGGTTACTTCGGCATGAATTTTGAGCACCTGCCGCTTACGAAAGACCATTATGGCTACCTGAAAACAATCATTGGCATGGCTGCGCTGGCAGTCGCCATGCTATTCTGGTTTGTTCGCAAGAAATGGCTTTAAGAAATCAGTCGTTTTCGGGGACGTCCGGCGGCGGCCGATAGATCTTGCTGCGCTGGAACTCGAGCAGTTCTGTGCTTTCGGGCGCAGCTACCTTGTTATACCCGGCTTTTGCAGCGAGATCTGTATCGGCTGAACGTACCTCAAAGAGAATTTCCCGGCGGTAGTTGGGGCAGACTTCGCACGCCTGGCAGGTCGGTAGGTCACGGTAGTAGGCCTGCGCAACGGGAATGCCCTGTCTGCCGAGCTTCTCCTGTTCGCTTTCAAACCCTGGCGGAGAAAAGGCAGATGCCGGGCCGCGTGCTACGCACCGGGGGCCGCCAACAAAGTTTTTGCTGATCCAGCTGGTGGCTACAGGCGCTTTGTTCGGCAAGGCGAAGGCACCGACCGTCGCGAGCAGCAGGCCATATTTCCATGCGGTGGCGCGAGGCATTGCGGTCAGTACCTGCCGAGACTTTTCATAACGCGCGCAGCAATGAGAGTTGCTACGCGGCGCGGTACCAGGCGTGCTGAGAAGACCATCAGCTTATTCTTCTTCCCTGCGGTAACGTAATGCTTTTTGCCGAGTGCCTCGAGCGCTGCTCTGACAACGGGTGGGGCAGGCATCGAACCCGGCGCCGGCTTCGTGTCAGCGACATTGGCAAATTCGGTTGTGGTGGCGCCGGGGCAGAGTGTTACAACATCGACACCGTATTTTTTCATTTCATGCCAGAGTCCCTCGCCAAGCACCAGATCATAGGCTTTTGTCGCGGCGTAGTGGCTCATGAACGGCACGCCCTGGAAAGCCACGACCGAACTCACCATGATAATGCCACCGCGGCGGTGGGCTGCCATCTGCGAACCATAAGCGTGCGCGAGCTGCAGCGCTGCGCGGCAGTTGACGTCAAGCATCATGAGCTCCCGCTCAAGGCTATTCGTCGTGAAGTCGCCCGCGATGCCGAAGCCGGCATTGTTGACGAGCAGGCCAATATTCAGTTTCGCCGTCTGCTTCTGCAGCGCGGCGAGAAAGTTTGGTTTCGAAAGGTCGAGTGGTACGACTTTTACCTGTATACCGTGTTCGGCCTTCAGTGAAGTGGCCAGTTCATTCAACCGGTCGCGCCGCCGGGCAACCAGTACAAGATCCATTTTTTCTGCAGCGAGCTGCCTGGCGAATTCGGCTCCGAGCCCGCTCGATGCCCCGGTGATCAGTGCCCATGCTCCGTAACGGTTTCGAAAATCTGTCATATGCGTGCCTGTGTTTCCCAGTTGTGGTGCTCAAGCCAGTGCGTCAAGTTTGTGTCTTTCCGTCATTAATCGTGGCCGGCAGATTTGCCGTGTATGTTTCGTAACTGGTAGAAATCCCATTCGGTTGACAATGTGTCTAGAAGGCACACCTTTCCTTAGGTCTGCGGTTTGGCATCAAGTTTGCTAAATTACTGGCAAGAAGGATTATCCCCGTTACGCGGTGGCGCATCCTACAAACACAACATACAGGAGATTTTATGGCTAAATTAAAGTTCGGCTCATGGAAAGAAGTGATCGATTTTGCAAAAAAAAGCGGCGTTCTGTTCTATGACTTTCGCTTCAGCGATATCGGCGGCGCATGGCACCACGTGTCTTACCACGTAGACTCTATCACAGAAGACTCTTTCAAAGGCCTGCCCTTTGACGGCAGCTCCATCACGAAGTGGCAGCCAATCCACCGCTCAGACATGCAGCTGATTCCCGATACTGAAGGCGCATTCATGGATCCGTTTACCGCTGATCCGACGCTGGTGATTTTCTGCGATGTTTACGACATCTACAAGAACCAGATGTACGAAAAGTGCCCGCGTTCGATTGCTAAAAAGGCCCTCGAGTACCTCAAATCCACAGGCCTCGGCGACACTGCATACTTCGGCCCCGAGAACGAATTCTTCATCTTCGACTCGATTCGTGTGCGCGACGACATCAACTGCCAGTACTACGAAATCGACTCGAACGAAGGCGCGTGGAACACAGCGACTGCGCAATACAACGACGGCCACAACCTCGGCCACCGTCCTGGTACCAAGGGTGGTTATTTCCCGGTTTCTCCGCGCGACTCACAGGTAGATATCCGCGCTGAGATTGTAAAGACACTGCACGAAGTTGGTCTCGAAACTTTCGTGGTGCACCACGAAGTGGCGCAGGCACAGGGTGAAATTGGTGTGAAGTTCGGCACGCTGATCGAAGCGGCTGACAACGTCCAGAAGCTGAAGTATGTGGTTAAAAACGTGGCGAAGCGCCATGGCAAAACTGCTACTTTCATGCCGAAGCCACTCTTCGGCGATAACGGCAACGGTATGCACGTTCACCAGTCTATCTGGAAAGGCGGCGAAAACACCTTTGCCGGCGACAAGTACCAGGGTCTCAGCGATACAGCGCTGCACTACGTCGGCGGAGTTCTCAAGTACGCACGGGCAATCGCTGCATTCTCGAATGCTTCGACCAACTCGTACAAGCGCCTGATTCCGGGCTTCGAAGCTCCTTCGATCCTGACGTACTCAGCGCAGAACCGTTCGGCTTCATGCCGCATTCCGTTCGTCTCGGGCGTGAAAGCGAAGCGCGTTGAATTCCGTTTCCCTGATTCAACCGCAAACCCGTACCTCTGCTTTGCAGCGATGCTGATGGCAGGCCTCAAGGGAGTGCAGGACAAAATCGATCCGGGCAAGCCGATGGAAGAAGACCTGTTCGAACTGTCTCTCGACGAGATCCGTGAGAAGGGTATCCAGCAGATGCCACACACGCTGCGTGAAGCGGTCGAGACCATGCTGACCAACCGCGGTATCTTTGAGCAGGGTGGAGTGTTCACGAAAGAGTTCATCGACACCTATAAGGAGCTGAAGTTCGAATCAGAGATCTGGCCGTGGGAAGCACGTCCGCATCCGTTCGAGTTCCTCTCTACTTACTCTTGCTAATCGGTTCGTTTCGGCTCCGCTCAACGAACCTCTAGAGGTCGCTGAGCGCAGTCGAAGTGACCTTATGACGAAAGGGCCTCAGGGCCCTTTTCTTTTAGGGTTTTACGCCCTGACTCGACCCAAGCTTTCTGCGCGGGGCGATGAGTTCAATTACTGTCAAATTTACTAAGTTAAACCCTGGCGCGATGCTTCCCGGAAGGCAATCTGTACACGCCGCAGGCTACGATGTCCATGCCTGCCTTGAGCACAATATCACCATAAAACGGGGCAGTATCACCCCGGTGCCGACTGGCATTGCAGTCGAAATTCCCCCGGGCTACCATATTTCGATTCGCGCACGCTCAGGTATGGCTGTCAAACATGGCCTGACGCCGGTGAATACACCGGGTACGATCGATGCCGATTACCGCGGTGAAATATTTGTGCCATTGATTAACCTCGGTAACGAAGACTACACTATTAAAAACGGCGACCGCATTGCCCAGATGCTGCTCGAGAAGACGTACGAAATCTACTGGCAAGAGGGAAGCCTGAGCGAAACCGCGCGGGGTGAAGGGAAATTTGGTTCCACAGGTAAGCGCTGATCCCGCTGGCATTGTCGATTACCCGCGTCGGCTGGTCAAAGACCAGTTGTATTTTGCCTTCGGCGGCGGTGTGGGTAGATTTGGCACCAACTTCACTGTTTTTCATCTCAATGGGGTCACCATCTGGATCGACGTCGGTTCGGGTTTTGCCAACCACCATACACCCGGCATGGACAAGAACCTGCCCAACCGGCAGCTGTTGCTGGGTTTTCCTCCCACCGCAATTTTCCTGACGCATGGCCATGAAGACCATATTGGCGCGCTGCCGCACCTGACCGAAGTTATTCCGGTTGGTACACCGATCTTCGCCTCGCCGTTTACCACGGCGCTGGTGACCGCGCGGCTCAAAGACCGCGGCATTGATCCCGCGCGCTGGGATTTTCGGCTGATCGAGCAGGATTCAGACATCGAGATTGGGCCCTTTCGCGTGTCGACCTTCTTCATGCCGCACTCAATACCGCAGTGCTTCTCGGTTGGACTCGAAGCTAGGCTGCCGCAGGGAAAAAAACGCATCTACTTCAGCAGCGACTTCAAGATGCGCGGTTCAGAGGTGCGGCACAAGGTGCAGAATATTAAAAAGTTCGCACCGGTAGATTTTCTCTTTGTCGATTCGACCGGTTCGCTGCACGAAGGTGAGACGACCGACGAGCGCGAGGTAGACGAGTCGCTCGAACGCCTGATCTCGCGCATACCCGGTCGCATTTTTATCACCACATTCGCCTCGCAGGTTGAGCGTATCAAGAATATCGTGCGCATTGCCTCGGGCCTCTCGAGGCCGGTAGGCTTTCTCGGGCGTTCTCTCAAGTCGCAGTGGGAAGCTGCCTTCATCTCGCGCGAAGTTGCTGCTCCTCTGCACCTGCAGAAACCGCCTTCGTATACTTCGCAGAATGCCGTGTGGCTCGTCGCGGGTTGCCAGGCAGACAAGAACTCCTCGTTTTCACGCCTCACGCACGGCACGCTGGCAAAGGTACGCCTGAAGGCGGGTGACACGCTGGTCTATTCGGCCAGTATGATCCCCGGTAACGAAGGCAAAATCTACGAAGCGCTGAATCTTGCCGCCGACGTGGGTGTGCGCGTGGTGGGAGTTTCCGGCGATACGCGTGTGCACGCTAGCGGGCACGGCAAACGCGGCGATATCGAACGGCTGATATCGTATCTCAAGCCGCGCCATATTCTGCCCGTACACGGCGACCCGCTGCATTTTCATGCCTTTATCGATTTTATCGACCAGAAGAAACTGCCGGTCACGGTCACCGAAGGACACCGTATTTATGCACTGGGCGATGCGCCGGTGCTGGTCGAGTCAGTGCCCGACGAAACCTGTCTCGTCGAAGCGGGTGAAATCCACTTTGACACAACGCTCTACCGTGAGCGCAATCACCTGGCCGAACAGGGTGTCTGCTTTGTCGCGCTCGAGCCTGACCGTTTTGCAGTTTCAGCAGTCTCTTACGTCGGCGTGATGAGCGCACACTTCCAGGAAACCATGTACCCACGTTTGTTGGTTGCCGCGCAGCAGGCAGCGATTGCGGCAGGGCAGAGCGCCCCGAATAATCGCGAAAAGAAGCTGCGTGATTTCCTTGGAAAGCTCCATGAAGAGCTGATTGGTAAAAATCCTTATATAAAAATTGTGATCCCTTCCCCGGGCCAGCAGGCTGCAGCAGCGGAAAGGGCAGGAGGCGAGGTTTGAACGCGCTGCGAATTATTCCCTGTCTCGATGTAAAAGATGGCCGCGTCGTGAAAGGAGTCAACTTCGTGAACCTGCGCGATGCCGGTGATGCTGTCCAGTGTGCACAGGCTTACGATCGCGAAGGGGCAGATGAGCTGGTTTTCCTGGATATTACTGCCTCATCGGACCGGCGCGCCATCATCCTCGACCTGGTGAAGCACGTAGCCGAGCATGTCTTCATTCCGTTCTGCGTCGGTGGCGGTATACGCACACTCGAAGATATGCAGCTGATACTGGCCGAAGGTGCGGACAAAATATCCGTTAATACCGCCGCGTTTGAAAACCCTGCGCTGCTGACGCAGGGGGCAGAACATTTTGGCAGCCAGTGCGTGGTCTGCGCGATCGATGTGAAGTACAACGGCAGTTTTCACGAAGTGTTCCTGCACGGCGGGCGCACGGCCACTGGCAGGGAAGCTGTGGATTGGGCGCAGGAGGCAGTCGCGCGCGGTGCAGGTGAAATTCTACTGACCTCGATGGACGCCGATGGTGCGAAAACCGGCTATGATCTCGGTATCACGCGCAAGATCAGCGCTGCAGTTTCTGTACCGGTGATAGCCTCGGGCGGCGCCGGTGCAAAAGAACACTTTGCCGAAGCATTCGATGCCGGCGCACGGGCTGCCCTGGCTGCTTCGCTGTTTCATTTTAACGAACTGAAGATTGGCGACCTTAAGAATTACCTCGGCGAGCGGGGATACCCGGTTCGCACAGACTTTTAGCAGGCTCCTGCACAAGGCGCCAGAAGCAGCTTACGAAATAAATCCCCGCCAGCAGTTGACCGGCCCGCACTCGAAAAATTGACCCAACCGGTTTTTTGATTGCAGGGGCAGCAGAGGGCCGTCATGGGCGTTCATGAGCGAATCGATTACAGTGCGGTTTACTCTTCCCGTATCCGCACGCGAAGTATATGATGCCTGGCTCGACGGACAGCAACACAGCGCCATGACAGGCGCCAAGGCCACAGCCTCGCGCTCTGTTGATGGTGAATTCACTGCGTGGGATGGCTATATCCATGGCAAGAACCTGCTGCTGATAGAAAACCAGAAGATCGTGCAGAGCTGGCGCTCATCTGAATTTCCTGACGAGGCGTCAGATTCAGTGCTTTCCATTCGATTGACGGAAAGGCATGGTCTTACCGAGGTCGAGCTCGAACACACTGACATCCCCCCCGGGCAATCGGTGCAGTACCAGTCGGGTTGGATCGAATTCTATGCGAACCCGATGCAGAAATATTTTACTGCCCCAAAGGGTAAAAAGGCGACAGGGGCAAAAAAAACGCGCCCGGTCTCAAAGTCGCAGCAGGTGAAAAAATCCACCGTAAAGAAAGTGCCAAAAAAACCTACGGGTAGGGTGGTTAGCACGCCAAAAAGATCAGGGACGGCGAAAAAGAAAGTAGCCAAAGCAAAGACAAAAACAGGCAGGGTTACAGCTAAGGGCAAAAAATAATGGATACTACCAAATTCGCTAATCTGATCGCACTTGCGGTTCCCGTGTTCTTTATTTCGATCGCCATTGAAGTAGTACTTTCTCTGGTAATGAAAAAAAAGGTCTACCGGTTCAATGATTCAGTCTCTGACCTGAGCGCAGGCATGCTGCAGGAGCTCGTCGGTGTTTTCACCAAGATACTCCTCTTTGGTGTCTATATCATCGTATTCGATTGGGCACATAAACCAGCCGGTGCAGATGCAGCCGTTTCTTATGGCATACCTGTCAATATCTGGACATGGATCGTTGTCTTTCTGCTGGTCGATCTGATCTACTATGTCTTTCACCGCAATTCGCACAATATCGCGGTGATCTGGGGTTCACACGAAGCTCACCACTCGAGCCAGGAATACAACCTCTCGGTCGCCCTGCGCCAGGGGGCTTTCCAGCGCCTGTTCTCATTCCCGTATTACCTGCCAATGGCGCTGGTCGGGTTTTCCCCGCTGCAGTTCATGGTCTGTTCGCAGATCAACACCCTCTACCAGTTCTTCATCCACACGCGCCTTGTTGGCAAGCTCGGGTTTCTCGAGCATTTCATGAACACTCCCTCGCACCACCGGGTGCACCACGGAGTGAACCCAAAGTATATCGATAAGAATCACGCGGGAGTTCTCATCATATGGGACAAACTTTTCGGTACCTTCCAGGCCGAAGAGGAAGAACCCCATTACGGCACCGTTAAACCGCTGACGACTTTGAACCCGGTGTGGGCACAGCTGCACTATTTTTGGCACCTGGTGCAGATGAGCGTCCGTGCGCGTGGCCTGGACAAGCTGCGGGTGTGGGTGAAGGGACCAGGCTGGAAACCGGATTACCTGGGCGGCAAGACTGAAATCCCTGAGATAGACCCGGCTACCTACCGTAAGTATGATCCCGATAACGTGCCAGCACTCAAGGCATATGCCGGTGTGGTTTTTGCGCTAACTCTGCCGGTTTTCCTGATCATGCAGCAATCCAAGGGCCTACCACTGCTGCAACAGGCTATACTTGCAGTACCCGTGGTTATCGGGCTAGCCACCACGGGTGGCCTGATGATGCGCAGACGCTGGGGGGTTTACCTCGAACTCATTCGTATTCCCCTCTTTACGCTGATCGTGCTGGGCGTTTCCAGCGTACTCAAACGCGAAATTATGGTAAGCGCAGTGAGCACCGCTGCAGCAGTGGGAGCGCTGCAACTTACCTGGCTGCTCTTGCACTACCGTAAAAACCGTCCCGCATTTGCCTGATCTTCCGGGGCTGCTCTTGCAGCCCCGCTTGAGCATAATGCTTTGCCCCGTGTTTGCAGGGGTAAAACTAACCCCATATTCCTCATTTATGGAGAAACACGAAAAATGAAAAAATACAGAAAATCCTTGGTAGTGCTGCTTCTTGCCGCTATCACCGTAACCTGCGGTGGCGATAAATCGCAGTGGCTTTGGAAAATCGAGGGCAAGTCCGTCAGCCTCAGGCAGCTCGACGAGGCCTACAGCGGTTTTGGCGTCCTGATGAAAGAGCAGCTGCAGCAGCGCATGGGGCGGTTTATTCCCGAAGAAGAATTCAAGCAACTGCTTGAAGATCCTGACCGTTCAGGCAATCCGCAGCTCGCCGAAATGTTCAAGAGCTTCGGCAAAGACCTGTTCGCCGAACAGTACAAAGACATGCTGATTCTCAACATGGAGGCGCAGAAAGATGGTTTCGCGAAGCGCGCTGATGTTAAGGCGAAACTCGACTTCCTGCAGAAGTACTTCCTGGCGAACATGTACCTTTTCGATTCTCTGAAACTGCAGGAAATTAAAGTCAGCGATGCTGAAGCCTATGCAGCCTGGGAAAAAGCCAAGCGTGAAGACGCCCGCCTGAGAACGATTCCGGTTGACCAGGGTCTCGAAATGGTCAAAGGCAGAATGGTAATGGCAGCCGCGATGGAAAAACAGCGTACGCTGATGAAGAATGCAACGCAGAAATATCGTATCGAAAACAACAAAGATTTCGATATCAATGAGCATGTGAAGAGCCAGCGCGAAGCAGCTCGCAAAAAGCGTGAAGCCGAGGCAGCAGCAGCTGCTGAAGCCAACGCTCCCAAGAAATAAACGCCTGTAACCGGATCGGTCCTTCCGGGCCTGATCTCTAAATAAACCGCCTGGCTACTGAACAGTAGCCGGGCCGGTATCTTGCCCTCTATTCTCTATTTGGATGCCTGGTTTCCCAGGAGACGTTCAAAAACTTCCGGCTGAAACCTGCGTAATGGCGCAACGAACTCGGGGTAGCGCAACGAATGCCTCGCTAGCACTTTCTCCAGCAATTCACGATTTGATTTTGGTGCTCCACCGCGCACATAGTGCACAAATCGCTCTGTTGCGAATTCACCGATAACCTGGTCGACCATTGCCGATTCAATGTTCAGCGGTCGTCTGCTGCAGCCGACCGCTGACAGGACAAGTAAGGTGGATACGAGCAGGGTACTATTCAGCCGCAGCATATATCCGTACGGCTTCAATGCCGCTGCCGGGCGGAAAGGATTTTTCTGCCCGGCGGCGGGCCTCGGTAAATGCGTGCCGGGGTGAAACTTCACGCCGGTTTCGTCTCTGCAGAAAATCAAACAGGAATGCAGTACGCGCAGCCGGGTTCATGCCGTCCGGAAGAATAAGCGCTACCCCGCCTTGCCGGCCAGCAATTGCCCAGAGCAGGCCCTGTCTTTCTGGTAGTTGCGACGCCCCAGCTTCTTCTATGATCAGATTCTCGAGCGACAGGTTACACGGGTATTCGGCCTGGACGCCGCTGGCTTGTGTGATGAGAGTATCCTGGAATAGGCCGGAGGTAAAACCGCATTCGGGCCTGAGCTGGAGGCTGAACTGGCTGGAAAAAATATCTGCCAGATCGGCACGCGTCGATTTCCAGCCATTGCCTGGCAATTCATGGAGCAGCAATCTTGCGGGTGTCCGCATTAACGGGG
The DNA here is from genome assembly GCA_046346875.1 of Turneriella sp. Taxonomy (GTDB): domain Bacteria; phylum Spirochaetota; class Leptospiria; order Turneriellales; family Turneriellaceae; genus Turneriella. The sequence goes on along the minus strand of JAXMHG010000003.1, from coordinate 279,945 downwards.
CGCAATCGCTGCAGGAGAAAAACAGTGGGGCAATCTGCAGCGTCGTAACCGTATGGGCCTGTGCGGGCGTGAGTATAGGTGCCCTGCCAAAAAGATGAACCGGCTTGCCTGACCGGAAAAAACTTCCTCGCTGCTCAGCACTGAGCTTCTCCCACGAATCGAACACCTGGATCGTCGAATTCTGCATGCCAGGCTGGTACAAGATGGTCTGTTCACTGTCAGCGTACAACAGGTCGCCGCCCGGTTCAGCTGGAGGGCTAGTCCTTTCCCCGTAGTCGCCACCGAGTATCCAGTCGTGCAGTTCGGCGCGCAGCTCGCCGGCATCAGAGGCAGAAAACTGGAAAAGGGAGCTCCCTCTCAGCTGCCTGCGCGCATATTGCCTGTGTAACGCAGAAAAAACTAGAGAGGCTTCATTCGACCGGAGTGGGGTTTTGAGCTGGCCGAGTGCGCGTTGCGGCGCATCGACGGGCAGGGTAAGCCCCCAGTCCAGGAATACGAGGTCGCTGTGCAGCTTGCCACTCGCATCAAGCAGGGAAGCTGCCAGTTCAGGCTGTTTTGGTTTCGCGCCAGGCCTGGTAGTAGCGCGGTAGAGCGACAGGTACTGCAGCAACGATGTACCTTTTGCTCCCGCTTTTTCACTGGCCGGGATTTCGAGAACAAAGCGGATGATATCGCCCGCTTCGGCACCCAGGGATTTGTTCTCGAGCCATTTCAGCCAGATATCGCGTTCTTCGGTGAGACCGCATTTCTGGTAGAAGAGGCGTTCGCGTATGCGCCATTCTGCTTCGGGTTCACTGCCTTCAAAAACCTTTAACGGTGCAGGACATTCGCCGCGAGCCAGATAACGCAGCATCTCGCCGCGCAGTTTTTGGTTGGCCGCGGATCGCCGGACAGACACAAATTCTTCCCGGGGAACAAGGTTATCCGCGATGAAGCCGTTCAGCAGGTCATGGCTCGCCTGCGCGATTTCCGCTGCGCGCAGGTACTGTTTTTGCCAGACGTGAAGATTTTGCAGAGTCTCGCTGATACGCAGAAAATCCGCGTAGTTTTCGCCACTGCGCACTTCGTCGCGCGAGAACTCCTTCTCGAGCAGACGGACCGCTGCGCTAAAATCGGAAGACTGGATCCAGAAGCGGGCGATTGCGAGAGGGTCCGATTGATCGCCGTGTCGCGAAAACAGGAAATCCGTCAGGGCACGGGCAATGCCGAGGTTGCCATAGTACAGGTGCTCCTGGATTTGAAAAAACACCGTCCGCCTGCGCCAGTAGTTTCTGGCTGAAGGTGGAATTGCCGCGCTGAGCTCGAGAAACCGCGTTGCCCGAAGCCCCTGCGATATACCACTTGTCGCACGCAGCGTGTTGCTGCCACGCAGCAGCCGCACGAAATTATCGAGATCGGCATCCTTGTCCTTGAGACTTTGAGACATCTGGCTTTCCGTACGCGCCACGGTCTCTGCCAGGCGTTCAAGGCCAACTTTACCCAGGTCGTGGCCTGCGAGGCCTGACTCAATATAGAGCTGCAGGCGGCAGAGCAGGTAGTCCCTGAACGTATCGCGGTTTTCTCCCCAGGGTAATTCATCGGCCTTCAGTTGTAATGGGGAGCGTGGCCATTCGAAGCGGCTGCGCAGAGAAGCGTAAGCAATGTCGAGAGCGGTTTCAGCGCGCCGGTAATAGAACTCAGCCTGTGAGACTTCGCCCCTGAGGGCAAAGTGGCCGCCGATGGCCATCTGCCTCTGGAATTCGCTGAACGGACCTTCCTGGAACAGGATGTTCCAGTTGCCCTGCGCCATGATCGAATCAATGAGTCGTTTGGGTAGGGTTGAGGCAATACGCAGCGCGTTTTTTTCCCGCCAGGGAACCGCGCCAGCCTGAAAAAAGAGGAGGGAAAACAGGCAGAGGGATACCTTGAAAATACCCCTCTGCACCGGAATCTGTCAGGCCGCTTTGAGCCCCAGCGCCCTGGCCAACAATGAACGGGCAATGACGCGCAGCGCGAGAACTTCTTCGACACCTTCGAAGATGCTGAAAACGCGTGCGTCCACAAAGAGGCGAGATACTTCATATTCCTCTGCGTATCCCATGCCACCATGGATTTGCATTGCTTCGCGGGTAACCCATTCTGAAATTTTACAGGAGTAAAATTTCACGAGTGAGGCTTCCATCGAGCCTTCGTGCTTATCCATGAGGCGCGCAGATTTGTAAGTCATCTGGCGCACTGCCTGCGTAATCGCAGCCATTTTCGCAATCTTATGCTGGTTAATGCCGTAAGAAAGAATCGGCTTGCCGAAGACCTTACGATCCAGGGCGTACTGCAGGGCCTTTTCCACTGCTGCCTGCATTACACCTGTTGCGCGCGCTGCGGTTTGCAGGCGGCCACCGGCGAAGCCAGCCATTTGCAGGTAGAAACCTTTGCCGAGACCGGCTTCGCCGCCGATCAGGTTTTCGTCTGGAACGAAGTAATCTTCAAATACCACTTCATAGGAGTGCATACCGCGGTAGCCGATCGTGGCGATCGCCTTGCCGTGTACACGCCCACCTTCGGGTTGCTTGTAGTCAAATTCGTGGTCGCGTGTTGGAGGTTTTTCTGCCAGCAGAATCGACAGGCCTTTATGCTTGAGCGACATATCTGGGTTGGTGCGTGCGAGCACGAGCATTACGTCTGCCATGCCGGCAAAAGTACACCAGGTTTTGACGCCGTTGATGCGCCAGCCGCCGTCGACTTTTGTCGCGGCAACCTTCATGCCTGCGACGTCAGAACCGTAGTCGGGTTCTGTCACAGCGACGGCCGACTTCTTCTCGCCCGAAGCGAGCAGGGGGAGCCACTTCTGCTTCTGCGCTTCCGTACCGCCGGCAGAAATAGCCTTCGCCACGATTTCCGGGCGCGTGATCAGGCTGCCGGCCACGCCGACGCTGCCACGTGACAGTTCTTCCGTCACGACCGCCATTGACGTGTGGTCAGGATTTTCTTCAGACTGGAAACCGCCGTATGTGTCGGCGATTGAAAGACCAAAGCATCCCATTTCGGCGAGGCCGTTAATGATTTCATCGGGAATCGTCAGATCCTGGCGGTGGACCTTTTCTGCAAGGGGTTTAACCTGGCCTTCCGCGAACTTGCGAAAGGTGTCCGCCATCATGGCCTGATCGTCGTTGAGACCATAAGCTCCATAATCTTTGTTTGAAGCCAGCGCATCAGAGATTTTTTTTGCAAAAGCCTCTGAGCTGTACTCGGCAATAAAACCATAGACTTCAGAAGTTTTGAGATCGCTGTCAAATTGGGCCTGCGAAACGCCCATCTTTTGGGCTGCGGTCCTTAGCCGGCCGATGATGTCCTGCAGTGCATCTGCAATGAAAAACAGCGAAAGGTTTTCTTCGATGCTGCCGGGCCCTTTACCGACTTTCGCCGGGTAAGCAACCATTTCATCGATCGCGAAGATTTCCGCAGCTACCCAGGCCAGGTCGTAGTTTGCCACCTGGTCCTGGTCCATCTTGTCGGTTGAGATGTTATTGTTCTCGAAAGCCTTGTCAGCAAGGTATTTTTCGAACTTACCGTAGAAGTTCTTAACATTGCTGACAATAGCCGTAACGTTGGTGAGCGCCATTTATTTGCCCTTTTCTACGCCCACAATGTGGACGACGTTTGTGGTTGCTGAACCACCGATATTGAGGGCCGCCGCAACTTTGGCACCTTCAACCTGATTTTCACCTGCAGTGCCTGTGAGCTGCTTATAGAGGTCGAGCAGCTGGCGTGAGCCGGTTGCACCCACCGGGTGTCCTGCACCAATCAATCCGCCTGACGGATTGAATGGCAGTTTGCCGCCGATACGGATGTCCCCGTTCTCGATGGCCTTGTATGCCTCGCCCGGAGCGGTCAGGCCAAAGTGTTCGATCGCTGCGTACTCTGAAGTAGTGAAACAGTCGTGCGTTTCGACCAGGTCGAGGTCTTTCGGGCCTTTGATACCGGCACGTTTGTATGCGTCGACGATAGCCTTACGTGTGTGCGGCAGAATGTAACCGCCTTCTTTCTTGGCTGCGTAAGCTTCTTCGGTCTTGATGTCGAAAAGCATCGGCGCCGTGGCGTGACCCCAGCCCATGATGTACGGAATATTCTTCAGCTTCAAACCATGCTCTTTGGCATAGCGCTTGGCGAACTTCTCCGACGCGAGAAATGTCACGGCAGCACCGTCTGTAACCTGCGAGCAGTCGGTGATGTGAATGATTCCGCCGACTTCCATGTTGAAGTTACCACGCGAGAGAGCGTGTTGCTTGTTCATGTACCATTCGCGGGTTTGCGCGAGCGGATTCTTGCGGGCATTTTCGTAGTTGATGGCAGAAATTTCTGCGAGGTGGTCGTATTTCAGGCCATAAAGCTCTTCGTAAACCGTGCCGAGGCGTCCAAAGAGTTTGGGGAAAGGAAACTGTACGCCCTTCGCTTCTTTGTCGTACCATGCCGCTGTGCCGAGAAAGTCACCGCCGGTTTTTGAATCTACCGATTTCATCATTTCGATACCGACAACCATCGAGAGATCGTAGTGGCCGGCTTCGATTTCCGTGCGGGCAACAAGCGTTGAAATAGCGCCAGAAGCGCAGGCTGCCTCGTGGCGGCTGGTGGGAGCGCCGCGCAGCTTTTCGCTGTAGTTCACAGTCATCGCACCGAGGTGCCCCTGCATGGTATAGAGTTCACCGGCAAAGTTGCCAACATGAATTGAACCCACGTCTGCCGGGTCGATCTTGGTTGCGGCAAAAGCTCCGTCCATCGCCTCGTGCATGAGAGCCTGAATCGTCTTGCCTTCTTTCGCCCAGTTGCGGGCAAAGTCTGTCTGGTAGCCGCCGAGAATATATACGCGTTTATTTTTTGCCATTTGTATCTCCTTCTTATCTGCCAATCAGAAATTTGCTGACGTCTGCCACGCGGCAGATCTTACCCTTTTCTTTGATAGCTTTGAGTTGTGCCGGCACCGGAATGCCAGCTTTTTCAATGAGTGCCGCGGTTTCTTTCGCTCCTCCAAACAGGTCTACCCAGCCTGAAGGCGGCAGCCATGAGAAGCCTGAAGACATCACGCGGTCAATACCGTGAATACCGTCGGCCTCAGGGGTAACTTCACCAATACGCGCGAAGCTGTACGCCACGTAACCCAGGATAAAGTAACGGACGATCTTCCCTTCTTCGCCAGGTGCGTTCTTGATCAGGTCAATCGCGCGTGGGTACATACCGTCCTGGATCGCCTGTTTAGTCTTTTCGACCCAGTCGATTTTGTCTTTCTTGGTTGGAGCAAAGCTGAGGTCGGCAATGTTCAGGGTCGTTTTGTTCTTTTCTGCGTCGCGGTTGAAGTAACCGCCTTTGCCCTTTGCCTTGCGGCCGAGCATGCCAGCATCGATCATCTTCTGCATGTATGCGGGCATCTTGTAGGTGTCGATGCGCTCGTCCTTGACGTTCGCAACCACATTGTCGACGATTGCCTTGTGTACGTCGAGACCGACGAGGTCGATCGTCGCGAGCGGGGCAAGGGCGCGGCCGGTGTACGGCCCCAGCAGGTAGTCGATCTTGTCGACACCATATTTCTCCGCGTGGATCGCTGCATCGTTCAATAGCTGAAAGCCGATACGGTTACCGGCGAATGCCGCTGTATCTTCGGTGATGATGTTCACACGGCGCAGTACCTTCTCGCAGAAATCGTAAACGAATTCGCGGGTGTCTGCCGGTACATCCGGGTGAAAAATCAGTTCGTTCGCGGGCAGCTTACCGGGTGGGTTGTAAAAGTGCGTACCCATGAAGTTTTTGCGGAAGTTTTCATTGCGGCCTTCGCCCATCTTGCGGATCGAGAGACCTGATGATACAGTGCTGACGATTGCATCGGGTTTTTTCAGTTTTTCGATCTTGGCGAAGAATTCGTTCTTGATCGCCATGTCTTCGGCGAGGCCTTCAAAGATCCAGTCGCAGCTGGGGATCTCTTTTTCGAGATCGTCGTAGCTCGCAGCTTTGATGTATTTGCGCAGCACATCTGAGCGTGCCTGGCCAACTGCGGCTTCGAGCCCCGCTGTCGCCTTGTCGAGCGACCGGGCGAAAAACACACATTCTATGTCCGCCTGGGCAAAGATACCTCCTGAGAGTGAGCCCATGTTACCTGAGGCACCAAGAACCCCGACTTTTTTGATCACGCGTGTTGATTTCGCCATGTTTTCTCCTTTAATTGAGCCAAAGACAGCCCTGGCAGCCGCTGGATTTTAACCCTCAATGCTGACTTCACCCGGGTAATATGCAGAATTTGCGCCCGAAACAGCGCGACAAGCAAAAGGCTGCCAGAGTGGGATTTCGATCGACAAGACAGCCCGTTATCCCCGGGGGGAAGCATGCGCCCGTTTCTGCTCATGATTCTTCTCGCCGGGGGTATGCTTTCTGCCCAGGCGGAAAACAGCGGCACGACGCCACCCCGTGTGGAATACGAAAAGCAGGTTCCACCGCTGCCGCTGCGCAAGCTGGTCGATGCCGCCGTTCTGATGCTCGAGGCCCGCGCATACGAGCAGTTTATCCGTACGTTTGTGCCTGAAAGCGACCGCGGCAGGTTTGAAAAAGCCTACACGCGCGAGGGTGGCGTCGACTACGCGCTGTGGGGGCAGGAGAAGGGCAGCCGACTCCTCACCGTACTGCGCAGCCTCGCTTCCGCAGATGCTGTCGTCAGCTCTACCCGGGTTTGCTATTTTTCGCCGGGTGAGGCGAAACCGCTGCTTTCGTTTATCCAGGTGCGCAGCATGTGGCTAATCGAAAACAGTAGCCGCTGCACAGACCGCCGGCCGGCAAAGCCACCGGTTGCACCAGCCGAAGCTCCAGCGCCTTAGGTGGCTGCTTTTTCAGGAGCCCATCAGGACTTACATTTTTCTCTCAGGCCGCTGCGCTCAATGACAATGCGGGCGCGGCAGGTTGTGCCCTCGCATTCGATGAGTCGCTGTTTCTGGTTTTCTACCCGAAAGCTCGCGATACCGTCGTCGTTCGAGAGTGCGCCACAATGCCGCGGCCAATGGCTCATTGCATCGATCAGTGCAGCTTCGCGCGCCATTGCCGAGCGCTGCACCTGTGGCAGGTCTTCGCGTGCATGTCCTTCACCAACCAGGTAGAGCCGGTCTGAACCACTGAACCCCTCGCGCCAGGTGCTGCTGGCGCACGAGGGTATAGACAGTAGAGCGAAAGCTCCGACCAGGTAAGAGGTGATTGTCTGCATGTTCATTAGACGTCACTCTTGACCAAACGATCGATTTTCAGGATGTTATCGACAAAGCGCGCAAAGTCGGAAAGATAGAGCTGGTTGGTTGCGTCAGACCTGGCCTCGGGTGGGTTGGGATGTATCTCGGCGAAGATACCGTCGAGCCCGGTTGCGGCTGCAGCGCGTGCCAGCGGAAACGCCATGCGCCGGTCACCGCCCGAAACCTTGCCCCCGCCAGGCAGCTGTGTCGAGTGTGTCGCATCGAAGACGACGTGCAGGCCTGCAGCGCGCATGATTTCGAACGAGCGCATGTCGACGACCAGGTTGTTGTAGCCGAACGTATAGCCGCGCTCGCACAGGGTGACCTTGTCCGAGCCTGACTTGCGGTACTTGTCGGCAATCTGCAGCGCGTCTTCTGGCGCAACAAACTGTCCTTTTTTAATGTTGGTCCACTTTCCGGTTTTGGCAGCAGCAACGACAAGGTCAGTCTGCCGGCAGAGAAACGCGGGTATCTGCAGCATGTCGACATATTCTGCGGCAACCTCGGCTTCTTCGGGGTTATGGATGTCAGTAAGGCAGGGGAGTTTAAAATCGTCGGCCACTTTTTTCAGCAGCGACAGGCCCTCGCGCATTCCCGGACCGCGAAATGAATCAATCGACGAGCGGTTGGCCTTGTCAAACGACGATTTGAAAAATATCAGAATTTTCTGTTCATCGGCAACCCGGCGGACCTCTTTGGCTACGGTGCGCAGCAGGTCTTCGCTTTCAATCACGCAGGGGCCGGCGATGAAGAAGGGTTTGTTGCTGCCACCGATTTTGTGGCCTGAGATAAAATCCCGCTCGGGGTTTTGGGCTACCATCATTGTTACTCCTTGCGAAACGCCATGCGGACTGTGCAACCGGCATTCTTATCGAATCGAGTGGAAAGCTTTTTACCCTCGTCGCGTGACTGTGGGTATGCTACCCTGTGGCGGTTGCGCGCCTTTACCTCAGCTGACTCGCAGTTGCGTGCGTAGCGCTCTGCTGCAGGCAGCAACAGGCTGGCGTCTTCGTGGCTTTCGACTACCTGCAGGGTTTGTTTGTCGAGTGCATAACCGTCAGTGAAGAATTCAGCATCCGGTACCTGGTATCTGCCCGAGGCACAAGCGAGCAGGAAAATGGCCGCGAGCAAACTGCAGACGGGCACTGCATGCTTTTTTATCGCGGCTCTGTCCGCTATGCCGGGCACCCTAATAAGCCTCATGCCGCCGCTTCGGTGTGGCGCATGAACCAGTTTTCGAGTTCGCCAGCGGGTATCGCCTTGCTCTCTGCTTCAGCAAGAATACGTCCCTCGTGCATGAGGAAAATTCTGTCGGCAAATTCGTGCACTTCTTTCAGAATATGACTCGATACCAGTACCGCGTGGTCCTGTCTCAGCTCGGAAAGCAGGCTCTTGATTTCCCGGATCTGGCGGGGGTCCAGGTCTGCAATCGGTTCGTCGAGCAGCAGTACTTCGGGATTGTGTATGATTGCCTGCGCCAGGCCCACGCGCTTGCGAAATCCCGCAGAAAGCGAAGCAATGTAGTCGTGGCGCCGCTCGCCCAGCGCGCAGCGTTTCAACGCCTTTTCAATGGCGTCGGTTTCGCCCTGCTGTTCCGCCACGCGCAGCCGGTACATGTAAACGAGAAAATCTTCGACCGTCATGTCGTTGTACAGGGCAGGGGTCTCGGGCAGGTAGCCGATGTGGCTCAGCAGTTTTTCCCGCTCTGCAATGATATTCTCACCGTTTAGCAGCACCTCGCCCGTGGTCGGCGTGATATAGCCGGTGAGCATGCGTAGCGTTGTCGTTTTACCTGCTCCGTTCATGCCCAGCAGGGCAGAAATTTCGCCGCGGCGGAGCGTGAATGAAACACGGTCTACAGCACGCCGCGAGTTATAATGTTTCGAGAGATTTTCAACCGTCAGCAAGGATTACTTCCTCATTTGGAGCATCGTTTCCGCTGTCGCGAAATCCCCCTGTACGGTGGAAATGATCGAGAAATTCTTCATCTTTTCCAGCATCGGGCCATAAGCTTTCAGTGAAGAGCCTTGCTTGCTCTTCATTACGGCCTTAAAAACCTGCTGCAGGTCGAGAAAGAAAACACCCTGTGCCGACTCGTAAGGAATTTTTGCCAGGCGCTCGCTCAGTGTTGCACTGCCGCCTTTGGTCGCTTTGAGCGCGTTAGCCTTGCTGTTGCTGACGATCACCTCGTTTTCGCGAATCAGGAAAACAACGGTCACAGTCTGGCGCTTTCCATTCACCATGTTGCCAGGACCGCTGATACTGACGAATTCACCGTCTTCCGCCTCTTCGAATTTAAATTTGGTCTTCTGTTTCTTGTTTGCTTCTGCCTTCTTCGCCATCTTCTCGCTGGCTTTCAGCAGGCGAACCCAGTTTTTTGCTGTGCCGGGTTTAATGCCAAAGGCTCCGTAGAGCTCCCACGCGCCCACTTCGCGAACTTTTTCTTCGGTGGGTATGTTCAGCAGCTGGAAGTTATAGTTGCCGCGCAGGCTGTTCAGGATCTGTGATTCAAAATCCATTCCCAGGTTGGTATTCGCTTCCTGGATTGCTGTTGCGTATTTCTCGCCAAATACCGGGCTCAGGGATTTGAAAAGATCGATCATGCCCATCACGTTCAGTTTAATCAGGGTGTAATTCACCGGGTTGCGCGCCGCTGTGTCTGAGGCAAGCGGTTCGGTTTTCACCTGGATAATGCGAGGGTAAATCTTGCTGGTGTCGCTCAGGTAGCCCTCTTTATACTTGTAGGAGAAGTAGAACGAGATGCGCTCTGCATTCGCCACGAGCGCACCACCCGAAGATTGCAGGTTGTCCCGGATTTCTGCAACATACGGTGAATTGTCATCAATAGCGGGAGCTGTTTCGTCGCCCTTATTCAGCTCTTTCTGCAGGTTACGCAGCAGGTCGCTCTGTGCCTTGAGCGATGAGACAATCAGCTTCGGATTCAGGTAGAACGACATCATGGGCTGCTTCTTGCCATTACGCGATAGCAGGTGCGAGCGCATCGAGGTATAATAAGATGCATCGGTGATGGGCGAAGAAACCTTCGAACGCATTGCCATGACCATTTCTTTCTTGTTGCTCACAAGCAGTGCGTCATCGGTGCGCACCAGGTAACCGGGATCATTTTCTGAACCGAAATTTAATACCCGGCCTGCCTCAACTTCTGTATTGATGGGCATCTGGCTTTCGGTGATCTTGGCCTTGAGGAAGTCATAGAATTTGGTGTTGGACTGGATCGGGAATATCATCACGAATTCGGGCTTCGAGGGGTTGCCAGCCGCCTCGATCTCCATGTTGATTGCTATTGCCCATTGCTCGCTGGTCTTGATGCCGATTTCCTCCAGTTTTTGCGGGTCGAGCATGTTGACCCCCATCTTCTGTTCGAAGTTGGCCGACATCATTGACCAGATACCTTCGCCGGCAATGTTTGCTACCAGTGTACGCAGCGCGGTGAGGCTCTCGGTAAGTGGAGCGCCTTCAATATAGATCGAAGTATCCGCCGGTACGCGGTCAGCGGGACGGGCAGCTGCAACGCCGGAAACCAGCGTTACCAGAAGTAACAGGGAACGAATTTGCATACTTCTTAAAAAAAGGCGCCCTACCGGCCGACAAGCGAAATAATGGACAACATGATTCTCAAGCCCTGTTTGCCGCATGGCATTTGAGATTAAGGGATTTCGCGGGCGTCGCCGGGCGACAATGCAGGCCGGGCAAACAGAGATTGCGCCCGCGACAGCAGAATCCGAGCAACTCCCCCTCGGCATCAGGCTGCAGCACTGGGTGAACGAAAACCCGCGCGCCATTCGCAACAGCATTTTCGTGTTGGCAGGCATTACGGTCGCCGTCGTGCTGGTTCTTGTCCTCCGCGCAGCAGCAAAAGACGAGCACAGCCGCAGGCTGCACGCTGCGCTGGAAAAATACGAACAGATCAAAATTCTTCCCAAAGGCGATGCACGGGCACTGCAGATGAAGGAGTTCGGGCAGAGCCTGAAACCTGTGTGCGAGCAGACTATTGCAACGCTCGAAAGTGCCGCGGCCTGCTTTACCGCTGGCAGCGCGCTGCTTGAAGGCCGTGACCCGGTGGCTGCAGCCGCCCTTTTTGCCCGTGCAGCGTCAGGTTATGACACCGATGCGATGGCTAGTGTTGCAGGTTTTATGCAGGCGCAGGCGCTGGAAAGCGCGCGTGATTTCGAAAAAGCCCTCCTGGTCTATAAAGACCTGGAAAAGAAATATGCCTTAATTAAGAAGACCGAGATGGCGCTCTTCCACCAGGGACGTATGCTCTATTACCTGGGCCGTTACGATGAAGCTGAAGAGAAGTTCGCGAAGCTGTCGCGCGACAGTGAAGGTAAAGAATTCGCCGCCAGCAGCCGCAACTATATCTCGCTGCTCAATGCTGAGCGTGCCCAGTTAAAGAAGTAAGTTGGCAGAAGAGAAGCTGAAAATCGCGCTCCCCAAGGGGCGCATGAGCGATGAAAGCCTAGAGTTTTTTTCGTCACGCGGTCTTTGCTCGCTCAGCCGCACCCAAGACGGCCGCGAACTGATTCTACACGATGAAAAAAGCAACATTGATTTCTACCTGATACGCAGTAAGGACGTCGGTGCTTATGTAGAGCAGGGCGCCGCCGATCTCGGCATCATGGGGCTTGATTTGCTGCTCGAGCACAACTTTGATGTTTTTATCCCTGCCGCACTGCCATTTGGCCAATGCCGGCTGTCGGTCGCGTATCCGAAAGATCGGGCAGACTGGCAGAACAAACCCGAGCTGCGCGTTGCAACGAAGTATCCCCGCCTGGCGACCGAATACTTTTTCCGGCGGGGTTTTAACATCCGAACCATTGAACTCTATGGTTCGATTGAAATTGCGCCGCTGACCGGGCTCTCCGATGTGATTGTCGACCTCGTCAGCACGGGTGCGACGCTCAAAGCAAACAACCTGGTCGAAGAAGAGGTTATCCTGGAAAGTACGGCGCGCCTGATCATGAACCCGTCTGCGCTGGCTTTGGGCCGTAAGCGCCTGATGCAATTCATTGACACCCTGTTTCAAGTCTGATTTTCAACCAAAATGGCCGTTCCCAAGAGAAGACTTTCCCACTCACGCAGACGTAAACGCCGTGCACACCACGCAATTGGCAAACCGAACCTGCGCCCCTGCGCCAATTGTGGCGCTTACGGCATTCCGCACCGCATCTGCACTGCTTGCGGCTATTACAACGGACGCCAGGTCCTGATCCCGCGCGTCAAAAAAGCCAAGGCTGATAAAGAATAACCTGTGCTTCGCCCGCACGGCAAAGCAAGCCTTGTCGGCCAGCACCTGCACCACGACAACTGTTTTGCGTGCGGTGCCCTGAACAATTACTCTTTCCACATACCCTCGACCTTCGATGAACAGAAGGGCGAGGTATGCTTTACCTACCAGCTGCGCAAAGAACATGAAGGCGCTCCGGGTTATGCACATGGTGGCGGCCTGGCCCTTATACTCGACGAAGCACAGGGAGTTTTGTGCCATCACCTCGGCCACTTTGTCATGACAGATGGGTTCTCTATCAAGTACCACAAGGCGACGCCGCTCTATAAAGACATCAAGGTAACCGCATGGCTTACCTCGGCCCGCTCGAAGCGCCTTTACACCAAGGCGCGAATCGAACTCGGTGACGAGCTACTTGTCGAGTCCAAAATCAAATGGTATATCATCCCAGAGCGGCTGCTCGAGCGCCGGTTCGGCGAAGACGGCATGGGTGGCAGGCTGAAAGAGCGCCTTGAACCGAATCGCGTCCGGGCAAAAGAGATCCGCCGCCGCTTACGCGCCGAAAAAGCCGGCACCGCAGCAAAATAGATCACACGCCAACGGCCTGCGGTTCTTTACCATCTTTACAGCCTGATTCGCACTCTCCGATTACCGTATGCGAATGCTCGTAGTCGGCTCAGTTGCCTTCGATGATATCAAAACCCCTTTCGGTGAAAAAAAGAATGTACTCGGCGGAGCTGCGAGCCATTTTTCCATAGCTGCAGCGAATCTCATTGAGCCGAAAATTATCGCCGTGATTGGCAGTGACTTTCCCGAGAAGTATCTTACGTACCTGTCTGACTTTGGAATCGATACTGCCGGTATTGAGCGCAGCAGCGACAAGACCTTCCACTGGTCGGGTTTTTATGAACACGACATGGCTGTGGCGCATACCCGCAGCACAGAACTTGGCGCATTTGCCAGCTTTGAACCAAAGCTGACAGAAGAAGACAAGCTCCGCCAGGTACTCTTTCTCGCCAACATCGACCCTGTAATACAATACAAAGTACTGAAGCAGATGAAGAGTGTTCAGCTCGTCGGTATGGATTCGATGAACTTCTGGATCGAGAGCAAGAAGAAGGACCTGTGGAAGGTGATCAAGGCAGTGGATATTCTGTTTCTGAACGACGCAGAGGTGCGCATGCTTGCGGGGGAAGCGTCAATCATCAAGGCCGCGAAGGCAATCCAAAAGCAGGGCCCCGGTATTGTGATCGTCAAGAAGGGCGAGCACGGTGTCATGGCGATTTCGCATAACCACATCTTCGTGAGCCCGGCATACCCGACCGAAAAGGTGATCGACCCGACCGGTGCGGGCGACAGTTTCGCAGGCGGAGTGATGAGCTACCTGGTGGCAAACTCGCAGCCGGGCAAAAAGATCTCCGATGAACTGCTGCGTCGCGCGGTCGCATGGGGTTCGGCGACTGCGAGCTTCGCGGTTGAAGGATTCTCAACGACCGGTATTGCCAAGGCAGACAAGACCGGCATTGAAAAGCGGGTCGAAGCGCTGCGGAAGCTAAGTTCTTTCTAACTAAACACAGTGTGTGCCCGAAGGGCACACACTGTGTTTAACTAATATAATTCGCCGGCAAAGCCCGAATCCACTCGTCTGTATCGATCGCTATCTGCTTCACCGTTTCGGGGTGCGTGATAATGCCGAGGTGGCCCTGCTTGTATTCGGCAATCCGGTTTTTGGGTGATTTTCCGGCAAGGTGCCCCTGCCGCACGGTGTCGGGAGGAGCGATTTCGTCTACTGTGCCGACCACCGTGAAGTGCGGAATTTCCAGTTCATTGCATTCGAGCGTGTAATTAATTTCTTTGTCGATCGACATGAAGTTGTCCCCGTCGATCAGCGAGCGGATGAACTGGCTGATCACGAGCATCGATTCTTCGCAGAACACGTCTTCCATCATGAAATACCACTCGGGCGGAGTGATCTGCTCGTAGCCGATAAACTCTTTGATCGTCGGCAGGCGATACGTGACGTCGAACGAAACCGTGCGAATCGAAGCTGAAATACTGTTGAGAAAAGTGAAGAACTTGTTGAGGTCAATTCCACCCAGGGTTGAAGTTAGTGTGAAGTTCACCATCCGCATGATCGGGTCGGCCAGCGCATTGCCGGTCAGCATCTTCGCCGAACTGCGAAACATATTAAACCAGGCATTTTCAGCCGCAATGCGGATATAGATCGGCGAGGTGATGGAAACAATACCGTCGATCATCGATTCTGGCTTTATCGCCAGCTCGCCCGATCTTTTCTTGCCGTGCTTGTCGTAGGCCGCCGAGTAGAAGAGGGGAATCAGGCCGCCCATACTGTGGCCAAAGACCACGATCTTCTTACCGGGGTGCGTTGCCTTGAGCCACTGCAGCGCGGCCGGAAAATCTTCCCAGATGTAGTTATCAACTGACCAGTGGTAGTTGTTGAAGATCTTATTGGGGAGCGTTTCTTTAGAGCGTCCCCTGACGTCGAGGGTGAAGACCGGGTAACCATGTTCGAGCGCCATCTCTTTCGCCAGGCGATCCATGATCGAACGATTGCAGAAGAAGCCGGGCAGCATCAGCAGAATACGGTCCTGCCCGTTCAGATGCTCGGGCAGGTAACGCTTGAGAGAGATGTTGTAGCCCTTTACGGTCGGTACGATGTAGTTGGTATCCTGCCGATACTTCTCGGAGTAGCGGTTGGAGTAGAGTACCATCGACTTGACCGGTTTTTCCTGGTCAGGTACGTGCGTATAGACCAGGGTTTCCAGGTTTGCCGTTGGGTCGTGCTTTTCGATCTTGCGCCGGGCGCTGTAAGCATCAGCGCCTTCGACCAGTTCTTCTGAGATAATAAAGTCGATGGCGCGGCTCAGTGAAATCATTTGCTGGCGCACATCGCGGCGCTGGTCTGCGCTGAACGAACGCCGGTGTATACCCCAGAGAACTCCCACTGGTTTGCGGTCGATGATGATGGGTATACCTACCGCGTAACGCACCCCTTTGGGCGCCAGGCGCTTCATAGCACCATGCAGGCGCTCTTCTGATGCAATATGCAGAAACTCAACCATGGGCGGCAGGTCATGCGCGATGTTATAGAGCGACTGCCGCATCATCTGTGCAGACAGGTTCTTTTCGTGGCCTATCGCAAGCGGTCGGGTACGGGAGATAAACTTCTTGAAAACCTCCACTCCTTTATGTTCAGCCAGCTCGCGCAGCTGGAAACGCGACGAAGAGGCCGTCACACGCATGTAGTGCCCGTCGATAATCTCGAACACGCTGTAGTCGAAGCAGTGGCTGAAGTCGGGAAAGGTGAAAGAAACAACCTTGTTGACGAAGGCACTCTGTACCTGTGAAAGAAAATCAAAGCGGCTACGCGGAATCGGCGGTATATAAAGAAAACCGGGACCGGGTTCGTAAGATTGGTCCAACAGGGTGCGGGGCCCCATGCTGCGCTTCATGTGCGATTTTTGCATGCCCGTCGCAGCGACAAGCTGTGTTATCGGACCGCCCGGCTGCCCGGCTGCAATTCGATATCCGAGTTGACAGCCGGGTCAATTTCCGCACTCTGCCTCACATTTAATGACTACACTTTATGCAGCAAAGGCCTAATTTTTCCCCACCCAGATCCCCAGACGGGGGCGGAGGAGGCCAGGGCCGATTTAATCGCTTTGCCAAACTCAGGCGCCCGACGCGCGAACACCGTATCAACGAAGACATCACCGAATCTCAGGTTCGTCTCGTCGGCGAAAAAGGTACAGAGCTTATCTCGACGCGCGATGCGCTCGCGCGCGCGAAGGCGCAGGGCGTCGACCTCGTTGAGATCACGAAGGGACAAGAGGTTCCTATCGTGCGCCTCGTAGACTACGGCAAGTTCAAGTTCGAAAAGGCCAAGAAAGAAAAAGAGGCGAAGAAGAAACAAAAGGTCATCCAGATCAAAGAGATCAAGATGGGCCCGAAGATCGATACCGGAGACTTCGACCGAAAGTGCAAAGAAGCTATCAGTTTTCTCAGTGAAGGCGATAACGTAAAAGTGACCATGAAATTCCGTGGCCGCGAAATGCAGCACACGGCGCTCGGCGTCGAAAAACTGACCGACTTCTACAACAAGGTGGCTGAATACGCGCACATGGACAAGAAGCCCAACCTAGAGGGCCGTATCATGAGCATGACGATGCGCAGCAAGGGAGCTAAACCCAAGGCTGCCGCAGCGCCGTCAGAAAAACCGGCAGCCCCTGCGCCCGAAGCGGCACCCAAGCCCCAGGCTTAATCAGTCGCTGAGCGCGTCCAGTTCGGCGCTTGTGAACCCCGCGCGTAACCTTGCCTCACGGTTGAGGTTAGGTCGGGGAAACCTGGTGCCGGGTATTGCGTGCTGCACATCTTCAGCAAAAATACCGGTACCTACCTCGTCGAGGGTGCAGGCATAACGAAACCAGAAATCCCCCGCATGCACGTGCGTTACTTCATCGTCGAAGATAACTTTTAGTGCCGCTGAAATCTGCTTTGCCAACGGGTCGTCAAAGAGCTGCATCTTGCGGGCGAGCTCAGGGTGTGCGTCAAGCCCATTGGCCTCGAGGTGTCGGTGTGTCGCCGCCATGCGCTGCCGCAGCGAATGCGCAGAGCGTGCCATGGCGTCATGGATGCCGGTGTGCACGCTGAAGCTACCGTAGTGATAACCCAGCTGCCCGAGCAGTTTCTGCAGCATGACAAAGTGGCGTGTTTCGTCGAAGGTCACCTTCAGCCAGTCTTCATAGTACTGTGGCGGCAAATGCCTGAAACGGTAGCAGCTGTCGAGTGCCAGGTCGATCGCCGAGTACTCAATGTGCGCCAGCGCATGTAAGAAGACCGCGCGTCCTTCTGCAGTCCCCAGATTGCGGCGCCGCTCGACCTGCGAGCCATGCACAATGCGGCAGATGGCGGCATACGAGGGAGCTCCAATAGGTTCGGTGGCTGCAGCGTGGTCCGCCTGCACTGCACCTGACGCAAGAGCCTCGTTCAGCTCGCTGAGCGCGGCGAGCTTGCGGGGTAAATCCGATTCCGTGCGAATATTCTGCAGTGCAGTGAAGAATTCCATGACAGGTTTATTCATCTCTGAATTGACGGAGACAGCGTCAAATCGTTGCTGCCAGCATGGCCCGCGGCGTCCGCCTCTGTATCACCGGCAGCGAAGTGATGAACGGTTTCGTGCTCGATCGTAATACCCAGTTTTTTGCCTCCGAGCTTTATGCGCTCGGCCTCGAGCTCGTCGAAAGCCGAATTCTGCACGATGACCCGCAGCACATCATGGCAACCTGGAAAGAATTTGCCGCCACCGGCGATATCATTGTGAATTCGGGCGGACTCGGCCCCACGACGGACGACCTGACCGTCGACCTGCTGTGCGAGTGGCAGAAAGATACGCCTGTCTACGAGCCACACGCAGAGAAGCGCACGCGTTATTTCTTTGAGAAGCGTGCAAAATTGCAGCCGAACTCGTATTCGCTTGAAACGGCGCTGAGGCAGGCGCGCATTCCTTCACGCGCGGTCGCGATCAAGAACCCCGTGGGCCTTGCGCCCGGTATCTATTTACCTGAACTCAATTTTTTCGCATTGCCGGGTTTTCCCGACGAGATCAAGGGC
Source organism: Turneriella sp. (assembly GCA_046346875.1). GTDB lineage: Bacteria > Spirochaetota > Leptospiria > Turneriellales > Turneriellaceae > Turneriella. The sequence goes on along the minus strand of JAXMHG010000003.1, from coordinate 261,831 downwards.
ATGTGGCCCGAAGTGCTGCGCCGCATCGAAGAGCAGAAGACTGTGCGCTCGGTGACCAGGATTATCCCTGTATGGGGTGTCGGTGAAAGCCAGCTTTTTACCGAGCTGCGCTCCCTCGCGCCGGATATTGACAAAAAAGTTTCGGTCGGCGTGCACGCGCTGCCATGGGGTTGCCGGTTGTTCCTGCGGGCGAAAGCCGGTGACGCCGGCAGCGAAGCTGCAGTCGCGCAATTTGCCGGTACCCTGGAATCTCATTTTGCCGGCCAGGTAGTCGACGATCCGCTCGGTGGAGTCATTGCGTACTGCAAAGAGAAGCAGTTAAAGCTGGCTGTCGCAGAAAGCTGCACCGGAGGCTTAGCCGCAAAACAGATCACTGACATCGCGGGGGTCTCCGCCATCTTCACCGGCGGGGTAGTGAGCTATGCCAATGAAGCCAAGACAGCATTGGTCGATGTTCCGCAAGACCTAATTGTGGCGCACGGGGCAGTGAGCGCCGAGGTGGCGGCAGCAATGGCGAGGGGGGTGTCCCAAAAACTTGAGACTGACCTTTCGCTTTCGTTTACCGGCATCGCCGGCCCGGACGGGGGCAGTGAATCAAAACCCGTCGGCACGGTGTTTGTCGGTCTGCACGATGCCCGCACCGGTAAGACGCTCGTTGCCCGTTTCTTGTTTCCGTTCGGGCGTGAGCGCTTTCGCAATGCAACGGTGGCGACGGGGTTTATCGCCCTGTGGCAATACCTGCACCAGCCAAACGGTGGCGGGGTCTTCCCGCTTTCAACCTTTCACTCGGCTCTCTAGTATGGACGCTAGGCCATACTAGAGAGATCTAAATGAACACTTGTTTACAAAGTGACAAAATCGTCAGTTTTTTCGCCTTTTTTGGCACAGCGATCACCCTGTTAACCATATAACAATGGGGTAATCCCTATACATGCGCCAGAAGTCTGTTCATACGATTGTTTTCTTATCTATGATTGGTTTCCTCTTATTAGGGGGGGCTTCTCCCGTTAGACAGGCGTCGCTCTGGGCGCAGGATTCAGAGAGTTTCTTCGATGATGAACTGCCCGAAGAAAAGCCGAAATCGGGCGACCTGAAATCCAAACCGATTGAAATCCGCGAGGACGATGAGGCCGAGCGCAAGAAGGCGTTGAAAAAGACGAATGAGAAGGGCGAGGTTGTTCTGCCGAAAGTAGAGAAGCCTAAGGATGACGGCCCCATCGAGCAGGTGGCTCCGCTTTCTGCACGGCCCAAAGAGACGATTCTCGATAATTCGCGCTTTTCTATTGCCGGTGACTATTTTCTGAATACAGGCCGCGGTACGGCCACCTTGCCCACAGGCTGGGGTGCCTTTCTCGCGTACGATGCCGACGAATCAAACGGGAAGGGCTTCGACCTGCGTTTTGAAGCGGGTTACCTGAATATCACTAAAGCCCCTTCTTCGATTGAAGGCTTTTACGGCGAGGCGGGCTTTGCCTGGCTCTACCGTATACCGAAGATGCCCCTGCAGCTTGTGACCTCCATACTACCAGGGCTCGGCTACTATAACTTCAAAGATGCGAATGCTCAGGGTAATGCGCTCAAATTTACGGCTCACGCTGCGCTTGGTATCGAGTTTCCATTTATGATGAAAAAAACCGATCGTACCGACGAAATCATTCCCTTTCTGCAGTTGAGAGGGGGAGTCATCTACGATAACGTTCTACCGATCGTGCACTACGGGGTGTACGCTGGCTTTGCATACAAGTTTGGTCAGGTGGTATTCAAATACTGAGAGTGGTTATGGCAAATAAGAAAATTCAACTCATCCTTTTGCTGGCGGTACTCGCACTGTTGTCCGCCTGCGCGCGAAAAGCCAAGGCAGACGACTTCCAGTCGTTTGGAGGCATCAGCTACAACGCTGCGCCCAAGACCATTTCAGCCGGTCTGGGCTTAAGTATCGCCGTGCAGGCGATGGACATCAACTTCGATGGCAAGATGGACGGTCTCTATGTCTGCCGGACTGGTGCGATTAACGCATTCACCATCGGTTCGGGCGGTTCAGGCTATACAAATTCGCCGACGGTTAAAATCAATGGGCCGAGCTGCGATATACCGCCGCAGGCAATTGCAGTCGTTGCTAATAGTAAAGTAGAACGGGTAGTTGTCACGAATCCGGGGGCAAATTGCGATAGTAATGGTTTTACCATTACAATCGACCCACCCGCTGCGGGCACCCGGGCTGTCGCGCAGGTTGCGGCTGCGAGCGGTGGTCGGCTCACGCGCATCTCCATGGTCACGAAGGGGGCGGGTTATGAGGGGCCGGTAGTTGATATTGGCACAGATGGCGGCGGTTCAGGTGCGACAGCCGGTGTTCATGTCACAGGCGGCGTGGTCGACGGTATTTATCCTTTGACCATTGGTGATGGCAGGTACACGACCGCGCCTACCATCACGATCAGCGGTGATACAGGCACGGGGGCGACGGCATCAATTCCGGAGCTCTTTGTGCAGGTGCTTGACGGGGGTTCAGGTTATGGGACGCCTCCAACTGTAACGCTTGCAGGTGGCGGAGGTACATATTCCAGCGCCACCGCAACAGTCACCGGAGGCCGCGTTACGTCTATCAGCGTGGTTGGCGCAACAGGTTACACAAGCCGGCCGACGGTCAATATTTCAGGTGGCGGCGGAAGCGGGGCAGTAGCGGTTGCCAGCGTTGGATTGGTTGTTTCAGAATTGGATGCGAACGGCAACTGCTCAGTAACATACGACCCTACTAATGCTGCACCATCGATGCGCCATATACCACAGATGCTCTTCACCTGGCCGGTGCGCCCAACTACCGGGCTCGATACCAACGGTGATGGCAATGCCGACTATTATCTTTACGTGGAAGACGACGGTAGCTCGCGTGTGATGACAAATGCCGATGGCTCTGGTGCCGCAGCGCGGCTTATTGTCAAAAACCCTGCAGTAGAGCAGACGAATGACTGGCTTTATCAGGGGCTTGATTTTGGGCAGGTTGTCGGTTTCGACGTGCTGGGTAACAACACGATCGCCAACAATATTCTGGGCAAAATCGCGCTCGACCGCGAGGTTCCGAGTTACCTAGATGCGGGCAACCCGATGCCGATTATTTCACCCATACGTAACGATGAATATTATGCGGCGCCGATGGACGTGAATATTCTCTGCTCCGATAGAGTGGCCTGCAATGCGGTAACATACAGTCTCAGCAACTCAGGTGTGCCGGTTGACCCAAATTTCGGCAGCACCAACCTTGACCCAACCGGGGTTGATTATTCGGGTACAATGCACGCCATAAAGCCAGGAGACAGTGGAACCATTTCGTTCCAGAGCTTGCCATTCGGTAATTATACCATGAAATATATAGTGCGCGATGCCGCGGGACGCCTGTCTGCTATTCAGCAGATCAACTTCACCATTGGCCGCAAGCCGGATATCTCGATCGTCGCTGTGGCCAATCGATACGCTTCGGCGACCGTACCTAGCAGCGCACAGATAACATGGACTGCAGACACGGGTAACCTTGCTAAGAAATTTCGTTACATGGTGGTAGTCAACGGCAGCTGCTATGGTTTTGCGCGAGCCGACTATTTCAGGTCACTTGGTTCCCCGCAAATTGCCAATGTTGCGGCAACAAGTTTCGGTGGGGGCGCAATAACTTCGGGTACCCCCGTTACGACCACGATTTCTGCAACTGCTAACGGCATGTCGCTCAACGATGCCACCAACAGGGGTATCAACTACATCAGCATTTGTGCCATTACCTGCGAACCGAGTGTCGCACCGGGTACCTGTGACTTTACGGTCGATGAACTAACTTCAGGTAACCAGTTGTCGGTGTGGGGAGAAGCGTTCGAGACAATTATCCTTGATAATACTGCACCGAGTATCGCGGTGTCGCCTTCAAGCGGTATGTTCGACACCCCGCAACAGATTTATCTGACTGGTTCGACGACCATCGGCAGCGCACCGCAAAACGGTACGCTGCTCCCGACCGAAATCTGTTACACCTGGGGCGCTGATCTGGCAACAGGCGCGCCTACCCCTGCAACATTGCCTGCTGACCCAACGTTTCCCTGTTCGGCAACGAATAGTGTTGTCCTGGTGAATGGCAGCAGCACGGTATTCAATGTCGGCTGCCCGACGCGGGCAAGCGTGACTGACCTTTCTACTAATCTCAACGCGTGCGCACCAACACCTGGTATTTATTACATCAAGTACCGGGCGCGCGACGCAGCGGGCAATACTACACCGGTTTTCACGCAGGCATATGCCATCGGGGTGAATCCGCAGATTACCACTGTCACTCCGCCAAACCACCATCTTTGGAGCACTGCTGCCAACTGGGGCAACAGTGGCGATGCCACAGGGCCCGTTACCGTTGCGGCGGGCGTCACGACGCGTGCAACCACTACCTGGACCTGGAATACTGACTTTCCAGGTACTTACGAGGTGCGCATACTGCGCGCTGATCTGCCGGGCACAATTTGTACCGACGGTGTCTTGTCATCGGGCACGAATGCTAGCGGCACGGTGGCCGCGCTCACCAATGTGACTTCGACTCTGCTCGCATCCGATGCTGCGTTCAGCACGCCGGCACTTTACAATGTTGGCATTTGCTACACACCGGACGGGGGTGGCGCACAGAGCGTCGTTCAACGTTCCATTTGGAAAATTGAACCACAAAGTATTAATGCAACGTATGCCAAGGTCAACCATGCTAAGGGCGCGACCATCGCGCTGACTCCGGCAGACTTCTTCTTGCCAACTAATGCGCTCGAATGTCTTGCCTTCGCCTCGCCTGCCGCTTCGCGTGGGCCTGACTCGAATAACGGTAATGTTATGCCCACGGCATCAGGCGCGAGCATCAACAGCTGCAGTAATCCGGCAAATACAGTGCGCGAAAACTACACAATTCCGAATACATTGACCCAGGAAGTGACCACTCTCGCCTATGACCTGACCATCAATGTGCGCCACGCACCGGGTAGGCCAGCAATCGCTCCAGACCCAACGCCTTCATTGCCAGAGTTTTCGACCTTTCAAAACAGTGGAAGCGCCACGGCGAAGTTTTTTGTTCTGTTGGATCCGACGCCTGGGGAGTCGGTTTTTGTCAGTGCCTCCTCAGGCAATGATGCCTGGACGGGGGTGAACAGAACGAATAGTCCGGCCGGCACAGGCCCTAAACAGACCCTGGCAGCGGCCATGACTGTAGCAAGCGGCGGTAAGGCGGTTTATGTCATGAGCGGCACCTACTGTGCATCTGGCGTTCCAAGTCCGGGGTGCTCACCCACAACTGGCACACTGAGCGTGCCCTCAAATGTGAGTATATTTGGGGGTTTTGACGCCAACTGGTATCGACGCAATGTTGCGCTTAATCGGGCCATTATCACTGCGGGTAGTACGAATGCGGCTTTGCCGGGCTCAATCGGCATGACGATTGATACGCTTACCGCGCCCGTATTTCTTCAGGGTATTGATCTTACCGTGCTCACTACTCAACCCGATGCAGTGAGCTCGTATAACACCGTGGGTCTGCGGGTACTGGGCGGTACAGGTCCGGTGACTCTCTACAAGAATGCAATTACTGTAAATGGTCAGGCTGTTTGCAGCGTCGGTGGCCCGGCAAAAAGTTCTGCGGGCGTTTATGGCTTACATGTGGTAAACTTGAATAATGCACTGACAGTCACGGCAACAAGTATATCGGTTGGGAATGGTTGGTGCGGCCAAATTGGCCCAGATGGTTTCGCCGGCAACAACGGTGTTGGCATTGGTGGAAATGGAGCATCGCCAGGTGGTGGCGGCAATGGTGGCGCTGGTGCAGCTTCACGCACGCAAGATTTGTCACTTATGGGATTAGGCATATTCGTCGGTCATCCTGGACTTCAAGGGGGGAATGGCGGTAGAGGTGGTCTCAACAGCAATGCCAACGATGAACCGGGTCAGGCCGGTTTTGGCGGTCCAGGGGCAGCAAATCCCGGCGGAGGTGGTGCGGGTGGCAACGATACGGGATATTGTGCCAGCAACGATGCAGGTAATGGCACTGCCGGAGGACAACCTGGTCCAGGCAATGCTGGCGGGCCCGGTGATCATGGTGCCGTCAATCCTGAAATCGGTCAGATTGCTAACTTCGCCACGTTGTATGGTGGGTCTGCTCTTCAAACGATAATCACCCGCGTTGGTGATCGTGGCTTTGATGGTGATGGTGGACGTGGAGGGACAGGGGGTGGTGGCGGACAAGCTTACAACTCAACAACCATTGTTTGCGATGATGATAATGGCGGCGGTGGCGGCGGTGGCGGTGGCGGCGGCGGCGGTGGGCTTGGCGGGCTCGGAGGTACAGGAGGTGGTGTTTCCGTCGGGATGTATCTGGAGAACGTTGCAGCTATTTCACTTGGAGCGGCCGGTAGTGGTAACACCATAACAACGGGTGCTGGTGGCAATGGTGGTACTGGTGGCAATGGTGGCGATGGTGGCAGTGGGTTAAATGGCGGCGGTGGCGGTAGCGGGCCGGGAAAAGCCGGCAGTGGCGGTGGGGGCGGTTCAGGTGCAACTGGGGGTATGGGGGGCCGCGGCCAAGGTGGCTCTGGCGGGCCTTCGTTTGGCATTGCAGTCCATCTCAGCCCGGCACCAGTTTGTAACGGAAATACCATAATAACTGGCTCGGGTGGCAGTGCGGGAAACCCCGGAACCGCTGGAGGTGGGCCTGGCAAACAAGGTCTACTTGGGAGTAGCTCTACTTGCTTCCGATATACATCGACAAACTCTGGCGTCGGATGTACCTGCAATTGATCATGAGCTCATCCCCCAATTGTGCATCAAATAATAGCGATAGTGAGGTTGCTTTTGTGGCACTGAGCCGGGCAATAAGCGACAAGGTAGCTGAATTCAGGCTAAGGTTTCAGCAAGCTCACCATATGGCCCATCATTCTGCCATTTGTGAGCAATCCATATTAGTTACCTTGCTAAAAGGTATTCGCATCCTATGCGGTATTATCGCGACGTCCATAGTGCTGAGTAGTTTTGTCTTCGCCCAGGGCAAGATTCAGCTCAAGCGGCCGGGTGCAGCTCCGGCTGATTCGGGGGGAAATCCACCCGACGAGGTTTCTCTCAGTAAACCCGCTGAAGAGAAGATCAAGCTAACCCGTTCAGATGCAGCGCCGTCCGCAGCTCAGGAGACAGACTATTCGACTTCGCGCGGGCCTGAGTCGCGGCCGCGCACAATTTACCTGGGGCCGTACCTGGGCTTCAATGTGGGAGGTGCTGCGAATGGCTTTGCCAGCTCACAAAACGCCAACGGTTGGGATATCTACCCGATACTCGGATTGCGCAGCGAGCTTTACTTCAAGCGTGTCTATGGAATTATTACTGATCTGGGTTACGAGCAGAACAAGACTTATCTAAAGGAGACGCCGACAGGTGGTTATGCAGGTGATGGGCTTTTGCGTACAGACTACCTGACAATCCGGAGTATGTTTTCTTATCGCTATTCGCTCTACAAGGTCTTGGGCAAAGTGAAGTTTCTCCGTCCGGTAGCAGATGCACTCAAGCCTTTTGCCGGTAACCTGCAGGCCGGGTTTTTTGCCAAAACTCCGCTGTCTGCGCAGCTTGAACTGTTGGGCGGCACTGTCGGTGACCCGAATGACCCACTTACGATGCAAAGCAGTTTGCACGGCCCATTTCGGGCGGATTTATGGCTGGTATGGGCTTTGAGTTGCGTATGGGCTCATATATTTTCTTTTTTGAAGGCCAGTACTTCCGGGGCCTGCTCAATTCTTATGACGGCATACAAAGCCGTTTTTTTAACACCGACAAGTTTTCTGACCAGGGACTATACTTCAGTTCAGGCATAAAGACGGGGATCTATGGCTTTTGAAAAGAAATTTGCAGAACTTGTTCAACTGAACTCCCCACGATTGAAATCGTGGGCATTCGTTGCGCTTGCTTTTCTTACCCTGAACTGCTTCACATCAGAGAAAGCGTTGCCCGGCGTAACAGGGACAGGCCAGATTTCCGGTAAGGTTGTAGGACCCGATGGTACGGCGATCTCGGGAGTCACGATTACAACCACGCACAACGGTGAAGTATTGACAGTGACATCCACGTCAAATGGCCTATTCAGTTTCACACTAAAAGAGGTTCAGCGCGGTTCTGGTTTTAACCTGCAGTTTACTAAGGCAAATTTCAGAGCTACGTCTCATGCCGCAGTTATTAGCCTGCCAAACCTGAAAGTGGACATGGGAAGCGTCGTCATCTATACCTATGGCGGCGACGAAACGCTGAGCCTGCGGCAGATAATTGGCCAGGTGCAGGACAATTTTACGTATAAGCCATTGGTCGGAGCCAATGTTACGACCGTTGACTCGGCTGGTCAGGTATTGGTAACGACAACGGACGATAATGGTCGGTTCACGCTAGCCAGCAACTACTTCGCCCTGCCGAGTGAAGCAGACAAAGAGAGAATGCGTGCTAGCGGTATAAGCGATACTGCCATTGAAGCAATGTCAACCTTTGCGGTCGCTGTCTATAAATCCAATTATATCACGCGCACGGATATCATTGCTGTGGTCACCGGTGAGACCAATACTATCCGCAACAACCCGATGCGGCTTTATCAAAAGTTTGGATCGGTATATGGTTACGTGACTGAAGACAGTCTGGGGACTTCGCTCAACGGCGTCAGCGTGACACTGACAAACTCAAACAACCAGCAAATCACTTGTTATACCGGTGGTAACGCGGGGACATACGATTCACCAGAGCCTCTCTCTCCCGGGCTTTTTTGTCCCGACATGGACGACGATTTTGGAACGACAAACTTCGGCGCAAATGCCGGTGGTTTTAAGATCAAAGACCAGTTTCTGTTGCTAGGTACGCGTTATCCCATTACTCTCAGCAAGACGAGTACGAACTGTACCAACCGGGCGGCTGCGGCAAATGACTGCTACAAGACGAAAACAACCTATGCTGATGTGTTGCTCACCGGAAACAATGCGATACCCGGTCTCGCTCAGTCGCTTTTCTGGGATGCATGGATTTACGGTACTGTGTCGGCCGGCGCGGGTGTAACGGTCAAACTGCATAATGCAAATGATACCTTCATAAGCGAAACAGTGACTACGGCGGGCGGAGCATTTCTGCTTGATAACCCGCAGATTGCCCGCGCACAGACATATAAGCTGACATTTGAAAAGGATGGCTATTCTTCGCGCCTGATCGGTAACCTTGCCCCCAACGACCATGTCCCCGTGACCATCTCGGTACGAGGTGCTAACAATGCGGGAGCCGTGAACATGACCGCTCTGCCGCTGCCTAGCCAGACTATTATAGGCACTGTGACAGACTTCTGGTCCACACAGATCATTTCCGGTGCGTTAGTCAGCATTACCGATAACAACGGTCTGCGTACGGCAACAACAGACGCATTCGGCGCTTTTTCCATCAGCGGTAATTTTACCTGCGGCAACAACTATGTGATGCAGATATCCAAGACCGGTTATACAGGTGAATTACTGGTCGCGCGACAAACGCTGAAGATATCCCTGCCTGCCGATGCATTTCTCGCCGCATCGGGCGGTAGTTGTACCCGTGTGGGCGGGCTTGCAACCTATAACCTGGCCTCCGTGTCTGTCTGCGGTGCTGAGGGATCTGCCGGCGTGGGGACGGCGGCTTGCGCAGACTATACACGCCTGTACCCGATTGGTCTTTTCGCCAACATCAGCGGCGCAGGCGTACTGAATCCGGGGCTTAAGCGATTTACGCACCAGGTGAAGCAGACTTATGAGAAATTCCTGACGGAAAAAGTTGGTCTGACAATCTCCGGGAGAATGGGGGCGCTGCAGCTGACCTCGACCTTGCCCCAACGCAACTGGGACTATGACACGATTTATGTTCACTTTGATGACACGCCTCGTATTCTCCCGAACCCACCTGAGGGCCGCTGGTCGAACCATGTTCCCGTGAACCCCCTCGCAACCACTTGCACCCCGACCGTCACCGAAAATTGTTCGCCGAAGTCCAATGGCGTGCTCACCGAAGGTATTGGGGCAGATACGCGCACCGTCCAATGGGATCTCAAGACGTATGTCTATTACCACTTCTATGCGGCTGCCCCCGGATCATATACAATTGAGACGACAGGGTCGACTGACACTCACATAACGCTCATCGCGCAGACAGGAGCCAATCTTGGCTCAGACGACGACAGCGGTAGTGGTTCGAATGCCCGGATGACGATTACGTTATCCCGCGGTTGGTATTACGTAAAGGTGCGCGGAAAGAATGATAACGTCTTCGGCTTCTTTGACGTGCGTGTTACCGGTCCCGTAGCCGCAGAAATCAACTACGGGACGATGCTCTCGCCGACCGCGACCTACGGTACCACCTGTGCTACAAACAACGGGAATATGGTACTCTCATGGTATGATGCAACGAGTCATTTACTCTACATAGCGGCGCCGGGTGAAGGTGGTGCATGTTCCGCGAATGGCACGATTGAAAAACATGGTCCGGTGGGTGAGATTGTCCGTGGCCGCTTCGATGGTTCGCTGCGGCCTATAGCGCCATCGGGGGCAAACGCGACCGTGCAGAGTTCTCTGCCATTTCGAGGGTTCTTTAACGTCATTCGCCAGGAATGAAGCGACTTCTGCTGACATTTTTGGCAGTTACCGGAGCGTTTGCGCTTCCCGAAGGTGAACTGCGTTTTGCGCTGGGTGGCAAGACCTACGCGACGCAGCATGCGGTTGCCCTGGTACAGAAAAAAGGTGAAAAGACCCGTATAATGATTGCCGTGAAAGACATCGACCAGCGATTCATGCTGATGCTAACCGCCGATGTGGCCAAAGGTGACGAGTTGAAGCCTCTCCAACTGACCACCGTGAATGGGGCACTTGCTCTCACCTTGCGGACACAGCAGGGAATACTCGCTGTTCTGCCGGCGACGCAGCTGGCAAAACCTACAGCGGACACCTACAGCGAGCGCCTGGAGGTCGATTCGGGACAGTGGGAAGATGATGTGGACGCGGACGCCGCGGATGATCGGCACCGGTCCGGGCGACTGAAGAAAAAAAGGCGCAAAATGCGGACCGAGTACCGCAGGGTGAAACCACAATGGCACCAGCTTAGCCGTGAAGAGCGGATTCGCACGGGAGAAGGCGTTATTGCGAACCGGGCTTTTCAGGATACCTTTTTTACCCTGACGCTGACGCCGGTCATACAATCGGGAAAAGTCACTGCATACCAGGGATCTTTCTCGGGCAGCGGGCGATTCTCGCGATCCATCAGCGGGGCAGAGATCAGGCAAATACAGGACGGAGCTTTTCATGTACGGGTGGAAAATGCACCGTAGGTTTCTCCAGCTTTTCGCTGCCGCCATACTGGTGAGTACACAGGCGGTTTTTGCCTTCACCGTGAATGTGCACCAGAACATGCCTGAAGACGCCATTCTCTACATGGAATTCCAGGGTTCAAACCAGATGCGCTGGGTGGCAGATTACCTGAACGCCAAGGCAGGTGGGCGTTACACGGGTGGCTGTGTGAACATCAATTATACTCCCGCAGAAATGTCTTATGGAAATAATATCCAGTGCGGTTCGCATGGTATTGAACGCGTAGGCGGGGTAAAACCAGACTATTTTTGGGACGCCTTCTGGGATGACCTGCTGTTCTTCAACTGGCACGTTAATGATTTTGGTATTTATTCTAACAATTTCTCTTCCTGGTTTCATTTCGTGAATTTGCTCAAGACCAATGAAGATGGTAACCGGTTGGTTACCAATAACTACAACAAGTTCGACGGTTATGCGTATAACCAGTCGTATGGTTTTCCCAATATTGGTATTGATTACCTGCTGGGCGTTTTTATGAATAATGCGCAGATGTCGGTGAACCTGCCGAACTGCACGGATGCGAACTGCAATGAATGGCAGGGTATTTCGTCGGTATACAAGGCTAATCCCGCAACCGATTACAGGCAGAACGGTTCAACCACGCCTGTTTCGTCGGGTAGCGGGAGCAAGGCTACCGAACAGGCGGATGGTACAAATTACAATTGCTTTAGCGATGTTACAATAATCGGTAATTGCCCTGATGTCGGGTCAGAATTGGATGGAAATTACCAGGTGCCTAATGTACAGCCCGGTGCCGGAGGAGATTTTGCTAACTTCTTTATCGGCGACCAGGACTGGGTGATCTATGAGCCTGCAACGAATGCATCAGCATTTTACTACAATGAAATGTGGCTAGAGGGCCTGGCATCACGAAACAGTTCCCTGCAGACGGGCCCTATTGTCGGTCGGTACTATACTGTCACGGCGCCCGAACTCCTGTATTTTACTATTGTCCAGCACTGGGCCGGTGATATGACGCAGCAGTCACATATCTGGGCAACGATAGGTTACAACCACGGTGATTACGAAGGTTATGCCGATGAAAAGTATGGCAAGAGGCAGGTCGGCGGCAGCGACCCGGACAAGAACTATGAAAATTACGTCGAAAGCCAGGGGTACGCCAACTCCTGGCAGAACCGCTATAGCCTGCCAGTGGGCAATATTGACCGTGTCTTGATGGAACAGGTTTTCCGTACGTATTATGCGCGTCTGCGCTCGGGACTCGATACGCTCACAAGCGCTAACAACTCGGTTTGGACGGGGGCAGCAACACTTGCTGTTCGCTTCTCAACAGCCGAAATGGCGATCATTACAGAAAAAGCTGTATTGGACCTGCGGAAATGCCGGAACGGCGCCAGCTGCGATAACAGTTAGTTCGGCCTTGGCTGACCCGAGATGGCTAGATTTTCCCTTCCCGTAGCTGCGTTATAAAACCCGCGACGGAATCGTTGAGAATTGCATATACATTCTCGAAAGCGTCGTCGCGCATTCCCCATGGATCGGGTACGGACTGGTTTTTGCCCTGTTGCCCGCTCAGGCTGAAGTCGCGCATCAGGTGCACCTTACGTTCCGGAAAGCGGAATTCTGAAAGCAGGGATTCCCGGTTTGCCGTATCCATCGCGATAATGTAATCAAAAATTTCGGCGTCCTTTGGATGCACCGGCCGGCTGCGCTGTCTTTCAATACTGATACCGTATTTCCTGGCGATGCGTATTGAGCCACCGTGTGGTGGTTCACCTTCATGCCAGCCCGAAGTTCCCGCGGAATCGGCGTCGTAATCTTTTTCGATACCTGCCTGGCGAACCTGGTGTTCAAAAATGCCCTGCGCCAGCGGAGACCGGCAGATATTGCCCAGGCAGACAAAAAGCACGCTGCGCATGCGCTATAAACCTGCGTACGATGCCAGTACAGCAAAACCGGAAAGCACCGGATCAGCGGCCTCACTCAACTCGCTGTCGCTGGTCCAGAGTTCATGGAAGTAGCGGCAGATGGCGCATCCCGCTGCAGGAATATAGACGAGTTGGGCATCGGCTGAAGAAAACAGTGGAATCTGGCTTTTCCTGAGCAAAGGAAGGATAGTGAGTGTTGTTTCGGCATGACGCAGTTCTTTTTGCAGCAGTGGCAGCGCATCCTTGGCGAGCGGAAATACGCCCAGGTTTTCGAGCTTAACTTCGCGCGTGTTGGAATCTCGGCCGGCTGCTTCAAAGTGTCTTCTCACAGCTGCGGGATTGGTAATCAGGTAACCACCGGAGCTGTCCTGGTAGACGTGGTCAGTAGCAGGTTTGAGTTCAGATCCATCGAAAGGCGAAGTCATATGCGTGCCTGACGGTACTCGGAATGCTGTGTAAAGAGCTTTCATGGGAGCAAGTGCGCTGTACGGGGTATCCGACAGTCTGTGACTGGGGTCATGTCTGACATGGCAATGGTCGAAGAGTCGGATCGGCTCATGCTGGATTTTGGTAAATTGCGGAAGATTGCCGCCGGTACTGCCGACGTACTTCCTGTAGTTGTCCAGGATGCTAAAACGCTCGAGGTATTACTCGTTGCCTATGTCAACGACGAGGCTCTGCGCCTGAGTATCCAAGAGCAGAGAGCGGTTTTTTATTCCACTTCGAGGCAGGAAATCTGGCGCAAGGGCGAGACGAGCGGCGATACGCTTTCGCTCAGGGAAATACGCGTCAACTGCGAACAGAACAGCCTGCTCTTCATGGTCGATAAGGCAGGGAGCGGCTCCTGCCACACGCGTGATGCATCCGGCAAGACCCGCAGCAACTGCTACTACCGCAGGCTGAAAAGCACAGAGTTGCTCGAATTCATCCGCGCATCCGGCTGATTTCTAGCCGAGGGCGCGGTCGAGCAATTCTTTCTGTTCGCGTTCGTGCACTTTTTGCAGACCCGCGGCCGGGCTGGGGCTGGTCTTGCGCGCAATGCACCTGATCATGTTCTGAAATTTTCCACCGGCGAGCCGCTCGTCGAAACGATCCTTGATGTAAAACCAGGCACCCATATTTTTGGGTTCTTCCTGCACCCAGAAAAGCTCACTGAGATTCGGATAACCTTCCAGAATCCTGCCGACCTGGTCGTATTTGAAAGGATAAATCTGTTCCAACCGGACCAGCGCGATGTGTTCCAGATTACGCGCGCTTCTTTCTTTGAGCAGGTCATAATAGACCTTGCCGGTGCAGATGATTACGCGCTTGACCTTGGTAGCTTCGGCTTTTTCATCCCCAATAACTTCCTGGAACCGGCCAGAAACAAGGTCGCCCAGGGAACTAATTGCCTCAGGGTGGCGCAGCAGACTCTTCGGGGTCATCACCACCAACGGCTTTTTCTGCTTGCGCAGGGCCTGGCGAATCAGCACATGAAAGATCTGTGCCGGAGTGGTCAGGTTGCAGACAATCATGTTTTCCTTGGCACACAGCTGCAGAAAGCGTTCGAGCCTGGCGCTCGAGTGCTCCGGACCCTGGCCCTCGTAGCCGTGAGGCAGCAGCATCACCAGCCCACTCATGCGGTTCCATTTCACTTCGCCGCTGGAAAGGAACTGGTCTATGATTATTTGTGCCCCGTTGGCAAAGTCGCCGAACTGGGCTTCCCAGATGGTCAGGCTTGCAGGTGAGGAAAGCGAATAGCCATATTCAAACCCCAGAACGGAGTATTCTGAAAGCGGTGAATTGAGTACCTCTATCTGGGCCTGACCTTCGCGGATATTGTTGAGAGGTGTGTACTTCGCTGCGGTGTTCGTATCGAGCAACACGGCATTACGGTGCGCAAACGTGCCACGTTCTGCATCCTGGCCGCTGAGGCGAATGGCAATGCCACGGTTCAGAAGCACTCCAAAAGCGAGCGCCTCGCCCATACCCCAGTCCAGCGGCGCGTGGCCTGCAGCCATTTTTGCCCTCGTTTCAAGTAGCTGGGCAAGTTTCTTGTGGGGTGTGAAACCTGATGGAAAAGAAGTGATCGCGCGCGACACAAGTTTCAGCTCTTCTGGCTCTGCTGTCGTTGCGGGTTCTTCTGTGGTGCTCTTGCTGAAACCTGACCACAGTCCCTTCATTGAATCGACATTGATCGTGACGTTCTTCTCTTCTGTCTCCGCATAACTGCGTTCAAGACTTTCGTTGACGCGATTCTTAATTTCGTCCAAGGCGGCCTGGGTATGCCCTTCAGCGAGCAGGCGTTTCTCGTAGATTTCTACCGGGGTAGGGTGCTTGCGGATGATATCATACATCGTCGGCTGCGTGAATGATGGCTCGTCTGTTTCGTTGTGGCCATGGCGGCGGTAGCAGATGAGATCGATCACGACGTCTTTTTTGTAACGCTGCTTGTACTCCATTGCAAGCGTCAGCACACGGTGGCAGGCTTCCGGATCATCCCCGTTGACATGGAATACCGGAACGTGGAAAGCTTTCGCGAGGTCTGTCGCATAGCTGGTCGAGCGTGACTCTTCAGGCGTTGTCGTAAAACCGATCTGGTTATTGATGACGATGTGCAGGGTGCCACCGGTGGTATAACCGGGAATATCCATCAGGTTGAAGGTCTCAGCGACGACCCCCTGGCCCATGAAGGCGGCGTCGCCATGGATCAGGATTCCCATGTACTTTTCGCGCTGCGTGTCCCCATTGAGTGTCTGACGCGCCCTTACAGAGCCAATGCAGACAGGATCAACCGCCTCCAGATGGCTGGGGTTAAACATCAGCGTGAGGTGGACACGTTTACCGGAGGCCGTTACGCGTTCTGAAGAGTAACCGAGGTGGTACTTCACATCGGCGTTGTCATAGGTATTAACGTCTGCCTTCTCTTTGAACTCCGCAAAGATGTACTGCGCGGGCTTTTCCATGATGTTTTCGAGCACGTTAAGTCGCCCGCGGTGAGCCATGCCCAGAACAATCCCATTCATGCCCATCTGTCCCGCAGTTTCTACGGCGGCATCGAGCATCGGTATCAGCGCATCGCCCCCTTCAAGAGAAAAACGTTTCTTGCCGACAAATTTCTTGCCAAGGAACTTCTCGAAGTAATCTGCCTGGTAGAGTTTCTCGAAGATGCGGAGCTGCTGCTCTTTGGAGAGTTGTTCATTGTTAGCTGAAACCTCCATCTTGTACTGCAGCCAGGTACGTTCCTGTGCATTACGCAGGTAATAGTGTTCAGAGCCAATGCTCGCACAATAGGTCTGCTCAAACCAGCGCACGACATCACGCAACCGGGCGACGCCAAGCCCAGGAACCTCGGTATCGAATTCGTTCTCCAGGTCTTCGCGCGTCAGGTTGTTCAGCCGGTCTTCAATAATTGCCCGGTTGGGTTTCAGGATCCCGAGAGGATCGAGGTTTGCTGCGAGGTGCCCCCGGCTGCGGTACGCGTTCAGCAGGTTTTGAACTCCCATTTCCTTGAGCAGGGAGACGTCCATTCCGGAGCCCGCTTCCAGTTCAGCGTTCTGGGCACGACCGCCACCGCGTTCGAGGTCGCGGAAGAATTCGACCCATTCCGAAGTCATGCTTTGCGGCTGGGTCTGGTATTTTTCGTAAAGTTCTTCGAGAAAGTACGCCTGATCGGCAGACAGGGCACTCTGGTGAGGTTTCATACTTTCGTGGCGTGGTTCGCTATACCGTAGTCAAGTTCTTTTTAAATGCAGCTTCGGACGGCGCGCGGAGAGAGACTGAAAGACACGACCCGTTGTGCACCAAAAGCGCTTTTCGCCCTGTCGAAAACCCCCGATTCGCAGGGATGTCTCCGAATTCTGACCAGGCTTTACCGAAACAGAAACGCGTCTACCTGAGAATTCTGGGTTATGCGGCGCGTTATAAATGGCGCTTCTTGCTGGGGGTCCTGCTTTCGCTCTTTGTCTCTGTGTTTAATGCTCTCAGTCTGACGGCTCTGAAACCGATTTTTGACGTGATTGAAACCGGGGGCAACAAGCCGTTCCAGCTACATTTCGACAAAGATGAAGTGGCATACGCCAAATCGGGCCCCCTGCGCAAAGACCTGCAGGTCTTGCTGGCAAAGCATCCTTCGCCGGAGTTTTTCGACAAGGAGCGCGACTATTTCGCCAAGGTTGAAGCTTTGCCTGCAGATGATATCAGGGGCAAGATAAAGTACTTCCTTGCTGAAAAAAAGACGAACCTTAACCTGTTTCTGCTGCAGTACCACGCCATGAAAGTGCTCATGTTCGTGGCGTTCCTCGTGCTGCCGATCTACCTGCTGAAGCTATTGTGCGACTTGGGTACAGTATACTTTATGAGCTCCACCGGGTTGCGCGCCGTAAATAATATACGCGACGACCTTTACCACAAGCTGCTCGATCTGCCGATGTCGTTCTTTGTCAAGGAGAAGACGGGCGTGATGATGAGCCGCATTATCAATGACGCAAACCTGCTCTCAGATTCAGCTTCTGATTACCTGCGCGTTTCTATAAATAACTTTTTTATCATTACGACCCATCTGGTGTTATTGAGTTTAATCAGTTTCAAGCTGCTGATTATTACCGTGATCGGAGTACCCCTGGTGCTCTGGCCGGTGAATCACTATGCCCGTAAGATCAAAGATATCACGCAGCGTGAGCAGACAAGCCTTGCCGATCTCACCGGGCATATGCAGGAAGTTATTTCCGGTATCCGGATCATACGCGCCTTTGGGATGGAGAAATTCGAGCATGCGCAGTTTTCTCATATAAACGAATCTCTGTTTCGGCAGATATTCAAGTTCCGGATGAACAATGCGCTCTCTCCTGCCCTTGTTGAGTTCACGACGAGCCTGCTGATCATCGGTCTTATCGTCTATGGCGCTGCACGCATCATTGACGGCGAATTTACTTCAGGAAGTTTCTTCCTCTTCCTGTTTACCCTCATGGTGATCATCAGCCCGATCAAGCAGATTGCCTCGTGGTATAACATGGTGCAACGGGCAACAGCCGCAGGCGAACGTATTTTCAGTCTTATAGATACACCGAATGACGTGAGTGAAGCCGCACACGCTAAACCTTTCGATGTGCTCCGCAAGAACATACGCTTCCAGGGAGTGAATTTTCACTATCCGCAGACCGAGGCGCAGGTTCTGAGGAATATTTCGTTTGATGTTCCGGTTGGTTCGAGGGTGGCGCTGGTCGGGCATTCAGGTGCCGGCAAGTCGACGCTCGTCGACCTGATTCCCCGGTTTTACGACGTGACGGAAGGCAAAATTACCTTTGATGGCGAAGATGTGCGCGATCTGCGGATTGCAGACCTGAGGCGGGCGATAGGGGTTGTCACGCAGGAGATTTTTCTCTTCAACGGGACAGTCCGGCAGAACATCTCTTATGGTCGCGATGATATAGCCCAGGAGCAGATCGAGCACGCCGCCGAAATGGCGTACGCTGATGTCTTTATCAAGAACCTGCCGCAGCGTTATGATACGCAGATCGGTGAACGCGGACTGATGCTTTCGGGTGGCCAACGGCAACGCCTGTCTATTGCCCGTGCGATTCTCAAAGATCCGCAGGTTCTTATTCTGGATGAGGCGACCAGCGCACTGGATACTGAGTCCGAGCGCCTGGTGCAAAAGGCGCTGGAAAAACTGATGAAGAACCGGACGGTTTTCGTCATCGCGCACAGGCTTTCGACGATCTACAATGCCGACCAGATTCTTGTCATGAACAAAGGCCGGATTGTCGAACGCGGCACTCATAAAGAGCTGATCAGGAAAAAGGGGCACTATAAGAAACTCTATGACATGCAGTTTCGCGAGTAGCACCGGCTGAGATTAACCGGTAAACTGGATCAAATGGCGAAGCATGCAAAAGACCAGAAGTTACGCTTTGAGCTTCCAGCAGGCGAGCGCCTCGATCGCTTCCTGGCGGCTGCACTGGCAGAACACGGTGTTACTCTCTCTCGCTCTGCCATCCAACGGCAGATTGAGCAGGGCGGTGTAGAAGGCCTGCCCGCGGGGCAAACCAAGACCGGTTTTCGCGGTAAGCGACCGGTCGAGATCACTTTCACGCTGCCCGCGGCACAGGATAAGCAGCTCGTACCCATTAATGCCGGAATTCCGGTACTCTACGAAGATGAATACCTGGCAATTGTTCACAAGCCCCCAGGCATGACTGTGCACCCTGGAGCAGGCACCGGCAACGATACGATGGTGCATGCGCTGCTGGGCCAGTTTGATAAACTTTCACCTCACCATGAGCGGCCCGGAATTGTGCACCGGCTGGATCGTGAAACCGAAGGGCTCATGGTGATTGCCAAGACAGAGCAGGCGCGTCACCGCCTGAGCGCGAGTTTTGCCGAACGGCAGATCCAAAAGCGCTACTCGGCGCTGGTCTGGGGAAGCGTGACACTGCCAGAAGAAGTGAGCGGTTATATCTGGCGTGATCTCAAGAACAGGAAAAAGATGAAGTTCGGCGACCGTCCGCCGAATAACCTTGCGAGGCTTCGCACGGCAGAACTCTTGATAACTGAGCAGGTCAGGCATAAGTTCGCCACGGAGCTCGAGATCGAATTGATTACCGGCCGCACACACCAGATACGCGCGACGCTGGAGCATTACCATGCACCGCTGATCGGCGACGCGGTTTACGGTGATGACGCTGGTAAGTGCAGGCTGTACAAGATCGGCAAAGAAAAGCGTGAGAAACTTGCGCAGTCGGGCATGCTGCTCGTCGCCCGTTCGCTGGCCTTTAAGCATCCTTTCAAGCGGCGCAATCTTGAGTACGCGATTGAGCTGCCGGAGCGTTTTGCCGCAGCGCGTGCGCTGCTCGGTTAAGTAACAGCCTGCGCAGAAACTCCCACGTTTATATTACGCGTTCGTATTCTTCGAAGGGCAGCTGCCAGACTTTGATGCCGCAAAAATGATCGCCTTCGGGGCAGCGTGGTTTGAGATGTTCCCTCACGACGCAGGGCGGGCCGATATGTTTGCCGAGTTCCGGCCAGCCTTTCTTGACCGCACTGACTTCTGCGTGCGCTGAATAGAAGATTTCTTCCTGCGCGTTGTAGCACAGGCGCGCCTTCCACTTGTGGTAGAAATTGTAGAAATCCCCCGACTCAAGAAACCTGACAGGAAAGGCGTTAGGTAGCAGGTAAGAAATATCTTCGCGCGGAATTTCGTCTTTCTGCCACAATGCGCGCACAAGGTCGAAGTTTTGCGCCAGGTAGCTTTCATAGAGGCTGCGTGCCTCAGGCGCCTGTGCAACCAGCGAGGGAGTAATATAATCATTTTCCAGTGAAACCTGCGATGCGAGTATCGGCCGGTTACCCGGCAGCGTGCGGTGCCGCTGTTCCTGCGAATCGGCAGTGTGCGAGAGCTTCTTGCGAAAGGTAAAGTGCGCATGGTTGAGGATGCGCGTCGTTTCGTCGAGTGTACCCGGGTAGAACACGTCACCCAGCAGCGGATTGCGCGCCGTATCGAGTGCAGATGCAGCTTCAGAGTTCAGCTGGCTGCAGGCGGTGTCGGCAAAAAGCGCGGCAACCGAGGCCGAGAGCAGCGAGGCAGGTTTTCCCTCTAGCAGCTGGTCGAATGCAGAGTTACTGCGCCCGGCAGCAGCGGCATCGTAGCTCCGTGCCGGAGGTACCAGCGGTTCAGGCAGTTCTGCGAACAGGTCGGGATCAACCGAGCGCACGAGTTCAAACATCTGGACGCCGAGGATCACCCCCTCCGCATGGCCCGACCAGAGCAGCATACGCGCGTAGCGCATCAGGGTGAGCGCGCTGACGCTGTGGTAGAGATACGCTACGGTCGATACCGGCATCACGTACCGCGCGACTTCCATGCAGCGCTTTTTGATCGCATCGGCGTGGTCTTCTTTGTTGCGGGCTTTCAGCCGATGAATGGAGAAGAATATATCTTCGACCACGGGGCGCAGCGCATCGACTAGGCCGGTATAGGTGGCAAAGGCCTGCTGGTGCAGCGCGTGTACTTCCGGTCTGTTTGCAAGACTCGCGGGCAGGGCATACCACGTCCTGTCGTCTTTGATGGGCACATAACGCTGCGACACCTGCTCAGAATTGTAGTAGGGGTGCGCGTGCAGCACCTGCCAGATAAGCTGCCGCGTGACGTTTTCGAGGCCGAACACAAAATGCGCGTGCTGGCGGGTGGTGTGGTGACCGGATTTCAGCGTGGCCCGCGCCACCTTGCTGCGCAGCTCAAGAGATTTTTCCGATTTGTGCATGTCTGCCGGCAGCAGCAGGCCCCGCGAGCTGTAGCAGGTGCGCGCTGAGGCCGCCGCAATATCAAAAGGCTGTTCGGTATAGGCGATCAGGCGAACCTTAATAGGAGAAGCGCTGATTTCTGCGGCGTATCTTTCTTTTAGAGAATCGAGCCAGTGAGTGGCGCTAGCCATAGGTATGAGTCGATTTTGGAGAGCAACCGGCAAGCGCTGTGACCGGCTGCATTTGGTGAACGCTCCGCCATGATTGCGGGCGACAACCTGTTTGCTGGACTCAGAATGACGGGCATGGCACGAAGCGTCGGGCGATCTGCGATAGAAATTTCGGTTATCCTGCCGACGTACAACGAGGCAGCCAATATCCCGCTGATTATCCCCAGGCTCGAAGCGGTACTTCGCCCGTTTGAGTACGAAATCCTTGTTATGGATGACAATTCGCCCGACGGGACTTATGAACTGGCAGAGCGGCTGGCTGCAGAGAATCCTCATATTCGTGCCGTAAGAAGACTTTCTAACCGGGGGCTTTCGCAGGCGGTGGCCGAAGGATTTTCCGTGGCGAAAGGGCAGTTCATGCTTGTCATGGATGCCGATATGCAGCACGACGAGACGGTCATTCCGGAATTTATCCAGCGATTTCGTGAGGGGGCTGAACTGGTTGTTGGCACTCGCAAGGCGCACGGCGGGGGTATCGAGAACTGGTCCTGGTTCCGCCGCTTTATTTCCTGGGGCGCGACCAAGGCCGCTGAAATTTTCCTGCCGCGCACCTGCTCTGATCCGATGAGCGGATTTTTTGCGCTGACCCGGAATTTTTACAGCCGCATTGCGACGCAGGTTAATCCCCGTGGTTTCAAGATACTACTCGAGATTCTTGCCCGCTCGCGCGGCGCCGCCATTGCCGAGGTCGGTTACACCTTTCGCCCGCGGCAGCATGGCGAAAGCAAGCTCACGGCGTCTATTGCTCTGGCTTACCTCGTTGCGCTCTACGATCTCAAGTTCGGCAGGTTTGTGCCTTTGCGTTTCGTAAAGTATGCCCTCGTTGGCCTGTCGGGCATCTTCATCAACGCGCTGGCCTTCTGGCTGGCGCGGAACTCGCTTGAGCTGCGTGATTCACGCGCTCTTGTCCTGGCCATTTTGGTCAGTATTGCCTCCAACTTCTTTCTGAACAACTTTTTTACCTTCAGCGATCGCCGACTCGCAGGTTTTCGTAACCTGCTGTGGGGTTACCTGAAATATAATTTTATCTGCCTCGGGGGAGCGTTCATTAATTACGCGATTACCATGAACCTGAGGAATGATTTTGCTCTCAACATTGACGCGGCAAACCTCGTGGGGGTCGGCGTCGCAACATTCTGGAACTATTTCATCAACCTGAATCTTACCTGGGGACAGAAGTCTGCCTGACGCAACGGTAGAGTACCGAGGTATCGCGCCTTGTATTGAAGCGCGGGTTCAGGTAAATAACGATTCTTTCCTGCCATGAAGGTTCAAATGTCCTCTCCTGGCGGCATTGGTAGCCTGCCCCATTGATTTCCTTTTCAGCTTCGGGGGAAATTTTCCCGAGCGACAACAGGTCTGCCTCGGGCGCAGCCAGCGCTCGAAAACTCGCGGCCAGCGAAGTAACATCAGCGAAGTTGGCAGGTTCAGGCTTGGCGAAAGTCATGTAAGCCTGCTTCCACAGGTCAATGCGGTAGAGCAGAAGCGGTCGCGTAGAACTGGCAAGGTGTTGCGCGGCGTGTATCATGTTGAGCTGGCTGCGGCTGAGTGTAATCGGCACGAGAACCAGCAGGTTGAGCACGATAAACCCACGCCATGCAACCTTTATTATGCGGGAGTTCTCCGACTCGCGCAGCCCCCTCAGTGTCAGCAGGAAGAAAAAAGGTACTATGGGCAGCATGAAGCGCTCGAGCTTGTTGCCGATCATGCTGTGCGAAACCAGGAACACGCCGAGGCAAATGGTACTGAGCAGATCGCTGCGCATGGCCCGCAAGAGAGGCTGCAGCAGCACAAATGAAAACGGCGGAATAAACACCACTGTCAGCAGCGTCAGGTAGGTGTGCCAGGGCGCGGCACCGTAATTCTGGCTGACCACATTACCCATGAAGTTAATGCGGATGTATTCGAACGGGGTCGAAAGCGCGGCGCGGCCCTCGGCGATATCGAGCAGTACCAGCAATACCAGCGCAACGAGACCGCCACTGGCAAATGCCAGCAGCTGCCGTGCGCTCGTCTGTCGCCGCAGAAATTCGTACGAAAGGTAAAAGAAGACAGTCGCAGCGAGTATTGCCGCCTGGAAGCGAAAGATAACGGTTAGCCCCAGAAAAAGCCCCGCGAAAAACAGGCGGTTTACCGGCCGATCGGGATACCAGAGGAAATACAGCGCCAGCGGCACGGTTGTGAGCGTCAGGCTTTCCTGAAAGGCCCGTGTGGAAAAAAATGGCAGCAGGAAATGCCCGGCGTAAAGCCAGCCAGCGGTGTTTTCCCAGCCAGGAACAACGTGGCGGGCAAGCTGGTAGAACGCCCAAACTCCCGCTAAAGAAATGAGACCAAGGCAAAAGAGCCCCCACGAAACCAGTAAGGTGGTGTCTGCGACACCGGCCGCCTTGAGTGGCAACAGGAAGGCAAAAAACACCTTGGGCAATGCGGGCAACCGGTAGAGTTCGGTAGTGATCGCTGCGCCGGTCTGGAAGTGCTTCAGCGCCGGTTCGATGATGTTGGCATAGTCATCTTCTGCAGTGGGAGTGTAGTTGTAAAAAGCTGCAGCAGTTCTGAGCAAAAAAGCGGCCGCCAGTATGACGAGCAGAGGATGGCGTGTGTAAAAGGCTTTCATAAGCTTCTCCGGGTAATGCAGTGTTATAGGATTAGTAGTCGAGTCGGAAATAGATCCAGGTGGAAAGGCTGCCGGCTACCAGGTTTGCGAGGTTGCCGGCGATGAAAGGGGGCAGGGTACCACTGTCGCCAAAGGCAGTGCCAAAATACATGAAGAAGAAATAGCCGAGGGTGAAGAGCATCGATACCGCGATGCTGACCGGTACGCCTCCTTTCTTCAGCTTTCCGCCGAGCATACCACCAATGAAAACGATGAAGAGGCAAACCAGCGGGTAACCTATATGCCAGAATACCTCGGTCAGGAATACCTCGTACGAGCCGCCTGACTGTTTCCGTTTTTGGTAGATGCGGAAAGCGTCGAAAAGCGAACGTTCTTCAGAGTCCATCTCAACATAGAAGTTCTGGAAAGCGCGGAGGTTCTCAGAGAGTTCGACTGCCAGCACCTCGTGTGAATCGGTGCCCGTGTACAGACCCTGCTCATTGAAGCGCGTGATGCGCACATTCTTCATTAACCATTGCCGTGTTTCATGGTTTTCGACGGTCGCACTGTCTGCTTCGACGATACGTGCAATACTGCCCTGTTGCGAAATTTCGAGCAGGTGAAAGCCAACAAGTTCACGGCGGTACCAGGCTCCGTGGCCGATTGTGTAGTAGCGGTTGCCGAACCGGAGCGTCATGTCGCCGCTCTTATCGTATTTTCGCAGTCGCGCATCTTCTCCCTTGTTGCGCAGCTGGTAGCTGATGTCGACGGCCCTGTAGGCAGAAGGAAAGGCGACATATTCGTTGAAGGCAAAGAAGGCCACCGAGAACAGGGCAGTGAAAATGAGTATTGGCCGCAGGATGCGCCGAAATGAACGCCCAGCGGCGAGCATCACGGTAATCTCGAAATTCCGGTTAAAATTCGAAATCGTGAACGCAGTCGCAAACATGAGAGCTGGGGGCACGATGTACGTAACGAATGAGGGTGTTACTACCAGGTAGTATTCGAGCAGGAGCCCAACCCCGTGCTGGTTATCCGTGAAATCCTTGAGCGAATCAAGAATCTTCACGATGACCGAGACGCCGACCAGCAGCAACAGGGTACCGGCAAAGGCTTTCAGGAAATTGCGGAAAATGTAGCGGTCGAGAATGTCCATGCGCGCTCAGCTGAGAGTCAGGTTGCCGAATCCCAGTTTCCGCCGGAGCTGTCATGTCGATTCGCACCAGTCCAAAAGAGATGACGCAGCAGCTCCCCCGCTGACCCTGCGCACGAGAATGATGACAATATTCGCCGAACGGGTAAAGAGGCTGCAGCAGCATATGCAGCCGAATTCGCTGCTTTTTATGCCTGCTGCCAGCGGGCGTATACGCAACCGCGACACTCAGTACCGTTACCGGGCGCACTCCGATACCCTGTACCTGACCGGCGTAAACGAAGAGGAGCTTTCGCTCTTCGTCACCGGAGACGCGCTGCACATCTGCGCGCGCACCAGCGATCCCGAACGTGAGCGCTGGACTGGTAAGGTGCGCGGGCATGAGTTTTTCCTGGAGCGTTTTGCCGACGCTCCTTTCAGCGTCACGGTCAGCGCGGCAAATGACTGGCAGAAAAAACTCGCAGAACTGGCGCGTGGCCGCCAGGTGCTTTATTACGATTTTGGCGTCGATGCGGAAGGCGATAAGCGCGTGCTGGCGCAGTTGGCTGAAATGGCGCAGTATGCCCGCAAAGGTATCTATGCCCCGCGAACGATTACGCGTGCATACGATGTACTGGCGCCGCTGCGCCTCATCAAAGATAACCATGACATTGCGGTCATGCGCCGTGCGGCCGCCATATCTGCCGCGGCGCATAACGCCGCGCAGGACTATATCGTTTTAGCCAGGGGTGAGGTGAGTGAGTACGCCGTGAAGGCGCTCATTGAACACGAGTTCATGCGGCAGGGGGCAGACCAGCTCGCTTACCCGTCGATTGTCGCCGCCGGTGCGAACGCGACGGTTCTGCACTACGAGGGCACAGCGGACCGCGCACAACCGGGAGATTTTATATTGATCGATGCCGGCGCTGAGCTTGAAGGTTACGCCTCCGACATCACCCGCACGACGCCGGTCGGAGGTTTTTCCCGCGCGTCAGCAGTGCGGCGCGACCTCTACGACGTTGTGCTCGCGGCGCAGAAGGCGGCTATTGCACATTCCCGCCCCGGTAATACCATTGAGGCCGTGCACCAGAAAGCCGTCGATGTCCTCTGCGACGGGTTACTGCGTCTCGGGCTCTTCGAGCGCGTTCCCGACCGCAGTGCGGGTAACGAGGACCGTAACCGCCTGGTCTCCCTCAAAAGCAGGGAGCAGGTTGCCGAGCACGATTATCATACATATTTTTACATGCACAGGACTTCGCACTTTCTTGGCCTCGACGTACACGATGTCGGCGATTATCATATAGCAGGAAAAAGCAGGATGCTCGAACCCGGAATGGTCATCACGGTTGAA
Source organism: Turneriella sp. (assembly GCA_046346875.1). Lineage (GTDB taxonomy): Bacteria > Spirochaetota > Leptospiria > Turneriellales > Turneriellaceae > Turneriella. The sequence continues at coordinate 235,026 of JAXMHG010000003.1, read as the reverse complement.
CCGGGACTTTATTTCCCCCCTGAGTATGATTTTCTTGCTCCCGAGGTGCGTGGTATCGGCATTCGCATTGAAGATGATGTTTTGATTACCAGCGACGGTAACGAAATATTGACGGTATCGTGCAGGTCATGAAGTGAAGCTGTTGCGCGTTGTAGAATCAGCGACTCTTTCGAGCCAGCGCTTGCTTGTGCTGGCCCTGCTTTTTCTGCCCACCGCATTGGCTGCGGAGTTTTTTGTCGATCCGGCCGAGTCCAAGCCCGTGCCGCGCCCGGTGTTTCTCGGCGGGGAAATTTCAGTGGCCGGACATTCAGAAGAGGGGCTCGACCGCAGTAAGGGCGAGTACTCGGTGAGTTATTCTGCGCTGGGTGGATCTGTCACTGCTGAATACCACCTGGCTGATGTCTATTTTCATGGCGGTGTCGGTCTCATGCGGCTGATGGGGCTGCGCGTCAATGGGCTATCGCAGAGCATGGAAAACCGCGTGCAGTGGCATGTGCCCGCCTATGCACATGCTTTCTACCGGCTCGATAAACTGCTCGCGCTGGGGGCAGGCCTGACGCATCTGACAGAAACCCGCATGTATCTGGATTCTCAGCCAGTGCCCGAGTCGAGCTACAATCACCTGTTCATCGATGCGGCGCTGCAGGTGCGCCCGAAGCTGAGTGAAAATCTGAACGCCGTGATCACGGCTGTTGTGGGTATCAATGTGATTCCTGGCCGGCAGCATACGTATTCAGTGGGTGACCTGCTGCACTTGCGTTTTCAGTTCATGGCCGGTATGGTCTACGCGGCATTCTGATCATGCGGACTGTTATCCTCAGGCTCATCGCGCTGACCGTGCTTACGGTTTTGCTGATCTTCTTCTGGGACTCTGCGCTCCTGAAACCTTTCAAGCTGTTCGTGGTTTTTTTACACGAGACCTCGCACGCGATTGCAACCATAGCAACGGGCGGTCAATTGCACTCGATCTCGATCGAGTGGGATGAATCCGGTGCCACGTACGCACGGGGTGGCGAGGGAGTTTTTGTCATCATCGCGCTGGCCGGGTATATAGGCAGCATTATCTGGGGCTACCTGATGCTGCGCGCTTCGCTCACCGGCCGCTGGATACGCTCTGTTTCCGTCATCGTCGGTTTGACGGTGATCTTTTTCGGTTTTTTTCCCGACGGCGAAACGCCGCGCCAATCGGACAAGATGCTGAAATACCTGATTAGCGGCTCATGGGGGCTCGTGCTCACCGTCAGCGCCTTCATTTACCCGCGTTTCAATCACTTCATCCTGTTCTTCCTTGGTGGCCTGACCTCGCTCTATTCGCTCTATGATCTCAATGATTTTATCCGCGGCGACGTCATGCGCACAGATGCCGGCATACTGGCGCACTACCTCTTGGGGCAATCGACGCTGGTGAAGCCCTTAGCTTATGTCATCGCGGGCTTTATCAGCTCTGTGTCGGTATTCATTTTCCTGCGCCTGCTGCGCGCGACATTCCATGACGTACCCGAACCGGAAGAAGTCGATCTCGCTGAATGGCAGGCTCAGAATCCCGACGTTACGATCACTCCCGAAATGCTTGAATGGCTCAAGCAGCAGTCAAAGCGGTAAAACGGGTTTCGCCTTTACACCCCGTATCGGTCGCATGCTGAAAGGCATGCGCGTCTCGTCAGGCATCCAGGGAGAGCTAGACCTCATCAACCGCATTTTTTGCGACGATGAGCAGAGTGAAGAGCAGATACTGCAGACCGTCGAAGAACTCTATGAAGCGGGTGAGAAGAATATCTATGCCCGGCTGCTGCATGTCATGTGCCATTTGCGTCTCGCCCCTGCAGAGGCACGCAAGTCCTGGCAGGCAATTCTCAGGCACCGTGATCTGATCGAATCAAAGCTTGGGCGCAAGACCGGCTTCCGGGTGGCAATGCTCGACTACTTTGTAAACGAAAGCCGCGATATCAAGAACCCGAAGGTAATCGAAATTCACGTCTACGCTGAGACGGCGAGACAGGCCGCGATCGACGAATTGACCGGCGTCTTCAACCGGCGCTTCTTTGACGGGGCAATCGAGCGTGAATGCAAACAGGCGCAGCGTCATAAGCGTGAATTTTCATTGCTGATTCTCGATATCGACAACTTCAAGCGCATTAACGACACGCACGGGCATACGACCGGCGACGCGGTCATCTCGGCGCTGGGCAAGTTGCTCAAAAAATCCATTCGTGGCGAAGACACGGCCTGCCGTATCGGCGGTGAAGAGTTTGCCGTCATCCTGCCCGAAACAGGGCCAGAGGGTGCCGAAGTTGTCAGCGAAAAGATACGCAGCGAATTTGCAAAGCTCAAGATTGCTTCGACCGAGCTGAGCCTGAGCGGGGGCCTTGCCACCTTTCCGCTCGACGCGCAATCTACCGAAGACCTGATCGACCGGGCAGACCAGATGCTCTATTTTGCCAAGTATTCGGGTAAGAACCGCGTCATCTGCTACTCGCGCAACAAGCGACGTCATATCCGCTATCCTCTCGAGTGGGAGCTTTCGATTTCACGTCCCTTGGGAGAGCAGGGCAAGACCCTGTCGCAGGATGTTTCGATTGAAGGTATCTCTTTTGAGCTCGATGACGCCGCACACCCCGGCGACCTGATGAGCCTGCACCTGAATGTCGACGCCGAACCGATAGAGCTGCCAGTACAGATTGTCTGGGTTGACAACAATTCACAGAATCGCCGGTTCAGGGCAGGGGCCCGGTTTATCCGCCTGACCGAGAAGAACCTCCATAGCCTGAAGCAGAAGCTACCCCGCCATGGGGTAGTTTAGCAGGTTCTGGCTCCTTTTCAGCAGCCTGTTAGGCTCCCACCTTGTTCTGTCTCATTTTTTGCTTGAAGCAGGGGCGAAGGTGTCCGATATACAAGTGGGTGTCCCGTGCGACGGGGTTGTTCCGGCAACCTGTGTCTGCGCGTTATGCCCGTTAAAGAGAGGAAAATGCGCTCATTTAAGCATATAAAGACGTTGCCATTCAAGGCGCTGCTCTTTGTTATTATCCTCGGTTCGCCGGCCGTGCAGGCCGCCGCGCCGGACCAGGGGTTTGTCGAAAAAATCCTCCGGGAAAACCGCTATTTCATCGAATTTGCCAACGTCAGCGTCTCGAATTTTGGCTCCCCGGAGAATGAAAAATCGCTCAAGCAAGCAAACCAGCACAATTTTAACGCGAACCTCTACTACCTGGAAAGCAACTACGTTGATGCCTTTAAGGAAATCCGTCTTAGCCAGGAGATCCTGCTCGACCTGTTCTATGATGTACTGCAGAAACGTTATATAGAAGATTCGCGCACGCTGCTCGACCTCAACGCGCCGATCATTATCCAGTCGAAAGACCGGAAGTCAGCGCATTTTCTGCAGCTGGGTTACCGCGATGTCGAAGTGGCGCGCCAGTTCCGCGACATGGGTTACAACTATAACCGGTTTCTTTTTTCGAACAAGATCCGGTACTACATCGATGGTATCAAACGCGCGCGTCGAGCGAAACGTTTTGCCTTTTTGTCGCTGATCGAAAGTAAAACACCGATTGAAGACAAGGTTGATTACCAGACCCAGACGTGGGACGATGCGCGCAACAAAGATGACCGCGAGAATATCCGCGATTATGAGCGCGTGAAGAATAACCTGGTTAACCAGATGAACCGCAAGCTGTATAGCGACGCGATGAACTTCTTTCTGCACCACGATGATAACTATGGTCTCATCTCAGGCCAGAAAAAGTCCCTGCTGAAAGATTCTTTCAAAGAACTGCAGACGAAACGCCCTGAAAAGCGTGCGCGTGATCCTGAATTTCCTGCAAAAGATCAGCCCGAGGTAAAAAAGGCGGAGCCGGCCAAGACCGAACCTGCCCCTGCCAAGAAATAACCGTGACCAGAGCACGTTACGTGTTTACGGTGGCGGCATTAGCCGCCCTCTTTATGCCCATCACCGCCACCTTTGCCGGGCCGCTGGATATCCAGAAGCTGCGGCTGAAGGGCGCACAGAACAGCAAAGAACTCAGGCATTTTCTTGAGACGGGGTTGGTTGCACAGCGGCAGACCCCGATTGAAATGCAGATAGAAAACTTTGAGCGCAGCCTTACCGCGTACAAAGAAGCCAAACATACCGAACGGAACGCTGCTTTGCGCCAGGTGCAGAACGTCTACGAAAAGTTCCAGGTAGAGTTCCAGGCAGTGGCAGATATACTGCGAGCGCTGGTAGACAAACACCAGGCTGCCTACAACGAGCGCAGCAGCGAAGCGTTTGCGAATACGGCGTTACGCGAAAAAGTTCTCTCAACGGTAGAGGTCGGTAAACAGGAAGAAGTGCGTGCACTGGCCGCGTACAATAGCCGCAATTTCTCTTACAGCGCGCACCTGTACCTGCGCTCACTGCGGCATTATACGAACGCTTTCGAACTGCGCGGCTGGCAACCCCTGGTGATTATGCCGGCAAAGCCGGGCAAGAAGCCGAAGGCTGAAAAAACAGCGCCGGCAGCGCCGCGCTAAGCATCACGGCGCAGTAGGTGGCTTCACCGCGACGGCCGTCACGGGCTCCACCACTGGTTGCGCGACAGTACCCTTGATATTAAATTCAATACGGCCGTCGTCCTGCAGCACGTTGGCAAACTTCAGCAGCGTTTTCGGGTCTTTGTCCTGGTATTTCTGGTAGAATTCTTCTGTCGGTTTAATGACCAGGTTCAGATTGAGCTCCGTCTGTGGGCCTAAATTCAGCGAGCCGCGAATCTGCGCGTTGACCAGCCGGCCCATAGCCTCGCCTGTTTCAATCGCTACCTGGTTCTGCTGTGCGCGGGCTTTGAGCACGATCTTGAGAAAGGGCAGGACGATTTCTTCTTTCAGGAAACGATTTTCTTTGTAGGTGACCTGCGCCGATTCGGCTTCTATACTTACTGTGCCGTTGAGCAGCTTGCCTGTACCGCCGGATTTTGTCTGTTCGAGCAGGCTCTTGATTTCGAGCGAATCTATTTTCAGCGCAAAATCGCCCTTGGCAAACGAGAGTATGACGGCTTCGGTCGTCAGATCGTATTTGTCGCCCAGCAAAGCCGAAAGCAGGGCCACGCGTCCCTTGGCTTCGGCAATTTTCAGGTTGCCCTGCTTGTCCCCGTCACCCGCGAGAGGTATTTTCAGGCTTTCAACCTTGTAGCGGCCGAAGGCAGAAATCGACAGATCGCCGACCTCAACATGGTATCCAGAAGCTGCGAGCTGGCGCAGCGCCAGGATTGTATAAGCCTCGAGCGGGGCAAACCAGACGAGGCCGACCAGGAAGGCCGCGAGGCCTGCAAGAACGGGAGCAAAACGCTTGAGGGTGCTCTGCCAGGTGCGCTCGGGTTCGGGCGGCGGCGCCGGCGTCTGTAAATCTTCAGTGTTTTCGTTTTCGGTCATTGCTTTCTCTGGAAGCCGGAAATCTGCACAGTGAAGTCGTAGATGCCGGGTTTCTTGAGCACCGGCCGGTAGCTGAAACTTTCTACCTTGTAAAGCGTCTGCACGCTCTGTTCTACCTGCCGGATAAAGTCGAGCACCAGGTTCGCAGGGCTCTCTTTGATCGAGACCTTAACCTCGCGCTTCAGGTATTTTTCCTGCACGATGGTATCGGTGGGGGTCAGGCTGCCCACTTTTTCCCGCAGCCCGATATTCTTGAGCATGGTTTCAATACTCGAAAGCATGTTGTCGAGCTGCTGCGAGTCGCCGGTTTTCATCGCCTGCAGTACCTGGAACTGCCGGCCCAGGTTCTCGATCTGCACAGTGTCGCGCTCTGCGGAGTCAGTGCGTTCGCGCAGGTCTGTCATGTAAGCGGCGAAGCTCCGCCCGGCAAAAAATACCCCGAGAAAAAGCGCAAAAACCCCGAGTATCATCAGGTAGGTGCGCTCGCGCGGGTTGAGTGATTCCCAGAATTTTTTCATGTACTACTGCGTCTGGCCTTCGGTCTTTTTAACTTTGCAGAACAGCGTAAACTTGATACGGTTCTGCCCGCCGGGCCCCGGTGTGGAGTTTTCATTCTTCGATTCGACTGCAGTCAGCAGCGATGCTTTGCCGAGCGAGCGTTTGATATCTTCGAGTTTGGCAAAATCAGGCACTAGCCCGTTGATTTCTACGCCGCGGTCGCTGTAATAAAACGACGTGATCTCGAGCCCGGCTTCGGTAGAAATATTCTGGTGCAGCTGCACGAGTACGGCTGAAAGTCTTGGTGCCTTGAGAAATACCTCGATAATCTCGGTCTTCTGTTTTTCCTTGCGCACGAGCTCCGCTGCATAACTCAGTGCAGAAACATTGTCAGGCAGCTGCGTGCCAGGAAAAAACTGCTGGAAGACCTTCGCCTGGCGGTCTTCCCACTCTTTGAGTTGCTGGCTGCGGCGGCGCAGGTCGATAAAAAATGACAGGCTGAAAATCACCACAGCAGCTGCAGCCAGTGCGAGCACGATGCGCGACGCGCCTGCCTGCGAGCTGACCACCCACTTGCGCAGCTCGTCTTTCAGCAGGTTCATTTTTCCTGAGACCGTCTGCGAATACGCGCCACCCATCGTCACAAGGTGTTCGCGGTCGAGCAGTGCCAGAGGGGTACGTTCGTAGGGAAATGGAACTACTTCGTGGTTGAGGCCGCGTGCGAGCGCGTTCTCAATTACCATCGCATTGTTGAGATCAGAGCTGAGCGAAACCGGCAGCTCCGAGGGGTTCAGCGGCTTGCTCTCTGCATTTTCCTGTTCGGGTTTGACCTGGGCTGCATCGCCTTCCTGGTCAATCTGCAGATTGCGGAGCGAAACCTCGAGCTCGCGGCTGATCAGCTGCGTGAAATCATGGATCGAGTCCTGCAGCGATTTGAAACGGTCTTTGCTAATCTTGTGCGTCTTCTTGAAGGCCTCGAGGTCGGGGCTTGGGTCGAGCGAGGCGGGTAGGGCGAGCAGAATGCGGTGGATATCCGCCACATCACTTTTCCATTTGCCCTTGAGGCGCGCAATCAGCCAGTCATACCCGACGGGCATCACGCGCGCAAAGCGCCATTCGCCTGCCAGCACAATCACGATGATCGACACCATGCGCGAAACGTGCAGCATGATGCACGACTCGAGCCCGGTAAAAGGATGCAGCCGGTAGAGCGCGTCGTGCGGCGTGTAGATACCGAGTACCGTCACCTGGCGCTGCCTGAATTCGTCGAGGTAGCGTATCAGCGTATCTTTGCGCGAGCCGGCAACGATGGCCCGGGTCGACTGGTTCGCGAGGTTGGTGGTCAGGTAACTGTCGTAGACGACGTCCTGCAGGTCATGCGGTATAAGCGGTTCGAGTTCAAACGGCAGTACCTCCCGCACCTTGCGGCGGTCTGCGAAAGGAAAGCTCAGTTCGCGCGTGATCAGGCTTTCGTATGGTACGTTAAAGTGGACGCCGATGGCCCCCGGGTAGCGTTCGGCGACAAATGCCGCGACCTGCGCCGGAATGCTTTCCTTGGGGTTGAGCACCATGGTCTCGGCCTGGAAAAACGAACGCCCGGCGATGCCGCTGCGAAAGGCGAGGCCTTTTACTTCGTAGTTATTGATTTCGATGACGACGGGCGTGCGGGCCATGGTTACTCGGAATAAAATACCAGGCGTTTCGCGTTCGGATCAAGAATACCCATCACTTGCGCCGTCTGCGAATCCATCGACGCATCGGCAACAATCTTATACAGTTGGTTGTCGGTGGTGACGCGGTCGAGAATTTCCTGGAATAAAGACAGGTTACCACGGGTTTTTATCTGCATTTCGGGCAGGCTGGCAATTTCATCGCGGCTCTTGAATCGCCCGTTACGCTTGATGCGCTCGGCGATGATCTTGCGGGCGGCAGCCGGGGTCATGAACTCCGAAAGCGAAAGAATCACATGGTAGGGCGCCGAGTTGATGTTAATCTGGTCGGTCGAGGTATCGGCATTGTAGACGAGGTGTGTGGTAATGTTGTTGGCGAGAATGTAGTCCTCGGGCGTGAGCGTCGCCTTTTCGAGGTCGCTCAGGCCAGCGGTTGCCTGGTTCTTTTTCTTGTCGAGGGAGCGCAGGTCTTCATAGAGCAGGCGCGCGTCAAAGCCTGGCACAAAAAGGAGCTCTTCAATAGTCTGCATCCTCCCGTTCTTGATGCGCCGTGGCGGCATTAGTCTTTCATAGTCGTCGCGCTCAGCGCCGCGCGGCATCGGCGTGTTATTCTCGTCGATGTAGTCGACCACCGCGTGCCATAGGTCGACGGGGATACCGAGCGCGACGGAAAGCCGCTGGAAGTACTCGAAGTGGCGTTCGTCGGTCTGGTCTTCAAACATGCGCACGAGGCGGTTAACGTTCAGTTTACCGGTCTCTTCGCTCAGTGACAGCGTGACGGTGCCGCCACCGAGCGGAATTGTAGGCGCAATAGTGAAGATACCGAATTCATAGAGCGAATCGAGTGGAATGCGCGTCAGCAGCAGGTTGCCGGTTTCGAGCCCGCTCTGCGCCAGCTGCAGCGTGCGCTCCCGCGAAGCGGTGGTGGTAACCGCGCGGTATTCGTTGAGCGCAAACCGGACGTAAACGAGTGCCACCGATGCCGTCAGGGTCAGTATCAGGGTGGTTGTAATCAGAATGATTGCCCCGCGCTGCCGCAGGGTAAAGCGAAGGGAGTTCTTTTTGCGCAGCAGGGTTTGGCTCCTACTCGGCGAGATATTTTTCGATACGCGAACGATGCGCCTGTTTAGGAATACAGCCGAAGGCGGCGTTAAAGAGCGCCAGGCGCACCTCTTCAAAGATAAAAGGGGCCATCGCAGGTTTCATCGACCGCGAGAGTTCAACCGTGACAACCGGAATTTTCTTTTCGCGGCCGTAGGTGCCGAGCGACCCGGGAGTCGGGTACCCCACGCCCTGCCCAAGCGGGTAATCGGAAAGCTGTGCGAAAGGTTTTGCGATCTCTTCATCGCCTGGGTAGAACAATACCACGCGGAACGGCTGGTGCAGGTTATAGATTACATATGGTGGGTACTTGCGCATGAGGCGCATGAAAGCCTGCGTTTCGACGGCCTTCGGGTTCTCTTCATCGCCGTCAGACGAAGGAAAATCGCGGTTGAGATCGACGCCTGTCGCCGACACGCGCTGGTTGCGCGCGTAACCATCGGGATTATAGTTGGGAATCACGATAATGCGGTGGTCATTGCGGTAATCGCGGCTCATAAGCCGGATTTCACGCAGCAGGTATTCGAGTACGCGTTTGGTATTGCGCTCATCGCCGTGCTGTGCACCGATGATGTAGATGTTATCGGCATCTTCGGCTCCGCCCGGTGCCGGTTCAACGATGTGCGCAATGAGTGGACGGTTCTTGGCCGAGGTGCCGTAGCGGTATGCGCGCGGCACAATTTTCTTTTCGTCTTCAGCTTCGACCTTGCAGGTCAGCTGCGTTACGAGCTTCCAGTGCGCCCCTGATGAAAGGTAGGGCCGCTCTGCGGCGCGCGTGGCGCACGCACAGAGCAGCAGCGCAAGGAAAACCCGGTTCACTTCAGGGAATCCCTCAGGTCTTTCATGATGTTTTTCTGCATCGCTTCGTTGGTGCCGCCGCCGATCGAAAGCAGAATCGCATCACGCAGCAATTTCTCTACCGGGTACTCGCGTGTATAACCATAACCGCCGAACACCTGGATCGCTGCGCGAGCGACAAATTCTGCCATCTGCGTCGCAGAAAGTTTCGCCGCCGCGGCTGAAAGGCTCTCGCGTGATTCCGGGTTCACGCGCAGTGCGGTCTCGTAAACCAGAGCGCGGCTGGCGCGATAGCGCGCGTAAGATTCGGCGATCAGCTGCTGTATCTGGCCAAAATCTGCAAGGTGCTTGCCGAACGCCATGCGGTCGACAGACGCATAACGCACCATTTCGTCGATCGCGCGGCGCGCGATGCCGAGCGACATTGCCGCGAGCGTCAGGCGTTCGATTTCCAGGTTGCGCATCATGTGCTTCAGTGCGCCGCTTTCTTTGCCGATCAGGTTCTCCGCGGGGACTTCAACGTCTTCAAACACCAGCTGGCAGGTGGGCGATTGTTTCATGCCCATCTTGATTTCTTTCTTGCCTACGCTGAAACCCTTGAAGTTTTTCTCAACGACAAAGCTCGAAATTGCCGAGCGGTTACCTTTTTCGGTGCGTGCATAGACGATGAAGTAGCTGCCGCAGTTACCGTTGGTAATCCACTGCTTAACACCGTTGAGTATATAGCGGTCGCCCTTTTTTTCAGCCACGGTTGTGAGGCCCAGCACGTCGGTACCGGCTGCAGGTTCTGACATCGCCATACCCGCGAGCGCTGAACCGTCGAGTACCTGCGAGAGGTAGCGTTCACGCAGGCCGGGTTGAGCAGAATGATAAAGGTTATTCACGAACAGGACTTCGTGTGCCAGGTAACTCAGTGTAAAAGCGGCGTCGCTGTAGCTGAGTTCTTCATGCACGATGACCGAGGCTGTGGCGTCGAGGCCGTGACCGCCGGCTTCGGCTGGCACGGTGATACCAAACAGGCTGTATTCACTGCCCATTTTCCTGAGCAATGCTTCGTTCAGTATCTCTTTGTCGTCGTATTCTTTGACCTGCGGCTCCAGCACGCCCTTGGCCAGGTCGTGCGTCAGCTCGCGCAGTGATTTGTGATCGTCGGTGGGGTTAAACAGGTCGAACATAGCGGTAAATTACGCAAATGCGTTCGGCCTGAAAAGAGGAAACAATCCTTTTGGTCAGTCATCGCCCAGGTCGACTGTCTCGAGCTGGTAGTTACCGGCCCCGTCGGAGTGCAGAATGACGTAGCGGATGCCGATACCATCGAACTGCTCGGGGCGTCCGCCGCCGGTACCGACGATGACGTTACGTATTGCATCAACCCAGAATTCCTGGTAGGTGTGGATATGCCCGGCAAAAACAATATCCACACCCTTGTCGAGCGCCATGTTCAGGAAACGCGCCGCCTGGAAACGCGAGTTGAAGCTGTTGTTGCGCATACCGAATTCATCGAACGGAGGTACGTGCATAAACATCATCTTGAGCGCCGAACCGGACTCGTTGAGCTCGCTTTCAGCGTAGCGGTAGACCTCGCGGCTGATGCTCTGGTCTGCCGAATCGAGTACCAGGAAAAAATCTCCTTTGTGGGTAAAAGCGTAGTTGGTTGTACCAAACAGACCCCGGTAGAAATTCATGTACCCCTCGCGAAAGCCCTCGTGGTTGCCGTAGGCGGTATACACCGGGCCGGCAAATTTATCTGACAGCGCCAGCGCCCAGCTGTACTCGTCGCTGTTTGGTTGGTTCACGAAGTCACCGACCAGCAGAAAAAAGTCGAGGCCACGCGAGCGCGCGCTTTCGGCAATGCGGCTGGCAGTCGAATCGCGGTAATGCAGGTCGCCCACGACGCCAAAGCGGTAGGCACCGCCGCCGGTGAAGTTGGCGACAGTTACGTTGCGTGTTTCGCCTGCAGCGATCGGTACTGACCAGTTGACAATACCTGGCTTCTCGCCGGCAGTGATTGTACCGAACCCACCGTCTGTCGGCAGCGCATCGTGGCGCATATTCTTCAGCTTGAAATTCAGGGTAACGGGGGAGCTATTGCGCGAGACAAAGCTGACCTCTAGTGTGGGTCTCTGCGCCCTCGCTTCGATCACATTGCCGACGAGTGCCACCGGCGCGAATTTTACCTGGATATCAACATCGCTTACCGTGATTTTTCCAACAGACTGGTTCAGATCAAAACGTTCAGCCTGTGGGTTGGCGAGGCAGCCCGCAAAAGGTAAGAGTAGTGCCAGTACCAGGTACCGGTAATTGCCCGAAGGGTTTTGCTGTTTCACCAGTTAACTCCTGCAAGAGCAAACAGCCGGTAACCTCGGCCGTGCTCAAAAGTGATGCGGGTAAAAAAGTTACCGATAAAAACTTCCATCTGGTGCACGAAGGTACCACCCAGGATACTCGCTCCGCCGAGTATGTTGTCCTTGCGAAAATTGAAGGCGCTGGAAAACTCGGTGAAGCGTGTCGCGCGAAAGCGCACGCCGTGCATCAGCACGAGGTTCGCGAAGTGTGCATCTTTGCGGAAGTCGGGCGTGTCGCGCAGGTGAATGTACTGCCGGCCGATACCCACGGTCGTGAAGATGCCGATGCCGCGCAGGCTCTTTGCATAATAAGAAGTCAGGTTCTCCGGGTAGAGCGTGAATTCTGCCAGCGCATTCAGCGAGGTCAGCGAGAAACCTTCGGCAGATCTCTCGTGCCGCCCCTCGAAGCTGGTATAAAGATCAGCCCATTTGGGCCGCAGCACACGGTATCCCGTGTCGAGGCCGAAATTCTGGTACATGCGCTTTTCTTCGATATCGAAAAGGCCGCGCACGTACCAGTTTTCGCGCGCGAACTTTCCGTCGAAGCGGTAGAGGCCGTAGATGTCCGATTCCGTGTCGTCCTGCCGGATGATACCCGCGGCAATCCAGGTACGCTGGTGCGGGTGTACCAGCGGCGACGAAATCAGGTTCAACCCGCTCGAGCCATAGAAATCTGCGGCCCAGCTGGTGAAGAAGTGGGTAACTCCTACAAAGCCGATGGTGTACACGCCCGGCACGAGCACCGCAGCATTACCGGTAGCAAATGCCGGCGCACCCACGGCAAATACGAGGATGATCGAAACACCTTCTGTAATGATCAGGTCGCGCGCAGCCTTATAGTTGCCCGCGACATATTGTCCCGAACCATGCAGAATGACGCCTGGAAAGATCGAAGCGACCAAGGGCCAGGGGCGAAACTTTTCCGGGGCTTCTTCGGTTTGCTGGACGAGTGGCGCGGCGAGTTCAGCGGGAGCGACGACCTTCTTTTTCTCCGGGGCCGCAATAAGAGCCTGGGGGAGTGCGCAGGTGCCGAGGGCAGCTATCAGGATAAAACGCAGCCACATAAATGTCCGGGTAATTTATCAAACACCTTTCGCTTCGGCTACGTAAGTTGCAGGCAATCTATGGACAAGGTTAGGGGAAGCGGCCGGTCGCGTACGCGACCAGCCGCTCACCCCATCTCTTTCAAATTCGCGTTTCTGCCTGACACGGCGCCCGGTACTGGCCCATGCCCGAACTGCCCGAAGTGGAGACAGTCCGACGTTCGCTGCTCGCTACCGAGGGGCAGACACTGCAACAGGTCAAAGTTGTGGATGGACGGCTGCGTTACCCGGTGCGGGCAGCGCAGTTTACTGATCTGACGGGCAGGGTGCTGCAAAAAATTGACCGTGCTGGCAAATACCTGGTGTTCAATTTCTCTGCCGAAGCAGATGAGCCCGGTGTGATGGTTATCCACCTCGGCATGACGGGGCGACTGTTGCTCAATGCCGCGAAGAATGCTTACAGCAAGGTGGAGTTTATTTTCTCACGCGACCGGCTCGTGTATATCGATGTGCGCCGCTTTGGTTTTATCCTGACCGGGCAAAAAGCCGTGCATGCTCTACCGGCGGGTATAGACGCCCTTGCCAAAGATATTACGAAAGCAGGTGAAAGAATTCTGCGCAGCCGTTCACCGATCAAGAATGTCCTGCTCGACCAGAAGATACTGAGCGGCATCGGCAACATCTACGCTTCGGAGATACTTTTTTCCGCCGGGGTTAATCCCACGCGCATGGCTTCGGGGCTAAGTGACGGTGAACTGAAGCGCATCTTCACCGCGACGCGTAAGGTACTGCAGAAGGCGATTGAGGCGAAGGGTAGCAGCATTTCTGACTTTGTCTATGCGCTGCCCGGCGAAGAAAAGTTCAGCACCGGTTACTACCAGAAACAGTTTTTGGTCTACTCGCGCGAGGGTGAAAAATGCCGGCGCTGCTCTGCCACAATAAAGAAAATTATGCAGTCGAACCGCGCGACCTATTTCTGCCCCAACTGTCAAAAATTGGAGTAGATGCGTTCTGCAGGAAAACTCTGCGTGGCAAGCACCTGCTTCACATCGCTCATCATCTCTTTGCCGCCGATAAGCAGTACGGCGGCAAAATCGTTGGCATTGATCGCCGGCAATACCTGCTGCACGCGCTGGTGATCACCCGTGCGCGAATAGGCACGCAGCTGCCGCAGCGGAAAATCATTTTTTAGAACATCGAGATCGGGTTCATGCTCTTCGTCGGCCACGCCGAAGAGCAGTGTATCGGTGGTGAAACCGCGTGCGCGCCGTTCTAGTATCGCCGGTCTCAGCGCAGAAATGCCTGCGCCGTGAGTGATGAAGAGCAGGGGTCTGGGTGCCGAGAAGTCACAGGCGAACCCTTTGCCTTGCGGAGCCGATGTACTCGCGGATTTACCCTCGTAACTGTGTCGGCTGAGCAGCAGCAGGTGCGCTTCGCTGCCGTGCGAGGCCAGCGCCAGGTAGCGCGCCTTGTCTTCACCTTCTGCAGTGATGGCCAGGTATTGCCCAGGAAGATACTCAAAACCCGCCGGCCGCGCGAACAGTGTATGGACATAACCCGCAGCATCGTGCCGTTCTTTGACGAGCTCAAGTTTTACAGGATTCATAACAGGTGTATATGGCGCTTGTAGGCCTTTTCAAGGAACTGGGTTTCGTGGCCGCGCACGTACTGCGTGAACTCGAAAAAGACATCTTTGGAGACAGGCTTGGTGGCGTTATATCCCTCTTCAAATATGCGGTAGAGTTTGATCGCGCCGACGGTGCGGGCAGCAAGCGATACCGGGCGCATGACCACGCCTGCGAGCGGGTGTTTGCTCAGTTCAAAAAACGACTCGAGGTTGAGAATAATCAGCTGCAGCTGCCTGATACGCGCTTCCGGGTCGCTGGCTTTGCGGTAGAGCATGTGGACCTTCTTCAGATCAACGTGTTCGATGCCGTCATGTTTGACGATGTACTTCTTGTCCTTACGGATCACGTCTGCCATCTGGCTGTCGAGTTCGTCGGTAATCTCATTGAGCAACAGGAGGTTTTCGATGCGCTCACGGCTTTTTTCCGAGAGCATGCCCTTGAACCGGTTGTAGGTTTTCACTGCCAGCTCGTCCCGCTCTGATTTTCCCTCAAGCGTGTAGATCTTTTCGAAAAAGTAATCGGCCAGCGCACGCGTCGATTTCTCGTTGAAGTACTCTGCGTAGGTAGTATGGAAGCGCCGTACATGCGTATTGACGACGATTTGGTGGTAATGATCGACCACGCAGGACAGAACTGGCATCGGAAAAAGCGGGTCAACCCATCTAACAGGGTCCTGAAAACTGAGCCAGAAGCAGGTTCTGAGGCTGACATTGCAGAAACAGCTTTGCACGAGTGCTCGCTTCGCGTAACTGTCGGCGATTGTTAACCCGGGTTTCGGCAGTCGCTATGTCATTCCGGCCTGATTGCGGGCTGCGGATCTGGTTTGTGTTCTGTGTCCTGTTTCTGCCTGGCTGGTTCGGTGTATCTGCCGCTGTTGCGAAAAAAGCCCCAGGAAAAGAAAAGATCCGGCTGACGCTGGTGCAGATTGATAAGCTGCCGTACCTGTCCGCAGCAAACCTGAGACGCATACACAATAGCCTTGAGCTGCGTTATGTACCCAAAGGTGAGCAGGGCGAAATCCGGTTTGGCAGGCGCGTACTCCTGTTCAACCTGAATGAGGCGCAGTACCAGTCACAGAACGAAATCAGGGAGCTCGATGAGCCCGGCGCAATTGATGATGATGGATTATTTTTTTCCCGTGAATTTGTCGAAGAAATTCTGAGTGAATTGAACGTCCCGGTGGCCTACCGGTTCGACCGCAATAACCTCATTATTGTCCGCGCTACTGCGCGTCATACCCGGCCCACGCTTGATTTTGTCGTCATCGATGCAGGTCATGGCGGCAAGGATTCAGGCGCGCTGGGTTATTTCGACGCGGCCGAGAAAGATCTCACCCTGTCCCTTGCGCACGCCGTCAGAAAACAACTTGCCTCTGATTATCCTGAGCTGAAGGTCTACATGACCCGCAGCACGGACAAGTTCCTGCGCCTGGAGCGAAGAAGTGAGCTGGCCAATAAACAAAACGGTAGCGCAAAATTCGGCGTCTTCATCAGTATACACTGTAACTCCACCCTGTCGCCGAAGGTGAAAGGCTTTGAAGTCTACTACCTCGCACAAAACCCTGACAACACACGCACGCGGCAGATTATGCTTCGCGAGAACCTGCGTTATGAGCGCAGCAGTTACATCAAGCGGCTGAAGAGCCAGCTGATGAACGCGCAGATCCAGCGGGAAAGTAAAACCCTTGCCCGCGGCGTGTTTTCAGGCCTGATGAATGGCCTTGACGGTATGATTAAACCGCGGAAAGTGAAGAAGGCGGATTTTGCGGTTTTGAGGGGTTCCTTGATGCCGGCGATCCTGATTGAGACAGGTTACCTGACGAACAGGGATGACCTGAAAATGCTGGCCAGCGAAAACTACCGAAAGGCGTTTGCGCAGGGTGTCAGCAAAGGAATCGGAGCGTTTTTGGGTGATCTGGCAAAAACTGAAAAATAGTTCAATGGACCTGGTGGCCGCTCTGGCCAGTCGCATCAATACCGTTGTCGCGTTTCTCGCGAAACCGCTGAACCTGTTCCGGTTTATTGTCATCCTGCTCGCGCTCGATTTTGTCACCTTCATGTCGCTCACCCGCAGCAGCTACCTGCAACTGGTGAACCCACTCCATTTCCTGTGGGCAGAGCCAGGCGAATCGCGCAAGAGCATTGAACTGTATTTTCCGCGCTCGCTCTCGCTGACTGGTCTCGAGAAGATATACCCCGATGAAGATACGAGCCAGGGTAAGAAGACGGTGGCTGAACAATCAGCGCAGGAAAAGCCGCTCGACGATGCGGCTGTTGCGCAAGAAGCCCTGCTGACCCGTAAACTGGTGTCTGAGCCGGTCACAAAATTTGGCGAGCTTCAACTTAGTAAAGAAGAAGCTCTGGCGCGCCGGGTCATACTCGAACTCATTGCAGGTCCGGCGGGGGAACTCGAAACCCTGAAAGCCCGTAACCTGCTCAAAGAACCCCTTTTCCTGCGCTCGCTCTGGACGCGCGAAGGTACGCTCTACATCTCCACAGAAAAAAGTCTCTGGGATCGTATGAGCCCGAACGAACGCAAGGTCACCGAATTCTGCATCCGTGAATCACTGAAAAAGAACCTGGGCGAAACCCGATTTGCACTGCTGAAAGAATGATGCAACAGATGAAAACGCAGGAAATCGAGGCCGCAGCAGCATTTTTGCGGACCAAGGTGAATTTTCCGATCCAGGTTGCCGTTGTGCTCGGGTCAGGCCTTTCTGCTTTTGCCGAGCGCCTGGAAAAAGCCGTCGCGGTACCGTACGGTACAGTGCCCAATTTTCCGCAGTCAACGGTGCCGGGCCATAGCGGGCGTTTTGTCGCCGGTTTTCTTGAAGACACCTCTGTACTGTGCATGCAGGGACGCGTGCACTTCTATGAAGGGTACTCGATGCAGCAGGTTTCGCTGGGCGTGCGCCTCATGGCTTCGCTGGGCGTGCGCACCCTGATCCTGACGAATGCCGCCGGCGCGGTCAACACCGCTTACAAGCCGGGGGATTTTATGCTGCTCAGCGACCATCTCAACTTCATGGGCACCAACCCGCTGATTGGTACGCATGATGCGCAGTGGGGTGAACGTTTTGTCGACCAGAGTAACAGTTACACTCCTGAATTGCGCAAGGTTGCGCGCGAAGTGGGGCAGCAGTTGCAGGTTCCGTTGCATGAAGGTGTTTACGCCGGGCTTACAGGGCCGGCGTATGAAACCCCTGCGGAGATACGCATGCTGCGCACGCTCGGTGCAGACGCCTGTGGTATGAGTACCGTGCCCGAAGCCATCGTCGCCCGGCAGGCAGGCATGCGCATTCTCGGTATCAGCCTGATCACCAACATGGGTGCGGGCATCGCTGCCCCGTTGCACCACAGTGAAGTGGTTGAGGTGGCCGAACAGCGCAAGAAAGATTTTGAGAACCTGCTCAAGGGCATCATCAAACGAATCAACGAAGAATAGGGTCGCACGCACCAGGTTGGGTGCTCCTGCAGGCCGCCGGATTTTGGCATCAACTCACCCGGAGAGGTAATTCACCGCCCGTCTTTTTCTTTACGCCCCTTATCCGCTTTGCCTGATGCTCTCAATGCATCCTGCCAAAGCGCGAGCGCCGCACAGTAAAGAACTGCGTGTTGTTCTCAGTTATTTCCACAAAGAAAACTCTCACACGCTGAAGGTTTATGAGGCCGAAGGCGGGTACCAGCAGCTCAAACGTCTTCTGGTGACCGAAAAAGAGCAGTGGAACCCCAACGCGATTATTGAAGAAGTAAAGAAGTCCAACCTGCGCGGCCGTGGTGGTGCAGGCTTTGCCACTGGCATGAAGTGGTCGTTTGTACCGAAAGACGGGCCCGAGCCCAAGTATGTTGTCTGTAACGCCGATGAATCAGAGCCCGGTACATTCAAAGACCGTTTCATGCTCGAAGAGATACCGCATTCGATCATCGAAGGAATGATCATTGCGGCGCTGGCGCTTAACAGCGAGCAGGGTTACATCTATATCCGCGGCGAGTTTTACAAAGGTTGGGAGCGTATCGAAGCAGCGCTGGCTGAAGCGTATGCGGCTGGATACCTCGGTAACAACATTCTTGGCACCGGGCGCAAATTTCATCTCGCCACGTACCGCGGGGCAGGTGCTTACATCTGCGGCGAAGAAACAGCGCTGCTCGAAAGCCTTGAAGGCAAACGCGGCCACCCGCGACTGAAGCCGCCGTTTCCGGCGTTCAAGGGCCTCTATGCATCGCCGACAGTTGTCAACAACGTCGAAACCTACGCGACAGTCCCGGCGGTTTTTCGCCTCGGCGCAGAAGCCTACGGTAAACTCTGCAAGGGCAGCGAAAAATCCGGAGGTACCAAGGTATTTTCTATTTCTGGTCATGTACAGAACCCCGGCATCTATGAAATTCCGCTTGGGCTGCCGCTCAAAGAAGTGATCGAAATTGCCGGTGGCCTTAGGCCGGGGCGTACGCTCAAGGCAGTGATTCCCGGCGGCAGCTCAACACCGATCCTGACTTCTGAAGACGTCGAGAAGGCAGTGCTTGATTACGAGGGTATGGCAGCAGTGGGTACATTCCTCGGTTCCGGTGGACTGATGATACTGGATGATACAACCGACATGGTGGAGCTCACGCACCGCGTGGCCCACTTCTACGGCCACGAAAGCTGCGGGCAGTGTACACCGTGCCGCGAAGGATCGCGCTGGGTGTCTGATGTCGTGCACCGCGTACGCGACCGGCATGCCGAACCTGGCGATCTCGATACGCTGCTGAGTTTCGCAGGCAACATGGGTAACGGTACAACAATCTGCCCGTTCTCCGACGCAGTTGTCATGGGCGTGACACCGATCGTTAAAAAATTCCGTGGCGACTTCGTCGCGCACCTGCAGGCAAAATAAGGAAAATATGTTAGGGAAAATCCGCGGCCTCTACGAGAACACCTTCACCACGATCAGGGCAAAGCTGATTGGTATTATTTCCCTGATTATCCTGGTGAGCATGCTGCTCTTTACGGGCATCTCGCTGAACCTTTTCCAGAGTAACATGTCCGAGCTGGTGAAGCTCAACAACGGCAACAATGCCAAGATGCTTTCGGACAAAGTGGAGTCAGAACTCCGTTCGCAGTCCGATGCGCTGCGCCTGCTGGCGACGCTTTCCCGCGAGGGTTCGACCGCGATGAATGCCTATTTTAAAGATTCGAGCGATTTTCTCTGGGTAGGAGATTACCCAGCGCTCAACGCTTCACCTTCACGTACTTTCTTTCGCGCAGCAAAACTCGAGCGCCTCAATCTCACACAAGAAGGTGTTGAGAAGCTCGTGCGTTTTACGCCCGAAGACGCCAGCGCGATACGGCAGGGCGGAACGATCATCCGCGCGGCCCAATCGCCGCGCCAGCACATCTGGTTGCTGGCAATCCCTTTTGCTGAAAAAGGCAGCGAGCGCGCGCTGGCAGCGGTCATGAACGGTGATGCGCTCACCGCGCTCTTTGCTGCTGTTAAATCAAAGGGCACATCGAGTTCGCTCTACGCGGCGATGCTGGTCGATGCGCAATTCAGGCTTGTGGCTCATTCGGATAACCGCAAGTATAAGCCAGCGCAGGACATGAAGCAGCATCCGGCAGTGGAAATAGCATTCAAGCGATTTGCACAGAATGTCGTGACGGGCGTGCAGCGGTATGGCATTGGCGAAACTTTTGAATATGGTAGCTTCAGGCGACTGGCGCTCGGTGGCGCGGCGCTCATTACCACCGTAAACGAAGATATTGCGTTTGAGGCAGTCCGGTGGGCGCGTATCACGACAATCCTGATCGCACTGATTATCATGACCATCGCGATTCTTTTCATCTACTTCTTCTCACGCACAATTTCCGATCCGCTCAAGCGCCTGGTCGGTGCCACGCAGCGAATTCGTGCGGGTCATTACGATACCCACGTAGACAATGCTTCGCGCGACGAGGTCGGCGAACTCACGCATGCATTCAACGAGATGACCGACGGCCTGCGCGAACGGGAGCACCTCAAGGGCGCTTTCGGCAAGTTCGTGAACGAAGAAGTGGCTAAGATGGTCATGAAGGGTGATCTCGCGCTCGGCGGTGAATCGAAGATTGCCACCGTTTTCTTCAGTGACATACGCTCGTTTACGTCTATCTCTGAAAAGATGACGCCGGCAGAGGTAGTCGGGTTTCTCAATGAGTACATGACTCTCATGGTCGATATTGTCCACAAGTACGGCGGTGTAGTAGATAAGTTCATCGGCGACGCTATTATGGCAATCTGGGGAGCTCCGGTGTCGAAGCCGAATGATGTCGAAAACGCGGTCAACGCCGCGCTCGAAATGCGTGCCGTACTGCACAAATTCAACCAGGGTAGGGGTAGCCGCACTAAACCGATCATCCGTATCGGTATGGGGCTCAATACCGGCGAGGTGCTTGCCGGACAAATCGGCAGCAATGACCGGTTGGAGTACACGGTGATCGGCGACACGGTGAACCTTGCCTCGCGGATGGAAGGCCTGAACAAAACATTTGGTACGGATATCCTCATCACGCAGAATACGTACGAGCTGGTGAAAAAGAAATTTGTCTGCCAGCCACTGCACAAGGTGCAGGTAAAAGGTAAGGCAGAGGCGCAACGCGTATACGCCGTCATGGGCAAGACCGGTGATGCAAAAGCGCCGAAATCTCTGGCAGAGCTGCACAAGTTTACCGGTCTCTACCCGCAGAAGAAAAAGGGTAAATAACTATGGTTCTCAGCCGCCGCGACAAAGCCGTCACCGCCATACTGGTGGCCATTATCCTTATTCTGCTCTACATCATGCAGTGCCACTGGCGCAACCGCTTCGGTGCGCGCGGCGACGCAAAGCCCGTGGGCGAAGTCGAATACAAGTACCACCGCGTGCAGCGCAAGTACTCTGACCGCATGCTGTGGGAAGAAGTTGAGCCAAAATCTCCCGTTTATGCATACGACTGGGTGATGACCAAAGAAAAATCCGACGCACGCATCACACTCAAGAATGGAATGAAAGTCGATATGGACCCGGAGAGTATGGTCGAAATCGATGAAACACGGGACGGTGTGGGCCTGACCCTGCGGGATGGTACCATTCGCGCGGACACTCGCGATGCGAAATCCGGTACTATTACAGCGGCTGATGGTACACGTATCGACCTGGAAAAGGGCGAAGCGCAGATTTCTACCGATGGCCAGGCCGTGTCCGTTGACGTTAAAGAAGGTAAGGCGACTCTGCGCAACGGCGACCGCGAAACGAAAGCACAGGCCGGCGAGGTGATCAATAAAACCGCGAACGGCGTCACGAAGGGCAAGACCGCCATTACCCTCAAGTCACCGCAGCAGGAAATCGTTCTCGATGATCCCGAGCGGCCGGTTGACTTTGCTTTCGAGGCCCCGCAGGGTAGCGATGACTGCAAGATACACCTGAACGCCGGGAACAAAACAGAACGCGTCGTACGGGTCAAAGCGGGCACGACGCACGCTGAGAGACTCGGTGATGGTACATATCATTGGCGCGCAACCTGCCAGGCGGCGGGCGAACCGGTTTCTTCCGGTACGGGTGTGTTCCGTATGCGGCCCGCCGCTACCTTTGCCATTGTTGCTCCACAAACCGGTGAAACAGTGACGTCGAACAGCGCAGAGACCCTTGCGCTGCGCTGGCGCTCAGAAGGCAGAGTGAAGGTCGAATTGGCGGATAACCCAACGTTTGCGACGGTCTTGAAGACCGCTGAAAGCGGCTCTGGTTCATACCCGGTGCCAAACCTGAAGCCTGGCAAATACTATTGGCGTGTGACGGCGCTCAGCGAGGGCAATCGTAGCCTGCAGTCAGAGTTTTCAGTATCAGAAAAGGGCGAGCTTCTGACGGAGGCTGACCCAATAAAGCCTGTTGAGACAGGCAAGGCTAGCTCAACTGTAGCGGGCACGGAAAAACCCAAAGAAAACAAGGAACCGCCGCCGAAGCAAATGCGTATTAGTGCGACCGCACCGGGGTCGGTAACAATTGAGCCTGATGCCTCTAAAGCTGCAGTGCGTATCAACTGGACGCCAGTCAATGCCCAGATACGTTATCGCCTGGCAGTATCGACCGATGAGTATTTCAGCGAAGAATACGTCGCTAAACAGGTCAGTGGAAAAGGCAGTGCGGTTGTTAACCTGCCGCCGGGTACTTATTACTACCGTGTTCGGGCAGCTGGCAAAAGCGGTGGCCGTGCACTGGCTGTCAGCCAGGCCAGAAAAGTAGAGATCCGCCGCAAGAAACTGCCACCCCCGCCGCGCGTGAAATCAGTACAGGCAGAATAGTAAACGGGGCCTTCAGGCCCCTGCAGCCTGTGCCGTTTTTTCTTGACCACACCCGGAGCAAAAGGCCTTTAAGCACATGAAAGCACTATGGATGATCTTACTCGCGGGGCTGATTACGGCAGGCTGCGGCCGTGGCTATGAAGAGCTGCTGCAGCAGGGTACGGAGCAGAGAAGAGCGCAGAAATGGGCGCAGGCAAAGCACACGCTCTTTGCTGCAGTAGAGAAGAAGCAGACCCCCGAGGTCTATAAAGAACTCGGAAATGTCTTTTTACTCGGCGAACAGAACATCGCTGAGGCAGAAGGTTACTACCGCAAGGCACTTGCCATAGACGCAAACTATATCAATGCACAGTTCAACATGGCGGTTATATCGCTGAAAAAGTATGAGCTGACGCTCGACGACAAGGGCAAGGGCGACGATGCGTTACTTAAAGAAGCTGAGGGCTGGTTTAACAAAGTCTACAGCCAAAACCCCAATTTCGCCGTCGGTATCGAAGAAATGGCAAAGTACCATTACTATAAACACGATTATGCCAAAGCGCTCGAAACCGCACAGAAGGCTGTAGCTGTCGACAACCGCAATGCGAATGCCTATTCGGTGATCGGGCAGATCTACCTGAGCGGACTCAAGGATTACAAACAGGCTTTTGAGAATTTTGAGCAGGCGCGTTCGCTCAACAATAAGGACGCCGATGTCGTCTACTTTCTCTGGGCGACCAGCGAGAAGCTGCGCAAGGCGCAGGATGCCAAACAGTTCAAGACCCGCTACGAGCAGATGCTCAAACAAGAGGGATTATCCGCAGAGCAGGCCAAAGAACGCATCAGGCGGCTGGAAAACCAGCTGAAGAGCTGACACAAGTTCACACCCGGTTTTTTCCGATAATTAGCTGTGGGGTTGCTCGAAAAATCTCTGAAAAAAGCGGGTAAAGACCGCGAGAAACCACCGCAAACGGGTGAAAAGCGCTCCGTGGGCTGGTTACGAACCAGCCTCGGAGAGCGCACCAGCGCGCTGGCCGACAAAATAGACCTCGAAGAGCAATACGCGCGCCTCGAAAGCCTTGCCGGCGCAGTCCCTGAACCACCAAAGCCCTCGCTGCGTGACCGGGCCCGGCGCCTGCTGGGCAATATTGTGCCAGCGGCGCAGCCAGGCAACGCCCAGCCAGCCACAGAACAGGCGCCTGCCGGCGCCGGGCGCCCGCACATGACCCTGCGCCAGCGGGCAGCCCTGCTGATGAAGCGCCTCAGCGGGCAGGGTGGCAACCAGGGTGGTGCCGAGGGTAGCGGAGCTCCCCCTGCGGCCGGGTCAACTGGCGCGACCGGGCAGCATGATACCCACCTGGCGCCCGATGATGCGGTTGACCACGAACTGCCACCACCCGCTTTCTTTCCCTGGCTGGCGCTCAGCGACGAAGGCACCCTGCATTCACACGTCAGCTTCGGCGACGACCATGGCCATCTACCCGAACCTGCTGAAACCCTGGTAGCCGCCCAGCCGCAGGAGCTTGAGCAGAGCAAGACACCGCTTGCCGAATTCGCCGACACGATTGGCCGAATTACGGAAAACCTGAAGAACCTGCATGTCCAGCTGGACCAGGGTAACTTTATTCGCGGCGTCCAGGTAGAGCAACAAGGGCGTCCGGTTGCAGAACCGCAGACGGCGCAGACCCCGCTCATCAGCCACCATGTGCCAGTTGATTCAACCCTTCCGGCGGCAGGAGCGGAGATCCAGGGCCAGCCGGTACCGCAGGCTGCAGCTGAACCCAAAGATGTTTTCTGGCCGCGAAACCTGCCGCTCGATCTTCCCGCGCGGGACATACGCATCAACGCCGATGGTAGCGTATCGGTTGTGCCAGGGCCCTTCCAGTTACCTTATCTCGCAGACGATATCGCTCCCCCGGACAGCGAACTTTCGCACTTCACGCGTAACCTGAAGAACGCTGAGCTGTTTATTGCTGAAGGCGAGTTGCAACTCACGCGCATTATCTACGAGCGCCTGTTGAAGCAGGTTATCGATGAAGAGGCGCGGCGCAAGATACGCGCTAACCTCGAAGCGCTTGATAACTACCGCAAGTCGCACGATTGGGGCAACTTCATGCCGATACCGCCGTGGATGCGCAATCCGTGGCAGGACATCAAACCGCCGCAGATCAGTGTCAGCGAAATGCCGGTCGAGGCCAAGTCGATCACCATCAACATCGACAAGGGTTTTTTTGACGTGGCGCGTGCTGCCTTCGAGCAGCAGAAATCTGCCGCAGCAGAAGCGGAAGAAGCTGGCGGCGAATCGCAGATCGGCGAAGAAGAACCAGGTACTGCTGAAGCTGCACAGGGCGAAGAAGCAAAAGAAGAAGAGCGGCGCGAGAGCGAAGACAGGCGGCAGGGGCTACCCGATACCCGGGGCGAAGGGGCAGAAGAGAACGCACCACCACCTCCGCTTGCAGCAGACGGCACCGCTGCTGCTCCTGAGGCAGAACCACCCGCTGCCGATGGCGTTATGGAGCAGCCGGAAATTCCTCAAATGGCGCCGGATGGTACCGCACAATCCGGTGCCGCCGGGGCCGGTGAAGAAGAGGGCGACGGCAAAGAGAAAGAAGAAGAAAACAAGGTGCAGGAAATCAGGGGTGTACTCGAGCTCAAGACCCCTGACCAGGAAGACACGCCGTTTTTAACGCTGACCTATGATTTTACCAAGATTCCGCACGCCTACCGGCTGGCGAAAGATAACGGCATATTCGAATATGCCTACTACAAGTATAAGCCCATGCTGGTCAAGGCACACCAGTTCATCAAGCGTAAGCAGATTACGCGCGCGCTCAATTATTACCGCGTGATCCGCGAACAGCAGATACCGACCGAGTTCAGGCACATGGTCGATCGGAATATCAAAGACATCACCGAATACCTGCAAAAATACCTTGTGACGCGGCAGAACTAGCGCATGGCGTTATTGATTGTAGGGGTGGCGGCGGTTATTTTCGCCGTCTGGCATTCATTTTCCGATGCGCTGGCCTGGCGTATCTGGCAGGCCTGGTATTCGCCCGAGCGAAAAAAAATACCGCACAAGATTTCGTTTGTCTTTGGTAGCAGGTCGCGCTGCGAGTTCTGCGGCGCGGCAATACCGTGGTATGGGCTTATTCCCGTCCTGGGCTACTTCTTGCTCCAGGGTAAATGCCAGAATTGCAGCCGCAGGCTCTCTCTGCGTTTTCCGGCGTTTGAATTCGCTGCGCTGGTTTATGGCGCACTGCTCGGGACATTTCTTGTTTCACCGGGCGAGTTTCTCACCGCGCTCTTCGCCTATGCGCTGGTGTGGATCATCATTCATAACGACTATCGCTCGTTGCTGATTCCCACCGAGGCGATACTGGCTCTGTTCCTGGTTGCGCTGGCTAACCTACTGTTGGTGCGCTACCCGCGCTGGTTTGAAATGCAGGACCTTTCGCTGGGGCTCGACCTAGCCGTTGCGTTTGTCTGGTATTTCCTGTTTCACCTCTTGCGGGTGGTTTCGGGCTATAAGCTGGGCCTGGCGGACGTCAGGCTGGTACTGGCGCTGGGATTCTTGCTGGGGCACCCATTTGCCCTCTGGTTACCCGGGGGGGCCGCGTTACTGGCTATTGTCTTCTGGCTGCTGCGGAGATACTCCGTTCTGGTCTATGCTCCCTCGGGGGAGCAGATACCGTTCGGAGTTTTCCTGGGAGTGGGTTACCTGTTACTGAATATTGCCCGCGCCGCTTACCATTGAAGCGGCCATTGCCAGGCGCTTTTTCGCGCGCACTTCCTGGAAGTTTTCCCAGAATGAAGCGATGCTGATGTAGAAGAAGCCGCAGGCATACATGACCATAAACGGCACAAACATGGTGCGCTCAAAGACGAACGCCGTGTAGATGATCATGACCGCATAGATGCCCATGAAGAATTCGAGAAACGGGGTTTTGTCGAGTTTCACGTTGCCCGCGTACTTCATGCGCTCCGCAACCTTGTCTTTCTGGCCTTCGATGCGCAGCTTCGGCGTACGGATGAACGAAGACTTTTTACCTGTCAGCGCCTGCCATACTGCGCGCGTATTAGAGACAGCAATTCCCGTACCGATCATCGTGAGTATCGGCATCCAGGCGATGCGGTTTGCCCAGCGGTTATAGAGCACCTTCTGTGACACGAGGTACATGGCGATCGGCCCAAAGGTTCCAAGCGAAAAGACGACCGCGGCGATACCGATGATTGCGTCGGGCAGGTTACCCAGGCGTTCGCTGAAATAGAGCACCGGCAGCGTTGCCAGGATGTTGATGACCATCAGCGGGTGTACGAGGTAGTTGGTGAGGTGCGTGAGCGCTTCGAGCTTTACCTTCCATGGCAGGTCGGTGCGGAAAATTGTCGGGGCAAGTTTAACTGTAGTCTGGATCGAGCCCTTGCACCAGCGGAACTGCTGCGATTTGTAGGCGTTGACAGTAGCGGGAAGCTCCGCCGGGTTCACGACGTCGACGATGTACTTAAAGCGCCAGCCCTTCAGCTCAGCGCGGTACGACAGGTCAAAGTCTTCGGTCAGCGTATCAGCAGACCAGTTGCCCGCGTCGTAGATGCAGGTCTTGCGCCAGATACCAGCCGTGCCATTGAAGTTCATCCAGAGGCCGCTGCCGCCGCGTGCGATCTGCTCGATAGTAAAGTGGCCGTCGATACCCAGGCTCTGTCCCTTGGTGAGTATGCTGTAATCAGCGTTGATATGCCCCCAGCGGGTCTGTACCATGCCGATATCGTCTGACTCGTAAAAGTAGGGGACTGTCTTTTCGAGAAAATCTTCGGCTGGCAGGAAGTCGGCGTCAAATATGGCAATGAATTCGCCTTTCGCGACTTCCTGTGCTTCGCGCAGTGCCCCGGCCTTATGGCCTTGCCGGTTCGTGCGGTGGATGAGTTTGATATCAAAACCTTTTTTCTTGTAGGCGGCTACTTTCTTTTTTACCAGGTCGGTGGTCTCGTCAGTCGAATCATCCAGCACCTGGACTTCGAGCCGGTTCTTAGGGTAACGTACCTGCATCGTGGTGTCGATCAGGCGCTCGGCCACGTAGTACTCGTTGAACATCGGCAGCTGGATCGTGACCTTCGGCCAGCTCTTCATTTTTTTCGTGAGGTCGGAAAGTCTGTTCGGGTCAGAAACGCAGTTTTGGCGGTACTTGAAGAATAGCTTCACCATGACGAAGCAGTGCAAACCGTAGTAAAAAAGGACAATTATATCCAAAATATAGACTACGAGGCTAAAAATGAACAGAAATTCCATGGATGGTGCAGAGTGCAATTTTGAGACAGGTCGTCAATGAAAGCTCCGTGCCCCGAAAAAATGCATGGGATTTTTTTTGGCACTGGCTTTTTGTGCGAGCGCAGTCAAGGCTTCACACTTGCTTTAACTTGCCGAAGCAGTCTTGCGTGCGTATCATGAAGTATGCGGGCAAAGCTGGCAATCTTTTTCGTACTCCTTGCAGGAGCTCTGGTGATTCTGGTGGTTACTTCTTCAACCTCGGCAGCGCAGGTGCACCTGAAGCTGCATGAATTCCGCGCAGAGGCAGACCGTGCCGGTCTGGAGAAACTTGCCAGCCGCAACCTGACACTCTACGGCAAGGTGAAAGAGGGGAGTATAGAACGCGAAGGCGTTCGCGCGCGTTTCACGATTGTAGATCAGGGTATCGAGATGGCAGTCGAGCACTCGGGCAAGACGCTCCTGCCTGATACCTTTCAGGACGGTGCTGACGCTGGCGTAGAAGGTACTTATGATCCAGCGCGCAAGGTCTTTGTCTCTCACAAGGTCATGGCAAAATGCGCCTCGCGCTATGAAGCCCCGGGGCAAATGAACCAGAAATCCTACTAACAGGCTCCTTTTTCAGGAGCCTGTTAGTAGTAAACGAGCCGTTTACTAACACCTCTGTCCGCCCAGCGCGACAACAAAGACGCCTGCCCCCAGCGGCCAAACTTCGCTTCAGTCTCAGGCAAATTGCCGATAATAGACTATGACCCGCATTCCGTACCGACCGCAGAAAGCTATTCTCGGGGGTGCCCTGCTGCTCGTGCTCGGTGGTGCGGCGTATTTCAGCCTGCGCCAAAGTGACCCGCTGAAGGGTTTTGATCCGGCGGGTATTGTCGACGAGCGCGACGCACGGGTGCAGTCGCTGCTCGAATTGTTGAAACTCGATAACGAAGATTTCCGCACTCAGGCAGAACTGGCAAAACTCTATTTTGACCTCGGCGAGCTCGATAACGCCGAGCGCCATGCACTGTCGGCCATCGCCGTGGGTCGCCGCAAGAACGCCGACCGTGAGTTCATGACCAACCAGTACCTGCTGCTGTCAAAGATCTACCAGGCAAAGGGCGACCAGCAGAAGGCGCTGGAGTATGCATCGCGCGCGGCAGAGAGTGATCCCACAAAAACCGCTCCCCTGAAACGCAAAGGACAGGTTTTTGAAGCACAGCGCAAGAACGACAAGGCGCGGCTCGAGTACCTGAAAGCGCTCAAGCTCGATGAAAAAGATCCTGAAACATACGCTCTGCTCGCTGCGCAGGAATTCAAAAAAGGCAACCGCAAGGCCGCCATGGAGTGGCTGAAAATGGGAGTTCGTCGCAACCCGACGAATGCCATTGCGTTCCGCAACTTGGCGCGCGGTTACGTGCGCACCGGTGAACTGCAAAAGGGGCGCGAGGCATATGAAAGGGCGCTGGCGCTTGATCCGAATAATGCCGGTACAAGGCACGAGTACGCTAAGCTGCTGAAGAAGATGGGGGAGCGCGATCGTTATGTGGCTGAGTTGCGCAAAGCCCACAACTCCGATCCGAAAAATCCGAAAATACTCGCCGACCTCGGCGATGTAGAACTTGCTGCCGGCAACAAGCAGGCAGCGCTGTCACATTACCGCGACGCGCTGAAACGCGATGGCAAGAACGCAAAACTGAGAGAAAAGTATAACACTCTCTACAATGAATTGCTCGCAGAGCAGGGTAAAAAATCTTCAGGGCCGGCAGTGGCCGTCACGGGTCAGGATGGAGCTGGAGCAGGCAGCGGCAGCGAAACTGCCGGCAGCGGCACGGCGAAGACCGTGGCAGAGGGCGGTAACGGTAAAGAAAAAGCGGACGGTGGAGCAGCCTCTGGTAAGAGCCAGGAGCCGCCTGACGCCGGGCTTTCCAGCGGTTCGAAAAACAACGAGCCAGCATCGCAGGGAATAACAAAAGAACTTGAGGCGGGCAAGAAGGCCTTCGCGGAAAAAGATTACGGCGGGGCAGAAGATTATTTTCGCCGTGCACTGGAAAAATCGCCCGATTCACAGGAAGCGCGGTTCTTCCTGGCGCGCAGTCTTGACGCGCAGGGAAAAAAAGACGCCGCAATGGCTGAATACCGCAAGGTACTGGCAAAAGAGCCGGAACATGCCAAGGCAAACTACTACCTCGGCCGGCTACTCTACCAGGCGCAGAAATTTCCAGAAGCTGAACGCGCCTTCCAGAAGTCGGTGAACTCAGACGGTCAATTCGGCCCTGCCCGGTACTCGCTTGCACTTTCCCAGGAGAAACAGGGCAAGAACAATGAGGCACTGGCAGCCTATCGCAAGGCAGCCGAAACCGACAGTAGCCTGACGCAGGCACATTTTAACAGCGCTATCCTGCTCAAAAAGAGCAAGCGCTACGACGAAGCGCTGGCAGAACTTGCTAAAAGCGGCAAAGGCAGCGATGTGGAATACCAGCGCGGGGAAATACTGCTGAAACAAAAAAAGTATGCAGAAGCCAAAGATGCGCTGGCCCGTGTCTTGAGCGAGAAACCGCAGCACTACGAAGCGGCGTTCAACCTGGCGCTCGCGCACCATAAACTCGGCGATCCGGCCGGGGCCGACAAGGTGCTCTCGCGCGTCATACGTGACGATTCGCCGGCAGACCTGCATTATACCTACGGCAAACTGCTTGAAGAGAGCGGTGAAATGGCTGGTGCCGAGAAGCAGTACCGGGTAAGCGTGCAAAAGGATGCGCGCTACTTCAAGGGATGGCTGAACCTTGGTCGGGTAACGGCGCAGGGACAGAAATTTGACCAGGCAGAGCATGCCTACCGGCAGGCCTTGCTGGTAGAACCTGCATCTTACGAGGCCAATTTTAACCTGGCAAACGCCCTCTTCAAGCAGAAGAAATACCAGACTGCGATTGAGTACTTTGAGAATGCGCGGCGCAACGAATCAGGCCGTGAGGTAGTGCTGCCGCTCGCGTCCAGCTATGAGAATACTTCGCAGCCGGAAAAAGCGGCAAAGGTATATGCCGATTTCCTCAAAGAGAATCCTAAAGACCGTGTCGTCCTCGAACGCCTCGGTTATCTCTATTACCGTAAGACGAAAGAAAAAGATAAGGCGCTCGAACAGTTCAATAAGTTGTTGAAATACTATCCTGATTCGGAGAAGGCGCAGGAATACAAGGGTATGGTACAGCTGATCGAAAAACAAAAGACAGAGCAGTAACAGCAGAATATGGCATCCGCGGCAGACGAACTCAGAAAGATAATTCTCGCGCTCGACAATGAAGACGAGCTGCGCGAGCAGGAGCGCACAAAACCTCCGCGCGAGGTCATCGTCGTCGCAGATTCGGTAAAGCAGGCGCTGTCGCTCGCCGCCGCACAGATGCAGAAAGACGAGTTCCAGCTCGATTATAAAATTCTCAACCGGGGTGGTTCGCAGCTTTTCGGTTTGCGTCGCTTGCCGTACCGGGTGCATGTTTTCCCGGCACGGGAAGATACACGCTTTAGCGATCTTGAAGACATGAATGTCTCCCTTTCCGGCGCTATTGCACAGGCTGCGCTGGCTGACGACGCTCCCATTGCCATCAATTCTGATGGTAAGATTTTGGTCCGTATCTATCGTACCGGGGTTTACGTCATAGTCAGACCGCCGGTCGGTGAGGGCCAGCCTGTCACCGTGACACAGGCAATGGAGCGATTGAGAACTGCCGGTGTCACAGCGTATGATAAGGGCCGCCTGGAAAATGAAGTCAAGGCGCGTTCAGCCAAGCAGGTGAAGATCGCCGAATGGACTCCGCGACCAGACGCAGACTCGCAGCTGCAGATCGAGGTGTCAGCCGATCATATGCGCGCGAGCATGACCGTCTCGCGCCCGCGTCCCGGCGGACGCCACTTGCAGGTGGCCGATGTTATGCAGGCGCTCAAAGCCAACGGCGTACAGTTTGGCTTCAAGGAGCCTACGATCGAAAAGGCTCTCGACGAAGAGGTTTATTCGACACCCGTCGTGGTAGCCGAAGGTAAGCAGGCGCAGAACGGGCGCGACGGCTATATTGATTACAAGGTTCGCATCGACAAGAAAGTCGAGTTCAAGGAAGACGAGTCGGGCCGCGTTGACTTTCTGCAGCGCGACCTGGTGGAAAACGTTATCCAGGGTCAGGTGCTTGCTGAACTGGTACCCGCGCAGCGCGGGCAGGAAGGGCGCGACCTTTTTAACAAGATTCTGCCGGCTAAGAATGGAAACCCCGTTACACTGCGACCGGGCCCGGGCACCATGCTGTCTGATGACGGTAAGAAGCTGCTGGCTGAGAAAAATGGTCAGGTTATCTACCGTGGCGGAATTCTCAGCGTCCACGACATGTTTACCGTCAACGGCGATGTGGGTATTACGACAGGTAATATTACTTTTCTTGGTTCAATCATGGTGACCGGCAACATAGAAGACAACATGCACGTCAAGGCGGCGGGTGGAATCGAAGTAGCGGGTACGATCCAGAAGGCCTATGTCGAGGCTGAAGGTGACATTATTGTTCGTCAGGGTATTATCGGTCGTGACGAAGCGCAGGTCGAATCGACGGCGGGTTCTGTTTACGGCAAGTTCCTGCAGAACGGCGTGTGTATGGCCGAGCAGGATGTGGTCATGGGCGAGAACATCATGCACTCCCGCGTCTATGCCGGAGGCAACGTCGTCTGCAACGGTAAGCGCGCGCAGCTGGTCGGAGGAGAAATTATCTGCGGGGGAGTCGTGCGCGTCAAGTCGCTCGGCGCGATGGCTGCCACCCCAACTCATGTCATGGCCGGGGTGAACCCGCGCGCGATGCAGCAGCTCAAGCAGATTGCGCAGATTGAAAAGCAGCTGCGCGAGAAAATTTCGCAGACGGAAGTTAACCTCAAGACGCTGCAGCAGCAAAAAGCCGCAGCGCCCGATGCATTCAGCGAAGCGAAAGAAGAACAGCTGGTGAAAACGATTGCCTTTCGCGACAAACTCAACGAACGCCTGCGTGAAGCATTGAGCGAAAAAGAGAACATCGAAACATTCATGAAAGATGCACAGTCCGAAGGTGCCGTGCACGTGGAAAAAACAGCCTTTCCAGGAGTAACCATCGAGATCAACGGTGCCTCATTCACCGTGCAGGATGAATATAACAATGTGAGCTTCGTGGAAGAAGCCGGCCGCATCAATATTGTAGCCTACATCGCACCCGGCGACGACGACAAACACTTCCAGAAATCACGGCGCAAGGGCAGGTACAGTGAAACCCCTCGATCTTAATGTCAGCATACAAAATTCCTATGAGGCGGCCCGCGTAGAGTCGGTACGCCTCGAAAAGGAACACGTGTTAAATCGCCTCTCAGGCGAAGACTCGATGCGCGAGCAGCGCCTGCGCGATTCGCAGGTGAACCAGCCCGAGGCGAAGGTCATGCACGAAGACATGTTCTCCGCCGAGGCGTACGAGGCCCCCGACTATGCGGAGCAGGGTGGTTCAGGAAAAAAGAAACAGGGTGAATCACACGCTGCAGCCGAAGAGGTGAAACCATCAGCTGAAGAAGCTGCTACAGAAAAGGATAAAACAGAACCTGCGGCTGGCGAAAGCCACACCCCAGGATTTTCTACTTACGCATAACACGGCTGCGGGCGGCGCTCGCCTCGGCAAACAGCGCCGCAATATCGGCTTTCCCTGCATCCAGGTCATCTGCAAGACGATTTGCCTCTGCTGCGAGGTCGCGCAGCCATGCAGTCACGTGGTCCCGGTTGCTCGCGGTAATTTCGTTCCACATAACGCCCGAACTTTCTGCAATCCGCGTCATGTCGCGGTAGCTACCTGCAGCAGGCGAAGCTGCCAGTGCTTCAGTATTCAGTCTGCCGCTCAGCCGCGCGATCAGGCAGGCTGCCAGGTGCAGGCCGTGGCTGACGTGTGCCATGATACGGTCGTGTTCATCGGGCGCGACCACGGCTGTGCGCGCGCCCGTGGCCGCCCATAACTCCGCTACTGCCTCGCGTGCGGCCCGCTGCCGGACCGAGGGTTCTGCAACGGGGGCTGCCAGGAATACGGTGGATCCTTCGAAGAGCGTAGCTTCTGCCGCCTCGGGACCCTGTTTTTCTTTGCCTGCCATGGGATGGCACCCCACGAAGGCCGCATCGGGATATTTCTGCTGCATGTAGTCGCAGATCTGCTTTTTGCTCGAGCACATGTCGAGTAGGATCAACCTGTCGCGCAAGGCCGGTACTTCCATGACGTGGTCAATCGCCGGGAAACAGTCTTCAATATTCAGACCCAGTGCCAGCATGTCACATTCTGCAAGGGTACGCAGGCAACTTTCAGTATCTGTCACGATGTCCGAGAAGCCCATCTGCTGCAGAATGCTGCGACTGCGTTCGCTTCGAACAGCGCCGCTGACCTGATAACCGGCTTGTTTCAGGCGCAGGCCAAGCGAGGCCCCGATGAGACCCATACCCCAGATGAATACCTTCATAGCTTCTCGCGTATGAACGGCATCGGGTTGTACGTCAGTTCGTAGTAGTTGTCGGGTTCGAGACTGCGGACACGCACTTCGTAGTGCAGGTGCGGCCCGGTAGAGCGGCCTGTCGTGCCGACAAAACCGATGAGTTCCCCGCGCCGTACTTTCTGGTCCTTGCGCACAGAAATTTCATTCATATGCGCGTAGACGGTGATGATACCGAACTTGTGCTCGAGGCGCACGTTCTTGCCGAGGCCTGTTGTACCTTCATCGGCAGCGCTCGCCACGACGCCATCAGCTGTCGCATAGATGGGAGCTCCCACACCGCCTGCAAAATCAATGCCTGTATGGAAATTTGTCTCGAGGCCAAACGGGTCAATGCGACGGCCATAGAGCGAAGTGATCTGGTTGGAGCGCACGGCGATGCCGATCGGCATGCTGATGTAGGCTTCTTCACGTGCCGTAATGATCTGCATGACGCTCATCAGCGGCAGGATTTTCGCGCTCTGTTGCTTCGCTGAGTCCGTCGATGCGATGTCGCCGAGATCCGGCGCGGTTTGAAAAATAGTCTGGTAGTAGTCTTCACCGATCTTCTGTAATTCGTCGAGATTTGCCGTGATGCGGTCTTTACCCTTTTCGAGCACTTCCCAGCGGGCAAGCCAGGCAGAAGCGGCCTCTTCGGACAAACGTTTGTCGGCTTCGAGGGCTGGCTTGTTTAAGAGCGCAAAAGCGATGAAGCAGGCCACAAGCGCCATCATGGCCAGGAAGAACCATACGGTGGCATAAGAAACCCGCCATTCGCGCTTGAAACCTGCTGACGCCGGAATTATGGCAAGGGTGAAGGCCGAGCCGCCTTTAAGGCGCTGCCGAAGGTTGGAACGTGCTGTTTTGCGGCCAGAAGGCATCGGAATTTACCACCGGGAAAATAATTTGCAGCCCACCGGGTGATTTAGTATTATGCGTTCAAGAAAACAAAACGTCAAGCCAAATGGTGTTTTGCCTCATCTAAAAGGAGTTACAATGGGCCTCGTACAGGAAATCACAGACCAGAATTTCGGCAGCAAAACCTCGGGCGGGGTAGTCATGGTAGACTTTTGGGCGCCTTGGTGCGGTCCTTGCCGCATGGTGGCGCCAGTGCTGGAAGATCTGCAAAAAGAAATGGGAGAAAAAGTATCGATTCTGAAAATGAATGTCGATGAAAATCCCGAGACTGCTATGAAGTTTGGCATTACCAGCATTCCGACCCTCATGGTCTTCAAGAACGGCGAGATGGTTGATCGCACGGTCGGCGCCGCGCCAAAAGAGCATTACAAAACAATTCTTGGCAAGCACATCTGAAAAACTGGGCCGCTCTAGCGTGAGCGGCTCAGTTGTTCTGCGCGCGTGAAGACAGATAACATCTCGCGCGTGGACATTGTCCCTTCACCAGCATCCATTTCAGAAAAAAGACCAGCCCTGACCGCATCGCGAAAATACCAACTACTGCTGCCGGTCAGGCGGGTAAAAAAGCCTTTTGGTAAATCAAAGCGCTCTATCAAAATGCGCGCGAAATCTCTGCGGGTTATCGGCTGGCTGTCCCGGCGTATCACGATTCCCTTTGCCTCGAGGTAGGCTTCTATACGTTCGTTCGTGGTTTCGCGCGTCACCTGAACTGCCTGCGCCTGCTCGCGCAGGTCGCGCCGTAGCGCCGATTTCAGCGAGTAGTAAAGCAGGTCGTATGAATCAGAAAAGGTTGCAACGGTATCCTTGAGCAGGCGGCCGACCACGTCCGCGGCACGTGATTGTGCCGGGGCTAACACCACAGTGAGCAGGAACAGAAGTGACAATGCGCGAAACTGCATCTTTTGCTTAAATATACGGTAAAAAACTCAATCCAGCGACACAAATTTCTGCTGTGCCACCATCACATCCTTATCAATCTGCGCGCGCAGTTCATCCAGGCTGGCAAACCTGCGTTCGCCGCGAATGCGCCCACGGAACTCAAAACGCAGTGCTGAGCCGTAGAGGTCCCCCGAGAAATTGAGCAGGTGGACTTCGAGCCCGAGCGGGTGTTCACCGGCTGTAGGTTTTCGGCCGAGATTCGCGACTGCCGGGTAACCATGGCCGTCGGCGAGACGGGCGAGGCCGTAGTAGACGCCCGGCAGGGGGAGCAGCTTTTCGGGGTCAAGCCCCACGTTAGCAGTGGGAAATCCCAGTGTGCGCCCCCGGGCTTCACCCCGGACGACCGGACCACTGACAGAATAAGGCCGGCCCAGAATCGCGTTTACAGAATCGATATCGCCTTCCAGCAACGCTGCCCGTATACGCGAAGACGAAGTGCGCCGCTCGAGAGTCATTTGTTCTTCGACGATTTCGACGCCGAAGCCATAACGTTTACAGGCTCCGAGCAGGTACTCTGCGTTGCCCCGGCGATTGTGCCCAAAATGGTGATCGTTGCCCATGACGATATGCTTCATGTGCAACCGGCCGAGCAGAAAATCACGCAGGAATGACCGGGCAGAAATTTTCAGGGTGTCGGCAGTCACCGGAAAAAAAACAGCAAGATCAAGCCCGGTATCCCGGAGCACATCCTGTTTTTCGGTAAAAGTCGTAAGGCGGCTGTCCAGAGCGAGGCGCTTAAGAATCTTCTTGGGACTCGGTTCGTAAGTCACGAGGACAGAAGTCAAACCATCCTGTCGACTGCGCGCTACGG
Source organism: Turneriella sp. (assembly GCA_046346875.1). Lineage (GTDB taxonomy): Bacteria > Spirochaetota > Leptospiria > Turneriellales > Turneriellaceae > Turneriella. The sequence continues at coordinate 197,869 of JAXMHG010000003.1, read as the reverse complement.
TTGCGTCAATGAGCACACGGTGGCCGGTGTGCAGGCCGTCGAAATCTCCCATTGTGACAACTGCACCTGATGGAATAGGGGGGATCTTGTTGATTTCAGTTATTGCTGTCACAGGCACGCCACCGGCGGTTACGGGTTCTACTCCCCATACCCTTTGCGGTGAGCAATTCAAAAGAGGTTTACAGCGTGTCGTTACAAATACGTGCGTTATGGATGCCAAGCGGCCGTAAAAGAAAGAGAAAAAAAATCGCCAACCACAAGCGCAAGAAGAAGCGCAGGGCTAACCGTCATAAAAAGAAATAAGTTTTAGCGCATTGCCACCGGTAAGGGCCAGGCCCCACCGGTGGAGAATCCGCTCTTCTAGGATTGCCCGGGCATCCGTGAACGGATGCGACTCGTTATCTCATCGATTCTTTTTTGCAGGTCTTCGATGCGTCCCTGTCCGCTCGTCTGGAACTCGCGCAGGGCAGTGGTAAGATTCTCGGACATCTCGCGCGCAGTTGACTCGTAGTCCCTGACCGAAACCAGCAGATCGTTAACAAACTTTTTCACATTGCCTGCACCTGCCTCGCCCGAAGTATCTCCTTTGGCAATCAGATCGTTGATCCCCTGTTCTGCTGCCTTGAAGGCCGTATGGAGGTTGTCCTCCAGTCCTTTGGCAGCGCCGATACCCAGATTGACGATTTTTTTCAGCAATTCTTCCATGTTTCCCCCTGAAGGTGTCTTTGTTTGGCGGCGGAGCGCCCCCGTTCTGCCTGCCGCGGGCTTTGTCCCCGGGACAAGCATTTTTGCCTGACAGGCGGCAGCCTGCTGGCGGGAAAACGTCACGGACTTTTCACTTCGGGCTCCCGGGTTCCGAAAATAGATACAGTGGCCCAGGTAGCGCAAAAACCTCTTTCGCTCAACCGGGAGTCCGACCCGTTTGAGCACGCGCAGTCGGAGAATTCGTACTACGGTATTCTCAATATCCTGTATTACCTGAAGGCCAAGTACACCCGTATACACTTCCGGTACTCGGGGTACGTCTATATTGCGCACTGCGAGAGCATCGGCCAGCAGGAGGTTCTGCTCGTCGCGCACGGCTTCCAGGAGACCCAGGAACGCCGGGCGGTGCTGCAGTTTGAAGCCTATAACCGCTACTACATGTCGCATGTCCTTGTACTGAGGACTAACGAAAACGGTATCTATATCCAGTTTCCGCAGCAACTGCTCTACCTGCAGCGGCGGCGCCATATCAGGCTCAGGTTTGATGACCTGTTTATGCGCTTTACCATCCTGTACTCACCGATCGGGCATACGCGTCTGGATGAAAAAAATCTCGAAAGCCGGTTCCCCTACGTGATGCAGGAGATCGCGCGCGAAGATGTCTCGCTGCAGACGATGTACCGGATGCTGGTCAGCGAGGTGCAGGCGATCAGCGCGGATTTTGACATAGTCTTTTTTGCCAGCCGCCCCGCCGAAGAGCTGACGCCGGCAGAAAAGATAGTGCTGGAAACGGGCAATACTTTCTATGTTGAAGATACGATGCGCGTGATTTCTTACACGTCGCCACATGGGCACCGGAACCTCAGTAACCTGAGCAGCCTGTTCGAAGAGCGCGCTGCTGCAGAAGGAGAGACCGCTGCACTTCGTTACGTCGAAGAGATCCGGCGGTCAGATGCAAGGCAGTTCATCGTCTCGTACCTGCTGAGCCCGGTCTCGCTGTTTGGCGAAATCATCGGTTACGTGCGTCTCGAGACGAATCAGTTCGATAAGAAATACATTAACCAGCACCAGGCAATGGATATGCATCGCCTCATGGAGTTGTTTTCTTATGCAATGAGCAAGGTCCGTATTCGGACGTCGCACTTTGATCCCAGTTCGGTAGAGACGCGTGTCGTGAATATTTCTCTTTCAGGTCTGCTGCTCGAGTTTTCTGACCCGGCAATTTTCCGTTACCTGAAGCAGCACCGCCGGGTGAAGATGCTTATACCTGTTATGGGTGACGACCTGGAGCTCTATGGTGAAATTGTACGATTTGCCGAACGCAATGGATTTTACTACCTGGGCGTTCTGTTTTTTAAAAGTAAGCCGGGCGACATGATCCGCCTGGAGAAGTTTATTCACGAAAACATGCAGTTCCAGTTTTTGTGACAACCCTGCGGGTTGCCCCAAAAACTGGTTAATGCATCCTATCCAATGGTTGCTGCCTGGAGCACGTCCTGTGCGCAGCAACCTACGGACGTCCTATCCGATAGCCACTTTTCCTTTTTCGCCCGTACGTATACGAATTACTTCTGCAAGTTCGGTGATGAAAATTTTGCCGTCGCCGATTTTGCCTGTGCGCGCGCCGGCGATGATTGCATTGACTGTAGGTTCGACGTAATCTTCGTTCACGGCGATTTCAATGCGGACCTTTTTCAGCAGATTGACTTCGTGCACGGCGCCGCGGTAGCTTTCATCGTAACCCTTTTGCTGGCCACAGCCAAGCGCGTTAGAAACGGTCATCTTGGTGACATTAGCCTTAAAAAGTGCGTCCTGGACATCCTGCAGCCGGTTTGGCTGTATCATCGCAGTAATAAGTTTCATGGTTCCCTCCTGCTGCTGCCGGGATCTGTGTGTTTACCGGCTTTTAGCCGGGCCCTGCTGCACGGGAATCATTATAAGAAAGCGGGATAGGGGGGGAAGTGGAAGTATTTCCCCTTTCCCCCAAAGGACATCCTATCCTATAGGTCTGCGGCATGGATGACATCGTGTCAGCCACAGACCAAAGGACATCCTATCCTATTGCCGGTTTGCCTTTTTCGCCCGTACGGATACGGATGACTTCAGCCAGTTCGGTGATGAATATTTTGCCGTCGCCGATGCTGCCCGTGCGTGCTCCGCTGATGATCGCGTTTATCGTGGGCTCAACGAAATCATCGTTTACGGCGATTTCGATGCGGACCTTCTTGAGCAGGTTCACCTCGTGGACCACACCGCGGTAGGTTTCATCGTAGCCTTTCTGCTGGCCGCAGCCGAGCGCGTTCGAGACGGTCATCTTGGTGACGTTTGCCTTGAAAAGTGCATCTTTGACGTCCTGCAGTTTGTAAGGTTGTATCATAGCTGTAATGAGTTTCATAGCGTCTTTCCTCCTGGTTATTCAACAAATGTCTGAAAGCCGTTATAGCCTTCTTCACCGTGTTCGCTGATGTCGAGACCGAGCGATTCAGTTTCAGCGCTCGCCTTAAGGCCGATGGTGAATTTCAGCAGGTAGCCAATGATGACTGTAGCGACAACTGACAGGACAATCGTAAATCCAATTGCCTTCAGGTGTTCACCCATGAGGCCGTTCTTGATAACGCCTTCCAGCGCAGGGTTGGCTTCGGTGCTGGCGAAAACTGCGGTGAGTATCGCGCCCAGTGTACCGCCCACGCCGTGTACGCCAAAGGTGTCCAGCGCGTCATCGTAACCCAGCCACTTCTTCATGTACATGACTGCGAAAAACGGTACGGCACCGCCAATGAGGCCCATCGTTACTGCTGATGATGCGGTGACGAAACCTGCAGCAGGTGTGATCACAACCAGGCCCGAGACTGCGCCCGAGCAGAAGCCAAGTACTGTCGGGTGTCCCTTAAGAGCCCATTCGAGCATCGGCCAGACAAAAGCGGCTACAGCGGCAGCGAGTGTTGTTGTGGTAAAAGCATTGGCTGCAATTCCGTCTGCGGCGAGAGCCGAGCCTGCGTTAAAACCATACCAGCCAACCCAGAGCATTCCCGTGCCGACTGCGGTGAGAACGAGGTTGTGCGGTGCGAAGGATTTGGCGCCGTAACCGTTGCGCTTTCCGAGGATCATCGCCAGAATAAGTGCTGACCAGCCCGATGACATGTGTACCACCGTGCCGCCGGCGAAGTCGATTGCTTTCATTCCCGCTTTGTCAAAGTTACCGAGGCCGTTCATGAAGCCTGCGGGGCCCCATACCATGTGCGCCAAGGGGAAATATACCGCGAACATCCAGATGGCGACGAAGAGCAGTATGCTCGAAAACTTCATGCGTTCCGCGATAGCTCCCACGATCAGCGCAGGAGTAATAATTGCGAACATCATCTGGAACATAGAAAAGACGTTGTTCGAAATCCACTGGCCACCTTGTCCGACTGAGCTGTCGACACCTTTGAAAAATGCAAAGGCTGTACCGCCGATAAAGGGGCTGCCCTCCGAGAAGGCGAGTGAATAGCCAATGGCCCACCACAATATTGTGACGAGACCAGCGATGCCAAAGCACTGCGCGACAACGCTCAGTACGTTCTTTGTGCGCACGAGGCCGCCGTAGAAGAGGGCGAGTCCTGGCAGCGTCATGAAGAGCACCAGCAGCGCAGAGGTCATGATCCAGGCGTTATGGCCCGGGCCTGCACCTGCGATGTTTGTCTTTTCCGCTTTATCTGCGGCTTTTACCGCTGCATCGTCTTTGACGCGCGGTACATTATTCATGTAAGCTTCAATGTCAGCAACCCGCTGTTCGAGGGTCAGTTCTTTGGGTTTAGCGGCAGCGTTTTCTGCGCCATGCGTGAGGCCAGCCGAGGCAAGTGCCAGGGCGCCCGTGAAGAGTAATTTTAGTTTGAGGGATTTCATGCGTTCTCCTGAGTTGTTTTGTTGTTGTATCTCTTTTTTTTTAAGATTGTGCGTGCACCTTATCGGGGCGTCGACAAAAAAACCGCGGCCCACCGGGCCGCGGTCTCGCACCGGTTTATCCTACCGCTGCTTTTCCTTTTTCACCCGTACGGATACGGATTACGTCTACCAGCTCGGTGATGAAAATTTTTCCATCACCGATGTTCCCGGTCCGTGCACCACTGATGATCGCGTTGATCGTCGGTTCAACGAAATCCTCGTTGACCGCAATTTCAATGCGTACTTTTTTCAGCAGGTTCACTTCGTGGACCACACCGCGGTACGATTCGTCGTAACCGCGCTGTTGGCCGCAACCGAGAGCATTCGAGACAGTCATCTTAGTGACGTTCGCCTTGAACAGTGCGTCCTTCACATCCTGGAGTTTGTGAGGTTGAATCATGGCTGTTATCAGTTTCATATTTTTCTCCTTGTAGAGCTAACCGGCCAATCCTCGCGGATCAGCGGTTAACCTCCTGGAAGTCTGCATAGGCTTCGTTGCCATGCTCGCCCACGTCGAGACCCATGATCTCTTCATCCCGTGATACGCGGATACCACCTGCAAGTTTCAGGATGTACCAGAGGACCAGTGAAGCGACGAACGTGAAGCCGCCGATCGCGACAATACCCTTAAGCTGTACCATGACCTGTTGGCCAACTGACCATTTAGCAGGATCTACCACATCGCCGGTCAGGCCTGCAACAGTCTTCGCGATTTCGTGGTTATAAAAGAAACCAGCGGCAAGAGTACCGAAAATACCGTTCAGCAGGTGAACCGAGGTTGCTCCCACCGGGTCGTCGATCTTGATCTTGTCGAAAAACAGTACGCCTACCACAACGAGCGCTCCGCCGATTGCGCCAATCAGCGCTGCGGCCGGCAGGGTTACGAATGCGCAGGGGGCAGTAATTGCCACCAGGCCCGCAAGTGTGCCGTTGAGAATCATACCGAGGTCAGGTTTCTTAAGCATAATCCACGAAGTTGCCGTTGCGGCGATCGCACCGGTCGCGGCTGCGATGTTGGTCGCGAGCAGCACGTGCGAGAGTCCCGAGCCGTCGCCAACGCCCATGAAGCTACCAGGGTTAAAGCCGAACCAACCAAGCCACAGGATCAGTGTACCCAGAGCTGCAGAGGTCATGTTGTGGCCAAGAATCGGTTTCACTTTTCCATCAGGACCATATTTTCCGATACGAGGACCAAGTACAATCACTGCAGCGAGAGCTGCCCAGCCGCCCACGCTGTGAACCACAGTCGAGCCGGCAAAGTCACGGAAGTTCGCTGCGCCGAGCCAGCCGCCGCCCCAGACCCAGTGGCCTGTGATGGGGTAGAGTATCGCCACCAGCACAATGCTGAAGATGATAAATGAGTGGAACTTGATACGTTCTGCGACTGCTCCCGAAACGATCGTGGCAGCAGTGCCGGCAAACACCAGCTGGAAGAAGAACTTCGCATTGAGCGGAATTCCGGTCCAGTTCATGCTGTCGTATACGCCCTTGTAGGCTTCACCTGTCGCCGGTGAGTTATCTGCACCGCCGAGAAAGAATAGCCCTTCGAGGCCCATGTAATCGTTACCTTTACCGAACATCAGGCCCCAACCAATAATCCAGAAGGACATCGTTGAGAGCGCAAATACGATAAAGTTCTTTGCCAGAATGTTTACCGTATTCTTGCTGCGGCAGAACCCGCTTTCGACGAGCGCAAAGCCCGCATTCATCCAGAACACCAGGAAACCGGCAACCACTGTCCAAAGCGTATCAATCGCAATTTTCAGTGTTCCGGCGCTGGTTGCCAGCTCTGCAATCTGCTTTCCAAAATCGGGTGCAGCAGGTTTTGCGTCAGCCGCATAGAGTGAGCCCGCCAACGCGCCTGCAAGCAGCAGCAGCGAAGTGGTGAGTTTCTTTCTTACCATAAATCCTCCATCTTTGTTCTTTGCTTTCGTCTATTGGCCCGTGGCGCTCGACGTCCGCATCTGCGGCTTGTTAAGCAAACTTGGTGCCAATAACCAGGGCTCCTGATTTGCCAATTTTTCAATCTTCCTTATTTCATTGACAGAGGTATCTGCGTTTGCAGCCTTTGTTCCCATGCCACGATTTCGTCCTATGACTCTCACACTGCTCGCGGTGGCGTTTAGCATCGCGCTGCCAGTTTCGTGCCGCAAACGCTCCCACCAGGAGCTCGGCCTTGCGCTCGTCAATGCCGTGCGTGACGGCTCAGCGGGTGAGGTGAGGGACCTGCTGGCTTCCGGTGCTTCGCTCAGCGCCCGCGATGAAAACGGTGAGATACTCTGGCGCGTCGCGCTCGAGCACTATAACCGCAAGGTGTGGGAAGTCCTCACCGAAAACGGCCTGGATCTCAGCGAACCGGATTCTTCTGGCAGCCTTGCCATTCACGTTGCAGCAACGAACGGGCTGGCTGATGCGAGCGAACGGATTATGAAAATTACTGCCGGCAGGAAACAGCTGAACCAGGCAGGTGATACGGCGCTTATTGCCGCTGCACGCTACGGTATGGCCGAAACCCTCAAAGTGCTGAAGGAGTTCTTTCAGGGAGCTAATGAACAGAACAAGGCCGGTGACACCGCGCTCATTGAATCAGCGCGTTCGGGTAATATCAAGGCAGTAGAAGAAATCCTCAAGTACAGGCCATCTATACCGCAGGCCAATTACGGCGGGCAGAATGCTGTCTCGCAGGCGCAATACTACTACTTCATCGATATCGTTCGGCTGTTGCAGGGCTTTGGCGCTGAAAACCCGGAGGCGAGTAAAGCCTTGCTGGCAGCAGTCAAAATCAAAGATCTCGGGGCAGCACAGGCCGCAGTGAACCGCGGTGCCAATGTCAATGTGGTGGATGACAAGGGTTATTCTCCTCTGTCGTATTCGGTGGAGCTTGCAGATGCCCCGATGATTGAATACCTGCGCTCGCGCGGAGCAATGAACGCCCTGGCGAGTCGTAAACTTGTACTCGCCATTCGCGCCGACAGTATCGAGGTGTTTAACGCTTCGCTGAATGACTATGCCGACCCGAATTATACAGACAAAGACCTGCAGACGCCTCTGCTGATCGCTTCAGCTTACGGTAACTACGACATGGTCAAGACCCTGCTCGAACGCGGCGCCCAGGTTCCCGCGCGTGATAAGGATGGCTACTCTGCAGCTTTTTATGCCGCGCAGGAAAACCGAGTGCGTATCCTCGACGAGTTGATCAGGCGCAAGGCTGACCTTGTGCGTAAGAATAATTTTGGTTATACTCCACTGATTCTCGCGGCTGCGAAAGGGCACGTCGAGGCAGTGCGCCGCCTGGTTGAGGCGGGGGTGGATGTCAACGCGACTGCCGATAACGGAGGAACAGCAGCCTACTGGGCGGCGATCAAAGATCATGATGAAGTGGTTAAGATTCTCGTCGGGGCAGGCGCAGTTGATCCGAAGAACAACAAAGAGCTGGTGCTGGCAGCGCGTACCAATGATGTCGAACGCGCCGAGCGGGCACTGCAGGCCAACATCAACATTGACCTGAAAAACGAAGATGGTTACACTGCGCTGATGTACGCGGTAAACACCGGGTCGATGGACGTCGCCAGGGTAATTCTTTCGCGTAAGGCGCGCATTAACCTGCAGGATCGTGACGGATACTCAGCGCTGATGATTGCTGCATTCCGGGGTAATGCGGAGATGCTCGATTTCCTGCTGCAGTACAAACCCGACGTTAACCTGCGCCACCGCAGCGGAAGGACCGCGCTGATGATGGCCGCGTGGAAAGGCAATGTATCGATGGTGCAGAAGCTGCTCGCGGCAGGTGCACGTGTCAACGAGCAGGATCTCGACGGTTGGACAGCCCTGATGTTTTCTGCCCACGCGGGTGATCTTGAAAAAGTCCGCCTGATTACAGGTGCCAGGGCGAACCTGGCGCTGCGGAATAAAAAGGGGCAGACGGCGCGCGAGCTGGCCGAGTCCAGAAACGCTGCAGACGTGGCGGAGTTCCTGGCTGCAAAGAAGGGCTGACAAGTCGCCTGTATAAGCCGCGGTTAGCATGCCTGGCAATGGGCAGACTTTTTTGCCTGTCTGCTTAAAGGACACCCCCTCGGCTGGCCGTTAATTAAGACAGGGCTCTCAGGGCCAAACGGGGAATACATGCGCAAATCTCTTACTATCTTAACCTCTCTGGCCGCTCTTGCGGTCTGCAGCGTGCTTTGGGGACAGAAAATCATCGATCCTCAGGTCATTGCCCAGCAGGAAGAACAGAAAAAACGAGCAGATGAATCTGGCTACGGGGACATTGAAATCGACAACCTGCACCGCGAGATTGCGATGCTGGCACCAAAAGCCGCGCCGCGTATGAAAAAAACCGAAGATGGCGGTATTGCGCTCGAGATTGCCTCAGGAGAATCTATAAAGACCATTTCGGAGCGTTACCTCTATAATGGAACCATCATCCTGTATACCGGGGGAGATGAAAAATCCCCAAAACTAAACAAGATCAAGCTTGTGTTTGAGCGCACAAATCCCTTCGGCAAGGAATACAAGCGGGAAAAACGCGAAGTTCTTAACCCAACCCCGTTATTCTTTGACAATCCCGAACAGAAAGAAGGGCAGAGAAGCGAACCGAAAGTCGATCGCAACGACGATATGCAGCTTACTTATTTCGAGTCGGAATTTGACGCCCGCCAGCAGGAAACCTTCCGTGAAAAAGAGAAGGTGGAGCTGAAAACCATTCCATTCTACGAAAAGAAAATCGACTTTGTCGAGACTTATAAAAAATACCTGCGCCGCACCGCAAAGTCGTTGCGCTTCACCGTAGAGTCGATTGAAATTACACAGAAGAAGAAGCTGCGCGACCTGTTTGAACTGAAGTAGTATGCTTCCAGCCGGCCTGAACGGGAAGTTACGTTGGTGCCGGCAATGAATATTGCCTTCGAGCATGCCTGCCGTCAATGCGGGCAGGTGTTTTCGCCGCAGGTAGACCTCAGCCGCTACGAAATACTCACTGCACGCTGTCCCGGTTGCGGGCATAGCCACGGTTACGATAACCGGGCTGGTAAACTTTCTGCCCTGGTTGCACAACGCCTTGGGCAACCTGTTATTCAGCCGTCAGTTGCGGCTGTGCCTCATGCTGAAGAGCCGTCGTCTGTTGCTGCACTACCGGAACCTGCGACGACACACACCGCCGTACCTCAACTCGTAGCAGAACAGCATGCAACATGGGAGAGCGAGTCACCCTGGACGCAACCATCGACAAATGCAGCAGCTGAAGAGCCTGTAAGAGCGGCCAGGTCACACAATTGGCCGGCGTTTCGTTTCAGGCTGCCAGGTATCCGTTTGGCCGTCCTGATCACCGCGGGTTGTTTTGCTTTGTTTATCCTGTCGCTGCTGGTAATGCAGGCGATTCCCGCCTCTGTGGCCGACGCACAACAGGCTCTCGCGCAGCTGAAGGCCCGGCAAACGGACATTGTCATCGACCGCAACGGTCGCGAGCTCAACAGACTGGGCGTCGCTGCCGACCATAAGGCTAGCCTGACTGAGTTTGCAAAGTGGCAGATCGACGCTCTGCTCTTTTCAGAAGACCGCAATTTCTATAGCCACCACGGCGTCTCTTACAAGGCGATTGCGCGTGCTGCACTGAACAATACTTTTCGGCTGCGCTACGCACAGGGAGCTTCTACCATTACGCAGCAGCTTGCGCGTATATTGCTGCAGAACCGGCAGAAGAGTATCTGGCGCAAGCTGCAGGAAATACGCCTCGCGCGCGCACTCGAGAGCATATTGCCGAAGCAGAAGATACTCGAGCTCTACGTTAATCATGTCTACCTTGGTCACGGCAATTATTCTTTCTCTTCAGCCGCAAAGTTCTACTATGATAAGCCGGTGGCTGGCTTAACGCCCGCGGAGTTTCTGTCGCTTGTCGCGCTGATTCCATCGCCCGAGAAATATTCACCGCTGCGGAACAACCGGCTGCTGCAGGGCCGCATGCAGGTGTTGTGGCAGGCGATGGAAAGCACTGGCATTGCTCCTGTTACGAGGCAGGAATACCTTGCAGGATTGCGCAGCGTTTCGGCACAGGGCGAGCGTTTTGCGACTGAAACGGCGTTCGGCGAAAAATCGCGATCGGGATTATGGCCTGCGCTGTATGCGCGCGATTTTCTGATGCAGCGGCGCCTGCTTTCCGGCGAAAACCAGAACTCCGCCCGTGTCTTCACCACGATAGATACAGATCTGCAGCAAAGGGCCGAAGAGCTTGTCGTGCGCCACCTCAGGGCAGCACGCCGCAATTTTCGCGGAGTTCTCAAATCGGCTGACGCCAAGGACCAGCGGTTGCTGCAGAAACTGCGCAGCGCATCGCACGATTACGGTCTGCTGCTGGATCTCGCGGGGCTGCCGGTTAGAAACGAAGCACTCGATGAGCTGCAGGCGGCTCTTATTGCGCTCAATCCGCGTACCGGAGAAATTCTCGCGATGGTAGGCGGCGAGAACTTCGAGAGCAAAAACCAACTGAATCGTACCATACAGATGCGCCGGCAGACGGGGTCGGCTATTAAACCCTTCATCTATGCCAAAGCCATCAGCCAGCACCTCGTACACCCGGCGACGCTGGTCGACGATACGCCTTATGTAGTCGGTTCGGGTGCAAAAACCTGGGCTCCTGAAAATATCAATGGCAGTTTCGAGGGGCCCATACCCGTGCGCGACGCGCTGGCAAAATCACGGAATATTCCCGCAATTCGGGTCGGCAGGCTGCTCGGCAGGCAAAGCGTCACGGAGCTTTTCGGCGATTTCTTCTTCCAGACCGAACAGGCGCTGGAAAGCCGCTTTGCTTACGACGAAACGGTCGCGATTGGCACGATCTCCCTCTCGCCGCTCGAGATGGCGCGCGCGTTTTCTGTGTTCGCCAACGGTGGTTTCCTGAATGACCCGCTGCTCGTAACGCGGGTTGAGACTCCCGAAAAGGTATTTGACCTGCGCAAGACCCACGCCGACCAGATGGGGCTTGCGCCTGCCGGCAAAGAGCGCCTGCTATCGGCAGCCGAGTCGCAGCTGATGGTTTCGCTGCTCAAGAGTTCCGGCAGGAATGCCGGCACGGGGGTGGGGGGAGTGATCGGCAAAACAGGTACCTCATCCGAGTCGCGTGACCTCTGGTTCATTGGCGGCGGAAAAGAAATTATCGTCGCGGTCTGGTTTGGCTACGATGATATGCGTATTTCGATTCCGGGGGCCACCGGGTCTGCGCTCGCCGCGCGCCTTGCCGGCGACTTTCTGAAAACCGACTTTGCGCCGGTTGAGTTCAAAATGCAACCTGGCATGGTGCGGCTTAGAGTTTGCCCGTTATCCGGCAGGCTCGCATCGGAATCTTGCCGCCATTCACGCAGCGAAGTCTTTCTCGCCGGCGTGATTCCCGAGGGCGAGTGCTTGCACGGGGTTGCCGAACAAGAGTCGGAATTCATGGCGGTTATGGGTGATTCGCAATTCCGTTAAGTTTTTTGTCCTGCTGGCACATTGCACCCTAACCGTCAGCGCAGAGGCCAAAACCCCGGATTACCATCGCGCGCAGGCAATCGCAAAAGCTGATCCACTCGAGGCTGAGGCGTTGTACGAAAGGTTTATTCGTGATACGCCACATAGCAAATTGCGTCGTGCGGCAAACTACGATCTGTTCTACCTGCGCCTGCGCAACGGCCGTCATGCCGAAGCCTTTGCGCAAGCTGGCAGCAAAGAGCTTGGCAGAAAATATTCAATATCTCTTGCCGACTCGTATGGAATAACGGGGCAACAGGCAGCGAACCTGGTGCGTCGCCTACAGGGTGTTTGCTCGCAGGAAGAAGAAGTCACCCGCATCGGAAAATTGCTGCGCAGTGAAAAGATGCCCGCGCCAGTGTGGGATTTCACCCTGCGCGTGATGCTACGCTGCAAGGCTCATGGGCGCTCGCATGTTTTTGTGCCTGATCTCTTTGAGCTGGAGAAACCAACGCGACTACAGACGCAATTACGCCTGATTGCCATCCGCGAACAACTTTACGTTGATGCGGATAAAGCCGGGCAATTACTGGCTATCACGCGCGCGGCAACCGAAGACCAGTATACCGACGACGAGCAGCTGCGAATGCAGCTGTTGGTACTCGAAGCCCGAATCGCCGCCGCAAAAGAAGATTATGACCGCGTTATCGCCCGGTGCGGTGAACTTGCATCGGCCACAGGTGCGAAGCAGGCAAAGGCGGCGTGCGACTTGTTAGTTGCCCACGCCTTCCTGAAGAATGGTGACCCGGCGCAGGCATGGAAACGGATCCGCAATGCAACGGTAAATCCTGCAGAGCTCGACAGTCGTTTACTGCGCCTGACAGTCGCTGTAGCGGCCGGTCTTGAAGCACCGGATAAACTGGTTGTTTTCAGGCAAAGAGCTTCGTACGGCTATTGCGCACGCAGCCTGCGTGAACTGGCAGATTCTGTTCTCAGTGAGAAAAAATCCAAATAAAAGATGACACGCTGCGCAGTCGTTTCAGCCTAAACGCATGGCGAAAGTGAACAAGCCGGGCATCGTCGTCCGTACCAGGGATTTCTTTCTCAGGACTCTGTCCGGGGATTTTGATGATACCCGTAAATTCCAGAAGCGCCTGCAGGCGTCGATTCAGTTCGGTATCGCCGCTTTCCGCAAGTTCCTCGACGACGAAGTACTGCTGCGCAGCGCCTCGATCAGCTACGCAATTGTCGTCAGTTTTGTCCCTTCGCTCGTTGTGATCATGATGCTTGGGGCGCGTTTTATCGATATGGAGTCCTATTTCGAACGCGCAGAGGACTTTGTCCGCATGAACGGTCTGCAGATCAACCTCGAGCCATACTTCAATGTCATTCGCGACTTCCTGAAAAATGCCGGCGCGATCGGCGGTATCGGTTTCCTGGTGCTTCTCTTTTCTGCCACCAGCGTCTTGCGAAATGTAGAGGATTCAATCAATAAGATCTGGCGGGTAACGCGGAAACGTCCCATGATCCAGAAAATTTCCGGTTTTGTCATGGTCATGGTTTTTGGACCCGCCGTGCTGGCGGTCGGTATCAGCTTCGCGCAATCGATACTTTCGCAGTTTGCCTCGCCAAATTTTAAGCAGGTACGCATTATTCAGGACTCGGTACAAATTCTGGGTGATAAGCACGTGTTTCTGGTGCAAAGCGACAAGGGGAAGCCATACAAAGAGAAGAACATTCTGAAGGGTATCGACTACGAGGCATCCAATGAACGTATTGTCTTTGACGCCGAGCAGAATACAATTGTGGATGGCGCCAATACGCAGGTTTATAACAGTGCTCCCCGGGCTGATAAGGCGATGCTCAAGAGAGCTGTCTTTGCAGACTACGCCCGGACGGGTACGCGGGAGTTCCTGATCACAGACAGCGGTATATTGCTGACCAGCAGAGATGGCGGTAATACGTACACCGTGCGGCGTTTCTATCGCGCAGAAGATGATCGTGTGCGCGAAGTGGCCTTTCGCCGCATCCAGTTTCTCACAGAAAACCAGGGACTCATTATCGGTTCTGCTGGCCTGATACTGCGGACTGCCGACGGGGGAATAACCTGGGAGCCGGCTTACCAGCAGGGCGTTGAAGGTAACCTGCGCCAGGTTGCGCGCCTGCGGCCAGGTACCTGGCTTGTGCTGGGTGACGACAGCACTGCGCTTGCTACCCAGGATGGTGGCCTGACCTTTAGAAAGTATGAACCCGTAACGAAGGCACTCCGCAGCCGCAATGAATCACTGACTGGTCTCGCGATGGGCGATCGCCTGGGTTACATTGTAGGTGAGGCGGGCCTGTTGCTCATGACGCGTGACGGCGGTGAAAGCTGGAAGCTAACGCCGATGGTTGAATCGCTTTTTTTCCAGGATGTGGCAGCCGCACCTGACGGCACCGCAATCGCTGTAGGCGTCGATGGCCTGATTCGTTATACACAGATACTGCCCGACGGCTCTGTGCAGTGGCAAAACCTAAAGGGTAAGGTAGATGTAGATCTGCAGTCGGTGCGCTATTATGCCAAAGAGGGGAGCTTCATCATTGTCGGTGACCATTACCAGATGATGCAGCAGCAGCACGACTCCACGAATCTCGCGGTCACCAAGGAATTCAAGGTCATACAGAAAGCGCCATTCTGGCGCAGACTGATCTCTGCTCTCGGCAATCTGCTCATCCCGTTCCTCGTGATATTCCTGCTGTTCTTTCTGCTCTACAAGATTATTCCATATACGGTTGTGCAAACCAAAGCCGCCGCTACCGGTGCCACCTTTACGTCTATATCATGGGTCATCTTTATCCTGCTATATAAGTTTTATGTGACCAATTTCTCCAAGGGGACCGCTGCGCTCTACGGTACGCTCGCCCTGGTTCCACTGACACTGCTGTTGCTCTATGTTTCGGCGCTCATCGTTCTTTTTGGTGCAGAAATCGCTTTCTTCACGCAGTACCCGCAGCTCTTTCGCATGAGCAAGAAGGCAGAGCTCGATGAGCGGCATAAGCGGCAGCTGTGGTATGGCCTCAGTATACTGCACAAGCTTGCTGCGAGCTTCAACAAAGGCAAAAATGACTGCACGACCGATAACCTGATCAAGTATACCTCAGGCGACCAGGAGGAGTTCAAGTTCATCATGGACCGGCTCGTCGATCGCGGGTATGTGACCGAATCAGAAGACCACAAGTGGCTGCTCGCGATGAACCCTGACCTGATCGAAATCAGTTCGCTCGTCGAGGACCTTGACCCGTCGGACTATTCGATACCCGAATTCAACGCGAAAGACCCTTATATGAAGGCAGTGAAGAGCTATTTCGACCAGCTTGAAGCGAGCCGCGGCAAGATTTTCCGCAAGGTGACGCTTTCGCGCCTGATGCAGGGCGAACAGGCCTGACACCCCGCGGGGCAAGGGCAGGGACTCAAGCCAAAAGTACTGCCGGATTGCCGGGCCCAAGCCGATAATCGGTAGGTGAAGGTCTGCGCCCGGCTTGCCCTCATCCTGCTGTTTCCCGCGCTTCTGCATGCGCAGCTGCGCCTGGACTATTATTATGACCAGTCGGGCATGTTCACGAAGTTCTCGGACTGGATTCCCAAGCGGTTACACCAGTGGTCGCCGCAGTTCGTCGAAGATTTTTTCCTGCTCTATAGCCTCAAGCAGCTGTCGCAGCAGGAAGAGATAAGACGGAATATCTTCTTCCTGAAGATTGCGCTGGAGAAGAAATTCCGCCACCCGCGCGAGGCATTGTGCCTGATACACAACCCACAGGAATACCACAAGTACCGCCTGCTGATGCATATGCACATTAACCTGCAGATCATGCGCTCGTACCTGCGCCTGGCTTCGCTTTTTGACAAGCGCCACCTGTACTTCTACAACCTTGACTTCGCGCCCGAGCTGAAGAATTCGTTCGCGGTCGCCGAAGGGTACTACCGCGAATCGATGCCATACTGGAAAAAAGCCCGTGAACTGGCGCTTGAGGCCTCGTCGTATAACTTCGAAATCGACATGCCGGGCCTGGAGTCTATACGCTCGGATATACTCGCCGGCGATATCGACTATACCGTGTTCACCGGCAATCACCTGCTGCGGTTGAAGCAGAAACAGCAGGAAGTCGACAACTGGCTGGCGCAGAAAAAGTAGGTGCCTTAGGGGTAGCGGGACCTGCCGCGCAGCCCCCCTACTGATTGCCACCGTGTCACTCAAACCGGATACGGTGGGGTAGTTTGGCGGCTAACGGGGAAAAATTTGAGTATGTGCTTGCGCTGGGCAGCAATGTCGGCGACCGCGAAGCGAACCTGAAACTGGCCATTAAAGGTATTTCGCGGCTTGGCACGGTGAAGGCTGTTTCGCGTATTCTTGAGACCTGGCCGATACTGATTCGGGCGCAGGGAAAATTTTTCAACCAGGGTGTTTTGCTCGAAACTGCGATAGCTCCCACTGAGCTTCTGGCAGAATTACTGAGGCTTGAAGCGCAGATTGGTCGAATAAAACGCATCAAGAACGGGCCGCGCGAAATTGATATAGATATTGCCTGGTGTTCAGCGGGTATTGTGCGCACCAACGCACTGCGGGTACCGCACCCGTTTAACCGGTCGCGCGAATGGATCAGGCAGATCATGGCAGAACTCAGGCCCGACGCCATCGATCATGAAACGGGTATCGTCTACAGCAGAATCAGGGGAAGATCAGTTATGAACATACACGACTTCGGAAAAAAGAAAGCGGCTGGTGAAAAAATCAGCGTCGTGACCTGCTACGACAATGTCTTCGCGCGCCTCGTCGCGCGAACTTCGGTCGATGCCATTTTGGTTGGCGATTCTCTGGGCAATGTTATACAGGGAAACCCCAATACACTCGCCGTTACCGTCGACGACATGGTGTACCATGCGCGCGCAGTGCGCCGGGGTGCGCCGCAGGCGTTCATCGTGGTTGACCTGCCTTTCATGTCTTACCAGACGAGCGTCGAAGATGCTCTGCGCAACGCGGGCCGCATTGTTAAAGAAACCGGCGCAGACGCGGTTAAACTTGAAGGCGGAGAAGCGGTTGTACCGCAGGTGAGAGCTCTGGTCACGAGCGGTGTACCGGTCATGGGACACCTGGGACTCACGCCGCAGTCGCTGCTCGCCCTCGGCGGTTACAAGGTGCAGGGCAAGACAAACGAGACTGCGAAGAAGATGATTGCCGATGCCAAGGCGCTCGAGCAGGCTGGCGCATTTGCCATCGTACTCGAGATGGTGCCGGCGGAACTCGCTAAAGAAATTTCTGCGGCGCTGACCATACCGACAATCGGTATCGGGGCGGGGGCAGGCGCTGACGGGCAGGTGCTCGTGCTGACCGACCTTTTGGGACTTGATCCCGATTTTACGCCGCGATTCGTGCGCAAGTATGCGGAGCTCAGCGGTACTGTACTTACAGCGCTGGAGCAGTATGCGGCCGATGTACGTGACGGAAAATTTCCGGCAGAAAAGGAAACCTTCCACTGAAAGCTGCGGCCGAATTTTCGAGTTCCCGCAGGGTGGCGCTGGTTACCGGCTCAAGCCGTGGGTTGGGGTTGGCGATTGCGCATGAGCTGGGCCGCGCGGGTTATGCTGTGATACTCAACGGCCGCGATCTCAGGCGGCTAGAAGAGGTGAGCGCGCAGTTCAGTACGCCGGTCGCGCTGCTGCTGGCTGACGTGGCGGAGCCGGGTTTTGGCCGCAAGCTACTGGGCCTCGCGCGGCAACTGAGAATAAACCATATCGACGTTGTTGTACACAATGCGGGCATCAACCATATGGGCCGTATCGGCGAAATTAAGCCTGCGAACGCCGAACGCACTTTTCATACCAACACGTTCTCGCTGATCCATGTCGCGCAGGGCACAGAAGCCTGGCTTGCCTCTGCGCGTGAGCCGCGTTTTGTCCTGGTCTCTAGCCTGATGCAGCATTTCGCGATGCCCGGCCGCAGCGTCTACGCGGCGAGTAAGGCGGCGGCAGAAATGTTTGCCCGCGCCTGGGCGCAGGAGCTCAAAGCACAGAAGAGCCGTATCCGGGTGCAGATCTTCAGGCCCGCAGGAATTGAAACGAACTTTCATCACAATACCCCTACCGATGGCGCCGGGCCCAGGTCGAATGTCTCGCGCATGCCACCGGAGAAGGTCGCGCGTTATGTCATGAAACTGATTCGGTCCAAACGGAGCGAACTCGCCCCGGGATTCGGCAACCGGCTGGTGGCCTTTGTCGCACGGCACCTTCCCGCGCTGGCCGACTATATCGCCTTTCGGCGATATAGTCGGCACGTCTGATGGGTGGTGCTTTGCCCCCTTAACGCACACGGGGTTGGCGTTAGCCAACCCCGTGTGCGTTGATTCAGCCCCGCGGTAGCGGGGCCGACCTCATTAGGCGCTCTGCAGCTGAAAGACTTCTTTCTCGACTGCCAGCTCGCGCTCGCCAGTCGTCGCCTCACGCTCGAGGAACTGCTGGTACTTGTGTCCTTCACGGGTGGCGCTGCAGTAAGAGTTGAACAGAAAGTTGATGAGGTCCTTCATGTTCTCCTGCGGCAGCGGCAGGTTGAAACCCACGCGGTAGGCGAGGTTAATCACCTTGCGCACCAGCGAGCCGCCAAAGTCGAACACGTCGATGCCGAGCTCGGCAAAGTCAGGCTCCATTTTGAACGCGAGGGGAATCGCCGGCAGCACCATGAAGAAGCGCTTGAACATGGCGACCGGGTTGTTGCTTTCCCACCAGGTGAGCGGGGCGGTCTTGAGGTAGTTGGTCGGCAGCGCGCAGTGGCGTGATTCGTCGAGGTGGAACATCTCGAGTACTTCGAGGCCGGGATACTTGCTGAGCGCGCCGAAGATTGAGAGGGCAATACCTTCAACCAGCACGTTCATGCCGAAGAACTTTTCCAATCCCTTTGACTTGAGCGTCGTCTCGAGCATGATGTACTCGTAGACGGGCAGGCGCGGAATCGGCATGTCGAACGCGTGGATCAGCTCGCGCAGCACCACGAAGTGTTTAGCTTCTTCGAGTACCTGCATCGTCAGCGCCGCTTTGGCGCCCGTGCTTTTCACATCGCGCAGCACTTCGTTCGACACGAGCCAGGCATACGCTTCGCCGTGGCCAATCAGCGCGAGAATATTGACGATAGCCTGTTTTTGCGCCGGCGTGTACTCGCGGTTGAGCAGTTCTTTGAACTCGGCAGACTGCATGCGCTCCATCTGCTTCTTTTCAGCTTCATTCAGGCCCTGGTCAGCCATCTTGAGCAGCATCTCTTCATCTTTGCTGCAGTCATGGAAAGTTGACCACGAAGCGTGTTGTCCTGCTTTCCAGAGCAGGCGCAGGCTTTTGTCGTAGTGTTTCTTGCGCAGCTCGTCGTTTGCGCCACCGATGAATTCGTAGTGTTCGTCGTCGTAGTCTGCCTTGCGGCCCCCGAGACCGGTCGCCCCAAGCACCTTATCTATATTGCGGACCACGAAATTGAGATAGTTCTCGATTTCGCCGTTGATCCGCTTCGCGTCCTGGTTAACCTCTATTTTGTTAAACTTCATTGTTTCCTCCCAGGGGTGCGTTGCAGCCCCAAAAACAAGATTAAACGATCTATTTATTTTGAGTGTCGTCTTGTCCACTAAAAAACTATAATTTTTTAAATAGTTTTTTGCGCGGTGCATGATCTCCCATTTTGGCGGATTGAGGTGGTAATGGGGCTTGTTTCCTGGGAAGGAGACTGGCCAGCCCGGAAAGATGCGAAAAAACGTGCGCAGAAGGCTCGACTCGGTTTACATAGCAGGGGCTGCCTGTATTATGTCTCTTCACAATGCAGGGCAAGCTAAACTTTGACAGCGGCTACCAGCCGACCGATGCCCGTCCGGCAATGCGGGCCACGCTCGCTGGCGAGGCAGAGACATATGAAGTAGAAATCCGCCTGCCTGCGGCACGCCCGGGCGAACAGGGCATTACCTGCAGTCACAGTGGACTTTATGCCCGCCTGTGGGCCCTGATGGAAAGTTATTACCGCGATCCGCTTGCGGTATTTTCATCTTCGCGCACGATGCTGCTGCCGCACCAGGTCGAGGCGGCGCTGCGCGTGGTCTCGGCCTCGCGGCCACGCTTTTTGATCGCCGATGAGGTGGGCCTCGGTAAAACTATCGAGGCCGGCCTGATATTGAAGGAGCTCAAGCTCAAGCACGGTTATAAGAAGATACTGATTGTGGTACCGTCGCCGCTCATGGCGCAGTGGCAGCAGGAGCTCAAGACCAAGTTCGCTGAAGATTTTACGATTCTCAACGGCGAGATTATCCGCCGCGGTAACCCGTTTGCGCAGGGTAGCCAGTTTTTGGTCTCGGTCGACCTGGCAAAAGACGAGCGTTACCGCGAAATGTTCCTCGAACAGAATTTTGACCTTGTGGTGTTCGACGAAGCGCACCGGCTGCGCCGCGATGCCAACACCGTGACGCAGGCCTGGCAATTTGCCCACGCGATCAGCGAGCAGGTCGAGGGCCTGCTGCTGTTGTCGGCGACACCGTTTCGTGGCAAGCTTGAAGAAATTTTCTTCTTAATACACCTGATTGACCCCGATATCCTGGGGCCACTCGCGACATTCCAGACGCAGTTTGCCGAAGATGCATCGCTTTTGAAAGACCGGCTTTCTCCTGTTGTCATTCGCCGGCGCAAGATCGACGTGGGTGGTTTCACCAAACGTTTTGCCAAGACGGTGAAGATCGATCTTGACCGCGACGAGCGTGAGTTCTATGACAAGATGACCGAATACGTCAAAACCGAGTTCAACAAGGCCCTGTCGCGCGGCGAAAATTTGAAATCATTCATCATGATTGTGTTCCAGAAGCTGCTCGATTCTTCGCCGTATGCGCTGATGAAGGCCCTCGAGGGGCGGCGCGCCCGGCTAGAAGGACTGTATTTTCGCGTGATGCACGAAATCGCCGAGAGCGAAGACGTGGCAGAAGCGGTGCGCGAATACCAGGAAGAAGAGGGTTTCGAAGAAGGCGGCATGATCAACCCGCAGGAGCTGCGGCAGGAGATACAGTACCTCACGCACCTGGCGAGCCTTGGCCGGCGCATCAAGTCAGACAGCAAACTCAAGCACCTGCAGAAGACCCTCAAGACGATGCGCGGCATGGGGCATGAGAAATTTGTCATCTTCACCCAGTTCAAGTCCACGCTCGAATACCTGGCACAGAACCTGACAGGCTACAAGGTCATTGGTTTTCATGGCGGATTGAATTTTGACCAGAAAGAAGACGCGATAAAGAAATTTTTTACCGAAGCCGATATCCTGATCTGCACCGAGGCAGGCGGAGAAGGGCGCAACCTGCAGATTGCGGCCTGCCTGATCAACTATGACCTGCCGTGGAGCCCGCTGAAGCTCGAGCAGCGTATCGGCCGTATACACCGTTTCGGGCAGACGCGCGACGTGCATATTGTCAACTTCGCCTGCCGCGATACCGTCGCGGAGCGCGTCGTTGAAGTGCTCGAAGAGAAAATCCGCCTGTTTGAAAATGCGCTGGGCCCGTCAGATACGCTGCTCGGCGTCTTCGAGAGCGAATACAAGTTTGCACGCAGCCTGATGTCGTTCCTGGGAGCCAAGAAGACCAGGCGCGAACACAACGAAGAGCTCGAGCGCAGCCTGTTTCTGGCCAAAGAAAACCTGCGCAACGTCGACCGCCTCATATCGACCGAGCACATGAGCTTCAATCTCGCGGCATTCAGGCAGGCGCACAACGGCGAAGAGATGCGCCGCAGCGGCGAAGAACTACGCCGCCTGATCACCGACTACGCTGCACTGCGCGGTATTACTGTCAAAGAGGGTGCAAACGATTACCAGATTCACCTGGAAGAGGCCGGCGCGAAAAAAACGCGTGTGCGCCGCGGTACGTTTGACCATGACCTCGCCACCCGGCGGGTCGACCTCGAGTTCTTTTCGTTTGGCCATGAATTCATCGACGAGTGCGCCGCGGCGATCATCGCCGAAGCAGAGAAGGCACCGGTTGTCCGGGTGCTTTCGCACCGCGATGGCATGCTGTTCTTCTTCTCGATGACACTCGAGCTGGACAAGAAGTACCGGCGCATGTACCGCATCTTTGTGCCGCGCGAAAGCTCCGCCGGGGATTTACGGCCCGAAGAAGCGCTGCGGCAGCTGTCGCAGCCGGTGACGGGCGTGACCGTGGACGAAGAATACCTGAAACTCGTGACGATGCGCGCTCTGGAGAAACTTTCGGCCGAGATGGAAAACGATGTGCGGGCAATCCTGGTAAAGATTCGTCCGTCGGAAAGTTACTGGCACCGGCGCATTGTCGATTCGGCGGCAGCCCGCAAGAGCCAGCTCGAAGAACGCCTCGAGGTACAGCGCGGCAAACTGCACTGGTATGGCGATAAATATGCCGGCAGCGTTTCGAAGCTGGCGGGCGAGAAGCGGCGCAGCGAGCAGAAGGCATACGAGAGGCTGCAGAAGAGCGATTCGCGGCTCAAACCGCGTATCGTTATCGATGTAAAAAAGATCTGCGTCTTTTCAAGCGTTAACTGACGCCGGCCGAAATCGCGCTTTTCGCCGCCAGTAGATGCCCCTTTGGGGTCTATGGGCTTTCTGGAAAACGTCAAGACTTCTGTCGCTGCCGCGGGGCGCATCGCGCAGACCTCGGTCGTCTTTGCGCGGCATGCTTCGTTTTTCACGCGCTTGGTTTCAGATCCGGGTTCTACCGAGAACGCCCGCGAATTGCGCGAAATTTTTGAGGCGCTCGGCGCCACCTATATTAAGCTGGGGCAGTTTATTGCTTCCGCGCCCGGCATCTTTCCCGACGCTTATGTGACCGAGATGCAGGCACTGCTCGATCGCACGAGCCCGGTCGACTTTGATGATCTCGACAAAGTCCTGAGCGGCGAACTCGGTAAAGACTACCGCAAGCTCTTCCGCACCATCGAAGAGGTACCTCTGGCTTCAGCGTCGATTGCGCAGGTGCATGCGGCCACGCTCGCCGACGGCGAGAGCGTCGTTCTCAAGATACAGCGGCCGGGTATCGAGGCGAAGATGGACGCCGATCTGGGTCTCATGTCCTTTGCGGCCAAACTTTTCGAGATCCTGCTGCCTGAAACCAAGCGCGTCGGAGTGACCGATGTGATCCACGAACTGGGCCGCTCGATGGCCGATGAGACCGACTTTATCAAAGAAGCGCACAATATCAGGGAGTTTGACGACTTCCTGGCGAAGATCGGCGAAGAGGAAGTCATAGTACCGAAAGTGCATGCAAAGCTCAGTACCAAACGGGTTCTGATCATGTCACGGCTGTACGGCTCGCCGATGACCGACCTGGCGACTGTGCGCCGTTACGCGAAAGATCCTCAGGCGGTGCTCGAGAAAGCGCTTTCGACCTGGTTCCAGTCCCTCGCGATGGTGGGCTTCTTTCATGCCGATGTGCATGCCGGTAACCTGATGATACTGGAAGACGGCCGCATCGGGTTTCTCGACTTTGGTATCGTCGGGCGGTTCAGCCCGAAAGTTTTTGAATCGCTCTGGCTGCTCGTGCAGGGCGTCGGTGAGCGCGACTACAACATGATTGCGCGCTCGCTGATCGGGCTCGATGCGACCGGCGGCGGGGGAGAGAAGGTCGAAGAGAAGAAATTTGCCGCGGAGCTGCGTACTGTCTTCGAGAAAGTCGGCAGCTTTGGTCGCGAAGTCGAGAAAGCAGCCAGCCGGGGCGATAACATCAATGTCAATGAAGCCGACCTCAATGACATGTTGCTGCAGATCATCGGCGTGGCACGAGACAACGGCTTGCGTATACCGCGGGAATTCGCCCTGTTGATCAAACAGTTCCTGTATTTTGACCGGTACGCGCAGATCCTGGCGCCGGGTATGTCAGTCTACCAGCCAAAGTTTTTGCCGCAAGGGTAGCATTACGGCTTTCTGCAGGCCCGGCACCAGCGGCCCGAAAGTCAAGGCTGCGCCAGAAGGGCGATACCTGCCAGGAATGACAATTCCGCCGGAAGACGATAGCGCGCCTTCACGCTGAAGAAATCCTGAAACAGCAGGATGCAACCCGGTACGGCGCACAGAAACATGAGGTAAGTGAACTCCCACCTGTGCCCGACCGGGAACAATGCGGAGGCAATTAGTAGGCCTGCCAGTGTTGCCGCAACAGCAGCCATCATTACGGTTCGGCGAGCAATGGTTGGGGGTATGGTCTTGAGAATGAAGACTTGTTCCTCTTCGGCATCCAGCGAAAATTCGATGACCGAATTCATGAATAGGTTAAGTATGGTTGCGAGCAGGAAGAGCAGAAATGCCAGAATGATTTCCGGCGAAATGGGAACGCTCCGGTTGAGAAACGGTGCGAACCAGATACCACAGGTGTAGACAACAGCAACCGAAACCTCTTTCCCAATCCGTATTTTTCCCCAATAAGCAAGTACCATGTGTGCAACCGCGAGAGTGCCCATGAATGCTCCGCCCAGGAAGACAATGTCACGCAGACACCAGAATGCTCCCACCACGCAGCCCACGCCCACGGTTGCTGCCGCAACAGTGAGCGGCAGGAAATGATCGCTGTGGAATTTATGGCGGGGATTTACTGCAGCGCTGCCGGTTTTGCGTGCATCAAAGAGGTGATCGGCGGTATAGATTACCCAAACGCTGGCCGGCAGCAGGAACCACCAGCAGGGTTTCATCTTCGCCTGCAGCAGGGTTTTTGCCAGCGCGGCCGAACCCAGCACGCCCGCGCAGATGTCGAGGCTGAGTACTTCTGTGTAAAACCGTATTTTCGTCCACATGCTCTAATTTCCAAAGGGCAAGAGCTTCGTCTGGATACGTTCATCCTCGCGTGCAAGGCCGTACCGCGCGAGGGCGCGCGCAGACTTTGTACGCCCGGGCAGCTTGCGCAGGCAGCGCACTGCATCGACAATTGCCTGCGGGTAGCCGCGCCGGTAAGCTGCGGCAAACGCGCGGCTGGCACGGTGCAGATTCTTCTCGCGGCGGTAGATAACCCCCAGTGCGTGCAGGTCGCGCCCGTCGAGTTCATGCCACGGTTTCTCTTCGAGCAGCTGTTTCTTCTGGCTCGTACTCGCGCTCTTGTCGCGGTGGATCTTGTAGGCCCAGCTTTTATTACCGCTGCGCGCGGCATCAAAAGCAGCTGATACTTTACCCAGAAGGCTTACCAGCGAGAGCACATCGCTCTCGTTGTGCCGCAGGATAGCCGTGCGCAGTTCGCTTTTGCCAAAGCGCAGGTACTCAAAATAGGCCTGCGCGACAGCCGCGCCTGAAATATCATCGTTGCGGGTAAACTGCAGCAGGCGGGTTTCGGCGTCGCTCAGGCGCGCCGGTTTTTCCGGAAAGATGCGCCGAATGGTGTGGAAGAGGTCGATATGCAACGCCTGCGTAAGATTATGACTGATGCCGTATTTTTCGCAGCGCCGGAGGACGAGCGGCAGATCGAACGACTTACCGTTGAAGCTCACGAGCACACGGCCCGACGCCATTTGCACGAACTGTGCCAGTATTTCTTCTTCCCCGGCCGGTGTGTCGGCAAACCAGGTATTCAGTTCTGTGCCCGACTCGTTTTGCCGCGCCGCGCCGATGAGAAAGGGATAGACCTGCTCTGCACTACCCAGTCCGGTTGTCTCGAGGTCAAAGAAAAGCAGTTCGGACACGGCAACATTTTGCGCGAAGTCGCGGGTAACCGGATCGGGTAGTTTTAGCTCTTCGCGCGAGACGGGATGTTCTTTATAGACTGTCGTCAGCAGGGTATGGTGCCGCTCTGTGCCGCTGGGCGGTCGCGCGGTTGCTTTACCGGTGCCGGTCTTCTGGTAAGCCTTGAGCCTGTCTTTCAGATTCATAACGCACGAGCTCCCACCACGATCACTGCAGAACGCCTGCCCGGCGGACCAGGTGCCGCGCCAGTCTACTGCAACCCGTAAATGCCTGCGAGTTCTTCGAGCTGGCCTGAGAGAATTTCGGTGATAGCATCTTTGGCCGCTGTGACTGTTACCTGCAGTAGTGACATCTTGAGTGCAGTACGCTTTTCCGCCAGGTTGCCGCTGTTCTCAAAGATCGTGATGAGCTGCGGATAAAGCGACTGTGCCAATTGCGGCGGCATACCTTTTTGCTGCCCGGCGGCGAGCGCGCGCTGTATAGACTGCGCAACTTTGCGGTATGCCTCGACCTCGTCCTTGAGCTTGTTGGCGGCGCCGGCGTCGAGTTTGGCCCGCTGCATGATCTTGTGTATTTCGTCAGACCAGGCGACGTCCTGTTGTTGCGCGGCTTTCTGGAACAGCGTGTAGTAGGTATAAGCGGCCTGTTGAACCGCCGGCAGCGAGCCGTAGTATTTTGCGTACCCCTGCTGGTCCTGCGCCTTGATGAAGCGTGCAACAGTATTGATCACCGCGACGAAATTGCGGAAGCTGATCTGTTGGGGCACTGCAGGCGCAGAAATTTCTCCGCTGTCATCGCCATCATCGCTGCCGGTATCCGGCGTATAACTCAATGGGCGCGCGGTGATAAACAGGGAGGTATAACGCTGCAGCAAAACCTCACCCGGTTGCGGCTTAGGTCCTGATCCCTGCGGGGTTTCTCCAGGGAGCACAAGTTCTGCCGCTTTGAGTTTTTCTTCTGCTTCGGCCTCGGGGTCGAAGGGTTTGTAGGTGAGTGGTGGCGCCTTGGCGAAGTCTGCCGTGAACAGCATCAGCAAATCGTTCGATGGCACGCGGTACGGGTTTTCGTATTCTGCCTTGAATTTGGGGATTTCGGTCTCGAGCAGCTTCTCTTTCACCTTCTCGAGCTGCGGCATGAAGTGCTGCCCGATATAGGCGCCGAGCCTGCCCGCGTTGGGTTCTTTGATGAACGCGGCAAACTGTGGCAGCTGGTCAAAGTAGTCATCAAGTTTCTTGATCACCTGCGCGGTGAAAGCCGGCAATTTTGCCCCGAGTTGCTGCGCCTCGGTGGGGGGAGTTTTCAGCGCCTGCTGCGCGTAGTGCACGAGTAACCGCTGCATGGTCATCAGGTAAGCGCGCGAGAGACCTGTTTCGGAAAGTTCATAATTGCCTTCGGAGCGTTTACTGATCAGCGGTTGGTTCATCGGCAGGTATTAGTTCTTCTGTTTCAGGAAAAAATCCGCCGCGAGCAAATAACCTTCTGCCCCGAGCCCGACAATGACACCCTGCGCGATGGCGCTCAGGTACGAATGCTGGCGAAAGTCTTCGCGCGCATAGACGTTGCTGATATGTACTTCAATGAAAGGAGTTTTGACCGCCGAAAGTGCATCGCGGATGCCGATGGAGGTATGCGTCAGGGCGGCTGCGTTGATAATGAGCCGGTGATTCTCTGTAAGGGTATGTATATGGTTGATGATGTCGCCTTCGGAGTTAGACTGGAAAAAACTGACCTGCGCGCGGTTGCCCACGTGCTCACGCAGGCGCTTTTCCAGGTCGGCAAGCGTAAACGTTCCATAAAACCCCGCCTCACGGCGCCCCAGCATATTGAGGTTCGGTCCGTTGATTACGACAAGGTCCATTATTACGCTAACGTCTGAAATTCTTTCAGGCTCGCAAGCAGTTCTTTTTCAGCGACTGCTTGCGGCAGGCGGGCGCGCCCGATGCCGTCGAGCAGCACATACCTGATGCTGCCGCTGTCGTTCTTCTTGTCTGCCCGCATCAGCTGCACCAGATGCCTGGCCTGCGGCAGCGTGCGCATGCGCGTCTTTGCCATAAAATCAGCCATTCTGCCGGGCAGGGCGTATTGCTTTAGCAGGTCATCGATGCGCGTCTCGTCTGCGCCTGGTAAAAAACCCAGCCGGCGCGAGAGAAGCGCCGCAAAGCGCATGCCAATTGATACGGCCTCGCCGTGCAGAATGCCCGCATAACCCGCGCACGCTTCGAGAGCGTGCGCGAGCGTATGGCCAAAATTCAGGAATGCACGCACCGATTGTTCTTTTTCGTCCTCTTCCACAATACGTGCCTTGATGGCGATACACTCTGCGGAGAGGCGCGCGAGAAATTCACCGTCAAAGCGCCGGGTGTCGTGGTCGTGGTTCTCCATGAAGCGGCAGAGTTCTTCATCGGCGATGAGCGCAGTCTTGATGCTTTCGGCTAGGCCGCAGCCCAGTTCGCGCGGTGGCAGCGTCTTGAGAACTGCGGGTAGAATATAGACGGCCGCAGGCTGGTGAAAGACGCCCATCAGGTTCTTGCCCGCGCGGATGTTGACGGCAGTTTTGCCGCCGACCGACGAATCGACCATTGCCAGCAGCGTGGTCGGCACCTGGATGAACTTTATACCGCGCATGAAGATCGCAGCCAGGAAACCGGTGAAGTCGCCGACAACACCGCCGCCAATGGCGATGAGTGTGCTCTTGCGGTTGGCGCCGAGACGGACCAGTTCGTTCGCGGTTTTTTCGAGCAGGGCAAAATTTTTCGAGCTTTCACCCGAAGGAATACGCAGAAAAGGTGTGCCTTTGAGAACGCGGCGGAACTCACTGCCGTGCAGGCGATCGACGCGTGCGTCGATGAGCACGAACTGGTTATCCTGGCGAATGCCCTTCAGCGCGCTAAAAGACTCGGCATAAGTAACCTCGTAGCTGCGTTCAGCAAGGTTAACCCGTATCGGTTTGATCGCCATAGTCGCGGCCAGTAAAAGTCTGCCGTGCTCAGAGCGCGGCGATCAGCTGGTCCAGCTTCTGCACGGCTGCGTCCATCGTCGACTTGCGCACGTTCAGCGGGGGAGCTAACCTGAGTACGCTGTTGCCACCGCGCCCGACAATGAGACCGAGCTGAAGAGCCTTCTCAATCAGCGGCCGTGCTTCGATGTCATCGCGCAGGACAAGACCGATCAGCAGGCCAAGGCCGCGTACCTCGGTAATTTTGTCAGGGTACTTTGCCTTAAGCTTGTTCAGGGCAGAGGTCAGGTAGCGCGCCGAGGCCTGCACATGGTCGAGTATCTTTTGCGATTCAATCGTCCTGATGACTTCGTAGGCGACTGCAGTCGCCAGGTGGTTGCCGCCGAATGTGGTGCCGTGCATTCCCTTCTCAAAGACCGTGGCATACTTTTCTGCTACGAGCATTGCGCCGATCGGGAATCCCCCGCCAAGGCCCTTTGCCATGGTGACGACATCGGGCAGCACACCGTAGTGCTGGTAAGCGAAGTAGTGGCCGCTGCGGCCCATGCCGATTTGTATCTCGTCGAAACAGAGCAGGGCACCTTCTTCATTGCAGCGCGCGCGTGCCAGCTTGATAAAGTCCGCCGAAAGGGGAATCACGCCCGATTCGCCCTGCACGGGTTCAAAAATAACACCGCAGGTGGTGCTGTCGATCGCCGCAGATAAACCCGCGAGGTCGTCGGCATTCACGAATTCGATATGCCCGACGATTTCACCGAAGCCCTTCTGTATTTTGTCCTGGCCAGTCAGCGACATGGCGCCGAACGTGCGGCCGTGAAAGCCCTCGCGCACCGCGACAACCTTCTGGCGTGCCGGTGATTTGGTCTGCCCGTAAGCGCGCATGAATTTGAACGCCGCCTCGTTTGCCTCGGTACCCGAGTTGCAGAAAAAGACCTTGCCGGGAAAATTGATTTCGACCAGTGCGCGCGCGAGCTGTGCCTGCTGCTGGTTGTAGAAGAGGTTTGAGGTATGCCAGACCATCTCTGCCTGCTGCGTCAGGGCAGCGATCAGGTCAGCGTGTGCATGGCCTAGCGCGGTGACTGCAATACCGCTGAGGAAGTCGATGTATTCTTTGCCTTCGGTGTCGTAGAGATGGTCGCCCGCGCCGTACTGGAATGCGACGGGCATGCGTGCATAGGTCTGCAGCACATACTTCTCATCAATCTCGCGGATTTCCTTCAGGGACAACCGCACCGCCGGGTCAAAGGCATTGTGCTCGCGCCCCGAAGATTTTGCCGGCTGTTCGCTCTGGTCGATGCCGTAAAAATCTCTCGCCGAATCTGCGGTCTGCGTTTCGTCTGCCATGCGCCTTTTTACCCTTCCGAAACAGGCCGCAAATTGTTTATTCGTCGACCGTGCTCTCCTTGACGGTGCCTTTTCGAGCGCCACTTTGACGCTATGCACGCAGCAGAAAGCACGGTATCCCGTCCCCATCGTACCGGCTTACACCGGTTTCTTGCGCGGTTCGAGCTCTGGACGGCGGCTCTCGCCGTCGTCTTGCTCGTGAGTTGTTCGCTCACGATTATCCTGGTGCGTATGCTTTCACAAACCCCCGGGGCGGTCTCACTGGTCGATAGCCTGTCGCAGTATCCGTCGCACCTGATGCTCGTGTCAGCTTTGCTCGGCGGTTCATTGGCCCTGTCGCGCGGCGAAGCGCTCAAGATTGAAGTCCTGAACAGCCTGCTGGGTGAGGCTAATAAGAAACGTGTGGCACGCTTGGTTTCGGTAATCGGGCTGCTGTTCTACCTGGGGTTTATTACGCTGGCATTGCGCTACCTCACGATTGACTACCGGCCGGTTGTGGCCTTTATCTACCTGCCACTTTTCTGCCTCATCGGGCTCAAGCTGTTACTGGCCGGGTTCGGCGCGCAAAAATGATGCTCCGCTATAGCAGGGTGCAAGAGCACCGGGTGAGCTTGGTGCGTTGTATATTGACGTTGGCTATGGTGGGTGGCATTTTCCCTGCCTGCAGCCGCAGTGACGCGCAGGTTGCCGCCTACCGTCCGCGTTTCTCTGCCGGCGGGGTCGTGCAATATGATTTCAGAACCAGGGATTTTGACTTTTCTAAGCGCGGACGGCTCGATAGCGCGTTGCTGACAGCTGAAACCGATATCACCGTCATGGGGGCCAACGCCTCGCGCCTCTTCGTTGGCACCTCGAACCGTGGTATTTTTGAATCACAGGACCAGGGCCGAACCTGGCTGCATCACCACGCACACCGGATACCTATGGCGCTCGACCCCGCCAACGAGCGCCGCGTGTACGCGGTTGATAACACGCTCGAATTTGCGACGCACAAGCACGACCTGTTGTTTCGTACCGAAGACCCGCAGCAGCGCTGGCAGACAGTAAAAACCAACCTGAAACGCGCGGTAATTTTTACCGCCTTATTCCGCGGCAAAGAAAACCTGTATATGGGAACCTCTGTCAACGGTCTCGAAGTTGCCCGTTTGAGCGAGCCCGGGTTGAAGGCTGCGCAGAAGCCTGGGGGCAAGCTTGTACTAAAATTTGCGAGCCTCAACGCCGGCTTGCCGGGCAAAGCGCATAATAAATCGCACTTCATATACGAAGAGGTACAGGCGATTCACGAGACGGGCGAAGGCCACCTGCTGGTTGCCAGCGGTCCGCGCCCGGCAGTCTACCTGAAAGAAGCGAATGCCGCGAGGTTCCGCAAGATTGATACGGGGATGCTCGGTGAGGAGATGGATGAATGTTTCTCCATCACCTCAACCGGAGCCTCCAATATCGTACTTTCCTGCCGCCGCGGTATCTGGCAGGGGCCGGCAACCGGCGGCGGCTGGATTTTTACGCCTCAGTCCAAGGTAGTTGGCGATGTCGCAGACTATGCAGCTTATGCACTGCTCGATACCGAAGGAAATCGTCTGTCTTTCACGGCACCGAAGCAACGTCTCAGTGCCGAAAAGCAGGCGCGTATGCAGAATGCATCAGGCCAGCGCCTGCTCTACAGCTCGGCGTTTACCTGGCAAAAGAAACAGCCCAAGGTTTTGGGTGAGCTTACGCAGAATTTCTGGACTGGACTTGTCATCGACGGCAAGGACGACAATGGCATCATTCGTTACGATTCTGACGTCCCCGTGGCGCGAGCGATCGGCGCAGTGCGGCCGCTCTACAAGATTCGCGATGTCGTCGAAAAGGTGCATGCGCTGGGCAAACGCGTTGTCGTGCGCCTCGTGATCTTTAAGGATCCCAAACTCTTTGAACGCGAGGGGTATGCCATCCGTGATGTCGGCGGCGGCAAATGGATTGGATCTCCCAAAGAACGCTGGATCGACCCGTACAATCCTAACCTGCTCACCGAGTACTACGGTCCGATCGTGCGGGAGCTGACCGAGCGGGGCGTTGACGAAATCCAGCTCGACTACATCCGCTTCCCATCGGACGGCGCTATCGGTCGCTGCCGCTACTCGCACAAGAAGAGCGACCACTACGCTTCAGAGGCGCTGGAAAATTTTCTCGTCGGTATCAGGCAGCAGACGCACCTGCCGCTGGGCGCCGATATATACGGTTATAACGGCATGTACCGCGTTCCCGGTGCTATTGGCCAGGATCTCGAGGTCTATGGCCGTATTCTCGATGTCATATCGCCGATGCACTACAGCTCCCACTTTGGAGATGACTATATGCGCGAATACGCGCGCGACGACCGTGCCTACCAGTTGTTGTTGCTTGCCCTTTCGCGCGGAAGTTTCTACGCGCAGGGCAATTTTATCCTCCGCCCGTACATACAGGCGTTTCCCATGAAGAACGGTTTGTGGGGTTATGGCAAAAAATACTTTGCCGACCAGATCAAAGGCAGCGCGGATGGCGGTGGAAATGGTTTTATGTTCTGGGGGCAGATTGATCACATGGTCCTCGTTCGCCAGACCCAATCGGAGTAAAATGTATTCTCCCCCACGAGCCACATGGACCGTCATGCGCCTGATCTGGATGCAGATCGCGCTTGGCATCGCGATTATCATAGAGACAGCAGCCATGCACCGGAGTGCACTGCGCCAGATATTTGAACTTAGCTGGGCAACCGCAATCGGCAAGGGTTACCTCTGGCAGCTGGTTACCGCGTCGCTGGTACATACCAATCCCTTCCAGCTGCTTTTTAACCTGCTGACGCTCTGGATGTTTGGTTCTGAGCTCGAACAGCGCTGGGGCCGGCTGGCATTCCTGCGCTATTACCTTTTTTGTGCTGTTTCCTCGGCGCTCGTGTTCCTTCTGCTCGTGGCGCTGTTTCCCGGCATGCGATACGATGTGTTCTCGTCGGCGACGGGTGCGAACCTCGGTTTACTGATCGCTTACGCCATCTACTGGCCTGACCGTCAGGTCTGGTTTTTCTTTCTATTTCCCGTGCGCATGAAATTTGTCGCGCTAATTACTGGTTTCATCGCACTTTCTTATGCGGTTTCGGCGGCACCTTTTGTCCTTTCTGCAGCCGGTCACCTTGGGGGGCTTATAGCTGCCGGTTTGCTGCTGCTGGTGACGGGTGGCGAACCCCAGCGTGTGGGCCGTGCTTTGGGTTCATTGGGGAATTTTTTTAGTAGTCGAATACGACGCCCTGCTGCGGATCACGGAGCACCGGTGCAGCCAGGAGACATGGAAGCGCGTATCGACGTGATCCTGGACAAAATTTCCCGCGACGGCATGAAGAGCCTTACTGCGGCCGAGAAGAAATTTCTGCGCGATGCTTCAGAGCGTATGAACCGCAAGAAACACTGAGTATCTACTCAGGAAAGCTGATGAATTCCTGGCGTTGGTTTTCATCCATGAACTTGCGGTCGTAGGTCGGGTTCTGCTTCAGGCGGTCTTCAATAGAGCGTTTCAAACCTGCATACTTAATGATCTCCAGGTCTGTGCGGGGCTGGTATTGCGCAATTTTCTGGTAGAGCGACTGCATTTCGCCGCGGTCAAATGGCTCTGAAAAAAGTTTCTGCAAAAAAGTGAACATGGCAAGCGGTGATTCACTGCCATCAGCAAGAATTTCATAGGCCAGGGCCGCACTCTTCTTCCGCTCGTTACGTATAGCGTAGAGCTCCATCAGGAGCTTCTTGTCGTACATCGTATTGTCCTTGCGCAGGGTAATGAGGAGGTTCAGAATTTCAATCTGCCTGTCGATCTGGCCGCGGGCCGCCGCGAGTGTCGATAGTTCCCGCAGGAACACCGGGTCTTCCCGGTAGAAGCGGAATACCTGCTCATAGAGACCCTGGGATTCGGCAGTGAGGTCGCGCTTCTTTACCACCCGTGCCAGGCCGAGAATTTTAGCCGCATCCTCGGGTGCCAGGTTTTGCGCGTGTCCGGGATCTGACTGCAGAACCTGCGATAGATTTGTGACTTCACGCAGTGCTTGTCCATCGGCCAGGAACATCTGGCAATGGGGCACACGCATGAAATACTCTCGCAGTACCATTAACGCCTGACTTTCCGCATAGATGCCAAGGCTCTTTTCGTCAAATATGTATACAGCTGCTTCACGTCTGAAGTCGCAATCGTATGCCAGGCGCAGCACCAGCGTGGCTGGGTCTGCATTAAAAGTTGAGATATTCTCGGTACGCCACGCCGCATCAGCGAGCAACTCATCGGGCAGCATGTTGGTCCTGATAGTTTTACCGGTATTTTTCTGCAGCTTCATGATAGTCATCACGAGGCCAGTGTCAGGTAGCTGGGCTGCGCGCAGCTTTGTTACCGGGGGCCGGTAGAAATCACGGGTTACCGAATGCGTATACTTCCACTGCAATGCCAGCAACCAACCCATCACCGCCAGCGCGAAGAGTGCCGTTATGGCTTTCCGCCAGTTCTTGGCGACATAGATGAGAATGCCCGCGAGGAACAGGGTCACGAGGCTACCGGCCAGAATCTGCAGCCATTCGGTCGATATATAATAGGCGACAAGACCGGCTGCTATGGCAATACCGGCGAGGATTTTTTCCCGGCGCAGGTAGACTTCATGTGCCCGGGCGAAGTAGACTCCTTCCCACGCTGCAAGCAGCGTATAAGCGAGAGCTCCCCACAAATTATAATGCAACGCATTGTAGAGTGCTGCGAGGCCCATGAAGACCAGGGGCAGGCCCAGCAGTCCACTCTGTATGTGGGGGCGGCGCGTACCTGCGAGACGGATGACCTGCGGTATCGCAAGCCCGGCCATGCAGAGCGAGACGACCGCCACGAGATTGCTGCGGTTTTGCCCGAGCACACCATGGAATGCCTGCGCGAGAAAGAGGTAACGCAGGAAATCGATCAGTTGCCTCAGTGTTACTATGCGTTCATGTGCTACCTGCCACTCAGGAGCAGACAGCAGGCGCGCCAGTAAAATGGCGGTGAAAGCACAGGCAGGTGCAACCATCGGGAAATCCCGCAGACCACCTGCAAAAAAAGCGGCAAGCGCGCCGAGTATCAGCCAGATTTTCGCCGGTTGAAATACGAAAGTGTGGCGCGAAAGTTCGTACCAGAGAAAAAGCGAAACCGCGGTGACTGGTAAGGGGAAAATTAGCAGCGCTCGTTCGCGGCCTGCGAAATGGTATAGCGCGATCAGGCTGCCTGCAGCCGGCAGGCCCAGCAGTAAGCCGGCCAGTACCCGGCGGACACGTGTAGTTCCTGCAGGGCGGTAGAGGGCTGCACCGACAAAGCCCAGCGCAAAAAGCAGCAGTGCGAATTGCGATAAAGGAAAGAGACCCCGGTAGAAAGGATAAAGGTTGTCGAGCAGCGAGCGAAAATAAACAATAAAAGCAAACCCCTGCAGAAAAGCGGTGCCGCGAAAAAGCAGTACCGCGCGGTCAATTC
This sequence comes from Turneriella sp., assembly GCA_046346875.1. Taxonomy (GTDB): domain Bacteria; phylum Spirochaetota; class Leptospiria; order Turneriellales; family Turneriellaceae; genus Turneriella. Next base: position 162,355 of record JAXMHG010000003.1, on the reverse strand, counting down.
TGCCGGGCCGCGCCGCCATGGTTTATTTGTCAGTCGCGAGGTTAAAACGCGTGACGCCCGCCTTGTTCAGCTCGTCCATAACCGAGATCACTACCTGGTACGAGGAGCGCTTGTCGCCACGAATAATTACCTGGTCCTTTTCTTTGTCTTTTACCATGTCTGCCACGGTCTTGCCCAAATCTTTCAGGGGCACGTTGCGATCGTTGACAAATATCTGGTTATCCTGGTTGATGAGCACTACCAGTGGTTGGCTTTCGGCGGCCTGCGAAGTGTCGGATTTTGGCAGTTCAATGCGAATTGCCGGGTTGTTGGCAAGCGTCGCATTCATCAGAAAGTAGGTTACCAGCAGGAACAAAATATCGACGAACGGGGCAAGCTCTATACCCGTCCTCAGCTGCAGGCGTTGTCGCGATCGCGTGAGCATTTCAGGCGAGCTCTTTCATTGCCCGGTCGACGAGCAGTTCGCATTCGTCCATGAGCTGGTTTGTGCGCTTCACGTAATAGTTGAAAAAGACCAGTGAAGGAATCGCAATCATCAGCCCCAGGGTCGTTGTGATGAGCGCCTCGTGAATACCGATGGTCAGCTGCTGCGACCGTTGCGCAGCCTGGGCAAAAGCGCTGAAAGCCTTGATCATACCAGTGACAGTACCCAGCAGACCCAGCATCGGGGCGAGAGTTGTCGTCGTACCGAGGAACGAGGTAAAACGTTCCAACATGGTCTGTTCGTGCAGAATAGCCTCGCGCGCAAAACCGATCAGGTCAGGGTGCAGGCTGCGGCCTTCGATGATGCGCTGGACAGCCCGGTAACCCGGATGCAGCTTGCCAGAGCAGAAATCACGCGCTTCATCGTATTTCTTCGCCGCAATCATGGCAATCAGCTGGCGGGCTTCATCGGGGTTAATCGGTACGTTGGCCCTGAAGAGAATATACCCGCGTTCGAGCGCGACAGTCAGTGCCAGAATGGAGATGAGAATCAGTACAGCAGATACCAGCGAGCTGGGTAGTGACCCGATACCTTGCGCCAGGTATGTGTTGAAATTATGCATACTTGCATAACCGGTAATGAAAATGCCCTGTCAAAATAAATCTCCTGCGGGAATACCTGCTTTGACTACCCGGAATACGCAGGTCTTTTGACTTTTCGGCCTGAATGCAGCAGAGATCCTGCCGCCATGGGCGCTCTGACCATCACGCTGCTCGCGCTATCCGGTGCAACGTTTATCTATCTTGCGTGGTTATCGCTGCAGCTCCACCGCCAAAAACCGGCTGAACTTTCGTGGCGCGGAATCATCAAGCTGGTTTCGCTCGCCGGAGTGCCCGCAGCAATCAGCGGAATTTATGCCCGCTGGTTCAGAGCGTTCTGGGCATTTTTTCTGCTCGGATCCCTCGCAGTGGCCTGCGCGGTCTGGGGTACTGATCACTCATTCCTCGTAGTGATCTTCCCGCTGCTGTTCTATTATTTTTTCGCCCGCTACTTTCTCTGGGAAAAAGAAGACCTTACTGACTGAGGCCCCGTTTGCGGCGCCTTGTTTGTCTGGCAGAAACCGATTCGACGAATAACTGGCTAAAGCGCCAATCGGCTCTGCGGGCGTATACCTCGGTGCGCGCCGTATTGCAGTCTGCGGGGCGCGGCAGGGCGGAGCGATCCTGGTTCTCGGGCAGTCCCGGCGATAACCTCGCATTTTCGATTTTGCTGCCGTGTGACGCCTCGCTGGCTGGCCTGCTGCCAGCACACGTTGCGCTTGTGTGCCATGAAGTGCTCAGCCATTGGATAAGTACACGGATCAAGTGGCCCAATGATATCCTGTTTGAAGGGCGTAAGCTGGCGGGAATTTTGTGTGAGAGTTTTCCTGCAGAACAAAATTTGTTTATAGTCGGCATCGGCATGAACGTCGCGCAGCGGGATTTCCCCCCTGATTTGCGCGATATGGCAACTTCGCTTGCGCAGGCCACCGGGCAGCTGCACGATGCAGGTTCGCTCTGGCTCAGGCTGACGCGGGCGCTCTGGCGCGAATTCCGCCGGCCGCGCACAGCGCAGGAAATAATACCCGCCTACGACCGCGTTGCGGTGCGCTACCATCGCCGGCGGGAATATCCCGGGGAAATTCTCGAGTTTGAGACGCTACTGAGCGACGGCCGCGCTGCTTTCCTGCTCGGCGGTGAAAGGCTGATGCTCGATCAGGCGAGCTGAGCTTTACCACTTATTGATGTCGCACGAAGCGGCGGCGTAGCGCGCCTTGAGGTGCACGAAACAGCCACAGAGTTTGCAGTTTGAGCCCATCGCCAGGTACTCGCAGGCCTTGCAGATTTCGAGCCGGCTATCGCGTACCTGGTCACTCGCAAAATCACCGCGCAATGTATCCGCAGCGGCATTCAATAGCGTATATTTTTCGCGCTTAGCGCAATCGGAACAACCTGCATTAGGCTGGGCTTTCAGGAGTTTGGTGAAGAAACCCAGCATGTGATTAGCCGACCGGGCGCCGGACAAATTCGAGGAAATACTGCGACGGCAGGAATTTCAGTTCGCGCCTGAGTTTGAAACCAGCCTGCCTGAACTCGCGCTTCACAGTTTCTTTATCGACCAGATTCTCCGGAACCTCGCCCGATTCTTCATCGGTCTTTTCCAGTTTGATAAAATCTATTACCACAATACGGCCGTTCGGCTTGAGACTTTTTGCCAGGCTGTTGAAGTACGCCGTCCGGTTCTCCAGGTGCTGGTAAGTGTTACAGAAGAAGACCAGGTCGTAATGACCATCTTCAAGAATAGGGTTGCGCGACGCAATGAGCCGCGCCTTGTAGTTTGCAGAAAGTCCGCGCGTTGCGGCGTCGCGTTCCATGAACGCCACGAGGTCGGGATTAATATCGAATCCCACGGACAAACCGGCAGGGGCAATCTTTTCCGCAATGCGGCGCGCGAAGTAACCGGTGCCGGCGCCAATGTCGGCAACAACTTCGCCGTTCTTCAGCCGTAATTCACTGATCACGCGGTCAGGCATCTGCCAGTGTGCACGATCGGGAGACTCGAGAATTGCCGCAAGTCTTTCCGCTTCGGCCGCTCCCCTGGGGTGCTCAGTGTTTTCCGCACGGCGACAGGCAAAAAAGCACTGCATGAGCGTGATGGTGATCAAAAGCCGGGGTAAGTTGCGCATCCTGTATCCGACGAGCGCATAAATCATTGCCGCGACGTCATGCAGATTTTTATATTCGGAGGTATATAATCCATGGCTACCGGAACCAAGGCGATCTATTACGCGCTGGCTGCGAATGCAGGTATTGCGCTGACCAAAACTGTCGCAGCTGTTATTACTGCTTCTACCTCGATGACGGCAGAGGCGATTCATTCCTTCGCCGACTGTGGCAATCAGGTACTCCTGCTGTTCGGTATTAAGCGCGCCAAGGCTCCGGCGACAGAACTGCACCCGCTCGGTTACGGCAAGGTCTCGTATTTCTGGTCTTTCCTGGTAGCACTGCTGCTTTTTTCCGTGGGCGGTTTGTTTTCTGTCTACGAGGGCAGCCATAAGCTGCTCAAACCAGAGCCGTTACAGTACCCCTGGCTTGCGATCGCCGTGCTGGCAATCGGTGTTGCGCTCGAATCGTTTTCGCTCTATGGCGCCCTGAAAGAAGTACGTGCCTCGCGTGGTCACCGCTCGCTCTACCGCTGGTTTCGCGAAACCCGGCAGAGTGAGCTCATGGTGGTGATCGGAGAAGATATTGCAGCGCTTATGGGCCTGGTGGTTGCGCTCCTTTTCGTATCGCTGGCGCTGGTGACGGGAAATCCGCTGTTTGATGCCGTGGGTAGTATCGTCATCGGTATTCTGCTGATCGCCATTGCCCTGATGATAACGCTCGAGATCAAAAGCCTGATCATCGGCGAAAGCGCCGACGAAGCATTCAAAGGCCAGCTACGGAGTTTCTTCTCCGAAAAATATCCCAACGCACAGGTGCTGAATCTCATCACCCAGCATCACGGACCAGACATCGTACTCGCGCTCAAGGTTGCTTTCCGTCGCTGGCCGGTGAGCGCACGTGCGCTCGTCGATCAAATCAATGCTATAGAGAAATCCATCAGGCAGCAGTTTCCGGCCGTGCGTTTTATATTCTTCGAACCCGATATCAGCAGTTCGGAAAAGCAGAAGCGGGTGGCGGCGCGGCGCAAGACGAAGGTCCGCGCCAGGAAATAGCATCAACCATGCCTCAGATTTACCGCACGACAATCAAACATCCTGGCACTTACGAAGGTGTCGGTCTGCATTCGGGAGAGATAACCAAACTGACTTTCTATCCCGCGGACTGCGGTGACGGAATTGTCTTCTTCCGCGAGGGAAAAAATGGCACCGAGCGGACAGCGATTACCGCCACGCTGGACAATGTCATTGATACCTCGCTCGCGGTCACACTCGGCTCAGGCGAAAACAGTTTCCAGCTGCAGACCGTCGAGCATCTGCTTTATGCGCTGTTTGTTCTCGGTATTACCGATATTGCGATCGAAGTGGAGGGTGGGAAAGAAGTACCGATTGCCGATGGCAGCGCCGGCCCTTTCATCCGCAGCCTGCAGCAGCTCGAGCTCCACCAGTACACCGAACGCGTCAAGCCACTCGTTGTGACGCGTCCCGTATCGGTGACCGATGGTGAACGATACCTTGTTGCGATGCCGGCGCGTGAATTCCAGGTCTCCTATTACATAGATTACCCGCACCCGTTGCTGAAGAACCAGGCAGTGCAGCTCGGTTATGAGGATCTTGTTTTCACTGAGACTATTGGCTTTGCGCGCACCTTCGGTTTCATGAAAGATGTCGAGTACCTGCGGTCGCGGGGCCTCGCGCAGGGCGGTAGCGTCGACAATGCAGTGATCTATATGCCCGATGGAACGACGCTCAACGATTTCCGGTTTGAACGCGAGTCGGTTTACCACAAGATACTCGACCTGATCGGCGATCTTGCGCTGGTTGGCAGGCCGATCCAGGGGCATATACTCGGTGCGCGCGGCGGTCATGCGCTGGATGTTGCCTTTGGTAAAAAGCTGCTCGCCGCTTTCGGCTAAAACGGCAGTCTTTTAGTTTACGCAGCCTGCACATCACCGGTCGTCGACCATGACAGTGCAGGCAGTCCTACCTCCCGGCCCGAAAGTAAATCCCCTGTCCTTGATCGCTGATTTCGCGACAGGCGGACCTTTGCTTGTCACGAACCCGCTCAAGTACTTTGAAGACCTGCACCGCGAATACGGGAACCTGGTTTTTTCTGACCTGGGTATCGGGCGTTTTTATATCACGAATAACCTCGCGCTGATCCGCAAAGTTTTTGTGAGCGAACCGCGTTCATACGCCAAAGCCGACGCTTACAAAGAAGCGGCACACTTTCTGGGTAACGGAATTTTGAACAGCGAAGGCGATTTTTGGCAGTCGCAGCGGCAAATGGTGCAGCCGGCCTTCACCAGGAGCCGGCTGGGAAGTTTTGTCTCCACGATGGTAGATGTCTCAGACCGGGCTATTGCTGTGCCCGGCAGTGTAGCCGATGTCTCGGCGCTCGCGATGCATCTTGCGCTGGAGAATATCTGCCGGTTCCTGTTTGGCGAGGACTTCTCAGCCAATGAGCGCACGATACGTGAGGCGGTGCATTTCGGTAACAGTTTTATCAGCAGCAGGATACAGGCGCCGCTGAAGCTGCCAGTCTATTTTCCGTCGCTGAATAATCTGCGTTTTTTGTGGCACCGCTTCGAGCTCGACCAGATACTCTACCGCATCATCGATGAACGTGCGCAGCGCAGCGATGCAGGCAGCGACCTCCTGGGCATGCTGCTCAAAGCGGAGCGCGAGCGTAACCAGGGTAAGATAAGGCGCACGCAGGTGCGCGACGAAATTCTCACCCTGCTGATTGCCGGTCACGAAACAACAGGTTTCACACTGGCCATGGCGCTCTGGCTCATTGCCCGGCATCCGCAGGTACAGGAAAATCTCCGCGATGAAATTTCAGCGCATGGCGCAGGGGAAAGCGTCGACGGACTGGAGAAATCACAGCTACTCGAAGCCGTGGTCAATGAAACCCTGCGGCTATACCCTGCTGCGTGGATTATCGGTCGCCGCATTGTTGCCGACGAAGAATTCGAAGGTTACCTGCTTCGGAAAGACTCTCAACTACAGACGGGTATCATCGCGCTGCACCGCAATCCGCAGTATTGGTCTGCACCGGCAAGCTTTCGGCCAGAGCGCTTTCTCGGCGAAACCCCGGAGCCAGTTCAAAAACAGGCATTCATGCCATTCGGGGCGGGGCCGCGGCGGTGCATCGGCAGCATGTTCGCGATGCTCGAGATGCAGGTGGCGATTGCCCGCATACTGCGGCGCTACCGTATCTCTGCGCCAGACAACAATGAGCCGCAGATCAATTACCTGTTCACCTCGACGCTGAAGAACCCGCTGCCGCTGCACTTTGAGCCGCTGTAGCCTGGTTGCCTTGTCCCGGGCCGAAAGATGAACAATCTTTACAGACGAAGCGGCGCGCACATTGGTGCTGAAGTATGACTGCTGTTACTGCGACCGATACACCAGGAATGCAGAAACTACACAGGCTGAAGATGCTGCTCTGGCAGAGCCTGACGCGCAGGGGGCTGCTTGGCATTATCCTTTCGTGTGCGCTCATTAGCTTCTATGTGCTGCTGTACTGGTCAGGCGAGATTGACCAGCTGTGGGCAGCTTCGCACGTAAACCAGGTGCTTGCACCGCTTGAGCGCAAAATTTCAGCAGCCAGGGGAATCGCTGCAGAGCAGGGTCTGAAAGACCAGAAGTCCTACATCCTTGCCAGCTACCGTGAGCAGGCAGCATTCGGCGGCGGCTACCACCGCTACCTGCTGCCCGAATACCGCGTGTTTGTCGATCGGCTGAGAAACACGAGCCCGGCGCCCGTGACGAGCTGGGTCGATAGAACCTCGGCGGTACTCAATCCCGTCTCCCATTTCCTGCGCAACCGCGACTCGGACCGGTGGTTTCTCTATGGCGCGCTCTACACCTTGCTGGTCGTTTCGATGGGAATCCGTTTCTACCGGCGGTGGCGGCACGACCGCTACCAGAAGATCCGGACACTTTCCGTCATGGCGGTGCAGTCGGTGATCGCATTCATGCTCCCCGCGCTGCTGCTCTATTTCAATACGAAGGAGTTCTATTTCAGCTATTTCTGGCCGCTCAAGCTCGAGTATTTTCTCCCTTCAACCTTCACCGATTATCCGCGGGCGATGGCGCTCTGGGCTGTAATGATGTCCTTTGTTGCGGTGCCGGTGCTGACCTATTTTTTCGGCAAGCGTTGGTATTGTTCGTGGGTCTGTGGTTGCGGCGCGCTGGCCAATACGATGGGTGATCCCTTTCGCCAGCTGTCAGATAAATCAGAACGCGCCTGGATGATTGAACGCATCACGGTCTACAGCATTCTGGCGATTACCGTGGTACTGACTGGCCTGATCTTTATTAACGAGTTTCGCGGTATTAATGACGGCTTTGCGCAGTGGGTCTTTTCGATGAAGCGCTGGTACGGCTTCTTTATCAGCGCTGGTTTTGCCGGCGTGATTGGCACTGGCTTCTACCCGCTAATGGGTACGCGCGTCTGGTGCCGGTTTGGCTGCCCACAGGCGGCCATACTGGGTATTCTGCAGGTATTTTTGTCACGCTTCCGCATTTCGACCAACGGCGGGCAGTGCATTGCCTGTGGCAGTTGTTCCGCAAACTGCGAAATGGGTATTGATGTAAGGTCGTATGCGATGCGCGGCGAAGACATTAAGCGCGCAGCCTGCGTCGGCTGCGGGCTCTGCATGTCGGTGTGTCCGCGCGGTGTCCTAAAACTCGGGAATAAACCACTCAGCGTTTAGCCAGCGGCCGGTGCGCCGAGAATACGAGGAAGACATAGAGGGAGAACAGCTGGGTGGCGCTGCCCGCCGCCAATGCGAATTCTACCCCAATATCTGACCGTGCCTGGTCAAAGAGCAGGATGGCATTCACGATAGCGAAAGCGGCAGCTGCAATTGCAGGCAGCGGATGGCGTATTTTTTCGCGCAGCAGTAAGAGCAGGGTAACGCTGGTATAAAGCAATAGCTGCACCAGTCCGAGGCCAAAGGGCAATGTCGTTCTGGCGAAACTGAGATCGAGACCGGCGTAGACGACAAGCGTGGTCAGCGCTGCCAGTATATAGAGGGCGATCGGCAGTATTCGGTGGCGCAGGCCGGTACCATCGTCGAACTCTGCGCGCACCTGCCAAAGCCAGGCTGCCAGCAGCGAGAAACTGTGTGTCACTACCGAATGTATCCAGGCAAGGTTGAGACTCGTTGCATCAACTGCCTGGCGGTCGGCAGCGAGCATGATATGCCTGATGAGCGGCATGAAGCTCAGCAGGTGGGGCAGGTGCATAACGATGGGAACACGGTACTTTTTACTGCGCAGCGAAATCCAGAACGAAAATGTAAGCCACTGCAGGTACGTTACTGCCAGGTAGGCTACGGGCAGCGCTTCGCGCAGGAGCACATTTTGCGGGGAAAAATGCATGACCGCAAAGTAGATCGCCGCAAAGCCGAGCTGCAGGGGCACGGCCGCCGCGAGGTAGATGTAGAGGTTAACCGTGTTCACTTCCTTTAAATATCGTGCGTCCATAGGTTTTCGCGTAGGCTAAAATACCGCCGGCGAAGACCGCGATGAGCGGCGGAATTGTCCACTCGCGGTAGGGCCAGTTAAAGAGGTAAAAGAGGCCGGACAGCGAGACCATTGCCACGCCTGTTTTGCCCCAGTAATTGGGTTTGCCGAGTACATTGCGCTTGATCAGCAGGTAACCGCCGCCAACGGTACCAATAATTTCGCGCAGGCCCACGAAGATTGTTACCCACAGCGGAAAGTCGCGGTAATAGACGAGTAATCCCAGGCCCGAAATGATGACAATTTTGTCGGCGATCGGGTCGAGGTACTGACCCAGCGGGGTTTCCTGGCCGAGGCGGCGAGCAAGGTAACCGTCGAGAAAATCGGTGAGCGTCATGAAGAAAAGCGTCAGCGCTGTGTAGAGCCTGATGCTGCTAATATCGTGTGGATGCGCGAGGATATACCACATCGCTGGTATCCCCAGGATGCGCGACAATGAAAGCAGGTTCGAGATAGTGAGGATGCGGTAAGTGAAGAGCTCCTTTACCGTCATGCGGGTGTTTGCCTGCCGGGTATACCGGAACGCACGCTAACGCGGGTCATTGCGTTACTTGATCGCTATGGTGTTTTCGCGGCCCGGACCAACGGACACCCAGGCGATCGGAACGCCACAGAATTTTGCAATTGCATCGATGTACCGGCGGGCGTTCTTCGGCAGATTCTTCAGCTTGGTAATGTGCGAAGTGGGTTCGTTCCAGCCTGGAAATTCTTCGTAGATGACTTTGACGTTGGCGACATTGCACGACGGGAAATAGTCGATACGCTTGCCATCGAGTTCATAGCCCGTTGCGACCTTGATCGTCTTGAAGGTATCCAGCACGTCGATTTTGGTGAGTGCTATTGAGGTCAGGCCGTTAATGCGCGCCGCGTGCCGCACGACCTCGGCATCAAACCAACCGCAGCGACGTGGCCGGCCGGTAACGCTGCCAAACTCGTTGCCCGCCTTCCGCAGAATCTCTCCCTCTTCGCCGAAACATTCAGTCGGGTAGGGACCTTCGCCTACCCGGGTAGAGTAAGCCTTGGCAATGCCGATCACGCTCTTAAGGTATTGAAAAGATACTCCGCTGCCTGAAAGGGCGCCGCCCGTGGTGGGATTTGAGCTGGTGACGTACGGGTACGTGCCGAAATCGAGATCCAGCATGGTGCCCTGCGCGCCTTCTAGTAACACGCGTTTGCCCGAAGCGAGTTCCATGTTAAGATAGTAGGGCGCGTTCACCACCATATCGCGCAGTTTTTCACGCAGCGCGAGTAGCTTCTCTTTCATCGCGGCCAGATCGATTGGCGGGGCATCGTACATCTTCGTCAGCAGGCGATTCTTCTGTTCGACGAGGCGTGGCAGTGTACTGGCAAAAAATTCATCGCTGTAGAGCATACCGATGCGAATGCCCTGGCGGTTTACCTTGTCAGAATAGCAGGCGCCAATGCCGCGCTTCGTCGTGCCAATCTTATGTGCGCCCGATGCTTCTTCGCTGCGCACGTCGATTTCTTTGTGGTACGGCATCAGCAGGTGGGCATTGTCTGCGATGCGCAGGCGACCTGTCGGCTGGATACCTTTCGCCTCGAGCTCGGCGATCTCGTCGAACATCGCGTCGGGATCAATCACCATGCCACCCCCGAGGACGCAGATGGTTTTTGGGTAGAGTATACCGCTGGGGATCAGCCGGAATATATACTTGTCTTCACCGACCTTAACCGTGTGCCCGGCGTTCGCCCCGCCCTGGTAGCGGACGACAATGTCGGTCTCTTTGGCCAGGTAATCGATGACCTTGGCTTTGCCTTCATCACCCCACTGGGTGCCTACAATCAGCGTGGCTGGCATGTCAGGCTTTTTCCTGCTGCGCTGCGGCAGCTGCTGCTTTTTCAGCTTTTTCAAACTGGTAGAATGCTATGGCGAGCAGGAAAGCTCCCACGCAGATAAAGGCATCAGCAATATTAAAAATAAACCAGCGGAATGAACCGAGGCGAATATCGATAAAATCTACAACTCCGGGGGTGGTGCCATAGAAGCGATCGGTGAAATTGCCGAGCGCCCCGCCCAGGATTGCCGCAATGGCCAACGAAAATATCAGCGAGGTTTCCGGGGTTTTGTAATAGTAGTAAAGAAGGAAGATGATCGCGAAACCAGTCAGAATCTGGAATAGCCAGGCATGGCCCTGCATCATGCCGAAGACTCCACCTTCGTTGCGTGTCAGCGTGAAATAGAGAAAGTTGCTGATGATTGTTTCACTCTGCCCAATTCCACCCAGTTTTTTCAGTATCCAGAGCTTGGAAAGCAGATCGGAGATATAGACGACACCCAAAACCGTCAGAAACAAGGGTGTAAACTTGGTACGCCAGCGTGACACAGAGGCAGCATAGGTAAGCGAAACACTGCTACAAGCCTAAATGGCCGGCAGGTTGCGGAGCAATACCAGTAAAGTGCACTTAAATGGCGGTAATAAGCTCGATTTCGCTGCTCTCCATCGGAGAAAGAAATGTCATGTGGTACCGCCTTAGCCTTCGTGGGTCACTCTCTTCCATATCCACGATATTGCCCTTCAGGAAGCTGCGCAGCTCGGGAATTTGCAGCTCTGCGGGGCCGCAGACGATTTCCCCTGCGGCGATAAAGGAAATACCGCCCCGTGAGATATCGATGGTGTAGCCGTCGTATCTTTTTTTGCCGGCAATAATAATAATCCGCCGCAGGACACTGAGGCGCTCCCCCTCCCTACGGTCGGCCGTCATTGCAACCGGGCCTCCGGCGCTCGCTGGCTGCATACCCGCCTGGAATTCAGACTGCAATGGCGGCTCCCGTTTGCACCTTAACCTGCAGCCCCGGTCGCAGGTATACGTCAGATACGTCGTCGGCGGCGAGTCGCACCGCTTCGAAATTGTCGATATCAGCGAGCAGGAGCTCCACCAGCCGTGGATCGAATGCGGTTCCAGCACGTTCTTCAAAGAAGCTGATGACCTTGTCGAGTGGCCACGCCTCTTTATAAACGCGTTTCTCTGTCAGGGCGTCGTAGACATCGACTATTCCCACTATGCGTGCTTCGATGGAGCAGTCTTCGCCGCGCAGACCGTGGGGGTATCCCATTCCGTCCCAGCGCTCATGGTGGTGCAGGCAGACTTCATGCGCCAGCTGCAGCATAGGATTTCTGGATTCGCGCAGGATTTGTGCCCCCAGTACAGGGTGGGTGCGCATGATGGCAAACTCTTCGGGCGTGAGCGCACCGGCCTTCTTGAGAATTGCATCGGGTATTGCGAGCTTACCGATATCATGGAGTATCGCTGCTTCGCCGAGCAAGACTGCAGAGGTATGCGGCAGGCCGGCACGCAGGGCTAGTTCGCGGCTCAGGCGCCCGATGCGCCTGATGTGGTCGCCCGTCTCGACATGGTGCAGGTCTGCAGTGGCGGCGAACATGCGGGCAAACTCGCGGGCGGCATCCCTGTCTGCGGATTCAATACCCTGATCCTGCGACATCCTGCGCAGGGCATTCGTGACCTGCGCCTTCAGTTCGGGCAGGCGAAAGGGCTTTTGTATGTAGCCAATGGCCCCACGTTCGAGTGCTGCGTCTATAATTTTCTCGTGCGACATGCCGCTGACCATGATCACTCCGCAATGCGGAAACCTGTTGTTGATGGTGTCGAGCAGATCAAAACCATCGAGCGATGGCATATCGATGTCGGTCATCACGAGGTGCCTTCCGGGTACACACAGCTTCTCGAGTGCCGCATGCCCGTCGCCGGCTTCGTCTACGGTACAGCCCCAGCTCTCGAGTAAGCGCCGCATGCTGCGTCTTACTGCCCTGTCGTCATCGACAAGAAGAACCGGAATCGACTGGTAGAGGCTATCAGGCATAGAGGCTTGTATCCCAAAACTCCAGAAAAATCAATTCGCAAGCGTGCCGCAGCCCGTATGTAGAACTACTGAGGGTTTTTGTGGTCGGCCAGCGCAAGTTCAGGTGGACGAAGACCGATACTCGTATGCTGGTGGAGTCTGCTTTTAGCATCAGGATCCTCAGTGGAAATAGTGGCGGTCTACAGGGCTGCAAGGGGGGAGGTCGGTATTTTGGGCCCGGGGCCGGGTGTTCTGTTGGTAGCTATACCTAGCCGGTATGGTAGTCGTCAGAATTGACGCTTCGAGTCTTATATGTTAAGGTGCCTGCCCGCGGAGAGAGTAAATGAACTTCTTCAGAAAGAAAACGACTGCCTTCATTACTCTGGAAGCCCCGGATTTTCTGGCCGAGACTTCAAAACTCTGGGGTGACCTGCTCTTTGCACTGGAAGGGCATCCGGTAAACCAGGTAACCCTGCGGCTTTATGATTCCGGTGATCTTTCGCTGCGCACGCTTTCTGTGGTCGTATCCCTGGGGCTCAAACTGCGCACGCAGAACGTGGCCATGGAGCTTGAAGTTTCTCCCAGGCTCGCGCAGATGCTGCGCCGCCTCAATATGAGCTCCGCTTTTACCCGCCTTACGGAGGTTAACTAATGGAAATTAACCTCAAAGAAGTTAAAGAGTCCTTTGTCACAACGACACGTGATCTGCTTCAGCGTTCCGAGGCGCTGTTGCTTGAACTGGAGCGTGGTCACAATCCCGAACATTTCACCGAGATGCTGCGTGCAATCCACACTATTAAGGGTAACGCAGGCATTTTTGAGCTCGAAGGGGTAATACGTCTCTGCCATGCTCTCGAAACTTTCCTCGAAGCATTCCAATCGGGCAATCTGGCGCTCAGCGCGGGCCAGATTGACCTCGGACTGACAGTGCTTGATCGCATGCGCTCGCAGGTCGCTGTTATGGATGATCCGCAAAAGCTCGCAGGCATTCCTACGGAAGATCTGCTTGCCCAGCTTGCTGGCAAAGAGCCCGGGACGGTTCAGGTACCCTCATCGGCTGCTGAAGAGGGGCGCGATAGCTTCGATCGCCTTCGTGAGCACACGCAAAAGCTACGCCTGCCTGAAAAATACCTGGAAGTAGCAAAAAGCAAAAATCGTTACCTGATTTTCCTGGTCGTCGATCTTGGCGACCAGGGACAGACGACTATTTCACAGCTCTATGCACAGCTGCTTTCACTGCACAAGTCGGGTAACCTGTTATCGCTCGGCGTGCTGCGCAAAGAAACTATTACCTCCAACCCCGCGGGACCTTTTCTGCCATATTTCATTATACTCCACTCAGAAGAGAAGGCTGAGTCGCTGATCCGCACACTTGGACTCAAGGTGTTGCTCTTTCACTATTTCTGGCAACCGCAGGACGCTGCTTCAGCAGCGCCTGCCAGCGCGGTCCCGCTGGCGGCAAAAGAGCCGCAGCGCGAACACCATGAGCGCGATACGCATCTCAAGGTCCATCTCGACCTGCTCAATTCGCTCATCGATATCACTGGCGAGATTGTCCTTACGCGCAATGCACTTGTGCGGCGCGTGGAAAATGCTGCCGACCAGTCTCTCAATTCATTCGCGAAAAAGCTCAGTTACCTCGTTTCTGACTTGCAGGACAAAGTGATGAAAACACGCCTGCAGAAACTCGATGTGCTCTTTCATCGGTTTCCCCGCCTGGTGCGCGAGACTGCGCAGCATACTGGCAAAAAAGCCGAATTGAATATCGAAGGCGGCGATATCGAGATAGATAAGGCAATCATTGATGAAATTGCCGATCCACTGGTCCACATCGTACGCAACGCGGTCGACCATGGCCTCGAAGCGCCGGCTGAAAGAATAGCTGCGGGCAAGAAAGAATCCGGTAGCATTGTATTACAGGCCCAGACGCGCGAAGGCAATATCGTCATTCGTGTAGCCGACGACGGTAAAGGCCTTGACCTCGAAAAAATTCGCAGCACGGCGATCAGCAAGGGACTGATCTCGCGCGAATCAGCTGCGCACGCGACACCGGCGGAGATTACCGAGTACCTGTTCATGCCGGGTTTCAGCACTAAATCCGAAGTCACGACGATTTCAGGCCGTGGTGTCGGTATGGATGTTGTGCGGACGAATATCAGTAAACTTGGCGGTTCGGTGGAGATTGCCGGCGAGCCGGGCCGGGGTTCCGTTGTCACGATGGTAATTCCTCAAACCTTGTCGATTCTCACCTGCCTAACGGTGGAGATCAAAGGATTCAGGTTTGTGATACCTCAGCAAAACATCGTCGAAGTCGTCACCATTGATGCCACGCGTTTGAAGAATATCCAGAATAAGATGGCGTACGAATTGCGCCAGCGGCTGTTGCCTCTCGTCGAAACCGACGAGCTCCTCGAGATCGAACGATCTGGCTATGAGCTGCCATTTATTGTCGTCGTTAGAACCGAGAAGTATAACTACGGACTGCGGGTAGAGAAGATTCTCGATACTGAAGAGGTGGTCGTGAAGCCATTGCCGCAGTTCGGCCAGGAACGCCAGATATTTTCCGGTGCTGCCATCATGGGCGACGGTCGCATAGCACCGATACTCGATGCAGCGCTCATCGGCAGGCATTCTAACCTGCACGCAAATGCCGAAGCGCATAAGATCGAGCGGGTCAGGGCTGAAATCGCTGAAGCTGTCGAGCAACACCTGCTTTTCCGCGTGCATGGCCGCAATGTCGCTTTCAGGGTAATGGCATTGCCGCGTATCGAGTCTATTGACCCGGAAAGCATTGAGACGATAGTTGATCGCCAGGTTGTCAATTACCGCAACGAGATTATTCCCATACTGCCGACAGACTTCCTGCGCAGCGAAAACTCGGGCGAGCAGACGCTGAGGAATCTTATCATACTACAGGCTGATGGGCGACGCTATGGCCTGCTTGCGGCCGAGATACTCGACATCGTCGATGAAAAACTGGCTCTCCGGCGCGAAGCTGGGGACAGGCGGGAAATCGATGGTTACGCAATTATTAAAGGCGAGACAGCAATTTTACTCAATATGCACGATATGATGCAGCAGGCAATGGCCCATAATTCACTGCAGCCGGGTGGGTTGAAAGTATGAAAGCTTCAGCGCAGGAGTACCTGATCTGGAAATCAGGCAACTACCTTTTTGGTCTTGAACTTGGGCATTGCCGGGAGATCGTCAACGACGTTTTGCTCACACGCCTGCCGCGTGCGCCTGGGTTTGTGCTCGGCCTCGCAAACCTGCGCGGCACAGTCGTATCGGTACTCGATCTGGAGGTCCTTCTCGGCTACCGCAAAGAAGCACAGTACCGCGAGACCTCTTCAATTATTCGGCTTCGACACAGCGGCTATCCCATGGCGGCAGCCGCTGACGCGATTCGCGACACCATGTTCCTTGGCCCCGAAGAACTCGAAGCAGCGCCCGCAAACCTGACCGAGGCAGAGAGTAGTTTTATTCGTAAAGTAGCGAAAACCAGCGATGGACTGGTTCTCATACCTGATCTTGAATCCATCGCATCGAGGATCAACTGAACCAAAGGAGTTCAAATGCGTAACAACCAGCCAATAACCAACAGAGAAAAACCCATTCCAGCGGGCGCAACGCTCGTGTCGAAGACAGACCCGAAGGGTGTTATCACCTATGCGAGCAAAGACTTTAGCGACATTTCGGAATATGATAATGCGGCAATGGTCGGCGAGCCGCACAATATAGTCCGTCATCCGGAAATGCCACAGGCAGCATTTGCCGACCTGTGGGATCGCGTGCGTAACGGGCATCCGTGGCGTGGTCTCGTCAAGAACCGTGCAAGTTCAGGTGATCATTACTGGGTAGACGCCCAGGTTGCGCCACAGTATCGAAACGGTCGTCTTTCGGGGTTCATGTCGGTTCGCCGGCCGCCGGTGCGCGCCGAAGTCGATGCGGCTGAAGCATTATACGCGGTGCTTAACAAGCAGGGTAAAGAAGCGAAAGTAGACCAACGGAGTGCCCTTCGCCGCATGCTGAACTCAATCCCCATTAGTAAGCGCCTGGGCTTCCTTGTCGTGGGCTCGGTATCTACGGCCGCTGTACCGAGCATTCTCTTTTTCCTTGGTTATCCTGCCTGGATGCTCGTAGCAGCCGGTGTGACCATTGGCGCTCTGAAACTGCCAGTTCTGCTTTGGACGCGCTATGTGGTTCTGAAACAGGTAGGCGAAGCGAACCAGGCGATGAAAGAGATGGGTGAGGGTGATTTTACCAAGCCTATCGATGTCCGTGACGAAAGTGAAACCGGTCGCCTGCTCGAGTCCATACAGATC
The DNA here is from genome assembly GCA_046346875.1 of Turneriella sp. Taxonomy (GTDB): domain Bacteria; phylum Spirochaetota; class Leptospiria; order Turneriellales; family Turneriellaceae; genus Turneriella. The sequence goes on along the minus strand of JAXMHG010000003.1, from coordinate 145,547 downwards.
ATGAACACGAACGTCGCTGGTCTGATTTTCCAGATGACTGAAACGGGCAAAGACCTGAACTCAGGTGCCAAGACCCTGGCAGATTCAAGCCAGAACCTCTCGACAGGTATTGAAGAAATTTCGCAGCAAACAAGCAGCATTTCATCGGCGGCCAACCAGATGAACCAGAACCTGCAGGTTGTCTCGAGCGCGGTTGAAGAAATGTCTATTTCGATTGGCGAGGTCGCAACCAAGGCATCAGAGGGAGCTCGTGTTTCCAAAGAAGCGGCTTCGATAGCGCAGGATGCACAGGGCCTGGTGCGTGAACTCGGCACCGGCGCTGACAGTATCGGCAAGGTAATTGAAATCATTTCAAAAATTGCCGAGCAGACGAATATGCTCGCACTCAATGCTTCGATTGAAGCGGCTGGTGCGGGCGAAGCAGGCAAGGGCTTCGCCGTCGTTGCTTCAGAAGTGAAAGAGCTGGCGCGGCAGACAGCGGCCTCTTCAGAAGATATCAAGAAGCAAATTCAGGCGATTCAGAAAAGTACCGACCAGACTATACAGGCAATTGGCAACATCGCAGGTATCATCAATCGCGTGAACGAAGGCAATGCCAGCATCGCTTCGGCTGTCGAAGAGCAGTCGATGACGACAAAAGAAATTGCCAGTAACGTTAACCAGATCTCGGAAGCGTCAGCTGAAATTAACCGGAATATTTCGGGCATCAGCCAGGCTGTAACTGACAGTGCCAAAGACGCGCACAAGATCTCTGAGCTTTCTTCGGGCCTCAAAAGACTCTCTGACTTCCTCGGTAGCGTGGTCATGGAATTTAAGGTCATCAAGTAGCCTCCCAGGTTTTCTCCGGTAATGAAAACCCAGGTTCTGATTGTCGACGATTCAGAGGTCTATCGGCTCTTCCTGCGGCAGACACTGGCGACAGAACCTGATCTCGAGGTCGTTTCAGTTGCCTCGAACGGTCGCCTAGCGTTGCCCAGGGTAAACCACTATAAGCCAGAGATTGTGCTCCTGGACTATGAAATGCCGGAGCTCGATGGGCTTGCGACTATTCCCGAGATCAAGAAGCTCTCTCCGCAGAGTCGTATCATCATGTTCAGCTCGCACACGACAAAAGGTGCCAGGCTGACTCTGCAGGCTCTTGAGCTCGGGGCAGACGACTTTATTACCAAGCCAGCGGGTGCTCTCGGTGGCAATGTCGCCGCTGAGCTCAGGAACCGCATCGTTGAACGAATTCGTGCATTTACCCAGAGGCGCGAACATTCACAGGCTCCTACCCCGCTAGTTAGCCCGCCACCGTCGCCACGACCGGCTGTAAAAGGTCGTAAGAGTTTTCGCTACTGTGTGATCGGTATATCAACGGGAGGTCCTCCCGCGTTGCGCCGCCTCTTTCGCCTTATTCCGCCCGACATCAGGGGCAGCATCCTGGTCGTGCAGCATATGCCGCCGCTCTTTACCGCGCAGCTTGCGGAGAGCCTGAACGAAGAGAGCCGGCTGAAAATTGTCGAAGCAGCGAATGGTGTGCCCGCCGAACCTGCCACCGTCTATATTGCGCCGGGCGGCAAGCAGATGAAGCTGGAGCCGCGTGGCACAGGAGCTGTTATCCGAATTGAAGAGAGTAATCCGGGTGAACTCTGTAAACCCTCGGCAAATATTCTCTTTAACTCAGCAGCTGAATTTTTTGCCAGCGACACACTGGCAGTCATTATGACAGGTATGGGCGAAGATGGCTATCTTGGCATGAAGAATCTTGCTGCCCGCGGGGCTTACCTTATGGCCCAGGAAGCTGCAGACTGCGTTATATTCGGCATGCCGGCAAAGCCGGTGCGCGACGGAATCGTCAGTGAATCGCACAATGTAGAAGGGCTTGCGGCTAAAATTACGGAGTACCTGCGCTGATGTCAGATAAAGCCTTTCCCGGGATTGCGGCGGCGATCAAACGCCTGACTGGATTACACATAGAGCCCGAAAAATATTACCTGTTTGAACACCGTTTTCCCGAGGTGATGAAAGAACACGGAATCAGTGATTTTGACCAGTTACTTTCTGCCATAGAGAAGGGTACTGACAATAAATTGCTCGGCCGGGTAATTGAAAAGATCACCACGCACGAGACGCGTTTTTTCCGCGATGAGAGCATTTTTGATGCCCTCGCAGAACAGATCTTGCCGGAGTGGAAAGACAGGAACGCATTACCAGGCAACGCACTGCAGTACCCTCCGTTAAAATTCTGGTCTGCGGCCTGTTCGACGGGACAGGAATCCTATTCGATCGCAATTATTCTCGCCGAGTTTCATCCGCAGCTCGTGAAAAAAGCGCAGATTATTGCGACCGACATTTCACAGGAATCAGTCGAACGCGCGGCAGCGGGCAGGTACACGAACTTTGAACTCTCGCGCGGACTGCCTGAGAAATTCAAGCGCAAGTATTTCTCCGATGTTGAGGGGGGAGCGATGATCAACCGTACCTTGCTGCCGTCTATAGACTTTCGCACGCATAACCTCATCACGCAGCCAGCCCCTGACAAGTTTGATATTATTTTTTGTCGCAACGTAGCATACTATTTTGCCCAGGATACCCGCAAACAGCTTTTTGAAAAAATGCAGGCATCGCTCAAGAGCGATGGTGTGCTGATTCTCGGTTCAGCAGAATCGCTTAGCGGATACCTGACAGACTATGTCTTGCGCGAATTTGGGCTGGCGCGTTATTATGAGCTCAACGCAGCTAACGTGACAATGTTTGCCCGTAAAAAGAAATCATGAGTTATTAGGTCCGGATAATGGCAGAAATATCCTCATCGCAGGCCATGATCTTTTGTGCGGTGATCTCGCTGCTATTATCCCTCTGGTTCCTGTTTCTCGCGGTATCGCGGGTTTGCCCTCGCCGGCCCATGATTGCCTGGGCATGGTACCTGCTGCTGCAGGCTGCCGGCTTCTTTTCCATTGCTCTGAAGAATAGTATGCCTGAGCTATACGCAGCAATGCCTGGCTCTATACTCCTCGTGGCTTCATCGGTTTTTCTGGTACGTGCCTACAATGGAGTCCTGTCTTTTCACCAGCAGACGAGATGGATATTCGTGCTGATCGGACTGGCCACGGCAGGGCTTGGATATTTTTCGTGGTTGTTGCCGCACGCGCCAGCACGCGTTGCTCTGAGTGGCATTATCCTTGGCCTGGTTTCGGTGCATGTTGCGCGAGTGTTGGTACTTGCGGCGCTCGCTCAGCACTGGCGAATTGCCGGGGCCGTGGCTACGGGCTTCATTATCCTCGGGGTCGCCCATTTTACGCGGTTCGCCGCTGCCGCATCTGCATGGCCGCTTGCAGAACCGTCGAAACTCCCACCTGCTCCAACTCCGCTTCTTGTGTATGGCCCGCTGGTTTTGTGGAGCATCGTTCCTTCGCTGGGTTTTCTTGCGATGCAATTGGACAGGTTGCGCCGTGAGCAGCAGGCTGATCAGCTGCGCACGACAGGTATTGTTGATTCGGTCGACGGTATAGTGTGGGAGGCCGATGCCAGAACAGTAAATTTTACCTTTGTCAGCGGTAAGGCCATCAGGCTGCTCGGCTACTCAGTAGAAGAATGGTTAACCCCGGGCTTCTGGATTCGGACGATGCATCCCGATGACGTTACGTGGGTTCCCGAGTATTGTCAGGCAAAGAGTCGCGAGCTGGCGCCGCATGATTTTGAATATCGCCTGATTGCGAAAGATGGCCATATCGTATGGCTGCGTGATATCGTCTCGGTGGCAGCAGAAGACGGTAATGCACGTTGGTTACGTGGGGTGATGATTGACATTACGGAGAGTAAGAAAGCCGCGGAAAAGCTGCAGCGCCTCACGTTCATGTATGAGCTGCTCAGCAACTGTCGCCGGATAATTTCGCAGACAAGCACCGAGAGCGATTTGTTTAGCGCGATCGTACGGTTGTGCGTTACAAACAACTATATCAAACTTGCATGGATTGGCCTGCCTGAAGACGACTCCATGCTGGTACGCATTGCGGCGGCAGCCGGTTCGGTAACCGCATATCTTGACGATCTGCGTGTTTCTATGTCGCCCCGCCTGGCAGAAGGCTGCGGACCTACAGGGACCGCAATGCGGGAATCGCATGATATTGTCGTGAATTACCCTGATCGCTTGCCTGCGGACCAGTGGAGCGAGCGCAGGCAAAAACATGGCCTGCACTCGTATGCGGCTATTACGTTCAGGCTTTCGGGCGTTAGAATGGGAAGTCTTAACCTCTACGCAGCCGAAGAGGGTTTTTTCACTGCGGACATAATTGGTCTCTTTGACCAGCTTGGCACCGATCTCAGTGCCGCGCTTGACCGCATAGAAGCTGAACGCTGGCGGAGCTTTGCCGAACAATCCCTGCACGAAAACCAGATGCTGCTCGATTTTGCGCTCGAGGCGACTGTCGATGCCGTATGGGATTACCATGTGCCCTCAGGCACAGTCCGTTTTTTTCGCCATTGGGAAGCGATGCTGGGCTACGAGCAGGGTGAATTACAAAATGATCCTTTGGCATGGGAAGCACATGTACATCCGGATGACCTGCGTGCCTCAGATGCCATGCTCGAAAGTTACCGGCGTGGAGATATTCCCGCATTTGATATGCGGATACGTCTGCGCAATAAATTCGGAAATTACCTCTGGGTAAAGGACCGCGGTATTGTCGTTGAGCGGGATGAATCTGGTGAGGCGACGCGCATCATTGGTACTCTCAAGAATATCGACGCTGAAGTCAAGAAGGCAGAAGAGTCTTTACAGAATGCCGCGCTGCTCGACGCAATTTTTGACGCATCACCTGTAGCCATTGCAGTCCTAAATCACCGGCGCGAGCTTATTAAAGTAAACCCTGCAGTAGAACGTATTGCCCGGGTGGCGAATGATGCAGACTTGAAGAAAGCAATCGCTGAAAGGATGTTCTTCTATCCTGACGGTCAACCGTACCCGCGCGGCGATGTTCCTGCGCCGCTAGCCTTGCCGAGGTTTGACCAGGATTACAGTGCCGTCTTCGGATTTCGCGACAGGGAAAAAGAAGACTTGCGCTGGGTTTCGATGACTACGCGCTACTTGGCAGATGTTGGACTCGTCGTGTGTATTTCAACGGATATTACCAGCGTTATTGAATCTGAAACAGCGCTGCGAGAAAGCGAGCAGAAATTCCGCAATATTTTCGAGAGCGCACCGATCGGCATTACGCTATTCAATTCTGCAGGGGCGCCAATCTCGCTGAACCCAGAGGTAAAGCGGCAATCCGAAATTGAGTCAACAGTCTCGATGGATGATGTTGCAGATTGGCATTTTATCGATGAATCCGGCAATCGCATTTCTCTCGAAGATATGCCGTTGAGTGTGAGCGTAAGAGAAAAGAGACCTGTCAGGGATTTCATTTTTGGCAGGCAGTTTTCCGAGAAGGTGCGATGGTTTACCAGTACTGTGGTGCCGATGACTGAGATCGGAATGTATGCAGGTTATCTTGTGGAGCTTACAGATCTGGTGAATGCAAAACGCGAAATCTCCGGACTTGCGGCAACGCTTGAAGAGACTGTTGCACAGCGGACACGTGAGCTGCAGGAAATTAATGCGGAACTTGAAGCCTTCAGTTATTCGCTCTCCCATGACCTGAAAGCTCCCCTGACGAGGGCGGAAAGCTGGCTAAATATTCTGGACCACGAATTTCGGTCGGCGCTGGGTGAGAAAGGCAAGGGCATGCTGGTCTATGTGCGCAATGAAATCGGTGCGATGAAGCGCATGAATGAGGCGATGCTGGCACTTTCGCGCGTTGACCGGTTGAATATACAGCCCGTAGAAGCAAGCCTGACACAAAAGGCCCAGGAAATTGTTCAGCAGTTACGCGAAGAAAACAGCGACAAGGTGATTGAGCTTGCGCTGCCGGAAAACTCTATTGTTTATGCAGACCCTGAACTATTGCGTATTCTGATTCGCAACCTGCTGGAAAATGCGGTAAAATTCAGCCGGGGAAAAGACCCGATTCGTATAGAAATTAGTTGCGCTGCGGAACGGCAGCATTTTCTGTGCGCTGTGCGCGACAATGGAGTGGGCTTTGATATGCAATATGCTGATAAGCTTTTTGCTCCATTCCAGCGCCTGCATGCCGAAGGTGAGTTTCCCGGAACGGGAATCGGCCTGGCTACAGCGCAACGTATCGTGCACCGCCATGGCGGCAAGATCTGGGCCCAATCGCAACCGGGAGTGGGTACAACAATCTATTTCACCTTGCCGAGGGGCGGCGAAACACCATGACCAGTAGCCAGGCAATTCTGCATGAGCTCTCTGTACTTATCGTTGAAGACTCAGAGAGCGACGCAGCTCTCGTCGAGTACGAACTAAAGTCGCGCGGCTACGAGTTATGGACGCTGCGCGTGGACACCTCACGTGCCCTAAAAGCTGCCCTGCAAAATTCATGGGATGTGATCATTTCAGACTTCCGCATGCCGCAATTTAATGCCATAACTGCGCTGGAAATTTTGCGCGAAAGTGGCAAGGATATACCATTCATCCTGGTTTCTCAGGCAATTGGCGAAGGTGTGGCAGTGGAACTCATGCGTGCGGGGGCTGCCGACTACATCATGAAGTCGTCGCTCAAGCGACTCGGGCCTGCAGTCGAACGCGAAGTCCGGGAAGCACGCGTGCGGCAGCAGGCACGGCAGGCAGCCCAGGCGCTGGAAGAGAGTGAGCGCAGACTCAGGGCTGCACAGCAGGTTGCCAGGCTTGGTAGCTGGGAAACGGACCTCGAGACGCTGGTGGTAAACTGGTCGGACGAAACTTACCGCATTTTTGACCTTGATGCTGATTCTTTCGCGCCAACCCACCATAGTTTTTTCGATTATGTTCATCCGGACGATAAGCAGCTGGTCGATGATTCTTTTAAGTCGTCATCCACGAGCGAAGGTGAACATGCAATTACGCATCGCATCATCACTGCTGCAGGCCGGCTAAAGCATGTGCAGGAGCGCTGGCGCGTGGAACGCAACGCCGAGGGAAAGCCCGTTAGGGCGTTTGGCACGTGCCAGGATATTACCGAGCGATTCGAACTGGAAGGACAGTTGCAGGAGCGTGAGGCATACCTCGACTCCATTATCCGCAGCCAGATCAACGGGATAATCGTCGTCGATACAAAAGGTGAAATCACGGTTGCGAACGAGAGCGCCGCACGCATACTCCGGCTCAAACACGAGGAAGTTACAGGTCGTTATTTCCAGGAGGCTGACTACTGGAAACAAATCGATCACAATTTTGAACCGCTGCCCCCTGAAACGCTGCCACTGAGCCTGGCGCTGACCGCGGGCCAAAGCGTCAGCGGTTTTGAACATGGCATTGTATTCCCCGACGGCAGCACCAAATGGCTTTCGGTCAGCTGTTCACCCATTAGGGCGGCAAGTGGCAGGCTCATCGGCGCTGTCGCCAGCTTTCTCGAGATCACTGAGGCGTATTTACAACGCGAGCGTAATCTGCAGCAGCTTCAGCGCCTGCGGTTGCAGGATGAAGCCATCAATAGCTCGCTCAGCGGCGTTATTATTTCCGATGCCCGTATGCCTGATATGCCGGTGACGTACATCAACCGTGCCTTTACAACTATCACGGGCTACGGTGCAGAAGATATCATCGGCCGGAACTGCCGGTTTCTCCATGGTGATGATCATGACCAACCCGACCTGATTCGCCTGCGTGCTGCACTGAAGCGGCGCGAAGGCGGCGAATACATTTTGCGCAATTACCGTAAAGACGGCCGGCAATTTATTTCGCAGTTGCGTATTGCACCGGTGCGAAACGACGCAAATGAGGTAACACACTTTGTCGCCATTCAGACCGACATTACCGAAAAGTTTATCGCAGAGCGTGAGCTGGAAGAAACCCGCGATCGCATGGAAATGGCGCTTGAAGGAGCGCAGCTTGGTCTGCTCGATTATCGCTTTACTGAACGCAGGTTGTATGTAAACGAACGGTTTGCCGAGATGCTGGGATACACGGTTGAAGAATTTTACAATGTCTTTGCCGACCCGTGGCAAATGATCGTGCCTGAAGACCGCGAAGAGGCCGTACGTATATCGAATGAGCATTTTTCGGGAAAGAATCCCCGGATAGATACGCAGCATCGGCTACGACACAGGAGCGGCCGTGTAGTCTGGGTGCTTTCGCGCGGAAAGGTCGTCGAAAGAGACGCGCAAGGAACCCCGCTTCGATACACCGGTACAATACTCGATATTACGGTGACTAAAGAGGCTGAGGCGGAGCTCAACCGGCTTTCGCGTCTGCTCACCGAGGCACAGAGGATTGCGCGCATGGGGGCGTGGGAGCTGGATGTTGAAACCGGCCAGACTACCTGGACGGATGAAGTCTACCGGATTCATGAAGTGCAGCCCGGCACGAGCTATGCGCGCGAGGCAGCTATAGAGTTTTACCATCCCGAAGACCGGCCACTGCTTATCGCAGCCTTACAGCGCACGATCGAGACCGGCGAACCTTACGACCTGGACCTGCGCTTTATCACTGCCAGGGGTAATAGACTCTGGGTACATACCTCGGGTTATCCGGTATTCGAAGGCAACCGGGTCACCCGACTGACAGGTATGTTCCAGGACATTACCGAGGCGAAAAACGCTGCAATACAGCTGAAACAAAGTGAGCAGCGTCTTGCGCTTGCGCTCATCGGTGGAGACCTGGGTCTCTGGGACTGGGACATTGTGTCCGGCGAGGCATTCTTTGATGAGCGCTGGTGCGGTATGCTCGGTTATGCTGTCACTGAAGTGCGGCCTAGTTACGAGGGCTTCAGCGGACTTTTGCATGCAGAAGATATTCCCGGCGTCCAGGCAAAACTTTCGGGTTGTTTTGGCGATCCTACGCAAGGTTACGAGGCAGAATTCCGTATGCGCCACCGGGACGGCCGGTGGATATGGATTCTGGCGCGCGGCAAGATTGTCGAATGGGGCAGCGGCAGCAAACCACTGCGCATGGTTGGTACGCACGCGGATATTACGCTGCGTAAACAGCAGGAGCAGCGAATTCTCGAGCTATCGCAGCGACTTATCGATATTTCTGAGATGGAACGTGCGGAAATCTCCAGTGAACTGCACGACGTCCTTGGACAGAGTCTCGTTCTGACGAAACTCAACTTACAGAAGTTTCTCGGCGACGAGGGCATGCGCACGCCTGAAAATGAACGCCTGCTGCTCGAACCGATTTCCGACACGCTGAAAAAGGCGCGGGAAATTTCGCGCCGCCTGACGCCCAGCCACATGAAGAAAGTAGGACTCGTCCTGGCCCTTGAAGATATGCTACAATCCGCGGCTTCGCTTTCTAAGGTCAAAATCGAAACCGATCTCGAGGCACTTGAGGGCTTTTTCCCTGAAAACTGGAGCATTGCCTGCTACCGCGTTGTGCAGGAATCAGTCACCAATTCGCTGAAGCACTCGGGTGCAACCAGGATCACCGTGCGGGCACGGCTCGTTGACAAGAACCTCGAACTGACAATTGCCGACAATGGAAATGGTTTTGCCAACACAGCAGACAGCAGTGGCATTGGTCTGTCGCTGATGCGCGAGCGCGTGCGGGGCTTGCGCGGGCACCTGTTTATCGAAAGTGCACCGACTGGCCTGACAATCACGGCTCTGCTGCCGCAGCAGGTCAGCGCACCGGATGCGGTCAGCCCTTGAAGGAACGTAAAGACGCTCACGCTCTTTACAGAGTGTCGCTAAATACCAGAAATGCAACGTCCTAGGAAGATAGATAAGTATGGGTAATATTCTTGCGGTTGATGACTCTGAGCCGATGCGCAAAATGGTGGATCTCGTGCTCAAAAGCGGCGGGCACCAGGTGACGCTGGCAAATGACGGCGTAGAAGGGCTGCAGAAATTTAAGGCCGGCAAATTTGACCTCATTGTGACCGACATTAACATGCCGAATATGCATGGTATTGAGCTCATCAAGGCCATCCGGGCGCTCAATCCCGACATACCTATTGTCGCCCTTACCACAGAATCCGAAGACGAGATGCGCCGAAAAGGTGCAGAAGCAGGCGCTGACGGCTGGGTTGTGAAGCCTTTCAAGCCGGCACAGTTTCTCGACATCATCCGGCAGATCCTTTCTTAGCGCGCGGACAATGGTCCTGCGCAATTTTGGGCTGCAGCCGCCTTGTGACGGGTATTTCTTTAGACTTGACGACTGTGGCAAAAGCGGAGGAAGGCCAACAACATGCTGACCGGACCACAGGGAAACGACTACCGCATCGTGCTTGCCGATGATCATTCGATCCTGCGCGCAGGCGTAAAAGTTCTCATCGAGAGCAAACCCGGCTTTAAAGTTGTCGGTGAGGTTTCCAACGGGCAGGAATTACTCGACCTGTTGCCGCAGACCCCCTGCGATATGGTTATTCTAGATCTGAACATGCCGGTCATGAATGGCATCGAGACGCTCGAGTACCTGCAGATGCATTTTCCCAAGGTTGCTGCGCTGGTGCTTACCACGCATAAAGAGAAACCCTTTCTCAAGCGCTCGCTCGCAAAGGGAGCAAAAGGTTACCTGCTGAAAGAAGAGACGCACGACAAGTTGCTACCTGCGATCAGCGATATTCGCCAGGGTAAGCGGGTAATCTCCGCCGAAATGACAAACCTCATTGTCGAAGACTATTCTACAGATCTTTCCAGCCCGCTATCAGCTGACTTGCTGACACAACGAGAGAAAGAAATCCTTAGTTATACAGCCAACGGGCTTACGAGCAAAGAAATTGCCGAACGGCTGGACATCAGTGCGCGTACCGTAGAGGCGCACCGCGCGAACATCCGGGAGAAGCTCGGTATTGAAACCATGAGCGACCTTGTGAAATATGCGATGGACCACAACCTGATGTAACGGTAAGTATTTCTACTGACAGATGTCCGCTGAACGACTTATTGACCGTAGCGTCGGTTTGTGATAGATTCCAGATCGCGGGGAGATTAACAATGTCCAGGATACTTGCCGTAGATGATTCAGAGCCTATGCGACAGATGGTCGAACAGACACTGCGCAGTGGCGGGCACGAAACCGTGCTTGCAGTCGACGGCAAAGACGCTTTGGAAAAATTTCGTGCTGGCGAATTCGACCTTATTATCACAGACATCAATATGCCGGTAATGGATGGATATGAATTCACGCGCGTGGTGCGGGAATTCGACGACCAGACCCCGATTTTGGCGCTTACCACAGAAGGTGAGCAGGCAAAAAGAACTTCTGGCCAGGAAGCTGGTGTTGATGGGTGGATTGTGAAGCCTTTTAAGCCTGCACAGTTTCTCGCCATTGTTAAGCAGATACTGGAATGAGCGGTAACGGCCGCATCAGCGTATTAATTCATGGTGCGGCTGCACATATCTCGTGGTGCACAACCGGTTTAACCGAAAAATCAATTACCGACAGGCACTTTGTGACCGATTCCGAGCGGCTGGCAGAAGTCCTGAGAAATCATCTGCCTGAGATTGCGCTTGTGACATGCGTTGATCCTGTTGCCTGCGGCGACGTGGTGATGCTTTGCCGTCGCGCTAACCCGGGTATACTGGTCATTGTCGTTAAGGCGGGTGAAAACCCGGTTTCACCATTAGACGCCACGTCGAGGAGCGTTTTTGCGGTGGTTTCGCAGGATAACGATGGCGTCGAGTTCGCCGCTGCGATGAAAAAGGCTGTGGCATTTGTTCTTGAGCGTCGCAAACTCCAGGAAAAATCGGAACGTCGCAGGCTGCGTCGCGAACACCCCGCCAGCTGGTTGATGGAGCGTGAAGCCCGCGAGCGCGATAACAAACTTGAATTTGCCGCCTCACTGATCAGAAATATATTACACTCCGCATCGCAGGGGCTCGGCATAGGTTCTGTGCTTACCTATATTGACCTGCTGCAGATGATGATGCCACAGCTGCAGAAAGAGAATGAAGCCTTTGCCTCACTGCTGCACAATGCCCGGGCTTCGCGCGCCTGGCTTGCATCTTTCGAGAACATACTGGCGGGACTGCATAAGCAATACCCGCGGGAAGTTGTGCATGACAGCGACATAGAAGCAGTGATAGAGACAGCGCTTGCCGTAACAGAAAAGTTCCGCGCGGTCAAAGGGCAGGTTATCGACCGCGCGCATTTTCAGGCTCTCGGGTCATTGCATGGTAACCGTGAAGCACTCCAGGAAATTCTTTCAGAGCTGTTACTTAATGCCTACAAGTACTCACCGGCGGACTCAGCAGTGAGTATCATGTCTTACAGTACAAACGAAATCAGCGCGATTACGGTGGTCAATGAGACTGAGCAGAAAATCGGAGGACAGGTCGGTATACCTGCGGAACTCGAGGAAAAGATATTTGAACCATTCTTTCGGGTAAACAATACAATGGATGACCGTTTTGCCGAACAGAAATACGGACTCGGTATTGGGCTCACGCTGGCAGACCATGCGGCATTGCAGTGTGGCGGGCGTCTGTACGTCTATGAACTCGAAGCCGGCGAAAGTTTTGCCTCTGGTGTGGCGGGTACTGGCCGACGCGTCGTTGCAGAGCTTGTCCTGCAGAAAGTACAGTAGCCAGGGCGCCTATCGGGACTTGTCGGCGCTTTCGGGGGAGCTTCGGAGACACTCCTATTAATTGACGCCGGGAAAAGTGCTGCAAAGCTGACGGCAGGCCATGAAGCAGTCGTCGAGCAAGCGCCGGGCAAAAAAAGGGCAAAGTGCCGGCGCCCCGGCAGAAATTGGCGTGAAAATTGACCCGGGTTCTGCGCCGCACCAGGTGAAGGGGCTCGGCGCCTGGGCGATGCGCGGAAAGGCGACGGTTGCCATGGCTGCGCCGGCAATCGGCCGGTTCGCGCGCAGCCAGCAGAAGATACTCACATGGCTCAAAAAGAAGCGGAACGAGCGACTCACGCTCATGTTTATTCCGCACAATGAACTTAAAATACGCAATTACCATATCAGCAACCTGACGCTGATTATTATTACCTCGTTCCTGGGCCTGGTGCTGCTCGTGAGCGCTTTCCTCGTAATACGCCATAACAGTACTATACAGGAAGTCGATAAGCTGCGCGTTTCGCATAAAGATGCCGAGGTGCAGTTTGCGAAAGTGCGCCAGGAAATCATTGAACTCAGCAAATCCTACGAAGATATCCGGCAGAACCTTAACTCCCTCTATTCGCTTTCAAAGAGCGGTGAGAAAAGTGCGGCACCCACCCAGGGCTCGGACAGTTTTGCAGCCCAGCTTGCAGAGCTGCAGCAAAAGACCAGCCAAAGCAAAGACCCTGAGAAGATTCCATTGGAAATCTTTCTCATGAATCGCATGCTGCATGATATGGAAATTTCGCGCGGTTCGCTGGGCCAGGTGCAGGATTACCTGAAGAAGCGCGAACGGGTTTTGAAGAATACGCCGACAATCTGGCCGGTGCAGGGTTATATCATTAATCCGTTTGGTTTTGTCCGCATGGCGCACCGGCTCAACGTTGGCTATAATCCCGGTGTCGATATTGCCGTACCACACGGGGCGGTTGTGCAGGCGACTGCGCCAGGTATCGTGGTCAGTATAAACAAAGAAGCGAACCTGACGTATACCGTGCGCATTCGGCATAACTATGGTTACGAAACAGTGTATAAAGGCATCGAGATGGTTACTGTCTCGCAGGAAGAAAAGGTCAACAAGGGCGAACACATCGGCCACGTCGGTCATGCCGACGATAATTTTGAAAGCATTCTCCACTACGAAGTGCATATTGGCGTCGAAGCTGTGAACCCGATGCCGTACCTGCCGCTGGCGGGAGCCTGAGGAACAATCATGAAAAAACAGCCAGACACGGTCGCGGTAGTATCGAGTTACGTAGGGCAGGGTGACAGCTTTCACGGTGACTTCCAGCTGACCGGTGCGCTGCGCGTTGATGGGACGGTCAGCGGTACTGTGCGTACCACCAGCCAGGTCATTATCGGGCCAACAGGCCACGTCAAAACCAACGTTGAAGCTGACAGCGTCATCGTGTCGGGTCGTGTTGATGGCAACATTTATGCGCTCGATTTCGTTCATCTCATGAAAAATGCCCGTGTCATGGGAGACATCGTCGCGGCAAACCTGCTGGTCGATGAAGGCGTCATCTTTGAAGGTCGTGCCCGTATTAATCACCTGAACGTCGGCAGCTAAGGAATAATCCTGCCCGGTTCGGTGCTTCAGGGAAAGGCAGAACTAGCCGATATTCTACCGGGATGGCGCAGGCAATTCTACCACAGCAGGGTACAGCCGTCAGCGATCTGCTCACGCGGCAGAACGCGGCACCCGCGCGTCCACAGGCGCAGGGTGGGGGGCCGGCAGCGTCAGCATCGCCTGCATTCTCATCGCTCGTTTCACAGATCGTCCAGAGGGGAAAATCCGACAGGCCAAAGACCGTAGAAGACCTGATGGCGCAGCTCGACGACGAGGAGCGCGATTTTGCCGATTCGCCCTCGCGTGAACGTTTTGAAACCTACCGCAAGACAGTAAAACTGCTCTGCTCGATGCTGCTAAACCGTGGTTACCGCCTGCAAGGGTGGGAGGACAAGCGCAAGCGGCGCTACGAGGTCATCAAGACCATCGACAGCCGCCTCGCGCAGCTTTATACCGGTTTACTTCGCCGCAACCAGGATGTAGTGATAGCGCTGCACCTGATGGGCCAGATACGCGGCCTGATCTTTGACCTTCAGGCCTGAAACAGAATCTTACATTTTTGCCAGCACGTTCTTTGTGGCTTTGGGCTTTGTTGCTCCGACCTTCAGTGCCGATTTCAGGACCATATCGATGGTCTTACGGTCTGCGTTGCTGATACCAGGTTTGTAGATACGCACGAGCGCATCACCTTTATTGCATTGTTCGCCGCGGTACTTCATCATTTCGAGTGAGACGCGATCATCGACTGAGTCCTCGGACTTTTTCCGGCCGGCTCCGAGTTCTACCATGAGGTTGCCGATTGCGCGGCTGTCGGCATGCGCGAAATACCCTTTGCCGGGCGCGCGGTAGACGTGCACATCGGCCGATTTTGCATCAGCAAAGGCTGTGAGAATTTCTTTCGCCTTTTTGCGCAGGCCAGCGAGATCGCCCTTCTGCGCCGCGAGCCATTCTTCCATTTTTTTCTCCAGCGTACCAGATTGCCAGAGAGCCATCAGAGTCCTGATCGCCTTTGCCCTGGCCTGCTTGTCAGTTCGTGCACGGTGATCGAGCATTGCTGCCGCGAGTTCAACGGTGATTTCTACCAGGGGTTGTACGAGCAGCTCATCGCGGCTGAGTTTGACCTTTTTTACGTAGAGTTTATTGGCCGTTTCAAGGTAAATTCCCGAGGGCCGGCAGAACTCAAACGCTTCATAAGTTTCAATCGTATTACCTGTATAAAGCCCGAGCGGAAAATCCATGGCAGTGATCAGGCAGGTTGTTTTTACTCCGGCCGCCCGCGCGGTATCGGCAATCGATTTTGCCAGCGCCTTGGCCGCAGGCAGCGTCTGCATAAATGCCCCGCTGCCGCACTTGACATCCATCACAAGCTCGTCCAGGTCTTCGGCCAGCTTCTTGGAGAGTATCGAGGCAGTGATGAGCGAGATTTCGTCGACCGTAGCAGTGACGTCGCGCAGTGCGTAGATTTTTTTATCGGCAGGCGCTATGTCGGCGCTCTGCCCAATGATGAAACAACCGGTGCTTTTGAGCAGAGCAGACAGCCGCGCCGGGTCATTTTCGAAGTGGTAACCGGGAATCGCGCCGAGTTTGTCGAGTGTGCCGCCGGTAAAGCCGAGGCCTCGGCCCGAGATCATGGGCACCTTCTTGCCGGCTGCTGCCAGCCAGGGGGCAAGCATCAGCGAAATTTTGTCTCCCACGCCACCGGTGGAATGTTTGTCGACCTTCGTGCCTTTTACCGAAGAAAAATCCAGTTTCCTTCCGCTCGAGGCCATGGCGCTTGTCAGGTAGCTGCGTTCGGTAACATCCATTCCTTTCCAGCAGATTGCCATTAAAAGCGCGCTGACCTGGTAATCGGGCACCTCGCCGCTGGTGACCCCGCGAATTACGGTTTCAATTTCCTGTTTCGTGAGCTTTTGGCCTGCTTTTTTACGCGCGATGATGTCGTTCATGGTAAATTCTGCAAATGCCAACGCCGCGGGCAAGTGAATAAGGGGCCGGTCATTGATTGACCGCGCAGGCGGCGGCGCAAGTCTCGCTGATGCATCGCGGTATTTTCGTCTTGGGATTGCTTTTTTTGGTGCACTGTGGCCGGCAGCAGGTAACGGTACCAACCGAACTGTCAGGTGGGCTGAAAGCCGGCGACCTGTTGCTCGAATACCAACCTGCAGGTCAGTATCTGCGCCTTATGGATGTCAGGCAAAACCGGGTTGTCCTGAGATTGCCTCTGGCACCGGGGTTTCTCTCTGCGAGGGTGGCGACCGATGCCGTCAGGGAACGCCTCGCAAGCTACAAGATGCACGAAGTGGTGCGCGAACACTGCGAGCTGCAAAGGATCTCGGCGGGTGAAGCGTCCACTGCAGCAATCAATCTGGCGGCGGAGCTCAGTTGTTCCGGCACTCCCGCAGCCATCGAAATCTCTTTTACGCAGGCCGCAGACCATGTCGCGCTGAAGATCAGGCCACGCGATGCCCGGTTCAACCGGCTGCTGTTCAGCTTCATGGCAGAAGAGGGCGAGCGTGTATTTGGCGGCGGCGAGCAGTTCACGCACCTCGACCTGCGCGGCCGGCGCGTACCAATGCTGAGCGAAGAACAGGGTATTGGCCGCGGTGCGCAGCCGATTACCATCGGGGCAAACATCACAGCTGGTGCTGGCGGCCGCGACGTTACCACCTATGCTCCCGTGCCGTTCTTCATGACCTCTGCTTTCCGTTCTTTTGAAACGTCGCAGACAGCCTACCAGCTGTGGGATTTCAAGAGTGACCACTACTGTGTCGAAATATGGGACAACTATCTCGAGCTTCGCTTCAGTACCGCGTTTGCTTACGGCGAACTGATGAAGCGTTACACGGCGCGTTCGGGCAGAATGCAGCCCTTGCCCGAATGGGCATCGGGTACCATACTCGGTGTACAAGGCGGAAAAGAGAAGGTCGAACAGGTTCTGAACGCTGCGCTCAAAGCAGGAAACCCCGTAACGGCAATCTGGATACAGGACTGGGTGGGTCGCCGCCTGACGGGCTTTGGCTCGCAGCTGTGGTGGCGCTGGCTGCCCGATGAAACTGCCTACCCAAATTTTCGCGCCTGGGTGCAGCAGCTGCGCGCACGGGGAGTGCGCGTTTTGGGCTATATCAACCCGTTCCTTGCCGATGAGGGCCCAATATTTGCCGAGGCGAAAGCGAAGGGGTACCTCGTGCGCAAGAGAGACGGTGAACCGTACAAGATACAGACCGCTGGTTTTCCGGCATACCTGGTCGACCTCTCGAATGCCGAAGCCCGTACCTTCCTGAAGAATATTATCAGAAATAATCTTATTGGCAATGGCCTTGCGGGTTATATGGCCGATTTTGGCGAGTGGCTCCCGTGGGATGCTCAGCTGGCATCGGGTGAAAGCGCCGCGCATTGGCACAACCGGTACCCGGTCGAATGGGCGCGGCTCAACCGCGAGGCCATACGCGAGGCAGGCCTCGAGCGTGAGGTGGTATTCTTTACCCGCGCGGGTTTTGCCGGTTCGGCGGAGCACTCAACGCTCTTCTGGCTGGGCGACCAGATGGTGAGCTTTGACGAATACGACGGCCTCGCTTCTGCTGTGACCGGGCTTTTGACCGGGGGTATTTCGGGAATTACTCTCAACCACAGCGACATCGGCGGTTATACCACGATTAATAACCCTGTCAAAAATTACCACCGCAGCCGTGAGCTCTTTTTGCGCTGGGCGGAGTTCGCGGTGTTTACGCCATTCTTCCGTACACACGAAGGCAACCGCCCGGAGAAAAATTACCAGGCCTACAGCGACGAAAAGATTGTCGCTGAATTCGCGGCGCTCGGCCAGCAGCACCTGGCGCTGAAGCCATATTTTGCGCAACTGATGGCCGAGGCGGCCAAATCTGGTATGCCGCTCGCGCGCCCGGTGTTTCTGCATTATCCGGCTGAGCAGGAAAC
Organism: Turneriella sp.; assembly: GCA_046346875.1. Classification (GTDB taxonomy): domain Bacteria; phylum Spirochaetota; class Leptospiria; order Turneriellales; family Turneriellaceae; genus Turneriella. The sequence continues at coordinate 127,472 of JAXMHG010000003.1, read as the reverse complement.
CTATCTGCTGCGCCACCAGTTTCTACTTGGTCGCGATTTGATGGTAGCACCGGTCATCGAGCCCGCGGCAACGAGTGGCCGCGTCTATCTGCCCGCCGATACCTGGATCGAGTCTTCAACCGGCAAAAAAGTTACAGGACCGCAATGGCACACCTTTGCGGCACCGCTGGGTCAACCTGTCGCCTTTATTCGCGAGGGTGCAGCGCAGCGTGAGCTGCTGTTGCAGGCTCTGCGCTGAAATTATTCGGCCGCGTGAGAGTGATGCTGCGGCTCGGTTTAACCGCGGCGGCGAATTCTTCGCTGTGCGTCGTGAACAACAACAGGCCCGGGTACTCGTGTAAGAACCGGGCAAAGAGGGCGCGCGTTTCGCGGTCTAACCCTGTTTCGGCTTCATCAGCCAGCAACAGGTCAGGGAAATTGTCAGATTTGCTCAGCAAGAGCACCAGCAGCCGTACTCGCTCCCCCGTTGACAGCTGCCGAAAATCGCGGAAAACTGCAGAACCACCGTAACCAAAAGCACCCAGTAGTCGCCTGACCTCGCCCTCGTCGCGCGCAGGAAAATTTTCGCGGGCGAGTGAGAGCACGCTGGTCTGCGGCGCAATTCTGGTCTGGTCCTGGTCAAACAGGCTGAGGCGTTTATAGTGAACCTGCACGCTGCCTGTCACAGTGAGCGGGCACTCACCGAGAAGTGCGCGAAAGAGCATACTCTTGCCGGCACCATTGCGCCCGGTGATGAGAATCTTTTCGCCTGCACGGGCCGTCAGCGAAAGCGGCTTTGACCAGAGACTTTCCCCGCGCGTGTTGAAAAGGCTCAGCGAGAATGCATCCACCCGCGAATGGTGCTTCTGTGCCCACGTGCAGGCAAAAGCAAATTCGGCTTTAGGCAGGTTTGATCCGCGCAATCGTGCCAGTTCATCTTTGCCGGCAATAATGCGATCTTTTGTCCGGCTAATAATCTTACCGCGGGTTTTTTCCGCGTTGCGTTTCATGAGCCCCCGCGCGACGCGCGGTATACCAGCCAGTGGAGCCCGCTCTGCAGCTATTCTTTCGCGCCGCAGCTGGCGCTCAAGATCACGCTGCGAATCGAGTAACTCTTTGTGCACACTGCGTTCGGCCCGTTGCAGGGCATATTCTGTGGCTGCCTGCTCTGCCTCGCGTGCGCTGCAGTAATCGGCATAATCCATCCGGTAGAGCGAGAGGGATTTAACCTCGAGATGCAGAATGCTTTCTGCAAGATCCAGCAGTTCTGGGTCATGCGTAGCCAGAAGAACGGTGCCGCCGAAAAACCTGAGCCGCTGGATGAAGCGCCGGCGGTTGGTCGTGTCGAGGTGCCGTTCAGGTTCATCCAACAGCAGAATGCCGGAATTCTGCGCTAGAGTTGTCTCCAGCTGCTGCATCTGTTGTTCGCCGCTGCTCCGTCTTGCAGGTTCTTGCTCAGCTGTGCCGATGAACCGTGGGCTCACAGAGCATTGAATGCTGCCAGACTGTGGTTGCAGCTCGCCCGCCAATAAGCGTAGCAGGCTGCTTTTTCCCGTGCCGTTGGGACCTGCAAGAGCAAAGATGCCGCGGCCCAGGGTAAAAGAGATGTTCTGAAAAAGCGGGTCTTCGCCCGGCCAGGCGTACGTAACGCCCGAAATAGTGATTTTATGCATATTAACTCCCTGTTGCGCCCCCGAAGGAGCGGTTCGTGCTTCGTGTGAAAGGTGCGAACGGGAATTAGCGCATAGACGTAGCGGTCTGCTACGCATCAATTTTAATCATGAAGTGTCCTGGCGGCGAAAAAAGTTCAGCAGCGGCTTAGTCAATTCGTGCTTCACCGCATGAAAGGGGAATAGACGCGGGTAACCTATTCCCTATGCAGCGCAAAGCCAAAGACAAAAAAACGACTGCCGGCGCGAAAGCACGCGCAGTGAGTATTATGGATACGACGCTGCGCGACGGCGAGCAGACGTATAATGTTGCGTTTGCCCCGTCAGAAAAACTACAGATGGCGCGGCTGCTTCTCGAACAGGCAAACGTCAACTTCATCGAGGTGGCCTCAGCCCGCGTTTCCAAGGGGGAGCTTGAAGGTGTGCAGCTCATCACCGATTGGGCAAAAAAATCCGGCGGCCGCAAAATGCTCAACCGCATAGAAATACTCGGTTTTGTCGATGAAAAGCGCTCGGTAAACTGGTTGGTTGAGGCCGGCGCCTATACGCTCAATATGCTTACAAAAGGCAGCCTGAACCACCTGACACGGCAGCTCAAGAAAACCCCGGCCGAGCACTTCGCCGACATCGCGCGCACGATTGACTATGCGAAAAAACACGACCGCGCGGTGAACATCTACCTCGAAGACTGGTCGAATGGCTGGCTGCACTCGCGCGAATATATGTTTTCCTTCATCGATTTCCTGGTCACCCAGCCCGTGGCCCGCATCATGCTGCCTGACACGCTGGGTGTACTGTACCCAGCGCAGGTGGCCGAAGCGATTGCGGCAATTACCGGGCGTTACCCGGAAAACCATTTCGACTTCCACCCGCACAATGACTACGGGTTGGGTACTATCAATGTGCTTGAGGCAATCCGCGCGGGCGCGCACGGTGTGCACACGACGGTCAACTGCCTTGGCGAGCGCACGGGTAATGCTTCGCTCGCCGAAGTGGTTGCGGGTATCCATGACCACCTGCAGCTCAAGACCACCGTGAACGAGAAGAGCCTGTACCAACTGTCGCGCACGGTAGAGACTTTTTCGGGTAAGCGCCTCGCGGCCAATGCGCCTATTGTCGGCGAAGATGTTTTTACGCAAACGGCCGGTATACATGCCGACGGCGACAAGAAAGGCGGCCTGTATGAAAGCCGCCTCTTGCCAGCGCGTTTTGGCCGCGACCGCCGTTACGCTTTGGGTAAACTCGCGGGCAAAGCATCGCTCGACCAGAACCTTAAGACGCTGGGTATCTCGCTGGCCGATGAAGAACGCGCCCAGGTCTTGAGCCGTATTATCGAGCTGGGCGACCAGAAGAAGCAGGTGACTATCGACGACCTGCCTTTTATCATTGGCGAGGTGCTGAAAAAGCCCGAAGAGAAGATTCTGGAAATCACGCAGGTGACTGTCACCTCGGGCATGCATATCAAGCCGATGTGCTCACTCACGGTCGAGTACCGCGGCAAGGCTGTACAGGTTTCAGGGCAGGGCGAGGGTGGCTATGACGCCTTCATGTCAGCGCTGCGCAGCTGGGCAAAAGAACATAAGATTAATCTGCCACGCCTCACCGATTACGAAGTGCGTATTCCGCCCGGTGGCCAGACCTCGGCGCTCGTCGAATGCAAGATCACCTGGAACATTGCAGGCCTCGCAGCCGCCAAAGAAAAGACGGACAGCGACAAGGCGATGTTCGGCGGTGAGCTCACGGTCGGCCGTGACAGCAATATCCTCACAACACGCGGGGTTGACCCCGACCAGGTCATTGCGGCGATTCGCGCGACGGAGCGTATGCTCAACGTGATTTTACGCAAGTGATGGACGCCTGCGCAGAGTTGCGTGCACTAACGCGTCCGCCATGAAAGACATTGCAGTCGTTTATAAATACTCGGCGCTCGAGAGCTACAGCCCTCGGCAGATTCGTCGCCACCGCGAGCTGAATCCTGAACTCACGCAGCGCATGCAGTCGGCGCATGAAGAGCATGCCGGCGCGCTCGAGTCGCTGCGCCGCCTGATTGCGCAGCTGGGCGCCGGTGTCAGCTGGTTTGAGCGCGATACGCTGAACCGCAGCCTCGACGATTTCAGGCTGGTCATATCTTTTGGCGGCGACGGTACTTTCATCAATTCGTCCCACTTCATCGAAAAGACGCTCTTGCTTGGCATCAATTCGTCGCCTGACAACAGCGTCGGGCATTACTGCCGCTACGAGCTGCGCAGCAAGCAGGGTGAGACCAGGCTGCGGCGCGACTTGCTGGCGTTGCTCGAGTCATCGGCAAAACGCCCGGCCGACAGCCAGCTGATGCGGCTCAAGGTGACCCTGCAGGACCGGCCGGCGCCGTTTCCTGTCCTGAACGACGTCCTGTTTTCCGAGCAGAACCCTGCGGCAACCTCGCGCTACACCCTGCGCTGGCGCAACCGCGTGCACCACCAGAAAAGCTCCGGCATTTGGGTGACGACACCTACCGGGTCGACGGCCGCGTATGCGTCAGCCGGGGGCAAACCATTCACGCGGCGCGAGCTGCGCTTTATTGTGCGCGAACTTTACAGCGATGCCGCACCGCGGCGCCTGACGCATGGCACTGTAAGGGCAGGCGAAACGCTCAAGGTTGTCAGCAGCCTGATGCACGGCGCACTCTGGCTTGATGGTTCACACCACCGGATGCCCGTGGCGTTGGGCGAACATATCACGATTGGCATACACCCGCAGCGGCTAAGGGCTATTTACTAGCTAGTCTTCCGGGCCTTTTTCCACGGGGTAAGAACCGAGTACGCGGAAGCCTGAAGTCAATGGGCGCATGAGTTCAAATGCGCGCTTCATCGCTTCGTCTTCCTGATGGCCTTCGAGATCAACGAAGAAAATATAGCTCCAGACCTGGTTGCGGTCAGGCCGCGATTCAATGGCGCGCATGTTCACTTTCTGTTCGTAGAGCGGTGCGAGTGCGCGGTAGAGCGAACCGGTGGTGTCCGGCAGGTTAAATGAAATCATCGTGCGGTTGCGTTCTGCCCTTTTGGCCACGTCGTGGCCGATCACGATAAAACGGGTGAAATTGCGTTTGTAATCGGTGATATCTTCGACGAGAGGACGCAGGCCATAAATTTCACCGGCCACGTCCGAGGCGATCGCGGCGAGACGCTCGCTGTTCTCCTGTGCGACGAGGCGCACGGCTTCTGATGTCGAAGCGGTTTCAATCCACTCGGCCTGTGCGAGGTTCTTCATGATGAAGTTGCGCGCCTGTGCATATGCCTGGGGGTGCGTGTAGATCTTTTCGATCTGCGAAAGCTCGGTTGCGCGCGTGAGCAGGCTTTGCCTGATCTGCAAAACAATATCTGAGTAGATATTCAGGTCGAACTTCACCAGCGCATCGAGGGTTGCCTTGACCATGCCCTCGGTGGAGTTTTCAATCGGGACGACGCCATACTTGATCTCGCGCCGCTGCACCGCCTGGAAAACGTCATCGATCGTTCTGAACGGCGCGAGGCTGAGGCTGCGGCCGAACTTGCGCAAAGCCGCCTGGTGGGTAAAGCTGCCTTCGGCGCCGAAGTAACCCACCTGGATAGAGCCTTCAAGCTTGAGGGTTGCACTCATGATTTCACGGTAAATATTGCGCAGCGATTCATCGTCGAGTATACCCGGATTCAAACGGGCTATCTTGTCGTAGACCTGTTGTTCACGGTCGGGTTGATAGAGCGGCAGGTTATCCTTGGCCTTTGCTGCTGCAATTTCGCGGGCGATTTCTGCGCGCTGGCCAATCAGGCGTACGATATCAGCGTCGATGCGGTCTATCTGGTCGCGGTACTGCTTCATGTCGGGGCTCCGGAGCGGGGCAGGATTTGATACGGCCGGTTAGAGTTCGTCAAAATTCAGCTCCTTCACATCCTGTGGCGGTGGCAGTTCGTCCAGGCTGTTGAGGCCGAAGTACCGCAGAAAGTCCTTCGTTGTGCCGTAAAGCGTCGGCTTGCCGACGGTCTCTTTGTGGCCCATGGCCTTGACGAGTTTTTTTTGCTGCAGCGCGATGAGCTGTGCTCTCGAGCTGACGCTGCGAATCTCTTCAATTTCGGGCAGTGTGATCGGTTGTTTGTAGGTGATGATCGCGAGGGTTTCTAGCGTCGACTTGCTCAGTGTCTCTTTCTTCTTCTGCCGCAGGAAATTCTGTATTGCCGGGTAAATATTCGGTTGGGTGGTGAACTGGTACCGCCCTGAAATCTCCTGGATCGCAATACCTGATTCACGCTCGGCATAATCGTCGAGCAGCGAATCGAGCGCGATTTTTACCTGCTCCGTATTTTCGTTCAGGCCGTTTGCGATTTCGGCGGCAGTGAGCCCGTTGCCGGAAATAAACAGCAGACCTTCAATTGCGGCTTTCAGGTAGGCTGTATCGCTCATGTTGCTCCGAATGGCAGTTCAGTCTGGCCGTCGTAAGAGGGCGCCGGTGCAAAATGGATGTCGCCCAGCCACTCGTCCTGGCGAAGGACTACCATCTTCTGTTTGGCCAGCTCGAGCAGCGCGAGAAAACAGGCAATGATGCGGGCAACGCTGAACCCCGTCACGCTGCGGAAGAAAGAAGCTTCCGTGTCGCCCATCAGGCGCGACATCATGTACTCCATCATTTCTTCAGCGCTGATCGTTTCGTCCTGTATCTGCATCGGGCGCGATTTTTCTTCGCGCTCGAGAAAATCCCGGAATGTCCGCAGGAAAGAGAGCAGGTCGACCTCGAGGTAATCGCTGTCGCTCTCAAAGGCGCTCCACTGTGGTTCGCGGGTCAGCCGTAACTGGGAGCGTTCTTCGAGCCGGCGCATCTCTTCTGCCGCCTGCTGCATTTTCTTGTACTCGAGCAGCTGTTCGACCAGTTCATATGGTAGTTTATCGGGCGGAGTTTCTTCGCCAATCACTGCATTCGGCAGCAGCAGGCGTGATTTGTAGAAGAGCAGGCGGGCTGCAGTCTGGGTGAAATCTGCCTGCTCGTCGAGCGAAATCTGCGCGGTGCTCATGTAATGAAGAAAATCAGCCGTGATACGCGAAAGTGAAACGGAGAATACGTCTACCTCGTAGCTTTCGATCAGTCCCCAGAGTACGGCCAGCGGTCCCTTTTGTTCAGAACCCGCGCGCGTGTGAAATTCTACCTGGAAACGGTTAGGCGCAAGAGAACCTGCTACAGTTTCGAGCGTCACAGTGTGTACCTCGAAACGAGGCCCATGGATTCCTTCACGCGTTCCATGGTGTTGCGCGCTACGCCACGGGCCTTATCGGCTCCCGCGGCAAGAATTTCGCCCACTTGTCCGGGCTTTGCTGCAAGTTCTGCACGCTTGGCACGGAATGGTTCGAGCTTGGCAGAAACCCGCGCTAAAAGCTGCTGCTTGCAGTCGACGCAGCCAAGCTGTGCACTGCGGCAGCCTTCAGCCGTGGCCGCCTTGAGATCGGGGGCAAAAAAGTCGTAGTAGGTAAAAACCGGGCAGTTATCCGGGTTACCTGGATCGTTGCGGCGTACCCGGCCAGTATCGGTCTTCATCGTCAGCAGTTTCTTGCCGAGTGTATCCTCGTTCTCCGCGAGCAAAATGGAGTTGTTGTAACTCTTGCTCATTTTGCGCCCGTCAAGGCCCAGTACTTTGGGATATTCGGAAAGTATTGCCTGCGGAACCGTCAAAACTTCGCCGCGCTTCGTCGCTGGTTTGGCCTCTGCTTTTGGCGCATAGTAGTGGTTAAAGCGCCGGGCAATCTCGCGCGTGAGTTCGAGATGCGGTAACTGGTCTTCGCCGATCGGCACATGCGTCGCATTATAGAGCACGATATCGGCAGCCTGCAGTACCGGGTAACCCAGGAAACCAAATGAATCGAGATCTTTTTCCGTGTTCGCCTGTTTGTCCTTGTAAGTCGGATTTCGTTCGAGCCAGGAAAGCGGCGTAAACATTGCCAGCAACTGCGCGAGTTCACTGTGCTCAGGCACATCCGACTGGACGAATATGGTAGCCTTGTCGGGCGAAATACCGGCCGCCAGCCAGTCGGCGATCATGGGCGCGATAAAGCGGTGTGCATCAGGATAATTCGGATAGAACGCGGTGAGCGAATGCAGGTTGGCCACCATAAAATAGCAGTCTGCTTCGTGCTGCAGCCTGGTGAAGTTCGTGAGCACACCGAGGTAATGCCCAATGTGTAGCTCACCCGTGGCCTGCATGCCACTGAGGATACGGCGCGGTCGGGTTTCTTTTATACCAGTTTCAGCCATTGTGCAATAAACCTGCCTGTCAAAAAATCAGTTCGCCAGAAGCCGTAGCTGAAAATAAAGAGCGTGAGCGCCGAAAGAAGAATCACGAGCAGTGAAAAAAATCTCCACTGCATCATGGACGCAAAATAGGTCACGGAAGCATCAAACGGCGGCACGGGAATAAAATTGAAGAGGAGAAGCGTCCATGACTGTGCAATGAGCGCCAGCGGAAAACGGGCGGAAAAACTGCCGGGTGCAGGCTCTTTGAGCAGAACGTAGATGACGCCCACGAGAATGAGCAGCAGCAGCCAGATCTGGCCATGGATAAATCGCAGTACAGGCATGGCGCTCTCGCGCAACAGTCCACCGGGCGCGACACCGTTCAGGCTCAGGCCCATGAAGCTCAGGAGAGAAAAATTCGCGAGGATGTCCGAATCGCGTTCGCCTGTCATGCGCGCACAATACCATTCGCGGCTCAGCAGTACCGTGAGCGCTGCCGGTACCGAGAAGAACAGTTCGGAAGACTGTTCGAGAATTTGCGCCAGGAAGCCCACAGTGTCAGCCGCCCCCAACGTAGTGGATAATTTCAATGTTGTCGTTTTCCGCCAACTGCTTGCCGGCGTATTGGGAGTTGCTCAAAAGTTCGCCATTTACTTCGATGGCCACGCGCCGCTCCGAAAGCGAAAGGCAGCGCAGCAACGAATGTATATCGTATGCCGGCGCCAGCGAGGCGTGATCAAATTTTTCTCCGTTCACAGTCATGGACTCTGGCAAAAGTGGCCTAAGGCAATAATTGCGGCCGTTTCAGAGCGCAAAACATTTTCAGAAAGCAGGACGCCGGTCGCGCGTTCCCTGAGCCAATCTGTCTCGCGGGTCGAAAATCCCCCCTCGGGGCCGTTGACAAATGTCACCTTTTGGCCGGCTGGCATTGCCAGGTTCCTGATTTTTTCTGAACCCTGGATATCCCCGAAAAACGCCATGGTATCCAGGAAGTTTGCATGGTCTGCCAGCGCCCTCAAAGATACCGATGGTTTATAGAGGTTGTATGCCTGCATACAGGCGTTTTCCAGGATTGCCTCCATTCTTTCGGCTTTCTCCGCGGGGTGCGCAGCATGATCTGACGTCACCAGCACGAGCTCGCTCGCACCGAGTTCGGCGGCTTTTTGCAGGATAAGCGAGAGCGCCTTGGGTTTGGGCCAGGCTTGTACAAGGGTTACGCGGGGTGAAGTCCGCGGAAATTCCTGTATACCTTCAGCTGTGAGTACAACAGTATCTTTCTGCACTTCACAAACGGCCAGCGTGCCCATGCCGTTGCCGGCCAAAGCCCGCCATGTGTGGTGGCGCCGCATGACCCTCGAAAAATGTTCCAGGTGCCTTGCTGGCAGCGGCAGCTTGCCGCGTTCGACCAGGTGGGTAAATTCTTCCTGTGCCAGCAAGAGCAGTGCGTGTTCCCGCTGCAGCGACCTGAGTGGGGTAGGTGCAACGCTCACGGGTTACTTTTCAATATTCTCTTTCTTGAAAAGGGACGCATCGAGCCTTGCAGTTTTGTCAACCGAGAAGAACTCGAGCGTACTGACCGTACCGCGGCTAACGTCTGCCATATCCCAGCGAATAGGAAATTCAATTTCGCGGGTCAGGTTTTTTTCTTCTTTCACTGAGAGCATGCCGTAGGTGAATGTCATGGTTTTCATGAGCACCATGGCCGAGTCATAATAATCAATCCGCTTCACGCGATTGTCTTTTTTCGGGTCAACGAGCACGATGAGTTTGCCGTAGTGCCCTTTGTCCAGCGGGATATTTTCTATAACGGTGAATTCACCTTCGTCGTTTTTCTCGGTACCCTTGGTTTTCTGCTGGTAGTTGTCAATGAACGAAGCATTTGCAATGTCAAGGTAGGCAAAGCCAGAGCCCAGAACGCTTTCAAAACGGTCGAGGTACTTCTTGTGAAACAGGCGCTTGTCGTGCGTCTGGTACGCGTAGATGTTCTGCCCCTGGTCGTTATAGAGCAGTTTCAGCACTGTACCGCGCGTCATCGAATCAAACACGAAGAAGCTGGCATTTTGCTTCTGGTAGAGTGACCCCTTGTAGACGACAGACTTGCCTTCGCGAGTGGTAATGGTCAGTTGCAGCTTCTGGTGCCCTTCTGCATATTGCAGCTGTTGGAACACCCGATCCATGATTTCAAAAGCGGTGCCGCCGATACCCGTTTTACCCTGGGCTGACAGGGCACCGGCGGTCAAAACGAGCGCGAAAACCAGACGTGAAAGCGCGTTCATTTTCTCACCCTCCTGCCGGCTAGATCAGCCGGCCAGCATTGTCGATTGCTTTCTCGATGCCAATTACTTCCAGCTTCTGCGCATTGAAGGTTGCCGAAGCGCCCTTGCGTGCGCCGATCAGAACTTTGCCAAGCGGCGACTTGTAAGAGATGATACCCTTATCCATGTCCGCATCCCACTGGTCGAGAATCGAGTAGACGAAAATATCGCCGCTCGCGGAATCGCGCAGTTTGACGCGGGTGCCAATCGACACGACACTTGTATCCACATCTTCGGCGCTCAGCTGCTGAACTGATTTGATATCGGCTTCGAGCTGCGTGACCGTTGCCTGCAGAATTGTCTGGTTTTCGAGCGCAGCTTTGTATTCGGAGTTTTCACGCAAGTCGCCTTTTTCCTGCGCGAGACCAATCTCTTCCGAGTTCTTCGGCATATCGACGTTGATAATCTGGTCGAGGCGGGCTTTCATCGCCTCAATCGCGTCTGCACTCGCCACGGTGGCGCCACTTTTTTCCAGTTTTTGCGCGAGGCTTTCTGTCTGTTCTGGCAGGTCGCTCTCGTCCTGTTGTTCTTCAAATACTGCAGGATTAATTTCGCGCAGCTGCGAGACAATCTGGATCTTCTCGCCGTCGTTGAAGAACGGTACGTCCTTCAGCAGCGATGCAAAGCGGCGGACCGAGTCTTTTGCCTCGCGTGAGATCACTGCCATCAGCTCTGAGGCACCGTTGCTGAAGAACAGATCGCGCACGCTATTGCGGAGTTTTGAACCCTTGGGTTCGATTTTGGGAATAGACTTCAGCATGCGGAAGAGACCGAGCAGCAGTTCCTGCGACTGGCCTGCCGGCAGTTCAATCTGCCCGGCAATCACTGACTTGGTAGTCCAAAGGAAGACTTCGGCGTTTTCTTTGATATCTTTTTTCAACCGGTTAACAAATTCTGTTATCTCATCTGTGGCGTTGGCCGCTGACAGGTCGGAAAGGATACTCTTGTGGAGCTTCACCGGTGTTTCAAACATCATCTCCAGATAAAGGCGCTTCCAGTCGTTATGGTGGCGCTTCACGAACTTGAGCGCGTGGCGCTTCAGCTCGCTCTGGCGAATTTCCTGCAGCAGTTCTGTCAGATCATTCGGTGTCCGGCTCTTGAACGCCTGGATAATTTCCGCCTGCTGCTCTTTCGAGAACAGGGGTTCGTCGTCAGCAAGCGCTTCCGTTGCCATTTCAAGCAGCCACAGGCTCTTCAGGCGGGTATTGGGATCGAGACTCTTCAGCGTTTCGCGGAAGTGCGGGGCAATAAATTCAATCGCTTCCAGGTTGCCTTCAGGTGACTTGAGAACATCAATAAAAGCCTGCACGCGATCTTCAAAACCCTGCGCAGCCTGGAATTTTTCGATCGCAGATTCTGACGTGGTGATCGGTGTTTCATGCAGCTCGATCATGTCTTTCTTCTGCGCCGAAATGCCAATCAGCGCATCTTTCATCAGTTCCGGACGTACTTTGCCCCACCACTTTGACCACTGCGACAGCGGCACATACTTGTCTGTCAGCTCGGTCTTGATGTCAGCGAGTGACAGCTTGCCGCCGAAAGACTGCAGTAGAATCTTGAAGAACTGCGTAATATCTTCTTTGAACAGTTTTGCCATCTCTTCAGGCTTTTCAAACTGCATCACCCAGAAATGTTCTTCGCGCAATGGCTTGAGCGATTTCAGGGCCATCTGGATGTCCATCTTGTGACCCTTTTTATCTTTGAAGTCGATTACCATTTCGGCGGTATTGAGCTCGGTGATCTTGCCCACGCCCCAGCTGCGGTGGAAAACGTAGTTGCCTTTGTCAAAAACGATGTTCGTTTCGAAGTTCAGGATCGAAGACTGCAAGCTCTTGCGCGCGTCGAGCAGCCCTGAGTACTTGATGAAGTCTTCGAGCAGCGAGTGGGATTTGTATTTTTCACGGTAAGTGCGTATCAGTTCGTTTTTGAAACGCACGTAACCCGGATTGTATTCGAGAATCTTTTTGCTAAGCGCCATGACCTTGTCATGGTCTTCTTTTTTGATGAAATAGTTCGCGAGCAGAACATAAAGCTCAGCGATCATTTCGCGCTGGCGATGGCCCGAGAGGATACGCTCAATCTTCTTATAGAAATTGAAGTCGTCTGGCAGAAGTTCGATCAGCCGGTTCCATGTTGTCTTGAGTTTTTCAAATTGCAGCGTGCGTGCAAAGGCCTCGGCTGCCTGCTTATAGAACTGCAGCGCCTTCTCCATGTCGTCGCCGATAATGGCGTCGGCGTATTTGAGCGCAACGTCAGGGTTCTTGCGGTCAAGTACGGCCAGTTGCTCTAGGACAGGAATTGCCTCTTTGTGTTTGCCGAGTTTTTCGAGTGCGTTGGCGCGTGCACGCAGGATAGTGCGTGTCTTGGTAACCGCGAGCATCTTCTCTGAAAGATAATCGACAACAGCCCACTTCGACGCTTCCTGGAACTGGTCGAGCAGGGTTTTCAGGTGAACAATTTCATCAGGAATATTCTTCTCGAGCGCCATCATGCCGAGAAAGTAGTGCGCGGCTATGGACTGGTCATACTCGGCCAGGTGTGCCTGTGACTCGCTGCGCAGGAGATCCTGCTTGTTTTGCTTCTTTACTTCATCAAAAATCTGTTCGAGAATCTTGAAACGAGAGATACTTACGTCTTTTGCCGAAAGCCTGGTCCACTTTTCCTCGTTGAACTGGCTCTGTATACGGGCTTCGAGTGATTCGGCACCGCTGGTCTGGGTTTCGGTAACTGTCTCTGTTTCGCTCATCTGTTCTCCACAAAAAATGTATTTGTTGCCTGCTTCGCCGGCCCGCACACAGGCGGTGAAGGCAACTCATAGGGCATAAAAAAAGCAGTAGCAAATGCCACTGCTCTACTGATAAGATGGGCCTTAAAGACACCACGTCAACGACATTTGGCCGTCTTCTGCCAGGTGCCTGGTCCTGTGTACCTTGACGCTTGGGCTCTGTTACCCATGACGCCAGCCATGCAGAGCCAATTTGTCCGGGAGCTTATTGTGGGGTGCGCTGTTTCTTTCCTGGTGGTGACCTCTGTCGCCGGCAGCAATGACTCAACCCGAAAGGGGTTGCGTGTGTTCATATCTGCCGACATGGAAGGTGTTGCCGGCGTTGTCAACGGGGCGCAGCTGGCACCGGGCGAGTTTGAATACGAGAAATTTCGCCGACTGATGACTGCCGAGGTGAATGCCTGCATTGAGGGTGCCTTTGCGGCCGGAGCGACTCATGTCACGGTCGCAGACTCTCACGGCAACGGGCTTTCGCTTTTGCCCGAAGAGCTTAACCCGCGTGCACGCCTTGTGCGCTCCTGGCCCCGGCCGCTGGCGATGGTTGAGGGTATCGACCAGGGTTACGATGCGGTCATTCTGCTGGGATACCACGCATCCATTGGCACGGCCGGTGCCGTCCGCGCGCATACGATGTCGTCGAAGCGCATCTACGGCATGCGGCTGAACGGCGTGCATACCAGCGAGGCCTTGTTATCCGCCGCGGTTGCAGGCCACTATGGCGTGCCTGTCGTACTCATCTCGGGTGATGACAAGACCATTGAAGAGGCACGCAGAACCATCAGCGAAAAAATTACCGGGGTAGTGGTCAAGCGGGCAATCGGTTATCACTCCGCCGATAACCTGTCGCCGCAGCAGGCACGGCTTGCGATCCAGAACGGGACCAAAGAAGCTTTGGCAAACCTAAGCCGCTACAAAGCTTACGCCACCCCCAAACCAGTGAAGCTGGAGATCGCTTTCAAGAACATGATGAACGCAGAGGTGCTCTCACTGCTGCCGGTAGTTGAACGTGTGGATGGTTCGACGATTCGTTTCACGGGTAAAGATATGCCCGAGGTGATGCGCTTCATCGAGTTTGTCGGTCAGTATAGCACTGCTGAATAATCAGCGAAAGACTGCGCCAGAGCGCATGAGGTAAAAGGCCTGCATGGTTTTTACCAGGATGCGCGCGATACGTCCTGTGAGTTCGACTTTTTCAGCCAGCGTAATAACATGGTCCTTTGCCGCATCCTGGAAGTCTTTGAACAGGTCGGCAAGTGCAGCGTCGAGGTATTCGTCTGTCCACTGCTTCAGCGAAAAGCGGATATTAACTTCATCTGCATCCATCTTGCCCTTGATAAGAAATCCGTCTTTGCCCTCTGATACCTCGATTTCGCTGTGGTACTCTGCTGAGTGTTCAAGGTCAAAAAGCCGAAGGTAGAGGGCTGCCAGGTTGCGGATAATCATGTGCAGTACATTGACGACGTTGGCTTTTTCCTGGCCGAGCAATCGCTCATCATCATGCGTATATTTTTTCAGCATACGGTCGAGCTGGTGGGACTGCATTTTGATTTCAGAGAGCAGGCTTCCGAGCTTCTGCTGCCGGTAATCGATCAGCAGAATGTCGCTGAAGATGAAAGCTCCGTTTTTGCGGACATCGAGAATTTCGTGTGCCTGCGCCACAGGCGTAAGCACATTCACCCGGCGTTATGAAAAGCAAAAAAAGCGCTGGCTGGCTGTGGAAGGTCAGGCAAGTCACAAGTACTCTTGACGCGCCAGCTGAACCCAAAGAGGCACACCCATGTGGCGCATGTATCTCACACAGTTCTGGCTGATGCTGCTCTGCGCCCTGGCGTTACCCTGGCTCGTCATTACATTTCGTCGCCCGGTTAACACCGGCCTTTTTATGTATCTTTATGCCGTGGTCGCGCAGCGCCTGAGCGGTATTCGCATTCAACTCCAGGGTGCTGAAAAAGTACTCCGCGAGCCCGCTATCTATGTTTTAAACCACCAGAGTTCGCTGGATGGTATTCCGTTGGGTATGCTGCGCATTCCACGGCTGGCGATCATCGGCAAAAAGGAAGTCGCCTTTATTCCGTTTATTGGCTGGGCGTTCTGGTTGGCTGGTAACGTGCTGATCGACCGCGCAGACGGCAAGAAGGCGAGGGGGCAGCTCGACGCCGGTGTCGCTGCGATCAAAAACCGGCGGGTGTCGATTGCAATCTTTCCCGAAGGCACGCGTAGTAAAGAGGTGGGATTTCTTCCTTTTAAGCGGGGTGCCTTCCAGATGGCGATTGAGGCCGGTGTCCCTGTGGTTCCGGTCGTGATTGAGTCATTAAAGAAAGTTATCGATACGGCAGCGAAAAGATATGGCGGCATGCTGCGCGTACACGTGCTGGCACCCGTACCGACCGCGGGGCTTACGCCCAAAGACGCCCCAACTTTGGCAGCGCGTGTTCAAGCCCTGATGCAGTCAGATTTCGATAGCATGCAGAAATAAATCCACCACAGGCTGCTTTCTAAGCAGCCTGTGGTGGATTCTTGAACCACGGTGAATGCGGAGGCAGGGCGGAGAATCTTTGGTTAAGATATTGATAATGATTCTCAATATAAGTGTATTCTGAAAGGTGTCCTCAGAAAATTGCCATGAACGAAATCTTCAAAAAAGCCGCCCTCTTGGGCGATGTCTGGGTGCTCTGGCTGCTTTTGGCGGCGAGCATACTTTCGGTCGCCGTCATGTTCGACCGCTGGCGGCTCTTTCGGCAGAACCGCATCGATTTTGCCGGTTTCTTTAGCGGCCTCAGAGAACTGCTAGAGCAGGGCAAGACCGGCAATGCCCTGGCGTACTGCACGCAGTTCGCAGCTATGGAAAACCGTATCGCGGCCGAGGGCCTCAGGAATTTTATCAAAGGCGCACATTCGGTCGAAGAGGCGATGAAGTCGGCGCTGGTGATTGAGCGCGGCAATTTTGAAAAGAACCTGATCGTGCTTTCGACCATGGGTAACAACGCCCCGTTCATCGGGCTTTTGGGCACGGTGCTCGGCGTCATCAAGGCATTCAACGATCTCGGCGCTGCCGGCAGCGCGGGTGTGTCGGTGGTGATGACGGGTATCTCCGCAGCGCTGATTGCGACAGCCTTCGGTATTTTGCTCGCGATACCTGCGGTGATTGCCAATAATTATTTCCAGACACGGCTCAAACGCGCCACGGCGAACACGCAGAGTCTTATTCACCTGATGCAGGTCTACCTGCGCGCACAACCTCAGGGAGATTTCGTGAGTTCGGCAATCCGTAACACAGAGGCAAATCTTGCACCTCGATAGTGAAGAAGACGGCGTCGTCACCGGCATCAATGTCACGCCGCTCGTCGACATTACTTTGGTGCTGCTCATCATCTTCATGGTGACTGCGCATTTTGTCACCGACACCGGAGTCAAAGTAAACCTGCCCAAGGCCGCCGCGGCCGAGGTGAACCCAACGCCGGCGCTGACGCTGACGGTCGCAAAAGACGGAGAGCTGCAACTGATGGGGCAGAAGGTCGACCTGAATGGGCTCAAAGCCAACATGTCGCGCGAGGCGCATCTCAACCCCGGCGTGCGTGTGGTCGTCGCCGCAGACGAAGCGCTTATCTACAAAGACGTCGTGAAAATTCTCGACCTCATCAAACAGGCAGGCGTGACCCGCGTCGCACTGTCTTCGGAAAAATAACATATGCCAAGCTTAACCAAGAGCCTCAGTAAATTCACCTCAGCCTCTCTTCTGGCATCGGTTGCACTGCACGCATCAGCAGGGGGATCGTTCTACCTTTGGGTGACCTTTGGCCGAAATATGCACCTGCACGATGTCGAACTCTCTGCAGCACCGCTGGTGCCGCGGGCCGCGAACAGCGCAGTACCGGAGCAGGTTAACGACGACTGGTTTTTGGTGCAGAAGAACCGCCGGCAGCTGAAGCCTGCCGAGCAGACCAAAGAAACTCCGCGCGAAGCCAGCGTATGCCAGGGCAAGTGCAACGAGACAACGGGCTGCGGCGATGCGATTCAGGCAACAGACGCGCACCGCAAACCGCGCTGGGTGGGCAACTTTATCACAGCTAATGATTACCCGCTGCTGGCGGCGCAGCAGGGTAAAGACGGCCGCGTCGTGCTCAGCGTGATGATCGACAGCGAAGGCCGCGTACGCGATGCACAGCTGCTCGAGGGTAGCTACGATGCGTTGAATGAGGTCGCGCTGAGAAAGGCGAGGGACGCTGTCTTTTCACCGGCCTATGACAAAGACGGCAATGCGGTCGCATGCCGCGTCAGAGTACCAATTAGATTTGAGTTGAGATAAGCCTCACCCACCTTGGGCTTGCGCCCAGGCGCCGGGGGGTGAGGCAATAAAAGGAGTAACTGAGAATGAGAATCAATATAGTATATGGAGTGGCTGCCGTTTCGGCTGCAGCAGTCTTTGCACAACCTGTGCAAAAACCTCAGAATAAGAAGCAGCCAGCGCCCACAGCAGTTAATCCGCGGCAGGCGACAACCGCAGCACCTGCAGTACCTGCAGAAGCGCAGCTCGACGAAGTGGTGGTGCAGGCGAATAGCCGTGTCACCGGTTCGAAGACCGATGTACCGGTGCATGACACGCCCGCATCGATTGTTGTCGTGCCGAAAGAGATCATTGAAGACCAGCAGTCGGTCGACATGAACCAGATGGCACGAAACGTCAGCGGGCTTACGACCACGCTCGCGGGTGGGTATGGTTTCTCTGACAGTTTTATGCTGCGGGGACTCAACATGCGCTTCATGCGCGACGGTTTGCCCGACGGCAATACCTGGAACGGCTATATGCGCACGAACACCGACGTCGAGAGCGTCGAGGTGCTGAAGGGGCCGGGCTCGGCAATCTATGGCCGGGCCGAGCCGGGGGGGGTGGTCAACATCACGACGAAAAAGCCGATGGATACTTTTGGCGCCTCGCTCGAAACCATGGGCGGCTTCTGGAACACTTACCGCGGTGTCCTGGATGTCGGTGGCCCGCTGGGCACGCAGGCGCTGCCCGCGCGGCTCAATGCCTCGTACTACCATACCGATGGCTATCGGGGACTCAAACGTACGGTCGGCGAATTCTTGCCTTCGTTCACCTGGAAAATAAACGACAAGCATTCGATTACCGTCGACTATGACTACCGCAACATCAAGGCGCGGCCCGATAACTACGGCATTCTTTTTGGGGCAGATCGTTCACTGATGAGCGTGAGTAAATCGAATACCTACTATTCGCCGTTCAATACTGCGACGCAGCAGGTGCACCGCGCCGTGATTTCACACGAAGGTGTGTTCTCACCGAAGTTCAAACTGCGCTCGGCGCTGATCTACGATAACCGCGATCTGTACCTGATGCGCAATGCCGGTGGTGCGGTGAATGCCGCGGGCACGCAGATGACCGGGCGCACCGCGCGCGAGCAGGGCGATAAGTCTTCTGACATTGTCTACCAGACCGAAGCCGTGCTCAAATTTCTTACCGGTGAAATGGCGCACACGCTGCTCGCCGGTATCGAGGCGCAGTCATACAAAGTGAATACCTGGCGCACCGATTATAACCTGCCGGCAATTACTGACCTGGTAAACCCCGTTGTGCTCGAACGCAGCGCGTATGATTACGCGGCGATACCTTCGTTCGATCGCCAGATCACGAACCAGACCGTGAGCGCATATGCACAGGAGCAGGTGGCCGTGACCGATTACCTGAAGTTGCGCGCGGGCATTCGCCTCGACCACGCTGAGATCAAAGACGACGGCTGGCAGGGTGCGGCCAAGACGCAGCGGACTATCCAGATGGCGCGCGATCTCATAAGCTGGCAGACCGGTGCGGTACTGCAGCCGTGGAAACCGGTCTCGTTCTATGGCGGTTATTCCGAAGGGCGTTTCATGGCCATACAGACTGAATCGACTTCAATTGCGGTCGAACCCGAACGCTCATCGCAAATAGAACTCGGCAAGAAGCTGAATTTGTTCAAAGACAAACTGCAGACCAACCTGGCATTCTTTCGCACGACGCGCGAGAATTATTATGTGACTGATGCTGCAGGCGTCGTGAGCCCGGTCGGCAAAAGGCTCACCGACGGTATCGAACTGGATATCATGGGCAATCCTCTTAAGGGGCTTTGGCTTACCTTTAGCAGCGCATTCTACGATGCGAAAATCAAATCGACCGAGCGCGTGTCGGGCGTGAATACTGAAGGCAAGGCTCCGCAGTACGTTCCCGAATACACCGGCAATTTCTGGATCACGTACGAACTGCAGTCGGGTATTCTGAAGGGCTTAGGTTTCGGCGGCGGGCCGACGGTGAAGTCGGGGCTCTATGTCGACGCGCTGAATCTTTTGCGCGTGCCCGGTTATGTCGTGGCCGATGCGGTGCTCTTCTATAAAAAGCAGAACTGGCAGCTGCAGGCGAACTTTCGCAACATCACCAACGAAGTTTATTTCGCAACGCCGACTTTTTCAGGCGCACTGCCGGGCGAACCTTTCAACTTCACGATTTCTGCAAAAGCGAGGATTTAAAAATGAAACGATTGTTAACTCTACTGGCAGCAGCTCTGCTGCTGCCAGGAATTCTTTCGGCACACTACATCTGGATTGAACGAGAAGGCGGTACTGCCCGCGTCTACTACGGCGAAATTCAGGATGGCGAACGGGAGACGTCACCCGGCAAACTCGACAAGATAACGGGTCTGCGCGTCTACACAGCCGACAAGAAAGGCCAGAATAAAGAGGTGAAGAATACCAAGACGGCGGAGTTCTTTGTTGCAGAAGCAGGCAAGGCTGAATTTGTACTAGCCGACAGTCTCGACGTGCCTGTCGCCGACATGAAGAAGTATAACTGGGGTATGGTCAAGCCAATGTACTATGCGCGGCACGGGGCGCAGTCTGCTAACGCTGAAGTCAGGCCGGCGCAGACCCTGGACATCGTGCCCGTTGCCGGCGGCCAGAATGTTTTCCAGGTGTTCTTCAATGGTAAACCGCTGAAAGGCGAAAAGTTGATGGTCTACGCGCCCAATACCTGGGCAAAGGAGTACAAGACCGACGCCGAGGGTAAGGTAAAGCTCGAAACACCCTGGGCCGGTCAGTACGTGCTTGAGGTCATCCATACCGACAAGACTCCCGGTAAGTTTGAGGGCAAGGATTACGAATCGGTGCGTCATCGCGCGACGTATACTTTCAAAAAAGAATTACCTCACCCCCCGGCCCCCTCTCCATGATATGGAGAGGGGGAGAAAGAATCTGAGACGTATTGCGATGAAAGTTAATATCTGGCACAGGAGGGTTGCGCTCCTGTCGGCAATTTTTCTCGCCGTCACTGCAATCACCGGCATTCTCTGGGCATATGCACCGCACCTCTATTTCAAAGACGGCTATCTAAAGAAGAAACACGTGCAGGGGGCGCCGGCTCTATCAGGCGCCCGGCTCTCGCCGCAAGACGCAATACGCCTCACAGAGACCGTCGGCAAGGTAAACCCGGCCGAATCGGTGGTATTGCGCGCCGAGGGCGGCAGGCTTGTCTATGAGGTGGTACGGCGCGAGGGTAAAGCTGCACATTCACAGCTGGTCGACGCCATTTCGGCAGAGAAGCTCAGCCCGCTTGACAAACAAATGGCAGCGGCGGTAGCTGCTGAGTATGTCCTGGCAAATCCTACTATAAAGGATGCTGAAATTATCGATCACTACCGCCACCGCAGTGGTAAGATTGTCGCGTCGGTGTATCGCGTGCGCTTCGACGCGCCGGGCAACCCGGAGATTATTATCGACCGCAACTCGGCCGCGATTATCGAAGAGAGCGACGATGCGCGCGCGTTCCATTTCTGGGTGATGAAGCTGCACCAGCTGCAGTTCTTTGGTACAAAGAAGGAGCTCACGCTGATTCCGGGGGTGGCGCTGGTAGTGCTGGTCTGCACCGGTATGGTTATCTGGTGGCGAAGGTACAGGGCGATGCAATAATCTTCTGAAAGCTCACGCGCACGCTAATAGAAAAAATCTTCTCCCGCTGAAATTTTGATTATCTTGTCCGAATCATTTTGCGGTGATCGGGCGCATTCGCCAGACTGTCGCCATAATACCGGGGTAGGTATCGATGCATTCACATAGCATACTCATGAACATGCTGGTCTTCATGGCTGCTGCCGTGGTTGCCGTTCCACTCGCGACGCGGCTGGGGCTGGGTAATGTGCTGGGATATCTCATTGCCGGGGCTGTCATTGGCCCCTGGGGTCTAAAGCTGATCAGCAATGTCAGCGACATCCTGGCATTTGCTGAGTTTGGTATTGTGCTACTGCTCTTTATCATTGGTCTTGAGCTGCGCCCCGGCCGGCTTTGGAACATGCGCCGGGATATATTCGGCTTTGGCACTTTACAGATTGTGCTTTCTATGGTTGCACTGGGTGTTCCACTGGCAATGCTGGGATTATCCACATCGCAGATCGGCATTCTCGCATTCGGTTTTTCCCTCTCGTCTACCGCATTCGCGCTGCAGATACTCACGGAGAAACACGAGATCAACACGCAGTATGGCCGGGCCTCTTTTGCAGTCCTATTGTTTCAGGATATCGCCGTTGTGCCCGTCATGATCATGCTGCCGATACTGACACAGTCATCGGGGCAGGGGAATTCAGGCTTCATGAGCCTGCTGCCCGGTCTTGCGGCACTCGCGGCGGTGCTCACCGGCGCCCGCTTCGCCGTTCGCCCGTTCTTCCGTGTCGTAGTCCGGGCAAAGAGCCGTGAACTGTTCACTGCCGCCTCGCTATTGCTGGTGTTTTCGATCGCAGCACTTATGGAAGCGGCAGGCTTCTCGATGGCACTGGGCACATTCGTGGCGGGCGTCGTCCTCTCAGAATCGGAATACCGGCACGAGCTGGAAGCAAACATAGAACCCTTCAAAGGTTTATTGCTAGGGCTCTTTTTCATTGCGGTCGGAATGAGTATGGACTTTGGTGTACTGCTCCGTTACCCGCTCCTGGTGCCACTAGCGGTGCTGGCACTTCTGGCCCTCAAGATATTTGCCATCTGGTCGGCAGGCAATCTCTTTCGGTACGACGCAGAGGTCTCGCGTAACATCGCCTTTCTCATCTGCCAGGGCGGGGAGTTCGCGTTTGTACTTTTCAAACTCTCGTCAGACAAGCAGCTGTTGCCACCCGAAACGGTGTCCATCGCGAACGTCGTGGTAGCGCTGAGCCTGCTGGCAACTCCGCTCGTCTACTTGCTCAATGCGCGCTACCTGAGGGTGCGGTTCGCCGCTTCAGAATGGAAATATGACGATATGCCTTCGGAGCATAACCCCGTGTTAATAGCAGGCTTCGGCCGTTACGGCCAGATCATCGGGCGTATGCTGCGCCT
This sequence comes from Turneriella sp., assembly GCA_046346875.1. Classification (GTDB taxonomy): domain Bacteria; phylum Spirochaetota; class Leptospiria; order Turneriellales; family Turneriellaceae; genus Turneriella. Next base: position 105,146 of record JAXMHG010000003.1, on the reverse strand, counting down.
AAATGACATCCGCTTCACCGCCCTCGAGATCGACTACGAGCAGGTCCAGGCTGTCGGTCGCTTTGGCAACAAGGTCTACTACGGCGACGCCAGCCGAATCGACTTGCTTGAGGCCGCCGGAGCGGCGCACGCGAAGATTTTCGTCATTGCCGTCGATGACATGGAGGCGAGCGTCCGCATTGCCGAGATCGTCACTCATAATTTTCCGCACCTCAAGGTACTCGCGCGCGCGCGCAACCGTGCGCACGCGCACAGCCTCATGGATCTCGGTGTAACAGACATCAGGCGTGAAACTTTTGCCTCTGGACTTGAGACTGCGCACGCGATGTTGCGCTGCCTCGGTTTCACGGAGAAGAAAGCTTCAAAGATGATCAGTGTGTTTCGTGAACACGACGAGGCAATGCTGGTAGAGCAGCGGCAGTTGCGGGACAATGAAAAACTGTTTATTGACTACACGAACCGGGCAGGCCTGCAGCTCGCAGAAGTTTTTCGCCGCGACCTCGTCGGCGAAGAAAAGGAAAAAGATTGACCTGTACGAAAAGTATGGGACTATCTCCCCCATATGAAAAAAGCATTGCGCATTCTGAAAAAAGTGCTGCTTGGATTTGGTATCCTGATCGTGGTCATCATGGTCGGCGGTTTCATCGCTATCAAGGCAGTCGTTACAAAAGATTTTATCGCTACCAAGATTGAAGAAAACATCAATGGTCGGGTAGAAATCAAAGATATTTCTGTTCCAATCTGGGCAGCTTTCTCCGGTATCACGATCGACGGTTTCAAAATCGGCTACCGCGACGCTGAGGTAGGCAAACCCATGGAATCGCGCACTCCGATGAAAAATGAAGTTATCGGTTTCAAGCAATTCAATTTCCAGGTGGCTATAGGAGCCCTGATTACCTCGTTCGGCAAGAAATTCGAGTTGAAGTCTCTGCTCTTCACAGAACCCGTTGCGCACATCGTACTGGGCAAAAACGGCGGCAACAATCTGCAACCGCTGCTGACTAAGCCAAAGACCAAAGAAGAGCTGGCAAAAGAAGCAGAAGAAGCAAAAAAAGCTGCTGAAGAGAAAAAAGCAGCAGCGAAAAAAGAGGCCGAAAAACCAAAAGAGCCGGAAAAACCGTTCGATTTCCGCGAGCTCCCCACTGAAATCAAGATGGGCAAGATCGGCATTGAAGGCGGTTATTTCACCGTGAATGTCGAAGCACTGGGCCAGACCCTCAAGGTAAGCCGCGCGAATGTGCTGCTGCGCGATATTCACCTTGATCCGAAAAACCTGGAGAAACACAACTTCGTAGGGCTAACCACGCAGTTTGACCTTGAGTTACAGGAAAGCAAAGGCAAAGGAATCAAGTCTTTCAAGATTATTTTCGACCTGCAGGGTGGTATTAATCCGATCAACCCAAAGACAGGCGGACCAGCCGAGTCAGTTACGCTCCGTACTGGGTTGAAGAAAGGTACTTTCGTAACCGGGCTTTCTATCTTTGAGAAACTGAAAGACCAGACGGAAAACCTCAACAAAATCGGTATCAAGCTGGGCTTTCTCGCCGAAACGCAGACCCTCACGCGTGATGCCATTGCTACTATCTACTATGCTGGTGGTGTAGTAACGATAAAAGAGCCGCCGGCACTCATTACCAATGACTTCGAGTTCCGCCTGTCGAAAGAAGATTACATTAACGTCAAATCGCTCGATCACCACTTCCGCGGTGACCTGTCGCTCGCAGCGCAGCACACCAAGACCGTGGAAGGCGACCTCGATAAGGTAATTGGCTCGGCAGTTACACCGGCTCTCGACCAGGTGCCAGCAGGCCCGGTGCGCGACCAGGTCAAAGCTGCCCTGGCCCCGGAGAAAATCCGCGCCAGCGTGCTTGCTCCGTCAATGAAGAATGGCCTGATTACTTTCGGTATCGATTCGTCGGCCACGATATCCTCTCCCAATGTCAAAGTTGTTTCACCGCAATTTCCTGATCTGAAGAGCCTCATCGCTAATGAAACCAAGAAGGCAACTTCTAATCTCGGCGACATGGTAGGTGCTCAGGTCGATGCGCTGAAAGGCAAAGCGATGGCAGAAGGTAAAGCGCAGGTCGATGCAGCCAAAGCAAAGGCCCAGGCTGAAGCAGAGCGCCAGCGCAAGGCAGCAGAAGAAGAGGCCAAGCGCAAGGCGCAGCAAGAGCTGATGAAAAGTGCGCCCAAGCTGCCATTCTGATTGTCTGGTGACTCAATGAAAGACGTAGTGCTCTACGTCTTTTTCTGCCTGCTCTACGGGGTACTCGCGGTTCGCTGGGTTCCCGCAGAGGGGTTGGTTGGAGATGTGTTAGGCTGGCAGGCGCTCGGTGAGGCAGTCTTGTTGTTTGCCGGGGTTGCAACATTAGCACGCTGGACGGTGCTTGCTTTCAAGCCCGGCCCTGAACGGCTCAAGGCCGGACAGCAGATTGTCGGGGTAGAAGTACCCGAAGCTGACCGCGTTATTGACGTGGTGAACCCCGTTGCGCTGAAACGCGAGGAAAAAAAGCCCCGGCTGAAGAAACGGCGTCTCTTTTAATTAAACTTGACGCTCGCCTTTGCGGCCGGTATTATGTCGCATCTTTGATGCGTTGGCCCCCGGCATTACCAGCATTTCTTTCGCGTTACCGCACGTGGTTTATTGCCCTGGCGCTGCTGCTGGGGGCAGGCGTTTCATGGGCCGTTCTTTATCCTACGCTTGGCACCAGGCAGAATCTTGCTGAAGAAGAATTCCAAAAGGCCTGGTTGCTCTACCAGGACAGGAAGTTCGACGCCGCAATAGAAAAATTCTCACAGGCGCTCGTCATCAACCCGCAATTCCATTGGGCCCGGCGCTTCCTGGCGCAGGCCTACTACCTGTCAGGTCAGACAGCTGAAGCAATCGAGGAGTTCGAGACTCTTGTCAGGGCTCTGCCGCATGATCTAACGCTGCGCGCGCGTATCGAGTGGTTGAGCCTGCCCGCAGACGGTGTTGCCAGTGCCAGTGAGCCGAGTGAATTTCTGCGCGTCGTGCCGCGCATGCAGGGTTACCGTTACAACCGGCCGACCTTTATCGGTTCGCTGCATTCTGACCAGCTGGCAGTTCTTTCGCTGGGCAATTTTGAGATTGGTAATATGGTTTCCTATTCAGCGCAGGGGGAGCCGATCGAAAACCGGCACCGGGTTTCGGGCCGGCTGAATTACCCGATGGCCTTTGCGCAGAACGAGCAGGAAGTCTGGATCACCGATTTTCGCGAAGACAAGATCCACAGGCTTAACAAGAATACCAAACGTTATCTCTCGTACCTGTTTAATCCCGACGCAATTGGGCAAAGCGGCGAGGGGGAGCTACAGTTCAGGGCGCCGGCCGGCATCTGCCACCGTGAAGGCGAATTTATCGTGGCCGATTCAGGCAACAACCGGCTGCAGCGGATTGGTGACAATGGTCGTTTCATTGCCTTTATCCAGAGACCAGCAGAAGGTGACCCGATGCAGTCGCCCTTCGGCATCTGGTGCGATGAAGATTCGATCTGGCTGACAGAAAGCGGAGCTGCGCGGGTGACACAGCTCGATCGTTACGGTAATGTTGTTGCCGAGCATTCGCCGGCCGGACTGTCGAAACCGCGCCATATCTCCTGGGATGCCGAACAACAGCAGTTCCTCGTGGCGGACGAATCGCAGGGTGTGTTGCGCTTGAGCAAATCCGGTGAAATACTCGGAAAAATTTCGGGTTATACAAATCCGGAAGGCAGGTTCATAACTTTTGCCCGACCTTATGCTGCAGCGTATGACCCGTTCAGAAACCTGTACGTTGCCGACTATGGTTCGAGCGAGGTTGTGCAGTTTGCTCCCGCATCGGAGAAGTTTGGGCAGCTCTACCTGCAGGTAGAGAAAATCAGTGCAGCGAAATTCCCGATGGTCGGTGTGTATGTAACCGTCTCGACGGGCCCTGCGGGCGCGCAGAGCGATACGGGAATTCCACGCTACCTGACAGAGCTCAAAGCTTCCGATTTTCGCATTTTCGAGAACGATACGAGCGTTGGCAATCTTGGCGCCGACTACCTGCAGCGCTTCGATGATGTATTGAACTCGGTAATCCTGGTCTCGCGCAGCGAGCGTATGCGTGAGTACGAAAGCCAGCAGCAGTGGGTGCTTGATCACCTGTTGAAGCAGATACGCGAAAAGGATCGCATGAGGGTTCTGAGCCATGGCAGCGACGTGCGTGCAGAAAGTGATTTTATCAATTCGCGCCTGAAGATACTGCAGACGGTTAAGGCGGCGACTTCTGAAAATAATGCGACCAAGGCGGCTCTTGGCAGTATGAGCGCTGGCCTTTATGACGCGATCACAGAGCTGATCACGCGTGAAGGCAAGCGGGCAGTTATTTATTTGACTGACGGCGAAGCGGACGACGACGGCCTGTCTCCCTACAGCAAGGACCGGTTGATCGACTACGCACGGGCGAACCATGTACCTGTATATGTTGTTTCGTTCGAGCATCCGGAAAATCTGAAGTCCCCTGAACCGAAAGAGGCCCTTGTGGCGCTCGCGAAGAAGACAGGCGGCGCATACTATCGTGCCCTGGAAATAGACCCGCGCATCGACTCGCTATTGCGGAAGCAGAAAGAGGTCCGCTACCTGCTCAGCTACCAGAGCATGGTTCGTAAGCAGACTACCGGCCAGTACGTTGACATGCGTGTAGCAGCGAGGTTCAGAGATCGCAAGGGACTTGAGTTGAGTGGGTATTTTGTACCCTAGGAGCGGGCAAAAGCAATGAAGCACAGAATCCCGGGTCTCTTATTTTCAATCCTTCCGCTGCTGGTTTTCCTACCTGTGCGTGCAGCAGAAATGCCTGTGCAGTACTACTACGACCAGGCAAAGAATCTTGAAAAAAGTGGTGATACCATCCGTGCGGCCGACATGGTGCGTGAAGCGCTGCGCCGTAATGGTGACCACGTGCCGTCACTGCTGCTGCTGGCGCGTCTTTCACTGCAGAACAGGGATTTTCGTGTTGCGCAGGATCTTGCGCAGCGGTCGATCAGACTAGAAGAGCGCAACGAGGCGGCCTATCTGCTTTGTGCGCAAGCGACTTATGAGATGCGCGAGCAACAGGTCATGAATATGTGCCTCGACAAGGCAGAGAGCATTCGCCGTAATAATCCTGATGCGCAGTCTTTGCGGGCGCAGCTACTAATTGATACTGCGCAATACGGTATTGCCCGGCGCAAGATACAGGGTATACTACGCGACAATCCGGGCCACATGGATACCCAGCTGAGGCTCGCGGCGCTGTACCTGAAACTCAGGCAGTTCGAGAAGGCTGAGGCACAGTTTCGGCAGGTCCAGTCGCTTTTGCCAGAGAACACCGACCTGGCAGTGGCGATTGCCCGCGCGCGCCTCGATGCCTGGTTTGAGAGTAACCGGCTGAATCCACTATCGGCAAATGAAGAGGCGGCTGCGCGCGCTCTCGAAGCACTGCGGCATGCCCACTCGAATAACCCGGATAATCTTGCAGTGAACCTGATGCTGGCGCAGTTGCTTTCTGTCACCGGTCGCTGCTCTGATGCGCAGGAATACCTGCGAAAGCTGACGGCCAGCCTCTCAGAATCCCGCAGCGTTGTAACTTTTGTTGCACTCTGTGATCCTGTAGCTGCATCGAAGTTGCTGAGCGATTATCTGCGGCGCAATGAAGACGATGACCTGACGAGGCACCAGGCTGAACTCGCCAACGTGGCGGCGAAAGCCAGGCGCGAAAACGCTGCGATGACGCGCGCGGCCCGCTACCATCGCGCCATCGCAAAAAGGGAGTTTGACCGCAACGCCGATGAGTTCGCACTCGGCAGCCTTCGCTGGGCGGAGTTTCTTTTTCCCGGTTATATTGAAGTCCACAAAGATTTGCTCCGGCACTTCAAGGCGAAGAAAGACTATGAACGGATGGCCGATGAACTGGTCTTTTTGCGAGATGCCACGCAGGACAAGGCATACCGTGAAATGTACGAGCAGTTCGACGGCGAGCAGCGTGAACTTTGGTACGTAAAATCTGGTTACCGCCAGCCCGAGCGCGCCAAGAATCTGTTGCCCGTGCACATCTATCCATTGCGCGCGCGCGATCCACTGAGTGATCACCCGCTGGGTGGGGTAGCGATTGCAGATCGCACGCGCGTTGCTCTGCAGGATATCGGCAAGGTGCGCTCTATCTCGCGTGAAATGGCAGCATTGCCGCAGGCACAGGTCTACAGCTCGGAGAACCTGCGCAAACTACGCCAAACTTACGATGATGCGCTTAAACAAGAGGAGAACCCCCACGCTTTCAGGCGGCGGCCACTGGCGTTTGCGCTGATGGGCGATTTTCGCGAACTCGCGCATGGGCTCGAAGTGAATGCAGAACTCATTGATGCCGAAACCGGAATTCGAACGGCACAAGTTTCATTCAAAGCAGAGGGTAGGGACTATCTCAACAAGGCGGCTGTCAGGCTTGCACAGTTTGTCCATAAGTCCACGCCTGTTTCCGCAAATGTTCTGAAGATAGAAGATGATGACCTGATTCTCATTAATACCGGCAGGCGCGATGGCCTGGTGAAAGATGCAAAATTTTTGGTGACGGACAAGTTAGGCCGTAACCTCGAGTTCCAGGTGGTAAAGCGCGAGTACGATATCACCGAGGCGAAATCGGCAACTGCCGATGCCACCCGGCACTTAAAAGCGGGCGATGTGGTGAGAGTAATTCCCAAAACCTGACGCAATGCGTCAGGTTTTGGGTTAGGCGTTAGTTGAAGTAGAAAATCACGCCGACTGCGCCGCGTGCTGTACCGAATCCGCTTGTAGTAACCGTTGTACCGGCGGTTGCCTTATCAGTCTGGTTTCTGTAACCCAAGCCCATTTCACCGAAGAACTGCAGCTGGTCGTTAACTGCAACCTGCAGACCGAGTGAAACAGCTGCATCGATTCCCGAGTAGTTGCTGCCGTTAGAACCATACGAGAACGCCGGCGCAACATAGAGGTCGAGCAGGTTCATTTTTGCCAGGTAAATCGGCACAGAAATGCCCACGCCAAATGAGTTAGTTGTGACGCTGCTCTTAGTATTTGTCGCAGGAGTCTCAGTGGTTGTCGTGCTCGTAGAATAAGCGAGACTCGGGCGAATTGCGATCATGTCCGTAACGTGCCACCAAACACCGAGACTTTGCGTTGTGTTGTTGCCATTTCCATTGGTAATGCCAGTGCTGCTGTTTGTGGCAAAGTCCACACCGATTTTTCCGCTCTTAACAGCGGCAAAGCTCGAAGTTGTTGCGGCAAGTGCCAGCAGAGATGTGATCAGAGTCTTTTTCATGTTATCTCCTTGAGAAATTTTCTTTTTTTCGGCCCGAAGACCGATGCTGTGACAATATATCCTCGCGGATACTATGTCAATGCCAATAGGCAGAATGTACAGAGCATGTAAAGAGTTAAAGGTCTTTATATATTTAACTTAGGGAGTGGGTTTAACCGTACCCCTAAATGCCGCTTTTTAGCACCTCGCGCATCTGTGCGAAATGGCCATCGATCGTGACAATGTTGGCGTTGTGGTGTTCGGCCGTGGCGAAGATGAGCGTGTCGAAATTAGAGACTGTGAGACCATTGGCGCGAAACAGCCGTGCGCGGCTTGCCGCGAGTTGCCAGACAGCGTCTGTGATGGGTAAGAGTGGCAGCACATCGAGATAGTCATGCAGTAGTTTGAACTCCTCACTTTTTTTCATGCCTGCACTCAATTCTAAGACGACTGGCTGGCAGAGTGCCGCCCGGCCCGAGCGCAGCGCTGACTCGACCCGCGCTTTTGCGTCAGGACGGCCGTTCTTGCGCCAGGCTTCAATTAAGGCTGATGTCTCGAGCAGTATCAAGATCTCTCATGTGACGCAGGTCATCTTGTGTCATGAAGTCGGTGAAGGTGCCCAGCTGATCGACCAGTCGTTCGATCTTGTACCGGCGCGTCAGCTCATCGAGCGCAAAGATTACGGCTTCGCGCTTTGTCCGCAGGCCATACAAATCCTGCACGGTCGTAAATTTCTCTTCAGGAATATCAAGAGTCGTTTTCATATATATAAAATAATATAATTATATATATAGTCAATTAAGATCATATGTCTGTTGTTCCGGCTTCCAGGGGGCTTCCGGCTCTATGCTCAATTGGCACACGTGGCACTAGCCTGCGTGGCGCAAAGAATCGCAGAAATAATAAGGATAAAAAGATGAAAATATCCTCAATTTGCATAGCGAATATACCTTTAGTGGCAAAAAGTGGCGAGCTTTTGTGCACTGCGAACAAAAAAACGATTGACGCGACGCTCCGAATTGTCAACAAAACTATCAAGTGCTGAATAGTTTTGGTGAAAGCTAAGGCTAGACGACATAGAGGAGGAAACTATGGAAATTACAGCAAACATCACGACCCTCGGCAACATGGTCATGCGCAACCCGAAAGTTGCAGCAGAACTGTTCCCGTCGGCAATCGCACGTTACGTACTGCAACAGGGGCATAACAACACCCTGGACGTAGTCTCTGGCCATGCGGTTCACTACGATTGGACTTACTCTAACTTTGGCAACCCCGAGTTCAAGTCGCTCTACCGCCGTGCCTATAAAGGACAGTGGGACGCAGAAGACCTGCCGTGGGATACCAATGTTGACCCCTTCAACCCCAATATCGCGATTATCCCCGAGCGCCTGGTACCAGGTTTCGGCGAAAAATTTTATCCGAAAGACCTGCGCGACCGGCAGAAGATCCAGCACGCTGCGATCAGCTTTCTACTCTCGCAGTTTCTGCACGGCGAGCAGGGCGCGCTCTACATCGCGGGTGAAACCGTCGAAGCAAGCCCCTGGTTTGACGCCAAACTCTACGGCTCAACGCAGGTCGTCGACGAAGGCCGCCACGTAGAGGTTTTTGCGCGCTACCTGCAGCAGAAACTCGAAAAACTCTACCACGTGAACGACAACCTCTTTGTCATTCTGCGTTCCATCACTGCTGGTTCTGACTGGGATCTCAAATTTCTCGGCATGCAGATCATGATTGAAGGCCTGGCGCTCGGTGCATTCGGTACTCTCTACAAGTTCACCGAAGAGCCGCTGCTCAAGCAACTGCTGAAGCAGGTGATCTCTGACGAAGCACGCCACGTCCATTACGGTGTTGTCGCGCTGCGCGATTACTTTACTAAAGAAATTTCAGAGGCGAAGCGCCGCGAGCGCGAAGACTGGGCGTATGAAGTGGCTATCATGCTGCGCAACCGCTTCCACTTCCTCGAAATCCACGAGGAGTTCTACGGCCAGTCAATCAGCCGCAAGGACTGGCTGCACCTGCTCGATACTTCAGAGATGATGAGCGAGTTCCGCAAGCAGCTGTTCACGCGCATGATTCCGAACCTGAAGGCAATCGGCCTCCTGAGCGACCGTATCCGTCCGAAGTATGCCCAACTGGGTATTCTGAAGTACGAAAACGAGCGTTCAGCCGATCACCTGACGGCTGAAGATCTCATGCGATAAGCATTTACAGCAGTGGCTGCTTTGCAGCCACTGCTGTAAATGATCAAAACACCATCCACGAATTACAACGAAGTTGTTCCACCCGGCGAAGACGAAAAATTTGCCGCCTACGCGCAAAAATTGCGCGCCATACAAAAAGCCAAATCGAAAAAATACGGAAAGGGCAGGCTGCTGCACCGTAAAGGCCTGCTTGCGCTCAAGGCGGAGCTCCGGGTGGACGCGAATTTGCCCGCGCATGCAGCGCAGGGTATCTTTTCCAAAGCCGGGAAATACGAAGCAGTCATTCGCCTCTCTAACGGAGGGCTCGACGTAAAAGCAGACAAGGTTCCCGATATCCGGGGGCTGGCAATCAAGGTTAAGGGTGTCGCCGGAAAGTCAGCGCTGACAGGCAAACCGCATACAGAGCAGGATTTCCTGCTGATCAACCATACGACTTTCGGCTCTGCCCGCGCAGAAGAATTCCTGGATCTGCTGCTTGCGCTAAATGCCGGCGGTGGCGCGGTACTGAAGCATCTCTACCGCACGCACGGCTTTTTGGGAATGTTTAGGGCTATGGGGCGGTTGGCAAAAATTATCGGTAAACCCTTCAAAGGTTATGCTGCCGAGAACCTGAGCACAGTGGCACCAGTCAAAAATGGCGCCTACGCCATCAAGCTGCGTATCAGGCCACTGACCAAAATTGCAGTGCCGCTCGACAAGAGTGACCTGGCGCATGACCTGCGTACACACCTGAAATCGCAGCCGATCGATTACGCGGTCGAAGCGCAGTTCTTTACCGATGCTGAGAGCACCCCGATCGAAGATGCGACGGTCGAGTGGAGCGAAGAAGTAAGTCCCTTCGTCCAGGTGGGTACGCTGCACGTGCCCGCACAGCATCTTGCCGGCGAAGAATACGAATCATTCGCGGCCGCTGTAGAGCAGATGAAGTTTGACCCGTGGAATGCTATTGAGGAGCACCGTCCGCTCGGCAATATCATGCGCGCCCGTAAGCACGCATATTATGTATCACAAAATGAGAGAGGTGTATAGCCCCTCTCTCATTTTAATTTGAATTCTGTACGCCGGTTCTGTTCATCGAATGGCTTGCCGCGTTTGGCGACTACCGGGCGCGACTTGCCGGCGCCCGATGTGGTGAGCCGGCCCTTGTCTATACCATTTTCGACCAGCCAGGTTTTTACACTCGCCGCGCGTTTTTCAGAGAGCGACTGGTTGTATTCTGCATCACCCGCAAGGTCGGTGTGGCCGATGATTTCAAATTCAGCTTTTGGGTTTTGCTTGAGAAATTCAAGTACCATGCGCAGTGAAGGTTCTGAAGATTTCTTGATGCGCGCCGAGTCGAAATCGAAATAGATCGACCGGATGTCAAAACTCGCGTTCTTTTCCAGTTTGCGCAGCGGCAGCAGGTAGGTGCCATCGGCAAGAGTCGCCGCATCGGTGTCTTCGCTGGCGGGAAGATAACCTTCGGCGCTGCCGTTGAGCCTGACAACTTCTTCGCCGCCGACTGATACCGGCGCCTTAAAGACAATACCGTTGCCGCTGCCCTGAGTGCTGTGGCTCGATTTCTTGTCACTGTCCGCTTCAAGTACCTCGAGTTTTACTGTGCCCGTGAGTTTTTGCCGCGTTGAAGCATCGATCAGCTGCACGTTCCATTGTTTTGCTGCTTCGGGTTTGATGGGTTCGATGTTCAGATCGTAGTCCGGCTTTTCTGCGTTAAACGTGCTCGAAATAAAATAGTTTCCCTGCGAAACTGCCAGGAATGCTTCATTCCCCTCGGTGTTCACATTACCCGGAACAGGTTCGGGCTCTGCCCATTTACCGTCACTGAAGCGTGTCTGCCAGATATCCCAGCCGCCTTTGCCGCCTGGCCTGCGCGAGGAAAAATAATAACGTGTATTATCCTCACCGGGTACGAGCGCGGTTTCCTGATTTCCCGAGTTGATGTGCGGCGGCAGGTCATCGATCACGTTACCTTTCGCTTGCAGGTCGAGCATACGAATGCGCGAGCGTTTCATATCGCCGAAGGGCCAGCTGCTGAAAAAGAGGTAGCGGCCATCGCGGCTGATCGACGGCGATTTTTCATTCCACGGTGTGTTAATTTCCTGCACGGGGCGGGGGTTTGACCAGGTTTTGCCATCCCACTGCGCAAGGTAGATATCAAAGCTTACACGTACCTGACCTTTTGCATCGCGCGGCAACTCGAGACTGCCGTCGCGGTCAGAGGCAAATAGCAAAATCTTGCCGTCATTGCTGAGGTAGGGGGTTTCGTCGTTGAATTGTGAATTGACCGAGTGCAGCGGCTCTGGCGCTCCCCATTTTCCGTCCTTTAGGTGAGAGACATAGAGATGCGAAAAACCACCTTTGCCGGACGAGCGCGTCGACGAAAAAACCATCGTTTTACCGTCGGGGCTGAAGGTGGGGGCAAACTCCTGCGCCAGCGTGTTGATCTCTTCGAGCGCTGCCTGCCGGCGGATTGTCTTCGGTTCTGGCCCTGTTTCGCCTTTGTCGGCTGCGTCGAGAGAACCGAGCAGCATATTGGCCAGCGCCGCAACGGCGGCGGCGAGCATGATTCGCCTCATGGTTGATCTTCGGTTGTTTGCTGAATCGCTGAAGCAGAAAAGGAGGAGTTGCATCGCTTGGGTAAGAAGATCTCCGCAATGTGCAGGTTTAGCGGTTTGTTTATTGACAGAAGGTATAACTTTTGTTATACTGCGCGTATGAAGACGGCTATCAGTATCCCGGATTCGCTCTTCAAAAAAGCCGAAGAATTCGCCAAATCAAACCGGATATCGCGCAGTGAATTGTATCAGCGCGCGCTTGCGGCATTTCTCAGCGATGCGGCCTATGCAGATGTCACCCGCATGCTTGATGAGGTGTACGGTGACGAAACACTCCGTGTTCCTCGGGTAATTCGCCGCTTGCAGTCACAGGCGCTAAAAAATGGCGATGAAGCGTGGTGAAATCTGGTGGGCCGAACTGGACGAGTCACAGGTCTCTGAACCAGATTACATGCGGCCAGTCGTAATTGTCCAGGATGATGCGTTCAACCGCAGCCGCATCAACTCGGTCATCGCTGTGGTGATCACCTCGAATCTGAAACTAGCTGCCGCTCCGGGTAATGTACCTCTGCCAACAACGGAAAGTGGACTTGCTAAAGATTCCGTGGTGAATGTATCGCAGATTATCACACTCGATAAGAGTTGCCTGACAGAAAGGGCAGGTTCGGTGGCTCGCAAAACCTTACTCGGCATTGAGCGTGGGCTGTTGCTGGTGCTCGGAATAAGTATGGATTAGCAGAGCTTCATTTCCGGTAGGCTATCAGGGCTAATTCCTCGACGGCCTGTGGCCCGCCTCCATTCGTCCACCATGAGCGACCCTACCATGCAGGTGCCCTGCCGGCACGTTAAACTCACCAATGGAGACATAATACAGCTGTACGAAACCGCCGGCCCGCAGGGCTACGACGCTATCCAAGGCATTCCTAAGCGGCGCGAGAAATGGATAGCGGCGCGTAGGGCAGCAGGCGATAAAACTCCCACGCAGATGTACTACGCCAAGAAGGGCGTGATTACTGAAGAAATGCAGTTCGTTGCGATGCGCGAGAAGATGGATGCCGAGTTTGTTCGCAGCGAAGTCGCGCGCGGTCGTGCGATTATTCCTGCAAATATCAACCACACCGAACTCGAGCCGATGATCATTGGCCGCAATTTTCTCGTGAAGATTAACGCCAATATCGGTAACTCGGCGCTTGCTTCGTCTATCGAAGAAGAAGTCGAGAAACTGCGCTGGGCGACAAAATGGGGCGCCGACACGGTGATGGACCTTTCGACGGGCAAGAACATCCACGAAACGCGCGAGCATATCATACGCAATGCACCCGTACCCATCGGTACCGTGCCGATCTACCAGGCGCTTGAAAAAGTCAAAGGTAAAGCAGAAGAACTCAATATTGATATTTTTCTCGAAACGCTCATCGAGCAGGCAGAGCAGGGCGTTGACTATTTCACGATTCATGCGGGAGTACTGCTGAAGTACATACCGCTGACCGCAAAGCGCGTTACCGGCATTGTCTCGCGCGGTGGTTCGATCATGGCCAAGTGGTGCCTCGCGCACCATAAAGAGAACTTTCTGTACACACACTTCAATGAAATCTGCGAAGTGATGAAGAAGTACGACGTATCGTTCTCGCTCGGCGATGGCTTGCGGCCCGGTTCGACTGCAGACGCTAACGACGAAGCTCAATTCGGCGAGCTGCGCACACTGGGCGAACTGACAAAGATCGCCTGGTCGCACGATGTGCAGACGATGATCGAAGGTCCAGGGCATGTGCCGATGCACATGATTAAAGAAAACATGGACCTGCAGCTTGATATCTGCCACGAAGCGCCGTTCTATACCCTGGGGCCTCTGGTGACCGATATTGCCCCTGGCTACGACCATATCACCTCGGCGATCGGCGCCGCGATGATTGGCTGGTATGGCACTGCAATGCTTTGTTACGTGACGCCTAAGGAGCACCTGGGGCTGCCCGATAAAGAAGATGTCAAGACCGGTGTCATTACCTATAAAATAGCCGCGCATGCGGCTGATTTAGCCAAGAACCACCCGGGAGCGCGCGAGCGCGATGACGCGCTTTCCAAAGCGCGCTTTGAATTCCGCTGGGAAGACCAGTTTGATCTCTCACTCGACCCCGAAACTGCGCGCAAGTATCACGACCAGACGCTGCCGCAGGATGGCATGAAAAAGGCACACTTCTGCTCCATGTGCGGCCCGCACTTCTGTTCGATGAAGATCACGCAGGACGTGCGCGCGCTCGAAGACGGCATGGCAGCGAAATCGGAAGAATTCAAGGCAAAGGGCGGAGAGATCTACGTATAAACGGAAAAGGCGGAATTCGCTTATGCGAATGCCGCCTTTTCCGACAATAACAGTATGCAGGTTCGCCGTGCCCTTGAGAGTTTTGTTCTCCAAAAAAAGCTGAACCCGCGAAAATTACGCAACCTGCTTGCAGTGGCAGGTGCTGCCGAGCGGCTTTCATCGCGTCCCTACATGGAGCAAAACGAACTCGAGGGCATTGTTGCCCGGTTCGGTGTTGGCCCCGATGTCACCACCTGGGGTGATTTTTTTGCCGCAGAAATAGCAACCGACCACTGGGAGAAAACAGATCCGCAATTCGAACGTATCTGTGAAACTGTGTTGTTCGATTTTATCGCAGCAGCGATGGTTTTTTCAAATAAAGGCAGCGAATTTGCCGCGAGCGTGCTTCGTGACTACCAGGAGAGCCTGGCAAAAGAAGCTGGTTTGCGCACCGCTGACGATGAAGAAAAAATTCACCTCGGCATACTGGCAGGCTATTACAGCCAGATGGGACTGGAAAAATCGCGCCTTAGCGATGAAGACATGGAATTTTTCGAGTCCTTCAGCCTGAAAACCAAAACGGCTTAACCAATTAGCTCACGCCGGCTGGGGGGTACCCAGCCCCTTACGCGGGCTTCACAAACCGGGATAACCATTTCCAGAAACCGTGGGCACCGGGTTTTGCCAGGATTCTGACAATGGAGGCAGAAAGAATTTCGCGGGCTATCGCGATGTCATCCTGGCCGGGCTCTTCTTTTGCCCGCTGGCAAAGCAGATCGACGCGAGACTGAATTCCTGACATATCGTGCTCTTTCGCAGCTTCTGCGGCAGCCAGCACAGCATAGGCTACCTGCTCGCGAAAAACGACTGCGCGCGAAAACAACAGTATCTCGCGCTTGTTGAGCTCTGCAAAAGGCACAA
The DNA here is from genome assembly GCA_046346875.1 of Turneriella sp. GTDB lineage: Bacteria > Spirochaetota > Leptospiria > Turneriellales > Turneriellaceae > Turneriella. The sequence goes on along the minus strand of JAXMHG010000003.1, from coordinate 89,879 downwards.
TGTCGAGCGCAATGGTGAACTCGGCGCGGTAGTGTCTGGTGCTCTTGTCAGGGCCTACCCGGTAAGTTGCTTCGGGCATCTCAAGAGCGGTACGGTGTTCCCGGTATTTTTCCGTATCAACGATCACGAGTGCAAAATGATCGCGGTATTTCACCGCAAACACGCCGAGCTCCGCATCGAGAATAAACGACTTGTTCGCGTAAAGACTGTAGCCGCCGCCTTCAGTCTCTGTCAGAGTACTCTTCATGTTGAGTGGTGAATTCTGCCAGCCTGGTTCTGAGATGGCGTAGACGAGCTCGCCTTTGCGGGCGACAAATTCAGAAACGAGCCCCGGAAAATATTTTTCGAGTGCGTAGCCCGCAGTGGCCTTGTGCGCAATATAGGGTATAAAAGCTTCCGGGTACTCTGCCTTAGGATAGGCCGTGCGAATAAATTTCAGAAATTCGCCGAACGGCTTCTCGTAAGGGATTTCCATGTTAAAAACTTAACCGTGACTCATGCACCGGCAAGAACTTTCCCGTTCTTCCGGGCGGTGGAAAAAAGCCAGTAAGAATAGACAATCCAGAGTGCATCGGACCCCAGCAGGTGGATTATCTGCATATAAGGAGGAGCACTCAGTACAATATTGGTGATACCGATCAAACCCTGCAGCGCCGTCAGGAATGCTACCACATCGCACAGGTGGTACTTACTTATGAGGGCTGGGTAATCATCGCGCTGCCGCACCGCGATAGTGAGCACATAGCCTATGGTAAAGACTGCGAGCAGCGGGTGGATGTTCCTGAGTTTAAGGTACGTATGCCCCTCGGTCACAAAACCGCGAGTCCCGGGAAACAGTGTGTCGCCGAGTGCGGCGAGTGCGCCAAACATGCCGGTAAGAAGCAGCAACGCCGCGCCTGCCTGTACAGCGCGGTTGCGGTTGAGATGTAGCTCCTCCCTTGGATTTGACAGCGCCTTGACCGTCAGCGCCAGCGCGGTCAGCAGCAGGTACGTGTTGCCGAGGTGCAGCGGCATCATGAGCCCCCGCCCAAACGAGGCGTCGAGACCTACCCAGCGAAAAAGGACCAGGGAAGCCCCCAGCAGGCCCTCGGAGACGATGAGCAAAAAAGACAGCAGTGCCATGCGCCGCGCGCTCTTTGAGCTTTCTTTCGAACGCCAGACACCGATCAGCAGGATGATGACGAAAATGCCCGAGAGGCCACTGGTGGCGCGGTGGGTGTACTCAATTGCCTTGGCGTGGTTTTTGATCAGGTCGCCGGGAATGACTTCGCCTTCGCAGGAAGGCCAGTGTTCGCCGCACCCGGCACCCGAACCCGAAATGCGCACGTAGGCGCCGAAAAGAATAACAAACAGGGTATAGGCGAGAACAAATAGGGAGAATTTTTTCATAAATAGAATCCGAAATATGTTTGGCCGGCAGAGCCAGCCAAACATATTTCGGTTTAAGGACGACCGGACAAGCAGAAGCTAGGATTTGGCTAGTCGTTAAGACATGACCCCCGCACGCGACCTCTACACTGCCAGCACCCTGCAACAGCTTTGGCAGACGCAGTTTTCCGACCTGCCGTTTGAAGCAGTGGTGAAGCAGGATGTGCTGCGCCAGGGACTTTCGTTCACCGCAGCAGCGCTCGAAGAGGCAGATTTCAAACGCAAAGATTATTTCATCTTCACGTTCGACCGTGCACCGCTCGCCGACATGCCCGATCACAAACGGGTGCCCGAAGAAATTCGCATCTACACCGATTCAGAAGTGGGGGGAGTTTCTGCGCTGCAGCCAACTGTTATCTCGGTGCGGCTCAACCCCGATTCGCCTTACAAGGTTGACCGCGATGCAGCCGGTCGCATCGTGTTGCTCCTCAGTAACGAAGTGCTCTCGCGTGTGCTCTATCCACCGGTGCCCGAATACTATAAACAGCAATTCTCTTTTGACAAACCGATTGGCGAGGTTGCCCCGGCTATCGAGTGGGGTTACCTCATTTACCTCACGGTCTTTCGTAATTGCCAGTATTTTGGCAAAGATGAAGAGTGCCAGTTCTGTGACATCAACCACAATTGGCGGCAGCAAAAACGCGAAGGACGGCCGTACACCGGGGTGAAAGATCCCGCGCACATCGTCGAAGCGCTCGAAAAAATCGCGGCAACCGATTCGACCGCGAGGGCATTCACCATAACCGGCGGTTCAGTCACGGGCAAGTTGCAGGGTAAAGACGAAGTAGAATTCTACCTGCAGTACCCGCGCGCGATGAGCGACAAGCTCAAAGAGCGTTTTATTTCAAAGATGGTGATACAGGCGTGGGAGCTCGACGATTGCCACAAAGCGGTGGAAGCGGGGGTGAAAATCTACCATCCCAACTACGAGGTGTGGGATGCCGAGCTCTTCAGCAAAATTTGCCCTGGCAAAGAACGTTTCATCGGCCGCGAGAACTGGATTAACCGTGTCGTCGCATCTGCTGCAGCATTTGGCCCTGAGAACGTGATCCCGAATTTCGTCGGCGGCGTCGAGATGGCCGACGGCGTGGGCTTCACCGACGAAGACAAGGCTGTCGCTTCGACCTGCGAGGGGTTGGATTTCTTCATGAGCAAAGGGATTGTTCCGCGGTTCACCACCTGGTGCCCTGAACCCTTCACGCCGTTGGGCGAAAGCGCGCCACCGCCGCTGACCTATTACCTGAAATTGCTGCGCGATTACCGCGCGATACACCGTAAGTACGCGCTGCCGGTGCCACCAGGTTATGGCGAACCGGGCGTCGGCAAGGCCGTCTTCAGCGTCAGCGCTTTCATGGATGTGCTCTAGACCTCACCCACCCCCGGCCCCCTCTCCATGAAATGGAGAGGGGCTGGGGTGAGGCTAAAATACCATATTCAATCCAAACCAGCCGCGCGCGCCCGAGGTGCGGTAGAGTGAAACGAACTCATACTTCTGGTTCAGCAGGTTTTCACCTCGGATAAATGCCTTGAGCGAGGGTAAGATCGCCTTTTCAATACCTGCACCCAGCAGAAGATAACCGTTGAGATCGCGCGATGCGAGAGTCTGCGCATCGGTCTCGCGGCGGTTATGGACATATTTCAGTTCCAGACTAAAATCCCAGGTGTTGGGGGTGTAGTGCAGTCGGGTAAAGAGCGCGAGTGGTTCGCGCAGCGAGGCCTGGTTGATGAAGTACTCGGCGCTGAGTCCAGTATCGTGCCAGAAGTCGTTGCCAAAATTCTGCGCGAACGAAAGCGAACCCTGCATGGCACGGTAACTCATCGGTGCCAGTTGCAGCAGTCCCTGAGCAGTATCTAACCTGCGGTCGAAATAGACCGGGTAGTTGATAAGCGTCGCCGAAGCTTTCAGGTGTGTTTCTTTCGTCAGGTGAAAGTTGTTTTTGAACGCCGCGCGCCAGAGATCTTCAGCCTGGAAAAAACGGTACGGCGCCTGGTACACAGGGGTGAAGAAATATTTCTCGACGTCGGGAAGCTGGCCCGTACGTTCGAGTTCGAGTGTACCCTGGTAGCCGGGATAAAAAAAGTCGAGCGCAACGCGCGGGCCGATCACCGGCTGGAAACCCTGAGCGAAAAACAGTTTCGCTCCCACAGTGGCGTCGATCTGCAGCGCCTGGTTTTCTGCCCCGATCAAAAAGCGCGCGAGCGGAAAGACGTTGCGTATTTCGCCGTTACCGCCACGGTAGTACTGCGGTTGTTGCGTGAGGTAATCGGCATTCTCGCCGTACCAGAGATCGCCGAGCAAGGTGAGTGCATTGCGTTCGCCGAAAATATACTGCCACTCGACCGAACCCTTGATGTTCTTGAAATCTGCATCGAGTGAATTCTGCGCCAAGCCAACCGGGGCGACACTGCCGCGTGCAAGCGATCCGGTAATCCCTGCGGTGATACGCTGGTTGTCACTGGGGCGTACCTGGTTATCCCACTGGAAGATGCCGAGTTTTTTGTTCTCAGCCGAGTAGGTTGTGTTGCCCTGCAGGCCGCGGCCCGATTCGAGGTACTCGGTGCGCAGCAGCATCTTGTAGCCCTGCGCGACATTCATTTGCCCGAGCAGTTTCAGGTGGTCGTGTGAAAATGCCGAGTTCGCCGTCACGGTACGGCCGAATGCTTCGTGGTCGTACTTGTTGCGCGTGTAATCGATCAGGTAAGTACCGATCTCGTCTTTTTTCGTGATAAAGATGCGTGCACCGAGCGCATTCTGCGTGCCGTATTCAGCCTTGATCTGTGCCTTGCGCTCGAGCAGCTTGGTGCCCTGCTGTTCGCTGGCCGACATGCTGCCAATTGCCTCGTCCCAACGGCTGGCCGCGCCGTCGGAAAGTTTGGGTAGCTCGATATCACTCTTGCGGGGCGGCGCATACTGTTCATCTTCACCTTCTACCGTCGTGTTCTTGTCGGCGATGTCTTCGGCTTCCTGGTTATCTGTGGGAGTTTTCTTTTTTTTGTCCCCTTTGCCTTTCTGCAGATCTAACTCGTCTTCAATCGCAAGGCCTGGCGAACTGGGGGTGTTCTTTTGCGCGGCAAGCGGGAACATAGCCAGGAAAAATAGTAAGACAATCACAAAAGGCATTGTTCTATTGATGCGTGAAGAGACAGGGTGTAAATAAGGGTCAAACCACCCCGGCCTTCGGCCACAGTATCAAACCACCCCGTCACTCGCTTCGCGAGTACCACCTCCTTGGTAAGGAGGAGAAGAATGGTTCTAGGCAATGGCCGCAGGACGCGCATTCTCTCCCCTGCCAAGGGGGAGTACCGCGGAGCGAGGAGAGGTGACTCGAGTGCCCGAAAGGCGAGGGGGGTGCCCGATCGCTCTGCTGATCGGGCTAATACAGAGCCAGATAACCTTCGTCAGGTGATTCGATAAACTGGTGCAGCCGCTCCGCATTATCCAGCAACAGTGCAGCCATTTGTTGGCGGCTGAGATTGCCACGAATCAAGTGAATCACCTTGGGCCGAAATCCCCGGTATTCAGCAATGTGCTGAAAGTCATCGTCGTTCGTGACAATGGTCAGTCGGTGTTCCAGCGCGTAAGACCAGATATCGACATCGCTCGCCCTTTCGAGGTTTGCAGATTTTATGTGCCTTGTCCCAGGAAAAGCCGGCTGCAAAGCGGCTACAATCTTGTCCGACAGGTTCTCGTCAAGAAGCAGCATTGCTCAGCCAGACAGCGCGCCGGCGCTCGCTATCGGCCGCGTATTCCAGACATGCAGTGATGTCTTCTTTCTTCAGCTCGGGATAGTCTTCAAGGATGTCTTCTTGCGACATGCCAACAGCAAGCCACCCGAGCACATCGGCAACGGTGATCCGTAAGCCGCGAATACATGGTTTGCCGCTGCGCTTGCCGGGTTCTATGGTGATAGTGCTCTGCCACGCCACGTCCGATACCTATGGCTGGGATTGGTGGCGTCAAGATATTATGGAGAATTGTTCATAGACCACCCCGTCACTCGCTTCGCGAGTGGTACTATCCCAACCACCCCGGCCTTCGGCCACCCCTCCTTGCTAAGGAGTGGAGAGGTGTTGTTCTAGGGCAATTATTTCAGAGCGTAAATTCTCTCCCCCTGCCAAGCGGGAGTGCCCGGAGGGCGAGGGGGTGTAGAGGAGCACCGCGAAACCGGGAGGGGTTAAGCCCGCGCAGCGCATGGTCAAGCAGCTATTTTTGGTGAAGCCGCTGCAGCCAGGCCTCGAGAGAAATGAGTAGGGCAGCGAGATCTGGTTCCGAAAGACGGCCTAGTTGTCGGTCAACTAGACCAAGGCTGAGCGCTGCAAACTTCTCTGTTCTGATGCACGACGGCGCCAACAGGCCACATTGGCGCCAGTTCTCAATTATGAGGCTCGCATCACCGTCGAGCTGGGTCGTAACGCGCAAGAAAACCCCGTCACCGTCGGAGTCTGTCGAAAGCAGCACAGCCGGCCTTTTTTTTGCATTGATCCCGTCTGTGAAAGGAAACTTGATCAGGCAGATATCACCGAATCGGAGTGACATCAGATCTTGTCGTAGATGCTATCTGAGTCCGCGTAGCCAGAGAGAAACGCGCTTGCAGTGGCCCGTTGCCATGATGCATCATCGTCTTCGCCTGCCAGTATGATAACGCGCAGCTGACCCTCGGAGGGCAGCTTAGCCTCGAGTTCAGGGGGAATTCTGATGGCATGATTCTGAATTTCTGTTTGAAACTCAAATGCCTGCATAGTGGAATGATAGCATGCGAGATGGGCATGTCAAGCGCAAATAGACCACCCCGTCAGGCTTTGCCTGCCACCCCTCCGAAGGAGGGGAATATGGTTCTGCAAGTTCCCAGTGGCGGCGAGTCTGTCCCACTAATTCCCCTCCTTCGGAGGGGTGCCCCGTAGGGGCGGGGTGGTTTTTCCCCCTTGCCCAGTGGGCATTGAGGGCGAGGGGGCTTAACCCTCACACGAGAGCAAATGCTAGAAGAGCTTTTTCTGGTTATGGTCGCCGTGTCGCTGCGCGACGGGTGAACCACCCCGGCGCCTTGCGCCACCCCTCCTTAGCCAAGGAGGGGAGAGGTGTTGTTCTGGGGTAATGGCCGCAGAACGTGAATACTCTTCCCTGCTAAAGGAGTATCGAGCCGGCCCTAACGCACCATTGGCGAACTATCCATTGCGGATAATACTGGTCATCATAGTCGCAAATAACCAGCCGCCGACAATGGAGACTATCGTGAGCCAGATAGCAGCCTTGAATGCGACTCGCACGGCATTATCTGGGTGTTGCCAATAAAGTAAAAATCGGCCGACAACTGGTGGTGCCTTTCTAACTTTAAGAAAGTAACCGTTTCCCGCGTTTTCGGGGTGATTGAAGTTTAAGGCATTTATCGAGAGCTGTGTCAGGCCAACCTTGTGCTGATCAAGTTTCAGATGTTGTCCGCCGGCAAACAGACGATATATCGTGCGAGGTCCGTACGAGAGTTTCAGGACACCGCATTTCCATGGCAGCCCATCCTGGTCCCTGTTGCGGCCTTCGCCAAAGATTTCCTTGTACTTCTTGTTTATCAAGAAGGCTGATGCATCGGCATGAATATTGTTGGCTAAATTGTAAGGTACTAATTCAAATCTATAACTGATGTCTTGCGATCGAGTTTCTTGAACGGGTTTTTCTGCCCTTTGGCCAGATTTCCTCAATACCTTGTCTTTCTTACGCGTCATAGTTATCTCCCATTTGTGAAAAAAATTATGAAATATCACTGTCGGTCCACTTGCGTTTCAAAAAATCTCTCAAGAAACTTTCACCTTCAAGAAGGCAGCCGCGCATCAGTAGTCTCTACCGAAATTTTACCAGTACAGCGTTAGGCCCGCCGGAAAACGTTGCGGTGGCATTCTGTGCATCGTAGGCATATGTGCCGTTACCGGATTGATAGCCAGCTGCGAAACAATTGCCGAGGGTATCGGTACTAACCGCACTAAATTGGGAGAGGCTTGCTCCTGCGGAAATACTGCGTGCCCACAAAGCCGTGCCGGATGCATCATACTTGACTATTACCGGATTATTCGAGCTCGAACTGCCAGTAGCACTGCGCGTGCCATACGTGAATGTGCCTGTACCATTCTGCAGACCAGCCACGAAAATGTTGCCTTCATTGTCAATGGCAATGCCTCGGAACTGTGAGTCACCAGTTCCGGCAGAAACAGTCCGTGCCCATAGCGCCGTTCCGGATGCATCATATTTCACTATAACAGCATTATTTGAACTCGAACTGCCTGTCGCGCTTTGTGAGCCATATGTATACGTGCCAGCACCACCCTGATTGCCTGCCACGTAGATATTGCCTGCGCTATCTGCCGCGACTGCCCAAAAAATGGATGAAAGTGGGCCTACGGAAACGGTGCGTGCCCATATCGCCGTACCGTTTGTATCATATTTTATCACAAGCGCGTTGTTTCCACTGGCATATGTACCTGCTACGCTTTGCCCGCTGTAATTGAATATCCCATTTCCTTGTTGATTACCCACAACCAGAACATTGCCTGAGCCGTCTGTCGCCACGGCACGAAAAACCGATAAGTTGGCTCCAGCGGTTGTGCTTCGACCCCACTGCACGGTGCCGTTTGAATCGTATTTCACCAATAGTCCATTGGTACCACTGGCGTAGGCACCTGTGACACTGTGTGCACCGTATGTAACGGCCGAATTGCCGTTTTGAACGCCCACCGCATAAGCATTGTCAGAGGCATCGACGGCCACGGCATGAAATTGAGAGCTATTTGAGCCTGCTGCAACTGATCTTGCCCATTGGGCAACGCCTGATGAATCGTATTTTACCAGAAGCACATTATTTAGAGTCGATGAGCCTGTAGCACTCTGCGAACCGTACGTGAATGCACCGTTGCCGGCCTGCAAACCTGCAGCATAAATATTACCAGAGGCACCTGCGGCCACGCCACTGTATATTGAGCTATTTGTACCAGCTGAAACAGACCTTACCCATTGTGCGGTGCCCGATGTGTTGTATTTAACTAGGGTCACATTGGACGATGTGTGCGTGCCTGTAGCGCTTTGAGAGCCGTAAGTAAATAGGGCATTGCCTTCTTGGTATCCGGCCGCATAAATGTTCCCGCTGCTATCTACCGCAACCCCTTGGAAATTTGAAGAATTACTCCCGGTACTCACGGTCCGTGCCCACTCAGCTGTGATGTCAGCACAACTCACCCCCACCCCCGTCACATTCGCCGCATTCACCGTGCCCGAGCCGCTCGAAACTGTGCAGGTCTGTCCCGCAGGCTGGGTCAGCACGGTGACGCTGTAGGTGGCGTTGTGTGCGATGGCGGTTGAAAAAGTGAATGAGCCGTTGGTTGTGAGGCTCAGGTTATTGCCCGCGTTGTTTTGCAGCACGACCGTGCCCGAGAGGCCAGAGACCGTGCCGCCGATGGTATAGGTGTTGTTGGTGCAGCTCACGCTCACGTTGGTGACGTTCGCGCTTGCGACCGTGCCAGAGCCACTGGTGACGTTACAGGTCTGCCCTGTGGGTTGCGTCAGTACCGTCACGGCATAGTTGGTGCCGGTGGTGAGGGTAGTGCTAAACGCGAATGAACCGTTGGCCGACACGGAGAGGTTATTGCCAGCGTTGTTCTGCAGTACTACCGTACCAGAAAGGCCACTGATCGTACCGCCGATGCTATAGGTGCTTGCACCAGCATTGATGGTATACACCTGCTGCCCAATGCCGCTGACATTACCTTTCGCGTCGCGGGTGATGTAGCGAACTGTCGTGGTGCTCGTGATCGCGCGCGAGGCTTTATTGCCGGGCACGATGATGCTCGTCTGGCCGGCGAAGTTGGGGTCGCTGCCGTCGGTGGTGAAGGCAATCGCATTGCACGCCACGCTGTCTGAACAGGTCAGCGTAATCGACTGCGGGCCGGTAAAGTGCCTCCGATGGGTGAAGCCCGGATTGTGGGTGGGGTCGAGCTTGGTGAATACTAGTCAGGCTTGTGTTGTTGATTTCCATCGCCATCGGTGTCGAAGCCGCTGGGGCCTTGTGCGTCCTTTGTTACCTTGCATGTTGCTGCCACCGCTGCGCGCGGTTTTGAGTTCCGCCACGCCATCGAAGTTGATGACCAGGTAGAAGTCGATGATGCCATCGCCGTTAACATCAAGACCGATCGCACGATCACGCCCAGCGAGATATACAGAATTTACACACCGTTGCCATCGAGATCAGCGCTATCGGCGACACCGTCGCCGTTCATGTCGATGACCGTAGCCGATTGAAATCCCCCGCCCGCAACGGGCAGGTTGACGGTCGAGCCGGGCAATAAACGCGAGTGGCTTGTCGTCGGTGAAGACGCCGCTGAAGCCTTTGCAGGAAACGCTGGCCATTAGGGCGATTGTCGCGATGGTATTGAGGATTGATTTTTTCATGTTAAGTTTACTCCCTGAGTGTCATCTTAACCACCCCGGCGTTGAGGTACACCCCTCTGATATGGAGGGGAAAAGATTGTTATGAGTGTAGTAGTTGCAGAACAAAAATTCTCTCCCTGCCAAGGGGGAGTACGGCGAAGCCGGGAGGGGTTGACTGAGTGCCCGAAGGGCGAGGGATTCTTTGTTCATATCCTATACCCCACAAATCTAACATCATATAGACCACCGGCAGCGGCGTCTGGCTTTCGAACAGATAATCGCCGCGCAGCGTGAATGCCGCAGAAATTTGATCGGTGATTGCTGCATCGAGCGTCGCACCCGTCGACAAGGTGAAGACGCTGTGGCTGAAGCTCTGCGTTTCCAGATCGGGGCTGCGCGAATGGTGCCGAACGACGCGCCCATTGCCAGAAACGGGCTGACGCTCAGCATCTTAACGTAGGGCACTTTCCAAGGGAGCGCGAACGTGTACGCGGCACCGCCGAGGGCGGTGAAGGTTACCATGTTCTCCACCGATTTTTCGCCCACAGAGTTCGTGATCGCAAAAGAAAAGTAGGGATTAAAATACTTGTGCAAAAATTCAAACTGCAGATCGGCCATGCCCGAAATGCCTGGGTTCAGGTAAGGGTTCGGTTTGCCGAGCGGCAAACCAGTGCCTGCGAAGAGATGCGTCTGAAAATCTTTTGCATAAAGGCCAAAGCCGACACGCTCTGTCACGACTACCTGCTTCGGCAGCGGCGGCAACGCGCTTGCCATCGCTGCACTCATGTCTTCGGCCAACTTCTGTATTAGGTCAAACACCGACGCATCGAGTTTGCCCGCAGTCGTCTTCGCCACGGCGATCTGCCCCGTGTGCACATCGATCGCCTTGGTTTGAATCTGCACCTTGTTTTCGACAGAAACAAAGTTACCGATCACAACCACATCCGCGCCAGCGCTTTTGCCGCGCGCGATCGCGGTGGCTTCGTCGAAAGTGGGGGCCAGATCGCGCGTTTCGACTGCGCTCAACGAGCGATCTGGCGAATTCGCTTCAGTGCCGCGGTCGCCGAGCGTAGTCGAGGCGCGCGGCAGCAAATAGAACTTCCCCGTTTTCTTCAGCGGGTCGAGCAGCGCCTCAGCGACGCTGACGCTCAGGTAATCAGATTTTGCGTCCTTTGCCTGGTTGACGAAATCGAGAACAAGAACCTTGCGCGGGATCGTATCAGCGGTCGCAACGGTGCTCGATTGTGCTGAGATTGAAGTAAGGGATAGCAGTGCGGCTATCATTAGCCACTGAACTCGCAGTATGCGGAGTCGAACGGATAATTCGGTGGCTAATGGAGTGAATTTCGAGGCCCGCATAATTGGCGGCAATCGTACCCGGTAGAGTTTATGCGTCAAACTATTTATGGGCAGAAGGGCCCCGGGGTACTTCACGACGAAACCATTTTCATCGACACCGCAGCCGGGGTTTGTAGCCATGACTGCATGCAGCAGCAGGCGTTCTCGCGCCGTCGTTTTCTTAAACTGGCATTGCTCGGTGGCGGCGGTCTATTTGCTGCGGGCGCTCTTTGGCGCTTCTGGCCCCGCAGAACCCATGGCCGGCTTCTTTCACTCAACAGTTATCTCGCCGATATCGTCGAGGCCTTTGCCGAAGTGACACTGCCGCAGAGCGGTATGCCCGATACCGCAGCCACGCAGGTGGTGCGCCGGCTCGATGAGGAGCTCACCTTTGTGGGAGAACAGATCCGTAGTGATTTTCTTGCCGCGCTCTACCTGGTCGAATTTTCCCCCGCTGCGGATGGCTTTTTCGGCCGCATGTCGCGTTTGCCGCGCGAAAAGCGGCTCGCCTTCCTGCAGAAGGCTGCCGGTTCAGGTTCAGATTTGGTGCGCGCGGCAGTCTCCAATATCCGTATGCTGGTGATGCTCTGCTACTACGGTCATCCTGCAACCTGGAAGCGCATTGGTTACGACGGCCCTTTTGGCGGATTGCCGGAAAAACTCTCAGAACAGCGACGCCATTACCGCGAGCAGGTGGCAGAAAAATCATGACGGGGAAAATCCACCAGTTTGATACCATCAAACCCGGTCGCATTAAGACCGATGTAGTCGTGATTGGTTCTGGCTGTGGCGGCGCCACCGTCGCGCGCAAGCTGCAGCAGAAAGGCTGGCAGGTGACTATTGTCGAGCAGGGCGGTTATTACCCGACTGCCAGTTTTGATAACAACGAACTCAACATGGCGGGCAAGGTTTCAGCCGACCGCAACATGATGACGTCGAACGACGGAGCGTTCAACCTGCTCTCGGGTGACAACGTGGGTGGAGCATCTGTCCATTACTGGGCCGACAGCTACCGCACACCCGATGACCGCCTTGAACTCTGGGAAAAACAATTCGGCGTCAAGGGGCATACGGCCAAAGATCTGAAGCCTGTATTCGACGAACTCGACAAGCGGCTGAATGTGCACCCGGCAACCGATGAGTACCTCAATACCATGAACCGGTTGCTCGAAGCCGGGGCGAAAAAACTTGGCTGGCAGGGGCACCGGGTACCGCAGGCGCGCAAGGACTGCCAGAAATCGGGTCACTGCATGCAGGGCTGCGCCTTCGGCGCGAAGCAGAGCCAGCTCGTGACACACATTGAAGATTTTGTCGCTGCCGGCGGTGAACTCTATGCCGATACGCGCGCGAAAAAACTCGAATTTAGCGGCAACGGTGTCCGTAGTCTCACGTGCGCGATTATGGATCGCCGGCAGGCAAAAGAGAGCGCGAACCTGCTCGAGCTTGAAGCCAAAGCATTCGTAGTGGCCACGGGGGGATTTTCTTCGGCCGCGTTTCTTTTGTCGCAGGGACTCGGTGCATCGTTGCCCGTGCTGGGTAAAAATATCGCGATGAATCCTTCGCCGATTGTGCACGCGCTCTACCGTGAGCCGGTGGTGCAGTGGCGCAATATTCCCGCCGGGTTCGGTATCGACCAGTTCAGGCTCGCGACGTACAAAGATGGCAAGTATGTCGAGGGCGGTTACCTGCTGATGCCGAACCAGCTGCAGCCGGCAACGCTCGCCGCGATGCTGCCCGGGTATGGGCGCGACCACTTTGAATGGATGGAAATGCTGCCACACCTCGGCGGTACCATCGGCTGGATCGACGACCTGCCAGTCGGTTTTGTCGAAGTGGACGGCAACCGCCGCAAACTGCACTATGCACCGGGTGAAACCAACAAGGCGATGCTGCGCGACCTGCTCAAGAAACAGGTGCAGGTGAACTTTGCCGCGGGGGCACAGCGCGTTTTGCTGTCTGACCTGCGCGGTACGGAGATAAAATCAGCCGATGACCTGTCGGCGATTGATCGCCTTGAATTTGAACCGGGTTCATTTGCCATGGCCAGCCCGCACCCTGCAGGCGGCTGCCGCATGGGGGAGAATGCACAGACGTCGGTTGTTAACTCTGAGCACTGCGTGCATGGCATGGCAAACCTCTACGTCGCGGACCCGTCGGTGTTTCCCACGGCGGTTTCGGTAGACCCAAGTTACACAATCATGGCTTTCAGTTACATCGCAGCGCAGTCGATCGACGCGGCATTGCGCAAGAAATAAAAAAGGGGACTTCAGAAGTCCGCTTGCAGCGCCTGTGCAGCGCGGTTTGCGAACTTCTGAGAGCCCCCGCAATGAGAATCAGGTTGTTGGCACTTTAGACAGACCTAAGGTCTATTTGCCGTGCTCAATCAATGAAACAACCAGCTTAGCAGATAAGTTGGTGTGAGCCAACATCGCCGTACCACTCTGCAGTTGAACCTGATTCTTTGTGAACTCCAGCAGTTCTTCGGCCATGTCGGTATCACGGATGCGGCTTTCAGCCGCGACCATGTTCTCATAGCCGGTGCGGAGCGCGTCGACCGTAGTTTCGATACGGTTGTAGTACGCTCCTAAATCCGCCCGTTGCCGGTTAAGCTTGTCGAGTGCGTTGTCGACCGTGCCAATCATCTCATTGGCCTGGAAGACTGTCGCCAGCGGTTTCTTGGCCGCTTTCGCGCCGTTGCCCTCGTAAAAACCAAACGCGCGGGCATTCATCGTTTTGATGAAAGCCTGTATGCGCTGGTCTTTATTGGGTCCGACGTGAAAGAAAATCGAACCAAGTTTTGAACCGCGGGCATACCTGCCGGTCAGAAGTTTCATCCGGTTGAATTCGGCGGATGTACCGATGCGGTCGACTTCGTCGACCAGCTGCGATATCTCCACCTGGATCTGCTGGCGGTCAGCATCGGAATAAATTCCGTTCGCCGCCTGCACCGAAAGTTCCCTGATACGCTGCAGGATGTCGTTGACCTGACCCATGTTGCCTTCGGCAGTCTGGATGAACGAGAGTCCGTTCATCGCATTGTGCTCGGCCTGTTTCAAGCCCCGAATCTGTGTTCGCATCTTCTCTGACACGGCAAGGTTTGTCGCGTCGTCGCCCGCCCGGTTAATGCGCTCGCCGGTCGACAGCTTTTCGATCGATTTCTCGAAGCGGCTGTAAACCCGGTGCAATTGCCGGTTAACCTGCATTGCGGGCAGATTGTTGTTGATCTGCATCTTCCCTCCTTGGAAATTTTCTCTATGCTTTTACGCTGCGCGTGGAGGCATAGAGCCCAGTTGAGCCCGTTCACCGCCATCCCTGGCGGTTTCAGTGGCCCTCGGCTACGGCGCGACCGGGGCCCCTGAAAAGAGGTCCCATCTGCGGTTAGCCATTCCCTCGAAGGGGGAGTTCATCTGTCAAACGGCAGTATATGCCCTGGGCATAGGCCACCATAGTCGTATTCGTCGGTAGCCAGATGGGTGTACTGAATTCAATCCAGGGTAAATTAAATCAGGTGGGGTAATTCCAGGGTAAGCTAAGTAAGATTAAGTCATTGTTTTATGGGCTTAGTGAAAAAATATGAAAAAAATACGACGCCTCCAGCCATTCCCGGAATCCATGGCGGGTATTTCTTGACAAGCGTCGTATAGGGCAGAGGGTGTCGTCATGCGCGCCGCCTTCTACCTGGTTCTGATATGCCTGGGAATCCTGGCCTCCGGTTGCGCGCTGCTGGATGATGACCCGAAGAAAAAAGAGGGTATCTGTATTCACTCACTCGTCATCACTCCAAAGCCGAGTGGCTGCGCGGGGGCATCGGGCTCATCCACGGTCTATACATTTTGCTCTGACGAGAAAAAGAGCGAAGACTGCCAGAACCTGAGCGCAGCCTGCACCGCGGGTAACCTCAATGAAAGCGATGATACCATTATCTTCTATGATGGCGGCAAACGCTGTGACACCAGCGGATATACCGAAACCTGTTCAAATCCAAAATACAAAGCATCTGCCGCAGTCTACTGCCCTCCCTGAGCGCGGGCTTACCCTTGAGAACTCTTGTTTCCGTCCTGAAAAAGACCCGGGGGCTCCGCGGCTGGCAGAACAGTAGTCTGCGCAAGCGCTCGAAAGAAGCCTTCTGGGTTGGTACCGAACTTGAAACGGTTCGCTGCAATGCAGTCGACAACTATGCGCTGCGTATACAGACCCCCGTTGATGACGCGCTGATGGGTGAAAGTACCACGCGGTTCCAGGGCAAGCCTGCATCCATAACCCAGCTCGTGAATGAAACCGTCGCTCGCGCGCGGCTGGTCAGAAATCCCTGTTTTGGCTTTTCAGCGCCCTGGAGTCCGCGCGAGGCAGTACAGGTATTTGACCACTCGGTGAGTGATGCCACTCTCGACGAACTGGTTTCGTTCGGCACTGATATCCAGGAATTTCACAGCAAGGAACTGAAAAAATTTCCTTTAAACAGTCTCGAATTGTTCCTCGAAGACTTTGCCTATACGATTGAAAATCACCACGGTCTTTCTGTGCGTGCCGACTCAACACGCGTGGTCTGCGATTATGTGCTGACCTCGCCCGATAACCGGCACGAGATTATGGGTATCAAGCGCCGGCGTTTCCTGAAAGACCTCGCTCTGAAAGAGCAGCTGGCAGAAGACGCGGCGGTACTCGCAGACCTGCAGGTTGCGCAGTTACCACCTACGGGTGAACTGCCGGTACTGCTCGCCGGTGACGCACTCGAATCGTTATTCGACTTTTTTGTTGCCCAGCTCGACGGGCATGCACTCTTCAACCGCTATTCGGTATTTTCTGCCGGTGATGCCGTGCTGCAGAATGAACGCGAACCGCTGAACATTGCCTCGACACCCGAACTCGCGGGGGGTATGCACTCGTATAGTTTTGACGAGCTGGGTTTCCCAACGAGTCGTGTACAGCTGATTGAGAACTCCCGCGTGAAGAATTTCCTGATTGATGGCCGTTATGCTGACCTGCTCCGTTTACCCCGCACGAGCGCGCTCATGAACATCGAGGTAGATTGTGGTACGACTCCCTATGCAGATTTTCTGCAAAACGGGGTGCTTGAACTGACGAAATTTTCGACATTCCAGCCAAACACGATTTCCGGCGCATTTTCAGGGGAAATTCGCCTTGGTTACCTGCACAAGGACGGTAAGAAAATACCGATAAAAGGTGGTTCGGTGTCGGGCAGTACACAGACCGCTTTTGCGCGTGCGCTCAAATCAGCGGAGCGCGTCCAGCGCGGCGCGTATTCAGGCCCCAGGGGTGTCTTCTTTGAAAGCCTGACCGTCGCGGGAAGCTAGGTTTATTTATTTTCGCGACAGCGAAAATAAATAAACAGAACCATGCGCTACCTGAAATCCGCGATGCCGGTACCCGGCAAAGGAACGGCCTTCATGCTCTATGAAATCGAAGGCGAGAACACGATCGTGCGGATGCTCACGCACATTCCTGAAACCAACGAAATTAAACTTTATCCCAGTCCAAAAATGAAGACCCTCTTTCAGCCCGAGCGCCTCGACGAGGCGGCAAAAGAAGAATTTGAATATATCTGGGATATGGGTTCAGAGCAGGCATGAAACCTGCTGGCTGGTTGCTCAAGTCGGAACCCGAGACCTTCAGCATTGATAACCTGCAGGCATCGCCGCAGAAAACCACGCTCTGGGATGGCGTTCGTAACTACATGGCACGTAATAACCTGGTAGCGATGCAGAAGGGCGACCGGGCTTTTTTTTACCACAGCAGTTGCCCGGTGCCCGGTATTGTCGGTGAAATGGTCGTTGCCTCTGCAGCCATGCCCGACCCTGCGCAGTTCGATGCGGCTTCGCCTTATTTTGACGCCAGGAGCACGCCTGAAAAGCCGCGCTGGTTCGCGCCGAAAATGAAATTCGTCAAAAAGTACCCCGCGACGTTTACGCGTGAACAGATGGTGCATACCAGCCTCGGCAGCTCGCAGCTTTTTACGCATACACGGCTTTCGGTGATTGCGCTGTCTGCCGCAGAAATTAAAGCGATTGATCAATGGTTGGGAGCTTTGGCGCGCAAATGAAAAACAAAAAATTCTGGCTGGTGATCGCGGTTTTTACGCTGACTGTTCCGGGCTTCATCCTTTTTTCCTACTGGTATCTGGGTATTTTCAGTGCCGTACGGATCAGTCCTGCGAGCGCCCTCGATCTGACCGTGATCGGTGGCCAGGTGACAGGTGATTACAATAAGACTGGCGCCGAGGTCGTTAAGACGCGCCAGTTGCTCGAGGCGAATGGTTTTACCTGCGACCCGGTTCTGGTCTACTATGAGAATGCCATAACGACCGGTAAGCCCTACCTGCGTTCAGCAGGGGGCTGTATTCTGGCCAAAGAGTTGCCAGAAAATTTGCTGAAAGACCTGCTGCGACAGGGCCGGCAGAGGCACAGGGTTGAGTTTGCCCGCAGTGTGCGCATTGAGACTTACGCACAGACGGCGGTTGGCCTGCGCAAGGTCTGGACCGAAATTGCGCGGCTCAGCGAGCAGGGCCGGCAGCTGCAGTTTCCACTGGTGCAGCGTATTCGTGAAGACGGCACGAATGAGTTCCTGATCGGCGAAAAGTAATCTGCTAAACGGTCATACGGCCGCGCGCGGCGATACCCAGTTTGCGGGTGAGCTGTGAGAGCGCGTGCAGCTCGTCGGGGGCCAGTGCTCCCATCATACGGTAGATATTATTCATGTGTAGCGGGAAAATACGGCTGATCAGGTCTTCGCCGGTTTCCGTCAGCTCAACCCGAATCGTCCGCCGGTCTGCTTCATCGCGTGTCCGGCGTACGATTTCACGCTTCTCGAGGTTATCGATGATCGTGGTCATGTTCGCACCGCTGCGCAGTATCTTGCCCGCGAGGTCCTTCTGGTTCTGCGGGCCGAGGTGCAGCAGGATTTCCAGCACTCCCAGCTGCGAAAGGGTAAGGCCGTTGGCCTCGGCATTGCGCGCCAGGATGCCCTGGACAGTGTCTGCACAGCGCATCAGTTTGACATAGGCGTCAACCTGCAGTATTTCTTCCGGGCTGCCGGAATACCTCTTCGCCATGCAATACCGCTTGTTCGGGGCGGTACGCAGTCAAGAAGAAGAGGTTATTCAGACCAGGCCCAGCTCTTTTGGTATTTTTGACCGCAGTACCTTGCCGTTGGCCGACCGGGGGAATTTATCCAGCCTGTAGACCTTTTTGGGCAGCTTATACGATGCGAGCCGTTCTTTACCCCAGGTAAGTAGCTCCTGTTCATCGAATGTTGTGCCGCCTTTTACCTGGACACACATCGAGATCAGCGTTTTTTCAGGTCCGAGGTGTTCAGCAAACGCGACGATGTCATCGAGCGCGGGGTGGTCGCGATAGACGCGCTCTATTTCGAACGGAGACACGCGGTAGCCGAACGACTTGATAATCTCGTCGCGCCGGCCCAAAAAGAAGATATAGCCGTTCTTGTCCTGTATCGCGTAATCGCCCGTCAAAAACCAATCACCCTTGAATTGTGCTGCAGTCTGCTCTGCTGCGCGCCAGTATTCGACAAAAAGGCCTGGATCATTACGACTAATGCAGATCATACCTTCTTCGCCTGCAGCCACAGGTTTCAGGTCTTCATCGAGCAGTTGCACGAGGTGGCCGGGCTGAATTTTGCCTGCAGAGTTTTTGACAATTTCATCACCTTTCTTCTGCGAGATGTAGTACGAACACTCCGACATCCCCAGGCCTTCATAGATCGGAAAACCAAACCGGCTGATCCAGCCGTCCAGTACCTCGTCGGTCAGGTGTTCACCCGCGCACATACAATGCCTGAGCGTGGGAACATCTTCAGCTTTTGCCGTCGTCTTTTGCAGAATCTGACGAAAGATGGTAGGCACACCGATGAAGATGTTGCAGCCGAACTTTTTGATGAGCGAGATCCAGCGGTCGGCGGAGTTTTCGCCTTCGTACACGATCACGGTTTTGCCCTGGTAGAGCGGGTCCATCATCGCGGTACCCAGGACATAGGTCCAGTTGAACTTACCCGAGTGCAAAATGCGGTCGTCGCCGGCAAAGTGGAACCAGTTCTCCGCAGCAGGTAATCGGCCGATCAACGCGCGGTGTGCATGCAGCACACCTTTGGGATATCCCGTCGTACCCGAGGTATAGACGAGGTAGGCAGCATCAGCGGAGCGTGCCCGGTGAATATTAGCCGCCGGCTTTTTTGCGGCGAGTTCGTCTTCGAAGTTGATAGCTCCTGTTGTTGAAGAAAGGCCCGAAACGTAGAGCGCTTTCACCTCTCTCGCCGGTATTTCGTCGGCCACAGCAGACCACAGCTTCTCTTCGGTCACAATGGCGTCGGCGCCCGAGTTGGTGATCAGGTAGCGCACCTCAGCCGCGGTGAGCATGGGTGAGGTGGGTACGGGAATAGCACCCGCGCGCATCGAGCCGAAAAACGCAACGGGAAATGCGACCGTGTTGGGTAACCGCAGCAAGACCCTGGCACCAGGGGCGATGCCGCGCTCGGTGAGCGATTGCGCGAAGCGAGCCGACAGATCGTCGAGTTCTGCGTAGGTGTACTCTCGCGCCTCGTCCTTGTCGTTGGCGAAGATCATCGCCACCTTGTTCTTGTCATTGCCGGCGGCGCGTTTTGCCAGGCATTCTTCAGCGATATTCAGAAATTCAGGTACTTGGTTTCTCATTTTTTACTCCAGGGGTTTTTTATTTATTATTCCTGTACGGCAAGAGGTGGCCAGCCGGGGTACGGCCAGATTTCGGGGAATTTCTCCGTGGGCAGACTCGCAATGAGGCCTGCAACAACTTCCATGACCCCGGTATCCTGGTTGCCCAGCATCACCGAGCGCATTAGCAGCTGCAGCGCCTTGGCAAACATTGGCGGATCCATCATTTCGTCTTCAAAGCGTATCGCACCACCGAGAAATGCATTGGCCTTGATAGCCTCTTCAAGAATGCGCAGCGAACGGTGCAGGTCTTCGTTGCCCGGTGAAAAGCCGTAGCGCAGCAGGCGAATGTGATTGGGATGTATTACCTGTTTGCCGGTAAACCCGAGCGACGCTTCACGGCGTGCATGGTTACAGATAATCGTCGCATTGGCCTCGGCGTGGCGGTTCAGCCATTCGGGTATGAGCGCTACGTCGGGTGGGTCTGCGGAAAGCAGCAGTGTTTCCACTCCACCGATGATTCCTTTGCCTGCAAGCCGCGCCTCAACCATCAGGTTGCACATAAACGGGTAGAGCTCATCCTGCCAGTTTTCTGCGGTGATCATCAGCTGCAGCGCGCGCGAAAAATCGTGAATACCGAAGACAACGTGTTCGACTTTCTGGTGCCCAAAAATTTCGCCTGCGATTTTAAGCGAGCGCGGATGTTCGATGATCGGCTGGATGCGAATGGCAGGTGAGAGGCTATCGAGAAAGGCACCGAGCTTATCGAGTTCGGCAATACCGTGTTGCTCGCCGGCCTTCGCCAGCATCACATCGTCAACGTACGGGGCAATTTCCTTCAGCAGCGACAGGTCGAGAGAGTGCTCGGGCGAGGTGACCGGGTTAATGCGAACGGCCACGCGCCCGGGTATCGCCGCGCGGACATCGGGTAACGACATGGCCAAAAACTGGCGGCTGAGCGATTTTTGCCTGCAACCGTCTTCAAGGTCAAAAATGAGCGTATGCGCCTCGCTCTGGCGTGCGTACTTGAGCAGACGTTCGCGCGCCTCGCTTTCGGTTTCGTAACGGTTATCGCGCGGCAGGTACTTGATGGGCGGGTAGTAGAGCTGTATGCCGGGCCAGGTGGACCGGATGCGTATTTCACGGGTAGCATGCTGCGCGCTGCGGGTTTCTGCCTGCAGTGCATCGCGCAGCTGCTGGCTGATTTCCAGTTTTTGAATCATGCGGCTAAATTATGTCCGCCGCAAAAAGTCGGAAAATATTAATAGGTCGGGTTCAAATAGTCCGACATCGAACGAATTGCCTGCCCGGACAGGTCTATTCGAGGCGGTTCTCGATCTTTTCGCCGTTCAGGACTTTTTGCAGCTGTTCCATGCGGGCGAGCGCTTCTTCAGCGCGTTTGATCTCTTCGGGCGACCGGGAGCCCTGTGCCTTTGCCTGGTCGATGTTACTCTTCATGGCAGTCTTTTCGACTTCGGTATTGATCCGCAGCTCATCCATGCGGGCGGCAGCGTAACTGTCGGCCCGTTCGTGGTGTTTCGCGAGCTCCTGCTCGAAAAGTTTCGGGTCGGTCATCGCGGTTTCTGAGGGTATAAAGAGCGGGGCGCCAAAGTCGTCGACCGGGCCCGCAGCAACACGGCCGCGCAGGGGCGATGCCTTGTATTCCGGTGCGTTCTTCATTTCCGGCTTCACGCGGGCCTGCCCAATATCCGGCATTGCCAGCAGCTGCTCGCGCTCGAAGCGGTAGTTTTCCATATCTGGCTGCAGGTCGTGGGCTGAACCCGAAGCTGATACGACGGTCACGTCGTCGCGTGAGGTCCTGGTCTGTTTCTTGTCGCCTGTACTGCGTGCAATCCAGTAGACAGCGATGGCCCCCAGTAGAAGCAGTGCAATCCAGTGATACCTTTTCATCTCAGTTTCTCCAGTTCGGTTTTATTGATACGAATGTCGACACGTCCGAGTACTTTTTTCTTGTGTGCGTCAAATTCTGCCTTGAGTTCCTGTGCGGCAATTTCACGGGCAATATCGTCTTTCAGGTGCGTGGTTTCGTCGAGCGGGGGATATCCATCGGTGCGGCGCTCCGCCTTGACGACGTGAAAAAAATCACCGTCGCGCACGACCTCTGACTCACCCTGTTTGGGCATCATGCAGAGGGTTTCGAGGCGAGGTCTTTTATGCAGTTCAGTATCGTTCTTTATGCCTTTGATCAGTCCCGGTTCCGGGCTATTTTTGTCCGCTGCCAGCGAGTGCTTTTTTACCAGCGCCACCATGTCAGTTCCCTGGTCGATCTTGTCGCGCAGGTTGATGGCCAGGTCGTAATCCTTCAGCTGTATATGACGGCAGTCGACAGTCTGCACTTCTTTGTACTTGTCTCTGTTGGCGGCGTAGTATTCTTTCACCTTGCTGAAAGAAACGGATTTTGCCCGTTCTTTCACCGCGCTGTTCTCGGCGTGCGGGTTGGCATTCTCCATACCCATTTCGTAGCGCAGGGCACGAGAGTAGATGCTGTTCTCGACCAGCTGCCTGAGCGCGAG
Organism: Turneriella sp.; assembly: GCA_046346875.1. Taxonomy (GTDB): domain Bacteria; phylum Spirochaetota; class Leptospiria; order Turneriellales; family Turneriellaceae; genus Turneriella. The sequence continues at coordinate 67,513 of JAXMHG010000003.1, read as the reverse complement.
GTATTCCGATTTATCGCCTTCACCTGCTTTCGCCACGTATTCGTCAAAAAATTCACGTCTTAGCTGCGCCGCCACCAGCTCTTCGAGTGAGCGGCGATCAGGAGAAGTAAACAGGTGCAGCTGGCCTGCGTGCGGTAAAGAATCGAAAAGCCGCGAGTAGGTGAGCGTTTTATCGCCGGCTTCACCGTAGCGCGCCAGCACCAGTGTGTCGGCCTGTGCGCGGCGCAGCGGTATGTTGGTATAGGCGGCTTCAGCCTTGTCGTCAAATAGCGCGCGCAGTTCAGGAACCTGCGGTATCGTGGTGTTTTTCACCCATTTCATAAAAGTCTGTTTTAAATTGCGTTCGCTGAGGTAGTAGGCCAGCGTCTCGTAATAAACCTTGCTGGCTTCCGCGCCGATAAGGGCATCCGGTTTGCCAGAGTGCCGCTTGAGGTATTCGGCAGCGAGGTAATGGTCTGCAACCACCATGAATATGGCGCTACGGGGGTCTTGCCCCTCTTGGATACGCGACTTGCGCATCACGTCAAACATCGATTGGAAAACTTTTGTCGGAAGAGATAAGCTGCCGCTCTGCAGCAGAATACCTGGGGATTCGAGGTCGTAAGTGACCTTTCCTTTACACGAGACAGCAACCGCCGCGCAGAGCGCGGCGATTGCCAGGAAATTCGCCTTCACCTGTTACGGTCTGCGGGCGATTGTCTGCGCTGTTACGGCAGCTACAGCGGCGCGGATGCGCGGCAGCAGTTTTTCGGCGCAGGCAATTTCGTTGCTGGTATAGTCGTTGGTGTAGACTGCATAGCAGTTGGTCGTAGACCACTGCGCCATTGTCTTTACCACGTTCTCAGCACTCATGTTGGCAAATTGCGCGTAGAGAGCCTGTGCTTCGGCGAGTTTCGCCGCAGTCTGGCTAATCTGGTACGAAGGATTGTAGTAGTTGTCTTCTACGAAACCTTCAAAGTCTGTGTGGTCTTTACCGTAGTAGGCACCAGCGTGGTGTGGCTGTGATGCATCTTCAATGTAGTGGTAGCAACGCGCGATAAGCGTGAGGTTACCGCTGGCAACGTAGCCCGAAGGACCGTCGATCAGCGCCGCGCAGGCGCTTGCACCCGAGACGTGGTTCACATCCTGGTAATCTTTATCGAAGGCGCCGGTCGAAAAACGGCAGGAGCCACCGCACAGGTTTCTCATGCGTGAAATAGTGTCGCTGGTCGGGTTCAGGTTGTAGTTGTAGACTTCTGCTACCCAGTCATAGTCACCGGTAAAATTGTCGCCCACGAGGTTGTAGAGCGCGCGGCTACGGTAGTAATTGTAGCCCATTGGCTTCTGGTTGTGTGAATCAGCAGAAGGTGATGCGTTGAACGCGTTGACGAAGTGCGAAAGCGCCACGTAGTAGGCGACATCGACGAGGCCAAACAGCGAGGGCGAGCCGTTACGAGAGTACGACCACCAGGCATCAAACCACATGTCGTTGCCAAGGGGAAAGTTTGGTTGCGGGATATCTTCGTCTTTTGCCTGGTTGCCGAAGGCGCTTTTCGCGGCTGTCAGGCTACCATAGCGGGAAACCAGTTTCTGCACGGCGGCCTGCGCCTGCGGGTTGGTCGTCATGCTGTTCAGCAGGTCGATTGCGTCCTGTGAAATGCGGTTGTGGGTCTGCCCCTTCCACGCGAATGCGCTTGAGGCTGTCAAAAGCACCATGGCGATGCTGATGAGCTTTTTCATTGGATCTCCTTTCCACTTGTAACCCGGTTACCCGTTTGGCGGCTCTTCTTCAGAGCACTGGGTGGGCCGGGTCTTAATTGTACAGCTTTGCCGTACGCATGATTATGTCGCGGCACGGAATGGCGGGGCCAAAAAAATGACAGAGATGTCATTAAGGTGAGATTTCATTCTCAATAAGGAGCAGGCAGCAGAACGCCCGAGCTCCCCCCTTTGGTACCGGCAGTCGGGCAAGACGTTTTCAGAACACAGAACGAATCTCGACTGTACGCTTTTTCCAGTAAGGATGTTTGAGTTTTTCGTAACGGATGACTTCGCCCTCTTTGGGGGCGTGGATGAAACGTTCTTCGTCGATATACATGCCTACATGGCCCACGATATTGTTGTCATTCAGGAAGAAGATCACATCGCCCTTCTTGGGGGTCCTGGTAAGGCGGAGTGTGGGCCTCATGTAGATCACGCCGTGGGGCATGGTAAAGCCGTGCCGCCCGTAGAGATAGAGTACCAGCCCGCCGCAGTCAAAACCGTTAGGGGAAGCGCCACCGAATTTATAAGGAAGATTCAGAAACGATTGTGCCTGGCGCACTACCTCGTCGCGAATCAGGTCTTCCTGCGGTAGCACGGGAGCAGAAGGTGAGACCCGGGCATAGGCAGCTGCCTTGGGTATGACTTCCAGCAATAGCAGCAACGCCGCCGTTGAAAACGCCGCCCAAAACCGGTATTTTGGACGCCGCAGCTTCTTTTTCAGAGTCTGCATATGTCACATTTTGTGCGGCGCACATAGTGTAAAGCATAAGGCCGCTCTGGGGACACCGGGGCCTGCGGTCTCGCTACCATAAGTCCGCAAAAATTGCGCTCTCACTGCGCACTTTTTTACGATACTAGTGATATGCTGCGCCGGATTCTCGGTAATATTATTCCCACGCTGGACAAGCTGATTGAACGCATTCCTCCCCATATCCGGGATATTATTCAGAAGGCCTCGATAGCTTTCGCGGCGCTCATTGCTCTGCTGGTTATTATCTCCGGCATCAACAAGGGGCTGCGTGATGCTAAACCGGCCGGCTACAAGCTGGTGGAGCGCAACCGCGACCTTTTTTACCTGCAGGAAATGCGCGAAGAGTATGCCAAGAAGCGTCAGCTCGTCGAGGATGTCGAAGTCGATCCGCTGCAGTTTCCTTCGCGCCAGCAGGCGGCCGATGACACGCGCTTCGTGACGATGGGCCGCGAAACCATGGGACACCTCATGGGTGAAAAAGAAGAAATGCTCAAATCCGAAGATGCGCTGCGTCCCAAGGAGAAATCCCCCGGTTACCTGGGTGACAGTTACACTGTACCACGCCTGACACCGGATAAAAAGACGATTGAAGACGACGAAGCTCCGCTGACCAAAGAAAAGATTGGCTCGCGCCCACCGGAAAGGGTGGTGCAGGGCGAGGCGCCCGCTGGCGCAGCAGTGAATCCAGCGCCGCGAACAGCCACGCAGGGCGCAGGTCGGGATATTTTTGATGGTCCGCAGGGTAACAACAGGCCTGCGACAACTGATGCTGCGCGTAGGCCGGCTGAAATGCCTCGCACGACAGAGCGCACCGCTGGCCCCACGGGCGATGCGCGCAAAAAGCTGGAGTTCATGGACTAATGAGACTGCTAGGCCTCTTCGCAGTTTTTGCCGCATTATTCATTGCCGGTACTCTGGATGCGCGTAAGCGCTACGATGAACGCGGTAATCCCCTCGCGGAAAGTACAACTGAACCACAGGCTGGCAGCGTGCAGGCTGTGCCTGTCGAAGGCAAGACTCCGGATGCTGCAGCTGCTCCGCCAGAAAAGTCGCGGGCTGATGCAGCAAGTGCGACCGCAGAACCGGCGAATGCCGCTGAGGAAGAAACTGCGCAGCAACAGGTGCGTAACCCCCTGACAAAAGTTTACCTGGAAAACGCGCAGCTCTACCTGCGTTCCGACCGCACCGACAAGGCCCTCGAGTTCCTGCGCCGGTCACAGGAAGCCGGCGAAGATAACTATTCGCGCGAGGCGCGACTGCAGTCGTACTGGCTGCGCGCGAAGCGCGGTGATACAGGACTCGCCGCCGAAGCGGAAAACCTGGACGAAGCGCTCAGGCTTGCCGCATCGCTGCGGGTTGCTGACGGTTATTATACCTGCTCGCGCGAGCTGAGGCAGAAACCCGAATGCCTGGCAGAAGCCGAGCGGGTCTATGCCAACCTTGCTGAACTGGCACCTTCGTCCCATGAAGGCAGGTTAGCAGCTTTTCGCCTCGGCCAGCTGCTGCTCGACCAGGGCAGGTTCGAAGCGGCTCTGCCACACCTGACGCGGTTACTCGCCAGTGAGCCCAAAACTCCCTCGCGCAAGAACGAGGTGCCATTCGACCGGGCGTGGTATACACTGGGTAGCCTGTATGAGCGCCCCTGGTATCACCGCGATACGCACAAGGCGCGTCTCGCTTACCAGCAGGTTCTCAGGTATCCTGGTAGTCCTTACCACAGCCAGGCGAAAGAACGGATACGCTGGCTTGAGCGCTTTGGCACAGGGTATACGCGTACCGGCTCGCCTTGAGTTAAGATTACCTTTCGGGGCCACGCAACCCCTTTCTTCTTTACGCGTCACCGCAAAGCAGCGTTTAAGAGAAATGGACTCACGTCCAATCTTTGTCATCTCCGCACCGTCTGGCGCAGGTAAGAACAGCCTGATCAATGTCCTGCTCAGTAAAGAGCCACGCCTGATGCACTCGATTTCGTCTACTACGCGGGCCCGCCGCGCCAACGAGGCCGATGGCATCAACTATCATTTTCTTTCGCGCGAAGAATTCGAGAAACGAGTTGAGGGCGGGGAGTTTCTTGAATACGCGCGCGTACTCGAAAATTATTACGGTACCGAAATAAGAGAAATCAGGAGAATCTTCGCCCAGGATAAATACCCGATTCTCGATATCGATGTCCAGGGAGCGCAGACCCTGAGGGGAAAGCCCGTGCGCATGGTGAGTATCTTTATCATCCCGCCGAGCATGACCGAACTGGAGCGGCGGCTGCGTGCCCGCGCCAGTGAAACGGAAGAACAGATACGCAGCCGGCTCGAGCTGGCGAGGCTCGAGGTCATGGAGCAAAACAATTTCGACTACGTGGTCGTGAACGACGACCTGATGAAAGCCGCTGAAGAGCTGGCGACTATCGTGCGCAAGCACATGGTTTAACCGGCGCACATGGCGCAGAAACCCCGCTTAATCATTCTGACCGGCACGACAGCCAGTGGAAAATCTGCATTCCTTTACCAATCGCTGCACGATCTGCCGTTGGCCATCATCAACGCTGATTCACGCCAGGTTTACCGTGATCTGCGCATCAGCTCTGCCTCACCCGGCAGCGCAGAGCTCGGACTGTTTTACCACGAACTCTACAACTTTCTTCCCCTTGATGCTGTCTATTCGGCCGGTACATTCGTGGCCGATGCCCGCCAGGCGATCGCTCGCTCACTTGCTCAAGGCAGGATTCCCGTGGTCTGCGGGGGAACTTATTTCTACATCCAGTCGTTGCTGGATGGTTTGTTGCCCGCGATTCCTGTGCCTGAGACGATTCGCGCCCAGGTCGAAGAGATGTCCGAGGCAGAAGCATGGGAAAAATTCAATGCCATCGATCCTGTTGCAGCTGCACGCGTGCACCAGCACAACCGGGTACGGCTGAACCGCCAGCTCATGCTCTGCCTGGCGCACGGTGGTCCGATCAGCAGCATCGCGCGCGCCGGCGGGATCGCCGATGAATTCGAAATACTGATGCTTGTCTTTGTGCCGCAGCGCGAAGTTCTGCGCGAGCGTGTAAGTTTCCGCCTGAAGCAGATGTTTGCCGCGGGCATGGTTGGTGAGGCAGATGCTGTCGTCCGCAGCGCACTTGCCGCGGGCCTCGACTGGCACACGCTGCCGGCGCTCACAGGTATAGGTACCAGTGAGTTTTTCGACGCCTACGCGAGCACCGGGCTTTTACCGGCAGAGTTGAATACTGAGCAGCTGGCCTCAGTGGAGCAGAGCATCATCACCAACACTATGCAGCTCGTTAAGCGGCAAATGACCTGGTTCCGCAATAGCTCCGCCAAACAGCCATTTACAAAAACAGTTGACCCGTCTTATGAACATGAGCTAATTGCCGCGCTTGCCCGGGATTTCATGCAGGTACGTGTCCAATGACGAAAAATAACCTCCAGGATTTTATCCTTAACCAGATCCGCAAAGAAAAGATGGGGATTACCATCTATCTTTCGAATGGAGTCCCGATCAAGGGCCGGGTCGTGAGCTTTGACAACTTCACGATCGTCCTCGAGCACGACCACAAGCAGACCTTGGTCTACAAGCATGCAGTAACCACTATTTCGCCCGAACGCCCCATCAGGCTGCACAATCCTGAAACCGGCGCCGAGGAAGAATAGCCGGGGGTTAATAACCCCATCGCAATATGCTCGGCGATTTTTTCCGGAGAGCGCTGCAGATTCTGGCCATTGCCTCGGTAGGCAGTGTCATCTACCTTGACGTACTTTCTGTTCCGGTGGGGCACCTGGTATTCCTGCAGCGCGCCACTGGCAGTTCTTCCACCGCGACCGAGTTACAGGCTTTTTCTTCAGGTTATACCTTTGTACCAACGCTGTTTGTACCCGGCCGTTGGCGGCGCTACCAGCTCGAAACTGCACCGCGCCTGCAGGAAGTGCGTGTACGTTTGCCCCTGCGTTACAGCGCGTACCTGAGGCTCAACGATCTTTTTTATGTTCATATGCGCCTGCGTATTGAGGGTGAAATCGACGAGGCACAGGCAACGGCTGCGCTCGCAGCACTGCAGATGCGCCCCACCGAACGCGATCGTTTTGTCGAAGAAAGCTTACAGTTTCTCGCGGCAGAGTACTTCATTAACCTGAATACCGATGAACGGCAGCTCGAACGGCTGAAAATCCAGCTGACCTCTTTTTTCAACGGTGCCAATTTGCCCGAACTGCAAAAGCGGCTCGACGCGCAGCTTCGCACACCCTGGTACCGGCTGAAGAAAGTGGAGCTGCGCGAGATCCATGTGCCCGACAGCGAGATCTACGCCGCGCAGACCCGTAACCTGGAGCAGGTTGCGGCCGCTGATCGCCGCGCCCTGCTGGCACAAATCGAGAAAGAAGCCGAACTCTCGGTGGAGCGCAAGCGCAACATGGAAGACCTCGCCAAGGCAGAAAAAATGTCCGCGCTCATGGCCGAAAATCCGACATTACTCGAATACTACAAGATTGAAAAAATCGCGACGCGCGCGGGGCAGGTCATTCTCGACGCGTCCGCGCACGGCACAGAAAAACGTATATCCATCATACCACCGAACGAAAAGGAATCAGCACGAGGTCGTAATGGCAACGAAGACAAAAACGAAGCAGGCGGAGAAATCGGCGGAGCCCAAAGGCAACGCTAAACCGGCAAAACCCGTAAAAGCTACAAAAGAATTCGTGCACAACGGCAAGCCGTTTGTGATGATCATGGCCGGCGGCTCGGGCACGAGGCTCTGGCCACTGAGCCGCGTCAACCGGCCGAAACAGCTGATCAACATCGCGAGCAAACGAACTCTCATCGAAGAAGCCGTTGAACGCGCGCGGTTGCTGACAACGCCCGATCGCATCTATATCGGTACGAACAAAGATCTCGCCGCCAAGATACAAAAGATCGTGAAGCTCGATAAGAAACAGTATCTCATCGAACCCGCCGCGCGCAACACGGCGCCAATTATCGCTTATTTTACCTCGTACCTCAAACAACACGGCGCCGACGACCAATCGGGTGCCGTCATACTCGCCGCCGACCACCACATCGGGCAGGCGGAGCAATGGGCAGAAACCGTCAAATTAGCGCTCGCGCGCGCCGGCGAACGTATCTGGTGCATCGGCATAAAACCGACGCGTGCTGAAACCGGTTACGGTTATATCGAGGCGGGTATCGAGGTCGCGCCGCGCATGAGCGCAATCTCGAGCTTTCGCGAAAAGCCCGACTACCAGACGGCCAACCATTATCTCACGACCGAGCGCCACTTTTGGAATTCCGGCATGTTTATCTTTTCTCTCGGCCGCATACGCGAAGACTATCGTATCTACCAGGGCGAGATGCTGAAACTGGCCGATCTTTCTGCGCAAAACCCGGCAAATCTCGCAAAGAATTTTCCGAAAATGCAGAATATCTCGGTCGACTATGCCATCATGGAAAAAACCAAGAAGGTCGGCCTCATTCAGGCGGATTTCTCCTGGGACGATGTCGGTTCATTCGATGCGCTCTCGCGTATTTACCCCGCTGATGCCACGGGCAATCATGTCATCAGCGGTAATATCATCAGCCACCGCGCCAAGGGAAATATCATAAAAACCAACCTGACGATTGCGCTTTTGGGCCTCGAAAACTGTGTGCTGGTTGAAGATAACGGCGTCTTGCTGGTCGCTAAACGCGAAGCCCTGGGCGACATCAAAGAATTGCGCGAAAAGGCTCCCAAAGAGCTGCTCTAGGGCGGCGGCTTTTCGCCCATCAGGGCGCGCATCTTTTTGTAAGCGAGATTCAATTTCTCGAATACCGTCGAACGGGCGAGCCCCGTCGCGGCCATGATATCTTCGATTTTCTTTTGTTCGAAAAAACGCAACTGGATGATCAACGCGAGATCGGCAGGCAACTGGCGCAGGGCCACCAACATACCCTCGATCTGGCTGCGGTCGAGGGTTTCGTTTTCAATACCTGCGCTTTTCGAGGTCTGCATGTCGAAAAACTCGTTCTGCGGCGAAAGCTGTACTTCTTTGCGGCGCTTTTTGAGAAACCGCTCAGCAGTCCGAAAAAGAATCGTTGTCGCCCACGATAAAAACGGGCGCTCCGGGTTGTAGCGGGGCAGGGCGGAGTAACACTCGAGCCAGAAATCCTGCGTGATTTCATCGGCGCTCGCGCCATCGACCGGATAACGCAGCGCGACGAGGCGGGTGAATGGACGGTGGTGCCTGTCGACAAGTATCGCAAAAATCTTTTGCGCGCTTTCGGGCCGGCCGGTTTCGCCGATCAGGTGTTCGGCGAGTTCGGCGCGTTTGAGTTCACGGATCAGCTCCTCATCTTTGAGGTTATGCATGGTAAAAAAAATGCCGGTACCGGGGCGCCGTTGTCATTTGCAGAATTGAACCCGCAAATAGTTTTGGAAGCCTCGAGGCGCGCATTACTCTTCGGGGTGTACCCCTACTTTTATGCCCTGGTGCACGAGGCACCGGGGTTTGCGCGGCCATGGATGGCGGCAGCGCAAACGCGCCAAAGTCGGGTTTAGGACAGCTTTTGGCCGCGCTTCCCTGGCTTCCGGTTTTGTTACATTGGTTCAAATCTAGAAAAAGAAAGCCCGTACGTCCCAGAAACCGGCTCACCGTTATACGATGCGCAGTGGCTTTTGCAACCAAAAAAGAAATGGCGGCATAAGGGCAAATTCAGACTAACCCACCGTGCCGAAAAAAGTGCTGCTCGCGGGCCTGATGAATCCGGGGGATAAATACCGGTTCACGCGGCATAACGCCGGAGCCATGGCTTTGGACGAGGTTTTTCCCGGTGTCACCTACAGCCCGAACAAGGCGCTCGAGGCGCATACGGGGCAGAGCGAAGAGGGCGATATGCTCTTCTTCTTTTTAAAGCCACAGACTTTTATGAATCTCTCGGGGCAGAGCGTGGTGAAGGCGATGAAAAAACATAACGTGGAGGCATCCCACCTGATTGTTTTACACGACGAGGTAGAATTACCCGTAGCCGAGGTTCGTTATAAATTCGGCGGCGGCCATAAAGGGCACAATGGTTTACGAAGTATCATGGCGGTCATCGGCACCGGGGATTTTCACCGTATACGCATCGGCGTCGGCAGGCCGGCGGACGACTCGCATGGTATCGCCGATTATCTACTCGCATTTCAGCCCGAAAGCCAGCGTGCCAAAAAAGCGCAGCTGTTACCAGCGCTCGAAATGGCCCTGAAAGCGATCAATAATGCTTGACCCCGGTTCATGGCGCGTGACCTGAGCCGATAACCTTTTGGCGTTAAGCCACTAAGCGGAGGAAATTCAATGAAAAAAATCTTACTGGGTATGGTAGCATTCGGCCTATTGTCAACAGGGCTCATGGCAGAAGACATTTCGGGCACATGGATGACCATCGACGACGAAACAGGCCAGGCGCGTTCGCATGTGAACATCTGGGTTCACAATGGCGTTGCTTACGGTAAAGTCACAAAACTGCTCAACCGTAAACCAAACGAAGATCCGGATCCCGTATGCACAGAATGCAAGGGCGAAAATAACGGCAAAAAAGTCGTCGGTATGACCATTCTGTGGAACCTCAAAGAAGACGGCGACGAATGGAAGGGCGGCACAATTCTCGATCCGAAAAACGGCAAAACATATAAATGCAAAATCAAGCGCGAGGGCAACAGCCTCAAAGTGCGCGGCTTTATCGGTTTCTCGCTTCTCGGCCGCACGCAGGTCTGGAAAAAACTCTAAACTCTTAACCGGGCTGCTACCGGCAGCCCTGGCAGAAAGAGCCGTAAAGGGGTGGATATCCACCCCTTTTTTACGAAAAACGCTTGTGGGATTGGCGAAATCCGCCGAAAAGCGGATAGGGGACATAACCCCCGAGGGAGCCAACACAAATGCCAGCGCCACAAATGCCCGGTCTCGCGTCGGGAATAGACACCAAAGATCTGGTACGCAAGCTCGTCGAGGTTGAAAAAGCCCCGATTGTCCGGCTTGAGGGTAATAAAAAAGACCTGTCTGACACATCAAAGGCACTGACCGAACTCAGAAAACGCACGAAGACTCTGCAGGATGCTCTGCATGCCATGGCTTCGTTCGAAGCGGCGTTTGAGCAAAAAAAACTCAACGCGAATCCGGCTGGCATCATCGACGGCACCGTGCGTAAGAATGCACCGCCTTCGAAACACACGCTGAATATTCTCAAGCTCGCTTCGAACCTGAGTTTTGCCACGGCACCCGTCGCGCCAGGTAAAAAGTTACCAGCCGCGAAGCTGAAAATCGGCGGTGTAGAATCGACTTTCAACGGCGGCACTTTGCAGTCGCTGCGCGAGCATATACAGAAATACCACGGCAAACAGTTAACCCCCAAGCTGGTACAAATCAAAGAAAACGAAGCAATTCTCATCATCGACACCATTGCGCAGGGCGAAGACGCGTTGTTAAAAATCGAAGATCCGGATGGTCTTTTGCGCAGTCTCGGCCTTATCAGTACTGCGGTGACTCCGGATTTTGGTAAAGAACCGAAACCGGCAGAGAAAAAAGACGGCGATAAAAAAAATCCCGCCGAACAACCCGAGACATCCGAAAGCGAACGCTGGCTGGTCAATGCTGCGCAGCTCGAAAATGCCGCGGGTAAAGGTGCGACTGCGGCCGAAGATAAAAAAACGCTCAGTGTTCCTGAAAATTCTGTGGGCCGTTACCGGTTTCTCGCGACACAACTGAGCGCCGAAGGCAAGCGTCTGACGAAGATTTCCGTCGCGGCGCTGTCGCCTGCCGACAGCATCGATAACGACGATGCGCCCGACAGCCTGTCTGACGGCATCAAAGACAATATCAATATTAAAGGCATCGAACTCGAGACCTATAATATCACGCGCACACGCAAGAAAGAGATGCTCCGCGATTCGGATTATGGCGTTGTGCTGCGTTATGGCAGCCGCGAAGAAAAAATTTCTTTGAAAGGCAAAGCCGGCGCACAACAAATACCTGTCGAGAAAGATTTAACCGCGGTCGATTTTTATGCGCAGGGCGCGGATATCCTCTTTGAGCCCGTCGAACTTACTTACGCGGTAAAACCGCAGCCGAAGATCGACCATGCGAAAGAGCAGAAAGACAAGACACCTGGCGAAGAAGAGCAGCGCCGCGTGTTCCCGAATCTATTGCGTCCGGCGCAAAACGCGCAGCTCAAGATCGACGGCATCGACATCAGCCGCAAATCGAACAATAATCTGGCGGATATCATCGAAGGGGTTTCGCTCAACCTGCTCAAGACCTCGCCCGATAACATCCAGACAGAAATTCTGAACGACAACGACGCCGCAAAAAAGCAGGTGCTCGGCTTCGTTAAGGCCTACAACGACCTGCTGCAATTCGCCGAAGAAGTGGCGAAATCGGCGCGCGTAAAGGAAGCAGGCAAATTCCAGGAGATGCGTAAAGAATCGGGAATTCTTGCGACGAATGCGACGATACGCCAGCTGGTTAACGGTCTCAAAGTGAATACTTCGAATGCTTATCCGACGAACCGCGAACCGCACCTGCGCACGCTCGCGCAGATCGGCATCTCGACGGGCGCCATCGGCGGCAAACGCGAAGAGGTTATCAAAGGTTATCTCGAAGTCGACGAGGCGAAACTCGCGCAGGCTCTCGCAGAGCACCCGACTGCGGTGAAAGAGCTCTTTGCCATCGACACCAACGGCGACCTGCGGATAGACAACGGTTACGCGCATGTCACAGAGAATTTTCTCGAACCGTACACGCGTTTTACACGCGGTCTGATTTCAGAGCAGATCAAATCGAATGCCGAGCGGGTGAAGCAGATCGATAAAGATATCAAACGCCAGGAAGAGCATGTGAAGACATACGAAACAAAGCTCAAAACCAAGTTCGGCTACATGGAAAGTTCGGTGCAGAAAAGCAAGTCGACCGGCACTTTCCTCAAGCAGAAACTCGGTGGTGGCGACGGCCGCTAATTGACTCGACGGAAAGACTCGGCCGCTTAAGGCTGGCGGATGGGAAAAATCCGGGTCAGTGTGGTAACTCCCACACTCAATGAAGAGCGCGATCTTCCGCAGCTGTTGTCATCGCTCAAAAAGCAGACTTTCCGCGACTTTGAAATCATCGTAGCCGATGCCGGCTCCAAGGACCGCACGCGGCAATTGGCCGAAGAATACGGGGCGCGCGTCGTTGACGGAGGTATGCCGGGTGTGGGGCGCAACCGCGGGGCGGCTGTCGCCAACGGGGAATATCTCTTTTTCTTCGATGCAGACGTTGTGTTGCCAGATGATTTTCTTTTTAAGGCCGTGCAGGAAATGGATGAACAGTATATCGATCTTGCTACCTGCGCCTTTTACCCGATCTCAGACCTTCGGCTGGACAAGATTCTCTTTGCCTTTACAAATCTGACAGTTCGCATGAGCGCGAACAGTAACCCGCGTGCAGCCGGTTTCTGCATCTTTATTACCAAACGCCTGTTTGACCGTATCGGGGGGTTCGACGAGAGCCTGCGCCTGGCAGAAGACCATGACCTGGTCGAACGCGCGGCAAAGTTTCGGCCGTTGCACGTGCTGAAATCGACTTCGCTCCAGGTGAGCGTGCGCCGCCTCGCCAAAGAAGGCCGCTTCTCTCTCATCCAGAAATATTTTCAGGTAGAAATGCACCTGATGACGAAAGGCAAAGTGCGCGACGACATCATCGAATATGAATTCGGGAACTTTCAGGACGAGAGCACTGAAACGGTGAAGAAGGCGATGGACCAGTTCGAAGACCGGCTCATCAAGCTGGAGGCGCAGTACAATGACTGGTCTCAAAAAGTCCAGACGCTTCCGGTAGTCGAGCGCATGAAAGAAACGCAGCAGCGTCTGGCGCAAAGCGCAGAAGCCGTCTCTACCAGCCTGCGCGAATTATTTTCCGCTAAGTGATTTTGTCAGGGGCTCTGCCCCTGACAAAATCACGAAACCAGTAGCCACTGTCTTTGATCGTGCGTTTCTGCGTCAGGTAGTCGACGTGCACCAGGCCAAAGCGGGGACGATAACCTTCCGCCCACTCGAAGTTGTCGAGCAGCGACCAGGCGAAGTAACCTGTGACGTTAACCCCTTCCTGCTTTGCGCGTAACACCTGCCCGATGTATTCCCGGTAATAACCAATACGTTCGGCATCGGCGACGCGGCCGGCAACCAACTGGTCTTCTGCGGCAAAACCGTTTTCGGTTACCATCAGTTCGCGTATTTCGGGGTAGGCGGAGAACTTCTTGAGCAGGTCGTAGAGTCCCTCGGGATAGACCTCCCAGTTCATGCAGTTCGCCGCTGCGCCGGGTGGGTTTTTCAGTTCACGCCAGTGGATGACGGGCGTTATGCGGCTGTAGCGTACAACTTTGCGCGTGTAGGTGTTGATGCCCCAGAAATCGAAGTCAAACTGCAGCTTCTGCATGTCGCCGGCCTCTACGAATTTTTCGATGCGGCGCAGGAACGGAAAATGCCGGGTGGGGTAACCTCGACCGACGACGGGATCGAGGTAGAATGTGTTATACAGCACATCGAAGCGCTCGGCGGCCAGCCGGTCGCGCGGCCGTTCGCTTGCGGGGTAAACGGCCGTGGTGGAAATCGTGGTGCCGATACGCGCATCCGGACGCACTGAGCGGATGATCCGTGCGGCTTCTGCCTGGGCCAGCAGCGCATGGTGGCTCGCGGCAAAAAATTTCTTTATGGATCTTTTGCCCGGAGCGTGAATGCCCAGCAGGTAACCGAGAGTCAGAAAAATCATCGGCTCGTTCAGCACGATGAAGTCGTTCACGAGGTCCCCGAGCTTCTGCACGACCAGAGCAGTGTAGCTGGTGAAATGCCGTATGATGTCACGGTTTACCCAGCCGCCGCGCTCTTCGAGGTACTGTGGCAGGTCCCAGTGGTAGAGAGTCACAAAAGGGCGGATATTCTTCGCGCGCAACGCCCGGAGCAGGTTGCGGTAATAGGTGAATCCGGCCTCGTTGGCGCTGCCATCGGCGCGGACAAGGCGCGGCCATGACAGTGAAAAACGGTAGGTGCTCAGGCCGAGTTCAGCGAGCAGCTCAACATCCTGCGGCCAGCGGTGGTAGTGATCACAGGCTATGTCGCCATGATCTTTGCCCTTGATTTTGCGCCGGCGGTGAGCGAAGGCATCCCAGATAGAAGGTTCTTTGCCATCTGCGTTGTGCGCGCCTTCAATCTGGTAAGCCGAGGTTGCTGCTCCCCAGAGAAATTCGCCGAAGTCTGCGGCGGTCAGCGTGCTCACTCGCCTTTGACGCCCAGGAATTGTATATAGGGGCCAACACTGATCTTCATTGATGCCATGCCCGTGAAGAGTTCGCCGTCAAGGCAGGGGTTGAGCCCCTCGCTCTCGCGTGAATGTACTTCTATGGTCTCAGAGGTCGTCTGCACCAGCTGTTTGCCGGTGTAGTCACGGCCAGCAAACAGGTTCGGCAGGTTGGCAAAAACTTCGTGCGGTTCAAGGTAGCCCACGTGCATGTGCAGCTTACCGTCGCGATCGGCCTGCGAGAAAAGTTTAATCAGGTTCTTGATCTCGATCGCGATCGAACCGACGTTCAGCGTGTTGATGCGTTTGAACGGCACAGGTTTGCCGTCTACCTTCACGTCGACCGCGATCGGGTCAAACACTTCATTGGAGTAATTGATCACGTCTTTGGGCATACAACCTTCGACCAGGCTGCCCTTGAAAGCTGTCGAGGCGAAAGTTTTCGTGATGACTTCGACAATAGTCTGTAGCGAAGGTTTGTGACTTTCGTAGTACTTGTTAAAAAATTTCTGCGCGATGCCCGCGAGTGCGCCCGAGAATGCCAGCTTGCGGTAAGACTTGCCCAGGTGCTCCTTAGTGTATTTACCTTCCATCAGGAACGTACGCAGCGGTACCGGGCGCGGCACTTCGCCGGCAGCAAAGAGCTTATTCAGCGTCTTGAGAATCTTGAATGTACCGCCATGCGCTCCCACTTTTTTGGCCAAAAAGTCGATCGTGCCGCCGTTGGTCGGCACAAAAATCGGCATCTGCTGTTCGATTGCTTCCCGTTTGGTTGTGCCGAGCACCTCGAGGTATGTGTTGATCACCCAGTGGATGGTGCCGTCGCCGCCGTCGCAGACAATGTACGGCACCTTGTGTGCCGCAAATTCGGACAAGATAGATTTCAGCTGGTCGAGGTTGCGGCTTTCGCGTACTGCCCCGTACGGGCCGATTAGCCGCTGCAGTTCTTTGCTGCGGTGCGATGAGCTGGCATTTTTGCCCGCGTATGGGTTGGTAATGATGCCCAGGGGCGGATGTTCGGCGCCGTGCGCGCCGTCATTTGCCCTGTGCGAGGAGCTCTTGGATGACTTCATAATCTTTTTCGATACCCTTTCGGAAAGACGAAGCGATCTGGTTTTCGAGCATACCACCGACCAGCGCCATATTCACCTTCACGGTGATGTCGTATTCGCGCCGCGAGCTCGTATCGCTTTCGTGGACGTAGTGGGTAACTCCGCTGATGCGCAACCGGTCAGGATTCTGCTCATAGACAACTTCAAACCGGTTAATCTTGTTTTTCGTATCGAACTTCGCCGTCTCGACCAGGTTCAGAAAACCTGCCGGAATCATGGCCTTCAGCGCTTCGGGGATCTTGTCCGCGAGCGAGAATGCACGGCGCGAAACAATCAGGTCGCCTTCGTGCTTGCGGTCGAGGAGTTCCTGCTTTTTCAGCGATTCCTGTTTCGAGACGTCATCAAAACGCCGCTCACGGGCTGCAAGTACCTCGTCGACGTGGGCAGAAAAACTTTGTTTCAGTTTGAAGTTTGCGGGCATAGTTTAGCGCTGCATAATGGAAAGCCGAGGCTAGGCGGAAAGAGATTTATGGCCCTTCGGGCCCCTGCCTGCAGGCCCGTTAGTCTTGACGCTACACGCAAGATGGGCCCGCCTGGTGCCGAAACTGGGATTATGGCAGGAAGCGAAAGAATTCTTATACTTGAAGATGACCTGGCCTTTGCCCGGCTGATGGGCGAAGTCCTGAAAGACCTGGGGCAGACCCGGGTTACTTCGTACCCCGAGCGCCTGCCACAGCTGATCGCCGAGTTCGCGCCGACTCTGCTGATTGTCGACTACAACCTCAATCATCCTACCATGAACGGTATCAAGGCGACCCGGCTGGTGAAGCAGAACCCTGAAACGGCGCTCGTGCCTGTCCTCTTGCTCTCTGGTGAAGACGACCTGCAGGTTATTGAAGAAGCTTTTAAGTCGGGTATTGAAGATTACGTGCTCAAACCGGTGATACCGCGGTTTCTCATTGCGAAGATTGAGAATATCCTCTTCCAGACCCGCCGCAAGCTGAATGCCCAGGCGCTTTCCGGACTGCCGGGTAACGCGGCCATTGAGACGGAGTTCTATCTCAGGCTACAGAAAAAGAAACCGTTTTCGGCGGCCTATACCGACCTCGACCACTTCAAACCTTTCAATGACGAAAAGGGAGTTAAAAAAGGAGATGATGCCATCCAGTGCGTGGCGAAAATTCTTTATGGACTGCGGGCCAATTCGTCGCGTGAACAACTGTTTGTCGGCCATATCGGTGGCGACGATTTTCTGCTGTTTGGCAGCAAGACTGCCGTCGCTGCTGCCGCGCGCAGGTTGCGCCGCGATTTTCGCCGCGAGACACGCGTCTTTTTTACGGCTGCTGAATTGCGCGCCGGTGGGTACCGTGGCACCGACAGGCAGGGAAGTTACCGCTCTTTCCCACTGCTCGACATTTCGACTGCCATCATCGACCGTATTACTGCGGATACAGTCCCCGATTTTTCCCGGCTGACCGAACTGGCAGCGCGGGCGAAAAAAGCCGCAAAAAATTCGACCACCCACGTTGCGGCGTTTGACGCCGGTGAACTCAAATTGCCTGGTGACGCGAAAACACTCTTTGTCCAAGAGCCAGGCAGTGCCAAAAAAAATACGGCAACTGCGCGCCGTGCTGTAAAATAATGCTCTGCCGCCTGAACGAAATACCGAAACTTACTATAGGGTTTCACCATGGAATTTGCCAAATACCTTATCGATTTTCTGGTCTATCTTGCTCTCGCCGCGGCGATTAGCTGGTTCTTCTTCTTTTTCAAGCGGTTGGATCTTTTCGGCGGTTTTGTGGGCGGCGCGGTGGTGGCGCTCATTGGCTCCATTCTGGGGGCATTTCTGCTCCAGGGACTGCTGTCAGATATTATCAAGTTCCTGCAGAATGGCCTTAATATCAGCAACGTCAATATCATCGCGGCTGTGCTTGGTGGTACGGTCAGCGTGATGCTGCTCAGCAAAATTAATAACGGCAGGCAGCGCAAAGACTACTGAAATTGCGTTTTTACCCTGTTCTTTTTTCCATCCTTTTTGCCTGTAACCGCCAGGACGTTCCGTTGAGCGACCTTGCAAAAAAAATAACCGAATCCGAGTATACTCCCTCTGGCGATGGCTGGGCAGAAGCGCGCCGCAGACGACTCGTCACACGCTATCTCGAAGCGAGGGGATTTCAGGTGCGTGCCATACAGCGCCCGCACGATGATGGTCGGCAGGCCAGTAAATACAGGCAGGCAGACCTGGTCGCGCAGCGCGGAGCAGTGACGCCAGAGGGCAGGCGCGCCCGGGCGACACTCTCGCTGCTACTGCCAGAGAAGCTCCCGGATTCCTCGGATTTTGTAAAACGCCAAAAACAGTGCGACAGCGTTTTACTTTCGGTGCTGGAAAAAGCCGCAGAGTTCAGCCAGGTTGAGCTCGTATCATCGCCGGTATGCTTCGGTTTGACAGCGCAGGGCGAAGCGCAGGAGTAAACAATGAAAGAAATCATCGTCGCGGCCCCACGCGGATTCTGCGCGGGCGTTGACCGTGCTATTTCAATCGTCGAAAAGGCTCTCGAGGTATACGGTACGCCGCTGTATGTACACCATGAAATTGTGCACAACCGGCATGTGGTAGAAGGACTGCGCGCCAAAGGCGTCATCTTCGTCGACACAATCGGTGAAATTCCTGGCAACCAGACGGTGATTTTCAGCGCGCATGGGGTTTCGCCCGCAGTCGTTTCAGAAGCAAAACAGAAGAACCTCCGCATCCTGGATGCAACCTGCCCACTGGTGACCAAGGTACACATCGAAGCCCGGCGTTACGCGCGCGAAGGTTATCGTATCATACTGATTGGCCATAAAGACCATATCGAAGCGCGCGGTACGCACGGCGAAGCCCCAGACCAGATGACAATCGTCGAAACAGCGGAAGATATCGATAAGCTGCAGATCGAACCCGGGGCGAAGGTGGCTTATCTGACGCAGACCACCTTGTCGGTGCGAGATACGCGCGGACTCATTGAATTGCTCAAGGCCAGGTTTCCGCAGATTGAAGGTCCAAGTTCAAGCGACATCTGTTATGCCACGACAAACCGGCAGGAAGCGGTGTCGGCTATGGCGCCAGAGACCGACGTGGTCTTTGTGATCGGCTCGCGCAACTCGAGTAATTCCAACAGGCTGAAAGAACTCGCCGAATCAGAAGGCAGCCGCGCGTACCTGATCGACAGCGCGGCCGACATTCTGCCTGAGCACCTTGCCGGCGTGGTCAAGGGCATCGGTATCACCGCAGGCGCTTCAGCGCCGGAAATTTTGGTGCAGCAGGTTACCGAGCGGTTGCAGAAAGAATTTGGTTTTGCCTCTGTGCGTGAACTGCGTATAAAAGAAGAGGACGTTATCTTCAAGCTGCCGAAAGAACTGGCTGCTCACGGCTGATGCGGAGTTTTCTCGTTCTGATTCTGTTGCCGCTCCCGCTTGCGGCGCAGACGTATGACGAGGTAAAAAACCTGACCAAGGCGGGTATTGCCGCCTACCACCAGAAGCGTTTTGCCGAAGCGAAAGACAGTCTTTCTGCCGCCCTCGATATTGATTCCACCTGGGTGCCCACCGTTCTGCACCATGGGCTCGCCTATGCTGACTGGCTGACAGCTCAGATTCATATACGCAATACCCGCAAGCTGATTGTCTTCGAAAAATACGAGCGTGCAGACCGTGAACTCGACGAGGCCGAGGCGCTGTATCCCGAGCACCCGGAAATTCCGCCGCTGCGTGACCTGATCAGGAAAAAACGCAGCGACAATACCAAGGTAATACTCGAGAAGCTACCGGACAAAAAACGCAAAGAATACGAAGAGAGTATGCAGAAGGCGCAGGTTGCCATGGACGCGGGTAAATACCCCGAGGCGATGCACCACTACAGCACGGCGCTCAAGGTTGCTCCGGACTCGCTCGATGCGAAGATGGGTTATGCCGAAGCCGAGCGTATGCTGAAGCAGCAGGGTAGTGCACAGAAGCTGACCGTACTTTTCCGGCAGGCCGAAAAATATGAAAAAGAACGCCGCTTCGCGCAGGCAGTGTCTGTCTACGACCAGATATTGCGCATCGAGCCCCAGAACAGGCAGGCAATTGAACGCCGCGCTGCGCTGATCGACTTCATGCAGCAGCAGCTGGGCAAGAACGAGCGGCGCAATCTTGCGAAAGAGTACCTGCAGAGCAGTAATGAATCGTTTCGCAAGGCAGAGTACGACCAGGCGATCGACCAGTACCGTATCGGGCAGGCGCTCGACCCGAAGTTTGCCGACTGGGATGCCCTGATTAAGAAAGCTATGGCTGCACGCCGCGCGCAGGAAGAAAACCTGTTCGCCGAAAAACTCAAGGAGCTCGAGCGGCGCTACCAGTCGGCGATGGTGCAGTTACTGCTCGAGAACTACCCCGCGGCGATCGAAGACCTTGAAGCGGTGATCGCCATCGCGCAGCAGTTCAAGCAGGCCGAGACACAGAAACAGGCCGAGGCGCTGTTACAAAAAGCCAAAGAGTCAATGCTGCGGCAGGACGAAGAATTCATCACGCGTGATTCGCCGTATTATGCCTTCGTACAATCGCTGACCACGCTGGGGCTTACCAGCTACCGGCAGCGCGATTGCCAGGCGACGCTCAAACATTTCGGTGCGATTACCGAGGTCTTTCCGAAAAACCGCCTGTCGAACCAGCATATTCTTTCGTGCACAATCATCCTCAACCCCGAGCGAAAAGACGGTATTGTGCGCGATCTCATCGAAGCGATTTACCGCCTGAAAGATACCAACGCGTACGAAGCACGCCGCCTGTTCGAGATACTGAAGTTTATCGATCCGCAGAACCCGGCTATCGCGCAGCTTGAGAAAGAACTCGCAGAGAAGACAACGCTGCTGAAGAAGGCAGTGCAGCCCGCAGAATATATAGAGGCCCTGTACAAGAAAGCGCTCGTACTCTCGCAGACAGACCCCGAAGGTGCGCTGGGCGTACTGCGCCAGCTTTTGGAAGAAGACCCGCAGAACACGCGCGCCCGGGCGCTTCTCGCGCGTATCGAAGGACGCCTCAACCGTGAGCGCTGGGCGCAGTCAGACATACCGGTGGCCCCCGCCGCGTTGCGTGCGTACGCCGACGGCATTGTCTTTTACAACACCGGGCAGATTACCGAGGCCAAAGCCGCGTTCGCGCTGGCGCTCAACCTTGCGCCCAACTTTGAACGCGCGGCCGTCGCGTTGCGTAAGTGTGAATCTTACTCCAAGGGAGCACGATTCTGAAATACTGGCTTCTGACCGAAACCCAATACGCCCGCCTGGGTATTGCGCAACGCACCGGAATCGCTGCGATTGTTACGGACGATTACACGAGCCTTCTGCGGCTCGAGCGCCTCAAATCTGCTCGCAACCTCACTCCCTGGCTCAGGCGTCGGCATGGCCTTGTGGTAACGATTGCCGACCGGTTGCGGGGTGCGCGACCACGCCAGGTCGAGATCCATGTGCTGCGTGAACTCGTGAGGCTTGCCCGCTATGGCTTGCCTGACGACGAGATCGCGGTGACAATCCACGCGACAGCGGACCGTTACGTGGTACACGCCGAGTTCGGCGGTTCCGTCGCTGCCCGCGTCGTACCCGCGCGCTCGGCGGAGTTGCGCGTCCTGCTCTCGCGCCTCAAGCTGCGCTACGGCAGGCTGCGTATCACGATCATCGACCGGTCGTGCGAGTTGCTGTCGCAGGTGCGCAGCTTTGGCCTGGAATGCGGGCTGGTGCTCGAAGCAGAGCGCATGACCGATCTCGTTCGGGGGCGCGAACGCGAGATCAGGGATATCCTGGTGGTTACCAACCTGAACGGGCCGGCCTTGCCGCAGCTGATGGACAACCTCGACTTCTGGTCGCGGGGGCCCGGGGGGTGCCGCTTTCGCCATATCTACGGGCAACTGACGGCCCGCCGCGCTGAGAGCGCGCTGGCCCGCCGCCACTGGGACATGGTGATCTACCGCGGGCACGGACAAGTCATCGACGGCCGTATCTGCTGGCAGGCCGATAACCCCTGGCCAGTGCCGCCTGGCATTGGCGATACCTACCTGCACCTTTCGTGCCTTGATTCACCCCATCTGCTGGATATTGCGCAGCTGCCTGCGGGCAGGGTGATGACCCCTCTGGGGTTGGTCAGCGACTTCCAGGACGCCGGGTTCGTGCGCGAGCTGATTACCCGGCTGCAGAAGTCCGGGAATTTCATGAGCTCCGCGCGCGCCCTGCAGCGCGCTTATAGCGATTTTGCGGTCATCTGTAACAGCTAGCGGAAAGCTTCCGTATGTTTCTTTTGGTCGACCGCCTGAAAGTTCCCTCTATTATGTCACATGGCGAAAGGCAAAGGCAAGGGTTCTGGCGGCGATGAAGCGAAGCTGCCAACCACTGTCGCAAAAGAAATAATCCCGGTCGAAATCGAAGACCAGATGAAGAAGTCGTACCTTGCGTACGCGATGAGTGTTATTGTCGGTCGCGCGCTGCCCGATGTACGCGATGGTTTGAAGCCCGTGCACCGGCGCATTCTGCACGCGATGAATGAGCGTGCCTGGCGGCAAGACCGCGCCTACGTCAAGTCGGCGAAAATTGTCGGTGAAGTCATCGGTAACTACCACCCGCACGGCGACTCTGCCGTCTACGATACCATGGTGCGCATGGCGCAGGAGTTTTCGATGCGCGAACTGCTCATCGACGGGCAGGGTAACTTCGGTTCAGTCGACGGCGATCCGGCGGCTGCTTATCGTTATACCGAAGCGCGGCTTACCTCGATGGCAGAAGAATTGCTCAAAGACATCGACAAAGAAACGGTAGATTTCGCGGATAACTTCGACGGCACGCGGCGCGAACCCAAGGTTTTGCCCGCTGCCTGGCCTAACCTCCTGGTCAATGGTTCGTCGGGTATCGCGGTGGGTATGGCGACGAAGATCCCCCCGCACAACCTGAAAGAAGTTATCTCGGCAATTGAGCTGCTGATTGAAAATCCCGACGCGAGCATCAAAGACCTGATGAAGAAGATTCCTGCCCCGGATTTTCCGACCGGCGGTATTATCATCGGTAAAGAAGGATTAAAAAATGCCTACACAACCGGTCGTGGTTCGATCAAGATCCGCGCGGTAGCAAACATCGAAGAAAGCTCGCGTGGTCGCGAGGCAATCATCGTCACGCAGATCCCTTACGAAGTACGCAAGAACGACCTGCTTTCCCGGGTCGCAGACCTCGTGAACGACAAAAAGATCGAGGGGATTTCAGAAATACGCGACGAATCTGACCGTACGGGAATGCGTATCGTCTTCGAACTGAAAAAAGACGCGCAGGCGAATATTGTGCTGAACCAGCTTTACCAGCATACGGCGCTGCAGATCAATTACGGTATTATCTTCCTGGCGCTCGTCAACAATGAGCCCAAACTGCTGAACCTCAAGCAGATGCTGCAGCACTACATCGCGCACCGCCGCGAGGTAGTCGAGCGGCGCACGCGCTACGACCTGAAAAAAGCAGAAGAACGCGCGCACATACTCGAAGGTCTTAAGATCGCTCTCGATTTTATCGACGAGGTCATCAAGATCATTCGCAAGAGCGAGACGGTCGATATCGCGCGTTCGTCCCTGATGAAGCGCTTCAAACTGTCAGAGATACAGGCGAACGCGATTCTCGAGATGCGCCTGCAGAAACTGACCTCCCTCGAATCGAAGAAGATCCTTGAAGAACTCAACGAGATCAAGAAGCTGATCGGCGAGCTGAAAGCTATCCTCAAGTCTGAGGGTAAGATGTACGGCATTATCAAGAGCGAACTGGGCGTTATTGCGCAGAAGCACGGCGTTGACCGCCACTCAGAAGTGTCGCTCGTCGATGCCGAATCGCTTAAGATGGATACAGAAGACCTGATCCAGAATGAGAATGAAGTTATCACGATTTCCGAAAGCGGCTATATTCGCCGTATGCCACTCGATACTTTCAAGCGGCAGCACCGCGGCGGCAAGGGAGTGATCTCCGGCGGCAAAAAAGAAGATGCGCTGAAGCATGTCCATTTCTGCCAGAGTCTCGATTACCTGCTGTTCTTCTCAACCCGCGGCAAGGTCTTCTACATGAAGGCTTACGAAGTGCCCGAGGCGTCGAAAGACGCTCGCGGTAAGCACATCAAGGGCTTCCTGAGCCTCGGCGCCGACGAAGTCGTGACGGTCATCCGCTCGGTCACCGAGTTTAGCGAGAAAAAGTACCTGCTGATGCTGACGCAACAGGGCATCATCAAGAAGCTCGAGCTGTCGCAGATTGCGAACGCCAAGAAGGGCGGGGTCATGGCGATGCAGTTCAAGGCATCGGAAAAGGACTACCTGGTCGATGTCGCGATTGTCGATGACAAAGACGACATCTTCATGGCCACCGCCGAAGGCGCCGGCCTGCGCACCAACCTCGGTAAGATGCGCGCGCAGGGCAGGGCGGCTTCGGGTATCATCGGCATGACGCTCGAAGGCCAGGACCACATGGCCGGCCTCGACGTTGTGAAAGGCAACAAATCGTACCTGTTGGTCATCAGCGAAAGCGGTTACGGCAAACGCGTTAAATACGACGAGTTTGGCAGCAAGGGCCGCGGTGGTAAAGGTATGGCCTTCTTTAAAGCAACGGAAAAAACCGGCAAGGCCGTCGCCATCAGGACCGTGACCGACAACGCCGAAGTGATTGTCACAACGCTGTCAGGTATGGTGCTGCGCAGCGAGGTGAAGCAAATCACCGTGCAGGGCAGAACTGCCTCGGGTGTGAAGGTTGTGGATATCAGCTCGGGCGACAAGGTTGCCGATATGACAGTCTACAACCCCGAAAACGACATCAAATGATACAGTTCTGGCGACTGGGGCTCAAACGCGCACCCGTGATGTGGTCGCTGGCAGGAGTTCTCTACCTGCTGGCATACGTCGAGATGGCGGTTTTTGTCCGCTATGAAAAGTTTCTCTCGGCAAACAATACGCTTTTACTTTATGCATTCGCCTTGCTGCTGATCGGTTTTGCCTTTGGCATACTAATGGTGCAGGCGATTCTCTGCCGGGCGCTGCGCTATGAAATCGGCAATTTTGAAACGCTGGGTTTTACCCGGCTTAGGATAGTCAGCTACTACGGCATGCAGAACCTGTTCGTGGCGCTGCTGGCTTTGGTGCCGGCAGTCTCTACCGATCTGATCCTGAGCAGTTTTTTCTCGCAAAAGAATATGCCCATCGCGGCTTTCGAGCGGGCAATCGCTGCGCAGTTTTTACTTGGTATTTTTCTCATGCTCAGTTTTATGAGCTTCCTGCTGGTATATTCGCGGCTGAGCCCAGCGCTGCTGCTCAAAGAAAAACTCTGATGCACCAGGCCGCGTTGGCAGAAATCACGCGGTCGTTGCAGCTACTTCGGCGACTACCGCCGGGCTGCTGCTTTGCGTAACGGCTTCTTCTTTGCCGCGCGTTTTGAAGGTCGCTGTTGCGGTGGCTTTGGTGCAAAGTGCTCAATGAACTCCATGCGGTCGGTAATGACCACATCAGCGCCCCGCTCGAACAGCCGTTGAGCCTGCGCAAGGTCGTTTACTGTCCAGAAGGCAAGGCCGAAGCCGCGGCGTTTCAGGCGCCGGAGGTAACCGGCCGAATCACGCGACCGGTGCAGGTGTACATTGTCGGGCAAAAGAATAAAACGGTAGAGCCAGTTTTTCAAATCCGTGAAAAGGCCCGGTTCAACGAGTAATCCCACGGGAAGGGGGCAGCGCATTCCTTTTAAGCGCCAGACAGTCAGAAAATGGAAGCCTGAGAAAAACACGCGGTCGCGCGCGGGTGAGGCGAGCACCACGCGCAGCGTTTCTTCTTCAAGACCATAAGAGAAGTCCCAGCGGTCGCGCTTGATCTCGACATTGATGAGCGCCTGCGGGTGAATAGCCGCGAGCACTTCGGCAAGTGTCGGTACTTTTTCAAACCGGTGTTTTACCTGCGGGTGCTCGCTGAGCAGGTAGTGGGCAGCGTCCAGGTTCGATATTTCGAAAGATGATATATCTTCCATGCGCCCTGAGCCGCTCGTGGTTTGTTCGAGCCGCGGCCCGTGCAGCAGCATGATTTCGCCGTCTTTTGTTTTACGCACATCGAGTTCGTGCGAACGAAATCCGAGCTTCTCTGATTTACTGAAGGCGATGAGCGTATTTTCAGGAACCGCCGCATGTTTACCGTGACCGCGGTGCGTGGCAAGAGCCGGTTTGAACCCGGCAAAATACCGGTGAAAATTGCGCGGGTGATGGCGCAGGTAGCGCACCGTCATCAGCAGCCCGGCGGCAATGCCGCCGAGAATTAGTGTTTCGGCGATCATCCGACGTCAAAGACCGGCTGTACGGCTTCTTCGACGGCTTCGCCGCGCAGCAGCTTCTTGCAGATGATTTTGCCTGCCTCGACGCCTGGCTGGTCGAATGGGTTGATCTCCCACAGGTAGCCCAGGTAAGAGACAACGTGCATCCAGAAGCAGAACCAGCGCGCCATCTCAGCTTCTGAAAGATCGCTCAGCAGGTACTCGGCTACCGGGCGCTCTTTGGCCGACAGCGCCGATTCGATACTCTTCATCTGCGCGTTGAGTATCTGGCTCATCGACTTGTCGGCGAAATCGCCGCGCACTTCAGGCGTAATGAGGCTGTCGCGCGAACCATAACTTTCTGTATGCACGAAGCAGTGCAGGTGACGGTTAGACGCTTCCATGAAATACTGCAGCAGCGAATGCTGGTCTTCGGGGCCCTGCACGATCATCGGCAGCGCAGCGATGTGCGGCTTTTTGCCGAGCGATTCTGCCCAGAGCTGAACCAGCCAGCGACCCCAGTCGACAAGGTCGGCAGCGTAGACCCAGAAAGCGACGCCGGTAAAGCGTGCGGCAAAAAGGTTGTAGAAGTGGATTGCGGTTTGTTTGGCGACGTTTTCCGCGACGGGAATTGAAATCTCCCATTCGGCGTTGGCTTCGTCAAAGGCGCTCAGAAATGCCTTCACGTTGTAGTCGACGAACATTGCAGGCATCATTCCCACCGGCGAAACGATACTGAACCGGCCGCCCAGGTTTTGGGGTATTAGGAAGGTATTCTTTGCATTGGCGCCCAGGTCTTTAATTGCCGCCGGTTCGCTGGTGACGAAGTATTCGGGCACACCGGGAAAAAACTGGCGGAAGAGCGAAAGGTTGGCGCGTGTTTCGAGAGTTGTACCCGACTTCGAAACGACAAGCACCGCGGTCTGGCGGTTCTCGGCGAGTTGCGCAATCTTCTGCATCTTGCTCGGGTGCGGGCCTTCCCAGAAGACGAGTTTGTCTGAATGGGGGTCAATCAGCGCCTTGAGCGCGATGCCGCCCAGAGATGAGCCGCCGATACCGATCACGATGAGCGTCTGCGCATCGAGCTGGCGCAGTTCTGAAGCCCACTTCTCGAGCGGGGCCAGTTCGGTGACTTTCATATAGTCGGTCGAAAAAGCCGCCGGCCATTTCTTGAAGCCCGCGTGCATCAGGTTGTCGAGTTCGTGTGCGCGCCCGAGCGACTGCCAGTTCATCCAGAATTTATTGGCGGAAAAGCGAATCGTCGGGTCTGACATGGCGGAACTTTCGCTCGCTAACCGGACGTGTAAAGAATATTACGCGCTGCTGCCTTTCGCAGGATTATCCGCACGTGCTGGCATTTGATTTTTACCCGGGTAACGCCGGGCGCACCGTGGTGATGCTGCATGGCCTCTTTGGCTCAGGGCGTAATTTCGCATCTTTAGCCGAAAGCCTGAAAACAGAAGCACAGGTCTTTGCCTGCGATGCGCGCAACCATGGGCGTTCGCCGCATACCCCGACGCACACGCTCGATGACCTTGTACTCGATCTCGAAGAATTTCTGCGCGAACAGAAAATTGACCAACCGGTACTGCTCGGGCATTCGATGGGCGGGCTAACCGCTATGGCGTATGCGCGAAAAATGCCTGAAACAGTGCGGGGTCTAATCGTGCTCGATATAGCTCCCCGCAGTTACCGGCCGGGGCATAGCGGCGAGATTGCTGCACAGAAACTCGATGTGAGTGCGTGCGCGACCCGCCGCGAGATCGACGAGCAGATGGCGGCATATGTACCAGACCCGGTCGTGCGGCAGTTTTTGCAGATGAACCTTGCACGCGATGCGCAGGGCAAATTCATCTGGAGTAACAACGTCGCAGCGATAGAGGCCTCGCCCGAGCGCACGCAGTTCCCCGGGTTTGAGGGTGTACTCTACGGCGGGCCGGTGCTGGCAATCAGGGGGCTGGACTCCGACTTCGTGCGCGACAAGGATGTCGAGCTGATGCGCCAGGCGTTTCCGCGGCTTGAGATGCATGACTTACCAGGGGCGCAGCACTGGCTGCACCACAGCCACCGCGAGCAGGTCACCGGGCTCATTCTGCCGTTTTTGCGGAAAATTTAGCAGGTTCGGGAATGCACCGCACCATAGCGATTGACGCCTGCTCTGAAATACCGGTTACGACTTAAAACCCTGGGCATAATCCATTGCGACGCAGTCTTCGTTTCATCTCTCAATCCTGGATTCCTGTAACCGCGATGGTGACCGTCGTGGCAATGGGTATTGCCACGCACAACTATGTCTACGCGCAGGCAGAGCGCTTCGTCGGCAAGCGCATCCGCAAGGTGGATTTCAAGGGTAACGTCAACGTTTCGCGCGACACCATCTACAACGACATTATCCAGATGAAGATAGGGCAGACCCTGACGCTGCCACTGATTAACGGCGACATCAAGGCGCTGTTCGGTGAGGGTTCGTTCGCCTACGCACGCATTGAGGGTGAAGATTTCGAAGACGGTGTGGCAGTCACTTTCCACCTGCAGGAAAGGCCACGGGTAAAGGATATCACCTTTCTGGGGCTTGACGAGCTTTCAGCCACCGACGTGCAGCAGGCGATTCCGCTGAAAGAAGACGACATCTATACTGAACGCAAGATCGCAGACTCCATACAGCGTATACTCGGCAAATACCGCGAGAAGGGCCTCTTCAACGCGAGTATCCGGGTGCGCAAGAGCGAAGTCGACCCGGCGAAAAACACCATCAACATCACCTTCGTGGTCGACGAAGGCGAACAGATCAAGATCGCCAAGATTAACCTGCTCGGGGTAACCAAGGCAGACCCTGAAGATGTGCTGGCGGTACTTGAGCTCGAAGAAGACGGCTTCATCGCCGACGGTACTTTCAAAAACGAAGTTTTTGAGAAAGACAAGAACTCGATCCTCGATTTCTACAAGAACCAGGGTTTTCTCGACGTCGAACTCGAAGACGCGCGCTACGACTATCGCTGGAAAAACCCGAAGACGCAGGAAGAGCGCGTCATCGTTATTACCTACAAGATCCGCGAAGGCGACCAGTACTTCTACAACGGTTACGACCTGACGTGGGATGAACGTTTCCTGAACCCGACAACAAAGAAGCAGCTCTTTAGCCGCGATAAGGTAGAAGAATTTTTCGAGTATACCAACTCAGATATCGGTTCGGTACTCGACAACGGCAAGTTCAGCCGCGACCGCGGTATCATCAACTACCTGTATTCGCAGGAAGGCTACATCTACGCGCGCGTACAGCCTGAACGCACGATTATTCCGCTGACTAAAGAAGCGATCGCTGAAAAGCGCAGGGCGCCGCAGCAGGTAGAAAGCGAGAAAGAAGGCAAAGACTACTACAACCTTGCGCGGCTCGAGCGTATTCTCGAACGCAGTCCCGAACTGCAGGGGCGAAAGTTCGTACATACGCGTTTCGTCGTGTCCGAAGGCGACAAAGGTTTTATCGAAAATATTATCATCAAGGGTAACAAAAAGACCCTCGACAAAGTTATCCGCCGCGAACTTATCATACACGAGGGAGAGCTCTTTAACTCTGAACTCGTGCAGCGTTCGCGCGAGCGCGTGCACAACCTGCAGTTCTTTAAAGAAGTAAACGTCGACGCACGGCCCGGTTCGACCGAGGGCAAGATGAACCTCGTGATCGACGTCGAAGAGCAGCCGACGGGTACGATCTCGCTCGGTGGCGGTTACGGTACGAACACGGGCTTTTCGATCTTTACCGAGGTGGCCGAGAACAACCTGAACGGTACCGGCCAGCGTATTTCGGGCCGGGTCGAATTCGGTCCCTTGCGGACGGCGCTCGAAGCTTCGTGGACCGAGCCGTGGTTATTTGATACTCCCTGGTCGCTGACGCTGACGGGTTTTTATGTGCGTCGCCGCGTGCTTTCAGGTTCGATCAACATTGCGACCAACGACGAATCTGCGACCTATAACCTCGATACCGTCGGCGCAACGATCGGTATCGGCCACCGCCTCTGGGTTAACTGGGGTCACTACCACCGCTATTCGCCGCAGCTCTCTGTCGCGAACGGCGCTTCGAGTATGGTGGACGACAACGTGTTCCTGCTGGTGCAGCGCGGCTGGCAGGTGAAGAACACGATAACCAACGGTATCTTCTACGACAACCGCGACAACATCTTCAACACCACGCGCGGTGCACGCGTAGAGTTCTCACACGACTTTGTCGGTAACATTCTCGGCGGCCAGGACCACTTCATGCGCTACTACCCGCAGGTGGATTTCTTCTGGTGGATGATGGACTACACGTTCTTCAACCTGATACGCAAGAACGTTCTGCGGCGCTGGCGCGTGGTGCAGGAAATTCGCGGTTCGGCGACCTTCACGCAGCCAACGAAACCTTTCTGGGGCACGCAGGATATCGCGACCAACCCGTACGTCGAGATACAGGATCGCCTGTACCTCGGTGGTTACGAAAGTTTGCGCGGCTGGACGCTCTTTGATGCCTTCTACGGCGACACACCCGCAGGGCAGACCTGGCGTAACGGTGGTTCGCACCGTATCCTGTTCGGCAGCGAGATTCGCGTACCGGTCGAACCTTCGCTGTTCTGGCTTGTACTTTTCTTCGATGCCGGCGCACTCTACCAGAATATGGCCGAGTACAGCTTTAGCTCCACCACGCCGGCGGCGACCGTCAATGCCTACAGCCAGGCGCAGCTTTCACAGCAGACCTTCGCGCTCAGCTATTTTCGCTACAGCTGGGGTTTCGGTTTCCGCCTGCAGATTCCGATTCTGCCGCTGCGTATCTACCTCGCGAAGCGCCTCTTGTGGGACGACAACCTGGGTTGGTTTCGCGACCACCCCAACCAGAGCGGTTTCGAGTTCGTCTTTGGTATCGGCGACCGCCGCTTCTGACAGCATGCTCGGCACCGGCGAAGTTGTCCTGATTGCCCGCGAAGCTGCCAACGTTGCAGCGTTATTGCGCGAGCTGGCTACCCTCGGGATTACCACAGAAACTACACCGCAGGCCGCAGAACACCTGCAGGCCGCGGCAAAGTATGTGCTGCCGCTCAACGCCATCGTCGACCCCGCTGTGCTGCAGCAGCTGATGCTGCAGCACCAGGCGTCACTGCTCGCCTGGGCACTGCGCCCCGCAACGCTCAGGCCCGTCGGCCTTTTGGTATTCGATACAGATTCTACTTTTATTAACGAAGAAGTGATCGATGAAATTGCCGGTTATGCCGGTTACAAGGCGCACGTGGCGGCGATTACCGAACGCGCAATGCGCGGCGAACTCGACTTCAACACGGCGCTCGCCGAACGCGTGCACCTGCTCAAGGGTTTGCCCGAGCACACGCTCGACGCCGTGCTGCGCACGAAGATTACGCTCACCCACGGCGCGGCAAACCTGATTGCCGCGGCGAAGTCGCGCGGTGTGCACACCTACCTGTTGTCGGGCGGATTTACTTTTTTTACCGGCGCACTTTCGCAGTCGCTCGGCATGACCGGGCATTTTGCCAATGAGCTCGAAATTGTTGACGGCCACCTCACTGGCCGTACACTGGGGCCCATTGTGAACCGACAGCGTAAGGCCGAACTGCTGCGTGAACTCGCAGCCAAACATGCAATCCCCCTCACAAACACCGTCGCGGCTGGCGATGGCGCGAACGATATGGATATGCTATCGCTTTCCGGCATGGGTATTGCCTTCTGCGCCAAACCCGCGCTCGTCGAAGCGAGCGCTTCGGCGATTTTTGTGCGCGACCTGCGCCTGGTACAAGAACTGATCTTCTGATATGGCCGACCTGCGCCACCTGCTCACTGGGGCAACGGCCGATTTCTTAAAAAAACACCACGCACTAGGCAGCTTCAGCGCCGATAAGCTGTGGGATAAGCTTACCGAAGACGAACGGGCCGCACTGGCCGCAGGTGTCGAAAGCGGTACGTGGCGGCTTAACGGCCGCCTGCTGCATTCAGAGCGCGACCCGAAGCGCGAAGCCGACCGCGCGGCACAGGCGCTCGCCGAGGGTAATGCAATGGTGGCGGTATCGTGCGGCGCGGGCTGGTTGCTCGATGTACTGCCACCGGGCATACGCTCGCTGCTGCTGATTGAACCCTCGGCTTTTGTCGCCGCAGCCTTTCTGCTCGCGCGGCGTTATGAAAATTTTGCCGGTACGATTACGCTCTTCGCCGACGACCTGTCGCGTTCTGAAGCGCTCGAAGAAGTGCTGCCGTGGCTGCAGGGCAAGAACCTGAAAAAAACGACGATCTACTACCACGCGGCTTCACTGGCCGCTCACAAGCCACTCTATACCCGCGCGTACGAGCGCGTCGTGGCGCTGTTTGAAAAGCGCAGCGTCAACCAGGCGACGATCGTGAAGTTCCAGCAGCTGTGGAACAAGAATATCTTTTTGAACCAGCGCGTGATCTGGTCTTCGGCGACGCTGAACGACCTGCTGGCGCTCGCGCCGCCCTCGGCAATTGTGCTCGCAGGGGCAGGGCCTTCGCTGTCGTCTTCATTCGCTGAACTCAGAGAACACCGCGAGCGCTTTCTGCTCTTCGCCGCCGACACGGCGCTCGTGCCGCTCAACAAGGCAGGTATCTACCCCGACGTGGTGCTCGCTGCCGACCCGCAGTGGCTGAACCACCACTTCGCCGAATCACCCGACGCGGCGCGTTCGCGCTGGCTGATGGACCCTGTAGTCTGCCCGGCGATTCCGCACCGGCTGCAGCAGCTGGGTGCTAAGGCCGCGTTCTGGAATAACGTCTTTGCCGCCGACGGCATCTTTCGCAGCAGCGACCGCGGCGATGTCGCGCACGGTGGTTCGGTTTCGACCAATGCGTTCGACATCGCGGTGCGCTGGCTTTCGGCGCGGCAGGGTGATACGGGCCGGCTCATTCTTGTCGGGCAGGATCTGTCTTTCAGCGACCGGCAGGCGCACTGCCGGGGAGCTGTACTCGAGGCTGCGGTCTTCAACCGCGCGAACCGTCTTTATACTATGGAGCAGCACAACCTGCGGCAGATGAAGGCAATGCCCGTGCTGTGGCAGAAGGGCATTCGCCAGCCGCAGGTGCGCACCAACGGCAAGCTGCGCATCTTCCACGACTGGTTCGAGGCGCGCGCGGCCGACACCGACAAGAGCCGCGTGCGGCTAATCAACGCAACGCACGATGGCGCCTACCTGCGCGGTTACGAACATCTTTCGCTGTCTGATGCACTCGCAGGCCTGGGCAAAGAGAGCGCGACGTGCGCCTGGCAGATCGCAAATACCGGGGCCGATATGCGCACGCGCGCAGAGAAGCTCATTACCGGCCTGGGCGATGTGTACCGCATTACCAAAGAAAATGCCGCGCTCTCACGGCAGAAGCAACCCGAGCCGCAGACAATCCAACAGCTGAATGCGAATGATGCCAAGCTGAAGGCAACGGGCATTGCACGCGAGATTGCGGGCCTCAATGCGCAGGCATTGATTCTCAAGATCACCGAGCAGGGCGAAGAACCCGATGCGGCACAGTTCTACAGCACGCTCTCGCGCGCGGCGCGAGAGGTGCGGCACTGGGCCCGGCGCATGCTGTGAAATCGGCTTGACCCCCGCCGTCTCGGCGACACCGTCTGCCTACCATGCGTTTGCCTCCATTAGGTTCCGGAAAGAATTCCGCATCGTCTGCAGACGCCGCGATTTCGTGCCGAAATCGCTCGCAAAACGGCCATAAATGGCCTGTCTGCAGCCTGATGCGGCTTCCGGAACCAGCGTGCGGCTCCTTTGCAAGGAGCCTTGTTGCCTGCCTTGCGGCACTGTTGATTACCGTCGCAGGCCACGCTGCCGCCAAGAAGACCGTTGCCGTCGTCAACTTCAGCAATAGCTCCGCCTCGCGCAGCCTTGACTACCTCAGGACTGCATTGCCCGAATCGATCAGCGGCACGCTGAGTTCGTCGCGCGAAATTACCGTGCTCGAGCGCAATGAGCTCAAGCAGGTACTCAAAGAAATTGAGCTGGAGCAGAGCGGGGCGCTCGACTCTTCGCAGGTTGCGCGCGCGGGTAAGCTGATGCGTGCCGACGTGCTGCTGGTGGGTAGCTTTACCGGCGACGCCGAACGCATCAACGTCACGCTGAAGGCAGTCGATGTCGCGACGGGTGTCGTGATCGAAGGGCGCAGCGTTTCTGCGCCGCTTGCGACCGTGCTCGACGAAGCGGGCAAGGCATCGCTCGCGATGGCGTCGGCCATTGCCGGTGGCAAAAGTGGCCGGCTGACGGTGACTTCAAGCCCCGAGGGCGCCGAGCTGCTCGTCGACGGTATTGTCGTCGGTACGACCCCCGTGGTCGAATACCGGCTGAGCGCGGGCAGCCACAGCATTTTCGTGCGCAAACCCGGTTATGAATCTGCCGAGCGCACCACTGTCATTCGCGCAGGCGAAACCGAACGCCTGGTCGAAACCCTCGCCCCCGCGCGTGAAGCGATACAGGTCTTTGTCGGCGCGGGTTATGCCCGCATGTTCCCGCTCAATTCAACATTGCAGCAGGGCAACCTGTTCATGGGGCAGCTCGGCATCACGTTCGGCCGCTGGACCGCAGACTTCAGCTATGGCCTGAACGCCGGCTGGGACCATTCGTATTCGTACTCGAGCCCGTTCGGTGCGCTGTCGCAGTCGCGCGAGTACCTGCTCAACCAGTACCTGCTCGGCATCGCCGTTGAACCTTTCCCGATCAATTCGTATATTTCGCCGTACGTCGGCGTCTTCGGCGGCTACACGCGCGTCAGCGACTACCGCCTGAAGGGCAGCGACGAAACCAAAGAAAAACTCGCGTCGTTCGACCTGCTGCAGCTGGGCATCAAGGCGGGCGTGGAGTTTTTTCCCAAACTCAGGGTGAGCCTCTTCTTAGAAGCCCGCTACAATGCGTTCACGAAATCGGTCACGCGCGGTACCTATGTCAGCCAGGGTATTCTGGGTGAACCGCTTTCGGTATCGAGCGACCTGAGCCTGACCAACATTTCACTCGGCGGCGGCGCCCGCCTGAACTTCTGAGGGAGCACCTATGAAACAACTGACACAATTTCTCGCAGCAGCAGCCATCGCCGGCGCCCTCTCGGGGTGTATCAAGACAGATGATGACCAGCCGAAGACACCGATCTTCGCGGGGACGGAGGAGATTGGGTTGATATTGCCAGTAAATACTGGCAACTTAGGCGCGAGCGGCAGTTTCAGCTACACCGTTCCAAGCGAAGTCAAATATGTGGTTTTTGGACTGTTTAATGCAGAGATCATCACCGCGGGCAAGACAATTACTAACCCGCAGGCATTTATTGCCGGTAGCCGTGATGGCCTGGCTGACTTTGTACGCGGCTCACAGGCGCGCTCTGCTTTGCACTCGTACAATCAGGCGACCAAGGATTTCAACGCTGCGGCTACAGGTGCAGTTGATAATACATACTATTGGGCGGTCTGGGGCTATGACCAGTTTGGTAATCTGACTCACTCGTCGCCGCAGCGGCGGGTGAATTTGCCTTAGTGATTTTGGGGCGGGTGGGGGTTGTTGGGGCATGAGCAAGGAGATAATTAAGATTCGCATATGGCACTAATCGAATGCAAAGAATGTCATAAACAAATATCTGATTCGGCATCTGCGTGCCCACATTGCGGTCATCCGCGGGTATGGTATATGCAGAAAATTAACATTAACCCAGCCTTTCGCTCCCTAGCTTACATAGTAGTTGGCATTTCACTACTGGTGTTTTTGATAATAGGGGTTGCTCAAATCTTTATGGATCGCGAATCCGCTGCACTAGTAACAGAACGGCTAAATCCGCTCAAATCTAGCGATACATTTCTAGACTCGCAAAGCGCAGTCTTAGAACCAACGAGAAGGATCGCATACTCCTTTTCTCCAGATCGTCACGGCTATGCACGCGCCAAGGTCGTTGAGACATTTGGCAAGAATATTGAGTTCGAAGTTCGGAAAGAAGGAAAGCGAATATATGAATCGGGCGTCTCTCAAGGTAAAGCTGAAGGCGTATTTGAGGTGCACCCAGGAAAATACAACATAATTGCAATTAACGATAATATTTTGGAAAGCAAGAATGTCGAGATTTCTCTAACTGTCGACTATCGATAGCCCTGCGCACGGCGTACCAAAAATTTACGCGCTGCGCCGCGACCGCGTGCTTGCCCCTACGCGCCAAAGGTGCCCTGCAACTGGCCAAGCGAGCGTTTTTTCTTGCGAGGCTCTGAGGATAGAGACCTGGCTTCTCCTCGTCGCCGGGAAGCGTTTCGGGCATATGTTTCAACGGGAAATAACTTTACTGATTGAAATGCTGACACAACTGTCTGGAAACGTCATGTATATTTCGCATAGGGTGCCATCAGACAAAGGAGATTTAAGATGAATATGAAGAAGACATGGTATTTATTGCTGCCTTTTCTAATCCTCAGCTGTAAGACTGTGGACTATAAGAAAAATCCAGGCAGGCTCATTGATGATGTCGCGATTTCTCTCCGTTCAGATCTGATCAAGAATTACGACTCCAAGGAAAAAATCAGCCTCGCGGTTGCGGGTTTTTCCAGGATTGACCTCGTCGGCACTTCATCAAAATATAAGTCTGTGACGCCAAGACTCGGGATCATGATTGCTAATGCGCTGCAAAACGAAATGTTTATTCCCGAGAGGTTCGAACTGATCGAGCGGTTGCGCATAGACGCATTGCTGAATGAAGTAGATTTCAATCAAATTGGTCTCACAGAAGGTGAGGCGATCAAGACATTGAAGCTGAAAGGTATCAATAGTATTGTCTTGGGTAATATCCAGCTGCGCGATAAATCCTTTCGCTTTGATGCTCGTATCGTAGAACTGGAGACCGGCAAAGTAAAATCAGTAGCTAGCAAAGTGGTTAACTACTATGAGTTTCTTGAAACAGCATACAATGACTATGCAAGTAACAAGAAGCCCTGCATTGCCTCTATTGCCGCCCGCGGCCATTGGCAGAACACATCTTGTGTTGTGAAAGACGCCTCAAAACTTAATATCCAGGCCTCCGGTCGCTGGAGCATGACAGATACAGGCTATTCATTCGGCCCAATGGGTATTTGGGAGAATCCATCCGGTTGGGGCGATTACAGAGTCGTAAAAGCCAATCATGGCGCTTTGATTTGTCGGCTAGGCCCCAACATTTTTGTTTTCGACGGCAGCATTGAAAATGTAAGTGGCATGGAAGGTGTATTAGAATGCCGCATAAACGATACAGATGTGTCAAACAATGATGGCACAATGACGTTGACAATAGAAGCAGAATAATCTCCGTCATCTAACGGCGGCTAACAAGATTTACGAGCTGCGCTCGCTGCGGTGCCGGTCAGTTTGAGCGGCATCGAAAACTGAACGCTGAAAATCCAGTGTTTGTATGCCTGGGTCTTGCAGGGAAACCAAATTTGCCCGAGTACGCTTTTGTCATACCGATAGTCAGAATAAAATCAGTCTAGCTACAAGAAGACTTTCTGACAGAGTTTAAAATATCAACAAAAAGCCCTGTTACTGCCCGAAAATTATGGTCTCTGGTGCAGCCAGCAGCCAAATCCCCAATAACTCGCCATTCGGGATACTGTATGCGATGCAAGAAGTCCATAAAAATGAATCCTGAAAAACCGTTATGTAGCGACTGTTACAAGGAATGGAAAATTTACTCAAATCCTGAGTATACGGAGAAGTATTGCCATTCTTGCGGGAAACCTAACAAGGGTAGTCTTCTCAAGCCTGTTTGCTATGAGTGCTACAAGAAACTTTCCTGAATGGTTTCGTCCTCGGGTCTGCGCGACGTTCATCTTGTAAATCTAACGTCGTGCGCCATCACGGGCTGATCATTTGGAGTTCGAATGAAATATGTTTTCGATAATGGTGAAAATCTTTGTCAGAAGTAAGAATCGAAGCGGAGTTGTTCACCGCGATAGCCAGAATCAGAAAATCCACATGGCTACCCTGAATTCCTGATTTTTGGCATTTGTTAAAAAATCTTGCCGCCAATAAATGGTCTGTATCCGTTGCAAGAAGCTCAGGAAAGTGAGTTAATTGATTCGATAATGCATCAAATTGAGAGTCGTTGCGAATTCCGGACAAAAGCTCCTGCTTGATAATGCCAGGTAGAACGATACGCCCTTCGTCTATTATTCGAGCGAATAGCTGCTGTATTGCTACGTTTGGTTTGTCCCGGCGCAGAACAAGCGACCAAATCGGCGTATCAGGTATTACATTCACGTGCGATTGCGTGCTTTTTTGTAATCATACTTTGCGTCAAAATCTATGGCTCCAAAAAGATTCAGAATATCCTTCTGGCGCCTTTTCTGAATGAATTCGCGTAATGCAGTATTCACGGTATCCTTTTTCGATTTGAAATGACCTACTTTGAGCGCTTCGTTTAGCAGTTTATCGTCGATAGCCAGATTTGTAGCCATATCACCCTCTTTTAAACATTATTTCACACAGTGTATTGTGTCAACTTGTATTCCCGTAGAGCCCGTGACGGCGTACGGGGCTATGCAGCACAGCTCGCTGCGCCCGACTAAAAGCGTGTAGCAGGTTACACCTGTGCGGTGCGCGGCCGGTGAAATCAGCGTTATGCGAAAGAACCGGGCAATGAGTGTAGTAAATATAACGATATTTCTCTTGTTGGTATCCATTCTTTCCTGTGGCAAGAATGGTAAGTCTGGTTCGAAAGCTGACTCAGATAGCGCAGTGGAGATTTTTCAGCCCGGTAGCCAGGTCTTTGCTGCCGCAGCGGACGGCGTTTGCCTCAGAGAGGACGCAGATATTTCAGGCAGAAAGCTGGCTTTAATTCCTTTCGGGGATAAACTGGAAGTTCATGGTTCTTCTACAGTATACACGGTGATCAATGGTCGACGAGGTGCATGGGTCAAAGTGAAATGGCAAAATCTGCCAGGTTTTGTGTTTTGTGGTTTTTTGGCAAAAGACCTGAATACGGCACTCATTGGCAGAATTTTTAGTTATGGTCTCCAATGTACCGGTCTTTCGCATTCTGAATTCACTTGGCGTTTATACTTTTTACCGGAATCGCGGTATCGAATGGAACATATATCCGCTTTCGCTACGGATTGTAGCTTGGTGCATATAGCCGAAGGTAGCTATATGCTAAAAAATAATCTGCTTCGTCTGAAAAGTAAAAATTCACAGAATGTTTTCAAAGGAGGCGGCGCATGTCCCAAGACAGTGCCTCCGGAGTTGACTACAGGTCACGGCTATATTGA
This sequence comes from Turneriella sp., assembly GCA_046346875.1. Classification (GTDB taxonomy): domain Bacteria; phylum Spirochaetota; class Leptospiria; order Turneriellales; family Turneriellaceae; genus Turneriella. Next base: position 28,154 of record JAXMHG010000003.1, on the reverse strand, counting down.
CAGCGGCAATTATACTATGACGAGATGTGATGGCAGGGTAGCTTTCACAAGAGGCCAGAACAGTTCGGATCAATTCGTTTTAATCAGTAAATCGCCGTAGTGGCCAGTGTATTCGTAGGGCACGATTGCTTGCGCGATCGTGTCTCATTTTGGTCTTTAACACCAGCTTTACAACCGTACCGACCTGACGAACATAGTCCACAGCTAATCAAAGAGGTTACCCATATGAGAAAAATCTTACTCAGCCTGGCCGTCTACGCCCTTGGCATCCTGGCGCACTCGTCCATCGAAGCCATCGGTGGCAGCTGCATGTATAACCCCGGCAAAGGCGAATTTGAGACCTGCCGGCATGTTGTGGATGGTAAATGCGCGCACTATGCGGGCAGCTGCGAACCGTCCGATTCATGCATCTTTAATCCCGAGACCGCGAAATTTCACAAGTGCACGCGCTTCTCTCTGGGCGAATGCAAAGAATATGAGCCGGTGACCTGCAAGCCGAACGATAGCTGCGCCTTTAACGTCAGGACGCGCAAGTACCAGAATTGTGCGCATTTTTCTGATGGTAGCTGCCATAGCTTCACCACAGATTGCGCTCCAGATTGATTAGGAATGGTTTATTGGCGGTGTTTGTGCGGGCCGTTAAGTAACGGCTAACCCATAAGGTGCCATTGCCTTCAGGAACGAATACACGCGATTCAAATGTCGCATTCGGGTCTTCGGGAGCGGCGGGGTTAGCGGAGAATTCCGCGGATGCGCCTGACCAGCTCAACCGAGGCTTCGATCTCGGCCTTATTCAGCGATACACTCTCAACATTGCAGCCGAGACTAATCTGCTTCTCGCGGGTAAAATCGTGCAGCTCGCGGAAAATCTGCACGCTCAGTTCAATCGATCTGTCCAGAATGTCGTGCGCGTGCAGAAGTTCATTTTGCAGCCAGCGCGGTACAGATACGCCCAGCCAGGCCAGAAAATCCAGCGTCCTTTTCGAGCCGCACGGAGTCAGCGTGACGAGGAGAGGAGGCACCTGTCTTCCCGAGTCGGCGCAGCGGTAGTACAAATCGCTGAGCAGGTTCCGGGTGGCGGTGACCGAGTATACCGCCTGCGTGATGAAAAAGCTGCAGCCGTGATCGAGCTTGTCCAGAATCCGCTCATCTTCGCTGCCGCGTGCTTCGTGACGTTCAGCGATTGCGACACCTCCCAGCGGCAACTCCGGTACCGAGGTGTTGCGCACGCGATAGGCATCGGCCAGGTGCAGCTTCACGGGTTGCGACCTGGACGGAGCGCCGACAAGAACAGCGGCGCCCCTGTGACCGTGCAGCCGATTGAGCCAGTCGATTAGCCCTGGCTCGCTCAGGCCTGACACAGAACGATAGACAATTTTGGGGAGTGTCAGGCTGCCGAGATATTTGTACGCATAGTCGAATGGATCTACCGCCTGCAGAAAGGGAAATGGCCGTTCGGCGCCGGTTCGGCTCGACTCATCCTGCAGGTCATAGATGACGAGCGCATCGACGGGCAGGCTGCTGATGCGCGCAGCCTGTGCGGCGGCAATTTCATGGCGCCTCGGTTCGGGTGTAGACAGCTTCGGTGGCGTGATACCGTAGGTAAGGCGCGGAGCTTGCCAGTCCATACTCATAATGGCGCAAAACGAAATGCGTTCCCTGTGTCCTGCCGGTTTTATAGCGCAACGATGAACGACGGCGCAGACTGCTAAAAGGCATGCTCATAATCTGGTCTGCTAAACATTTTTCCGCTAGTGATGTTTTTTCTGGACATCTGCAGAATATTTTATTAAGATTTCACCGGTATCGAACTGCCTAAGAAGCTCCGATAAACCATCATGGTACTCTAAACCGCGCCACTCACCAGCAATCCGAAAAAGCTGAGATTTGTGTGGTGGTATATTTCTTTACAAAAATCATTTTTTAAGGGAGTACTATATGAGAAAGATCACTTACCATGTTGCCACGACATTAGATGGCTTTATTGCACACACCGACGGGACAACCGAGGGCTTCAGCTTTGAAGGTCCGCACGTAACGGCCTACCTGGAGCACCTGCAGGAATATGACACCGTGATCATGGGCAAAGGAACTTACGAAGCAGGGTATCCATTTGGCCTGAAGCCCGGTGAAGCGGCGTATCCGTGGATGAAGAACTATGTTTTTTCGAAATCTGCAGATTTTGAAATAGCGCACACCGATAAGCTGTTTGTTATAAGGGATAACTGGCGCGAAACCATCGATGCCCTGAGGAACCAACCTGGGTCTGACATCTACCTGTGTGGCGGTGGCAAATTTGCTGCTGCGCTGTTAGCAGAGAGGTTGGTCGACCGGTTGCGCCTGAAGGTATCGCCGATGGTTTTCGGTTCAGGTGTCAGGCTGTTTGAAGGTAATGACCTTCAATGCGGCTTCAAACTGGATGATATTACCCGGTATTCGAGTGATACCTTCCTGGCAGAATATTCGAGGAAATAGCAGCCTGCCCCGGACACCCGGGGCAGGAAATACTTTACGATTCGATGTCATTGCGATCCGGTGATACTGTCCATGAAACGCAGCCTACCATTCATATTTGCGCTGGTTCTGATTGTAGGCTGGCAATGCTCTAATTCCTCCTCCCCAATTGACAACACGCTCAATTGGACTCCCAGGAGCTCAGGTGTTTCCAGTGCCTTGAATGCGGTAGTATGGTCAGGCTCGAAGTTTGTTATTGCAGGCGATTCCGGTGTTGTGCTCACATCTTCCGAGGGGACATCCTGGGCATCGCAAACCTCTGGCACGGCCCAGGCGCTGCGCGCAGTCCTTTGGTCGGGCAGCCAATTTGTCGCCGTTGGAGCCAATGGCACTATACTGACATCTGCAAACGGCACGGCGTGGATCCCTCAAACTTCCGGCACAACCAGCATACTGGAGGCCATCACCTGGACAGGCAGCCAGTTTGTCTGTGCCGGTTACAGTGGCACAATTTTGACTTCGCCGAACGCCACGAGCTGGACAAGCAGAACTTCCGGCACAACCAACGACCTCTATGCAATCGCATGGACGGGCAGCCAACTCGTTGCAACGGGCAGCAATGGCACGATACTGACTTCGGCTGACGGCATCACCTGGGTCTCGCGTGCATCCGGTTCAGTCAGGCTGCTTTCGGGTATTGCCTGGTCAGGCAGCAGGCTGACGGTTGTGGGCTATGATGGTTCAACTTTCGCTCCTGTTATTCTGACTTCGGAGGATGGTATTTCATGGTCCTCTGTTTCAGCCGGCAGCAAAGCTATTGCCGATGTCGTTTGGTCGGGCATGCAGTTTCTCGCCGTCGGCGGTACATCCGGGTCTGCTTTGATTGCGAGTAGCTCGAGCGGACTGGCCTGGTCAGGGCATAACATCAACCTGACCGAAGTACTGCGGGGCGTTACCTGGTCCGGTTCGCAGTACGTCGCCGTAGGTAGTAATGGCTCTATCTATACTGCCACACCGTAGGCGCGGGGTATCTCGATTATAAGCAGGAGCTGAGCCACAGGCCCGCACTGCTATTGCGGAATCTTCTTCGACATGATTACCTGGTTGCCCTTTTCGTTGAAGACCAGTGAATCGAATACATTCTTTGTCATGATGATGCCGCGGCCGTGCTCTAGCATGGCCATGTACTCGTCGTTGGCCGCGCGGCCGAGAAAGGCGCGGTGGTCAAAGCCATCGCCCTCGTCGGTGACGCGGAACATCAGCACGCGCTCGTTGATCAGGTAGTCGATGTAGACGCGCCGGTCGGCATAGACAGGGTTGGCCTGCCGTGCAAGCAGGTATTCCATGTAGTCGCCGCTTTCGATCGCGCGGGTTTTTTCGTCGAAAGTGATGCCCAGGTTGCCGTGCTCAATCGCGTTGATGAGAATCTCGCGAAAGCAGATACGTATCGTGTTGAGTACCGGGGTGGGAAAGTAGCGCGCAAGGCGTTCGGTCAGGCGTTGGCTTAAGACCTCGGCGTGGGTCACGTTGTTGCCGATGATGTAGCGGCCCTTTTCTTTCTCGAGAAAACGCTGCGCGATGTCTTCCTGCGGACGCGATACCTTGCCGAGTATTTCAACCGTGCGCTGAATCAGGTTCTTCTGCAGCGTGATATCGACATCGAGCGGTTCGTAGAGGTGCTTCTTGCGCAGCGTGGTCCTGAAGTGAATGATGCCCTTGCTGTCCAAAAATTCGCGGACGCGCGCGCGCACGATGTTCCGGTTGAGCTCGGGGTCGCCCTCGGCGGCGTCGGTGACGAAATCGTACAGAGTACTGCCAACCATTTCGTCGGGGTTGAAACCGAGCATGAAGCGGCAGGTCTTATTCATGCTGAGAATCCTGCCGTCTTCGTCCATCTGGAAGATCAGGTCGGCCGAATCGTCGACCAGGTGGCGGTATTTCGCCTCGGCGATTTCGAGCTTGGGTATTGTTTCGCCCAAAAGGCCTTCGACCTGCAGCTTTTCATCGGCGAGCAGCTTCTCTGTCAGGTGTACCTGCTTCCAGTTGAAGATAGAGTAGATAAAGAGCAGACCAATCGCGGCAAAGTAGCAGAGAAAACCCGCCACCTGCGCGACATCCTGCGGCAGGGGGTAGAGCGGTGGCTGCACCCGGTAGATCACGAGACTGGCGATAAGACCCGCCGACATGATGATGGAGTGCACGCTGATCTCTTTCCAGCTGCCGTAGTCGTACATGATGAAGACAATCGGAATAACGACGAGCAAAATGAGGTGAATGCCGACCTGTTCACCGAGAAAGGCGCTCAGCGTGACGCAGTAGGCCGTGTAGATGACGGTGCTGAGGTACGTAATTTTGAATGTGCCGAGGCGGTTCTTCAGGAAAATGATGACCGCAATCAGTACGGGGTGGGCAAAGTTGATGATCGCGAACGGCCAGAAGTAGTGGATGTAGGTACCGAAATCGCGCTGCAGCAGTACCGCGAAGATGGTAAGCTCCGCCGCGACGAGAAATGCATCGGCGACAAAGTTCAGCGAGAACAGCAGGTTGAGGACGCGGTTGTGTTTGAGTTCGGTCGCAGTCTCGAAATGGTGACTGCCCGAATTCAGGTATCGATCCCACCATGCAGCGAGTCGCGTCATGGTGGTTGGCATTACGCACACGATTACGTCGTAAACCACGTTTAGCTTGACCGGTTCGTCCGAAGTTTCGAGCAAGCCAGAATGCCGGCACGCGACGCATGGGGAAGTAAGCTCGGTATTATTCTGGCGGTCACCGGGTCTGCGGTTGGCCTCGGCAATTTTTTGCGTTTTCCCGGGCTTGCTGCCAAGTACGGCGGCGGCACTTTCATGATCCCGTATTTCCTTGCCTTTCTGCTGCTGGGCCTGCCGATTGCGTACATCGAGTGGTCAATTGCCCGCTACGGCGGCACTCGCGGCTACCACAGCGCTCCGGGCATCTTCAGCGTGCTCTGGCCGCGCCGCATTTCACCTTACCTCGGTGTGCTGGGGCTCATTGTTCCGGTGGGCATCTACATGTACTACGTGGTTATCGAAGCGTGGTGCCTCTATTATGCATGGGGATTTCTCACGGGGGCGCTCAACCTGGGCCGCGATGTGAATGCCTACCGCGATTTTTTCGCGGCATTTACCGGCAGCGGCGCTGACGGTTCGCTCTTCGGGGGATTTTCCCCTGCACTGGTCTGTATTGCCGTATGTTATGCACTCAACTTTTACTTCGTCTACCGCGGCATCGCGGGAATTGAAAAGGTAAGCCGTATCGGCATGCCGCTGCTGCTGGTGACGGCGCTTATTGTTCTGGTACGCGTCCTGACCCTTGGGACGCCTGACCCCGCGCTGCCTGAGCGCAATGTGATTAACGGCCTCGGCCACCTCTGGAACCCGCCGCAGCAGGCGGGACTGCTCGAGTCGCTCATGAACGCGCAGCTCTGGATGGACGCAGCCGGGCAGATCTTCTTCTCGCTCTCTGTCGGTTTTGGTGTCATCATCAACTACGCGAGTTACCTGAGTAAGAAAGACGACATCCTGCTCTCGGCCACGACAGCCGCATCGGGCAACGAGTTCGCCGAGGTAGCGCTTGGCGGTTTGATTACGGTACCCGCGGCTTTTGTCTTTCTCGGGGCCTCGGGCATCGGCAGCACCTTTGGTCTCGGCTTTGTTTCGCTGCCGACGGTTTTTGCCCACATGCCGCTCGGGCAGATCTTCGGTTTCTTCTGGTTTTTGCTGCTCTTCATTGCTGCGATCACGAGTTCGGTGTCGATGCTGCAGCCGGGTATTGCCTTTCTCGAAGAGGGGTTGCACCTCGACCGCCGCAAAAGCTCTGCTGCGCTGCTGGGTATTACGCTTTTCGGTTCGGCATTTGTTGCGTACTACTCGGGCAACCTTGAGGCGCTCGATACGATGGACTTTTGGGCGGGAACTTTCTTTATCTTTGTGCTGGCGATCTTCCAGGTCGTTGTGGCCGGCTGGTTGTTCGGCGTTGAAAAGGTACTGGCCGAAGCCGCTGAAGGTTCGCGCATGAAAGTGCCGCGGTTGCTGCCTTTCCTGATCAAGTACGTGAGCCCGGCCTTTTTGATTGCGATCTTTGCCATGTGGTGCTGGCAGAAATTACCCGAGCAGTGGCTGAAGATACAGTCGAATACGGTGACGCAGATCACCGTACTCTTCCTGCTGGCGGCGTTGTTACTCTTTCTCGGCATGACTTATTTCGCCGTTGCCCGCTGGCAGCATCGCGAAGAACGGAGGCACCACCCATGACTACCGGCGGCTGGCTGGTAATGATTCTCTCGATTTCGTTTGTGACCGTATTCTTTGCGGTCAGCCTCTATTATGTTCTGCGCAAAGATCCTGAATAGCGTGCAGTTATCGTGAAGACGGCTGTCATCACGTGTTTCTTCAACCCGCAGCATTACCGCTCGCGGCTGGAGAATTTTGCCATTTTTGCGCGCGCGATGCGCCGCCGCCGTATACCGCTGTTTGCGGTCGAGGCAGTCTTCGCGGGCGAAGAGGGCACTGTTGGCAAATTCGCCGATACCCTGACGGTAAGCTGCGAAGCAGTTTTGTGGCAGAAAGAGTCATTACTCAACCACTTGCTTCAGCAGCTGGACAAACGCTACGAGGCTGTCGTCTGGTGTGACGCCGATGTGCTGTTTGAAAATACTACCTGGTTTAATGCCCTCAATCGCCAGCTGAAGAAGTACGCGGTGGTGCAACCATTTGCTGAAGCGCTGCGCCTGCCGCGCGGTGCACGCCGGGCGACGAAAAGCGCCGAACGTTTCGCGAGTTTTGGCGCGGTGTATGGGCAGAAGCCGCAGCTCCTGCTCAAGGGTGACTTTGCCGCGCACGGGCACACGGGTTTTGCGTGGGCGGCGCGGCGTGAAGTTCTCTCTGAACATGGCCTGTACGATGCGATGATTGCCGGTTCGGGCGATCATGTGATGGCGCATGCCTTTGCCGGCGACTTCTCATCGCGTTGCATAAGGCGTATCATGGCCGACAACGAGCCACACATTGATCATTTCGCGCGCTGGGCGACTCGGGTTTATCCGCAAGTGCGCGGCAAAGTAGGTTTTGTGCCAGGTCGCCTGCTGCACCTCTGGCATGGCGATACCGAGAACCGCCGTTACGTCGACCGCAACCGCGAGCTGGCGGCTTTTGGTTTCGACCCGGAAAAGCACCTCGAGCGCGATGCACGCGGTCTGTGGCGCTGGCGTAAAAGTAAACCGGGTTTACGCGGTAGCTTAGAGAGGCTTACTGGCGGCAGCAAACACAGGCAAATGCAGGACTGGGCAATACGCTATTTTGCATCGCGCCGGGAGGACGGCTAATGGGTTTTTGGAGTTCAATTAAAGACGCTTTTTCGGGCAAAGACGATGCAACCCGTATCCAGGAGCTCGCGGCGGAGCTTTCACGTTATGCCGATCGCTACGAAAATGCGGGTGATGCAGAAAATGCGGCACTTGCCCGCGACTACGCTGAGCGCGTAGCCTCTGCGCGTTCCTTAAAAGAAGCGAAAGCGCTCTATAGCGAGTTCAAGGCTGTTACCAGCAAATACCACGATGAAGGCTACCACGAGCGTCAACACCACGCCATTGACGATGGCCGCGAAGACACCTGGTCAGATAATTCGTAAGATTCCTGCCTGAGCCGCCCGCAGCCGCAAGTTGCTTTATCGCACAGGCAAATAATCAGCCTTGGTGCATGCGTTTTATTGCATTCCTGGTTACAGTCCTGCTGCCGCTGCCACTCCTTGCAGATTCGCTCGAATGCCTTGCCGAAGGCACTGTAGAACAGATCGCAGAGCAGTTGCCACCGGGTAGTGTGCTCTACCGTGACTGCTACCACTGCCAGCAGCCCGCGTACGAAGTGATCAAAATAGAAAAGACCGAGTTGCGTCCCTGCCACCTGCCTGATTCGCAGAGCGACCGTGCCCTGTATATTTCCGGGACGGTACAACGGCGCTTCCAGATGGAAAAGTGCGCCGAGCCGAAAAACGAAGAGCAGGTGAAGCTGAAGCTCTCTGGCGAACTGCTGGTGCTCAACTATGCCTGGCTCTACGAGAAAAAAACTGGTGAGGCGACCAACATTGCAGACATGTTCGGGGAAAATTCGCACCACCTCTGCAAGCGGTTCACCGATCGCCCGCTAAAACCCAAAACCAGGCCTGGCAAAAAATCCGGCGGCTAAGGTATGCGGCGCAGCTTTATCGTCGGCTTATTGTTTTTTTGCCTTATTGCTCCCGCCGGGGCCAAAGGTAAACGCCCGCGGCTGATCATCTGGTCGATCGACGGTTTTGCCGCCGGTTACCTGAAGCAGCCGCGTTTTGCAGAAAATGAAAACTGGCAATACCTGCTTCGTCGCGCCAGGGTCTACGGCGATGTCGAGACGACCGTGCCTGCGGTGACATACCCAGCACACACCTCGATGATCACGGGGGCGCATCCTGCGCGCCACGGTATACAGTCGAACCATCCGGTCGATCCGTTCAACCTCGCGAAAGGCGGCTGGACATGGTACACGGCCGACGTGCATGCCCGCCAACTGTGGGATCTCGCTCGTGAACAGGGAAAATCCGTCGCCAACATGCAGTGGCCGGTCACGATGACGCAGACATCGCGCATACGCTGGCACATACCGCAGTTCGACCGCGCACGCGGTCCCGAAGAGGCCAAGATGATGCGCGTCATCAGCACGCCCGGGCTGCACCGCGAGATTGAGAAAGAAACAGGCGTCTCGCTGACAGAATACAGCACCGACCGCGAGCGGCTCAACGCAGCTCTTTATGTCTGGGAAGCAAAAAAGCCCGATCTCATGCTGCTCTACCATCCGGGGCTCGATGCGACCGAACACGCGGCTGGGCCTTATTCGCCGGCAGCTTATGCGGCGCTCGACGACCTCGGCAAGATGGCAGAGAAGCTGGTGCGTAAGGTGCGCCGCCAGGGGCACGAGAACACTGCAGTGCTGATTGTCTCAGACCATGGGTTCATGACCTTTCGAGGCAGGTGCTACCCGAACTCGCTGCTGTTGCAGCAGGGGTTTATCAACGCCGAGCAGAAGACGTGGAGCTTCTACTTTGATACGGCTGGCGGCGTCGCGCGCCTCGTGCGCAATACCGGTGTCACGCAGCAGTTTCCCGCCGCGCGTTTTGCTGCGCTCGTCAGCAAGCAGTGTCCGGGTATTGAATATGTCGACGCTGACCATGTGGACTACGAATACCTGCGCACGCACTACTCGAAGAACGCCGAAGGTTTTCTCGTCTCGCGCTCTAATACCGTCATGAGCCCCAGCTGGGGAGCGCAGATTTTTGACGAAGCAGCTACCGGGCATACGCACGGCTTTTTGCCGCAGCGTGAAGACATGAAGACAGTGGCCATTGCTTTCACGGGCAATACGCGCAAAACCGTGCCGATTCGCCACGTGACCGACACGTACCGCTTTGCCTGCCGCTGGCTGCGGCTTGAGTGTCCTGCGCAGAAGAACGTTCACCGCGCAGAACCGGCAGAATAAACCCGAATTACCGCGCATTTACGCCTTTTGTGCCGGCGTCCGCGAGCCGCCGCACAGCCCCCTACTGCGAGCGAGACATAATTTTTTTATCAAAATAAAAATTGCAGGCGTCGAAAATCAATACATAACATGCGTCATAATACAACAGGGCGGTTTGCGGGTAATACCCGGCCTCTGCTGCGGTAAATGACCCTAAACTAAGGACACCCGATGAGCAAAACAGCCGCTAAACGTAACTTTGTCAGTAATTTTAAGGAGTACCTCAGCATTGAGCGGGGCCTGTCCGAAAACAGCATTTTCTCTTACGTCTCTGATGTGCAGAAACTCGAAAAGTTCCTGACCAAAGAAAAGAAGCAGCTGCAGTCGGGTTCAGAAAAAGATATAGCCAACTTCCTGCGCGAAGAGTCTCGCAAGAAGCTCTCGAGCCGCACACGCGCGCGCGTTGTTGCTTCATTGCGCCAGTTCTACGGTTACCTCGAGAACCGCAAGCTGATCGAAGTAAACCCGATGCAGGCGATCGAAGCCCCGAAAATCGAAAAAGCACTGCCTGATTTCCTGACGCAGGAAGAGATTCGCAAGCTCTTTGAAGTTTTTCGTGAAGACAATGTGCTCGAGCTGCGCGACAAGACCATGTTTGAATTTCTCTATTCGTCGGGCCTGCGCATTTCTGAAGCTTGCTCATTGCTGATGAACGACATCGATCGCGAGAACCAGATACTTACGATCAAGGGGAAGGGCGGTCGTGAACGGCTCGTGCCTTATGGTGAAGTTGCCGCCAAGCTGCTCGTGCAGTACCTCGACCGCGCGCGCGCCGAAATCCTCAACCAGTATGCCTCTGATTTTGTCTTTGTCTCCAAGAAGGGCGGGGCACTGTCTCGCAAGAGCGCCTGGCGCCTGCTCAAGCGTTACATGAAACGGGCAGGTATCGGCCGCAACATTACGCCGCACACGCTGCGCCACTCATTCGCGACGCACCTGCTGCAGAACAAGGCAGACCTGCGCGCAGTACAGGAACTCCTGGGGCACATGGATATCGCCACCACGCAGATTTACACCCACCTGGCCTCAGGTGAGCTCAAGAAAACCCACCAGGAATTTCACACCCGGGCCTAGGCAGCGTGCCTCAAGGTCGCGAGCTTCCGCTGTATGAAGCGGTAGCTCAGGGCCTCATGCACATTGAGCTCCGTCACTTCTGCATCTTCAAAGTCGGCAATCGACTGCGCGACCCGCAGCACGTTGAGCCAAGAGCGCATCGACAGCCGCTGCTGCGGTGCGTAGCGTTCATAGAGCCGCTGCGGGTTCATGTGTGTAAGGCGGCGGTATAACATCGCTGCCTCGAGGCTGTTATTTAGCAAACCCCCGTTACGCTCGCGCGACGCAGCGCGGCATTCTGCAATACGTGACTGTAATCCCGTTGTGGTGTAATCTGCTTCGTTGAGCGGCCACGAAGGCAATTCATTCAGGTTCAGTTCGATGGCAATACGGTCTAAGAACGGCCCGATCAATTTGGCGAACTGGTCGAGGCCTGTGCCTTTGCGGCAGCTGCACCGGCCGCCGTCGATGAACAGGTTACCACAGCGGCAGGGGTTCGCCGCGGCAATAAGCTGGAAATCCGCAGGGTAGGTGATCGCACCCCGCGCGCGCGCAATCGTGATGCGCTTTTCTTCAAGCGGCTCGCGCAGGCTCTGTAGCGCTTCGTTACGGAATTCGGGCAGCTCGTCCAGAAAGAGCACACCCTTGTGCGCAAGACTGATCTCGCCGGGGCGGATGAGCGTGCTGCCGCCGACCAGTGCAGGCGTTGAAGTCGTGTGGTGTGGAGTGCGGAACGGACGTTCAGCCATCAATTCGCCGCTACCCAATCCTGCGAGCGAATGGATGCGCGTGATTTCAGCAGCTTCAGCGAATTCGGGTGGTGGTAGCAGGTGCCGGTAGGCACGCGCGAGCAGGCTCTTACCGGTGCCGGGTGTACCGGCGAGAATCACGTGGTGCCCGCCCACGGCGGCGATTGCGAGCGCACGTTTTGCTGCGGCCAGGCCAAAGATATGTTCCATCGGCAGGTCGACTTCGGGCAGCTGCGGTGCATAGCGCCCACTTTCCGCTGCGTTGATGCCGCCGTGACAGAAGAGCGGCAGCTCGGCGATACTGCGTAGCATGAAGAGCGAAATATCTGCGGGCACGGTGACGCGCCCCGTATCGATCTGCGGCACAATGATGCGGCGGATTTTCTTTTGTCCTGCGGCAAAGATCGAGGCGGCGGCAAGCCCGCGAGCTACGTTGATTTCACCCGATAACGACAGAGCTCCCAATAGTGCTGTGTCATGGAAAGGTTCGGCGGGCAACTGCCCCGTGGCCACGAGAATTGCCGCCGCCATCGCCGCCTCGAGCAGCCCGCCTTCTTTTGGTATGTCGTTGGGTGACAGGTTGATGACGATGTGCCGTGCGGGAAAATGAAAACCCGCGTTCACAATCGCAGCCCTGATGCGGTCGCGGCTTTCGCGCAGCGCGTGGTCGGGCAGCCCGACAATGCTCAGGTTGGGCAGGCCCGGCAAAACGTCGGCCTCGACCGAAACCAGAGTGGCGTTAAATGCCGGCCGTGCGGCAGTATAAATGCGTGCGTACATAATCCCTCCTATGATACACGAGGTATTTTGGGGACGGCGGACAGCCTGGGCGTTTGCAGGCAAACGCCTTGGCTTGCATGCCGTCCCTATATATTAAATACCAGCAAACGCCGGATTTTTCTCAGGGATTTTGAAAAAAATTTAGAACACGGCAGATTTCAGCTGAGGCTCGCGTAGACCATACGCTGCATCTCGGCATAACCCAGTTCGGGCGAAGCCTCGGCGAACTGCACCGCGTCTTCGACCTCGGCTACAACCTTGTCTTCAGAGTTCTGTAAATCAGCATCGGTGAAGCCCAGCTGCAGCAGGCGCTGCCGTGTCGTGTCGAGCGGGTCTTTCTCTTTCATCTCTTCGAGTTCGCCGGGCGGGCGGTACTTGGCAGGGTCAGACATACTGTGCCCGCGGAAGCGGTAGGTGATTGCCTCGATGAGGCTTGGGCCCTGGCCCGAACGTGCACGCACAATTGCCTCGCGCACTGTCTTATAGACAAGTTCGACGTCGAGCGCGTCGATGCGGTGCGAGGGCATGTTGAATGCCTTTGCTTTGGCCGTCAGGTCGCGCGTCGGCTGCGCACGGTAAATGGGGGTACCCATCGCGTACAGGTTATTTTCGATGATATAGACAACGGGCAGGTTCCACAGTGAGGCATAGGTCAGGCCTTCGTAGAAGCTGCCGATGTTTGTGCCGCCTTCGCCGATAAAGCAGAGCGTCACCGCGCGGTCGCGCCGGTATTTCGAGGCGAACGCATGGCCCGCCGCTACGGCGATGTGGCCGCCGACGATGCCGTGGCCGCCCATGAAGTTGAGCTCCTTCGAAAACAGGTGCATCGAGCCACCCAGCCCCTTGCTGCAGCCGGTCGACTTGCCAAAAAGCTCCGCCATGATCTCGCGCGAACTCATGCCGCGCGCGAGCGCATGCCCGTGCTCGCGGTACGTGCAGATCACGTAGTCCTGCTTTTCGAGGTTTTCGATCGCACCAACGGCCACCGGCTCTTCGCCGATGTAGAGGTGGCAGAAGCCGCGTATCTTGCCGGTGGCGTATGCCTTCGCCGATGCCTCTTCGAAGCGGCGGATCAGCAGCATCTTTTCGTACATGCGGAACAGGCGCTGCGTGGCGGTATCCATGGGCAGAGCATGGGGGCTGAAGCTGATGCGTCAATAGCAAATTATTGTTAGCCTGTCTCGCTTTCAGAAAATACCATATGTCAACGGGTAAACAGCAGCACGCACTGGTTACAGGCGGTGCGGGCTTCATCGGTTCGCACCTCGTGAGGGAGCTGCTCGACCGCGGTTACGCAGTCACCGTCTGGGATAACCTGCACACCGGGCGTGAGAAGAATCTCACCGCGGTGCGCGACAAAATAGATTTCCGCAACTTTGATATTCGCGGCGCAAGCGTGGCCGATGCCGCTGCGCTCGCCAACGGCAAGGTGGATGTCATCTTTAATCTTGCCTGCCCGGCATCGCCGCCGCACTACCAGAAAGACCCGGTCTACACGTGGGAAACTTCTGTGCTCGGTATTCGCAACATGCTGCTGATCGCCGAGGCACAGGGCGCACGCCTGCTGCATGCCTCGACGTCGGAAATTTACGGCGACCCGCAGGTCCACCCACAGCCCGAGCAGTACTGGGGTAACGTCAATACGGTCGGCGTACGCAGCTGTTACGACGAAGGCAAGCGCGCAGCCGAGACCATCTGCGCCGATTACCGGCGCTTCAAGAACGTCGATGCGCGGCTGTTCCGTATTTTTAACACCTACGGCGAATTCATGCACCCCGACGACGGGCGCGTGATCTCGAATTTTTGTGTTGCCGCGCTCAAGGGCGAGAGTGTGCCCATTTACGGCAACGGCGAACAGACGCGTTCGTTCTGTTATGCATCAGACCTCGTGGCAGGTATACTGGCCCTGGCGGATTTACCCCGTGACAAATACGATGGCCCGATCAATCTGGGTAACCCCGGCGAATTTTCGATACGTGAACTGGTCGGTGTGGTGGAAAAAATCCTGGGCAAAAAACTGCAGACGCAGAATTTTCCGCTGCCCTCTGACGACCCGAAGATGCGCCGGCCGGTCATCGAGCGCGCGAAACAAATTCTCGGCTGGGAACCCAAGGTGCCGCTCGAAGAGGGCCTGAAAAAAACCCTCGCGTATTTCGCCGAAGAGATCCGCCGGTAGTCCATGGCAGAAAAGCAGAAACCCTGGGAAAAGTTTTCGGTCACTGTCGAAACGGTTGTGCGCTGGCGCGACCTCGACGCATACAACCACGTGAATAACAGCGTCTACCTGAACTACTTTGAAGAAGGCCGTATCGCGTACTATTTCAAACTTGCCGAGATCGCGGGCATACCGGCCGATAACCCTGAGATTTTTGACGGCTTCTCGACTGTCCTCGCGAACACCAATATCGAATTCAAGGGGCAGGGCAGGCTGCACGAGACTCTCGTGATTGGCATTCGCTATACTGCCATCCGCAAGATATTTCTCGAAGCCGAATACGGTATCTACAACAAAGAGACGGGCCAGTTACTGGCGCGCGGCACTTCAACACAGGTTGCCGTCGATCTCAAGAACAACAAACCCATGCGCGTCAATGCTGCATTCACCGCGATGGCGCAGAAGCTGGAAGGCGACCGGCTCGTCGTTGTGCAATGAAGAGCCTGAGGGAGTTCTTCTCGTCCTGGTACCGGGGCGCTCCGGGTAAAGCTTCCCGTATTGTTATTTTGATTTCGGGCCGGGGCAGCAACATGCGCGCCCTTCTGGAAAAAATACGCGAAGGGCGGCTGCGCGCGCAGTGCACCCTTGTCCTCAGTGACCGCGAAGCGAAGGGGCTTGAAGTCGCCCGCGCGCTGGGGTTCAATGCCGAACTTCTGCCAAAGAAAAAAGAAGAGTCGCGCGAGTCATTCGACCGCCGGCTGGCAGAACGCATAAAAAAAGAAAATCCCACGCTCGTGGTGTGTGCCGGTTATCTGCGTATTCTGTCAGAACCCATGCTGAATGCCTTTCCGCAGCGCATCGTCAACATCCACCCGTCGCTATTGCCGGCTTTTCCCGGCCTGCGTTCGCAGAAACAGGCGCTCGATTACGGAGTCAAGGTGACTGGCTGCACCATACACCTGGTCGATGCCGGCGTCGATACGGGCAGAATTTTAGCGCAGGGAGTAGTTCCGGTGCTGGCAAAAGATACCGAAGAAACGCTCAGCCGGCGCATACTCAAGGCCGAACACGACCTCTACTGGCGCACCGTGCAGAAGTATCTAGCAGGCTCCTGAAAAAGGAGCCTGAAGCAGGTTCTGGAAACCGCATAAGGCTGCAGACAGGCCATTTATGGCCGTTTTGCGAGCGATTCGCGGCGCGAATCGCGGCGTCTGCAGCCGGTGCGGGAGTTTTTCCGGAACCTGCTAGACACGCTAGCTAAAAAACTGTCTTAGCGCCGCTTCTTCTTTTTCGCTGCCGGGCGTGCCTTGGGTCTGGCTGCTTTTTTTGTTCTGGCCTGGGCCTTCTTTGTAGCCTTCGCTTTAGCGGCAGGTGCCTCAGCTGCAGTCTTGTCGTCCTTTCTGGTTACCGGTCTCGGGTCCTTGGCTTCTTCGGCTTCAATCAGGTCAGTGATACATTCAACGCCTGCGGGGCCCATAAACAGGTTGCAGTGACCCACCTGCGCGAGCTTGACGTCATCAAAACGGCCGGGAATATTCAGGTAGTTCAAAAACAGCACTTCGTCAAAGCGCGCAAAGATCGCCTGCACGCTCGAGAGCGTTCGGTACTTGTCTTTCGTTTCGCGCATGAAGGGCGAGAGCGGGTTCATCTGCAGCGAGGCAAAGGTAAACGGGAAAAGGAAGGTCAGCGGATGGCCGCGAAATGGCGTGCCCAGCGTGAAGATCTTGCGCGTGCGGTCGCGCCCGCGGTAGCCCATGTGCGCTGCTACCAGTCCGCCCATCGAATGGCAGACCAGGTAGCAGTCAGAGATACCGTTCTCTTCGAGAAAATGCTGCAGCTTCTCGCTGTATTTGCGCAGGTTACCGAACTGGAAGCCGAGGCGTACGACATAGACCGGATGCCCCTGCGCTGCAAGGGCGGCACGGCACCTGAGCCAGGCCAGCGGTGAGCCAAAGAAGCCAGAAACCAGCACGACGGCTCGCTTGTCGCCCTCGGTAATGTCGCCCGGGCGGATAAAAAGTCCCGGGATATAGAGCAGGAAATAGCGGATACCGTAGAGTATTTCGAAGATGATTTGTACCAGGAGGTTCCGTGAAGGCGTCTTTTCGGGCAAGAAGGTCAGATGGTCTGCCATTTGTTCACCAATTCCATTGCCGCATACTGCGGCCAGCAGTTTCTCTCCCCGGGGTTGCGGGGCAGGTCGCGCGACTTAACTCGCAGGCACTGAGCATTTTGCTTGCCAGCTTTGCTGTCACCGCCTGCTAAGCGTATGGGCTGCCCTCCTGATCCGGTGGACGTATCGATCTGGCGGTCTTCCGAGCGTATTGCACAGTTGGAAGAGCGGTACAGCCGTTTCATCGATGAATATGCTGAGGCCGCGCAACTGGCAGGACAGGTGGGGGTTGGGTTTGTTGACCTGCTCACCAGCCACAAGAAAGAGAAGTTCGTCCATCGCACCGACGTGAGGCCCGACGAGTTCAACCAGTATGCCGACGAGCAGGCGCAGTGGCAGCTCGAGTCCGGCTATAGCCAGCGGGTCAAACAACTGGAAACGGAATTGTGTGAACTGCGTACCCGTATCCTCTGCCACCTGCGCGAAAGCGCAGTAACTGTTGATGGCGATTTGCTGGCGCGCGTGCGGGGAGCACATGCGAACCACCGCGAAGAAGACCGCCAGCAGGCGATAGAATGGCTCACCCGGCAGCGTGAGATCCTGACTTATTATACCGACCCCAAAGCCGCGCGCAAGGCGCGTATCGATGCTGCAGAGTGCAGCCGCCGGCTCAACCTTGCCCGGTCTGAAATATCCCGTATGGAACAGCTCTCGGCCGATGAGCTGCTGTATGACCGCTCGCTGACGGCCATTGAGACGGGGCGCTTTGAAATCCCCCTGCGCTCGCGCTGAGCAGCAGGGGTACGACCCTGGGGAAACCCGAACGGGCCCTTTAATTGACGACCTGTCTCACCGACAATCTGAAGAGCTATGGCAGACGGGGCAAAAAGCGCGAAAGAGACAAAAACAGCCGAGAAAAACGGCTCGCAGGTGATGATTGATACCCTGCTGAAAAACGGTATCGACATCTGCTGGGGATATCCCGGCGGCGCCATTCTGCCTTTCTACGATGAACTGTACCATTCCAAAATCCGCCACATCCTGGTGCGCCATGAGCAGGGCGCAGTGCATGCCGCAGAAGGTTATGCGAAGGCCACCGGCAAAGTCGGCATGTGCATTGCGACCTCGGGGCCGGGTGCAACCAACCTGATCACCGGCATTACCGACGCCAAAATGGATTCTGTGCCGCTGCTGGCGCTGACCGGGCAGGTGGCGACCAGTGTTATCGGCAGCGACGCTTTCCAGGAATGCGATACCTACGGCATGTCGATTCCGATTACCAAGTACAATGCGCTGCTGCGCTCGGCCGACGATGTGGCGCGCGTGACGCAGGAAGCGATTACCGTGGCCGGCGCGCGCAGGCCAGGGCCCGCGCTGATCGATTTTCCGAAAGACATCCAGGTGCAGAAAACGCGCGTCACAAAAGCCGAGATGCGGCTCGACGCGCGGCACTACAAGAAGCCCGAGATGCGCGGCGACTTCGACAAGCTGATTGCGGCAATCAGCAAGGCGGAGCGCCCGCTGCTCTACGTTGGCGGCGGCGCGATTACCAGCAATGCATACAAGCAGATACGCGAGCTGGCAGAAAAGGCAGATATTCCCGTCTACATGACGCTGATGGGTCTCGGCGCGTTTCCCGCGCAGCACCGGCTTTCGCTCGGTATGGCGGGTATGCACGGCACAGCGTACGCCAACAAAGCAATACAGGAATGCGACTTCATGCTCGCACTCGGCGCTCGCTTCGATGACCGCGTCGCGCTCAATGTCGACGACTATGGTAAGCGCGCCGTAAAAGCCATGGTCGACATCGACGAAGCAGAGATCAACAAGCGCGTGCCGGTCGATATCCACATCGTGGGTGACCTGGTTGAAGTTTTAACGCACCTGAACAAGAATGTGAAGAAGCAGTCGCGCAAAGCCTGGACTGATCGTATTGTTAAGCTGAAAGAAGAAAATCCGCTGCGCTTCAATGTCGAACCTGGTTCGATCAAGCCGCAGCAGGCGATTCACGAACTCTGGAAAAAGACGCGTGGTGAAGCGATTATCTCTACCGACGTCGGCCAGCACCAAATGTGGGCGGCGCAGTACTATACATTCAACGAACCGCGCCAGTGGCTGACCTCGGGCGGGCTCGGTACCATGGGCTTTGGTTTTCCTGCGGCAATAGGAGCAGCGCTTGGCCGGCCTGAAAAAGATGTGTTTGTCATCAGCGGCGACGGCAGCTTCCAGATGTGTATACAGGAACTCGCTACCGTCGCGATGTACAAGATACCGGTGAAGATACTCCTGTTTAACAACGGTTTCCTCGGTATGGTAAGGCAGTGGCAGGAACTTTTCTACGACAACCGGTTCTCACAGTCAGACATGAACTACAACCCCGACTTCGTCAAAATCTGCTCGGGCTATGATATTCCTGCAAAGCGCATCGACAAACAGTCGGAGCTCTCTGCGGGCATTGACTTTCTCGTGAATAGCAAGACATCCGCATTGCTTGAAGTGACAATTCCCGAAAAAGAAAAGGTCTACCCAATGATCGCTTCGGGCGCGCGCTACGAGCAGATGGTCGATTTTGTCAGTAAGAAAGAGCAGGGCACTGAAATGAAAGTGCACCTGAACCGGCCGGAAAAATAGGTTGTTCGGGTTTTGCAGGCCGCCGCAAAAGCGGCCAGTGATTTTTGCAGCGCTGTTTGCAGCTGCATTACCATTGACTCCGGCCGCCGCAGAAGGCCTGCCACTGCTACGCAGCATCTTCGGCAATGCAACGCTGGGAGAAGCGCGCTTTCGTGAGACAATTAACAAGCTGAACCGCTACGGGGAATACGCATTCGCCGAGGCCTACCGCAGCGAACAAACCCTCGCGTTCTATTCGGGAAAAGGGAACACCTCGTGCTGGCTCAAGCACCACGACAGCGACGACTATGCCGACAAGCTGACGCAGGAAATCGCCGAACACAAGTACCCGGTATTCCGTTACGGCAACTGGCTGGGCTACTGCACGGCCGGCGATACGGAAAAACTTGCCTCGCAGGTGCGTTACATTCTCATCGGGGCCGGCGAATGGCGTGAGTAAGTCTTAAAAGTTTTCGTTATTTCTCAGCCAGCTTTTGCAGCAGTTCTGCGCGCAGGCGGCCATGTTCGATATGCCAGGTGTCGAGGTGGCGACCGCCCTTAATGCGCCACAGCGGTTGCTGCATCGTCCGTGATATCTTTTCTCCGTGGCTGATGGGCACGACCGGATCCGCCTCGCCGTGGATCAGGATAACACGTTTGCCTGCGAAAGCTGATGCGTCGTCGTCGGGGGCGTGCGTATCGGTGACAAGCACCCAGGCCAGCGGCTGCAGCGGCCACAGAAACCAGCGTGAGGCAAGCGCAGTGCGCGCGACCGCCTGGTACGAGAGGAAAGTCCCTTCAAAAATGTAAGTCTCATCTTCGCGTAGCCCTTCGTCGATAAGGGTTCGCATGAGCACTGCGCCGCCGAGGCTCTGCCCGTAAAAAATGCGGCGTTCATTGCTGTACTGCCGGCGTACTTCGCGGACAAATGCCTGCGCATCGAGCCTGAGCCCGTCACGCGAGCTTTCACCCGTTGATTCACCGTAGCCACGATAATCGAAAGTTGCCAGTGAATATCCTTCTTCTATGAGCCAGCTGAGAAACCGGTAGTGCGCGTTCATATTCTGCGCATTGCCATGAAACTGGATAATGATGCCGCGGTTGGTTTTTCCTTTGGCCGGGCAAAACATCGTCATGAGGCTTGTACCGTCGGCTGTAGCGATTGGCCGGCGAGAGCAGTTGATGTTAAAATCTTCGGGCGGGTACCAGCGCTTCTGATCGCCCTGATAGAATACTGAATTGCACGCGATAAAAAACAGTGGCAAAAGTGCAGCAATCTGTCGCATGTCAGAAGTACGTCTTCAATAAGACCGAAGCACGCCAGTAGTCCTCAGTCGCAGCAAGGGGCCTCGCGAACGCGTAGAGCAGGTCAGCTTCGATCACCCAGTTCTTCCAGAAGGCCCACGCGTTGCGCAGTTCAAACCGTTGCAGTGCCACGCTGTTGGAGACGAGGCCATAATCAATTTCATAACTGAAAACTGAGTTCAGCCGGGCCGACCAGTTTGCCTTGATACCGCTCAGGGCAGACGGAGCTATACGCACCGTGTTCTCCCAGAGTGAGCTTACCTGCCCGGTGGCCTGCGCCATTAGGAAAATACCGGCGTTCTTGCCCAGGGGCAGGGTAAAGCCTGCCCCGGCCGTGGAATCCCATGACAGGGTGCCGGAAGTCTGTGCGAGATACTGGTCATGGCGGTAGAAACCGGTACGCAGCCGGTAGCTGAGTTTCTGCACATGCGCGCGCCAGGGCGACAACGCCACGATATCGACCACGTTAAATTCTTCCAGCCGGAGCAGATTCTGCAGCGGCGCATAGGACACCGAGAAACCCATGATCTGCATCTGCGACCAGGGTGACAGGCCAAGCGATACATCCTGGAACTCGCGTAATGCCGGTCGGATACCGGCAACGATCGCGCCGCCTGCAGGTGCACTGTAATACCCCGTACGTACTTCGGTAGATTTGAAACCGTTCAGCGGATTTTTATCTGCTTCGGCCACAACATACTGTTCCAGGCCCGGATCTTCCGTGACGCCTGAACGCCAGGCGAGTAATTCGCGGTAGTGCGACAGGTCGGCAGTCTTCCACTGTGCCATGTCATAGTCGTTCGTGTACTTGTAGTACTCGAGCAGGGTATCCACTGCCGCTGTCTCGTCTTTACTGCTCGCGGTCGGCAGGTTGCGCTTCTCGCGCAGTTCGTCGAAGACAGCGCGGGCCTGCGGCGTCGAGTTTTCGAAGAAGGCCAGGTAGCGCGTAAAGACCGCGGCGCGGTAACTTGCCTCGCCGGTAAAAAAGCCGTTCTCGTTTAAAGTGTGCAGCGTATCGGTCGGCGTTACGAAAAGTGAGAAGCGGTTGGTTAGTGTCACCGTCGGCCTGACAGCTTCCAGAGCTGTCAGCAGCTGGTAAGAACAATTTTCGTCGAGGTAGTAGTAGGGAAAATAAACCGAGCTGAGCTCCCAGAGGTGCGCCTGCAGAAACTCGAGCTCTTCTTTGGTCAGCCGGAGCCTGAATTCCCACAGGTCACGGCTTTCCATATCGTTGTATTCATTAATCTTAACGTAGTAGGGATGCATGGCATAGGTGCCGGGAAAACCACCGGTCATACCGAGCCACGCGTAAATAATGGCATTACCTTCTTCGGCATTTGCGGCATAGTTAAAAGAAGAATCGAGCAGCGCGTTGCGCTTCGTGCTGTGCAGCCGCAAAAATGTATGCCCAAACATAGAAGAGGGATTTCCCATGAAAAAGCTGGCAAAGACGATGCTGGCTGAATCTGCCGATATGTGTTCTTTCCATTCACGGTATTTTTTACAGTCGACGACAGGAAGCTTTTTTGTGTCGATTTTGAGTTCGCGCACCAGGAAAATCTCCCGCGCGGGATACCGGCAGCGGCCGGGTTCTGCACTGTAATTGTCGGTAAATAGGGCGAGCAGCGTTGCTTCGAGTTCGGCTTCAGGGTCTCTTTCGCCCTTGGCTGAGGCAAAAAACTCCCCCGGTGTCTTGTCACGGGCTTCGCTTCTGAGGCTGCCCAGGAAACTATCGTAGTGGATCAGGCGTCGCCAGCCTGCAGTATCTGCGAGCTTCAGCTGCCGCGCATTGGTGTAGTATTGCTGTGCCGCGAGCTCGCGGAGTGTCTGTTGTATCGGGTGTTCGGCTGAAAGGCCTGCCGTGGCAAAAAATGCCACGGCGAGGCCGGCTTGAATTAATCGACCCGGTGCGACTCTTAGAGAGCCGAGCACTGAGAAGCAACCGCCGCGTCAGACTGAACAGCTGAACGCACGCGCTCAAGCATCACGTCTGAATCGACAGTTTTGCCTGAGAAAATCTGAGAGTAGTTTTTCTGGGCAGCTGCGCCGAAAGCGTCAACAGCCTTTGAATCGCAACCCATCAGGTATGCCAGAGTCTGCAGCCTTTCGCCGCGGCCCTGTGCAATTTCTTTCTGGAGCTGTGTGAAGTTGTTGTAAGCATAAACTTTCTGCTCTGCTTCAACCTTGATTGCGCCACCGCCACACTCAGATGTACCGGTGGTGATACCGAATGTCTGGCTGTAGAATGTAGCGTTGGTTGTTGCTGCGAGCACCTGGATCATGCCTGGCTTAGAACCAAATACGACCGCGCCCAGACCGCAACCAGCAGAACCATAGCCGCCAGCTGAAACTGAAGCAGGAACCGCGAGTGTCGCTGCGAAAGCAACCGCGAGTGAAATACCTGTAGCTTTTTTCATGAGTTATACCTCTGTGTCCTTATATATCCGGCGATCAGAGCGCTGAGCACGATGAAGCCAGTGTTGCGTCAGACTGAGCAGCTGAACGCAGGCGCTCGAGCATCAGTTCTGAATCGGTTTTGTTGTCAGCGAAGATTTGTGAGTAGTTTTTCTGTGCTACCGCACCGAATTTGTCGACTGATTTCGCATTGCAGCCCATCATGAAAGCGAGGGTTTGCAGTCTTTCGCCGCGACCCTGAGCAATTTCCTGCTGCAGCTGGCCGAAGTTGTTGTACGCGTAAATTTTCTGCTCTGACTGAACTTTAACCACGCCGCCGCCGCATTCAGATGTGCCGGTAGTGATACCGAAAGTCTGTGATGCGAACGTGCCGTTCGTTGTTGCAGCCAGCACCTGGATCATACCAGGCTTTGAGCCGAAGACTACCGCACCGAGACCGCAACCAGCAGCACCATAGCCACCGGCTGAAACAGCCATCGGAGCAGCAAGAGAGACTGCGGTAATTGCCGCAAGAGAGAGTGAGAGTTTTTTCATCTTGTTTCCTCCAAAGATCAGGGAATACCCTGCCGCGGGCACGGTGCGGTATTCCGCTGTTTCGCCAAGCACGAAAAAAATCAATCAGGTACTTCATCATGTACATTTTTACCCGGCGAGCTATTGTCAGGTTGAGCGGGATTTCAGACTGTGCTACATGAAGCTACCGATCGTGTTATCTCCCATATTCCTGCTTGTATTTCTCAGTGCCTGCGGCTCTTCGCGGGCCAGCTACCGTTTCAACCTGCAACAGGTTGCCAGGGGGGCGGCCTTCAGCGACGAATCACGCAGCATTAAGCCACCTTTGGTTTTTGAAGGTGCGGATTTTCGTCTGACCTGGTCGCCGGGACCGCTCACGTTTTATTTCCGCCTCGACAATCGCAGTAAGTCTGATATCCAGATTAACTATGATAAGAGTTTTCTACTCAGCCCGCGCGGTGATGTCTATGCGCCGGTGCATCCGGGCAACAGCTCTATTGCCAAGGGTGACAATTTTGTTGTAGTCCCCGCAATGGCTGGCGTCGACAGTTGGATTCGCCCTGGGCAGAAGCAGGGCGAAAATGATGGCGGCCTGGTTTCAGCCATAGCGCCAGGTTTTGACGGTGGAGGATTCTTTCCCGAGCAGGGCGATGCGGCAGAAATAAAGAAGGAATACGCGGGAAAAACCGCCACGGTTGTGCTCAACCTAACTCGCGCGGGTAAAGCGGAAAGTTTCCGCTTCACTTTCCTGCTGACTGATGTTGTAGAAGAGTAAGCCAGCTGTCACCAGCGGATACGCCAAATCCGCTTGTAAATATAAGGTCGTTATGAGAGTTGCGCTGTATGCAGCGAGTTATACTCTCCTACGCCCTATTGTTATCATCTGCGGTCAGTGCGCTCAGCGTCAATGAACCTGAGATCAAGAGCAAGTCAGGCATCACTTTCATCAACAGCCCTGACACCAGCGGTAGTGACTCCGTTTCAGCGATCAGGGGCATAGGCATTAGCCTTGCTACAGAAGGCAACTCGGGCAATGCCTACCGCGTCATTCATGCGACGGGCCAGGGTGGCGATAAATTTGATGCTGATATCATCGTGATCGGGGCTACAGCCAAAGTTGCGCATATCAAGAATATCCGCCGTATCCTGTCGGGCTACCTGCAAGAACGTTACAAGTATGCACCAGAAGAGGCAAAGTCGCTGGCTGTTTTTATAACGTACTATAACGGCTTTTACCGTAAGAACCTCGGTTACTTCAAAGAGCACTATAAGCCGGAAGTTATGAAGCACCTCAGCGCAGCGAACGCCGGGCTTGACCGCAACTACAAGGGCTGGCCGGGCAAGTCGCGCATCGTTATACCGCTGAGCGGTGATTCGAAACCCGACGCCGGCAAAATCGGCGAAAAAGACGTCATGGACAAGGTTCGCAAAGAGGAGAAAGATAAAGGCGTCAAAGACCGCGAGCAGATCACCAAGCTGCAGGACAAAGAAGTAAAGAATAAAGAAGAGCGGATTTCAAAAGAAAAAGAAGGCCAGCAGCGTCGCCGTGAAGAAATCACGAAAAAAGAAGAACGCCTGAAAGAAGAAAAGAAGAAGAACGAAGAAAATCCCAACCCGCAGGATAAGGCGAAAAAAGACGACGAGCTGAAGAAAAAAGAGGAAGAAGTCGCCAAAGAAAAAGAAACCCTCAAAAAAGAAGAAGAAAAAACCGCGAAAGAAGAGAAGAAAGTAGAAGAAAAAAAGGCGGAGATTTCTCAGAACAAGCAGGATATACAGAGCGACAAAAACCGCGCCGAACGCAAGAACGAAACTCCCGCGCAGCGTGAGGCCCGTCTCGACGCCAAAGAAGCCGACATCAAGAAGCGCGAAGACGAGCAGAAAAACAACCGCCCGCAGGATTCTGTCTTCGGCGGCAAACTCTACTACCTGCGGGTCCGTGACTATTCAACCGACGGCAAATACCGTAATGATTTCTACATCATCGACCCGAAAGCACGTAAGATCAGGGTGAAATCACCGTATCCTGGAATCGTCGGCAAGAAGTTTGACGTGGTCGACAAAGATGTTGTGGTTATCGGCGAAAAGAAAAGTGCCACATCAGTGCAGCATTACCTGGTAAAACTCGACGGCGAAACACTTGTCGATAAACAATACGGCTCCGACGAAATTTTCTGGCGCGGTTTCGTCGAAGTGCGCGAGAACGAAATCTACGCGATTCTTAACAAGAACGGTACCTTCTATCTCGGGAAGTTCGACAAAGACCTGAAACTGCTGCAGCGTTCTGAAGTGGCGCTGCACGAAGACACTTTCTTCTCATTCCACGAAGATACGATCTACGTCAACGGCGCTGACCGCAAGATCGAAGTGCTCAACCGCTCAGACCTGAAGTCTGCCGGCAATATTCTACCGTAGTTGCCGGCTGAGCCGCTCTGCGCGCAGGGCGCAGGTGCGGTATTCCTGGCTGTCGTTTGGGTAACGCCGCATTGCCTCACGGTACTGCGTGCGCGCGAGACCGGGCGAATTCGATAACTCAGCGAGGCGCGCACGGTTAAAATAAAGGGCAGGGCTGGTCGAGCGCAATGCCTCGGCCTTCTTTAACCGTAGCTCCGCCGCAGAAAGGAGCGCGACGTCACGCGTCATTTCAAACAGCCGTATTTCAATAGCAGCGAGGTTGATGTACAGCGAGGCCTCATCGGGCTTCTGTTCCAGCGCAATCTGGTAGTCGGCGCGTGCTTCTGCGAGCCTACCGTGTTTCTGCAGAAACTGCCCGCGGTTATAGCGCGAGGAGAAAAGGTTGGGGGCTGCGCGCACCGCCGAGTCATAGAGTTTTTCGGCAGTATCACTCTCGCCCCATTTTTCATGGATGATCGCCAGGTTAATTGCCGCAGAAACGAGCGTGGGATCAAGCTCGAGCGCGCGGCGGTAGGTCTGTGCAGCGGCGCGCAGGTCATTCGCGTTATGTAACCTGAGCGCCTGCCTGAATTCCGTTTCTGCCTGCGAAGCAAAAGCCGCAGCCTGCAGTAGTCCACAGGCCAGCAGAACGTGCAGAGCTCCCCACCGCATCTGTTTAAATGTCGGCGGAAAACGGCAGATGTTAAGTCAAAAGCGGGTTGTTAACGCTCTTCGATCGAGTACGCTTTCGTGTATTCAGCAATAATTTCGAGAATAAAGCGCTTCCACGAATCGCGGTCTTCAGGACTGATCACCAGGTTGCGCATACGCGGTACAATCGGCTGCGGCTTGATCTGCGAGTGCAGAATTTCGATCATGCGGATGTAGGGGTCGGTGCGCGTGATCAGCTGGTAGAAGGCCAGCTCTTCTTTAATACGTTCTGGCTGCATCGGGATATAACCGACGATGGCCAGCTTGGGAAAAAGAGCCTTGTTATAGAGTGCAGCGAATTCTTTGAAGGAATCGACGCGGTCGATAAATGCCTCGTAGGCGCCGCCGCCGATATTCATCACCTGCGTGACCAGGTCCATGGAGAACTGTATACCCACAGGGGTACTCATGTCCGAGACCAGGACGATGCCTTCGTCGGGTTGGAAGGTCTTGATCAGGTGATCGGGTTTGAAGTGCCGCTTGAGCAGCATCACCTTCGAGATATCAATATCGCTGCCCTTCGGGACGAGTATCTCGCCGGAAGGGTGT
Organism: Turneriella sp.; assembly: GCA_046346875.1. Lineage (GTDB taxonomy): Bacteria > Spirochaetota > Leptospiria > Turneriellales > Turneriellaceae > Turneriella. Next base: position 794 of record JAXMHG010000003.1, on the reverse strand, counting down.
TTGATATCTTCGCGCGCAATAACGAACCGGCGCTTCTTTACGTTGAGGTTGATCGTCCGCAGCGCCTTGACTTTTTCTTCGAGCTCAGTCAGCGTACTGGAGCCAATGCGCAATATATTGGACGATCGAATTTCGCCGGTCGACATGGAGTGCAATACCCGCTTGTCCGCGCGCGGTGTCAATCAATGCGCTCGGATAAATATCCTTGGCCCTGCCATGGAAAACAGGCGCGAGTCGGTCCGGCATGCAAAATCACTTTCCACCCGCGTGTCACCTTGGGCTCGTACCCGCGTTGCAGTTCTCGGCCTTCCTCACTGATTCATTATCCCAGATCGGCGCTGCCGGCATTTTTTTGCTGCGCTCGTGCCGTGGTATTGTGCAGCGCCCTTTCCGCGCAGCAAAAATTTCTTTTGAAATCTACACGATCGGCTGGCAATCGCTGGCGATCATCCTCTTTACAGGGGCATTTACCGGCATGGTCCTTGGCCTGCAGGGTTACCATGTCCTCAAGCGCTTTGGTGCCGACGGTTTTCTTGGTTCGCTGATCGCGAAAAGCCTTTTGGCAGAACTTTCTCCTGTTTTGTCAGCGTTGCTGATTATCGGGCGCGCCGGCTCTGCGCTCTGTGCAGAGATCGGTGTCATGAGGCTGTCAGAGCAGGTTGAGGCGCTCGAGTGCCTGGCGATCGATATCTATAACTACCTGGTTTCGCCAAAGCTTCTCGCGATGCTGATTTCGCTACCGCTGCTGGTTTTTGTTTTTACTGTCAGCGGCATGCTCGGTGGCTACTTCTCGG
>JAXMHG010000002.1:0-780665 GCA_046346875.1 Turneriella sp. | reverse complement strand
CGAAACGAGAGACCGAAGACGGTCGCACCGAGCCCGGGGAAAATCGGGCCCTGAGCGAAGCCGAAGGGCGCCGCAACTCCACTCTCCGCACGCTGCAGATTCTCACCGAAACGCTGGTGACGCTTTTGGCGCCCGTGCTGTCGTTCACCGCTGAAGAGACGCAGCGCGTGCTGACGCCGAACCACAGCGTATTTGAGAACCCATGGCCCGATCTCACGCGCTTTGCCAACGCAGACCTCATCAAAGAATTCGAGCAGCTAAAGCAGGTTCGCGCCGAGGTCAATACGGCAATCGAACCGATGCGCAAGGCCGGCGAAGTGGGATCGGACGTTGAGGTTGAAGTCGAAATTCCACAGCAGGCAGAAGAGGGCACGCTGCTGCGCTTTTTGGGCGTTTCGAGCATCAAAACCGGCGCCGGTTCGCTCAAAGTGCGTAAGTCCGCCAAACCGAAATGCCCGCGCTGCTGGCTGCACCGCGACCTCATGGCCAGCGGGTTATGCGAGCGGTGCGATGCGGTGGTTGGCACATAGATGGCCCCGATATTATGGGGTGCTACGATAAGCATTGACAATCTGACCATTATGACCTAAACTGTTGGTATGGCAACGTCAACTGCGGCGGTATCTGAATTCAAAGCGCACCTGAGCGAATATTTGCGCCATGTGCAGAATGGTGACGAGATCACGATTCTCGACCATAAGAGACCGATCGCGAGAGTAGTGCCCATTGTTGACCAAGCTACCAGACCGAAACTGGAAGTGATACCCGCCAAGAAAAAGAAATTCAGGGATATACGGCCGAAAGGGGTTAAGCTGGATTTTGATCCGGCGCAGTATGTGATCGAGGATCGTGAAGATCGCCTTTATTGATGCCTCCGCAGCCATCCGTTGGATTCTGGGTGCAAAGGATTCTTTTCGGGAATTTGGAACCTGGAAAAGAGCCGGGGCGAGCGCACTTTTTGAAGTTGAATGCCGCAGGGCATTCCTGCGCATGATTTACGACAGAAGACTTAGCGATGACCAGTATGTCGCAGCGATAAGCCAGCTCGACGATCTGATGCAGACCATAGATGCGATTCCCATATCCAGACATATACTCGAACGCGCACAGGCCGAATTTATCTACCCGATCAAAACACTAGATGCCATTCATGTAACGACGGCCCATTTTTGGCAGCAAGACCTGGGCGACACGGTTACCCTCGTTTCGCACGACGATCGCATGAACCTCATCGCTAAATCCCTCGGACTCAAAACACTGGAATCAAAATGAAACAGAAAATCTTTATCACCACCCCTATCTATTACGTTAATGCGCGGCCGCATATTGGCCACGCGTATACAACGATTGCCTGCGACACCTGGGCCAGATACCAGCGCCTCGCCGGGAAAGAAGTGTTCTTTCTGACCGGCACCGATGAGCACGGCGACAAGATCGTCAAGGCTGCCGCAACCGAGGGCAAAACTCCCGCGGCGTACTGCGACGAAATTTCGGGCGCGTTCAAATCAGCCTGGCAGAAGCTGGGGCTTACTCCAGACGACTTTATTCGCACCACCGAACCGCGCCACAAGGCCGTCGTGCAGCAGATACTGCAGAAGATCTACGATGCAGGTGACATTTACGCAGGTGAGTACAGCGGTAAGTACTGCTTCGGCTGTGAACGCTACCTCACCGACAAGGAGCTCAACGACAAGGGTGAGTGCGAAACCCATCTTACCGTGCCGCAGGTGATTTCTGAGAAGAACTACTTCTTTCGCATGCAGAAGTACCTGCCGATCTGGAAGGCTCAACTGCAACAAACCCTCTCTCACGTTGAACCGCAAGGCTTCCGAAACGAAGTTTTGGGCACTATAGATGAACTCATCAAGAATGGTGAAGATCTCTCGATCTCACGCCCAAAGACCCGCCTCGAGTGGGGCATTGAGATCCCGTTCGACAAGGATTATGTCACCTACGTCTGGTTCGATGCTTTGATTAACTATGTCACCGCCGCTGGTTACCCTTCAGACTCATTCAATGATTGGTGGGCCAACGCGCACCACATGATCGCCAAAGACATCGTGAAACCCCATGGTGTCTACTGGCCGACGATGCTGATCGCTGCAGGAATTCCGGTCTATAAGCGGCTGTCGGTGCACGGCTATTGGCTCGGTTTTGCCGACCAGAAGATGTCGAAGAGCCTTGGCAACGCGAAAGACCCGCTTGAGCTGGCGGGCAAAATCGGCAACGATGCGCTGCGCTTCTTCCTGATGCGCGAAATGAACTTCGGTTCCGACGCGCGCTTCTCCGAAGAGATCATGATCAACCGGCTGAACGCGAACCTCGCGAACGACCTCGGTAACCTCGTACAACGTACGCTCTCGATGCTCAAGAAATATGAGTGCGGCCCGAACCCGAATTCAGCTCCACACGCGAGCGCTGCTGGTATCGATGAATCGCTGAAGACCCTCAAGGCGGATTACATTAAATACTTCGAGAATTTCGAGTTCCACAATGCAATCGAAGCGGTATTCACCGTGATCCGCAGCCTGAACAAGGTGGTCGACGACTACAAACCCTGGTCGCTCGCGAAAGAGAACATGGCTGAATGTGCGCTGCTGCTAAACACGCTGCTGCGCGCGATAGCGGTCATGCTGCTCTATCTGCGCCCGGTGCTGCCTGAAAAAACGGGGGAGCTACTCTCGATTCTGCAGGTGACCTCAAAGCAGGAGTTTCCCGAGGTCCTCTCAGAAGTCAGCTTTGCCGAGCAGAAGCTCGATACCTGGCCGATGCTGTTTCAAAGAATGGAAATCCCGGCCGCCGGCTGACGGAAACGCGGCGCAACCGCAGGCCTCGCGATTCGCAGAGCCGAATCGCTGCCAGCACGGCTTGGATGGCCGCCTGGCCGGCGGCGCACACGGAGGTGCATGGCCGACGGCTAAAGCGCTTCGCTGCCTGCAGTTACTTGAATCCGCGTTTCTACGTCAGCCTGAAGCAGGCGACTGCAATTGCACGTAATTCTGTAGACCCATCTTGTCGATCAGACCCAGCTGGGTTTCAATGAAGTCGACGTGCTCTTCTTCTGATTCGAGAATCTCTGCCAGCAGTTCGCGCGTTACATAGTCATTCACGCTCTCGCAGTGCGCGATCGAGCTTTTGAGCAGTGGCACGGCTTCCATTTCGAGTGCCAGGTCGCCCTTCAGGATTTCTTCAACTGTCTCGCCGATGCGCAGGCGGCCGAGATCCTGCAGGTTGGGCAGGCCTTCGAGAAACAGAATGCGCTCGATGAGCTTATCGGCGTGCTTCATCTCGTCGATCGATTCTTTGTACTCGTATGCTCCCAGCTTTTCCATACCCCAGTTCTTGAGAATGCGGGCATGCAGGAAATACTGGTTAATACCTGTCAGTTCGTTCTTCAGGTTAGCGTTGAGCAGTTCGATGACCTTTTTATCGCCTTTCATAGGCTTTCTTCGCACGCGGTAACACCACGGCGACTAAAAAGCGGTTCATAACCAAAACTCGTTGCATAGACGGAAGAGAGAAAAATCCCACAGTGCACCGCACCGAACGCAAAGCCTGGCTTCGGCAGAATATTGTTGACCCGCCCCCCCGCGTTTTATCAGACTGCCGGCCATGTCAAAAGACGCCAAGGATCACGCCCTCGAATCTGCGACCCACGCCCCGTGGCAGCGCGAGTTCTTCAAGAACATCGACATCTTCATGCAGGCGGGCCTGAAAGAAGAAAAGGCGCGCGAGCTGCTGATCAAGTACCTGAAGCTCTCGGTGGATACACCGATTCCGCGTGTCATGGAGACGTTCAAGGACGAGTCCAAGCTTGAAGAGGTCGGCGTCTTCACGCAGCGCGACGAGAAGCTGCGGGATTTCATGATTGAGTTTCTTACCCCGATGCTCAAGAAATTCCATATCGAGGGAGAAGAAAACCTCGATGAAATTCTGCCGCTATTGGGAAAATACCCTGTGACGCTGATCTCTAACCACCTGAGCCATTTCGACACCGCGGCGATCTATGGACTGCTGTATAATCACAGCAAAGAAGCGCGCAAGCTGGCCGATTCGATGGTCTTTATTGCCGGGCGCCTGGTATTTCTTGCCGACTTCACCCGCCTGGGTCTCTATACGATTGAGAGCCTTCTGGTCTGCTCGAAGCGCGACATGACGGACAACCCCGGTATGGCCGACATGATGACGCGCATCAACATGCGCTCGTTCAGGCAGGCGGCCGACCTGCAGAAGCAGGGCAAGGTCATCTGTATTTTCCCCGAGGGTACACGCAGCCGCACGGGCCGCCTGATTACCTTTGTCGACACGGTCTACCACTATGTCATGAACAAGGTCATCGTGCCTATCTCGCTGGTTGGTACGGACAAGATCTTGCCGGCGGAGAGCTTTCTGTTCCAGCAGGCGACCGGCAAGCTCGTGATCGGTAAGCCGATTCTCGTGGGCAAACTGCATGGTGAATCTGCCAAAACTTTCCCTGAGCACATCCAGCGCCTCGAGATTCCCGAAGTCGAAAACAAGAAGCAGTTCGTGATCGACTCGCTGGCACTGTTGATCGGCCAGAACCTCGACCGGCACATGCACGGTACCTACCGCAACCTGTACCTTGATGACGGCAAAACCAAGAAGAAAAATATCCTGATCAAGGCTGCACCGACCCCGCATGCCGAGGTCGGCATTATCGGGCACAGCCCGTATGCAACGGCGATGGCCGCGGTGCTGGCGAACAAGCAGGTCAACATACGCGTCTATCTGCCCGATGCGGAAAAGGCCAGGACTTTTAACGAGGTCAATACCGACCTCGAAAACTTCCCGATCTTCAAGCTGCCTCCCAACATCGCGTTTACCTCAGACCCCAAAGACCTGCTCAAGTGCTCGATTTACCTGCAGGGCGTGCGCCCGTGGGAGCTCGAAAAGTACTACGAGCAGGTGACCCCGGTGCTAAACCAGAGTTTCGCCACGATCATTGGTATCGTGAAGGGTTTTACCGGCTCAAAATATGGACTGATATTCGAAGACCTGGAAAAAATCTACAAGATCAATCCGGCGCGTTTTGCCGTACTTTCGGGGGCAAATTACCCGGAACAGATTCTGGAGCGCAAACCGGGTGGTTTCGAGCTCGCTGCAGTGAATACCTCTTTGGTGAGCGAGCTGATCGACTTCTTCACGACTGGTTATGTCTACACGCGGCCGGCGGTAAATCCGTACGATGTGCGCGGCCTGCAGATTGGCGGGGCGCTGAAGAATATCTATGCGCTGGGCGTCGGCCTTGTCGATGGCTACTACGAAAAACAGCTGGGTGGTAACAACGACAGTACACTGTTTCACCTGGCGCACCGCATTTCAGCCGAAATGGCCAACATGGTAGTCGAGATGGGTGGGCGTAAATCAACGCTGGCCGGTGTCGCGGGTATTACTGACCTGATGCTCAGCTGCTTCGGGCAGGATAGCCATGACCGGCAGTATGGCCATGACTTTGTGTTCGATACCCACGATAAGAAGAAGCAGCTCAGTGGAGTCTACGGCATCAAGGCGCTGCCCCGGCTCGTGCGCCTGCGCGAAGAGAAGTACCCGATTGCGAAGGCAATCCATGATGTTATAGCCGACGGCAAGGACATCGACGACGCCATCGAGCGGATCGCCGAGACCTTTGGCCAGTCCCGGGCAGTTCAATTCAGGGATTAGATAGCATGTTTTTGGGTGCGCAGAGCGGACCCAAAAACATGCTAAAAGAAACGACATAACTCCACGATAATTAAAACGTGGAATACGTAGCGTTCTTGTTCCTTGGCCTCGGGGTCTTATTGGTTCTTGCAGGCGTCCTGTTGCAGGCGAACGAAAAACGGGCGGGGGGCAGGTCACCGCTCGAAGACTATGCGCTACAGTCGGCCCGGCCTGAAACCCGTGCGAATCCACTGTCTGCACTCAAGACCTCGGCTATGCCAGCGGTTGCGGCAGCTGCCCCGGTTGTGCAGCCGGCGCCGGCAATGAGCTCGGCTATTCCCGGGCCATTCCAGTTTGTGCAGCATGAACCGGCTGCACCCGTGCCGGTGCAAGCGCCGGCGGTGGCACCGGTTGCGGTCTCTGTTGGGCAGGCAAATCCGCGGTTGTTCGAAAAGTTTGCCTATCTCTACCTCGATTCGAGCGCGCGCAACGTTTATGACGGAGCGGGTTCAGTTGCTGCCTTTGATCTCAGCGAGGTCCAGGGTATCCGCAGGTTTGGTCGTGGCCTCTTTTCGTATGATGGTTTTGGCTTCTATTTTGACCATGCCAGTGGCCAGGAGCGTTTTCCCCTCACAAACCTCAAGACCATTGGTTTTTATCCGAACTGTGTTGCGTTGACGTTTCGCACCTCCCAGCCGGTTGCTTTACTCTTCATGGAAGAAACAGAAACCATCCGCAAAGTCCTGGAGACATTCCGCGCGGAAGCCGCTGGAAATGTCTCCGGCTAATCCGCGCCCCGTGCGCGGGTAATGCTCTGGGAATTGCAGGGCTATCAGGACATGCGCGCATACGACTTCAGCACACACAACAAAACCGTTAAGCGGGATAAAAGCCGTTATTTTAGTTATGCCTTTATTTTCCTGCTGTTGCTGGCAGGATCTGCCTTTGTCTATTATGTGATCCTGAATTCTCCGCGAATCCTGTACTATTTCAGGGAAAACAAGTACTCCGAAATTGAGCGGGCCCATGCCGCGGCAATTAAGGCGATTCAGGTTCTGCCCGCAGAACAGGCAGCAAGTGCTAAAAATGGTGCCCTGGCGCTGGCCGAAGTGCAGGATTTCATTGAGCTGGCACAGGCCCTGCAGAAGGATCACCGCGAGGACCCTATCCTGACATACCTCGAAGCTACGGTACTCGATGAGATCATTCGCCGCCAGGTTGCCGAAAAGCCCGAGGCGCTGCTGGTGCTTTTATTCCGCGAATTCATTGGGCGACCGGCGTTCCCGGCAGAGTTTGACCGTGAGCTTTGGCAGCGCGCGCTACTGGCAGGCCGCAAGGCGCGTTCGCTGGGTTTACCTGAAGTCTTGAGCGCACGGCTGGCCGAGGCGGAGCTCGATGTGTACCTGCTGGGTGGCAGGCCATGGTGGGAAAGCGCGCAGGAGATTGCCGCCAGCAATGCCACAGCGAAAAAGCTGCCTTCATGGCACCTGATGCAGGCCGGTATGGCGCGCGAAACTCCTGATTTTGCGCTGGTCCAGACAGCCTATGGTCCAACCACTGCGGCATTTGCCAAGGGCGTTTATTATATCCGGTCGGGAAATTCTCCGCTGGGTATTTCCAATTTCCGGGATCTCAGCAAGAGCCAGGCTGATGCATTTGCCCGCGACCATGCGCTCTACACGCTGGGTTTTCTGAGTGCCCGGGAAAAACGCATACGTGACCAGCTGTCCTATTACAAACAGATTCGCTTTCCCGAATTTGCTCCACGTTATCCTTTTTTTGTACCTGAGCTGAATTACCTGCTGCGCTTCCTGGGGCAGCAAGGCGAGGCCGACCAGATGATGAAAGCCTGGGAAGAGCTCAAAGCACAGGAAAAATCGCAGTAGCAAATCAGTTGACCTGCGCCCTGAAACCTGCGCTTCAGGCCCATGGATATCCTCGCGAACCCTTACCTCAATATTGTGTTTAATGCCCTTATCAGCGGGGGCGCCTTCCTGTGTTTCGTGCTGGGTATCGCGATGCTTTTGCTGAAGTACCCGAGGCGTTCTGTCAGCTACCTGATCTTGCTGAGTTTTGTCATGGGTATCACGCAGCTCTATGCCTGGTTTAACCTCAACACGCTGTTCTTCAGACCGCAGTGGCTGAATTACATCTTTGTCGGTGCAAATTTCCTGATTGGCCCGGGCGTGTACTATTTCTACAAATCGACCGGTGATGACTCATTCGTGGCCGACCGCCGGACGCAGCTGGCGTTTCTACCGGGCATGTTCTTTAGCCTGCTGATTCCCTTTATTAACCTTGTCGCTCCTGAAGTCATGCCGACTGACCCAAGACAGTTCTTCTATACAGGCCGACCCAGCTTTATCGATGCCATCTTTTCGCTCGCATTGCTGCACAATGCAGGCTACTATATCAAGTTGTTCCTGGTCACTCGGCCGCTGATCGTGGCAAACAGGAATATGAAAGAGACAGGTGCACTCACTGCCTTCCTCATGTTTTTCGGTATCATTACGCTGATCAACCTCTACGGCATCATTGCGTACCTGACACGCGACATCCGGCATTTTTATGCCGATTCATGCATCATTACGCTGCTCATCGTGTCATTCATGGTGTTTGCGCTGCGCTACCCGCAGTATTTTCTCAGGGTCAGGCCGGAGTAATCGCTAGAAATTCATACCAAAGCCCAGCCGCATAGTCCGGGCGATCCCCTGTTCCACCGGATCGCGAAAACGCGTCCCATCAACGGGGTATTCGGCGAGTTCGGTACGCGAGTTCAGCAGGTTGTAGATATCGAGAAAGGCCCATGCGGGAGCATTGCCGATCACGGTATCCAGCCTTAGGCGCAGGTCCCACGCCAGCGAATACGTGTGCCGGCCCACACCGGTGAGTCCTCCGCCACGTTCTTCGTACGGCAGGAGCTGCGGACCCTGTGCAAGGCCGGTCACTACCCGGTAACCTGCCACGGGTTCACCGTCCCGGTAGCGTAGTACATTCGTTACGCTCAGCATCTTAGCAAAGCGGCGGCCGAACTGTATTTTGCCGATGTAGCCCCGCTCACTGTCGATGCGGGCAAACCGGTTTTCGCGGAAATTCGGATCTGCAGTGCTCTCATTATAGGCGCCCAGGTCGTTATAGAACATGTTGAGGCCATGCGGCGTGTAGCCCGCACCGTAGTAACCTCCCACCGAACCGCGGAAAATCCAGTCAGTATTTTCCGGTAGCCTGATCAGGCTGATTTCGGCGTGCGCATAATAGGCGTCCTTTTCCGCGTTGCGCAACTGGTAGTACTCACTGCCGGTACCTGTACTGTCGTAAGTGGTGATGCTGCCGCCTGCAGTCGTCGGCGTAAAGGTCGGTGATGTCCCCTCGGCATAACGGACCTCAAACAGGCGGCGGTAGATTCGTCCGTTCAGGTTGAGCTCAAGCCGCCAGTTCTGCATACCTTCATAGCCGAAGCCCAGGTTGAGTTCTTCTTTTTGCGGTGCCTGCAGGCCTGATTGCGCCCCATGGTATTTGCCGCCCGTACGGCTATAACTGCCGAGTTCGCCGTTGTCGGGTACACCGTTGCCATTGGTGTCGCTGAAATTGTAGCGCGTTCCGCTCAAAGAATTCCTGTTCAGGAACGAGACTTCCTGCAATGTGAACCCGAGCGTGTCGTGCAGGACTGCGCCGCCGACAAAGAAGTTGGAAGCGCCCAGGTAGGTACGACCGGCGATCTTACCGGCAGGATGCACAAAACCGAGTTTGGTGCCTGCATCGGTGAAACCCCAGTCGACGTGGGCATTGCCAGAGGCCGAGTATTCATAGCGTGCGTTTCTCCTGACCGCCCGAACAAAGGGTTGCCAGCGCAGCAGAGCGTTGGCCTCGCTGGCGGGCCCATCATACAGGGTGATTGCATAGGGAGTGCCGTAGAGTGTTTCGGTCAGCCGGTTTGAGCCGGGTTCAGTTCTTCGGTTTTCCAGTTCAAAGCGCGAATTGATTCCGTATTCAATATCAGCAAACTCTTTGGGAATGCGCTTGAAGCCAGAAGCATCGATAAACAGCGTATGCGTCTTTTCAGGGAACAGCGGCGGGGCCTGAATCAACTGGTCCGTAGCCGAACGGCTGAGGCCCGAGGTCCTCGCGGCCAGGTTGCGGTAAGAATACCCGAGTGCCAGTGCACCCTGTGCCGTGCTTGAAACAAAGTTGTACTGCGCCAGTGCAGAAACCTGGCCGCTCTGCATGGTTTCAGCTTCGGGGGTAAAATACTCGGCGTGCAGGTTTTGCCTGCCGCGGGCCTGCAGTGCTACATGCAGACGGTCACCGGATATCCAGTTGGGGTTGAGCGCCGCCATCAATGTCGCTTCGCCAGCATTCTCGGCACGCGAGAGGGAATTGAAGAAGCGCCGGGCGTAGTAGCCGTCAGCGAAAATATACGCCGGCCCGGTGGAAGAAGGCAGCCGGAACAGTGCATGCGCTTCTGTTGAGCCGGCGCCAAAGCCGCGCGACACAGTAGGAGCTCCCCAGTCGCTGGCAGGCTCCCGATCGGCCGTGGCGCGCGGTATCAGTGCAGGGCCGCCTATTTGCAGGGGCAGGCTTAGCTGGCCGAACGACGTTGCCGTCTCGGCATCGCGCGCCGTCATCTGCACGCCATTACGGTCAGACTGCAGCGCTCCGTACTTGTTCATTTCTACCTGTGACAGGACTGCGAGCGGCAGATACAGCAGGGGTTCACCCGGCCTTGAGGGATTCGAGATATCAGCCCCGCCGAAATACCAGCGTTGCCATTTGTAGGACTCGCCGAGCATGGCAATCTGCGTGTTTTCTGCGCGCGCAAAACCGCCGGTATCGGTGTTTGCCATGACTGCAGGCTGGTAGAGAAATTCAAGCAAGCCTGCGACGTGACCGCCGCTGGGTAATTCGCCGATTTCGGCCTGCGTGATACGCCAGTTGGCGTGGGGCAGGCGGCGGTCCGCTGGGGCAAGCTCTGCGCCAGCGAGCATTGTATACGGTAGTAAGGAAAGCAAAAGGGATAATTTCTTCATGATTGTGCGCCCTGTGTCAGGTTGTTCTGTTGGAACGTTTGCCAGATGGAATGATCGATCGCGACCATTTCACCGCGGTATTGCTCAAACTTTTCAAAGTTCTGTGTCTGATGTGCATGGATGACCAGCATTGCCAGCAGCTGCAGCAGTCGCGGCTCAAATGCCTTTTTGTGCACCCGTGCTGCCACGTACTCCTGCCGTAACTTGCGGTATTCGGCTTCGAGGTTGCGTACCTCGTCGATCTTGAGTTTCCTGCGATGGCGGTAAACCCCGTTCACCTCGAGCAACAGGGCGTAGATGCGCTCGCGCACACCCTCGCCGTACTCCTCTTCGTGCACAATTTTGAACATCTCCTGGAACACGCCGCCGGGCATGAATTCGGGGTATTCAGAGACGATTTCTGGTCGCAGGTATAACGCTTCGCGATAATGCTCAAAGAAGGCCGTTTCATTGCCCGTCATGTTGGCCGCATGCGCGGCGAAGTAGTGGGCTGTGGCCTGGGTGGGATGGTTTGCGATGATGAAGGTGAGGACCTCTCGCGCAGAAGCATAATTGGCGATCATCAGCAGCGAGTAGGCGAGCTGTAAAAGATCTTTCAGCTGTAGCTGGTAATTTTTCTGGCCGGCAAAGTCGCGGGCAAAGTTGTCTGCAACCTGTGCATGACAGAGCATGATCGCCGCGCGACGCACCAGCGTAACAGAATGTGCCTGCATGAGTGTACCGAGCAGCTCTTCAAATGCTTTGCCACGCTCAATGCCGGGTGCAAGGGCCGCAAACCTCTCCTGCCGGTGCAGGAACATGCGGGCAATCTCGTAGGCTTCCAGAGCTTCCGCATTGGCCGCGCCGGCCGGTAATTCCCTCAGCCAGGTTTCGGCCAGCGTGGTCGCCCGCGGAAAATTCGTGTTCAGAATTTCGTCTGCGATTGCCTGGGAATACCCCTGCTCCATGAGTGGGGCACTGTGTGTATTAAAGAAGCGACGTAAACTGTATTGGCTGGCCGGCGCTGACGGTCAGAAGTACTGTAGCTTGCAGTGTTTGAGCAGAAATGACAAAAACGGGGAGCGTTTTTCGTTCTGCTCCCAGGCGACGAATCCGAGGAAACGCCGCGCCCGGGTCAGGGCAACGTAGAGTATCCGAACCTCTTCGTCGGTGTCGTTTTCCCGGTGCGGCATACTGTGTTCAGCAATCCCAAACACGAGCACATGGTCAAACTCGAGGCCCTTGCTCTTGTGGATCGTCATCACCTCGCAGCCAGCTGGCAGTGAAGATTCGAGCAGCCGGCGCTGCGCGTTGGTGCGTACCAGCACGGTCAGCGGGCGTGGCAACCCTGAGGCGTTTTGCAGGTAAGTGGCGAAACTCCCCCATGCCTGTGTCATTTCAGCTGCATCGGTGAGGTAGACGACCGGCTTCATGTGAGGGCCCAGTGTCGGCAGCAGTCGCTTGCGCACAAAAACTGAAGACTGCCGGATGGTCGCATTGCCCAGCGCAACGATCTGGCGGGAGCTGCGGTAGTTCTTCACCAGGAACAGGCGCTCAGCCCCGGGAACCAGTCGCTGGAAATCACGCGTCACCGAAACATCGGCCCCGCGGAAGCGGTAGATGCTCTGCCAGTCGTCACCGACGACGAAAAGTTTAGCCGGCGCAAGTGCGCGGGCGAAGGCGACCTGGTCGGGCGATGTGTCCTGGAATTCATCGATGAAGATGGCATCGAAGAGCCCGGCAATGCCCGGCAATTCTGCTGCCCTCGACACCATCGAATCAAAGTCAATAAGTTGCTGCGACTCGAGATGCTCACGCCAGGCTGCAGCGACGCGTTCCGAATCTGCAACCGAGAGAAAGCCGGGCCGCGTTAGCAGGCGGTCGGGCACATGTTCGAGTCCCGGTAAAGACTTGCGGATTACCTGTGATTTTGCGCTGGCAGAATCTACCAGCAAGCGGGGCGCGTTGCCCCGGGCTTTCAGCAACCGCCAGGCAAGCGCATGGATGGTGCCGCAGAAACCCGGACTGATACCTGGAGCAGCAAGACGCTCCGATAATTCCCGCGCCGATTTGCGGGTGAAAGAGATCACCGCAATGCGTTCACTCGAAAACCCATGTTCTACTGCAGCGCAGATCGCGGCCACCAGGGTTGTTGTCTTGCCGCTGCCCGCGCCGGCGATCAGCTGCAGCGCTGGCGCAGAAGATTTCCATAGCCGTTCGGCTGCAGCGCGCTGTTCTGTGTTGAGATGCGGTTGTTGAAGCCTGGCTTCTGCCACGGATCAGCGTGCAGTAGCCTCCAGGAATGTAATCACTTTTTCTGCCACGTTAACACCAGTGGCCCCTTCAATGCCTTCGATGCCGGGTGAGGCATTCACTTCGAGGATCATCGGTCCGCGCTTTGATTCGATGAGGTCAACGCCGGCAAAGGTTAAGCCCAGGATGCGCGCTGCGAGTTTGACGGTGCGTGTGGCTTCGATCGAGAGTTCGACACGCTCTGAAGTTGCACCGCGGTGTATGTTCGATCGGAAGTCATCGGTGGCAGCGTTCCGCCGCATGGCTGCAACCAGGTTGCCGCCGAGGATAATGGCGCGGATATCAGAGCCCTGTGCCTCGGCGATGAACTCCTGCACGATAATCTGCAGACCCTGGTCGAGTAATGTCTCGATGAAGCTGCGGGCCGCCTTGCGCGTATCAGCCAGCATGACTCCTGTACCCTGCGACCCCGTGGGGATCTTCAGGATGTACGGTGGTTCGCCAATTTTCTGGAACGCGTTGTCGACATGCAGCGGGTCGTCGATCAGCACGCTGCGGGGTACCGGGATACGGTTCTGTGCGAGCACCTGCATGGTGACGAACTTGTCGCGGCAGCGCATCATCGGGTAGCTGGCATTCAATGCTTTGACGTGCATCATCTCATAATGCCTGATGATCGCCAGGGTGTGTTCGGGTTTTTTCTGCCCCAGCCTCGGTATGATACAATGAGGAGTTTCGATTTTCTGGTCGCCGTAGTACAGTTCGAGCGCATTCCGCTCGAGGTAAGCCGACATCTGCATCGGTGGATACACGCGCATCTTGTGCCCGCGCCGGTAGCCCTCTTCAAAAAAGCGCCGTGTCGAATACAGTGTGCGCGCATTTGATAGCACATGAATCGTCAGGGGATTCTGGTTGGGATGTGGGGTGAGGGCCACGTCAGGCAGATCCGGGAGAAAATTCACCCTGCAAAGATATTTCAGCGCCTGAACGGCTGGCTGTTAGTGCAGCGTACATTTGCTCGACGACCTGTGTTGCTGTTGCGTCTGTTCGCATGGCAAAAAAAGCGGAATTCCCCGCACCGTGGGAGCTCACGGGCAGCGGTGTAATCATCTTCTTCCCGGCGAATAAGAAGCGCGTGCTCGAATCGGGAATGCTGAGCCCTGAAGATGCTGCAGCGTACCGCGGCGGCTTTGGCGCGGTGATGCTGGTGCATTATGAAAAAGCGGATTGCGGGCCTTACGATGAATTGCTCTATATTCCGGGCCTGTTCGAACACAAGGGCCGGAATTACCAGCGTATCACGAAAATCTTTGTTTCGTCAAAAGAATCTGTCGAATGGGGCCGGCGCAATTGGGCGATACCGAAAGAGCTGGCGCTGTTTGACTGGCGCCAGGGTGAACGCGAATGGCATATTGACGTGAAACAACCCGACAGTGGCGCAAGTATCTACTCGGTCTCTCTTTCGCCGCGGTTCTTTTCGTTTCCTGTAACTACCGCGATCCTGCCATGGTCGGTGCTGCAAAAGCAGGAACCAAAATACACTGAAGGTAGCCCGTTCTACCTGGAGACACGGCCCTCGGGTAAGGGCAGCGGCAAAATTGCCTTTATCGACCGTGTCGAAGGTTCGCGTGAAATCCCCGATTACCATGACGTCTCGCATGGGCCGCGTATCGCCGTCGCTATCTCGCCTTTCCACATGACTTTTCCTGTGGCCAAAACCGTTCGTGACTGAGCGGGCTTACCCGGTACTGGGCATCGATATCGGTGCCACCAGCATCAAGTATGCCTCCCTCATGGCGTCTGGTGAGTTGATGTTCCGCGGCAGCGAGCCCGTGGCATCGGGCAGCAACCAGCAGCTGGTCGAACAGCTGGCGGCGGTTGTCGCACGCCCGGAATTTGCCCAGTGCACAGCGATCGGTATCGGCTCTCCCGGTCCACTCGATCTGTCAGGGGGATTGATCCTGGCTTCTGCCAATATGCCGGGGGTACAGAATTGCGCGCTGGTGCCCGAACTCACTCAGCGTTTTCCCGGTAAGAAATTTCGCCTCGACAATGATGCGAATGCAGCGACGCTCGGCGAGTGGTTCTTTGGCGCGGGTAAAGGCCGCTCTGACTTTGCAGTGTTTACCCTGGGTACCGGCGTCGGTGGTGGCTGCGTATTCCAGGGCAGGCTGCAGCGCGGCTTCAACGGTAACTTTTTCGAGGTTGGACACATTCCCGTGGCAGCATTTCCAGCTGGCAACAGCATGGCGCGCCGGTGCGGTTGTGGCGCTATCGGTTGCCTCGAGACTCTCGCCTCTGCCACCGGAATCAGCGAGAGTTATTACCTGCAGACCGGCGAGCGCTGTACTGCGGCAGAGATTGCATCCCGGGCAGGGCAAGGGGATCAAAATGCGATCGGTGCTTATACGGTAGCAGGGCAGGCGCTGGGCCTCGCCGCGGCGACGCTCACCCAGGTAATGAACCTGACTGCATTCATCTTCACAGGCGGTGTGGCAGCGGCCGAAAGCCTGCTGCGTCCCCTGGTAAAGCAAACCTGGCTTGAACACGTGTTACCGGTTTTTCACCAGCAGCTGCAGGTAACCTTTACGCG
The DNA here is from genome assembly GCA_046346875.1 of Turneriella sp. Classification (GTDB taxonomy): domain Bacteria; phylum Spirochaetota; class Leptospiria; order Turneriellales; family Turneriellaceae; genus Turneriella. The sequence goes on along the minus strand of JAXMHG010000002.1, from coordinate 765,152 downwards.
GGGCGATGAACATGCAGGCATTTTGGGCGCTGCAGCGCTTTTTCTCGAGGAAGCATGAGAACGAAAGTACTTTTTTTGCTGGCGATCCTGAACTTTTCTGTATCCGCTGTCTCTGCGCAGACAGCGCTGAGCACACGGTTATCCTGCGAGGCGCATTTTCTTGAAGCACACTTTGCCATGCCCCAGGACGACCGCGCAAAAAAGGAGCACTGGCTGATGCCGGAAAGTATGCACAAATCTTTTGAAAAGCCCCCGCTCGCTTCTTATGCCTTTTTCCGCCGTATCGAATCTCAGGCGTGGAACCTGGAGATTCTGAAACCCTTACGGATGCAGTTCGTTTTTCTGCCCCGGTTCGAGATAACATTTCTTGAATCTCGCCTCACGAGCCTGGGACAGGCGTTCTACCGTTTTGAGTACAAGGTGAATCACCTGCAGAGCGCCAGTTTTACACTCGATGCCCTCACCAGCGCGGCATTATTCCTGCGGCATGCCAAAACGCACGACGAGTTTTTGCATTTGACATGCCGCGCAACTTAACTCGTTCCTACGCCGCGGTAAGCCCATGAAGCACAACAGGAAAACTCCACCGCGTCGTGATGACCTGCTCCAGTGGGGAGTGCCCCGTTTACTGGGGGCTGGCTACGGCCTGTTTTCGCGCAAAGCCATTTCACCGCGCTGGCCGGAGATTGTTATCACTGCAGCAGTTATCAAAAAATACCGCAACAAGAGTTCGTTCTGGTTCATGGTCACCAGCGCGACGAGGGGAGTCGCGCGCCACGCCCGGGCAAGCGGTGAACTGCAGTCAGTGCTTGCGCGCCTGGTTGGTTCTACGCCACGGCAGATGCAGCAGCTTGCAGGTATCTACGAAGCGATGCGACTCGAACAGGGTACTGCTGCGGCCATAGCCTGCGTTGTCGAAATTGTCCGCATCACCAATGAGAAGCGCAAACACCGGCTCGCCTGGTACCGGGCAGTGCCCGGCATTCAGCAAAGGCCACGAAACCCGAGAGCGCATCAAAGAAACAGTAAATGAGAGGTTAACAGCATGAAAGCAATTCCCTTCCAACGGCCATCTTCGTCAGAAGCACTCAGGGTAGAAGAGTGGCGCGAACCAACGCTTACAACCGGCCAGGTACTCATCGAGGTAAAGGCGTTTGGTCTGAACTTTGCGGATATTCTCGCGCGTAAGGGACAGTACGGCGACGCTCCCAGATTTCCTTTTGTGCCGGGTTACGAAGTTGCTGGCATCATTCGCCAGGTTGCAGAGGGGGTCCAGGGCTTCAGCGTCGGTGACGAAGTACTCGCGCTGACGCTCTTCAATGGTTATGCCGAACTTGCGGTTGCTGATGCGCGTGCGGTCGCGAAGAAACCAGCGGGTATGGGGTTTGCCGACGCGGCATCTATTCCGGTGAATTTCCTGACGGCCTACCACGCGCTGTTTGAAACGGGAACCCTGCGTACCGGCTCGAATGTCCTGATCCATGCGGGCGCAGGCGGAGTGGGGTTGGCGGCAATCCAGCTCGCACGTAATGCCGGCTGCACTGTCTATGCCACAGCAGGTTCCGAAAAGAAGCTGGCGCTGCTTTCGGATTTCGGGGTTGAGCACCCGATCAATTACCAGACGCACGATTTTGAGCGCGAGGTGCTGCGCCTGGCTGGCGGAGCAAAAATCGATGTCGTGCTCGATTCGGTGGGTGGCAGCTATTTCAAGAAAGATCTGAACCTGCTGCGCTCCCACGGACGCGTAGTGGCCTACGGCGCGGCCGCGTTTTCTGAGCGCAATTTCCTGAAGCTGCCATCCTTGCTCCCGCAGGTGATCAGTATGCTGACACTCTCGATGATTGATCTCATGATGCACAGCAAGGGTTTTTACGGCGTCAACATGCTGCGGGTCGCGCAGGAAAATCCTGATCTTCTGCAGTATGAACTGCAGAAGATCATGGAGCAGTTCAGTAAGAAGCAACTGAAGACTGTAGTATCGCGGCAAATGTCCTGGCGGCAGATCGGCGAAGCGCACGAAGCGCTGGAAAACCGGTCGAGCACGGGCAAGATTGTGCTCATGGTAGATTAGTTGACGGGATGTCAAATTGGCGCAGCATTACGTACGCGACGCGTACGATACGCTGCGCAAAAGAGGAAGTCCGGTGAGAATCCGGCGCTGACCCGCAACAGTATGTGCATAATCATTCTGGCTCCGCCAGAATGATTATGCACCAGCCTGGAACTCTTGCTGATTCACCCCGAGGACACGGGTGTTTTGGCGAAACGTTGCCGGAAAATTTTTTATTCCAGTAACAAGCGGGCTCCTTTGGGGGCTGACGTGAAGAGATTTCTATTATTTACCACTCTGGTTTTTATTGCGGTTGGTTGCGCGCAGATCGACAAGGATGCGCTCGGTGAAAGCCGTACTGTGGCAGCTGCAAATGCCACAACGCATGCCGGCATACTGCTGGCCACGACAGTAGTATCGGCTCCGGGACATACCGGCCTGGGTTTTTATGACCGGCAGAAGGCGCTCAACGGCGTGCGCGGCGGTGGCACTGGCGCACAGAGTACCGACGTCTTCTCGCTCGATAATCCCGGTTTCAACAACGATAGCTCCACCGAACTGGTACTCAGCTGGGGCGGGAAAAGAATTTTGAACGGTACCGGTATAGATTTTATCGTCTTTGAAAATGCTTTTTACCAGAGCGGCGATGCGAATGCGCGTTTCATGGATTTGCTGATCGTCGAGGTGAGCGATGACAACATCAACTACTGTGGTTTTGCGCCTGACTACAGTGCTGTAACCGAAACAAATTATTCAAACAATCCCGCGCACTGGCAGAATTTTGCCGGGGTGTCACCCGTACTCTACAATATCGAAAACAATAATCTCACGCTGCAACAGCTGTTCGAAGATATTAACAATGATAAGGTTCCTGACCAGGGCGGCGGCGACGGTTTTGATTTGGCTTTGCTTTCTGACAGCAATACCTTCGCTACGGGGTGCACGATGGCTCTGCGCGATTCGTTGCGCGACAATGGTTTTCGCTACCTGCGGTTGGTGCCTGCTAGCCGGCGGATTAACCCCGATACTTCGGCGGCTTTCGCGAGCGATGCGGCATCCAATGGTCCTGACATAGACGGTGTTGCGGCGCGTTATTCTGACTGAAGACGGCGCTCACGTGCGGCGAATCTTTCTTCTACTGGCCGCTCTTCTGCCGGAAATTATTGTAGCTCAGGCTGAATGTCCTGCAGGGGTTGAGTGCGCAGGTGAAGCACAATTGCGCACGCGCCGCCCCATACGACTCGTCAGCGAAGCAGATAAGCGGGCAGCTGGTTCATACCGCGAGGTGCCGCTGGCCGATGCACCCGAAGCCGCGCTCTCCGAAAGGGTTTCCGATGTTTTGCAGCGGCAGAGCGGCGTACAGGTCAACCGCGCCGGGGCGCCCGGCACGCAGAGCCTGCTCGGTGTGCGTGGGGCTTCGCCCGAGCAGACCGAATATTTTATCGAGGGTGTGCCGCTGCCTCGACCCTATGCCGCTCCGCTCAACCTGGAGACGATGCCGTTACCCCTCTTTCGCGCCGTCGAGGTATACCCGTCTTTTATTCCCGCGCACCTGGCAGCATCGAATATTGGCGGAGCGCTGGACTTTAGACTCAGGCGTCCGGAAGGTACTGGCTATTTGGCTCAGACTACCGCTTCTGAGCTCGGGGGAACAAGCATAGCGGCAGCGCGGCACACTGCTACCTCGCTCCACTTCGCGACAATTGAACAAAGTCGCAATTCTTACACCTACCCGGACAATAACGGTACGACCGAAAATACAGCAGACGATCGCAGGTTGCGCCGGCAGAATGAGGACTATTCGCGCCTGGGTTATACAGGCTTTGGCCAGTGGGAGACCGGTCGCTGGCAGATTGGCGTACTTGCCGATGCGGCGCTGACCGACCGCGGCTTGCCGGGTACGCAGGGTTACCGGCTTGAACAAGTGCGCCGGAGAGAAGAGCGGGGCGCAACGGCGGTGCGCATCCATTACCGCCTTAGCCGGCAGCAGGAACTACAATCCTTCGCGACGGCCTCAGCTGACCGTATGTTCGTGAGCGACCCTGCGCGAGAGATGCTCTCCAGCACGGGAGAAACAACCCTGGCGCCGCAAGTAATGTCCGGAGCGGGTTACAGTCTTTCATCCGGTGGCGTGAGCCTCGGCATCTATGCACGCGCACGCTACCAGGATATCGCCCGGAATTCTGCTTTTCTCGCGCGGCGGCATGAACTGCAGGCCGCTGCAAGCGCGGCCTATGACCCGGGATGGTTCAGGGTGGCCGCACAGGTGGCAGGTGTTGGTTTTACCGACCGGGCAGCGGCCAATGCCTTTTATGCGTCTGCTGCACAGGAGTACAGCGGCAGCGGTGTGAGCGCTTCTGCGCTCGCGGCGTTCAGACCGCTGGGGCTGCTGGGAAAAAACCAGCAGGACCTGCTCGAGCTCTATGCACAGGTAAGCTCCGCCTATCGGCCACCTTCGCTGTTTGAACGTTTCGGCGACAATATATTCGTGACGCCTTCGGAAAACCTGCGCAGTGAAAAGGCGCTGACCAACAGTGCGGGCCTGCGCGGCTCTGTCGGCTGCCCCTGGGGAATGACCTGTTCGTTTCGCAGTGAATTCTGGCTCACGGGCGGCAGGGATTACATCCTGTTCACGCAGAATTCATCGCGCACGCTGGTCGCGGTCAATGCTTCTGCGGCCCAGATCTATGGCATAGAAAGCGAAGCCATGCTGAGCCTGCCGGGACAGTTTTTACTTTCGTTGCGTTATACCTGGCTTGAGGCGCGTGACTACGGCAATATACCGTTTTACCAGGACAAGTATTTGCCGCTGCGCCCACGCCACCATTTCGTTCTCACGGCATCTTACCTTTGGCAGAGCTGGCGTTTCACCGCCTCGGGGGAATTCCGTGGTGCTGTTTACCGCGACCGGTACAATAGTTACCAGTACTACCAGGCGGCGCGGCTCACGGCCGATGCGGCAGTCGACTACCTGTGGCAGAATGCCGCTCGACATACACTGACGCTGGCAGTGCGCAACCTCACCGACAACCAGACGACGGACATGATTGGCTATCCCTTGCCGGGGCGCTACGTGCTGGTGAAGTGGATGGTGGAGTTCTGATGCGCTCACAGATCATTTTAAAGATCGTGTTTCTGTTTTTCCTGGCGCAGGGTTGTACTGACCTACCACAACCGGCCAGGCCGGATGCTCCCGCATCGGGCATCATGCTCGTTGCCGGAACCGATTTTACCACGGGCTTCCTGAGCGCATTTGAACCTGCAACCGGCAGAGTCTACCGCGACATTGTTCCACTGCACAGCGATGTTCAGCTGGCTTACCAGGGTGCGCCGTTCGTGCTGCAGCGGCTCGGTGCAGACTCGCTGCGGCGTCTCGACCAGAATGCGGGTTATGCCTCCGTATTTGACCAATCGCTCGGCGGCCGGAACAATCCGCAGGGAATCGCCTTCCTGCCAGGAAACCAGGTCGCTGTCTCTTTCTATAATCGCAATTTGATTGATATCCGCTCAGCACTGACAGGTATGCAGACTGGCAGTATAGATTTGTCAGCCTGGGCCGATGCCGATGGCTTCGCTGAAATTGCACACCTGCATTACCAGGCAGGCTATCTTTACGCTGCGGTGCAACGACTCAACCGGCAGGCAACCGATGCTGTCTGGCCGCCTTTAGGCAGCAGTTACCTGTTGCGGATTGATGTTTCCAACTACAGCATCACCGCTTACCCGCTGACTTTCGCGAACCCGGTTTCGCGCCTGCACTATAACGCTACGCGGGGTTCGCTTGTCCTGGCGGCACCCGGCAGGTTTGCCGCAAACTACAGTCTCGACGGTGCCTGCCTGGAATTCAATCTCACAACCTTCAGCTTTGTGACTCCGCCCATCACCGAGGCACAGGCCCAATACGAAATTGCTGACTGCGATATAAAGGCGGATGGTAGCGGCGTGTTCGTGGGCTACGATGCGCAGCTGAACAGTGTTTTTGGCAGTTTTGATGCCATGACCCACGCCGTAACGCGAGTCGCGGCGCAGCTGTCGTCGGCAACGGGAGGTTATTTTGCGGGGTTTCAGCTGCATTCAAGTGGCAAGGTATACCTCGCCGACCGCAACCTCTACCAGCCGGGATTGCGTATTTTTAGTGGAACTCTGCTTACAGAAGAGACGGCGCAAGCCGTCTATACAGGATTGCCGCCGTTTTCGCTGGTCGAGGTTCCCTGACCCCGACCACGATGTCGTCAGGAATACTTAACGCCGATTTTGCGGAAGACAAAGCCGAGCAGCCATGCTGGCCCGATGAGCAGGAATTGCACGTCTTTAAAAAAAGAGGGTTTTTTTCCTTCGATGCGGTGCCCGATAAACTGGAAGATCCAGGCGATAACGAAGACGACCAGGCAAACCAGCCAGAGACTGGTCACTTTGTCGAGTTGGTAGGCGCCGTAGAGCATAGCCAGCGCGATCACCGACATACCGAGAAACATGGCGAGCGAGAGGCGCAGGTAGAAGAGCGCGGCGAGGACCAGTGCGACTCCGCCCCAGTTGGCAAGAAAGGCCGCTTCAGCCGGAACCCAGTTAAAGAGTTCGCCGCGCGGAATGGCCATGAAAAATCCCAATACGGTGAACATAATCGTCGGCACGCAGATCCAGTGGATCAGCTTATTGGTCTTATTGCGGTGGCTGTCGCCGTATTCTTCGAGCCATTGGTCGATGGTTTTCATGGCGCAACATCGACGAGCAACGGGGCGTCGTCAATTCAAAATACCAGGAGTTTATTTCCCGGGTGCCGGGCGTTTCGCCTTCTTGTGGAGTTTTTTCCCGGAAGGAGGCTTTTCTTCGACTCCCAACCGGCTCTCGGCGATAAACGTACGCTGTACGTTCATGCCTTCTTTACCCGCTTCGCGGATACGCCGGTAGGTGCCATCGGGTTGCAGTATACGCGCTGATTCAGTGTCGTCGAGATAACGCTGCAGTATATTCTTGAGGATTGTTTCCCTGACAGACTTGTTCTCTATCGGAAACGCGATTTCTACCCTGCGAATGAAATTGCGGGGCATCCAGTCTGCACTCATCAGGTAAATCTTTGGGTCCCCGCCGTTATACGCCACGAGTATACGGCTGTGTTCGAGTAGCCTGCCGACGATACTGCGCACGCGGATATTCTCCGAGATGCCAGGTACACCCGGCCGCAGGCAACAGATGCCGCGCACCACAAGGTCAATCTGTACCCCGGCCTGCGATGCGAGGTAAAGTTCGTCGATGACTTCAGGATCAACAAGTGAATTCATCTTCGCGATCAGGCGACCCTTTTTACCAGTCTTGGCGAGCTCTCGTTCTGCCCTTATCAGTTTGATGACTGTTGCCTTGAGGTTACCGGGTGATGTCGCAAGTTTCTGCATTGCCGGCAATTTGGAATAACCCGTGATAGAATTAAAAAGATGCGTCGCATCCTGAGCGATATCCTTGTCGACGGTCATGAGGCTCAGGTCGGTATAGAGGCGCGCGGTGGCGGAGTTGTAGTTGCCCGTTGACATGTGTACGTAGCGGACAATCTTGCTCGCCTCTTTGCGGACTATCAGCGCAATCTTGCAGTGTGTCTTGTAGCCAATCAGGCCATAGACCACATGCACTCCTTCTTCTTCCATGCGCTTCGCCCACTGGATGTTTGTCTCTTCATCGAAGCGCGCGCGCAATTCGACGAGGGCCGTGACCTGCTTACCGTTGCGCGCAGCGCGCATGAGCGCATCGACGATGCGTGAACGTGTACCTGTGCGGTAGAGGGTAATTTTGATGCCTAGAACAGTCGGATCTTCGGAGGCTGCCTCGAGCAAATCTTCGACGAGGGCAAACGAATGAAAGGGGTGGTGCAGCAGCACATCACCGCGGCGGATGTGACTAAAGAGATCATCGGGGCTGTCGTACTTGATCGGTGAGACGGGGGTGAACACCTTGAAACATTCAGCCGCAACGAGGGGGTCATCGAGCAGCGCCTTGTACGAATACATGGGCAGCCGGCCTGAAACCGCATAGACGTCGTCCCGCCCAAGATCAAGTGCCTGCATCAGCCGGTTCATGGTATTTTCGGGCATCGTGCGCATGACTTCGAGCCTGACCGCTGCTCCCTTTTCACGGCGGCGCAATTCCAGCTGGATGACCTTCATCAGGCTTTCGCCTTCGTCTTCTTCAATCACAAGGTCAGAATCGCGCGTCAGCCGGAACGAGTGGATTTCTGAAACGTCAAAACCCTTGAACAGTCGGTGCGAAAACATCCTGATGATATCTTCTAAAAAGATGTAGCGCCGCCGCTGTGTTCCCTCGGACAGCAGGAACAGCCGCGGCAGCAGCGACGGTATCTGAACCAGCGCAAAATATTCGGGCGAGTCATCTTTGCCCTTGCGCCTGAGCGAGACAGCAAGGTTTGCGCTCCGGTTCGCAAGACGTGGAAACGGATGCCCGATATCTACAGCCAGCGGGGTCAGGATCGGGAATATTTCGCTGTCGAAGTAGCGGCGGGCCTTGCCGGTTTCTTCTGCCGAAAGATCGTCGGTCGAAACGATTTGTACCCCGCGTTCGCGAAAGAGTGGCATGAGCACATTGTCGAGCAGGCTGTATGCCCGCTCGTAGTAACCAGCAACATTGAGGCTGATTTGCTTAAGGACTTCATGTACCTGCATGCCGTCGGCATTCTCGGCATCGATGTCGTTAAAAAGCTTCTGCTTTAAACCCGCAACGCGCACCATGAAAAATTCATCGAGGTTGTTTTCTGTGATCAGTAAAAAACGCAGGCGCTCTAACACGGGGTTGGACTCGTCGATCGCTTCTTCGAGCACGCGTTCATTGAACTTCAGCCACGATAACTCGCGGTTGATGTAGTGTTCCGGGGCAAATTCTGTTTTACGTGAACTATCCATTCCTTTTACCTTATGCCCCGTAATCGATCCTTATTCTTCTTAATTCCTGCCGGAGCGCCATGCACCGTGAAAACCATAGGGTATACGGTGCGAAACATGTACTTCGCAAACAGCGCGCCGGTCTGGCTTCGCGGCGTCAAAAATACCGAGATACGAGTGATCGCTGTTGCTGTCGTAGATGATGTTGAGCAGGTATCCCAGGTTTTGACCAGGTTTGCCTGTGGGCACAAAAACAGGTTCACCGCCGAAGTGGCCAGGTGGCAGCGGAGTGATTTCTGAGCGGAGCTTCCCTTTCTGGATGTGGAAACTCACGTGGCTGTCAAAGATACCCTCTGTCGCTTTGCATTCCGGCCGCCTGAGGGCTGCGTACGCATACTCGTACTTCTCACCCGTCACTCGGTTGTCTATCACCGGAAATTCGGCGAAACCTGCCTGCCAGAGATCCTGCTTTTCCACTTTTCCTGTCTGCAGATCGATGCGGAATCTGCTGAAGGCGCCGGGATTTACTCCCGCGAAAAGTTCTTCGCGAATTTCTTCGTCGCTGCCCATCAGCGGAACCTTGTCGTAAAAGAAACCATCGAGGTAAATTGCCCCGGCATCTTCATAAGCGTTCGCGTAGTGGTAGACATAGCCCGCTGGCAGCTCCAGGGTGCGCAGGGTCTGTTTCTCGCCGCTGCGCTGCAGCAGGTAGAGAACAGCGGGTTTATCCGGCTGCCATTCGGCGATGCGGCCCCGCTGAATAGACGCGAGTGAACTAACCGCCGGGAAAACCGGCAGCAGCGCATAGTTGCGGGTAATCGCAAAGTCGTGTATCATCGCGGCATAAGGAGTTTCGACCGGAGTCCGGCTGATCAGCTTGCCCGATGGGTTGATAACGTAGTATTCCAGCCGGGGTTTACCAAATACCCGGTAGCCGAATGCGTACAGGTAGCCGGACTGTGGGTCTACCTTGGGGTGGGCTGTGAAAGGTGCATTGAAGTTACTGCCGAAATTCTCAAAGCCTTCGGTTTCGAGCGAGGCGCCTGAAAGCCGCAGCGGCGGGCTGCTTTCGACCAACGCGTAAACATGGTCTCTAAACGGCAGGATCGCCGTATTCGCCTTGCTAATGAGCCTGGTGTACGAATCGGCATTACCGTGGCGGATAAGCCCACCCAGTAGGCTGAAAACTTCAAATCCGACCAGCTGCGCATTTGCCAGCAGGGCAAGGTTAGCCCCTAAGAACAGGCTCTTGCCGGCGCGCTGTTCGAAATTAAAGGTCGGTGTGCGCGCCCATGCATTGCGGTATGCGACGCCGCCCCGGGCAAAGTGGAAGCTATGGATCATCCCATCACCCAGGAACCAGTGGTGGTTGGCCGCTACGCGCTGCGCGGGATTCGGTCCGTTGCGGTAGAGCGAACCGTGCAGGTCGCGGGGGATCGTGCCCTTGATATCAAAATTATCCGGCGTGTTCAGGGTCAGTTCTTCTGAGATCGGCGCAAAATTGCCCTCGAGAAAAATATTGGGCTGCATGGCTTTCTACTGTAAACTTGCGTTCTGCCCGTCGATAGTTTTCTGTCTCTCTTCCGGCGGCACAAACGCGAGCATTTCGTTAGATGGCGAAATATTGTGGATGCATCGGCTGTATAGCAGATTTGGGGGGAGTAGGTGTCCGTTAGCCTGAGCGTGCCACAGGTACAAGGGCGTTTTGCTATTGTAAGTCTGTTCAAAAATCTGGTTTTACCCCCATGTCTCTGCAATACCCAAATTTTCTGTCTCCGCTCGACCTGGGCTTTGCCAGGTTGCGTAACCGTTCGCTCATGGGCTCGATGCACACGGCGCTGGAAGAAACCGAGAACGGTTTCGCGCGTCTCGCGGCTTTTTATGCTGAGCGTGCGCGCGGCGAAGCGGGCATTATCGTCACCGGCGGTATCGCGCCCAACCCGGCGGGACGGGTCTTTACCGGCGCTGCAAAAATGGATACCGAACACGAGGCCGATGAGCACCGTGTTATCACCAAGGCCGTGCATGATAACGGTGGATTAATAGCGATGCAGGTGCTGCATACAGGGCGCTATGGCTACCACCGCGACTGCGTGGGTGCGTCTGAAATACAGGCGCCAATCAACTTCGTAAAACCCAAAAAACTCAGCCACGAAGATATTCTCAAGACAATTGCTGATTATGCGCAGTGTGCAAAGCTGGCACAGTATGCCGGTTACGACGGCGTTGAGATCATGGGCAGCGAAGGTTACCTGATCAACCAGTTCACCGCGGCGCGTACCAATAACCGCGACGACGAGTGGGGCGGTACCTATGAAAAGCGCATGCGTTTTCCCATCGAAGTGGTGAAAGCGGTGCGCAAGGCAGTTGGCGAAAAGTTCATCATCATCTACCGTCTCTCGCTGCTCGACCTGGTCGATGGCGGCTCAAGCTGGGAAGAAGTGGTTCAGCTCGGCAAAGAAATCGAGAAGGCCGGTGCCACTATCATCAACACGGGAATTGGCTGGCACGAAGCACGAATTCCCACAATCGCGATGGTAGTACCTCGCGGGGCCTTTGCCGGCGTCACGGGCAAACTAAAGAAAGAGGTGAAACTCCCCGTTATTACCTCGAACCGCATCAATACACCTGAGCTGGCCGAGGCGATCATCGCCCGCGGCGACGCAGACATCGTTTCGATGGCGCGACCGTTTCTCGCCGACGGCGAGTTCGTCGCGAAAGCGCGTGCTGGCAAGTCACACCTGATCAATACCTGTATTGCCTGCAACCAGGCATGCCTCGACCATACCTTTGGCGGTAAGCTGACGAGTTGCCTTGTGAACCCGCGCGCGTGCAACGAGACGAACCTCAACTACGTGAAGACAACTGCGCCGAAGAAAGTGGCCGTCGTCGGCGCAGGCCCCGCCGGGCTTTCGGTCGCGACTGTACTCGCGCAACGCGGCCACGCTGTGACGCTGTTTGACGCCGCACAGAGCGTTGGTGGGCAGCTGAATATCGCCAAACAGATACCGTCGAAAAAAGAGTTCGATGAAACCATCCGATATTTTGGCAATATGCTACAGGAGCACAAGGTTGAGGTGCGGCTCGGCAAGAAGGTCAGCGCCGATGAGCTCGTAGCTGGCGGATTTAACGAAGTTGTACTTGCAACGGGTATCGTGCCGCGTAAGCCGCCGATTCCTGGAGCCGACCACCCGAAGGTTCTGAGCTACATCGATGTGCTGCGCGACAAGAAGCCAGTGGGCAACAAGGTAGCCATTATCGGCGGTGGCGGTATCGGTTACGATACTGCGCTCTACATCACCGACCCAGGTCATGCAACCTGGCAAAAACCCGACGAATTTGCGAAAGAGTGGGGCTTTGACCTCTCCGTTTCGGTGCGTGCCGGCCTTACCACAAAAGCTCCCGAATACCTGCAGTCGCCGCGCGAGGTCACCATGTTCAAGCGCAGCAAGGGCAAGTTTGGCAATACGCTCGGCAAGACTACCGGCTGGGTGCACAAGATTACGCTCGAAGAGCGTCGTGTCCAGCAGGTCTCTAACGTCACCTATGATAAGATCGACGACGAGGGTCTGCACTATACGCTCAAGGGAGAACAAAAAGTGCTCCCGTGCGATACCGTGATACTCTGCGCCGGTCAGGAGCCGCTGCGTGAACTCGAATCGGGTCTTACTGCCAAGGGTATGCCGGTGCACATTATCGGCGGTGCCAAAGAGGCGGGGGAGCTCGATGCAAAACGCGCCATTGCCGAAGGGGCAGAGCTGGGCGCAAGGTTGTAGACGCAGCAGCCGATACTTAAAGTAAGGGGAGTACTTCATGGCTGAGAAACTGATATACGATGCAAAGGAGCCCTTGTGGATTGCGGGCAATAAGCCGCTCACCGAGCAGTTTCTCAACCAGTTCTACAGCACGATTAATCCGGCGCAGCTGCACCGGCTCGAAAAGCTGGCGCGAGCGCTGCACGGCGAAATTGAAATCATTAACATGACCCCACAGCAGTTCGTGAGCCAGGTAAATGCGTCGTACCAGCGTTACCAGCAGCACCGGGGGCTGGACAGTTTTCACCCTATGGACGACAAGAGCCTCAAGTACGTACTGGAGTTCATGGAAGAGTCGATCAAAGAAGTCGCCAAAGAAATGGCGAAGAATTCGGCCAAGAGCCTGATTCGCTAAATTTCTCAAAGGAGCCCAATGAAAAAGATAGTTCTTATTAGCCTTGCCCTGGTGGCGTTCACCGCGGCCTGCAACAATATGGTGCCGGACAGCACGCAGGCGCTGAAAGCGTATCCAAACCCTTATAACCCGACAGCCGGAGTGCTTACAATTGAAAATGTCGATGGAAGTGATTTTAGCACTTCACAGAATGATTTCATTGTCTATGATTTCGCACTCAACGAAATTTATCGTGCCAACCTGCTGCCAGTCGACGCACCAACCTCAAAAAAGAAACTCGTTTGGGCTGGCATCGATAACGCAGCAGTCAAAGTATCACCCGGCATCTACTATATTAAAGTTGTGACCACGACAAACACTGGCGCACTGAACGTCGATAGCATGTTCAAGCTGATTGTACAATAAGGTAAACCATGCGTAAATATAACATCCTCGCAATCTCCCTGCTGGCAGCGCCCGGGCTTTTCGCGCGCACTTCGTCGGCGACCTTCCTGACAGAAGGTTTTGGCGCCAAGAGCGTCGGCCTCGGTAATGCCTACGGCGTGGTCGTCTCCGATCCGTCAGCCGTGTACTGGAACCCGGCGGGTCTGGCGCAGATTTATGCCGAGAAACGCACGACACAGACGATTGAAACCCCCAAATCGGCAGAGAAGCCGGCTGGTGACGACGAAGAATTCAACAAGCTGCTTGAAGACCAGAATACTGCGGGCAGCAAAGAATCGAAGACCGTTGAAATCACCGAACGCGGTTACCAGATGCAGTTGAATTCATCGGCGAGTTATCTTTCCAACGGACGCCTGATGTACTTCGGCGCTGCAGGAGTCACCCTCGGTTCAGGTGCCATTGGCGTAGGCTATGGCGGCACGCGCATCGCGAGCATCAACGGTTATGATTCCGCGGGCAATGCAACTGGCGCCAACAGCTATTACGGCCACACCGCATACCTGGGTTACGGCTGGGGTACAGGCCCGGTACGTCTCGGTATCAGCGGCTTTGCCGTACGCGAAGACCTTGCAGGAGGCGCGGTGAACGGCGGTGGTATCAATGTCGGTGCACAGGTCGTCGTGTTGCCGCCCTTGCTCTCGGTCGCAGCTGATATCAAAAACCTGGCTGCGATACAAAACCGTACTGGCGGGGCATTCCGTGAGCTGGGGAAAATCGATACGCTTTTCAGCTTTTCTATGCAGGTGCAGGCACCGCCACCCAACTCGAACTTCAAACTGATCATCGGTTTTACTGCGAACCTCGACAAACCGCAGGGTGACGGCGTGCGGCTCAACATGGGTATGGCATATGGTTTCAACAAGTACATGTACGCCATGCTCGGTCTGAATGGCTCGAAGCCAGCCGTTGGTCTCGGCGTGAACGTCGGTAAAACTTTCCAGATGGCGTTCTCGGCAAACCGCGATACCATGGGGCGCGAGTTCCAGTATTTCGGCGAACTGAACTTTGCATTCTAAAGCTTCTGCTAGCTGGCGTTCCGTCAGGAGAGGAAACCGGAGGCAGGCCCAGAGGGCCGTTTTGCGGAAGGTTTGCATCGCAAACCGTAGCGCCTCTGGTTTCCGGGCCAGCTGAGCAGGGCCACGGTGGATATGCGGTATAAATCCGATATGCGGCTGATTCAGAGGTGCATCCGTGCACCGTGAGAACCCAGGACCTCCTGTCCTTTGGGCAGTAATCAATCTGACGCCCGATTCATTTTATGCGGGTTCGCGTGCGACGGTGGGCGAAGCCATCGCGCGCGCGGAAAAGATGTTCGCCGACGGCGCTGCAGTCATCGATGTCGGTGCGGAAAGCGCGCGACCGGGAGCCAGCCCCGTCAGCGCGGCGGCGCAGTCTGAAGTACTGTTAAGCTTTCTGGACAAGTATCGCTCCCACTTTGGTGATACCTTCATGCGGCGGATTTCGGTCGATACACGGGAATTACCGGTCATGCAGCAGGTGGCCGAATGGGGTGTCGGCTACATCAACGACGTGAGTGGAGGTTCGCCGGAAATCTACCGCTTTATCGCAGAGTCAGGCCTCGAATATGTGCTCATGCACACGCAGGGCAACCCGCAGGAAATGCAGAAAGCACCAACCTACAACGATGTCTGCGCCGAAGTTTTGGCTTACCTGCAGCTGCGCACGGCCTTGCTCAAAGAATCAGGAGTCAAAGCAGAGAAGATTATCTGGGACACTGGCATCGGCTTCGGTAAGACTGTAGAACATAATCTTGCGCTCATTGCGGCACACACCCGGTTCAGGGAATTCGGGTACAGGGTACTCGCGGGCGTATCGCGCAAGTCATTTATCGGGCGTGTACTGGGCCAGGACGACGCGGCAGACCGGCTGGTGGGTACGCTCACGACGCAGATTTATTTAACTTTACATGGCCTCGAAATTCTGAGGGTTCACGACGTGAAGGAAATGGCCGACGCGCTGCGCATGATAGCGGCCATCAAACAGCATGAACTTTAGCCCGCGCGACCTGCTCGATATACTGCTGGTAACCCTGGTAGTTTACTACGGCTACCGCCTGGTGCGGCAGAGCAGGGCAGTTCCCATTTTGGGTGGCGTGGCAATCTTTCTCGCGCTCACCTTCATCAGCCACCGTGCACAGCTCGAGACATTGAGCTGGCTCTTTGATTCAATTTCGGCGTACTTTGTCATCGGCATCCTGGTTGTCCTGCAGCCGGAACTCCGCCGACTCTTCTACCAGATTGGCCAGGCGCGCTGGTACCGCACGCTGATACAGGTGCAGCAGGTTCCTGTGGATGAAATCACGAGTGCATGCAAACAGATCAGCGAAAATAAGTTTGGTGCGCTGATCGCGATTGTCAACAAGGTCGGCCTGCGGCAGTACAGCGAGTCGGGCGTGCAGTTGGGTGGCCGGGTTTCGCGCGAACTGCTCAACTCGATCTTTTTCGGTAAGAACCCGCTTCACGACGGCGCGGTCATCATCGAAGGACAGAACATCGTGGCCGCTGCCTGTTACCTGCCGATGAGCGCTTCAAACGAGATCAAGCGTTCGTACGGCGCGCGGCACCGTGCGGCGCTGGGCTTGAGCGAAGACTCCGACGCGCTTGTGAT
Source organism: Turneriella sp. (assembly GCA_046346875.1). Lineage (GTDB taxonomy): Bacteria > Spirochaetota > Leptospiria > Turneriellales > Turneriellaceae > Turneriella. The sequence goes on along the minus strand of JAXMHG010000002.1, from coordinate 748,979 downwards.
CGTCGTATCGGAAACCAACGGGAAGATCGCGCTTGCTTTTCTCGGCGAAGTAAAGGAAAATATCGATCAGGCGCGACTGCGCAAGATACTGATTGCCTTCAACCAGAACCAGCTGAGTGAAGAATGGAAGGCCCTGTGATTCTCCGGGTACTGCGCTATATATTCATTGAAGATTATCTCGCAAAGCTGATCTGCCTTGCTATTGGGTCAGGGCTCTGGTTTTACGTCGAGTTTGCGCGCGTCTCTCAGACGACGCTGAACGTTCCCGTTGAATATATTAAGAAGCCTGCAAACCTGTATTTGAAAGCGGGCCAGGCCCGGTTTGTGAAAATTGTCGTGCGCGGGCGCGATGAGTTTCTCAAGTTTTCCACCACAGGTATTAAGGCTGAAGTGAATCTTGCCAATGGGCAGGGTGGTGAACGCAGTTATCCGCTGCTCTTCGATGCCCGGCAACTACCGGAGCGCGTTGAACTCGCAAGCCGACCGGATGCAATTACTGTCGGTCTCGAAAAAGGCATGAGCAAAGTCATTCCGGTGCGTGTTTCCACCACGGGAAATCCCGATGCACAGTTCAGGTTGTTGCGCGCAACGGCGACACCGCAACAAATCGAGATCGATGGTCCCGAAGCTGCTGTGGCGGCTATCCAGGCGATTGAGACCGATGCGGTGGATATCGAGGGTGCGCGGGCAAATATCCAGCGCAAAGTCAACCTGCGCATACCCGACCAGGTCGCGACAGACAAGCTGAAGAACGTGGTCGTCCGGGTGGAGCTTATCCAGAAGACCTACAGCGAAGAACAGCAATTCGAACAGATTCCGCTCAAAGTGCAGAACCTCGATGCAGCATTAAACGCGGCGCTTTCAGACAACGTGGTTTCTGTGCTCGTTCAGGGCGAGTCGGGCGCTGTGAAAAAACTGAAGAGCTCCGATTTTTACGCCTGGGTGAACGCAGAAGATACCAGGTACAACTCGCGCACCGGAAATATACTGCCGTATGCCAATGAGTCAGGCATGCCGGTCAAGGCCCGCATCCTGAGCGGGAACAAAAAAGTACAGATAGTCGCCATTACACCGGACAAAGTGAATGTGCGCTTTTCGGTTAAACCCGAATATGCCAAAAAAACAGACTGAGGAAGAATGGAAAAAGCACAGAAACACATCAGCCTCGGAATCAATATCGATCACGTTGCCACCCTGCGCAATGCACGCGGCGAGAACGATCCCGCGCTGATTGAACTGGCGCTGCTCGCGCAGAATGCCGGGGCCGACCTGATTACGGTACACCTGCGCGAAGACCGCAGGCATATCCGTGATGCCGATATTTTTGACCTGATTAAGAACCTGAAAATTCCCCTCAATTTCGAAATGGCACTTTCAGATGAAATACTGAAAATTGCACTCGAGGCAAAACCCACAACAGCCTGCATCGTGCCCGAAAGGCGCGAAGAAATCACCACCGAAGGTGGGCTCGACGTCATAAATCACCTTGGCAAGGTAACCCAGTTTGTGCAGAAGCTGCACCTTGCCGGTACAGAAACGTACCTCTTTATTGAACCCGATGAAGCTGTTGTTGATGCCGCTAAAAAATCCGGCGCGCAGGGCATTGAATTCCATACCGGGGCCTATGCGCGCTCTTTTACCAACGCGCCCCGCCGCCGGCACGAGCTCACGCGTCTTACCCGTGCTTCCAAACACGCCGCGAGCCTCGGGCTCGAAGTCCATGCAGGGCACGGGCTTAACTATCATAATGTGGCGCTCATTTGTGCAATAGGTGAAATCACCGAACTGAATATTGGCCATGCGGTCATTGCACGCAGCCTGCGCACGGGGCTCGAAGCGGCAATCCGCGACATGCGCGCGGCGATGGACCAGGCTCTCTGATGGGTTACGCCACGCTGCACGAGGCAGTGCTCGATCTCGAAAAGACCGGGCAGCTCGTGCGCGTGCGCGAAGAAATCGACAGCAACCTCGAAATGGCAGCCGTCCACCGGCGTGTGCATTCACGGGGTGGTCCGGCAATCTACTTTGAAAATGTCCGGGGCGCAGCATTTCCTGCGGTCTCAAACCTGTTTGGCACAGCCCAACGGGCGCATTTCCTGTTCCGTGATTCTTTTGCCGCGGTCAAAGATGTCATGCGCCTCAAAGGGACTCCGCCGGCCATTCTGAACCCAAGGACGCTCTGGCATGCGCTGTCCATTGGTGTGCACGCGCTACCGCACCGCACGCTTTGGGCAGCAGGTTTCAAGCCCGCGCAGCTTGGTGATCTTCCGGTGACGAAATCGTGGCCGCGTGACGGAGGCAGTTTCGTGACTCTGCCGCTGGTTTATACCGAGCACCCGGATAAGCCGGGCGTAATGCGCTCGAACCTGGGCATGTACCGCGTACAGACTGACGGCAACGCGTACGAACCGGGCAAGACCATGGGGCTGCACTACCAGCTGCACCGGGGTATCGGTATTCACCATACGCGCGCGGCGGAGCTCAAGCGTCCTCTGCCCGTGACCCTGATTGTCGGCGGCACACCCGCGCTGATCCTTTCGGCTGTCATGCCGCTGCCGGAGAATATTCCCGAAGTCCTTTTCGCGTCGATGCTGAACCGCAGGAGTTTTGCCTACCGCAGGCGCAATGGCTGGTTATATGCCAACGAAGCCGATTTCCTGGTTCACGGTGAAATTCACCCGCAGGAGACCTTGCCCGAGGGGCCGTTTGGCGATCATTTGGGCTATTACAGCCTGACGCACGATTTCCCGGTCTTCCGCATCAAACAGATTCTGGCGCGGAAAAAAAATGCTATCTGGCCTTTTACTGTCGTCGGCCGGCCACCGCAGGAAGATTCGCAGTTTGGCGCGCTGATCCATGAACTGACAGACGGCCTTGTGTCAAAAGAGATTCCCGGGGTGCGCGAAGTGCATGCCGTCGACGCTGCGGGAGTTCACCCGCTTTTACTCGCGCTCGGCTCAGAACGCTACTTGCCGTATGCTGTACCGCAACCGCGCGAGATTTTGACGCAGGCAAATGCGATTCTCGGCTTTAACCAGATGTCGCTCGCCAAGTACCTCTTTATCACCGCACCGCATGGCAAAGATACGCCCGGTGTAAAAGACACCGGTGCGTTTCTGAAATATATACTCGAACGCGCCGATTTCCGGCGTGACCTGCATTTCCAGACACGCACGACGATGGACACGCTCGACTATTCAGGCGGTTCGCTGAATGAAGGTTCAAAGCTGGTGATAGCAGCGTATGGGCCCAAGCAGCGTGACCTGGCAACTGAAGTCCCTCAGAAAGGTATTTCCCGCTACAACTTCAGGGATGTCCGCCTCGCGATGCCGGGTGTGTTGGCAGTACGCACGACGCCGTTTCGTGACTACAAGAGCTCCGACTATGAAATACGCTCTGTGGTTTCGGCTTCGCGCGCCCTGCGCGAACAGGGTATCGCGCTGATAGTCCTGGTAGACGATGCAGAATTTGCCTCGCGGAGTCTTGAGAACTTTCTCTGGGTAACCTTCACGCGTTCAGACCCGGCGCGCGATATCTATGGCGTCGACGCCACGGTAGAGTTCAAACACTGGGGTTGCGCGGGGCCACTCATCATCGATGCGCGCGCGAAGCACCACCATGCCGGTGTACTGGTAGAAGACCCGAAGGTTGAAGAAAGGATCAACCGCTTCTTTCTGCGCGGCGCATCGCTCGCCGGGCTGGACGGCTGAAGCGACATAACGCCCGCACGGATCTTCAATTTTGACCCACCTGCTGCCCGATACTCTTCAAGGGGCATCGAATGCAGCAAAAAACAGCAGAGACAGCGGAAGAGAAGAAAATACTCGATCTCGACAGGTACCGCCTGAAAATGAAATTGCGCGACTCGGGCGTTGAGTGGCACGAAGACACGAAGGGCAAATTCAAGATCTGGGTGCGGCTCGGTAACCAGGACCAAGTGGCACAGCACTGATGCTGCGTTCGCTCTTTAAGACTAAGTCTGCCACCCCAAAGTACCGCAACCCGGTACCGACGGTTGATATTATTATTGAGACTCCGAAAGGAATTGTACTCATCGAACGGCGAAATGCGCCGCATGGCTGGGCAATCCCTGGCGGTTTTGTCGACTACGGCGAAACCCTCGAACATGCCGCACGCCGCGAAGCAAAAGAAGAAACCAGTCTCGATGTTGAACTCAAAACCCTGCTGTATGTCTATTCTGCACCTTCGCGCGACCCACGGCTACACACGATCTCTGCTGTCTATATAGCCAGCGCAAAAGGTACGCCGCGCGCAGCCGACGATGCCAAAAACCTTCGGGTCTTCAAACCCGCCGAACTGCCGGCCGAACTGGCTTTTGACCATCGGAAAATTCTCGACGACTATATCAAATTCCGCAAGACAGGCCGGCTGCCAAAGCCGGTCTGACAGGCGGCATGGTTACAGGCAAAGACGTATTTCCTGACTCACAGCGTATTGTTGCCTTACTCGAGGGCAAATTCGGCGAAGTGAGCGCATTACCTGAATCGCAGGCCGAAATAGCCGTGATCGGCCGTTCGAACAGCGGCAAGACCTCGCTGCTCAAGGCTCTTCTCAACTGTCCGAATCCTCCGCAGGTGTCTTCACGGCCTGGCAGTACGCGGCTGATGCACCTCTATCGGCTTGGCCAGGCGGGTTCTGCTTCACGGGCAACACTGGTCGATTTTCCGGGCTACGGTTATGCACAGAGTTCTGCCGTATTCCGCCAGCGTTTCTCGCGCATGCTGCTCGATTACCTGCAGTCAGGCAGGCCGGTGAAGGCAATCTGCCTGATCATGGACTGCCGGCGTGAAACTGCCGAAGAAGAGCAGGAAATTGCCCGCATCGCCAAAGAACGCCGCGTACCGCTGCTGCTTTGCCTAAACAAATGTGACCAGCTGAACCAGTCTGAAACAGCGAAGCTGAAGATGCGCTACCAGAATGCGGAGGGTTACTTTGAGATTATTCTCATGTCGGCGGGCAAACGCCTGAACCTCGGGTATATCCGCAATTACATCGTGTCTGTCGGCTAAGCGGCGATATCATTTACGCCCTGACAAGAAGACCAAGTCTTATACATGCAGATCAGAACCCGCGTCAGTGAAATGCTGGGTATCGATTACCCGATTATCGGTGCGCCGATGTTCCTGGTGTCTTATCCCGACCTGGTCTGCGCAGTTTCTAATGCCGGCGGCATTGGCTCAATGCCAGCGCTCAACTACCGTACCACTGATGAACTCCGCAGCGGCCTGGCAGAAATGCGCGCCCGCACACAGAAGCCGATCGGTATCAACCTGATCCTGCACAAAGAGCACAACCCGCGCTGGGCAGAACAATTTGAAGTCTGCCTCGAATACAAGGTAGAGCTCCTGATCACCTCGCTTGGGTCACCGCGCTCGATCATTAAAGAAGCAAAATCTGTGGGAGCTAAAGTGTTCTGCGACGTGACCACACTCAAACATGCCAATATCGTAGCCAAATCGGGCGCCGACGCGCTCATTGCCGTTGCACAGGGAGCAGGGGGACACGCCGGCGCAATCAGTCCTTTTGCGCTGATTCCTTACCTGAAATCAGAAATTCCTGAATTGCCCGTGGTTGCTTCCGGGGCAATTTCGACGGGCAGGCAGATGGCCGCAGCACTCGCGCTCGGCGCCGACGCGGTTTATGTAGGCACGCGCCTGATTGCAACACCCGAGGCGCAGGCATACGAAGAATACAAACAGATGCTGATCGACTCGGCTCCCGAAGAAATTATCTATTCACCAAAAATTTCCGGGATACCGGCAAACTGGCTCAAGCGCTCGATCGACAAGTTAGATCCGGATTTTAAACCCGAGGCCGGGCTTTCTGTCGACGCCAAGTCATGGAAAGAAGTCTGGTCGGCCGGCCACGGTGTAGCGCAGATCAAAGAAATTCGTCCTGCTGCAGAAATCATCCGCTTGATGGTCGATGAATACCAGCAGGTCAAAAAGGAGCTGCCCTGATGCCACTCGACCAGGACTACGCAGATACCGCGGCCGAAGCCGCCAACGCCGATCTGAAGAAGTTGCGCAACGAACAGGGTTACATGCCGATGGCGGAACACTTGGGCGAGCTGCGAACGCGCCTGACGCGGGCCCTTGGCTGGCTGATTGTCTTTTCGGTCGTCGGCTACGTGTTCTATGACCAGGTCTGGAACTTCATCATGGGCCCGGTTGCGGCGCTCATTCAGAAATCCCGCATGCCCGGAATGCCCTCCGTGAAAATTATGACGACACGGCTTGGCGACAACTTCGCGATCGAATTCAAGATACTGCTGCTGGCGGGTTTTATCCTGAGTTTCCCGATGATCATCTTTGAATTCTGGCGCTTCGTGACTCCTGCGCTTTCGGCGCGGATACGCCGCTGGGGCAGTATAATCCTGGTGTCATCGGTGCTGCTGTTCTGGGGTGGCGTTTTCTTCGCGCGTTTTGTCACCTGGAAAACGGTGGCAGATTTCCTGGTTTTCCAGTGGCTGCCGCCGGCCATCGAGCTTGCTCCGGGGGAGCTCGTGCGGCCTGAGATCAATCTCACTATTTCAGACTACCTCTCATTCTTCACAGGCTTTCACCTGGCTTTTGGCCTCAGCTTCCAGCTGCCGGTTGTATCGGTCATCCTGGGCTCGCTGGGTATCATCTCCAGTTCGCTATTTTTCCGCTTCTGGCGGCACGCGATCGTGGTGCTGTGCGTGTTTTCTATTGTGGTAATGCCGCCCGATGTCTTTGCGATGCTCTCGCTCATGGTACCAATGATGGGGCTTTATTTCCTATCGGCGCTGCTGGTGCGCATGCTCGAGCGCCGGGCCTGAGCGCCTGTCAGTCTTCTTTGTCTGATTTTTCGGGTTTGGCTTTGGCCGGCCGTGCACCGGTGTCCTGACCCAGGTAATTGGCGGCCTTGTGTTTATAGACCAGTTCGCCGCCAGCATTGCCAGTCAGGATGCCGGCGAAGAGCGCAGCGCCGCAGAGTGCAGTAACCGTGAGAATGGCATAGCCTTTGAGACGTCCGCGCAGAAAGAACACTAAAGCTCCCACAAGGCTCGCCGCATAAAGCAAGGCGCTGAAAATTTTGGAGTATTTTTCGTGCAGCTCAATTGCGCCTTCGGGCATGGACTTGCCGATGACATGTTCACCGGCTTCGCCGGTTTCATGCGCAAGAAAGGCACCGACCGAAGCAGCGATCAGGCAGACCATGAGGCCTGCCCAAAAGCGGGCAAAAACGGCGCTCTCGTCGCGGCGTTTAAAATGTAGCCAAAGACCGAGTAGACCGAGCACGGGCAGGACAATTGCGACGCCCAGCGGCAGGTGGACGATGGCGGGGTGAAGGAGTTTGGGTTTCATAGCTCAGGCACCGGATAATTGAATCAGGTGGCCAGAAGTTTTCGGATTTTGAGCCGGTCGGTATCGCCGCTGGGTATCCATTCTTACCTGCATGAGATCTTAAAAACTCTTATCCTGTGAAAAACTCCCAAGAGATATAACTTCCCATAAGCTATCTTATGTCACATCACAGGAGGCGTGTAAATCAACGTACCTACACATAGTTGACACTTTAGACTCACCATATCCTTTACAAATTCCGTTGTCCAAATCGTATAATGGCTTTATCGGCATTGGGTTTCTGTACTGCAACACTTTACCGGTAAACATGTCAATTACGCCAAGTGCGACCGAGGCAAAGTATATCCTGGCATGCCTTTCAGATATCTCCTCCAAACCGACTAGTTCTCCAGCCAACGCACCCGACAGAAATATGCGGAACCCGGCATAGCCGATGTTTCCGGCATCATTGACCCGACAGGTTTCGCTGCTAGTCGCATAGGCAATTTCCGGCAGTTGCTCTGGATATTCCCGCGGTGATGGCTTATACAATTCTGATGGCAACTTATCCCGTAAGGCTTCATGTGGCCGTTCATAGTTATACTCCTCCATGAATAAATCAAAGGCTAGCTGTTGGTCGTCGATTGAGGATTTGGGTGGCAGCGTGGTAGCTTTCTTCAGGGTCTTGTGTATGCGCTCGTGGCGCCCATTCTGCTGTGGCGTACCCGGTTCAATGCGTTCCAGGCTTATGCCGAGCTTCAGCCACCATTGAAATCCGCGCACCAAACATCATTGGGCCCTGTCGCATGTGATAACGGATATACCGGGACGGCTTTACGCTGGCGTTTTTGCTTTCGGGTCAGACCCTTGCGGTTAAGAATTCGCCCAACTGTGCTTGGGCACGGCCAGTCTGAAACGCCGGGAAAACGCGCTTTATCAGGGCTAAGAGCTTTCGGGCACCCCAGGTTGGATGGCTGTCCCGCGCTCTGATAATCATTTCGACCATCTTGGGTCGTACAGCCTTAGGCTGCCTCTTGGGCGCCCGAGACCGGTCTTTGAGCCCGTCTGGCCTCTGGGATTCATATTGCTCAAGGTATTTGTATCCGGTGACACGACTGATGCCGAACTCCCGGCAAAGGTCTGTCATCGACCAGTCACCCTCTTTCCAGGCGACCACGAATTTCATCCGCTCTTCATACACATTAGTCTCCTTCCATGGCATCAGATACCTCCGATGCCTGAAATGGACAATTTGCTGATTTGTTAAGTATGTGCTGAGCGCGTTTTGTAAGCTATGTGATGACTACGTACCTAAATGAATGCAGGCCCACATCCTAGGTGGCAGCATCGCGGCTTTCTTCAGCGGCTGGTGCATTCGCTTGTGGCGATTTGTGGTTTAAGCTTTGTCTGCATAAATGAGTACACCGGCCATGATGTCAGGCTTGTTTGATGACGCAGAAGTATTATGGGATGCAAAATGCCAGCCATTGATTAAATTATACGAAAAGAAACCGACCCTTTGAATTATAAAAATTTATACCAGCTCATCGTGATGGTGATCCTTTCCGCTCAGGACTCAGATAAGCATATCAACCAGATTGCCCCGGCTTTTTTTGAGGCGTTTCCTGACTTTGCCTCGATTGCCTCCAAAAAACCAGAATCATTGCATCCTTTCCTGAATACCGTGCTCAACTTTGGCAATAAATGTAAATGGCTGCATGCGACGGCGATAAAATTAGCCCCAGCGCAGATTTCGCTCAAAATGGAAGACCTGACTGCACTGGATGGTATTGGCCGAAAAACCGCAAATGTCATACGGCGGGAAATGGCTGAACCTGCAGAAGGTATTATCGTCGATTTGCACGTACTGCGGGTAAGTCCGCGAATTGGAATATCTCAGGCGAAAGATGCAACGAAGATGGAAAAAGACTTAATGAAGGCAGTTTCCCCTGCATTATGGAACCACCTGGGCATGGCATTGTCTTTTCTCGGCCGTGAAATATGCCGGCCAACGAACCCCAAATGCGCTGGTTGTATCATGAAAGCGCATTGCCAGTTTTTTGCTGGTGCCAGCAAATAATTGATCTCCTAACAAAAAAGGCCCCAACGGGTCTGTATTTGTACGCCAACCCACTTCGCCCTTGGCGAAGCCGACGGCCTGCCGTTGGCCTCACCGCAGGTTAGGTCGCGTCCTACTCTCTGAAGGCAGAGACCTACGGGTTTGTCCACAAACCCTTCGGTCTCCCCGGCCTCCGAAGACCGTGACCCGCAGGGTCTCCGTGCTCGGTGTACCATTGGCGTCAATTTTCGCAAGCCGTGTTCGGGATGGATGCCGCAGAGCCTGCGCCCCCATGGACGGCGTGAGCGCGGGCCATGCGCTTAAGGAACGGGTGAGACCCTTGCTGTATTCCGCACTTTCCTTCGGAAAGCAACTGCAAAACAAAAAAGGCCCCCTTTCGGGAGCCCTTAAAGCTTCACAACCCAAACCTGTGCGCGTCCTACTCTCCCGGGCTCCGAAGAACCGAGTACCATTGGCGATGCAAGTCTTAACTTCCGTGTTCGGGATGGGAACGGGTGTGACCCTTGCTCTATTGCGCACAGATTTGGGTTGTGAATGGTTTGATGACGAATATGGTTTATTTTGAAACTCAGGTTTCCCTTCGGGAAACCCCGCGATTTGCTCTTGCAAACCGCTCTGGAGCATAATATGGTCAAGCCTCACGACCGATTAGTACTACTTGGCTCACGGGTTAACCCCGCTTACACCTATAGCCTATCAACCTGGTAGTTTGCCAGGGGTCTACAGGACCAGACGAATCTGATCAGGGAAATCTTATCTTGAGGCAGGCTTCCCGCTTAGATGCTTTCAGCGGTTATCCCTTCCGAACATAGCTACCCGGCGTTGCAGCTGGCGCCACAACCGGTACACCAGAGGTTCGTTCATCCCGGTCCTCTCGTACTAGGGACAAGTCCTCTCAAATTTCCAACGCCCACAGTGGATACGGACCGAACTGTCTCACGACGTTCTGAACCCAGCTCGCGTGCCGCTTTAATTGGCGAACAGCCAAACCCTTGGGACCTGCTCCAGCCCCAGGATGCGACGAGCCGACATCGAGGTGCCAAACCGCGTCGTCGATATGGACTCTTGGACGCGATAAGCCTGTTATCCCCGGAGTACCTTTTATCCGTTGAGCGATGGCCCTTCCATGCGGAAACCACCGGATCACTAAGCCCGACTTTCGTCCCTGCTCGACTTGTAAGTCTTACAGTCAAGCTCCCTTATGCCTTTACACTCTTCGCACGATTTCCAACCGTGCTGAGGGAACCTTAGGGCGCCTCCGTTACTCTTTGGGAGGCGACCGCCCCAGTCAAACTGCCCGCCTGACATTGTCCCTGACGTTGCTTTTATGTTCGAACCGGAGCCTTAGATAAATAATACTCGTTAACTCTTATCCTAAAAAATTTAGAAACAGAAGATTGTGAACCCAAGCACACGAGGTGCGAGGGCTTGCGCCGCTCACGGATGAGCGTTAAGCGCAGCTTTATCTTATCCAAGGCTCTTGTCGTCTTTTTACGAATTTGGCCGGCCAAAGGCCGGACAAATTCGAACACAAAAGTAACGCCAGGTTAGGTTTTCAATTTCGTAAGGGTGGTATTTCAAGGACGACTCCATCACGGCTGGCGCCGCAACTTCAAAGTCTCCCACCTATCCTACACATACAAAGCCGAAAACCAATGCCAAGTTACAGTAAAGGTTCACGGGGTCTTTCTGTCCCACTGCGGGTAGGCAGCATCTTCACTGCCACTACAATTTCGCCGAGATCCTCGCTGAGACAGTTCCACAGTCGTTACACCATTCGTGCAGGTCGGAATTTACCCGACAAGGAATTTCGCTACCTTAGGACCGTCATAGTTACGGCCGCCGTTTACTGGGGCTTCGATTCAATGCTTCGAATTGCTTCTAACATCTCCTGTTAACCTTCCAGCACCGGGCAGGTATCAGCCCCTATACATCCACTTACGTGTTTGCAGAGACCTGTGTTTTTGGTAAACAGTCGCCGCGGACTCTTCACTGCGGCCCCTTCTGGCTTGCACCATAATGGGGCACCCCTTCTCCCGAAGTTACGGGGTCATTTTGCCGAGTTCCTTAGCGAGGTTTCTCTCGCGCATCTGAGGATTCTCTCCTCGCCCACCTGTGTCGGTTTCGGGTACGGTTTAGTTCAAGTAAACTTAGAGGTTTTTCTAGGCAGCATAGAATCAGAAACTTCGTGTAACCCGAAGGCCCACTCGATATCAGCTTTCAGCTCAGCGGCCGGATTTACCTGACCACCTCAACGCCTACGACCTTATACAGCCATCCATCAGGCTGCTTCCCTATCTTCTTGCGTCACCCCATCGCGCCTTGAACTAAGCCCTGGAATATAAACCAGGTTACCATCGGTTACGCCTTTCGGCCTCACCTTAGGAACCGGCTAACCCGCAGCGGAGTTACCTTGCTGCGGAACCCTTGGGCTTACGATGTGACGGAATTTAACCGTCATTTTCGCTACTCATGCCTGCATTCTCACTTCCTACCGCTCCAGCACTGCTCTCGCTATACCTTCGCCGCTGTAGGAACGCTCCTCTACCGCGCGTATTGCTACGCACTCGAAGCTTCGGTACTACACTTAGATCCGTACATTTTCGGCGCCCAATCGCTCGATTAGTGAGCTATTACGCACTCTTTAAAGGGTGGCTGCTTCTAAGCCAACCTCCTAATTGTCTGTGCGATTGAACATCCTTTATCACTTAGTGTAGATTTAGGAACCTTAGCTGTCGATCCGGGTTGTCTCCCTCTCGCCAATGAACGTTATCACCCACTGACTCAGTGCTCGACTCTAACGTTATGGTATTCGTAGTTTGCCTGGGTTTGGTAACCGGGTAAGGCCCCTAGCCCAAACAGCGCTCTACCCCCACAACGAAACATCGAACCCTGTACCTAAATACATTTCGAGGAGAACCAGCTATCGCTGAGTTTGATTGGCCTTTCACCCCCAGCCTCAGTTCATCCGAGAATTTTTCAACATTCACCGGTTCGGACCTCCATCCCATGTTACTGGGACTTCATCCTGACCAAGGCTAGATCACTCAACTTCGGGTCTAAAGCATGCAACTCAAAACGCCCTATTCAGACTCGCTTTCGCTTCGGCTCCGGGACTTCAATCCCTTAACCTTGCTGCATACAGTAACTCGCAGGCTCATGCTACAAAAGGCACACGGTCACCCTTACGGGCTTCCATACCTTGTAAGCGTACGATTTCAGGTTCTATTTCACTCCGCTCCCGCGGTGCTTTTCACCTTTCCTTCACAGTACTTGTTCACTATCGGTCACTACCTAGTATTTAGCCTTACGAAATGGTCTTCGCAGATTCCCACGGAACTTCACGTACTCCGTGGTACTCAGGAACTGGCTCAAAGATCACACATGTTTCAGATACGGGGCTATCACCCGCTATGGCGTGTTTTCCCAAACACTTCTCTTACATGGCAATTTGGTAACTTTGCAGGTTCATTGAGGTGAACCCCTGCCAGCCCTACAACACCGATATCACAACGCCCTCAAGCTTGGCATAACATCGGTTTAGGCTAATTTCGCATTCGCTCGCCGCTACTAGCGAAATCGTTTTTACTTTCTTTTCCTTCAGGTACTAAGATGTTTCAATTCCCTGAGTATCGCTCTCCATTGCTGGAGTCACACGGTTTTGCCGTGTGGGGTTTTCCCATTCGGAGATTCCCGGATCAAAGCTTGCTTCCAGCTCACCGAGACTTATCGCAGGTAACCACGTCCTTCATCGCCTGGTAGTGCCAAGGCATCCTTCGTACGCCCTTAAATACTTGACCATATTATGCTCCATCCAAATCAACTTTTGCAAGTCACTTGGATTTCTTTTATACGATCATTCGACACTTTTACTTTTCCTCATACTGGATATGTTGACTTACATATCCGATGCGCTATTCATAAATCTTTTCAAAATTGTTGTATCAAGACATCTCTGGTGAAATGTCTTATCTACCCATATTCGTTGTCAAACTTCACCCGATCATCTCTATGATCCGGTGGTTTAGGTTTTGCCTAAACAGGTAAAGGGACGAAATTCATCCATTTACCTGTCCAGGTAAGCTGTGGAGCATAACGGGATCGAACCGTTGACCTCCAGAATGCAAATCTGGCGCTCTCCCAGCTGAGCTAATGCCCCATTTTTTGGAGCCAAAGCCCCGTGTGCGCCTGGCTAGAGTTGAACTAGCGACCCCTCGCTTATCAAGCGAGTGCTCTAACCACTGAGCTACAAGCGCATTCTTGCTTGGAACTCTTAGATGCAGTCTCATCGCTAGGCGCCCCGCCTATCAGGCGAGTGCTCTAACCACTGTGACCGTCTTCGGTCTCCGGAGCGAAACGCTTGCGTTTCGCGTAGGTGCTACAAGCCCTGCGGCCTATAATCGCCCGACGATAGCAATCCGCACTAGGTGCTACAAGCTCTAACTTCTCAAAGCCTTGCGGCTTCGATCTGCCCTTCAATAGACGGATAATGGAACCTTGAGGTCAAAGCATTTGCTTGCGCAAATGCAGTGATCAACTGATTTCCTTTTAAGGAGGTGATCCAGCCGCACCTTCCGGTACGGCTACCTTGTTACGACTTCACCCCCCTCGCCGAATTTACCTTAGCGACCTGCCTCCTTGCGGTTGGCAACAGCCTCTTCGGGTACCTCCAACTCGGGTGGTGTGACGGGCGGTGTGTACAAGGCCCGGGAACGTATTCACCGCAACATGCTGATTTGCGATTACTAGCGATTCCGACTTCATGCAGTCGAGTTGCAGACTGCAATCTGAACTGAGACCGGCTTTGTGGGATTTGCTCCACCTCGCGGCTTTGCGTCCCTCTGTACCGGCCATTGTAGCACGTGTGTAGCCCTGGATATAAGGGCCATGCTGATCTGACGTCATCCCCACCTTCCTCCGGTTTGTCACCGGCGGTTTCTTCAGAGTCCCCAACTTAATGATGGTAACAGAAGATAGGGGTTGCGCTCGTTGCGGGACTTAACCCAACATCTCACAACACGAGCTGACGACGACCATGCAACACCTGTGAATCTGCCCTTGCGGGAAGGGGTATCTCTACCCCAGTCAAATCCATGTCAAACCCAGGTAAGGTTTCTCGCGTATCGTCGAATTAAACCACATGCTCCACCGCTTGTGCGGGCCCCCGTCAATTTCTTTGAGTTTCACCCTTGCGAGCATACTCCCCAGGCGGTATACTTAATGCGTTAGCGACGTCACTGATGGCGTTGAAACCACCAACAACTAGTATACAACGTTTACGGTGCGGACTACCAGGGTATCTAATCCTGTTTGCTCCCCGCACTTTCGCTCATGAGTGTCAGTTACGAGCCAGATAGCTGCCTTCGCCATTGGTGTTCCTCTCGATATCTACGCATTCCACCGCTACACCGAGAATTCCGCTATCCCCTCTCGTACTCAAGTTCGCCAGTTTTGAAGGCTGACTCTGGGTTGAGCCCAGAGATTAAACCCCCAACTTAACAAACCACCTGCGAGCCCTTTACGCCCAATAATTCCGAACAACGCTTGCCCCATACGTATTACCGCGGCTGCTGGCACGTAATTAGCCGGGGCTTCAGACTGGTACCGTCACTATACGCCCTCAACGAACGTATTTCTTCTTCCCAGTCTACCGAAGTTTACAACCCGAAAGCCTTCATCCTTCACGCGGCGTCGCTGCGTCAGGGTTTCCCCCATTGCGCAAGATTCTTAACTGCTGCCTCCCGTAGGAGTCTGGCCCGTGTCTCAGTGCCAGTGTGGCCGATCATCCTCTCAGACCGGCTATCCGTCGTTGCCTTGGTGAGCCATTACCTCACCAACAAGCTGATAGACCGCAGGCTCATCTCAAAGCGACTATTGCTAGCCCTTTAACATCTCTGTACTATGCGGTATTAGCCCCGGTTTCCCAAGGTTGTCCCGCTCTCTGAGGTAGATTCCTACGTGTTCCTCACCCGTCCGCCACTCCCTGTATTGCTACAGATCGTTCGACTTGCATGTTTAAGACGCGCCGCCAGCGTTCGTTCTGAGCCAGAATCAAACTCTCCATTATAGTTTAAGATCGCAAAGCGATCTTAATAAAACGAAGAGCTAATTTATAGCCCTTTCAAACAAACCTTGTAGAGCTTTCACTCTAACCGGCTGCTGTTCTAATTTATTTTGAGTCGCGCCATATTGGCACGACTTTTGCTCAAGGTTCTTAAAGAAACTTACGAAGTCCTTGCTGTTGCATTGCTGCAACTTCAAGCTTCATAACAATTTTCTATTCATTATCCGTCTGTCAAAGAACAGATCAACTTCCGTTTAACCCATTTGGGGCGCGCCATACGCGCCGGAAGGCCCCGCTGCATCACCCGAAGGTGCCGCGGCGGAGCGCCACTCTAGGAGTGCTCAACAGAGCGTCAAACAAAAAGTGTTTTCTAGGTCGAAAGACCCTCTTTTTTCAGATACGCTCCTAAATCACAATTGTGTTTTTGTTGCCGCTTCAACTCTTGTTGCATATCATACCTACTGATAGCACTCTTTGACAGAGAGTGCTATCACCAAAAAACGGTCGCTGCATATGACAGACAGGCAAGGTGAAATACTTCGGGCTCTTGTAAAAGAGTACGTAGCCAGTGGTGAACCCGTGGGTTCGCAGGTGCTGGTAGAGAAATTCAGTATGGCATTTTCTCCTGCTACAGTCAGAAAAGAGATGTCTGTATTAGAGCAGATGGGGCTGCTGAGTTCACCGCATACGTCAGCTGGTCGCATTCCTACTGATCGCGCATTCCAGCTCTATCTCGCAGACCTCGTGAACCTGTTCGAGATTACCCTTAACCAGAAAGCGGAACTCGAAGATCTTTATCGCTCCGCTGCACTGCAGCTGGACCAGTTGCTCAAAACGACCGCGCATATGCTGGCCCAGACGTCAAATTTTGCAGGTATCGTACTGGCTCCCAACAGCGTGGGCACAAGCATCAAGCGTATTGAGCTGGTCTCTGTCATGGAAAGCCTGGTTCTCATGATCATGATTAGTTCATCGGGAGCCATTTATGAAAAGAAGATCAAACTCGACCGTTCTGTTAACCAGGAAGAGCTCTACAAGATCAGTCGCTACCTGAACCAGAATCTTAAGGGGCATGAAATCGGCGACGTGCAGGAACGAGGGCTTGAATTCCTGCGCGCTTCGCTGGCAGACCTCGGGGAGCTCTCTGACATTGGCATGGCGGTGACGCAGGCAATCGTCTATAATCCGCCGGACCAGACGATTCATATTGAAGGTGATGCTAACCTGCACCGCAAGATCTACGACCTGACCCCCGACCGGCGAAAAGCCGAAAGAATTATTTCGCAGCTGGCCAATAAAGATTATATCGCATCGGTGTTTGAACGCATGAAGAACCAGCCGCAGGTTGGCTCGCAGGTCGGGCTCGAAATCGATGGGGAGATACTTTCGGGTATAACGATTCTTGGTAAAGGCTACACGCTCAGTGGAAAGAGTATCGGGGCACTGGGTGTGATCGGCGCCAATCGTATGCCCTACGAAAAGATCATTCCAGCGCTGGATTACAGTTCACAGATCCTTTCTAATGTGCTGAGTGAAAAAAACAATATTGAACTGCAGGGTGATGAGCTGCGCGTTAACGAAATTGAAATAACCGCCCGTAAAGAGCTGCCGGAAGCTGTAGCAAAAGCCAAGGCACAGCCTAAACCAAAGAGGAAACAATGAGCGAAAGCACGGAACAAACGAATAATGACAATGCAAAACACTTTGCTTCAGAGGCAGAAGAGATAGCGTCGATGGAGGCTGCTGCCGCGGGTTCGCCGGCCGGCACAATGGATGCAACCGCTGAACTACGGCAGCAACTGGAATCGATCACCGCCGACCTGCAGCGTGAGCGCGCAGAGTTTTCAAACTTCCGTAAGCGTGCCGTTCAGGAAAAAGCGCAACAGGCTGCACAATCGAGCGCTCGCTTGCTGACTGATCTGTTGCCTGCGCTCGATGCCTTCGACCAGTTTTTTGCGGCTTATTTAGCCAAGGCTGAAGCAGATGCCGGCATCAAGGCGATCGTCGACGGTGTACAGCTGGTGCATAAGCAGATTACGCGGGTCTTTACAGAGTCCGGAGTCGAAGAACTGAATCCTGTTGGGGCTGAATTTGATCCTAACCTCATGGAGGCGCTCAGCCTTGTCGAGGCAGATGTGGAAAAAGAAACCGTGTCGCAGGTCTTTCAGAAAGGCTACCGCATCGAAGGGCGGGTGATTCGGCCTGCAAGGGTTGTGGTAACTAAACCCCGTGCAACGGAGAGCAAGGAATCTTAATACTGGTGTCACAGGCACTACTCACAGAGATATAAGGAGAAAGAAATGGCAAAAGAAAAAATAATCGGAATCGACCTTGGTACGACGAACTCGTGCGTCGCCGTCATGGAAGGTGGTGAAGCCGTAGTAATCGCCAACAGCGAAGGTACAAGGACTACCCCATCCATCGTCGCAATTACAGAGAAAGGTGAAACCCTGGTAGGGCAGGTCGCCAAGAACCAAATGGTCACCAACCCGGTGAACACTCTGCGTTCAGTGAAGCGCTTTGTTGGTCGCCGCTTCAGCGAAGTGACTTCAGAAATCGGCAAAGTCGCTTATAAGGTAAAAGAAGGCACAGGCAAGTCGGTGCTGATTGAAACCCGGGAAAAAGACATGCGTCCCGAAGAAGTGTCTGCGCGCGTTTTGATGAAAATGAAGCAGACAGCTGAAGAGTATCTCGGTACAAAAGTGGAGAAGGCCGTGGTTACGGTACCCGCCTACTTTAATGACGAACAGCGCCAGGCGACCAAAGACGCAGGCCGTATTGCCGGCCTTGATGTCGTACGGATTATCAACGAACCTACAGCGGCTGCCCTTGCCTACGGTCTCGACCGTGACAAGTCAGGTGAAGTTATCGCGGTCTACGACCTTGGGGGCGGTACATTCGATATCTCGATTCTGGAGCTTGCCGACAACGTGTTTGAAGTGAAAGCAACCAACGGAGATACACACCTCGGTGGCGACGACTTTGACCAGGCGATTATCGACTGGATTGTTGCAGAATTCAAAAAGGAAACTGCAATTGACGTCGGCAAAGACAAGATGGCTCTGCAGCGTCTGCAGGAAGCAGCAGAAAAAGCAAAGATCGAGCTTTCGAGCAAAGAAACATCAGATGTCAACATCCCGTTCATCACGATGGACGCTTCGGGACCACGCCACCTCAACATGACGCTCACCCGGGCAAAATTCAACCAGCTGACAGCCTCGCTCGTTGAGCGCTCGGTTGAACCCTGCCGTAAGGCGATTGCTGATTCAGGTTATTCACTGAATGAAATCAACAAGGTGATCCTTGTCGGTGGTTCGACCCGTATTCCGGCTGTTCGTGAAAAAGTGAAAGAACTGTTCGGTAAAGAACCCGACAAGTCAGTAAACCCTGATGAAGCCGTTGCGATCGGCGCTGCCATCCAGGGTGGAGTGCTCGCCGGTGAAGTCACCGACGTCCTGCTGCTCGATGTCACCCCGCTCTCTCTCGGTATTGAAACCCTGGGTGGAGTGATGACGAAGATTATCACCCGTAACACCACGATCCCGACCAAAAAGTCAGAAATTTTCTCAACCGCGGCAGACAACCAGACAGCGGTGGATATCCATGTGCTGCAGGGTGAGCGTGAGCTGGCAAAGGATAACCGCACACTGGGTCGTTTCCAGTTGTCAGAGATTCCCCCTGCCCCGCGCGGCAATCCGCAGATCGAAGTTACTTTTGACATTGATGCGAACGGCATCGTGCACGTATCGGCCAAAGATCTGAAGACGAATAAAGAGCAGAAGATCAAGATCGAAGCCTCGAGCTCGCTGTCCGAAGCTGATATCCAGAAAATGGTAAAAGATGCAGAGGCGAACGCAGAAGAGGACAGGAAGGCGCGCGAAGCAGCGACTGCATACAATGATCTCGATCATATCATCTACACGACGGAAAAGATGGTAGCTGACGCACCAGCACTCGATGCGGGTATCAAGTCAGAAGTTGAAGGTGCAGTAGCTAAGGCAAAAGAGGCTCTGATGTCACGCGATGCAGATCGCATGAAAGCAGCAGCGCAGACGCTCGGTGAAGTTGTGCAGAAGCACCAGGCGGCATTCTCCGTACAGGGTAATGCTCCGGGTGATGATGCTGGTACGCAGGAAAAGTCAACCGGTGGCGACGAGAAAGTTGTCGATGCCGAGTTTACTGAAATAAAAGACGACAAAAAATAGGATACTGCCATCCCTTGCGGCTGAGCCGCGAGGGACGGCACACAATTAAAAGATGGCCGAAAAACGCGATTACTACGAAGTGCTGGGTATCCCCAAGTCTGCTTCACTGAATGAGATCAAGAGCGCTTACCGCAAGCTGGCGATGCAGTTCCACCCGGACAAGAACCCGGGTAACGCCGAAGCGGAAGCAAAATTTAAAGAGGCGACAGAAGCGTACGAGATTTTGCGCGACGAACAGAAGCGCAAGATCTATGACCAGTACGGCCACGCGGGCCTTGGCGGCGGTGGAGCGCAGGGTTTTGGCCAGGCTGCTTATTCCGATTTCTCCGATATTTTTTCCGGTACGAGCTTTGAAGATATTTTTGAGAACCTGTTCTCGGGTTCGGGGTTCGGGCGCGCGCGCGGGGGAAATTCACCGCGTCGAGGCAGCGACCTCCGCTACAACCTGGAAATCACGCTCGAAGACGTATATAACGGCAAAGAAGAAGAAATTGTCATACCCCGTGAAGAGAGTTGCGCAGATTGTAACGGTTCAGGCTCATCAGACGGCCGGCTGGATACATGCCATATTTGCGGAGGTTCCGGACAAGTGCGCCGCAGCACGGGATTCTTCTCTGTAGCTTCGACCTGTAACACCTGCGGTGGCACGGGTAAACTGATCAAAAACCGCTGCAAGAGCTGCAGCGGTTCGGGCACCGTGGCGAAAAAACGGAAGCTGGCAATTCGTATTCCTGCCGGCATTGATAGCGGTACGCGCCTGAAGATTTCGGGCGAAGGCGAAGCAGGACCCCGTGGCGGCCCCGCGGGAGACCTTTACGTGGTTGTACAAATCCGCAAACATCCTGATTTTGAGCGCGACGGGGTTGATCTGGCGATGTTCATCGATGTCCCGGTAACGACGGCTATACTGGGCGGTGAAGTCACCGTCGAAACGCTCGATAAAAGTAAAGTGAAGGTGAAAATTCCTGCTGGCACGCAGCCTGATACATTGTTCCGTGTCCGCGGCAAAGGTTTGCCATACATGGGTGGCCAGGGCCGTTTTGGTGACCTGATTGCGCATGCGCGTATTGATATCCCAAAATCGTTGTCGGGTAAAGCGAAGACACTCGTTAAAGAGCTCGAAGCAGAATTACAGGCTTCCGGTAGCGGGATTTTCGGCCGATTCCGTTCGTAAATCCCGCGAGATAGAGATGCAAAATCAGACTGCGAAAAAAATCCGTTTTGGCATTATTGGCGTAGGCCACATGGGCAGCTACCACCTCAATGTGGTCTCTTCCCTGTCGACACATGAGCTCGTGGGTATTTACGATGCTCGTCCCGAGCACGCGGCGCAGAAAGCCGAACAATTCGGCACGCGGGCGTTTGCCTCTTACGAAGAACTGATAAAAGAATGCGAAGCGGTTACCATCGCTGTCCCTACTCACCTGCACTACGAGATCGCGAAAAAGGCGCTCGCTGCTGGCAAGCATGTGCTGGTCGAAAAGCCGATTACCCTCGACATTGCGCAGGCAGAAGAGCTCATCAACCTGGCAGAGGCTAAAAACCTGATTCTCCAGGTTGGTCATGTCGAGCGCTTCAACGGCGCGGTGATGGCCCTGGGCAATATTGTGACCGAGCCGCTGCTGATACAGACGCGACGGCTCAACCCATTCAGTGGCCGCATACTCGATGCGGGTGTGGTGCTCGACCTGCTGATCCATGACATCGATATCGTGGTGAACCTTGTCGGAAAACCTGTAGTGCGCCACGCCGCTTTCGGTAATTGTATTACCGGCAAGCATGAAGATATTGCCGTGATTGAACTGCAGTTTGAAGGCGGCTGTATTGCAACGCTGACCGCATCGCGCCTGAGCCAGTACAAAGAACGTGCGCTCACGGTGATGCAGAAGAACAACTTCCTGATCTTAAACTACGGTACGCAGGAAATTGAGATCCACCGGCAGGGTAACTCTGTCACGGTGACGGCACCCGACGAGATCAAATATTCACAGGAATCGATTGTTGAGCGAGTCTTTATTCACAAGGATAACCCACTCAAAAGTGAGCACCTGCACTTTTACAACTGCATCGTCGGCAGCGAAAAGCCGCTGGTTACGGGACGCGCCGATCTTTCCACGCTAAAGATCGCGCTGGATAGCGTGAAACAGATTACTGGCTAATCTCAGGTAAAATCTGCTGCTACAAGGCGTAGAATGATTGTTTCCCCGTCTGCTACGAAGCTTCCATTCCGGGCGCCTGTGGTCTTATCTCCCACTCCGAACTGATTATCATTAGAGTCGTCGGTGGTTATCGTTACGGAATAATTCCGCGTGCCCCGCAACATGTACAGCGGATAAAGCAGGCGCCCATCGTTATCGGTTTTTTCACTGCTAGTGGCCAGTGTCTTCGGTGCACCAGAGACGTCCGTGTAGACTATACGGATTAACCGGCGCGCCGGCAACCCGGTAGCATCGATCAGCAACAACGGTTTACTGTCGTTAATTTCATCCTCGCCCGGAGGTGAAGCGTCGTAGGTGCAGCCACCAAGCAGCAGGAGCGATATAGTGAGTAGGAGGTTTCGTCTCATGTTTTTTTAGTTCTCGGTCATGCGGACCGGCATACGCGCGTGCCCGGCAACAAAATTCTGCATCAACAACAGCTGTCGGTGGTGGCTGGAGTCGGGATAAACCTGTGCGCGGCGGTCGAGTTCGGCGAGCGCAAAAATGCGCCAGAGTTTTTCGCAGATATACATGCGATTTACATCGCAGTCAAATTCACTGGCGAGCAGCTTGTTTGTCTCTTCAAACTCATTGGCCAGCAGGTTCTGGGCTTCAGCAGGCATGAGCGCCGCAGCCGCGTCCACATACTCCGCGAAGGCCTTCGCCACTTTCGGGCGTTTTGCTGCCGAGACGGCGTGTTCTGCCAGCAAGGCATGCGTGCCCTCCCAGGTTTCGTTGATGATCGCGTCGTTGAGCACGCGCGGCAGAACGCTGAAATCACCCAGGATTCCATTGCCACCGTGCAAAATCAGCGCCTCTTTGACGACCACTGCACTGTACTGCGTGACGATTGTCTTCAGCAGGGGAACAAGCAACAGCGACAGCGGCTCGTCTTTATCTGCCAGCGCGAACGCGCGGAAGCTGATGAACGTCAGTGCGTCACGGAGCATCCGCATTTCTTCGAGTGTGCGCGCCACACTGGGAAACTCCGCCAGTTTTTTACCATACGCTTCGCGAGAACGGGTATATGCCTCAGCCTCGAGCACACCACGCGCGATGTGGCCAAGACCACCACAGATGACGTGCAGGCGCGAAGTCTTGAGAATATAACGAATCAGGTTGGCGAGACCATGCGCGGGACGGCCGAGGGCCGTTGCTTCACAGTCTTCGTACACGCTTTCTACGGTGAGTTTTCCCTTGGAACCGATGATGTCTTTTTTGCGCAGTAGCCGGCAACCATTCAGGCTGCCGTCGCGGCGGTAGCGGCTGACGAGAAAGAGACCGACGACGTTTGTCCCTGCGAGTTTGGCGGTCGTCACCCAGGCGTCGCCGGGGTTAGAGCAGAACCATTTTTCGCCGTTGAGCAGGTACGTGCCGTCGCTCTGCAGCGTCGCAATGGTCCGGTTGGCCGCGACGTTGCTGCCACCGACGCGCTCGGTGACGTATTGCCCTGCCATGAAGTGCGATTTGCTCGCCGGGTCGGTGAGCAGCGGCAGAAACTCTTCTTTCTGTTGCTCAGTGCCGATGGCACGCAGCGCGTGGATTAAGCCTTCGGTCATGGCCAAGGGGCAGGCGACGCCGCATTCGCCGTTCATGTTGGTGAGTACGGCAAGCGCCATGCGGTGCGGAATACTGAATTCGTGTTTCCAACTGTCTTTGCAGTCGAGGTTCACGACCCCGTAATCGTAGAATATCTTGCGCAGCTCAACCTGTTCGGGAGCATAACGGATTTCGTCGATGCGCTTACCCGTACGATCGTATTGCACGAGCTCGCCCCATTTGCCTTCGCGATGGCACTCGATCGTGAGCTCATTGACAATGCCGCCCGCGAGATTGCCCAGCCCCGAAAGGTGGTCGCGCACGGCCGAGAGATAGCCGCTTTCGCTATTGGCCGAGTTCATCGAAAATGCCTGCCACAGGGCGGGTGTCTCTTCGAAAAAGTTCCAGCCCTTTGTGCCCGTATAACCCGTAAGGTCGAAATCCTTCAGCCCGGGATTCTCTTTGGCTGTGGTCGTTGGGCTGCTCATAGGTTTCAAAGGTGTGCTTCGAACAGCATGTCAATCATTGGCAGGCCTTCGGGAGCTTCAGCCTGCTGAGCAATAACTACCGCCCTGCTCGCTGCATCTGGTATAAAGAACGAGTCACCCCACTGCGCGCTGAAAGATTCACCGCCACAGGAAAGCTGTGCCTGTTTACCAAACCAGGTAATGACAGAGGACTTTTCAGAACGCAGCGCCACAAGACCTGATTTTGCCTCGTGGTAGCTCACGCGAAAGCGCGGTGTGATGAGGTCGCTCGAGAAATCGGCAATCTCGGGGTCCTGGTCGTGCACACAGCGGATTGCCTGGTCGAGGTGCAGCTCACGGCCTCGGCCAAAGTCGTAGATGCGGAATGTGTAATCTGACGTCTGTTGGACTTCGTAAAAAAGCAACCTGCCGGTCGTGCTGTGTACGAGCCCGGGGGACAGTGTAACAACTTCACCCTGCTGCGGTTTAAATTCATGAAAAACAGATAGAGGCTCAGGTAACTCTTCCAGTTGGCGCAAAACTTCGGGCGACTGTTCACCCTTGAGGCCCAGATACATGCGTGCCTGCGGGTCAGCAGAAAGAATTGTCCATGCCTCCATCTTGCCATTGCCTGCCATGCCGAGGGCTTTGACGTCGTCGTCAGAGGGATGGTTCTGTACGGAAATCGGTTCTGCAGTTGAGAGTACCTTCAGCATAAATGGAACTGCGGCACCTGCACCCATTTTCTGCGCCCAGAATTCTGCCAGTGGCATGTCGGACGTACCGACTTGAATTCGTACAGGAAACTGCGGCAGGTCAGAAAAAAGTACATACTCGCCAATTTTTTCGGCCGAGGTATTGCCGGTGAGTTTTTCCAGGTGCCCGCCGCCCCAGGGTTTGGGGACTGCGTACGGAATGAGTTTATAGATGACCTGGTCTGCGGCCATGCTGGCAGAGCGGGACGTCGAATCAGGCCTGCGATCATTATTCGTCCTGGAGTATCTGCATGACAAGCAAGGCTACCTCCGCAACAAGCAAAAGGGATTTTCGATGCGATACCGAGCAAGAAACCGGCAGCATGACTGCTACTGCGAGCTCAGGACTTTCCCGTTTTTACCGCGGGCTACTCGCAGTAGCCCTGCTCTCTCTGCCGCTGGTCTTTTTCTACAACCTGGAACTTTTTGGCTGGCTTAACTGCCGCAAAGACGCCACGGTACTGAACTACTTCTTCTTGACGCTGACCTCGCTCGCCGATGGTCTCTGGATCATGATGCTCGCCACGGTCGTGCAGAGCGTTGCGCCGCGGAACTTCAAGGCATTCCTCATTGCGCTGGTGCTGGGCAATGTTTTCCTGCAGAGTGGCAAGTATTTCTTCGATGCCGACCGGCCGCTGCGCCTGCTGGGTGAAAGCGCCATCTGCCTGCTGGGGCAGCCCCTCACGGTGCGCAGTTTTCCCTCGGGGCATGCATTTTCTGTCGGCCTGCTGTTCATGTTCCTGCGGCCGCGCCATTCGTGGGTGGGAGCTTTTGCATTGCTGGTCGTCGCAACCCTTGCGGCAGTCTCACGCGCTTATGTGGGAGTCCACTTTCCGCGCGATATCGCGAGCGGCTTTCTGTTGGCAGTCTTTTCGTTTCTGGGGGCTGAAATTCTCGCCCACAAGATTACCTTTCGAGATACTTCGCTAACCCTGCGGAAGGCTCTTGTGGCCGTCCTGGGCCTGGGCACCGCCCTGCTCTACATCTTTGCCTACCACGAAAAGACGAAGGAGCTTGAGCCACTGCTGACACCTGCAGCTTGGCTGGTGGTGTTCTACTGGTGTCTCTACGCGGTGCGGTTGCTGGTGCGGAAGTATAGATGATGCTGCAATGTGGGTACGTGATGACCCCTGCATCCTAATGCCAGCCTGCAATACAATTTGCGTTACCAATGTTCCCGGCTGAGGCGCACCGATTAATCGTTTCGATTTTTCGACGGAGGCATCCTTGGCACGTAGTGCCGGGACGTCTGCGCACCCCGTCTTCGGAGTAACCTGCGTCTGGGGGGAGCGCAGCATATACAATATGTTGTTGGAAAGTATGACGCCCGTGGAAGCGGCCACAACGGTGCACGACCCCTATTACGAAGGCGCTGACAACTGCCATTTCCTCTCTTCGTTTATACCACCTTTTCTCCGGAGTAGATTGGGGGCTTCTTTGCCGGCGGCAAACGCGGAGGAGCAGTTATCTTGAGTTTTCGGCTTGACGAAACATGCTATTGATCTTACGCCAACAAGTGTATGAGGAACAAATTGCGATTTGCTGCCTGCATAGCGGTTTGTCTGGGTGTTGCATATTGCACGGGTTATTCCACGCAAGAGATTCTGGATGCTACTTTTGTCGCCAAAGACAAAACCCCGGTGAACTTGCTCTCGCCGCCGGATAAAACCGTGAGCACAAAGAACCCGAACTTTGTGTGGACGTCCAGAAACGGGGCGTCGTCCTACTTACTGGAAATTTCCAGCAAGGCCGATTTCAGCCAGATCGTGCTGTCGAAGACAATTGCATCTGGCTCCAGTCCTTCATACACCCTGTTAAACACTGATCTCAATTCCCTCAGTGCACTGGATGCGGCCAGCTATTATTGGCGGGTAACCGCAGACTATGCCGGGGATAGGATAACAAGCACCAGCGCATTGTTTCACGTTTTGGCAGATAATATTGTCTACGTCAGCGCCGGTGCTTCGGCCAGCAACCAGATCGGTAACAAATCATTCCCGTTCACGAGCATTCAGGCGGCCATTGAAAACGCCAATACGCGACGGAGTGGCGTTGCGAACGTAGCCATGGACGTCTACGTTGCAGCGGCAGCCAGCCCATACGCGGAAGAAATAAGTCTGAGGCCGGGAATCAGCATTCGCGGTGGCTATCTTGCCACAGATTGGAGCAGGAATATTGCGGCCAATGTGACGACTATTCAGGCTCCAATCGATATGGCGATAAAGGCTGGCCCCACAATTACCGGCGCCTACACCAGCACTACCTGGGTGGAAGGTTTTACTGTCCAAGGCGCAGCAAATACCATAAGTTATGGAATATTCCTGAGCAATAGTTCACCGACTCTGTCAAACAACATTATTACCGGAGGTACAGTAACAGCCAATGGAAGTAGCTATGGGATATATTGCAATAGTTCAGCGCCTACCATTTCAAACAATACGATGACAGGCGGTTTGGCTACCGGTGGCGGTGCTACGAGCTATGGATTATATAACAATTCGTCTTCGCCCGTGATCTCTGGAAATACAATATCAGGCGGCTCGGGCAACGTGAGTCGCGGCATCTCAAACACAGCTTCATCACCCACGATTACCAATAATACAATCAATGGTGGCCAGATACCGGGTGGCAGCGGCGCTAGTTACGGGATTGAAAATCTTTCGTCTTCGTCTCCGGTAATCTCGAACAATATCATCAACGGCGGAACATCACTTGCTGGCAATAGCGCAGGAATTTATAACACCTTGTCTTCACCCACAATTTCCGGCAATACGATTACCGGCGGCGAGTCTGCCACGAGCTATGGAATTCTCAACATGTCCAATTCGCCTATCACCATCGTTGGCAACGTAATCCGCACCAGCAGCGTCGGCACAGGGTCGCTGACTTACGGAATTTCCAACAGCAGTGCCGTATCAACATCTACGGTAATTTCGAGAAATACCATTTGGGCCGGTTCGGCTGGAAATGATAGCTATGGCATTTCAAATACCGCCTCTTCTTCACCGACCATATCAAACAATACAATAATCAGCGGTGCCGCTGTTGCCGCGGGTGTACGAAGCTTCGGCATTTTTGCGAGTTCTTCATCTCCTGCTATCTTAAATAACACAGTAATCGTCGGACCTTCAGGGACCAGCAGCTTCGGAATCTATATGGATTCCACTGTTACTTCAACGCTACGGAATAATGTGATCGTCCTGACAGGTAAAACTTCAAATCGCTACGCGATTTATGAAAATGCGCTGGCCGTCAATCCGACCTCGGTTCAGAATAACGTATTGTACGACATTGGGACCGGCGGTACTTTCTATACATATCGGGATGTCGATGGTACGGGCCAATGTTATTCCGGTGGCGCCAGCAGCAGTGGTAATTGTATAAACATAGCTGATCTTGAAGCCGATTTGAACGCAGAGGCAGCTGGAATAGCTGGCGGTAACATAAATCAAAATCCCATGTTTGTGAATTTTCCGGTCAAGCTAGATTCAACCCGGGAAGGCGCTGATGCCGGAACAACTTATAATGGAACGGCAAACACACTTGAGGTTACCGACTGTACAGACTATGTTACCAACGAATACTTAGAATACGATAGGGATGGCACTGCCCGACAGATCACAGCCTGCAGTACCGCAACTGGTTCTGGGATCGTTACTTTCACACCAGCCCTCAGCACAGCTTCGGTCGTGTCGCGGGAAGTGCGCCTTTGGGGGGCCAATAGCACAAATCTTGTCATCGATCTTCAACTGAGAACCACGTCGCCTTGCGACGTGCGCGAGGGCGGCCTAAATCTTTCAGGACTCTTCAGCGTTGACCGAGATAATGTGACGCGCACGCCAGCTCTCAGTTGTGGCCCTGTAAATACGGGGGCAACAGGCTGGAGCATTGGTGCCTACGAAAGAGACTAATTGCCGCTAGCTGACACCATTATCTCCAAGATTTTCCGATGACGCCCAATGTTGGTCGTTTGAGGGTCGAACGTGCTCAATAATGTATTCGTGGGATCCGTCGAAGCATAAAGTCCAGCGGGCAATGCAGCATTCTTTTAGATAAATTGGATCCGTTCTTGCTGCTTTTTAGGATGGGTCCTCACACACTTGACCCAAACATCTTGCAGACACGCAAAAATGAGGTCAGCGAAGCCCGGAGGCGCTGTTATTTCAGGCAACCGCTATACCACAACCTTGTGGTAAGCCAAGATCAGTCGCTTGATGGCCTCGGCCAGCATCACCGGCGCCTGGTCGAAGGTCTCTTCGTGTATCCACAGGTGTTCCTTGAACAGGTGCTCGGCAATGGAACGTGTTCCGGTCTGCACCGCGAGCACGTGGATGTTCTGTCGGGCATAATCCTGCGCCAGTTCCCTGAGCTCCTGGCTCTGCGGGCTCAGGATTTCTTTTTTGAGTTCGGCGCGCGCGCGGTGACCCCGGAAGTCTGAGACCATCACGACAAACTTCGTCACCGATTCGGGCGAGAACTGTTCGGCCGCATAGCGCAGTACTTGCGATTCGTCGATCGTGTCGCCGTTCCAGTTGTCAGTCATGCATTCAAACAGGTGGCGTTTCTGCGTCTCAACAGGGTTTTCGCCATCGACGGAAATATACTGGTTGATGTCAATCGAGCGCTTCATGTTATCGAAATCCGAATAGCCAAAGACCTTGAGCGGTATCTTGCGATCCCAGAGTATTTCGACTGCCGACTGCAGCGCGATAGTTGCCGAGACTGCGGCTTTAAAGTTGAACATGCGGCGGCCTTTTGCCAGTACAAAGATGAACTCCACGCCTTTGAGCTTGTTTTCCGAATGCAGAATGCGCGTGCGGTCGAAAATGCGGTCGTTGCCGGCATTCGCCTGGTACGTAATGTAACGCCGCGCATCGACACGGTGCCCCTGCGCCATCAGCCGGCGTTCGATTTCGGGTTCGGCGTCGAGCGCGTTCTCGAGATCCATCTGCAGCTCAGAGAGCATCTTGCCGAACGAATCGTAGAAGTCGTCGAGGTCGTAGCCCATGTGGTATTCCCACTTGGGTTTGTATTTTTTTAAGAAATCCTGGAACAGCTGCTCGGTGCGGTAGCCCCAGGCACCGCCGCCGCCGGCTGGTTCGCCCTGCCCGCCGTTGCCCTGCGTGTCTGAACCATACCAGGCGTCGGGGCCTTCTTTGATGTTGCCTCCGGTTTCGGGTGTGTCGATGCGCAGGCCTTTCTTGAGCTCCTTGCCGTCGAGGCGCTTCTCAGCCTTGCCGGTCAGAGCTTCACGAAAGTGTTTTTTTTTATCCCAGTCGGGGGGGGCAATCTTCTTATCTCGGCCCTGCGCCCTTTTGCTCAGGACTTTTTTTTTACCTTCGTCCAGCGAGGCAAAGATGTCTTCCCACGGCAGGTCAGAAAAGATACGGTCGAACAGGCGGCGAATCTGCACGCGGTCGTCGTTGCTGACGAGCATACCGGCATAGTAGATGTCAACGCCGCGCTTCATGGTTTCGAGCGCATCGCCCGCAGCGACAAAACGCGATGCATGCGCAAGAAGGCGGAGCATATGCTCTTCGCGGTAGCGTATCGTTTCGGCCAGGTTCTCGCCGAGTTTTTTCTCTTTTGCGGCTTCGTCTGCCTTGGTATGGAAGAGCGTGAGCTTTTGCACCAGCGTCTGCCTGAGTGGAGAGCTGTCTTCACCGAACTCGTGTGCGAGTACCGCGGTGATCACTTCATGGATTTCCTGCTGGCTTTCGAGCACCGGTACGTGAAGGTTGAAAAAGCGGTTTCTGAGCGCGCGCGAGATAGTCTGCTGGTTGCGGCTGCGGCGCGTGCGCTTGATCGCGATCACGCGGCATTCACCTTCTTTGCGCAGTATCGAATCGCCTTCTGCCTCTGGTGGCAGCGCCAGGCGCCCCGCATGGTCGAGCAGCATATTGAGTTTTTCGATCAGCTCTGAACCCGCAGCATCGATGTTTTCGAGTATAATCAGGTCGCCGCGGCGCAATCCCGCAGTCAGCGGGCCATCTACCCAGCGGACTGAAGTACCGTGTGGACGCAGAGCTCCTATTATATCGCTGGTGTGCATGCCCCTCGACAGGAAAATTTCGGTTATGGGGCGGTTATTGTGTTCTGCCCAGGCATGGCAGAGTTCGAGAATGCGCGCCGCGTCGTCGCCCTCGAGCAGCAAGTTGTCACTTGCCGTGAGCGAAGCTTCGATCTGCTCAAGCAGGCGCGCGCGTGAGCGCGTTACCGGGAAATACAGGCGTTGCCCGCGACTGCCCTCTCCGCCGGCGGCGAGGTAATTGGCCTCTGCTTCGGCAGCGGTGAAAATCTCGTGATCTCGTTTGAGCGCCGCGGGGTCATACTCCATCAGCTGTGCTGCGAGCTTCAGGGCCTGTTCGCGGTCTGCTTCGAGCCTGAAGACATTGACATAGTTGGTAAACAGCAGGTCGCGGAATGCCGGCGACTGGATTTCTGCGATACCGACAATCACGGCCCGGTTCATGGCGCGTTGCGCCGTCCGCAGGTTAAAATGGTAGTGCTCGAGATCGTCTTTGGCCAGCTCGTTCTTCCAGATGGCGGCTTCGAGCGTGCGCTGTAGCAGGACGATCGTATCGGCAACCGCACCATATTCTTCAGGGTAAAGCCCCCGCAAAATCTGCTTTTCTTCTTCTGCCGGGTAATGGTCGAGATAGATGGTCGTGAAGTGCCGCGCGATCGATTCGGGCAGGTTCTTGCGGCCTTCAAAGCCACGCGCCGGGTTCTGTGTCGCGACGAAAGAGAAGCGCTCGTGCGCCACGATCTCGCTGCCATCCTTTTCGAGCAGCGCGAGGCGGCGGCGGTCAAAGACGCTGATGAAGCGTTTGAGAATTTCCGGCGAAGCAAGGTTCATCTCATCGGCGACAAAGGTGTAACCTTTTTCGAGCGCTTCGGTTAGCGGCCCGTTATTCCACTGGAAGCCGTCGGGCAGTACGCGGAATGATCCCGAGAGGTCTTCGGGCAGCGTATCCTGGTTGAAGCTGAAGCGTATCGTCGGTAGCGAGCGAATACGGTTGATATAGTAGATAAGTGCATTTTTGCCGACGCCGGCGTCGCCGACGAGCAAGAGGTTCTGCCCTTCGATCAGCGGGTAGAGAATTTTCTGCAGGTTCTTGAGAGTCGTTTCAGTGAGCACCAGCTCCTGGTGAAAGACCAAACCCTTTTCCGCGGGAGATATATCCGCGGCGTCGATGGCGATTCCGGCGATTTCGGGCATGTTGTTTCCTTGCTGTGCAGCGGCCTCGCGTGTATATGCACGATGGCTTGCGGCACGGTTTGCATCCGCAATCGGATGTAAACGAGTTCAAGACCCAGGCAAGGCACACCGGAGGTGTGCCTTGCCTGGGTCTTAGCACTGTGGTGTATTGAGTGCCAACTATGTGCTTGACGGGCAATTTTTCCTTTTCGGGTATAGCCTATGATTTCAGTAACGGGTTTAAAGAAGAATTTCGGCGACTATGAAGCCGTGAAACAAATCAGTTTTTCGATCGGTAAGGGCGAGGTCGTGGCCCTGCTGGGCCCCAACGGGGCCGGTAAGACAACGACCATGCGCATGCTGACCGGGTTCTATGAGCCGACGGCGGGCAGCGCGACGATTGGCGGCCATGATGTGCAGAAAGACCGCCGCGCCGTGCAGTCGCTGATCGGTTACCTGCCCGAAAGCGCGAGTTCATACCCCGACATGCTGGTCTCTGAGTTTTTGCAGTTTATTGCACAGAGCCGCGGCCTCTCGGCCGAACAGACCGAGAAGGGTATGGAAAAGGCAGTCAAGGTGACAGACCTTACCAAGTACCTCTACACTCCCATCATGCACCTGTCAAAAGGTTACAAGCAGCGCGTGGGATTAGCCGCTGCCCTGCTGCATGACCCGCAGGTGCTGATTTTGGACGAGCCAACCTCGGGCCTCGACCCCAACCAGATCAACGAGATCCGGCAACTGATACGCGAGCTCTCTAAAGAGAAGACGATCATTCTCAGTACTCACATCCTGAAAGAAGTTGAAGATACCTGCCAGCGTGCAATTATCATCGCCGACGGGCGCATCGTGCTCGACGACAAGCTCGAGAAGATACAGCGCATGAAAGAAGGCCGCGAAATGTGGGAGTTCGCGCTCAAAGGCAATGCAACTGCGTCGCTGCCTAAGATACAGTCCCTGCTTGGCAGCGACGAAAGTGTCTCAGTGATTTCAGGCAATGACATCGAAACGCGTTTTGCGGCTGAAACCACCAGTGGATTTAACGAGAGGCTCTTTGCACTCGCGGTGAGCGAAAAATGGACACTGCGCGAAATGTTCATGCAGAAACAAAGTATTGAAGATGTGTTCGCGCGGCTAACAGCCAAGGCCACTGATGGCCAGGGACAATAAGGATTAACGGAGCAACTATGGAATTCCTCAAACGTTTTGATCTCGACTGGGCTAATGTGAAGACGGTTTTCCGGCGCGAGCTGGCAAACTACTTCAATACGCCCATCGGCTACATCTTTCTCGGGATATTCGTGATTCTCGTGAACTTCCTGTTTTTCTTCATCACGCGCTTCTTTGACCGCGGCTACTCGCTGCAGGGGCTGTTTGACATGCTCAAACTGATCTACCTGGCGTTTATCCCGGTCATCACGATGCGCCTGTGGGCCGAAGAACGCCGCAGCGGTACGGTAGAGCTTCTGCTCACCCTGCCCTTCAGCGAACTCGAGCTGATCCTGGGTAAGTACTTTTCGGCGTTTATCTTCCTGGGCATTGCACTCGCGACAACGCTGGTACTCCCCCTGATCGCCTTCTACGTCTCAGCACCCGATTTCATGGTGCTGCTCGGTTCGTACCTTGGGGCATGGCTTTCGGGTTCGGCCTATATTGCGATGGGGCTCTACATCTCGTGGCTGACGCGTGACCAGATCAGCGCCTTTTTGCTGAGCTTTCTGGCCTGCCTCTTCGTTTACCTGCTGGGATACCAGCCGGTGCTGCAGTTCTTTGGCCCCTTCAAAGAATTGCTCGGTTTCTTGTCGGTCTCGTGGCACCAGGATTCACTTTCGGCGGGTCTGCTCGATACGCGGGACCTGCTCTACTACATTTCATTTTCTGCAATCTTTCTCTACCTGAATAAGGTGAGCATTGAAAAATTCAGACGGGGTCATTGATGGAACAGATTAAAAACTTTCTCGCTTCGCGCCGTGCCACAACGATTCTGTACGTGGCGCTTTTCTTCAGCTTCAGCTGGCTGAGCTACGGGGCCTACCTGCGTTTTGACCTGTCATCCACCGGGGCAATGCGCATTTCGGGCACAACCAAGAACCTGCTGCGCAGCCTGCCCGAAAAAGCGGTCATTGAACTCTTTGTTTCGAATGACCTGCCCGACGAAGCCGTGCTCGTTTCGCGCAA
Source organism: Turneriella sp. (assembly GCA_046346875.1). GTDB lineage: Bacteria > Spirochaetota > Leptospiria > Turneriellales > Turneriellaceae > Turneriella. The sequence goes on along the minus strand of JAXMHG010000002.1, from coordinate 714,961 downwards.
GGCACGCGACTTTATACAGGAATACGTCAACAGCTCGCGCGGGCGGGTGAAACTGACGATCCTGGATCCTGACAACGACAAGTCTGCCGCCGAACGCGCACGCACGCTGGGCATCCAGCAGCTCGATATCGCCGTGCGCGGTTCGAAAAAAGCGCAGGCGCAGAGTATCTACTTCGGACTCGCAATTTCGTATGGCACAAAATCGGAGACCGTGAACAACCTCATCGGCCTGTACGAACAGCAGGATCTCGAGAACCAGCTCACGGCGCGTATCTTCAAGATGGTAAAACCCAACGAGCGCCGCATTGCGCTTTTGGGCGGTCATGGGCCGTTTACGCTGAAGAAAGAACGTAGCCCGAATTCGATCTCGATTTTCGCCGAAAAAGTAGCAACCTTCTACGGTGAAATCATGGAAATCAATACCTCTACTGCTGATATCCCGGTCGAGGTTTCGACGCTGATCGTGATGCAGCCTGGAGCGCTCAGCCCGATGGATAAATTCCGCATCGACCAGTTTTTGATGCGCGGCGGTAACCTGATCGTTGCAGCATCGGGCATGGAAGTCAGCTTTGGCCAGCAATTCATGGCTTCGCCGGGTAACCCCGACCTGACTGAATTCCTCAAAGCATACGGTATTGAACTCAGTGCCGACATGATAAACGAGCCCAAACCCAACCACTTTGTGCCGTTTGTGCAGCCGGTGAACGCCATGCAGATGATGAAATTTCCTTATCCGCCCTGGGTTGTGGTGACCAAAGACGGCTTAAGCCAGGAAAACCTCGCCACGAAAGGTAATGCCGCGCTGACCATGCCGTACACTTCGAGTGTGAAAACAAATCCGGCGGTTATACCTGTCGGCGAAGGCAAGTTCAAGGTAGATGTTCTCGCGAAGTCGACTGCCGACTCATGGGCACAGACAAACTTCGCCTTTCTCGACCCGACCAAGATGGAAGAGATGATGGCTGCTCCCAAGCAGAATGCTGGTACGTATAACCTGGCCGTGATGGTACAGGGCAAGTTCAGTAGCCAGTATGCAATGCAGGCGCCGCCGAAAGAAGCGCCGAAGACCTGGGTGAAGGCGGCCGAAAAAGAGGCTAGTATTCTGGTGCTCGGGTCGGCTTTCACCTTCAGTAACCTGACCTTTATCCTGAGCGAAATGACAGGGTTGCCGCTGCTTGAGGAGAACAACAAGATGGTGTTTGCAGCCATCGACGTTATGCAGGGTAACCAGGAGCTCGTCGAGCTGCGCAAGAAGGCCAGTCCGCGTATCAAGCCTAAGCTGGTCGAAGATACAGGGCGTAAAATTCTGACCCTGCTGGCGTTCGCGATTCCGCTGCTCGGCATCGCCGCGGCGGGTGTCTACCGCCTGACACGCCGGCGCAACCTGAATCCTGGAGCATGAGGTAACTATGCCAATACAAAAGAAAAATACTATTCTGGCAATTGCCACCGGGGCAGTTTTCCTGCTCGCCTTTCTCGTCAACGATCCGTTCCTGATCTTTGAGAAGAGCTACGAAAAATCCAAGCCGGTAATTTCCGGCCGCGCTGAACGCGTAAAAAAGGTAACTGTTAGCGACGGGGCGCAGAAGCGTATCTTTACGCGCTCCACCGAAGGCTGGTCTGCTGAACTTGCGGGCTCACCGCTGGGCGTACAGCGTGCTGACAGCCAGAAAATCGACACGGGCCTGAATAACCTGTTCGAAGCCCGGCGTTACCAGGAAGTTTCTTCAAACAAAGAAAAGCAGGCAGACTACGAAGTACGCGACACGGATTTCCAGCTGCTGCTTGAGGGCGAGAACGGCGACAAGATTGCACAGGTCGTGCTCGGTAAATTTTCCGGTGCAGGCAATGCGAGTTTCATGCGCCTGGCTGACGACACCTCGGTCTACGCGGTTAAAGGTTTCCTGAAAGGCGACTGGAACCAGGAATTCGACCTTTACCGCGACCGCACGGTCCTGCGGGTCGCCCGCGAGAACGTACGCGAAATACGGGCGAGTGGCAAAACTTCTCTCACGCTCAAGGCTGATGATAAGGGTTCGTTTACGCTTGAGCCTGCGCGGGCAACAGACAAATCCCGCATCAATACGTTTCTGGCCGACCTGACCGAGCTTACCGGGGTTAAATTCCACAAAGATGCACTGCCAGCACCCTACGGCAAAATCAGCGTATTGCTCTCTTCTAATGTGACGAAAGAAGTCGAGTTTTTTGGTCCGACCAAAGACCAGGAGTTTGTGGCGCGCAGCAGCGATATGCCGTCACCGGTCACAATCGCCCGTTCCAAAGTCGAAGCGCTTTTCCCGAAGCTCGATGACCTGCTGGAAAAGGCGCCACTACCTAACCTCTCCTCACCAAAATAGCGGGATGCAGCGTAATCTTCCGGGGAGAATCGTTTGAAGACCACGCGGTGGCTACGGTGGAAGGTTCTGCTGCTCGCAGTAATGGTAGCTGCGACGACTACGGCCTGCCGTGCGCGTGCCCTCGCCGAAGAAGGCATACTGCGCATGGAGCAGGGAAAACAGACCTCGGCGCTCGAACTGTTTGACCGCGCGCTGCGCAGCGACGCACAGGAGCCGCTTGCCCTTTACGGCAAGGGTATGCTGCTCGCCGACGAACAGATCACGCAGGAGATAGCATTGGCAATGCTGCGCCAGGCGACGCAAAAGTCTTCGCTGCCGGAAAAATACCGGGTGCGCGGGTTCCTGCGAGTCGCCGAGATTTTTGCCGACCGCAAAGATAAAGAAGAAGCCCTGCAGAATCTTGCCCGCATCACAGCCGCCCAGAGGCTGGCCGATGGACAGAACGTGAGGCGCCAGGCCGAAATCTACCTGAAATTGAAAGAGAAAGACCGCGCCCGCGAAGTGCTGACCGCATATCTTGAAGGACACGGCAGCGATGAAACCACAGAGTACTTTCTGCTGAAACTCTACGTCGTCACGATGAAAGATCTGAAAGCCGCAGGCAAGCTTTGCCAGCGGGTCGCCTGGCAAAAAAGCCAGAACAACAAATACCTCTTCAACTGCGCCCGGGTGAGTGCGGCGTTAAATGACTATACGGGAGCACTCGCCCTTACCGACCTGTATATCAGGCGGTCGGGTGAAACCGTACCGAAAGAGGCGAGTGAACTACGTGAAGCCATCGGCAGAAAGCGCGGTAAGTTTGAGCCCGCTGAAGCGGATTTCTGAGCACGCTTTCCCGCGGTTTTTTTCTGCATTTCTCTCGCTGTTTATCCTCACGGCACTATTTCTTGAGCTAGACCTGCGCAAACTGATCTTTGGCGACTCAGAGAGCGAAAAAGGCCAAAACACAGAAATTATCCGCGCGCTGCTAGAGAATGCTCAGCCTGTGCAGGCCAAAAAACGCAAAACGGTCAAATTCCTCTCGGACAAAGAATCAGAGGCACAGGGGCAGCTGACGAAAGAAAAGGGCTTTGAATCGATCTCGACCGACTATGTACTTTCGCCCGGTGAAATGCAGCCGATGCAGGGACGCATCGTTTCGGGGAAAAAGCTCGCGAAGATTCTCACCGCCAAAGAAAGCCGCGTGACCATTGCCGCCCCGCAGGAACAAACGAGCCAGTCAGCCTCGGCGGAGCGCCTGCGTATACCGGCCTATTACCGCTTTCGCCATGATTTTGCCCTGTCATGGGATTACCTGGGCCGGCCGGCGATACCAACCGCACGTTTTGCCCACTATAGCTATTTTCGCTCGATGATCAGCAAGATACAGAGTGTGTGGGCTCCTCCAGGCGGTGACCCCTACCCGACTTTCGGCGATTCGTACCACCGCATGAACTACGCTGCCGGATACACGCGTTTCAGTACATTCCCCAGCCAGGATATCTACATCCACTTTCTGCTCGATGAGAATGGCGTAGTAAAAGATGCAAAGCTGGTGTCATCACTCGGCTACCAGTCACTCGACCGCTCATGCATTGAGGCGCTCTACGCTGCACACGACTTCGGCCCGCCGCCAAAAGAACTACTCGACGGCAACGGGGTACTGATTGTACCGTTTATTTTTAGAATAATTGTTCGGTAATCATATGATTGAATTGTCTGCTATGCAGACAATTCAATCATCGCTGCATCGCGGTCTTTCTGGTTCGGCGGTGTACCGTGCCAGTCAGGGTTGTTTTCCATAAAAGAAACACCCTTGCCCAATACGGTCCTGAACAGGATCATCTTGGGAGCTCCCTCGGCTTTCAGCGACCAGTCAAACGCGGCGGCAATTTCACCGAAATCATGTCCGCTGGCGACGCGGACTTTCCAGCCGAATGTCTCAAACTTCTTGTCTAGTGGCTCAACACCCATCACTTTCTCGACCTTGCCGTCGATCTGGATATTATTGAAGTCGAGGAACGGATGAATATTTGTCAGTTTATTGTGGGCAGCAGCCATCGCGGCTTCCCATGTCATACCTTCCTGGCATTCGCCGTCAGACATTCCCAGGAATACACGCGCCGGGCTCTTCTGCAGGCGCAGGCCCAGAGCCAGGCCGCTCGCGTTGGCAAGGCCCTGGCCGAGTGAACCGCTCGAGTTTTCTACCTCGGGCAGATACTTGGTCGATGGATGCCCCTGCAGGCGTGAACCGAGGCGGCGAAACGTAGCGAGCTCAGATTCAGGCAACTGCCCCCGCACTGCCATCGCGCTGTAGCGGACGGCGCAAACGTGGCCGTTGCTGATCAGCAGGCGGTCGCGGTGCTCGCCCTTGAGGTTGAGGATCTTAAAATAGAGGTATGCATAGATATCTGCCAGACCCAGCGGGCCGCCTGGATGGCCCGAGTTGGCGCGAAATACCATTTCGACCGCGTTCTGCCGGATACGGCGGGCGATAAATTTGAGATCGCTCTCGGTTACGTCTGCCGCTTGTTTGCTGCAGATTGCCTCGAGTTGTTTTTTCTCTGCCTCGTTGCCTACGATAAAGTCCATTGTTTGCTCCGCCTAACGAAAAATTTAGCCGTGGAAGATCACCATTCCGGAAAAATAAGTCAGTGTGTAACCCGGTAAAAAGAACCAGCTGAGCCTGCGGTGGAATTCAACCCTGCGGCGAATACCGCTGGCTGCCATGGCAAGCATGGCAAGCGCCATCAGCGTAGCAAAGATACGATGGGCGGTGATGACGGGCAACGAATACTCTGAGGGCATCTCAACGCCGACTGCCCGCACAGCATAGATCAAATAGACGCTGCTGATAAGATTCAGCAGAATGCCGAGCCCGGCCAGCTGGCGGTGCCTGAGGTTATTTCTCTTCCGGTAAAAAAAAGCTGCGTAAAAACAGAGGAGCGAAGCTCCCATGCCCCAAACGAGCGCCGTGTAAGGGTGCAGCACTGGCTATTTGCCGGCCTGGGCCAGCGCGCTGCGCAGCAGTTGCAGCGAACCTTCGATCTCGGCACTGTCCGAGCCGTCTTTTTTCTCGTCGAATCCCAGCTTCTTCGCCAATGGACGTACAGTCATGTATAGCAGGGGAAAACGCTCTCGCGCAGGCATTTCAAGCGCAATGTAGGTTTCGGCTTCGAGTCCGACCGCAGAAAAATCGTACACGTCGAGCAGCATCTGCACCTGCAGCTTCTGCAGGCGTTCAGTACTCGCGCGCTGGTATGGCAGGTTGATACTCTCGCCCCACTTGCGCTTCTCGTCGTTGTCGCGCGCATAAGAAGCATAGATTGCCTTCAGCCGACGGTTTTGTACCACGCCTGCGCCATCTGTTTCGGTCAACGAGCGGCGCAGCGCGAGCACCATGTCTTCGTAGAGCAATGGCTCGCCCGAAGCGTCTTTATAGAACGGCAGTTTTGCTGTCTGCCAGAGCTGCCAAATGACCGAGGTATCGAGACCCAGTTCGATGCGCTTGGCGAGATCGGGCACAAAAACAACCGAACCATTCGCGGCGACCGCAGCGTTACGGATCGCCGTGAGTTCTTCAGGGGTTAATCCCACGAACTGGCCAGCGAGTTCGCTAAACGGTAAAACCTGTGCATGACCGTAAGGGACCATGTTGGTAAGCAGGACGCGCACCCGATGTGCCGGATTTTTCTTGTGCGCTTCTGCCAGCGCATTGTAGATGTTGCGTCCAGCCTGCGCGAGCAGTGCAGTGCGTTCATAGGGAGCCAGGTTGACCCGTACTGACTGGTAAGCAGGCAATACCAGCGAAACTGAGTCCTGCAGAAACGAGATTTCACCCAGCGCCACAACCTGTGCGGCAAGGCATTTTGCCGCGCGTGCCGAGTTGTCTGTATAGCGCAGGGTTATGCCCTCTGGCATTGAACGGAAAGAGGCAATGTGCAGCGGGGTCTTCTTGGCTTCGCTCGTGTAAACCTGCAGGGACTTGAAATACCGGCGCAGCGCCGGAATCCGTTCGGCTTTTACGTTACATTCGGCGTCGACAACTTCGAGGCCGGCAAACGGGTATTCAGCGTGCGCGAGTTGGTTTGAGATGTAGAAATTGGCAGGAACAGGAAGTATACGGTGCGTGATTTCTTTCGGCAGCTGCAGCTTCTCTGCCAGCCAGTTGAAGTCGTAACGCGAGACATATTCAGCAGACACCATGAACGAGGTTTCCTGCATACGGCGCGTCAGCTTAACCGGTGCATTGGACGCCTTCACTGGCAGTGTATCGAATGAATCGCGGGTAAAAAATGAGATAATGCTCGAAATCAGGAGGGCGCTGATGATAAGCGCCATAAGACTGCCGAAGGCCTTTCGCATAGGTAAATATCCGTTTCGTATCCGGCGAGCAAAGCATTTTAAGCAGGATTGCCTCATTCACGGCTGCTTGACAGCATGCAAGCGCCTGGATTAAAAAAAACCTTGTCGTGAGGCCATCGATCGTCAGGCAAGCGCATGAGAATTAAAGCGCTACGCAAACGAAAAGGTTTCACCCTGATTGAACTTATGGTCGTTCTGGTGATCCTGGGTGGATTAATGGGCGTCCTGCTCGTTGTGCTGAAAGACGACAAGGCATCGCGCGCCAAGGCCGAGGTCGAGCTCAAGGTCACCTACGGCAAGATACAGTTCGCCCTGTTCGAGTTCAAAAACAAGTTTGGCCGCGTTCCGACATCTGAAGAAGGTCTCGATGCCCTCGTGACACAACCCCCGGGACTCGAAGGCTGGTCTGGCCCGTACATGGACAAGCGCTACCTGCTTGACCCGTGGAAAAACCGGTTCAAATACAATGTAGAAGGCAGCCAGGCCAAGATTACCAGTCTCGGCGCTGATGGCCGCGAAGGTGGCGAAAAAGACGACGCGGATATCGACCTCAGCACGATACTCGATCGTTAAATTCTACCTTTTTTGGGGCTGTGGCTACCCTGCCATGCCCCGATCTCTCAAGTTTAAGTAGCGCAAGGGCCGATCTTCTTTATGGCCCCTATGCAGCAATACCGTGTTAAAATGCTCATCGCGATGCAACGCGACGGGTCCTTCGTCCACCGCAACGAGTTTATGCACCCGGAAAGTTTTTCGGTGCTCGATGACGCACTGACCTTTTGCGGTAAAGACATGCAGGAAAAACTGCAGTCTGGCAGCTACTTCCGTTCGCAGATCTATGGATTCGACCTGGTGCGCTACCGTAACCTCGCGAGCCAGAACATGTACATTGCCTACCGAGTGACCATCCACAACGTCAACAAGGCACTCATCGATAAAGATTTCGAATCCCTGACATATATTTGACCCGCTGAAAAAGTTGCCGTAACTGGCGGGGTGTCCCGCCTGCTCAGAACAGACCGCTACAACGATTTAAATCCCACCGAATTGCAGCAGCTGTTCGCCCGCAGCGGGCTTGACCTGTCGCAGGTGCGTGAACAGGTTATCCAGCCGTTGGCACGGCAATTCCGCGAGAATGCCGCACAGGCGCTTCAACAGGCCATTCAGAAGTTCGAGGGTACGTTGCCCGAACAGCTCGTGCTAGGGCCGAATGAGCTCGAAGCGGCATACGAGCGTGTCATCGAGACGCAAAAAGAAGTGATCGATGCATTCGAGCTTGCAGCCACCAATATCCGGCAGTTCCACGAAGCACAAAAACAAAGGGGATTTTCCTCTGAAATCGCCGGCAACACGCTGGGCGTGAATTTTGTCCCTTTTGACCGCGTGGCTCTGTATGTGCCTGGCGGCAAAGCACTCTACCCTTCAACTGTTCTCATGGGCGTTTTACCGGCGCGTATTGCAGGCGTACAGGACATCACCCTGCTTACCCCGCCAGTGCCCGAGACGCGCCGTGTTGCCGATGTGGTGCTGGCGATGGCGCACATCGCCGGAGCAACCCGTGTCCTGCAGGCCGGCGGCGCGCAGGCGATCTTTGCCGCTGCGTACGGTATTGACGCAATTGGTCTCAACCCGGTCGACTTCATCTACGGGCCCGGCAACATCTACGTTTCGGCGGCCAAGATCCACGTGGCGGGTGAAAACCTGTGCGGCATCGACTCGTTTGCCGGCCCCAGCGAAGTGGTGATCATCGCCGACGATTCAGCCAATGCGCGTTACGTGGCGCACGATCTGATGGCGCAGGCCGAACACGACGAGAATGCGCAGGCAATTCTGCTGACGACCTCGCCCGAACTGGCCGAGGCCACCGAAAAAGAAATCACCGCCTCGCTCGACAAGCGCAGTGAAGATGAAAAGCGCCGGCAGATCACGCTCGAATCGATTCGCCGCAACGGGCGCGTTATTATTGTTTCGGGCCTCGATGAGGCAATGGCTATTTCAAACCGGTATGCTCCCGAACACCTCGAGATCCAGACGCGGGAGAATGACAGGTTGCTCTCGCTGGTGCGCGCTGCGGGCAGTGTATTTATCGGCGACTATGCGCCGGTCGCTGCGGGTGACTACTACTCGGGCACAAACCACATTCTCCCCACGGCGGGCGGCGCGAGGTTTACCTCAGGGGTGAGCGTCTATACATTCTATCGCCGCATCACCTGGCAGAAGCTGACGGCCGAGGGCTTAAGGCGCGGCAAAGACGCAATCGCGGTCATGTCAGAGGCAGAGGGGCTTTTTGCCGAGCACGGCTATTCGGTGCTGACGCGGTTTGAGTAAAGTGTCGAGGTGGCGTAAACACTGTTATCCGAAATAGCCGAATAAGGGAACTTTCATGAAATTCTTAACCGCAAAGCAAATATCGGGTGAAATTGACTCGATCATAACCGAAGCGAAACAACAAATAATATTGATCTCACCGTATATACAGATATCCCAAGTCTATTTAGATCATATGCATGATGCATCTGAACGAAAAGTAAAAATAAATTTTGTTTTTCGTGAACAAAATCAGAAGTTCATTGAAGAAATGAATCTTGGGTCCATTAAAGGAATTGAACTGAGATATCTCGAGAATCTGCACGCTAAGTGTTACATGAATGAAGCAACTGCGTTGATTACCTCAATGAATCTCTATGAAGCCTCAGAAAACAACCGCGAGATGGGCATTCTACTGAACAACACTGAAACACCTGACTTGTACGCAAAAGTGAAACGGGAAGCAGAGTCCATAATTGCCGCATCTCAGAAATTGAACACTTTTGTACGATCGATCAAGAATTTTGTAAGAGAAATGACTCACGCATTTTGTATTCGCTGTGCAGAACCGATCCCGGAAAATCCTGATAAACCGCTCTGCTCGTCATGCTTTGGAGCCTGGAAAAAATTTGGCGACCCGAACTATCGAGAAAAATATTGTCATATTTGTGGTAAAGACTGGCCAAGTTCATTGGCAAAGCCTTTATGCAAAACTTGCTGGTCAGCCTTTGCCTAATCAGCTACTGCGCAGAAAAATATAGCTTGCTGCGCTCGAGGCGGTGCCGAGGCTCCACCGAGCATCGAAACACCGATACCGAGACCGCAAGAGCGATCACGAAGGTTCTTCGCGGATGCTCACGCAGCAGAGACCCGAATACGGGCCGCGGTCCCGTAGACGGTAAAAGTGAGGGTTCTGGCAGCAGTGCTCATTGCGCGTCACTCAGACAAACTCAAGTCAACGTACACGGGTAAATGGTCACTGTATTTTAGCCAGATTTCAGTTTCACCTATGGCTAGCTGGTTGAGCGTTCGAGCAATGGGGCGGGACGCAAAAATGTAATCAATGTGGTATCCTCGGTCGGCGTGTTTCCGCAGAAAAAATGTCGGTTCGGGCTCACTTCCCTGCGGCACGTCCCGGTGAAGATGGTAGAGGCTGACGATATCCGCTTCATCCAGTTCGCGCACCACATCTGAATGGTTCCACCAACGATCCCATTTATCCCAGCGGACGTTGCTATTCAGATCGCCAGCAAGTATAACGTTCTGCATTTTATCGATATGGAACTGCAGATACTTCCAGAGCTGGCCAATGTAGCCGAAGGTCGGTGAGTTCGCCTTGTGAGCCCACATGGCCACAAGGTCAAACTCCGCATTAATTCGTGCGGACAGAAAGTGTTTCAGACCACGAGTGGGCCAATCATTCAATTCCAAATGCAACTCAGGTTTCGTAAAAATTCCGAGTCCCTTGTAGTGCAAGTCGCCTGTCCATAAGTAGTTCCGGGCAAACTCACGGTAGGCTTGGTCTTCAAAGGCTACCGCGGGGTCTTCGCATTCCTGAACGATGTAGACATCAGCATTTAGACTTTGCAGTTGCTGGAGCTTGTTGCGCAATGCTCCGCCACAGTTCCAGGTTACAATCCGCATGAAGCAACCGCCTACAACTACTGCCGCATTCGCTGGCCCGCTCGCCCTAGCTGATTACAGCCTCACATCCAACAGACCCAATATGAGGGCCATGCGCACATAGAGGCCGTTGTTGGCCTGCTCAAAGTACGCCGCTGCCGGGTGGTTATCGAGATCGGTGGCGACTTCGCTCAGGCGCGGTAAAGGGTGCATGATAATGAGATCTTTGCGGCAGGTCTCCACGAGCTCGCGGTCGACCACATAGGCATCTTTAAATTTTTCGTACTCGCGGTGGTCAGTAAAACGTTCTTCCTGTATGCGCGTGATGTAGCCGACATTCACTTCGCGCAGCATCGCGATGTCGTCGGTTTCTGAGTACGACACGCCCGCCGCATCGAGCAACTTGCGGTACTTGTCGGGCAGGCTGAGCTCAGGCGGCGAAATGAAGACCATGCGCGTCTTATAGTGCGAAAGCAGCTGCACGAGCGAATGAATCGTGCGGCCGTAACGGATATCCCCGACAAAAGCGACGCTGAAATCAGGCTTTTCCAGATAACCGCGGCGGTGTATGGTGTAGAGATCGAGTAAACCCTGCGTGGGATGCTCGCCCGCCCCGTCGCCGGCGTTGATGACCGGAATCTTAATGCTGCGTGCGGCGAGCGTTGAGGCCCCTTCGACGGAGTGCCTGATCGCGCAGACGTCGCTGTACGATTCGACCATCTTCAGCGTATCAAACAGCGTCTCACCTTTGGCAAGCGATGAAAACTGCACTCCGACGGTTGATATGACCCGACCACCGAGGCGGTGCATCGCCGCTTCAAACGACAGGCGGGTACGCGTCGAGGGTTCAAAAAATAAGGTCGCGAGTACGTAGTCGTCGAGTAATTTCAGGTTGCGCGTCTTGCGCAGCCGCTCTTCCAGCAGCCGCGAAAGTTCAAGAATTTCGCCGAGATCCTGCGGGGTAAACTGCTGCGCCGAAAGAATCGATTGCCTGCGCCAAGCCATGGCTGAAGAAAAACATTATGTCGCCTGCCTCGTCAAGCGTAAGGGAACTACGCGCCCGCTAGCCACCGTCATAAGAAGCTTTCCCTTTGGCTTTCCGGCCAGTCTCGTCCTGCAGAAAAGCCTCCATGACCAAGTGGATTATCCCCGTTCTGCTTCTTGTATTGGCGCAGTGCCGCAAGAACCCGCACATCTCTGCCTCGGAAATCGCCGAACTGGCAAAGGTTAAACCCGAAAAAGTCCTGGTGCAGAAAAAGTACCAGCTCGACAGCAGCGCCTCGTTTGAAGACATCACGCTGTTCGAGGCACAGGGCAAGACGCACCTCGTGATCTTTACCCCGGCAGACAAAGGTTATGCACTGCTGCGCCTGCATGCTTTCGCAGGCTTGCTCAACGAACCCAAACTCTTCTTCATCGCCGTCGGTAATAAGAAGTCGCAGGTACTCGTGATCCATGGTACGGATAAAAAGACGCTGCACCTCTTCGATGGCGGCAGCTTTGTGCAGGAGTTCACGCCCGACACGGCTGACACCGCGACTGTTAAGATGACTAAAGTGGAAGAGAAACCGAACGACGAATTACTGAACCTGGGTGCGGTCAACTACCGTTTTAATGGTATGCGCTGGGTGCCGTGGCAGGGCGATGAGATTTTCCCCTTTCTGGAAACCTTTGAAGTGGTAGGAGACCAGAGCCTGATCGAAATCACCAACCGGGGCCAGTTTGGTACGCGTGTTCTGCTGACGCTCGCCTTCACCGACGTTACAGCGGCCGATCTTGCACAGAAACTGAAACTGACAAAAGACATTCCGACTGTGGCGCTCTATCGCCCAGGTGCATCAGTGCACAAAAACGGCGGCGGTAATGTCGGGCTTCCGCACCCACTGATCGAAATCCGCAAGGACTCGTTTGGTAAAAACGGTCGTATAAAGCTACCGCTCTACATGAACGATACCAAGGGCCTGACGATGCGAGCGGTCTATTCGCAGCGCGGGCAGAACCTGAACTGGCCGGCAGCCGCAGCACCTGGCGTCGAAAAAGACGGCCAGGGCTACTGGGCCGTGCGCCGCTAGCGGACAATTTTTTTATACCAAGAATCACTCCGCCGCACCGAAAATATAGTATGCGGAGTGTTTTGTTCGTCGCTATTGCCGGGCTGTTCATGGCCTGCAATGGCCGTGGACGGTTCGCCTTCACCGTGGCTGACCATACTAACCTGCCCGTGCTCGAGCAGCGCTTTTTTCACCCGCAGCGTTTTGTCACTTACCAGCAAACCCCGGTGTTTGAACGCGACGACGTTCTCTGGTACGCCTACCGTCCCGCATCGCCCCAGTCAGGCGCCTACTACGGCATCTCGCTGCAGAAAAAAAGCCTTGGTTACCAGGAGATTGACCTCCGTAACCGGCAGATCGCCGAGGGTCAGGGTATGCTTATCGATCACTACCGCAACCTGGAAGAAGGCGAGTATCGTCTGAAAATTGCCTACAATAACCGGGTGATTGACCAGATCGATTTTGTTGTGGTTGCCGACTCAGCTTCCGAATCAGTGAATTTCGAAGAAGACGAAACAGATACGGGCGAAGGCATGCCGATGGCATCTGCGCAGTCGCCATCGACGGATTTCTGATTTCTCAAGTTTTGGGTTGAGGGCTGCCCAAGTGGCAGCCCGATGCGGGTTTGTTTACTTCTTCTTGTTAAAAATATTCCTCAGGATAATATCCAGGTTGGTGATGCGGTCGGGTTCGACGGTGATTTCCTGGTCGTACTGTTTAATCAGCGCCCTGCCAGAACCCCGCAGGAATACGGTATACTTGCCTGGTTTCACTTCTGTGAACGCAAAACTACCGTCTTTGCGGCTGGTTGAAGTGGGCTGTTTGAAGTTCGGTAAAGGTTTGATAAACACGATAAACCCCTCGGCTGGCTGATCAAAAGTCTCGAGGTATACCTTACCCGCAATGGCGCCTTTGCCAGCAAGGCCGCAGGTCACGGTTTCAACCGTTGTACCGTTGGGTTCGATACCCGTCTTGATGACCTGGTCTGCATAACCGCCCGCCTTGATGGTGACATTGTGCACACCGCTGGGGATCTTGCTGAGCGTGATCTGCGCCGTCTTGCCCCATGCGCCAAATTCGACATAACTCAGCTTGAAGTCATACTCGTCCTGGCCGACAAATACCTGCAGGCCGCCCGAAAGCTGTGCCTGCGTATAGGTCGTTTTGATCACGAGCGTACCTGTTTTGGTATTCTGTGGGTTCTGTGGCTCGGCCGGTGTGATGGGAGGCGCGATCACCGGCTCAGGCACGGTTACAGGTACCGGCGGCAGCACTGGCTGCGGTGGGGTTGTCGGTGTGGGAGCTGCCACGAACATAAAACCTGACGCGTCGCCGCTGATCTGCGGCACCTGTTTATGGTTGGCTTTCGCCGCGAGTTTGGTGGTCTCGTTACGCGCCTTGTAAAAGGCTTCGTACGCGGTGATACTCTTGTCACCGTTGAGATCCGCCTCGAGAATCGCCTTGCTAAAGAAATAAGTGAAAATGCCGTGCTCTATCGGTTTGCCAATCTCGATCGCCGTTTCATTGTCGTCAGCCGACGAGATCACCACCTTATTCTGGAAGTGCACGTTTTCCAGATCCTGCAGGACTGCGTAGTCCTGGCCTTCAGGAATCGGTACGTTGCCTGCGCCACGCGTTGCTGCTCCTTTTTTAGCAATACCACCCGAGAAACAGCAGTCGAGAATAATCACGGCCTTCTTAGTGCGCAGTTTGCCAAACCATTCGGAAAGTTCATCATCTGAAACGTGCGGGCGTTGGAACATGATGACATAGTTGCGCATGCCATTCTTGGCGGCTGGGTCGCGCATAAACTGTCCATGCCCGGCGAAGAAGAAGAATACCTGGTCGCCTTCTTTCACGTTGCGGCCGAGCCATTCGACGATAGAAGACCGCAGGTTTTCACGGGTTACCTGGTTGCCCAGTAGCACACGCACATTGGCAGCGTCAAAATTGCCGGTCTTTACAATCGACTGCTTCATGACTTCAGCATCTTTTTCGCAGAGCGCCAGCGGGCTGATCTCAGAGCCCTTGTAGTTTGTACCGACAATCAGCGCAAATTTGCGCGCTGCAAACAGTGATTCGCTGCAAAATACCGCAACGAAAAAAGCCGACAGGAAAAGTACCTTTCGCATGGTACTTAGACGCATGACAGGGGTGCGGCGGCTACTTATTTTTGCTTACTCGCCCAAAACACGTTCGAGCTGAGCGGCATTTTTCTGGAATTCGGCGTTTTCCGGCTCGTAGGTAATTGCCTTTTCCATCGCAAAACGCGCCAGGGCATTTTTTCCCTGGTTCAGGCAGGCAATGGCCAGGTTGTTATAGGCGAGCGCGTAATTGGATCTGAGCGCCACCGCTTCACGGGCAAATTGTTCAGCTTCTGGATAGCGTGTGCGCAGAATTGCTATCGAACTCAGGTAGCAGAAAACTTCGGCATTTTGCCGTGTCAGATCAAGGTAGGCCTTGAAGTAACGCTCCGCCGTGTCGATGCGGCCCAGGTCAAAATTTACCTCGCCCGCCGTGCGCAGCGATAGTGGGTTTCTGCCGTACAGGCGAATTGCTTCGTCGAGCAGACGCACACCTTCCTGGCGGTCGCCCTGCTCGATCACCTGGTAAGCACGCGAGGCAATCTGCAAGAAACGGGAGTATTCGCGGTTCACGTCAATCATCAGTATCGAGATATCGTCGTTTGGCTTGCGGCCAGCCGCGAAGCGAAAGACCTCTTCCACAATGAACGAAACTGCCTGCTCCGGCGGTAGGTCTGATGCCGCGATAAGCAACGCATCGAAGCGCTCGATGCCGAATTCTTCATCGTCCAGGTTACGTATTTCAATCAGCCCGTCCGTGTAGAGGAACATGCGGTCGCCCGCGTAGAGCCGGCCTTCTTTCTCTTCATAACTCTCGTTAGCCTCGTGCATCGCCCCGACAAACAACCCACCGGTATCGAGCGATTCAATGTTCTTGTTGCGGACAATTTTCGCCTGCTGGTGCGAGGCATTGCCGTAGAGGAAGCTATGCGTTTCATCTATAGTAAGGTAGAATGCCGTCAGGTAATCCTGCGTGGTGACGAGGCCCAGCAGCTGGTTGTTGACCTCTTCGAATGTCTTGGCCGGTGAGGGGGTCGTGCTGGCTGACCGCGCAAACGCTACCTTGGCCATGGTGGTAATCAGCGCGGCCGGGACGCCGTGTCCCGAAACGTCTGCCATCAGTATGCCCAGTTTGTTGCCCTGCGTTGGAAAGACGTCGTAGTAGTCCCCCGAGACTTTTTCCATCGGCTTGTAATAACCGTAAAACCTGAGCCCGTTCCATTCTTCGATCTGTGCGGGTATAATCCCTTTTTGTATCTCGGCCGCAAAATCGAGCTCCATCTGGATCAGGCGGTCTTTCGCGTGCAGTGACTCGTTGGCCGCAGTGAGCTCCGCCGTACGTTCGTCGACCTTGCGCTCGAGGTTGTGCTGGTAATCGCGTATCGTGTGCACCGCGGTGTTAAGACCTGTTGCCACATTGATAAATTCAGAATCGAGCGCCTGTGGAAAAAGCTGCGCATCTTTGCCGTCGCGCAGGCTGACCGAGGCGACCTCAATTTCATGCAGTGACTGCAGCACGATCGAGAACAGCATGTAGGCCATGATGGCGCCGATAAAAATGGCAAAAACCGAAAAGCGGATCAGGACCGGGAATTCCACATTGTAATAAACCATGAAATTCGAGACAAAAAGCGTCGCGATCATGATCATGATAAATAGCAAAATCTTCACGCGCACGTTAGAGAGCGCGATTTCCTGGAATTCCACGCGCTTTTCGTACATGATCTGCTTGACTCGCGTACGCATCTCGCCGGTAACCAGTTCGGTAATCACTGCTGTAAAACCGGCATGGACAAATGCTGCAATGACTGCAATCACCACTACCTGCACCATGTTGATGAAGCTGTAGTTCTGCCAGCGGTAGAGATAAAGCAGCACGCCGCCAACAATCATCAGAACCATCGTGACAGACATGTAGGCATTCTCGCGAGGCAGGTAACAGAGCATGCGGTGCAGCTCGCGGTACTCGTCGGCATTGAGGTTCTGCCTGATATCCACCTCGAACCAGGTTTTCCCTCTCACAATCGCACGGTTGAGCAGGCGCATACCGCGTGTGATGCCCGATATGCCAATCTTGTGCAGGACACCGAAATAAACGCCGTGTATGATAGTCGTGAAGGCAGCAACACCTCCGACCACAAGAATCAGTTCATCTATTGCCGGCAACTTGATCGCGTAGCTGTAATAAAGCACGAAGACAAAAGTGACGATTCCGCCATAGAGCGCACTCGAAGCCGCAGCCGCGCCGTACGATATAACGTTCGCTACAAAATAAAACAGCGGTAGGAAGAGCCGACGCACCTGATTAATGATCGGATAATGAGACACCCGTACACGCAAAAAAAAACGGGAGATATCTGGCCGCGAACATTTCGTCAATTGACAAAGTGTGAGATTTTCCGTCTCGGGTGCTGTGGGCACCACGAAAGAGATTCTGCGTTTTGACCGCTGGGAGCGGCGCCTTGTTCGTCTCGTGCGTCGCTCAGACGGCATGGTACGCATCAGGCAGCTCGACTTTTCGAGTCCGACCCGCGATGGCCAGCGTTACCCTATTTACCTGCTGGAAATTGGTAAGAGCTCCGCCTTTAAGCGCCACGCGGTGAGCATCGTCTCCGGCGTCCACGGCCTCGAAACTATTGGTATCCGCATCCACCTGGACATGATCAAGTGCTTTCTGAATCCCAAAAGTTCTCATTTCTCGCAGGCGCTCGCTGACGGTAAATTCGGCATCTATTCGCTACCCATCCTGAATCCTGCGGGTGTGGCACGCGAAACCCGGGCAAATGGTCGGGGGGTTGATCTCAACCGCAATTCGGGCATCGATGCAGAAGGAGCTCTGCCGTTCTTCGGCGGCCACCGCCTTTCGCCGGCTCTGCCGTATTACCGTGGCAGAGCACTCGAACGCGAATCGCGGGCCCTTTACCGGTTTCTGCGCGAGTATGCCTGGAAAAGCGGCCGCCTGCATACCGCGCTCGACATCCATTCGGGTTATGGCGCACAGAACTACCTCTGGTGGCCTTATTCGTACAGCAAACGGAGAGTGCCGCATGCTTCGGTCTTTCAGCATATGGCAGCTGAACTCGCCGACCGGCACCCTCTTTACCGCATCGAGCCCATGTCACTGAGTTACCAGACGCACGGAGACCTCTGGGACCGTGCGCTGCTGGAATTTGAAATGTCGAAACAAAAGGGATCCATTGCGCGCAAGAACCTGTTTCTGCCTCTAACGCTGGAAATTGGAACGTGGCAGGAGCTGAAGAAGAATCCATTTCGCATGGTGCAGAAACAGAATATCTTTAATCCTCCGCCGCAAAGCCGCAAAACTTACCTGCGGGAACACCGCCAGCTTATTTGGGACCTGCTGCACCTGCACGTGAAGAAATCAGACCAACGGCGTTACACCAGATTGCGCGACGCTTCATAATGAGATTGACGAATTGACCGAAATTAGACCCACATCCATTAATTCGTTAATTGGCAAAATATAAACACTATGAAAATGCACAACATTCTCTATACGGGTGCTTTCCAAAAGCTGCGAGCGCACCTGACGAAAAGCGGAAAACTCCCACTGCCCGATCTGGTCGAGATCGTGCGCGACGAACTCGACCTTTCGATGATGCTCAGCCTGCGCGACCGGGAGCGCATCCCGGCACAGGGCCGACTGTTGATTGTGGCCAACCATCCACTGGCATTTCTCGACCTGGTAGCCCTTTATACTGTGGTCTCTGATATCCGCAAGGATGTCGTGGCAGTGGTTGAGACACTCTCTGAATTCGCAGCAACAGACAGTCATGTCATACTCGCGCAAAAAGGCGCTGAGCGCACAACGGTTCGGGCGATTCACCGTGCGCTCGCGTCCGAAAAGGCTGTCATCGTCTTTCCGGCAAAAAGCCGTCACTGGGGTTTAAGCCTGGTTGTTGACGGAGACTGGTCTAAGGCAGTTGTACAGATGGCGCAACACTGGCAGGTACCGGTGCTCCCTGTTCACATCGGCGCGCGCAACCGGCTCACGCACTATTTCTGGACTGCCGTTGGAGGTATGTACTCGGATATCGCGCTCGACGCCGAAATCAAGAGCCAGCTACACCGATCGATTGCCATAAGACTATCGCATCCGATCATGCCTGAATCGCTGGCAGGAGTCAAAGCCGGGGCCGCCGCAAAGCTGCTGCGCCGCCATGTCTACCAGATTGGAAAAGGCAAACCCGGTACGTTCCGTACAACCAAGAACATCGTTCATCCAACGGATAAGAAGCTGATTCTGAACGATGTTATGGCGGCAGAACTGCTTGGTCAGACTGAAGACAAAATCAAAATTTTGCTCGTCCGCTACGAGGCCGCGCCAGCCCTCATGAGGGAAATTGGCCGCCTGCGCGAGCTGACGTTCCGTAAAGTCGGCGAAGGCACCGGGCGCAAGATCGACCTCGATGAATTCGACCAGTACTACCAGCATATCGTGCTCTGGGACGAAAGCCAGCTAGAAGTTGTCGGTGCATACCGTATTGCCGCTGGCGACGAAATCTATCGCCGATTAGGTATTTCAGGCTTCTATACTTCAACGCTCTTCCGCTTCAGCGAAGAATTTGAGAAATACCTGCCGCAATCACTTGAGCTTGGCCGCAGCTTCGTACAGCCAAACTACTGGAACAGCCAGGCGCTCGATTACCTGTGGCACGGTATAGGTGCGTACATGGCGGCAAGGCCACAGTATAACTACCTGTTCGGGCCTGTTTCAGTCAGTAACTCGTATTCCCCCGAGGCTCGTGAGTTGCTGGTTCACTTCTACCAGCGCTGGTTTGGCAAGAAAGATGCGCCAGTGCGGGCTAAACACCGCTTCCGTTTTTCGCAGGGCGCAGAAGACCGCCTGGTGCGTGCTTTTAGCGGTAATGAATACAAGCAGAGTTTCAAGGAGCTCAAACAGAATCTGAAACACTACGGATTTGCGGTGCCGACGCTCTACAAGCAGTACACCGAACTCTGCGAAGAAGGTGGCGTGCACTTCCTGGATTTTGGCATCGACAAGGATTTCTCAAATGCACTCGACGGATTTATCTTTTTAAGTATTGCGCACGTCAAAGAAAGCAAGCTCGAGCGCTACGTCTATTCGAAACGCTCTAAGGAAGAATGGTCAGCCGCCCGCGCTCCATTTGCCAGTGGAGTAAGGGAAATTCCAGTTGTGCCTGCAGCGCGCTGATGCGTTCGTTGGCAGCGATCACAATTACCGCTTCTGCCGGCAATGCGTTCAGGTACTGGGTCACCAGTTCAAAGTAACGACCGCTGAGCGCCATAAAGCCCTCGTCGATCAGGTAGACCGGGGCCGGCGCCAGGAAAGCCCGGCAAAGCAGAACGCGTGTTTTTTCTCCCTCGGACAGCCTCGCAAACGGGCGCGGCAGAAACTGCAACAGCCCGAACTGCTCAGCCACCTGCAGCGCCGCATCGGGTAGCACCGGATCATAGTCATAGAGCGAACCCGAAAGCCGCGAAGCAAGAACATCCTCAACGCTCATACCGGGCAAAAAATAGTCGAAGTGCGCTGCCGCGATGAACTGGACTTTCTTCCACAGGTCGCGTTTCTGTTCATGCGCGAGCTCTCCCCTGAACTGCAGATCCCCGCAGCCATAGGCGGGATAAAAATCGCCGTGTAATACCCTCAGCAGCGTTGTTTTGCCCGAGCCATTGCTGCCTGTCACCAGTACGCGCTGTCCAGTCCTGATACTGAACGAAATACCTGACAGGACTGGATTGAAGTCGTGAAAGAAATCGGCGGCCTGAGCGTGTATGAGCTCCACTCCCTGTACCTGCTGGCCGAGGCGGGGCTTTGTTACCTGTTGCATACCAACCGGGCTATCTGTCTCGACTTCCGAGACCCGCCGATCCGCAACGTGCAGTATGCGGGTCGGCGCAAAACGCCGGCGGATTTCTTCATCGTGCGAAGTCAGCACTACAGCTGCAGAATCTGGCAGTGATTCAATCCAGTCTGAAACGCGGCGAGCGATCTCGTCAGAGAGGCTGCTGAATATTTCATCGAGCAGGTAGAGCCTGCGGGGGTGCATCGCTGCGCGCACAACCTGGACGAGGCGCAGCTCGCCCAGCGACAACGTGCGGATCTTTCGGTCTGCGAGGTGCCCGATTTGCCAGTCAGACAGCAGTCGACCGCTATACTTTGCCTCAGCAGGCGTATTTTCCCGGTAGAGAAAATCTTCGCCGTCGGCATGCCCTAACAGGAATTCATGCACCGTGCTGGCAGAATGTATCTGCCGCAGGCGTAGTTGCTCTTCGCGGCTCACCAATGCCGTATAACGTCGTGCGGCGCGAAAGTCAGCATGGCTGTCCCATGCATAGCGCCTCTCCCCCGCGTTATTGTAGGGATATAGTTTCGCCGCGAGCAGCATCAGTAGCGAGCTCTTGCCTGAGCCATTTTCGCCGGTGAGCAGAATGCGCTGCCCCGCTTCGATGCGCAGCGTTACGTCTTCGAGCACGGTAATACCCGAGCGCGCAATGGTTACTCCGACAACCTCGGCGATCACTCTGCTGCTTTCCGAAAGAACCAGGCAAAACCAGCGACCAGGCGCCAGACATCGCCGATCAAACGTAACGAAACGGCGGCGTGCGAATGGCCCATGAGAGGAGTCACCACCAACCTGGCCTCTTGCAGCAGCGGAAACAATTCAGCAGATTCCCGCGCAGGTATCACGTCGTCTTTCGCACCATGCAGCAAGAACACCGGGGCGCGTATAGCACCCGCCACTTCTGAGACATTATAGGCGTCCAGTGTATCCTGCATGACTTTTAGCAGTCGCCCGCCCAGCTCTATGCGAAACACCGTATCCTCTGCGATGCGGGCGATAAGTTTGCGCTCCGTCGCATTCAGACGACGCAGCTCTTTGCTCTTCTCATCAGTAGGTTCGAAACCTGTGAGCGAGGGGTTTCTCGACGCGGTATCCTGCCAGTTATCGTGCGCCGCGGCCAGGTAGTAGCGCCCAAGGCGTTTACCCTCTTTGAGGCGTGGCAGAAAATTCGCCAGAATGACCAGCCTGGCGTAAGGGTCTGCCGCTTCGTCGTGCATCAGGTGATTCAGCGAACGTTCAATGCGCGAAAATGCTCCGAGCGCGGCAATCGTGGTGATACTGTCGGCGACTTCCCGATCGGCGGCCACTTTAAGACAGATTGCGCCTGAAAACGAAGGCGCAAAGAGCGCAAAACGTCCGGTCGGGCAAAGCTCCCGGTTATCTTTCAGATGGCGTAAAATTTTTTGAAAGCGGTCGATACTGCCGGCCTCAACTTTCAGGTTGCGGATCTCAGGCAGTTCAGGACAGATAACGCGAAACCCTGCGGCTGCAAGCGCTTTTGCCGCAACAATCTGCCGTGGGTCTGAAATACCCAGCGGCGACATGCCATGCAAAAAAACAATAGTGGGAGCTTCTGCGTTACCGGTAGCGTAGACGTCTGCGTTAATGCGCTCTTTGCCCAGAGCGATAGTCACCGCCTTGCGGTTGATGCCCCGGGCATTCTTCGCGCCACGCTGTTGCGTGGCGATGAAGCGCAACGCCCGGCGCCAGGAATTCAAGCGGCTGCGATTGCTGCGCTTTTGTCACGCGCAGCAAAATGAAAGACAGTGAAGAGCACCGCGGTGAACAGCAGGTCGCCGGCCAATGAATTCTGGAAGAATGGCAACGCCATTACATAACACTGCACAAGGCCAGCAACGCTGTGCGGGTAAAGATCCTGCATCAGGAAAACTCCCAGGTTGGTAACGAGAAAAAAGACCACGCTGCCCGCAAACGCTGTACCGAGTACGCGGAGTGCACCGCGGTTTTCACGCAGCAGGAAGCCCAGGAAACCAGCCAGGGCCATCGCGCCATAGACGAACGGCAGCGTTGAGTGCAGGCCAAGGAAATAGTCAGAAACGGCCATGGCCGCCATCGCCAGAGCGATACCAGCGAAACGGTTCACAAAAACCGCCGAGCCAAAGAGCGCAACGCTCATGACAGGGCTGAAATTATCAGGGTGTGGCAGAAATCGGGTTGCCGCTGTGGCAAGAATCAGGCCAGCTGGCAGCAGTACGCTACGGAAATTCATACCGTAAGAACCGGTCGGCGATGTGCTCCGTCAAGATTTATTGGAGAGAACGTCGGGCGGGTTAAGCAGGGTTTTATGCACATCACCGAGCGGCACCACCCTGCCCCAGAACCAGGCGGTCCGGTTCGCGGCGTTAACCGCTACCGGCGGCTGGTCCTTCATCGCCTTGTCGAAATACCCCTTCATGTAATCCCTGAAGCCTTCGGCTGTCGTGATCCCCTTCGCGGCGTAATTTTCTTTAACAGTTGGCCAGAGTGTTACCGAAAAGAAATCCCAGACCCTGCTTACCGAATGCAGGGCCTGCCAGTCGACGCCGAAAAAGTCGCCCAGAAAGCGGGCGCTGCTTTCAACTTCTTGCCGGTTTTCTTCGGTCGCAGCCATCATGTAACCTGTCAGCGCGTTGCCGAATATGTGGTAGAGCGAGTTCATAAAGCCGGTATCCCAGAGCGTTGCCATATGCGCAATTTCGGCGCGCGCTACGGCAAGGTATTCGACTTCGGTGATACTCTTTGCCTGTTCCATCGATTCGATAGTTGCCTTCAGGTAGGCCTCGGTTGCTGGCACCGAGATACCTCCGCCGCCGGTATGTTTTGCCGTGTTTTTGATTTCCTGTTGTCCTCGCTTAAACTCTGCGATCAATTGCACACGGGAGATATCCACGAGCAGGTGTTCTTCAGCCAGGCGCCGCATGAACTGCAATGCCGAGGCAGATTCTTTTTCGATAGCAAATATGCGCTCGTAAGCCTTGCCCGTGGGGCCTGCCTTGATCTCCGCGGAAAGCGAATCGTAGGCTGCGTGGTAGCCCTGTGAAGCCTGCGCAACAGTCGGTTCATTGCTCTTGCCTTCGCCGGGCTGCGCCATCGCCGCCTCGGTCATCAGGTTTGTCAGGCGCCCGTAGAAATTCTGCTCACTGGCGGCAGCATGGAGTGCGCCAAAATCAGAACATTCTTCGCCCAGCGCTTCAAACTCCGCGAACAGCGCCAGTAAAGGCACAATTTTCGGGTGGTCTTTGCCCAACCGGTTCACGTAATTGTCGATGCCCGATTTGTAGCTGTCGAGCATGCCACGGCTGCCTTCATCCATTCGTGTTCTCCTTTGCCCTTGCGCGCATTACGCCTTCACCTGTTCAAAAATCTGTCCCAGGCGCTGGATACGCGGTGCGTCGAAAAATACCACGTAGCTGTAGGGTGTCTGTGCATACGATTGCCAGGTGAAAAGCGGGTCGAGCTTCTTGAGCGCTGTGTAGGTTTCAAGAATTCCGGCAACTTTACCAGAGCGATCCTGGTCCGCCGGATATGCAGCATACGCCACGACGGTCTGCAGCAGCGTTACGGCCAGATTGAGCTTCTCGTTACCCTGGCCCTCAGTGAGCGCCGCGGCATCCTGTGCCCGTGTCATGAGACCGACAAGATCGCCGTGGTTCTGAGCCCTCTTTGCCGTTTCATAGCGCTCAAGCGCCGCTTTCAGCTTATCGGGATTTCCGAGGTTCTGGTACAGGCGCACCAGGTTACTATACTTGTCCAATTGTTCAGCTCGGGCGACGGCAAACATGCTGGCGAGTGGCCCAAGCTTTTGCGTATAATCTGCCGCATCGCGACTCGAACGGACAATACTGAGGTACTGCTCGTATACCCTGATCTGCTCGGCGTGCAGGTGTGGAGCGTGCCGGCAATCACCCAGCCGCGCTTCAAAATAACGGAGGGATTCATCGAGAACGTCTACCATGTCGTATGCGACAGGGACAAATCGCAGTGTCAACAGAATCTTTTGCAGAATTCGTAGACAACCTGTTTCGTTTAGAAATTCTGCCCAACCTTTTTGGTGAATTTTTCACCTCATTGGGGTTGTAGCTCAGTTGGTTAGAGCATCCGCCTGTCACGTGGAAGGTCACGGGTTCGAGTCCCGCCAACCCCGCATTCAATTGCGATCGTAGAAAAATGGAAATCCATAGCATGCTATGGATTTCCAAAACTACCTTAAACCCGCTTTTCCCCTCGTCTCACCCCGGTCTTATGTCACATGGCTAACGAGCTGGCAAAAGGTCTCGAATACCTCACCGTGCTCGGTCCCGGCAAGGTCATTGTCCTGCTTTCCACCATGCCCGGCGATAAACTCGCCTACCTGTCGCGGCACATCGAGCATAAGAAGATTATCCAGGTCCTGCGCGCAACCTCAGTCAGGCAGGTTTCGGCAATTGTGAAAAAGACCGATGTGCAGGCACTTGTACCACTCATGAATGTTCTCGATGCCGACGAGAGCGTCGATCTGCTCAACCGGCTCGAGCTCGACACCATTGTACTTTTTCTGACTCACCTTGACCCGCAGCGGCTTGCACAAATTGTCCGCGGTGTCGGGGTGGAAAAGTTGCTCGAGCTGCTCGCCGCCACCGGCACCGAACGCGCGCTGGTGCTGGCGCGCGAACTGCCTTCGGCCCACCTTGTGGCCCTCGTCAAGAAAGTCCCGATGCGCGACCTGGCCCCACTGGCAGTCAGGCTCAAGGTGGAGTTACTCTCGAACCTTTTGGCCGCTGACAGTGCGGAACATCTGGCTCAACTCATCACGACACTTGGCCACCGCAACCTGCTCGACCTGATCCACTTCATGGGAGACAAAGAGATCACGCACCTGCTGCAGCGTTACAAAGGCCCAAAACTTGAAGGGCTGATCCTGCTGCTACACGGCATGCGCATCAAGAGACCCAAGCCCGCGAAAAAGAAAGCCGTGAAGAAAAAACCGGCAAAGAAAAAAACCGCCAAAGGGAAAAACAAACGTGCAGCATGATTGACACCCTGTTGCAGAGCTAAAGCAGATTCAGCCGCTTGCTGTTCAATTCATACGTTTTTCTTTTCCTGTTCTTTCCGGTAGTGCTCGCCGGCTACTACGCGCTGCCACGGCCGCAGTGGCAGCTGGCGTTTCTGCTGCTGATGAGCCTCGTCTTCTACGCGTACTGGAGTATACCATACCTGTTTCTGCTGATTGTAGTCGTGGTGCTTGATTTCTGGCTGGCGGCGGCAATCCACCGCAGTGAAAACACAGGCCGGCGGCGTGGCTTATTGATACTTTCACTGGTTCTGAACCTGGGTCTCCTGTTCTTCTTTAAATATGCGGGGCTGGTTGCAACAACGATCAACCACTTCGCCCCGGTCTTGCCGGCAATTTCTCTGGTGCTGCCGATTGGCCTGTCGTTCTATACTTTTCAGTCGTTGTCTTATGTCATCGACGTCTATCGCCGCCATTCAAGCGCGCACCCTTCTCTGCTATCGTATTCAACCTATGTGACAATGTTCCCGCACCAGATTTCGGGGCCGCTGGTGCGGCACAACACGATCATACCACAGCTCGAAGACGGCGCCACCTACCGCGTGCAAAGCGATAACCTCTGGCGGGGAGCGTTTTTTTTCGTCACTGGTCTTGCGAAGAAGATACTCATCGCCGATTTTATCTCGCGCGGTATTAACCCGATCATCACCAACATGGCGACGGCATCGAACAGCGAGGCATGGCTGGCGATGGTGGGTTATACCCTGCAGCTCTACTTCGACTTCAGCGGCTACTCAGACATGGCGACGGGGCTCTGTCTCATGCTCAATATCCGATTACCACAGAACTTTGACTCCCCCTACAAATCGGGTTCGATTACCGAGTTCTGGCAGCGCTGGCACATGACCCTTTCTTCATGGCTCCGGGATTATCTCTACATTTCGCTCGGCGGCAACCGCGGCACGAAGTTTGCCACCTACCGAAACCTGATGCTGACCATGGCCTTGGGCGGCCTCTGGCACGGCGCAACCTGGATGTTTGCGCTCTGGGGTATTTACCACGGCCTGCTTCTGGCAATAGAGCGCGCCACGGGCTTTGGGCGCGGCATTACGCCCAAGGCCTTGCGCATTGCGCTGGTCTTTCTGCTAGCGGCGCTGGGCTGGATTTTATTTCGCGCCCCCGACCTTTCGATTGCAACAGTCTGGTACCAGAAAGTCTTTCTGCTGAACCCGACGCTCAGCTGGGATCTGCTGTCGATACCCATCAAGCACCGGGACCGGTTCGGCGTCGCTTTTCTTGCAGGGCTCGTTATCGTCTTTGCCGCACGTAACACCTGGCGCATCGCCTTTGCTCCCTCATACCGCAATGTGCTGCTGCTCGTACTGCTTTTTGCTCTGTGCCTGCCGTTTCTCGGTGATGAATCGCCGTTTCTGTACTTTCAGTTCTGACCATGAGTTCAAAAAAAGCCATTTGCCTTTTTACCCTGCTGAGCGTTGCGGTGATAGCAGCGATTGCAGCCTTCAGCTACACGGTTGATCCACTCTGCTATTACCGCTGCGAAAATGTTACGGCGGAGAAAAAAAATCTCAATGGCTACCACCGCAATCTGCAGCGCATTCTGCGCTACCCCGATACTGAGCTTCTGGTTCTGGGCTCATCGCGCGGCGAATCTTTGCCGCTTGCCTGGCTGGCAGAGGAGTATAGTCTCAAAGCGCTCAATCTTTCTGTCGGCGGCGCCGACATCCATGCGAAAGCAGCATTTCTGCAATTTGCACTCGAACGCCTGCAGCTGAAAAAAGTGATCTGGATTGCCGATTACTTTGAACTTATAGACGAAAACATGAGCGACAAGGTTTCGCTTACTCCGGCACTGCGCAACCTTGCCGCAAAATCCGATACGCCGGCTTTGGGCTCGTCACTGAAGCGCCTGCCGACTTTGATCGAACATAACACAATCGAGGCCGGTTTCGCTCTGCTGCGAGGAAAAAAAGTCCAGTGGCCGCCCGACCGCGGCGAAAACTCAGGATTGGATCTTCCGCACTGCCGGCAGTCGGTAAGCGATGCAAAACTTACCGAAGCAAAATTACTCAAAGAAGTGGGCATGATCTACGACGGTTATGCCGGACGCATTCTGCGGCCCGAACAAAACCCAAACAGCTACAAGAAAATGCGCGAGCTGGCGCAGACTCTCTCTGCGCGCGGTATCAGTCTCATAATTGTGATTCCGCCCTACCATCCGGAATTCATGCGCCGGCTAAAGGCTGAACAGTCACATATTTTTTCCCGCCATGAAGTGTGGGCTAAAAAGCTGGGCGCTCTGGCCGGTCCCAATGCTGAAATCCGCGATTTTTTCTCAATGGCGCGATTCGCCTCTGCACCCGCGCTCCACTGGAGTGACGGTGTGCACTTCAACTGCGCGGCAGCCGCAGAGATGCTTTCCCGTAAGCGATAAATTCCCGTGAAAAGGGACGACGCGATATCGCCTTTTGCCGCTGCGCTGTTGCATGATAGACTATCGAGCAATTCGCGCTCAGTTTGCAGTGCGGGAAGATCTTATCTGGCTCAACAACTGCGGAGTGAGCGTGCCACCGAAAAGTTCCGCCCAGGCGGTGACCGAGTACCTGGAAGCGTTCAGCGCCTCGGGTATTATGCAAACGGCCAAGCCACACGGCCAGGTGAAGCGCAATATACAGTCACTCTTCGCAAAGTTTCTGGGCGGCTCACCTCACGAATACGCGATTCTTAACAACACAGCAGAAGGTATGACTTTTATAGCGCAGAGCCTGCCGCTTCAGCGCGGAGACAAGATTTTGCTTGTTGAGCGAGAATATCCCAGTAACGTCTATCCGTTCCTGCAGCTGAAACGGCAAGGCATTGAAATCGGGTATGTGAATCCCGGCCTGTCAAACGAAGAATTTCTCGATAATATTTCAAAGTCGCTCACGACGAATGTGCGCGTGATGTCGCT
Organism: Turneriella sp.; assembly: GCA_046346875.1. Classification (GTDB taxonomy): domain Bacteria; phylum Spirochaetota; class Leptospiria; order Turneriellales; family Turneriellaceae; genus Turneriella. Next base: position 686,385 of record JAXMHG010000002.1, on the reverse strand, counting down.
TTCGGCAGTCGACTGGCTGACCGGCCTGCGCTTTGATCTGAACCGTATCGGTCGCCTTCTGCAGAGCCGGGGGGTTGCATTCATTCTCGACGCTGCTCAGGGTGCTGGCCATGTAGAAATTGACGTCAAGGAGGCAGGCATCGATGCGATGGCTTTCTCCTGCTGGAAATGGCTTTTGGGCCCCCTGGGGTCTGGTGGTCTTTACGTTGCAGACGATTTCCTGAAGAAACTCGATATCCGGGTGGCTGGAACTTCTTCCGTTAAGAATGATGACACCTACCTGCCGCACCGCGAAGACTATAAAGAGAGCGTCGAGCGTTTTATGCTCTCGACTGCTCCCTATATGAACTGGGTCTTTCTTGAATCTTCACTCCAGTTCATCGACACCGTCGGCCTCGAAACAGTACAGCAACGCAACCTGGAGCTCGCAGAGCGTCTTTCTGGTATCTTACGAAAGGCCGGGTACGAGGTGCTGCGCGATCGTTTTGGCCATGACCAGACGGCTATCGTCTGCGCGCGGCGTGACGGTGACATGGCCGAGCTGCATGCGACGCTCACAAAAAAAGGCGTAGTGAGCGCTTTGCGCGAGGGTTACCTGCGCTTCTCGCCCCATCTAAATGTCGCAGAAGGCGACCTGGAGCGGTTCGAGCAGAAAATTTCTCCTACGGCTTAACCTGGTTTTGGGTATTTCAAGAGACCCGGCAGTGAATCAGCCGAATAGGCTGGTGCAGCCTCGGGTGCCGACAACTCACCACTGGCTTCGGCCACAAAACCGGCGTCGCTGATCAGTTGCAGCGTTTCGCGCATGTTTGAACCCTTCACGTTGAGGTAACCGTCGGCGAAAAGCGAATTGGCAACCATGAGTGCCATGGCCTGCAGTGAGCGCAAATGCCCCTCGCGGCCTGCCGCAATACGAATTTCAGAATCAGGATTAATGAGCCTGAACACGGTGAGCGCGCGCAGGCAGTATTCAGGCGTGAGCTGCTGCGGGTTCGTAATGGCGTGCCCCGGGACCGGTATAAAGAAATTCACGGGAATAGAAATCACGCGCAGTGCTTTAAGCGCATAGGCTGCCTCGACCAGGTCTGCCGCAGTCTCTCCCAGCCCGGCGATGACGCCAGAACAGAGACCTACCCCCGCAGCGGAGAGCGTTTCCATTGTCTGCACGCGGTCGGCGAAGGTATGCGTGGTGCAGATATCGCCGTAGTGGGTTTCTGAAGTATTGAGGTTATGGTTGTAGCGGTCGAGCCCTGCTTCGGCGAGCCGCTGCGCTTTGGCAGCATCGACCAGGCCCGCCGAGAGGCAGACCTTGAGACCCAGTTCGTTCGTGATGCGCTCAATAAGGGAAGAGAGTTTCGCTGTGGAATTCGTCGAAGGCCCTGTGCCGGAGGTCACCATGCAGAACCGGTAAGCTCCCCCGTCTTTGGCAGCCTGTGCATCGGCGAAGATTTCTTCTTCGCTTTTCATCGGGTATTCCTGCACACCCGAACCAGCCGAACGGCGCTGCGCACAGTAGCCGCAGTCTTCGGGACAGCGGCCATTCTGGATGTTGTCGAGAATGTGGACGCGTACGGCTTTACCAAAGTATTGTTCGCGCACAGCCGCGGCGCGGGCAAAGAGATCATAGAGTGGCAGCTCACCGTTGAGGTAACGCCGCGCTTCTTCGCGGTCGGTCAGGGGTGCTGCTTCGGAAAATTTACGGGTATCAATCGTTTGGGCTTTAGGGTTCATAGTTGGTAAGCAGGGAATCGATCACTTCAAATACGCGGTCGAGATTCTGCGCCTCAATATTGTAGGGAGGTGCGACGTAGAGCACATTACCCAGTGGTCGCAGGACCACACCCTGCTCCAGGGCAGCTGCGCGCAGGCGTTTAGACCACGAGAAGGCATAACCAGATGCTTCTGCACGTGAAACCAGGTTCACGGCACTCACAGCCCCACGACAGCGAACATCTTCTATCTTTGTTGCATGCCGGGTTGCTATGGATTTCCATAGCTCGCGCATGCGAGATTCAAGCGCCTGCACCTGGGTTAAGCGTTTTTCTTCGTCAAATATTCGCAACGAGGCCAGTGCAGCCGCGCAACCCACAGGATTGCCGGTCATGGTATGCCCGTGGTAAAAGGTATGTTCTGCCCTGTTGGAGAGAAACGCCGCATGCACCTGCGGCGAGACCAGCGTTACTGCCAGCGGTAGCACTCCGCCCGTAAGGCCCTTGGCCAGCGCAAGCAGGTCGGGAACCACACCTGCCTGCTCGTAAGCGAAAAAGCTGCCTGTGCGGCCTAAGCCGGTAAAAACTTCGTCGAAAAGCACCAGTATACCGCGCGATCGGCACATGTTTACTATTCGTGCTAAGGCCTGCGCCTGCTGGAAGACCATGCCACCTGCAGCGGCAACGAGTGGTTCAAGGATAATACCGGCGAGCGAGGTACCCTCTTCCTCTAAGTATGCAGCCAGCTGCGAAAAAAGCGCTTCGTCGTTGGCGCGTTGCAGGTACGCGAAGGTCTTTGTCTCAAAAAGCAAATCGGAAAAGGGTTCAGTAAAGAGCGACGGCCCGGCAACGCTCATGGCGCCAAAGGTGTCGCCATGGTAGGCCGCATCAAAGCGTATGAAACGGCGACGCTGTTTTTCGCCGCGGTTGACCCAGTACTGCCGCGCGAGCTTCAGCATCACCTCGACTGCGGTCGAACCATTGTCAGAATAAAAGACGTGCGAAAAATTTCCCTCGCTGCGGCTCAGCAGGTTGGCTGCCAGCTGTTCCGCAGGAGCGTGCGTGAAGCCCGCCAGCATCACGTGGTCGAGCTTTTCGAGCTGGTCGTGAATGGCTTGCCTGATAGACGGGTGGTTGTGGCCGTGAATTACTGTCCACCACGAAGCGATTGCATCAATGTATGCCTTGCCTGATTCATCGTAAATAAACTCGCGTTCAGCCCTGACAATGCGTAGCGGCAGGTCGGAGCTAGCCTGTGACGTGAACGGATGCCAGATCACAGGTATTTACCGAGATTACCTTGACGGTCAAAATGCCGTACTTTCTGTTTCAGGATTTCTGCCGTGAGAAGCTCCCCTTCTGCCACCAGCAGCTCCGCCAGGATACCGGCGCCGGTCATCTCGGCGACACAGCGCCGGTTATCGGCATACAGTGGGTTATCAGGGCCGAAGAAAATCACCCCGGCACACACCACACCTGCCTGCCGCATGGCGTTTAGCGAAAGCACCGTGTGGTTGATTGTACCGAGTGTTGTATGCGCCACGAGGATGACCGGCAGCCCCAGGTCTCGCGCCAGGTCGAGGTTGGTCCGATAGCGAGTGAGCGGGACCATCAGGCCACCAGCCAGTTCAACCACTGAACGAGTCTGCCTCGTTTGATCGCCTATGTAGTGCAGTAGTTTTTCATAGTCGATCGCATGTCCTGCGCTTTCCGCAGCAAAATGCGGTGATGCCGGCAAAAGGAAGCGGGCAAATTCAGGGTACGCACGTTCGGGCGGTACCCCCGTAAGCTGGAGCACCGTTTGGGTATCACTTTCTTCACCAGTCTGTACCGGCTTCAGATAATTTACCCGCCGCTCGCTCGCATAACGCGCCATAATGGCCGCGCTTACCATGGTCTTGCCAACGTTAGTCCCGGTACCCGCAATAATCAGCGACATGTTTAAACCTTGCCCAGCGCGGCAAGCAGGCGGGCAATATCTTCAGAACCAATACCTGCATTGAGCGAGAAACGGATGCGCGATTCTTTCACCGTCGGCGGGCGTATCGCCTTCGCGTGGAAACCCTGGTGGAGCAATTGCGCTGCCAGAGTGAGCGCATGCTGTTCTGAACCACAGATCAAGGGCACGATCTGCGTCGTCGAATTGCCAGCCTGGTATCCCGCGTGCGCAATACCCTCGCGCAACATTCGGGCGCTGGCTTGCAGTTGGGCGCGCTGCTGCTCCATCTGTCGCACGAATTCAATGGCTGTAAGACCTGCATGCGCCACTGCCGGCAGCGGTGCCGTCGAGAAGACAAAAGTCCGCGCGCTGTGCATCAGGTAGCGCCGCACACGCGCACTGGTAACGACCACCGCGCCCTCGAGACCAAGAGCTTTACCAAAAGTCGCGACTCGGAAATCAGCGCTCACGGGAGCAAGTCCCCTGCCCGCCGGACCAAAGACTCCCGTGGCATGCGCATCGTCGATGTACAGCAGGGCGTCAAATTCCTGCGCCAACCGTACGAGCTCCCCCAGAGGAGCTTCGTCACCGTCCATGCTGAAGACACTCTCCGAAATAATGATGCGCTTCTTTGCTTTGCTCTTACCGAGTTGCTCGCGCAGGTGAGCCATGTCGTTGTGCCGGAAATAGACCTTCTCAGCTCCTGAGAGCCGAACGCCGTCGGCGAGCGAGGCATGCGCTAGGCGATCGATGAACGCCGCATAGGAACCATCGCACACTGCAGAAAGAACACCTACATTAGCGGCATAACCGTTCGCAAAATAGAGCGCAGCTTCACCGCCCAACCATTCGGCCGCTTTATTCTCCAGCCCGGCAAAAACTTCGCGGTGGCCCCTGACCAACCGGCTGGCGGTTGAACCCGCACCATACAGGTCGATGCCTTCGTGCAACGCGGCAATGACCCCGGGGTGCTGCGACAGGCAGAGGTAATCGTTTGAACAGAGGTCTAAAGCCCCGGCGGGCGGCGGCTCGAGAACCCGCTCGCGGTTGTGGCGGGTGATCTGCGTGAAGAAATCTTCAAGATCGCGGTCGAAAAAGCTGGTCGGCACTGGATCACACCGCAGCCACGACGTGATTCAGGCTGAAACGCAAATATCTATAACACGTCGCGTTTGTTGATCCAGTCCGTGGCTTTCGGCCAGACTTCGTTCGGCGCAGTTTTGCCACAGACGAGGTCCATGTGACCATAGCTCGTGCTGCTGCCATATTCTTTGCCGAAGACGATGAGTTTACGCTCGCACGAGAGCTGGTCCATGGTCCACTCGACACCATCGAGCGCGCACAGCCAGTCGCGGTCGCCGGCTAGCATCAGCGTCGGTACGGTGATGCGGCGGTCGTCGGCGCGGTGAGGGAATCCGCCTGAGAGGCGTGGCATGCCTTCAGCAGCGGAGATCAGCTTGATCTGGTTCCATTCGTTCACGGCAATGGGCTCGATCATGTTCTCGAGTACCTTGTGCGCAATTTCGGGATCCATGTTTTCCGGGTTCCAGAGGAAACGGTTCCAGAAGGTGTTCAAGCTCGCAAACGGGATCATCGGCTTGTAGAAAGTTTTGAGCGGAAAATACTGCAACGCGCTGATGTAATCGAGCAACGAACGGAAGTGGTTGATCGTCGAATAGGTATAGTTGAGCGCGGTGGCGAAGGTCGTGAGACTCTGCAGGTTCGAAGCCTTGTGCCTAATCTGGTAGAAGAACCCAAGGATACCACCCATGCTGTGGCCGACCCAGTGCATCTTCTCGGTATTGTGCTGCTCGATCACGTACTCGACAACCGTGGGCAGGTCGCAGAGCAAAAAGTCATCAATCGACCACTGCTTGCCGCGACCCGTGTGCGGGCCGTCACTACCAGTACGGCCGCGCAGGTTCATGGCATAAACCGCGTAACCCTGCCCGGCCAGGTGGCGCGCGTACGAGAGTTCGGGTACGCCAAAATCCCAGACGTTGTGGTTCGAGGCAATGCCGTGCAGCAGCATCACCGGGTAACGCCGTGTTACCTTTTCGGGAATATAACTATAGACCGCGATATTCCAGTGGTCGGGGGTCTGCAGTTTTACGTGGCTGGTACGAATTTGCATTTTTTCTGCTGTGGCCATGAACTACTCCTGGAACATTGTTTCAATCAGCGCCGCGTGCTTCTTGTGCACTACGTTGCGCTTGATCTTCATGAGCGCCGTCAGCTCGTCGCCGACGCGCAGCTTATCGGGTAAGAACCTTACGTGCGAGATGCGCTCATAACTCTTAAAGCCGTTCTGCTCATTGATGAGTTCATGGCAGATTTCCTTGAAGATGGTGATCAGTTCGGGATACGTGTTCAGGTCGTTTTTAAGATCAAACTCCGACACCTGGTAGCCCGCATCGATCAGCCGGTCGTAGTCAGGCCATATGAGCACGCCGAGGTTCTTCTGGTCCTGGCCCACGACAACCGCCTGCTCGATGAGCGGATGCTGCGCGAGCAGCGTTTCGATCGGCACCGGCTCAAGGTTTTCACCTGACCGCAGCACGATCGTGTCCTTTGCCCGGCCGCGAATTGCCAGCGCCCCGCTAGCGGTGAAAAAACCGATATCACCGGTATTCATCCAGCCGTCTTTCAGGACCTTCAGCGTTGCATCGCCATTCTTGTAGTACCCCTGCATCACGCCAGGGCCCTTGACGAAGATCACGCCACGCTCGCCATGCGGTACCAACGTACCCGTATCTTCGTTACGAATTTCGACAGTGGTTTTATCAGGCACAAACCCAACCGTTCCCATGATTACCTTGCCGGGGTGCCGCATAGCAATGAGCGGAGATGTTTCGGTCATGCCATAACCTTCGTAGACGGGAATGCCAATGGCGTTGAAGAACTCGTCGATGTGGATCGGCAGTGCACCGCCACCTGAGATGGTGCCGCGTAGCTCACCGCCGAGCATTGCGCGCACACGCACCAGGAAAATCGAATCCATGTAAACATCGGGCCACTTGAGCCCGGCAAGCGAAAATAATGAAAGCGTCTTTTCCGCGATGGCGCTCAAGAAGCCCTTCTCTTCGCCCTCAGCCGATTGACCATTGAGCACATTCTGCGCGCGGTGCAGGCGTTGCTTGATACCATATGACAGGTCGAACAGCTCGCGGTTGAAAGCCTCGGTCTTATCGATACGCTCGCGCAGTTTCTGGTAGATCTGTTCCCACAGGCGCGGCGCCGATGCCATGAGCGTTGGCTTCGCACGCACAAAATCTTCCATCAGGTCTTTCTTGTTCGAGTAGTAATAGTGACAGCCGGCAAAGATCGCCGAATAGAGCATGAAGCGCTCGTAAATGTGCCAGACGGGCAGAATCGACAAAATGCGGTCGCGCGGCGACATCTGCAGAATTTTGGGAGCAACCTCGAGCTGGTACAGCATGTTCGCGTGCGTCAGCATGACTCCCTTGGGTTCGCCAGTCGTGCCCGAGGTGTAGATAATCGTGAAGAGATCGGAGGGCAGAATCTTGCTGCGCAAGTCATCGAGGACTTTGGCATCTGCTGCGCTCACGCCGGGTAGTTGCTGAAGCAGCCTGGGCAGCACAACCAGGCCCTCTTCGGCTGCCACCTTGTCGGGAAACAACGGGTCCATAATCAAAATCTGTGCCTTACGCTCTTTCAGCACTTTGCCGATTTTCTTGAAGAGGCGCAGGTGCTCAACAAAGCAGATCTGCGCTTCGGCGTGGTTCAGGATAAATTCGAGTTCCTGTGGCGTTGAATCAGAACCGCGCGGTACCACGATGGCGCCTGCCATCTGGATTGCCATGTCGGTAATGAGCCACTCGGCTGAATTGTCGCCGAAGATCGCCACCCGGTCACCGGGTTTGACTCCAGCCTTGATCAGGTGTATCGCCAGTGCCTGCGCCCGCTCATAAAGCGCAGGGAACTTTGTCGGCATGAAAAACTTATGCGAGTCCTTGGAGTAAAATCCCTGGTCTGGGTATTTTGCCGCACTGCGGACAAAAACTTCGGGCAGGTTCTGCATCGTGGTGGCTAAGGCCTACCACGCCGACAGACTGTCGAGGAGAATGAAAAAATGAACAGTTGTTCAGTTAATATAGCGGGTGGAGCGCATCCGCTGGCTGCACTCCCGTCCTGTACACCTGCGCCCCGTCAAAAGCAAAATCGCCCTGCTGGTAGGTGCCATTTCCCCACCTGAGGCTCCAACTGCCTGATGAACCCGCGACTGCCAGACCGCGAACGGAGGTAATTTCTCGCGCATCGCCGGTTGCGAGCCACGCGAGACTGCGCGATGCAAAAGGTGCGGCAGCATAAAGATTCGCTGCGAGAGTCAGGCCAAGACGTGGTTGCTGGCCGTAACTCGCAAGGTAAGTATTGCCTGGTATTGCCGCGCTATCGCCGAGCACGAGAGCCAACGGCTGCCCTGCCACAGACTGGAAAAGAAAATCCGTCTGGTTTTTACCTGTAAAGACCAGGCGTTCTTTATTCACCGAGCCTGCATATGAGGCATAGCTGTCGATGATGCCGCCGCGGGCATCTGCAATACCTTCACTGAAACGCTGTGCATCGTAAAAGGCTTCGTGCGCTTCAAGACCTCCGAGGTCTGTGTCGTTACCCAAAAACTCCCCTGCGAGGTGGCGAAACTTTACGCAGTCTGCATTGGCATTTGAGCAGGGTTCCGCCACGACGGCGTTGGCATTGACCAAAGTGCTGCCCTGCTGCCAGTAATTCACTGAAGAAGTATACTTCACTCCGCTCAGGCGGTCAGCGTATTCGTAAGTGCGGCGCAGGTTGATGCGAAAACCAAAGAGATCGACGACCGTGCGAAAATCCATGGCGATATGGTGACGGGGTTTATCCCAGTAGATAACGACATCGCCCGCATTGTCGCGCACTTCTGCCTGGCCGCCGTATGTGCCAATGACGCGCGTCCTGATAACAGCGCGGTAGTCATACGGGCTCTGGCAGGATTCATTATATTCGTCGATAGTGAACGGAATTTTCGCCCCGTTACGGATTTCATAGCCGTTGTACTGGAAGTAAGCTTCGAGCCCGGTGTATTTATAGAATTCAAACAGCTGCTGCACGCGCCGCATGACCGGCTCTGATACCGTGATGGTAAAGGCCTGGCCTGAAAGTTGGCAATCGGCCAGCTTATTGCGGCAGTAGGCACGAATATCCGGCAGCGCAAGATCGAGAAAAAGCGCGCGCAGCTCCAGCTGGATCTGCGTAAACTGCAGACCACACAGGCGCCGGGTCTGCGCGTCGAGGTTTGTGGCCGCAGGCGCGTAGTCCATATAGCAGCGACCCAGGTCAATTGTGTTGTCTGTCGCGCCGGTCAGTACCGGCATGGGTAGCGAAAAATCTTGTGGTACAGAGGTGTTCTGGTAGACCGGGCCATCACCCAGAAAAGTGGGAGCTCCCCCTGATATGCCGATACCGCTGTCATTGATCGTGATGTCGCGGGTCCTGTCAGAAAGGCTGTTCTGTCCGGAACAATTGGGCAGCAAGAGCAGCAGGAAAGGTATTGCCGGCAGAAACCATTTCATGGCCTATTCGACGCCGGAAAGACAGAAAATCCACCAATAATTTGTTTGCCCGCGGAAACCCGACACCCTACCCGCAGTCACCGGAATTGCCAATTTGTTTACGCCGTCGCTGAAGTACCGGCTAAGGCATCTGTGGCGGTTGCCTCTAAAAAGAAGACAAATAAGCGGACCCGCCTGGCCGAGATCGGGCCGGAAGTTGAAATCCGCAGCGAAGAGCCGATTGTAGACAAATCGCTCAGCAAGAATCCATACACCGAGTCGAGTATACAATGGTATCTCGAAGAAATCAATAAAATTCCGCTGCTGACGCGCGAAGAAGAAGACCGCCTCGCGCGCGCGGCGATCGCGGGCGACCCGAAAGCCAAAGACCGCCTGATCACATCGAACCTGCGCTTTGTCGTTCAGGTTGCGAAGAAGTACCAGAAGTTTGGTATTAGCCTGCTTGACCTCATTAACGAGGGTAACCTCGGGCTCATCAAAGCGGCTGAACGCTTCGACCCGGACATGGGCTACCACTTCATCAGCTATGCAGTCTGGTGGATTCGGCAGGCAATTATACTCGCGATCAACCAGAAGGCAGCGATGATTCGTCTGCCGATGAACCGCACGATCGATGTGGCGCGCATCGACGCTATACAGAAAGACCTGGAGAACGAGCTGGGTGAAGAGCCCACCCTGTCGCAGATCGCTGACCGGTTGGACATGCCCGAAGCCGAGGTGCGCTGGTTAAAACAGATCTCCTCAGACTATGTTTCGCTGGATGTGCCAGCCAACGCCGATTCGGAAAACACGCAGATCTCACAGGTCAGGGACGACAAGTATATCTCCCCCGAAGACGAGGTAATGCAGGGTGCGCTGAAACAGTCGCTCAAAGAAATACTCGGTGAACTGACGCCGAGTGAACGCGAAATTATCGAGCACCGCTACGGTCTCAACGGTAAAAAGACACTCTCTCTCACCCAGGCCGGCAAGAAGTTCAATCTTTCCAAGGAACGTGTCCGCCAGATAGAAAAGCTCACACTACTCAAGCTGCAGAAATACGGCCGGGCACGCCACCTTGAAGATTTTTTGAACAAAGAAGACTAAATCATGGCAGAAAAAGCGAAAGCGAAAGCAAAACCGAAGAAGACGGCGCTGGTAATTGTTGAGTCACCCGCAAAAACGAAATCCATCGGTAAATTCCTGGGTGGTAAATACCGCGTGGAGTCTTCCAAGGGCCACCTGATTGACCTGCCGCGCTCGAGCATGGGCATAGATATCCAGAACAACTTCGAGCCACTCTACATTACGATCCGCGGCAAAGGTAAAACCCTGGGGGAGCTCAGAAAGGCAGCAAAAAATTCTTCCGAAGTACTGCTTGCGACCGACCCTGACCGTGAAGGTGAAGCGATCAGCTGGCATTTGGGCCGCGCGCTTTCAGAAGTAAACCCGAAGATCAGTCGTATTGAATTCAACGAAATCACCAAAGAAGCAGTACTGAAGGCTGTCGAGCACCCGCGCGAAATTGACATGCAGCGCGTCGACTCGCAGCAGGCCCGCCGCGTGCTCGATCGTCTCGTCGGCTATGAAATTTCACCGGTCTTGCAGAAAAAATTTGGCTCACGGCGTTTTTCCGCCGGGCGGGTGCAATCTGCCGCGCTGAAGATTCTCTGCGACCGCGAAGCAGAGATAGAAAAATTCGTCGCCGAAGAATTCTGGGAGTTCGACGGTTTTTTCTCAGGAACAGACTCCAAGGCACGTGATAAAGAAACCGCGTTCCGCCTGAGCCAGGTAGCCGGTAAAAAGACCAGCATCGGCAGCAAGGACGAGGCCGAAGCACTCGAAAAAGAAATCCTGGCAGCTAAGTACTCCCTCGTTTCGCGCAAGACCTCCGAGCGTCGCATCAAACCGCTTGCACCTTATATCACGAGCCGACTGCAGCAGGATGCCTCAACGCGGCTCGGCTTTCGCGCGCAGAAGACCATGTCGATTGCACAGGGTCTTTACGAAGGTGTAGAACTCGGCAAAGAAGGTTCAGTCGGTCTCATCACCTACATGCGTACTGACTCGACCCGTATCTCTGCAACAGGATTAGAGCAGGCGCGCGGTTATATCGCGGCAAACTTTGAACCTGCTTACCTGCCCGAAGTCGCCAATTTTTACGGTAAAAAGAAAGACGAGAACACGCAGGATGCGCACGAGGCGATTCGCCCGACCGATGTCACACGCACTCCCGAAAGCCTCGAGAAGTTTCTCGACAGGGACCAATACCGCCTCTACGCACTGATCTGGCGGCGTTTTGTGGCGTCGCAAATGGCACCCGGCGTCGACGAACTCGTAACGCTCGAGGTACAGGACTCTGAGAACAAATTCAATTTCCGTTACTCGAGCTCAAGGCAGACATTTACCGGCTTTAGGGCAATCTACCCGCTTGGCGATGAGAAGGCGCAATACGTACCGAATTTCAACGAAGGTGATTCATTAAAACTGCTGGAGTTCCAGAAGCAGCAGAAGTTTACCCAGCCGCCACCGCGTTACACAGAAGCTTCGCTCATTAAAGCGATGGAAGAATCTGGTATTGGCCGGCCGGCGACGTACGTGCCCACGATTGGTACGCTCGACAAGCGCGCGTACATTGAGCGTAAGGGCAGGCAGTTGATCCCGACGAAACTGGGCCGCGTCGTAAATGACATCATGGCTGCACATTTTCCCGACATCGTCGACCTGAAGTTCACAGCGAACATGGAAGAGAAGCTCGACAGTATTGCGCAAGGACAGAACAACTGGCGGCAGATGCTGGGAGATTTTTACCCTTCATTTCATGGCACAGTAGAGCGCGCTGGCAGCGAAATTGCCGACCAGACACACCTGGTCCGCATTCCCCTGGGGCGCGAATGTCCCAAGTGCGGGCACGAGCTCATGCAGAAGCTCGGCAAGAATGGCTATTTTATCGGCTGCAGCAATTTCCAGGGTGGCTGCCGGTTTTCCGAAAGTATTCCCCTCGGTACCTGCCCGCTCTGCGGCGGTAGCGTCGTAAAAAAGAAAGGCAAGAAGGGACGCGGTTTCTTTGGCTGCGCCAACTACTCCACTACAGGCTGCGAATTCACCATGCTGGAAACACCGGCCAAGCGGACCTGTCCAAAATGTAATTCAATCATGGGTCAGAAGGTCCGCAAGACCGGTATCACGCTCACCTGCCAGAATCCTGAATGCAAGCACACGATTGAAGAGACTGCAGAAGAAACGCCGGGTGAAAACCCGGGCGCCGAAAGCTGAACCATTCACGCTACCTTCGACGCTCCGGTCAATGTTTGATTAAAGGGCCTTGAATACCCGGCGCAGCGCCTGGTAATACGAGATGTGCAGGTTCGCCGGGCGGGTACCCGAGAAAGAAAGAATATAAGCGTAAAGGGTATGAACGGTCAGCGAGTATTTCTCTAGCCGGCCAGTCTTGGGTGGGTTACGGCGAAAAGCCTGGTCGACGAACGAAAAGATATCTCCTCCGTATAAACTTGTGTACTGGTCGGCTATAGTCGGCGGTGAAGAGTAGACCAGAGAAAAGAGCAGCGAAAAAAATTCAGGGTACTCCTTGTGAAACCACGAGACCGCGCGAAACATGTCGCGGATTTCGCCCAGCAGCGTGTCTTTGTCACGGATCTGCCTGCGCAGGTTCCTGATCATGTACAGGTGCGTTGCCCTGAGGGATGCCCAGTAGAGTTTTTCCTTGTTACCGAAATGGTGGTAGATACTGGGTTGTTCCAGTCCGGCTTCATAGCTGATTTCGCGAACCGAGGTTCCGTAAAACCCCTTGCGGGAGAATGCAACTGTTGCACCCACCAGGATACGCTCCCGGGAATCTTTCCATGGGTAATTCTTCCATGCTGGTTTGCTTTCCTCGGGTTTCATGTCGCCAACGGACGGGCCCACAGTCTGACCGGGCGCGCAAACGAAAAATGAAATTTTTGATTGTACTATTGATTGGTATAGAGAAGGCGGCAGCACACGTCTTTCATGTTGAGGGAACCATGATATCCACACCCGCTGCGCCACCAACGGAGGCCCAGCAGAAAAACACTCCAGGCGATTCGCCTCTGGAGGTTCGACCGACCCGGTTCGGCAAGGGAGTTTTTGCCCGGCGGGAATTTGCTGCCGGTACGCGTATTTTGCAGTTTCGCGGACGCGTCTACACGCGTGCAGAATACCTGAGCAAGGTAAATCCCGTTAAATGCCACTACATGCAAATCGGGGATAATGCCTTTCTTGGTCCCACGACTACGCCCGATAATTTCGTGAATCACTGCTGCGAACCGAATGCTGGCCTTGTGATTGAAAACGGCAAAGCCTGGCTGGTAGCGATTCAGATCATCAGACCGGAAGACGAAATAACCTTCGATTACTCCACCTCGATGGCTGAAGACCACTGGGAGATGGACTGTGCCTGCGGCGCGGCCAGTTGCCGCGGCAGGGTACGCGACTTTAAACACCTGCAATCTCCTCTTCAGCAAAAGTATATCGAGCTGGGTATTGTGCCGGATTTCGTCATTCGTTCTGCCGGATTGGAAAATCCCAATGACTTGTTCCATACGGCGGACACCAGGCCTGCAAAAGGTGCCTCGCGCCGCCGCGTCCCCGCAGGACAAAATGGCCGCAATAATATCGGTACGTCCTTGAACCATGCACCGCGCAATGACGGCGTCCATGCCGGCGCGGAGCTCGGATCCTCCTTGAACCATGCTTCACCCGCATATTGAGGTGCGCGGCAGCGACATTGAAGGTCGCGGCCTGTTTGCAACTGCCCCGATCAAAAGCGGCGAGCTGGTCTGGCGTAAAGACGACAACGAGAAATATTACTCGCAGGCCGAAATTGACCAGTTCACACCTGAACAGAAAAAGAATTTCTACAACTACTGCTATCAGGTAGGTCCTGATAAGTTCTACGGCACGCCGGAAGGCAAGGCCGGCGACGACGCCGATTACATGAACCACAGCTGCGATCCCAATACATGGTTTGAAGCCGATGGCAGTATGACGGCCCTGCGTGACATATCTGCCGGCGAAGAAATCACGTATGATTATGCCACAAGCGAGTCGAGACCTGACTTTCAGCTAGCCTGTAGGTGTGGGTCACCGCTTTGTCGCCATACAGTCAAAGGTGATGACCTGAAGCGATCTGCCAAACTACGCCTGCGTTATGGCCATCACATTATGCCGCACGTGCTGGCATAGACGGCCGTCGGGAGCGACCTCTCAGACTGCTAGTCGGCCTGCCCGAAATCGTCAATCAGGTGCAGCAGTGTCTCTGGCAGGTCGGTGTAATCCAAAAAAGTCACCCCAATCATTGTGGCCGCTTCGCCGACCAGCGCGGCTCTTCGGTTCCAGACAACCTTTCCTTCAAAATTAAGTACAAAGCCTGGTTCGCTGCTCTGGATCTTTCCCTTGACAGGCGCCCCTGCCCCGAACGTCTCCTCTGGCAGCACGCGCTCAAAAAGCAGCCGCAGCCCACCAACGGAAATATCCATGAGGGTGCAGGGCTCCTGCGGTGAACCGTTTAGGCTTACAGTCGTCGCCCCCAATCGTTGAGCGAAAAGCCGCTTGAATTGCCTCTGGCCGGTAGACATGCCGGGAAAAACTTACGGACGCTCGTTCGCGTAAAGCGTATATTACCCCCGTCTATGCACTTGTTAGCGGTTTTCATTGGCGTCGTGAACGGCGCAGGAGTAATGCCATATGAATGAAAGCTCTGCCGCGACCGTAATCAGCGCAGGACTCGATGCGGGCGCCGATTTCGTCGATCTTTACGAAGAAGAAACCAGAAATGCGTCTGTCAGCCTGCGCGACCGCAAGGTTGAAAACGCCACGGCGGGCATCGAATATGGCATAGGCTTGCGCCTCGTCTATGGTACAGACGTAGTCTACGGCTACACAGGCAGCGGGTCGACCGAAGCACTTTTGCAGCTCTTGCGGGCGCTCGTGGCAGCGCGACAATCCACGCAGAACTTCCGAGCCGAGCAGAAAGTTCGCCTGCCTGCGCTGGTCCAGGCGCCCGGTATCCAGCAGGTGCTGCGTAGCCCTGAAGTGACCGGTCAGGCCGCGAAGCTGCCTTTCCTGCAGCGCGCCGACAAGGCCGGTTATTCGGCCTCGCCGGCAGTCGTGCAGGTCAGTGCATCATTGAGCGACTCGCACAAGCGCATCACTATCGCCAACAGTGAAGGCCTGTTCATCAGCGACGAGCGGACGCGCGTGCGTTTTGCCGTTTCAGTCACCGCCGAAAAAGACGGCGAGCGATTTGCCAGTTCTGAATCCCCTGGAGCGCTGCGCGGGTTCGAATTCTTTGATGAGCTCGATATCGAGGGCCTTACCCGCTCGGCGGCGGAGCGCTCACTCAGGATGCTCTCGGCCGGTTATATCGAAGGCAAGAAGATGCCGATTATACTCGGCAATGGTTTCGGGGGAGTAATCTTTCACGAAGCCTGCGGGCACCCGCTGGAAACTGAAGCCCTGCGTAAGAAGGCGACCCCCTTTGCCGGCAAATTGGGCCAACTGGTTGCGCATCCCGCTGTGACGGCAATCGACGACGGCACCATCTACCAGAGCTGGGGCTCTGTGGCCATCGACGATGAAGGCATGCCAACGGAAAAAACAACACTGATCGAGAATGGTATCTTGCGCAATTACATCTCTGACCGCGTGGGAGCTTTAGAGTGCAACGTGCGGCGCACCGGTTCTGCGCGGCGTGAGTCTTACAAGTACGCTCCCGTGGCGCGCATGCGCAATACCTACATAGCTGCCGGAACGAGCTCACTCGACGAAATGCTCGCCGGCATCGATGAAGGTCTTTACGCGCCGAAACTGGGTGGCGGGTCAGTGAACCCGGCAACCGGTGAATTTAATTTTGCCGTGGAAGAAGGTTACCGTATCCGCAAGGGGCGAATCGCCGAACCTGTGCGCGGGGCTACCCTCATTGGCAAGGGGCATGAAATCCTGCCCAGGATCTCAATGGTAGGTTCTGACCTGGAAATCACCGCCGGTATGTGCGGAGCCTCATCGGGCTCCGTGCCCGTCACCGTCGGCCAGCCGACACTGAAGGTAGACGAAATGCTCGTGGGGGGTAGATGAACAGGATGTTCATGAGCTTTGCGACTGCCACGGATGGCATCTGTGTCGCAAAGTAGATGACCATGGAGGCGACAAAACACAATGAATATTGAAGAGGCCCTTGATTATGTGTCAGACCTTGCCAGGAAACGCAAGCTCGGCGAATTTGACATCGTCGCCTACGATAGCTTCAGCGAGGCAGTAGAGATTTTTGAAGGTAAGGTTAGCAATACAGAAATCTCACGCTCGGCAGCAATCGGTGTGCGTGTACTGAGCGATGCCCGGCCGGGCATCGCTTTCACGGAAAAACTCTCTCCTGATGCGCTTGAGGTCTGCCTTACCGACGCCCAGTCGCACACGCAGCTGACGGACAAGGTTTCTTTTCAGCTGCCAGGGCCCATGCCCTTTGACGCCGGCAATTTTGACCGGCGTTCACAGGACTTTGCGCGAGTAGGCTTCGCTGAGCTGACGAATTATGCCATTGAAATGGAAGCCAGACTGCGCGCGGCAGACCCGCAGATCGAGAATGTACCCTATACCGGCGCCAGCCGCTCGAGCTCGACGGGGTATTTTCTGAATTCGCATGGCGTCCGTTACCGCATCACCCATGAAGATTTTGGCGCCTATACCGCTGCTGTTGCGGCAAGAGGCGATCAAAAGAAGATGGGATTCGCCAGCAACGCGCGTACCGAATTCACAGAACTTTGCGCACTCCCCCTGACATCGCTGGCTGCAGAACGCGCGCTCGTTCAACTGGGAGCGAGCCCCGTAACGTCAGGAACCTACAACGTACTGTTCAGTAACCGTGTGAGTGGCCAACTCTTCTCACTCTACCAGTCGCCCTTCTTTGCCGAAACCGTGCAGAGAGGGCAATCAAGGCTGGCAGGTAAGCTGGGGCAACCGGTTGCATCGGAAAGACTCAGCCTGCGCTCTGATGCTCTTGATACCACGCTGCGCGGATCGCGTGCTCTGGATTCCGAGGGTGTGCCAACAAGTAACCTGGCGGTGATTGAATCGGGCAAACTGGTCAACTACCTGTACAATCTCGAAGCAGCCGCCCAGGACAAGCGAGCTTCAACCGGTAATGGCGTCCGTTCTGTCGGCTCGAGGGCAGGGACCGGCTTCAAGAACCTGGTCGTTGCGCCGGGAGATAAAACCCGCGCAGAGCTGCTGCAATCGGGCCGCATACTACTGATTGATAAGCTCGAAGGCGCAGCTGGCTGCTCCGCTATTTCGGGGGAGTTTTCCATTGGTGCACAGGGCTTTCTTTACGAGAATGGCCAAATGGTACAGCCGGTTGACCGTATTACCCTCAGCTCCAACTTTTTTGAGATGCTGCGCAACATTGAGGCAGTCTCTTCTGAATACAACGACCAGTACAGCTCGGTGCGGGTGCCCGATCTGTTGATAGGTGGTATTGCGGTGGCTGGCTAATGGCAAAAGACAACCGCAATGTCCTGGTAACAGGCGGCGCCGGTTACATCGGATCGCATGCGGTCCGCGCGCTGCGGGCAGCGGGCTTTTCGCCTGTTATCCTGGATAATTTCAGCACTGGTCACCGTGAATTCGTGTCGGACTTTCCCCTTGTCGAAGGCAGTGTCGGCGATGTGTCTGTCATCCGCCGCGCAGTGGCAGAATATAAGATCAGCGCGGTCATGCACTTTGCCTCGTTCATTAACGTGGGCGATTCAGTACACGCACCTGCAGAATACTACCGTAACAATGTGGCCGAGGGTGTGTCGTTAATCGCGGCATTAAAAGGCTGCGGTGTGCGCAGGTTTATTCTCTCTTCGACCTGTGCGGTTTACGGGGCCGTTGAAGGTGTCCGTGCACTCACAGAGTCAGACAAGATAGCACCGCTAAACCCATACGCGCATGCAAAGCGTATGCTGGAGATCGTGCTTACTGATATGGCTCACGCAGGTGAAATGGATTCGGTGATCTTCCGCTATTTTAATGCCGCGGGCGCTGCGGCATCCAACGAAACAGGCGAATGGCATGAGCCTGAGACCCACCTGATTCCCAACCTTTTACGGTCTGCACTGACTGGTGGTAAGAATCCGCTCCGGGTATTTGGCAACGACTACGCAATTCCCGGGCGTGACGGTACAGCAGTACGCGACTACATCCATGTAGCGGATCTTGCCGATGCGCACGTCAGGGGACTCGGTTACCTCGAAAGCCATCCCGGAAGCACCATCATCAACCTGGGTACTGGTAACGGCGCCAGCGTGCTTGAAGTGGTACGCACTGCAGAGCATGTCCTGGGGCAAAAGATTTCGTTTGAATACCATCCGAGACGCGAGGGCGATGCCCCGTACCTGGTCGGCGATAACCGCCGGGCGCAACAATTACTCGGCTGGACACCTGAAAATAACCTGGAGAGAATCCTGCGCAGTGCGTGGGAATGGGAGAAAAAACTTGCAGCCCTTAAAAATCGGCATTGATCGCCTCAAGATAAAAACTTCAGTCGGTATTTATGCCGGCGAAAAAAAGAAGAAACAGTTACTCTGGATATCGGCAGTACTTTCTTACCGCCATGTAGGCTACCACATCGACGACATGTCTTCTTCGATGGATTACGACATCCTCTGCAACGAAATACGGCGCATTGCCGCCCTCAGGCATTACGAGCTGATAGAGAATCTTGCGCTGCACGCAGGCCAGGCGCTTAAGAAACTGGCGCGGTGCGACTCGGTAGAAATCCGCATCGACAAGCCACTGGCAGCACGTAAGAACAGCGCGCAGAGTATATGGGTTGTTGTCGAAACCTGAGCTTTAATCGTCGCTCATCGGAGCGTCGCTCACCTGGCCAAGCAGCTTTTCTTTGAAATAGCGTACCGCGTTCGAAGCCGTCTTGCGCTTCTCTTCAGCCAGCGCTACAGGGTCCCCCTCGGTAAAGAGGAACATATCTTTTTCATTTCTCAGCAGGTGAAACATCGCGAAAGAACCATGCGGCACCGAATGTTTATTCGTCAGGTTTACCGAAAATGCCGTGCTTGCCCCTATGCGGTTGGCAAAGTATACCGGGTCAAAGTAGCGCAGGTTTTCTTTGATCTGCTGCTTTACCTTTTTGCTACCCTTTGCAGCTTCATTAATTTCGCGCGCGTAGTCAGCCTCTGACAGGTTCTGTGTCTGCTCGAGGTTAAGAAAGGCAGGGTTCTCAAGGTAGATAGCGTCGCCTCGCTGCATGAAAGCAGCAACGAACAATGCCTGGGCGGCACCGATCCCCTGCCCTATGATGCCGATGCGTGAAGTATCAATCTCTTTTCTCAGGCGGGCAACCTCGAGCGAGCGGTAGGCGTCGAGATAGATCTTGGTAGCATAATAGTCTTCGGGGTCGAGCAGGTGCTCACCGAAATAGCCGTAACTGCGCGCACGCTCTTCTTTATTTTTAACCGCGTTTTTTTCCTGTATCTGCGAAGGCCGTGGCGCTTCGTGCCCCCTCATGCGTACAACCATCTGCGCAATACCCGCATTCATCAGGCCCTTGTAGGCAATACTCTCGCTGCCGTAATCGGGAAAAATAACTACCAGTGGCGGTTTGCCGATCAGCTTGCGGGGGGCGATGAACTGCGCCTGCATGTGGTACTTGTCTATACTCTGGAAATCCATCATCAGGTTTTGCTCGGTGAAAAGCTTCCGGCTAACCTTCTTTTTTGTCTGGATATCGAGGGGTATTTTCTTCAGCCGGGCAATCTGCCCGTTCCAGAATTTCTCCATATCCCGCGGTGCCAGGGATGGATCTGCCTCAGAGCTGAAACATTCGTCAAAGAGCGCCATTCGTTCACATTGTAGAGGTGAATGGCCGCGTACATACTTTTGCCGCTCCCGGTATTCGGAATGATTGCCGCGGGCGGGCGCAATTCTGCAGTTAACCATGCCCCACGCAAAACTCCGGCTGCCGGAAGACCGGGCGCTGCTCTCATTCATCTTCGCCCGTTTCATCGATGGCGAAATGACCGGCCTGCTCGAGGGTCGCGCGCTCGGCTATGCACCGACGCTCCAGGCGGCAGATTTCCTGGCGCGCCAGGTTCGCGATGAAATCCGCCATGCACAGATGTATGTTGCACTCTACCGTCATGTCAACCAACGCGAAGATGTGCCACGGTCGCCCTGGCTCCTGAAGGCCATCATGGCTCCGGTTACCGGGCGGCTATGGGCAGAGCATTGTTTTCTGGATAAGGCACTCGGCGAACGCTGGGTGCTCTACCTGATGCAGCAGCTGATCGAAGACACGCAGGATGAACGCATTACACGCACGTTACGCGCGATAGCAAAAGACGAAGAGGAGCATATTGCTTTTGGCGAAGCGCAGACCCGCGATTATGCTAACGCGAGCAGGTTTCGCCGCTATTACCTCTGGGGGCTCTTCCTGCGCCTTGACCTGGCAATGGCGATCGCGTACCGGTTACTGCGCCCGCTGATCCGCAAGCGGTACTCAGAGGCGGCAGCCGTTATGCTCACGCGGTTCTTCACAGAGTCACGCGACAGGATTGCCGCCGAATGCGCAGCCCTGCTCGGAGTCAGTGTCAACCGGTCGCTGATCCAGATGCTGGTTTGCCAGTTGTTATTCTGGATACGCCTGCCGTTCGTCGGCTGGTTTCGCGGCCCCAGGCCCGGCATATAATACTAACGTGAAATTCTTGCCGGGCTGATTTCGCTTCAAAGCATCACGCATGAGCCGTGCACTGGATTTCTTACTTAAGGCCCGACCTGAACCCATGCAGGCCTACTTCGCCTTTCTCAAACAGGCGGGCAGCCATCTCGATGCCAAGACTGCAGCGCTGATTTCGGTAATTACCAAGGTACACGCCAAAACTCCCACTGGTTTACGCCAGTACCTGCCGCGTGCGCTCAAAGCGGGTGCCAGTGCAGATGAGGTAATCGACGCGTTGCTCATGGCGATGCCTGCGCTGGGCTTCAGCAAGATTGTCTGGGCAATCGACGTCATTCTTGAAATGAACCTGCCGGAATTTGCCCGCTACCAGGAAGCTGCTTCTGTTACCAGTAACTGGACTGAACTCGGTGACAGTTCTGCATTCGCCGCCGGTAAATCAACCTATGTGCGCTCACATGGCAAGACCGTGATTGTGCGCAAGAGCGGTGAGGAGTTCCAGGTCTATGACGCCCACTGCCCGCACAAGGGCAACCTGATTCCCGAAAGCGGGCTGGCCGGTGATGAGCTCGTGTGCCCCTTTCACGAATGGAAATTTAACCTTGCCGGCGGTAACTGTACCTCTGGCGGCAAGACTGCGCTGGCACGCCTGCCCTGCAGGGTCGAAAATGGTAAGCTGATAATCCAGGTATGAACTCGCAGGCTCCTGCAAAAGGAGCCAAGAGCCGGCGCGGTAGTTTTTCCGGAACCTGCTAGACCGGCGGATGCATATACAGGGTCACATCAGGATTCTGTTCCTGGAATGACCTGAGGCGAAACTGGCTCTCAAACAACAGCACGGGGTTGCCTGCCTCGTCCTGCACCACCTTATCAAACCTGCCTGCCTTTTGCGCATCCTCTTTCGAGATCCAGCGCGAACATTCGAAGGATAAGGGTTCGAGCCGTATCGGCGCCCCGTACTCGTCTTCGAGACGGTACTTGAAAACGTCGAACTGCAGCTGGCCGATGACGCCAATCAACGGTGTCGCATCCGAGAGGTTAAAGAGCTGCACGACACCTTCGTCTGCGAGCTCCGATATACCTTTCCGAAATTGCTTGGCTTTTCCCGTGTCGGTCAGCACGATACGGGCATAAAGATCGGGCGCAAAACGCGGCAGTGGATGGAATGCGGGTGCCGGGCCATTGCATAAGATATCGCCGAGGCGATATAGTCCCGGGCTGATGATACCGATGATGTCACCGGCATATGCAGTGTCGATAGTTGTCCGCTCCTGACCGAAGAAGGCAACCGGGTTCGCCAGTTTCACTTCTTTACCTAGCCGTGGCACATTCACTGACATGCCGCGCTCGAACCTGCCGCTGGTAATGCGCACAAACGCCACGCGGTCACGGTGCAGCTTGTTCATGTTGGCCTGCATCTTGAAAACAAACCCGGTGAAACGGTTTTCGCCGGGCGCGATAGTTTCGCCGTTGTCGAGAACAATGGGACGCGGCGCAGGTGCAAGGTCTGTCAGGTTCGCGAGCAGGTGCTCGACACCAAAGTTCGTGACCGCGCTGCCGAACAAAACCGGGGTCATCTCGCCGCTCAAAAATTTTTGTTTATCGAACGGAGGCAGTGCCTCGGCGGCAATTGCCACGTCTTCGCAGAATTTGTCGTGCGCTGTGTCGCCCATCAGCTCACGCACTGAAGCATCTTCGATACCAGAAACTGCCTCTGGGGCCCTGTGCGCGCCGCCGACGGTGCGCTCAAAACGGTGCAATTTCTTGCCGTACAGGTCGTAGTAACCCTTGAAGTCTTTGCCCGACCCCATCGGCCAGACAAGCGGCACAGCCGAGATCCCGAGCACCTTTTCGACATTGTCGAGCAGCTCGAAGGCCTCGAGCGCAGGCATATCCATCTTGTTAATAAAAGTGATGATGGGCAGGTTGCGCTCGCGGCAGATCTTAAAAAGTTTGATGGTCTGAGGCTCGACACCGCGCGCAGCATCGAGCAGCATAATGGCAGAATCCACCGCCATGAGCGTCCGGTATGTATCTTCACTGAAATCCTGGTGTCCCGGGGTATCGAGCAGGTTCATGACATGGCCTTCGTAGTTGAACTGCAGTGCCGCGGTACTGACTGAGATGCCACGCTCCTGTTCGAGCGCCATGAAGTCTGATTTGGTCGTCTTACGATCGCGTTTTGCCCTGACATGCCCCGCAAGGTGAATCGCCCCACCGTAAAGCAGCAGCTTCTCGGTCAGGGTCGTTTTACCCGCATCCGGGTGCGCAATAATTGCAAATGCACGCCGGCGTTGAATTTCAGCTGAGATATCGCTCACCTGCGGAGATTTGTGAAGCGGAAACAGCGCGTAAATGATTTGCAAATTGGCTTAACGGCGCGTCTGCCCTCTGGCTACAGTCGCTATGCGTATTTTTTTCCTGCTCGCATTCGTCTTTCTGCCTGCGCTCGCAACAGCAGCCGAAGGGCAAATACTGAACCGGGCGGCTGAACGCCTTTCGCAAGCGCTCGGGCAGGCCATCTGCAAAGATCTGCGCCCTGGCGAATCCCAGTGCACCGTCAGCATCGAAAGCGCCACGCACCACCAGGTAGGTCCCAGCGCATCGCTCTGGGCGCTTGCCTGGAAGGCAAACACGGTCTTTAAGCTGAAGGGCGAAAACGAGAACACCATGCGCGATGCGCTCGAAAAAGAGCAGGTCCAGGTGCTGGACATCTTTCCGGATTATTTTACGGGCATAACCTATTTTCGCCAGCAGGCAGAGCAATTCGAACAGCTGAACAGTGCAGCGTTTTCAATGGTGGCCCTGAATACAACACAGAAGGCAGTGGCACGTATTTCACCTGAACTTTTCCGCAATGGCGATCTGCAGTATACCTTACCCGAAAAGTGGCAGACAGAAGGCGTTAGCGCGGGCGACCGGGGAGCAATCACACTGACGCTTCCACGCACTGCTGCGGATGGACTGGCGCTGGGGTTACGCGATCTTGACGACGCTCCGCTCAAGGGTATTCGTATCGAGTCGTGTAGCCTGCGCGAGGCTGACAAAGAGGTCGCCTGCAATCCAGAGAATCTCAGGCTGCGCCAAAAAACCAGCAACATTACCCTGCAGCTCGCCGCCGAGAAAAAGATTAAGACTTCGCAGCCGGCGTTCAAGCTTGTTCTGCAGGAAGCCGGCAGCACGAAGTTCTTGCTCCACCTGGCAATTCCCTTTCGGCCGAGCCCCAATTACCTGGTTTTTGGTGTTGCAGGATTCCTGTTTGGCGGCCTGATCGCCGTAATGGTTCTTTTCCTGCGAAGAAAGCCTCCTAATGGTGCAAGACCCTAGCAGGTTCCGGAACCTGCTAGTAACGCTCACGCAGCTTGTCTGCGTTGACAATAATTACGACGCGCGCACGCCGCATATTACGCGTGCTGTCTGAATGCGCCAGCAGTTTTGCTGCGTCTTCTTCGCTGATGACAATGCCATGTTCGCCTGCAGCCTGCAGGTCGATGGCTGATACTTTCAGCGGCCGTTTTCCCGCACGGCGCAATGCAGAAGGCGCCGAATCAGAAGCGAAATAACCGGCGATGCCGCGTTTGACTGCAGTTGCACGCGTCACAAAAGCCGCGCCATAAATCTGCCGGCCGGTCGAAGTAAATACACCGACGTTTAGCGAAGGCACATAGGGTAAATGCCGCGCATCGATCACGAGTCCCGTATATAGCAGCGGTTCATGATCTGAACTATCATGCTCCCCCACATTGGGCCTCTTGTCATAAGCCGCTGGCAATGCTTCACCGCTTTCAGCCTGTAATTCGCTGCCGTACTCGAAGGGAAGATGCGCCAGCAATGAGCTCCGCCCGCGCAGTGCTACCTGCATTGTAGCCAGTGCACGGTTCTCGGCCACCTGGAACGTATCCAGTCTCAGGGATGACCAAAGGGCCGAAAGATCGGGTTCTGCGGCGCCATCTGCTTTTGAACGTTCCCAGAGCGCGCTAACAACTACGCTCAGTTTTTTTAAGAGGGCTTCGCGCAGGCGCTGGCGCAATTCAGCATTCGATTGATTCGCCAGGGCCTGGCCTGGCTGCCACTGCGCAGTCAGGAGGATCTTCTCGTTCTGCCAGTCGATAGTCGCTTCAACTACCGGCTCTCTGACTGCAGGAGCGGCTAAGAGCCCGGCGGGTAGCAGAAAAAACAGAAAGAGGAGATAATTCCGCACTATTTATTTTCGTGCTATTTCGGCAAAAACTCGTCTAACTTTTTGCAGGCAGCCCTGCAGGCATGCCGGATCAGTCGGCGATCGAATCGAGCGCGTCGTCCTGGTTCTTGTAAATATCAAAAACAGAACCCAGTTTGGTAATTTCGAGCAGGTGATCCACGTCTGAACTGATGGCGCAGAGGCCAAAACGGCCGTTGCGGCGCTCAATCTCCTTGTAGATATTGAGCAGTATGCCAAGCGCTGCCGAATTGATGAACGGCACTTTCTTCATGTCGACAATAATCTTGGGTACCTTAACGTCGTGCATGCACGACTCCAGTTCGTCCGCCAGGTCAAATTCCATCCCCGACTTAATCGCACCGTCAATCTCTACGATGCTGATTTCACCTTTTTTCTTGACTTTAATCTTAATGCCTGACTTGGCGGCCATTGGTCTATATTACCGGCTTTTTGTTGCAGACAAGTACTTTTTGATTTTTAGCAGAAAAAATAGGCAGAATTACGATGCGACATAATTCATCTTGCCATCGGTTCGGCTGTCAGGAATTAATCCGCTGCACATGCGCTTCAGGGCAATCATACAGGCAAGGCTGTCGAGCTCCCGCCTGCCGCGCAAAGTACTCGAAAAGATCGGTTCCCGAACCCTGCTCGAGCATATTGCCGGAAGGCTGGAAAGCTTGCAAGGCGCCGGCGTAGAAACTGCTTTTGCGCTGGCCGAAGATGAACCTGCAGAACTCGCCGATTTTCTCGGCAGCCTGGGGTACAGCTACTCTATCGGCGCCACCTATGATGTGCTGAAGCGCTATATCGATGCCTCTGCCGACATGGCGGACCATGAATTTGTGCTTCGCCTGACAGGCGACAACCCGTTTCCTGATAAGGACCAGATCGCGCGACTGGTGCATTATGCCCGCAGCCATGCGCTTGATTACGGCTATACTGCGGACCTGCCTCTCGGTATGGGAGCTGAACTTATACGCGTCAATGCCCTACGCTCAGTCTGGCTGCGCACTGAGCCCGGGGTACCAGGGTCAGAAAGCGCGATCAAACCCCATCACCGCGAACACGTGACGGTCTTCATCAGGGAAAATCCGCATCTCTACGAAATTTATCCCTTGCGGCTCGATGATTCTGTCCCCGAAGAAGCGGCCAAAGACCGCGTGCGGGGTATCAGGCTAACCATTGATGAGGCCGCAGATCTTGAGGTTTGCCGCAAGGTTTATGCGCATTTCGAACGGTTGGGAAATCCGCAATTCAGCGCGCTCGACGTCATACAGCTCGCAAAGAACAGCCCCGAAATGTTTGCCGAAAATCTACACGTTCGGCAGAAGACGGCGCAATCCGTTGACGAGCGCGCCACAAATACGGCGCGTCGTCCCGGTTAGATCAGGTCACCTGAGTTCTGAACTTAGCCGCGTCTTCGGGGTTGACCAAACCGATGAGCTCGTAAATTTTAACCGGCTCGTTCTTGCCCTTAACGCGTATGTCATCGAGTTCGCGCGTGTAGACACGATCTTTCACCTTGGCGTACGTAAACTCGGAGATGATAATTCGCGTTCCGTACTGCTTGTTGGTTCCTTCAAGGCGGCTACCGAGGTTGATCGTGTCTCCCATCACGGTATAATCCATTCGGTGCGATGAACCCATGTTACCCACAACGGCATAGCCGGAATTGAGGCCGATACCAATGTCGATAATCGGGTAACCTTGTTCTGCCCAGCGTGCCTGCAGTTTATGCAGCTCTTCCAGCTGCACAATCGAGGCAATGCACGCATAGTATGCATGATCCTCGTTGGGAATCGGAGCTCCCCAGAACGCCATGATTGCATCACCCATGTACTTATCGATCGTGCCGCGGTAGCTGATCACAAGGTCGGTCATGGTCGACAGGTAATCGTTGAGCAGGTAAACAAGGTCTTCCGGCGAAAGGGATTCGGACATCGTTGTGAAGCCGCGGATATCGGAAAAGAATACGGTAATTTCTTTCTTTTCACCCCCGAGCTTCAGCGACTCGGGGTTCGCCAGAAGTTCGTTCACAATATCTTTCGCGACAAACTTTGAGAACGTGCTGCGAATGTATTTTACGTTCTCTTCTTCGGTAAGAACCTTGTAACCGATAACCGCAATCAGGATCACAACGACCTGCACGTACGGCACCAGGAAGAAGTGTACGTACTTGAAGTACTTAAAGACCAGGATTGCCTCGACCAGGAATGCTCCTGAAATGACACCGACGACAACGAGCACGACGCCAATATTCAGGCGTGGAATCAGGAAACCGAGCAGTGCGGCAAAGGCGAACAGGATTAGGTAGTTTGTCCATGGGCTGGCATAACTGATAAAGTCCTGCATGAGAATCGTGTTAAGCGCGCTGGCGTGGTGCTCGATTCCCGCGGTAGTGTGGCTGAAAGGTGACGGGTGAATATCTCGGGTGGTCGATACACCCGTTGCATAGTACATCGCCGTGAGCAGAATCTTGTTCTTGTAGTCTTCGATATTAAGAGTCTTTTCCTTGCGGTTGACCTGTTCTGCCAGTTCGACCATCTTCGTAGATGGGAAAGTATACGGACCGCCAATGAAGTTAATCGACATCATGCCGATCTCGTTGATCGGCACGGTAATGCTACGATCAGCATTCGGCTTCGTCATAATATCGCGCTCTTCACCAAAGACGCCGATTGCAATTTTCTTATCCGGGATGTTTTTAATCTTCACGTAAGAACCAAGTTTTACCTCGACATCTTTCGTGATATCAACGCCAAAGTAGCGGCAGGCCAGCAACAGTGAGATCGAGGGATACAGGCGGTTCTGCCATTTGAACACCATAGGCATTACATAGTTCACTGATGAAGCCTCGTACTTCACGTTCGCGGCACCGAGACCCTTCGTTGCCCTGCTGACTGCGGGAATCGGGGGAAATGGGAACGAAACCCACTCGAGGTACGGGTCTTTCAGGTATTCGTTTTCTACGATGTTCTGGTCGGGAATGCGGAACTTATTCAGCTCTGCAATGCGCCCCTTAAGGTCCGGGTCCTGCAGAATGGCCGGATCAAACTCGCTGGTCTCCATACCATAGTCGACAACCACGTTGGCAGAGCGGCGTATCTGGTCGCTCCAGCGCGCCGAACGGGCTTTCAGTTCGCCGGCAGAAATATTGATGCCCTTGCCAGAAGCAAGCAACTGAGGTGCCTGATCGCGCAGGGTTTCAACGGTATGCAACAGGCCATAATTGTCCTTGAAATCGTCCATGAAGAAAACGTCAAACATCACCGTGTTGACGCCCGAACCCTCGAGAGACTTCAACTCATCGGCATAGTGTTTCCAGCTGAACGGGTAACCGCCGTACGTTTGTACCGTATCGGTTTCAATGCCGACAATATGGATCGCCGGGTGCAGACTCTTGAGCGGGATTTTAACAATCTGGTCGCCAATCTGCTGGTACTTCTGTGTCTCCGCCGCCATCTTGAAGCGCATATTGATGCCGAATTCTTCGAGCGGTTTCAGGATGAAGTCATAACGCTGGTAAATGAAGCAGAACCAACCGGCAATCGATAGTGCCAGATAGAAGCCCATGAACTTGTTGCGATCGAGACCAAAGAAACCGACAAAATCGAGCAGGACATATACGAGACCAATAAAACCGATCGTCGAGAAGATGAGCACGATATTGTAGGTTTCGTGCAGCATCACGTTGAGCCGCAGGTTATCTTTCGGGGTAACCATGATGCCAATGATGCTCGCGAAACCGAGAGCGCTCACGATGTAGAAGATGATCGACATCGGTTTTTTCAACGTCGATTTATCCAGGGTCAAAGCCATGGGCGGCGATACCAAACCCGGCAGCCCTGACAACCAAAAACTTTGGCACTAAGCCTGTTAGATCACGTAGTCGCCATCAAAGGTCTGGACATTGCGCGGCCGGTAGAAGACTGCCATGCCGATATTGAGCCCCAGCGCTTTGCCGGTTTCGTAAGGCACCTCGGCTTCAACCAGCTGTCCCGTTTTCTGGTCGTTAAGAGTAAGCCGCGTGTAAGGGCCGAGAGGCTGAATGCCTTCAACAGTTCCGGAAAAGTCAGTAGGGAATTTTTGCTGTCTGTCGAGCTCGATCTCGTGCGGGCGCACATAACCCATTCCCTGGATGCCTTCAATGCGCCCGTGGAACAGATTCACGTTGCCCATGAACTGGTAGACGAAAGGTGTCTTCGGGTGGCGGTATACTTCATCAGGGCTGCCGATCTGCTCGACCTTACCCTTGTTCAAAATTACGACACGGTCGGCAACTTCAAGCGCCTCTTCCTGGTCGTGCGTGACAAAGATGCTTGTGATGTGAATCTCGTCGTGTAGCTTGCGCAGCCAGCGGCGGAGTTCTTTGCGAACCTGTGCATCGAGCGCACCGAAAGGTTCATCGAGCAGCAGTACGCGTGGCCTTACCGCCAGCGCGCGCGCCAGAGCCACGCGCTGCCGCTGCCCTCCCGATAACTGGTGGGGATAACGGTCTTCGAGATTGGCTAGTTGCACAAGCGAAAGGAGCTCCATCACGCGGTCGCGGATCTCTTTTTTTGACGGCCTTTCGCTGCGTTTGCGTACATTGAGCCCAAAGGCGACGTTGTCAAAAATCGTCATGTGCTTAAACAGCGCGTAGTGCTGGAAGACGAAGCCTACATTACGGTCTTTGGCGCTCGAGGTCTGCACATCAGCGCCGTCGAAACGAATGGTACCACCTTCGGGAAAATCCAGCCCGGCAATAATACGCAACAGGGTCGTTTTCCCGCAGCCCGAAGGCCCCAGCAGAGCCAGAAGCTCCCCATGAGCAATATCTACGGAAACGTTATCCAGTGCCCGGAAATTCTTGTAGGTCTTGACCAGGTTTTCTACCTGAATTTGCATTAGCTTAATCCCCCCGCGCTCTCCTGCAGGTGTCCCCGCTGCGCCAGGCGCGCCCTGAGCTCGACCGCGGTTTTTACCAGCAGGGTCGCGAGCGCCAGGAACGCCAGCAGCGACGCCACGGCGAAAGCCGCAGTGAAGTTGTATTCATTATAGAGTATCTCGACATGCAGCGGCATGGTATTGGTCTCACCGCGGATGTGACCAGAAACCACCGATACCGCGCCAAATTCACCCATAGCACGGGCATTGCAGAGTATGACGCCGTAGATGAGTCCCCATTTGATATTCGGCAGAGTGACCATGAAGAACATTTTGAGCGGCGACGCGCCAAGCATCAGTGCGGCCTCTTCTTCACTTCTGCCCTGCTCTTCCATCAGGGGTATCAGCTCGCGTGCCACGAATGGAAACGTGACAAAGACTGTGGCGAGCACGATACCCGGTACGGCAAAAATGATACGTATGCCAGCTTCCTGCAGCGTTCCACCCAGCCAACCCTGCAAGCCAAAGACCAGCACGTAAATAAGGCCTGAGATGACCGGCGAAATCGCGAACGGCAGGTCGATCAGCGAGACGAGCAGGCTCTTGCCGCGGAAATCGAACTTGGCGATGGCATATGCGGCAACCACACCAAAAACAAGGTTCAGCGGCACAGAAATTGCCGCGGCAACCAGTGTGAGTTTTATGGAAGCCAGCGTTACCGGGTCAGAGAGAGCTTCGAGATAAAAATCCAGCCCCTTTTGGAATGCCTGCGTAAAAATTTCATAGAGCGGAAGCCCCAGCAGCAAGGTCAGGAATACCACCGCAAACGCAATGAACGCAGCCTTGAGCCAGAGAGGATCTGTGAGGTAACTGCGCTGGCCGGGCGTCATACTTTCCTCTTTTGGCGAATCTGTACGTAATTGAGCAGCAGCAACAGCGAAAATGAAATCAGCAGCATCATCGCAGCCACTGCCGTTGCGCCCTGCACGTTGTGCTGCTCCAGCTTTGTAATTATGATTAACGGGGCTATTTCGCTCTTGAACGGTATGTTGCCCGCGATAAAGATGACGCTCCCATATTCACCCAGGGCCCGTGAAAAGGCCATGATGGTACCGGAAAAAAGCGCAGGGGCTACTGAAGGCAGAATCACACGAGCAATGGTCTGCAAGCGACTCGCGCCCAGGCTCATGGCCGCCTCTTCAATTTCTTTTTCAAAATCTTCGAGCACCGGCTGAACCGAACGAACGACGAACGGCAGGCCAATAAAGACGAGTGCGATCGTGATTCCGGTAGGATTGTAAGCGGCTTTGATACCAGCGCGCCCGAGCAGCGAGCCCAGGATACCGTTCTCGGCATAGACTGTGCAGAGGGCAATACCTGCAACGGCGGTTGGCAGTGCAAAGGGTAAATCGACCATAGTGTCGAGCAGGCGCCTGCCCCAGAAATCGTAGCGCGTCAGAACCCAGGCAATAATAAATCCTGCAACCATATTGATCAGCGCAGCGACAAAGGCAGTCGTAAAACTCAGACGCAGGGACAGCAAAGTCCGCTCAGCCAGAGCGTGTTCGGCAAATTCATGCCAGCCGAGAGAAAAGCTCTTCGCGAACATCGCTCCCAGGGGAATCAGGACAATAACGAGCAGATAGATAACGGTATAGGTAAGAGTCGCCCCAAACCCCGGTAGTATGGATTTTTCCCGGAAACTAAAACGCAAGACAGACTCACTTGCCATAGATCTGGTCAAAGATAGCGCCATCCGCGAAGTGCGTCTTATTCGCCTTGTCCCAACCGCCAAAAGCGTCCTCAATCGTCACGAGAGCGAGCGGCCGGATGTGCGCATACTTTTTTACGATCTCCTGCCTGCCCGGGCGGAAGTAATGTTTTCCGGCGAGATCCTGGCCTTCATCACTGTAGAGGTATTGCAGGTAGGCCGACGCGAGCTCGAGGTTACCTTTTTTGCGCGCCACGGATTCCACAACGGCGACACTGGGTTCGGCGAGTATACTCAGCGACGGCACTACAACTTCGAACTGATTGGGAAATTCTTTGAGAGCTAGGTAGGCTTCGTTCTCCCAGGCGATGAGCACATCCCCCAGTTTACGCTGGGTGAAACTGGTCGTTGCGCCGCGGGCACCGGTGTCGAGCACGACCACGTTCTTGTAGAGGCTCTTCACGAATGCACTGATTTGATTTTTGTTGCCGGCAAATTTCTTTTCTGCGTAGGCCCACGCAGCAAGGTAGTTCCAGCGCGCGCCGCCCGAAGTCTTCGGGTTCGGCGTGATGACGCCCACACCGGGTGCTGCCAGGTCAGACCAATCTTTAATACCTTTGGGATTTCCCGAGCGGACCACGAACACGATGGTTGAGGTATAAGGTGCACTGCTCTGCGGCAGCTTCTTTTGCCAGTCAGAGGGCAGAAGTTTTGCCTGCTTTGCAATAGTGTCTATATCAGACGACAGCGCCAGCGTCACCACATCGGCCTCAAGGCCGTCGATGACACTGCGTGCCTGCTTACCGCTGCCACCATGCGACTGGCGAAAACTGATGGTCTCACCGGGGTGTGACTTATACCACTCGCGCGCAAAGGCTTCATTAAACTCACGGTAGAATTCGCGGGTGGGATCATACGAAACGTTCAGCAGCTCTCGCCCCTGCTTCTTCGGACCACAGGCGGCCGCGGCGACCATAAGGAGCAACAGACTTTTTTTCATTATAACGACCGACAACTCCAGAGCGCAGGATATATCGTCAATGCGAAGCGCCGGCTACCGGCGCTTCGTTTCGGCTTATTTGCCATAGATCTGGTCGAATGTTCCCCCGTCGTCGAAATGCGTCTTTTGCGCGTTTTTCCAGCCGCCAAATGCCCCGTCTACAGTGATGAGCTTCAGCTTTTTGAAGTGGCTGAAACGCGCTGCCGCTTTCGGGTTGCGCGGCCGGTAATAATGTTTTGCAGCGATGTTCTGCCCCTCAGGCGATTCAAGATAATCGAGGTAAGCTTTGGCGATTTCAGCATTCCCCTTGCGGTTGGCGTTGGCATCGACGACGGACACCGAAGGCTCCGCCAGAATACTCAGCGTCGGTACGATGATTTCATAACCGTCGGCCGCGAATTCTTTGCTCACCAGGAAGGCCTCGTTCTCCCACGAAATATAGACATCACCAATCTTGCGTTGAGTGAACGTCGTAGTCGAACCACGTGCGCCGGTATCAAGCACCGCGACATTCCTGTACAGCGCCTTGATAAACGTCCGCGGGTCCAGTTTCTTTTCCTGCGCAAATGCCCACGCCGCCAGGTAATTCCAGCGGGCACCGCCTGAAGTTTTGGGATTCGGGGTGATCACAGCGGTACCGGGCTTCACCAGGTCATCCCAATCTTTGATTCCTTTGGGATTTCCCTTGCGCACCACAAAAACAATCGTCGAGGTGTAAGGAGCGCTGTTGTTGGGCCGGCGCTTCTGCCAGTCGGTGGGCAGCAACTTAGCCTTTTCGGCAATCACGTCGACATCGCCAGCGAGCGCGAGCGTCACGACGTCGGCGTCGAGTCCATCAATGACTGAGCGCGCCTGCTTACCTGACCCGCCGTGCGACTGCTTGAAACGGATGTTGTCACTGGGGTTCTTCTGTTTCCAGTGGCGGAGAAAGGCCGCGTTGAACTCGCGGTACAGCTCGCGTGTCGGGTCATAAGAGACGTTAAACAGTTCATAATCTTTCGCGATGATTGCCGTCGCGCTTGCGAAGAGCAGCACGATGGTCTTAAAAGCAGATTTTTTCATTTTATTCTCCTTCTGTGATATGTGGTTTTTGAGTTCAATCGAACAATAGCGCTGAAAGTTCCAGGTACGCGAAATGGGAATCCCCTGGGCGTTTGAATTTCTCGGTGTAGCTGCCTGCCCTGAAATAGGCATAACCGATGTTGACCTTGAGGTGAGGAAACGGGTAGCGTATACGTATGTTGTATTCCTCGCCAAACTTGCCGTCGGTATTCGCATTGCCAGCAGGGGTCGCGGTATTCAGGATGCCCGCATTGTTCCAGCGATCAGTCGGGCTCGCAGCCCAGTACCAGACGTAGGCCGTGTCGATCTTGAGTTTTTCGATTGGTTCGAATTCGAGTATCACCTTTGGGGTTTCCAGGTTCTCCAGCTGGAAATAATCATTGGCCGACCATGGCCGCGCAAACCCGTACAAGCGCTCAAAGCGATTCTGCGTGTTGTCATTGCGATCGATATCGCCTGAAATATACGCGTAAAATCCGGCGAGGCGCGGTTTCCACGGATGTTTAAACGTGTAGCCGACTTCTGCGGTCGTGTAGAAAGCATCCTGCTTGCGTTCGACTGCGTTGTTTCCGAGCTGGTCTACCCCAAATTGCTTCGTATAAGACAGATCGTAATCGAAACCCGTCTTACCGAGCGCTGCGTATGCCCGACCACCCACGGTGTGAATGTTTCTGAAGAAGCGGGCGCCTGCATCGCTCGTCGGGTACCAATCGGAGCGCGCTGGTTGGTTGTCCTGATTGAGCCCAAAATAGTACGGCTGGAAAGTAACCCACTGCGACCATTCGCGTACGCTGAGCACTCCACCATAGAACCATTGCTGGCCAATCGGCTGGTCAAGCTTCTCAATCTCGCGCACGAGCGGCTGCGCAGCTATCAGGTTGAGATCCCAGTTATTTTCCTTTCTACCGATGGATATCCAGCCGCCCTGGAATGTATTGGTGGTATTGCGCCATTCGTTGAGACCAACAAGCCTGCGGTCGATCAGCTCGAGCGCATAGCGGCCGCCACGAACGGCGAGCGGACGGTTATAACCGAAGAGATTACGAAAGTGCACCTCGGCATAAGCCTGGATAGGTTCAAACTCATTGAAATCGCGGGTATCTGCGCCGGTCTTAATTGGTGTCCGCCGTGAATCCTGGACTTCTGTGACGAGACGGAACCAGTCGAACTCAAGCTTGAGAAATGCCCGCGTTTTAAAAAGCACCGGAGTTTCCTGCGTCGCAGGATTACCGGACGGGCCCTGTGGATTCACCGGGGAATTTGGTCTGCGGAAGTCATTCTCTCTGAACTCACCGCGCGTGCGCTGTTCGACACCGAAGATAATCCAGTCGATATTCCTGAATACACCAATTCCGGTTTCACTCAGCCGTTTCGCATAAGCAGGCTGGGTGCTATCTATGGGTTCGGTCCCGTAACTTGGCGAGCGCACATAATAGCTATCGCGAACTTCGACCGTAGCCGCTGTCTTGTCGGCTTCGCTCACCTCGGGTGGAATTGCTTCTTCGTCGCTCAGTGTCTCTGCCTGCTGCACGGCAGCCTTTGGCTTTTTTGCCTGCGCTCTGAGCGCCGCACCTTGCAGCGAAACAACAAGCGCTGCAAGATAAACCAGAAATCTTTTTATTTTCATTTTCATCTCCTTCGTCCCCGCGCTGCTGCGCAGGGACATACTCTTCTTTTACTTACAGAAGGGGATGTCCGCATGCAGCAGATGTTGTGCTTGCATGGCACAACAACAGAGTTGCATGCGGTAAGAGATGATAAATGAAGGCAAAGCTGCGGCAGATCCGGCGTTCATTGTGGGATTTCCTTCGGTCACGGCAGCTTTCATTGTGATCAGGCTTCTTTTTTAGCCAAACAATCCTTCAATCGACAGGTAGCGTTCGCCGGTATCGTAGTTGAACGTCAGAACGCGTGCACCTTTCTTAAGCTCGGGCAGCTTTTTAGCGACAGCTGCCAGGGACGCGCCGCTGGAAATACCGGCAAAGAGCGCTTCTTCACGCGCTGCACGCTTGGCGTACTCAAAGGCTTCTTCTTTCGTGACCTGTATTACACCGGTCAGAATCTCCTTGCGCAGGTTCTTAGGAATAAATCCGGCGCCAATACCCTGGATCGGGTGAGGCGCCGGCGAACCGCCTGAAATAACAGGAGAAGCAGCGGGTTCAACGGCGAAGATCTGCAGGTTCGGCCACTTCTGCCGCAGCACCTCACCTACGCCGGTAATATGACCACCAGTACCCACACCAGTGATCAAGACGTCGATACCCTCGGGGAAATCCCGGAGTATTTCCTGCGCGGTAAATTTCGCATGCGCAGCTATATTGGCTTCGTTTTCAAACTGCTGTGGCACCCACGCACCAGGTGTTTGTGCTGCTAGCTCGTTCGCACGCTCGATCGCGCCTTTCATGCCCTTTTCGCGCGGCGTCAGGTCAAACTGCGCTCCGTACGAGGCCATGATTGCGCGGCGCTCTACCGACATACTCTCTGGCATGACCAGGATGATCTTGTATCCTTTTGCAGCCGCTACGAGCGAGAGCCCAATACCCGTGTTGCCCGACGTGGGTTCAATAATGACGCTGCCAGGCTTGAGGACTCCCCTGCGTTCCGCGTCTTCGACCATCGACAGCGCGATGCGGTCCTTAATACTACCGCCCGGGTTTTGGCGCTCGAGTTTGACCCAGACCTCGTGTTCCGCGGCAAAGAGCCGGCCTAGTTTTACATGGGGTGTATTGCCGATAAGTTCGAGAATGCTGTGTACCTTCATAAGTCCTCCGCTGTCATTCGTTCGCTATAGCGAACGAATGACCCAGAACGCGAATTGCCGCCACGGCGTCAAGCACAACATACAAAAATTCATTATAACAGACCGCCTGCCAGAAGCAGGCCCTGGCAACTCCTGCGCCAGTAACCCCATTGCCGAATAGCTGAGCATGGCTCCGCTTTTTACTGTGCTGCGCGATTGCGTTTTCGGTAGCTTCCATTCAATGCCTGCAAGAAAGTCACGCGCTGCCTCAGAAAAACCCGCTGGCGGCAAGTCCCGGGCGCAGACCGGCGAAAACCTCACCGGCGTTGTTGCGGATAACGTCAAGCGCCTGCGCTCCGACCTTGATCTTTCGCTCGATAAACTGGCAAACCTGTCCGGCGTGAGTAAGGCGATGCTCAGCCAGATCGAGCAGTCGCGCAGCGCGCCTTCAATTAACGTTCTATGGAAAATCGCTCGCGCGCTCGACGTACCTTTCGCGGCGCTCATCAGCAAGCGCACCGACGCGCAGCTGCAGGTTGTCAGGCGCAACGAGATGAAAATTCTCAGCTCGCAAAAAGGCGGTTTTGTTTCGCGAGCCTTATTCCCACTTGACATTCCGCGGCGCGTGGAATTTTATGAACTCGAGATGTCACAGGGCTGCGTCGAAAAAGCCGTGGCGCATCCACCTGGCACTGCCGAGAATATTGTGGTTGCCGAAGGACAGATAGAAATTGAAATTAATGGGCAGAAAAACCTGCTCGAACAGGGCGACTCCATCTACTTTGTCGCCGACCAGCCCCACGTTTACCGCAACCTGGCAAAAGGAACTTCCCGTGCATACCTGGTGATGACCTACGCAGAGAAGCGGGTTTAAACAGTAGGACGAAAATCCTTTACACAGCTGTCCAGCCTCTGCCTGCTCCAGTGGCGGCAGTCCCATGCAGATATTTAATTTCCAGGGCTATTCACTTGAGGCAATACTGCTTGCTGCAGCGCTGCTCGTTACCTTATCTGTAATCGCCAGCCGTATCTCTTCAAAGTTTGGCATGCCATTGCTGCTGGTGTTTCTCGGCATCGGAATGCTCGCTGGTTCTGACGGCCCTGGCGGCATTGCATTCGAGAATTACCGGATGGCATTCGCCGTCGGCTCAGCCTGCCTTGCACTGATCGTGTTCGATGGCGGTATGAGCACGTCCTGGAACAGCGTGCGACCAATTCTGCGGCAGGGCATCAGCTTGTCTGTTCTGGGTACTTTTCTCACAGGGGCAGCGACTGCTGCCTTCGCCCATTTCGTACTGCATATGCACTGGTCAGATTCGGTCCTGCTGGGAGCGATCGTTTCTTCCACCGATGCCGCCGCGGTGTTCAGCCTGCTGCGTGCCCGCAGCCTCGGCCTCAAGGGCACTGTAAAACAAACGCTTGAATTTGAGGCGGCCAGCAACGACCCGATGGCCATCTTTCTGACAGTCGGTGTTCTTCTTTTTTTGAGTAATCCCGGCGCCAGTATCGTCGACTTTCTGAAACTGCTCGTGATGCAGGGCGGCATCGGTCTCGCATTAGGCTTCCTCGGCGGTCGGGCCATACGGTGGCTCATCAATAATGCCGGTATCGAGTACGAAGGTCTCTACGGCGTGCTGGCTCTCGGTCTGATCGTCGGTCTTTTTTCACTGACGGGTCTCATTGGCGGCAGTGGTTTTCTCGCAGTTTATGTTGCCGGAATTATTCTTGGCAACAATGAGATGCTCCACAAAGCAAGTATCGCCCGCTTCCTGGACGATGTAGCATGGATCGCACAGATCCTCGTGTTCCTGACCCTCGGGTTGCTGTCGTTTCCCATGCGGGTGTTTCCAGTCTGGCAGGAGGGACTGCTGCTGGCGGTCTTCATGATGTTCGTCGCACGGCCTCTTGCTGTTTTCCTGGCTGTACCGGGGCGAGGCATGACACTGCGGGAACGCACCTTTGTTTCCTGGGTTGGATTAAGGGGAGCGGCACCGATCATACTCGCCACGTACCCGTGGAGTATCCATTTTCCCCGTGCCGAATATCTATTTGATCTTGTATTCTTCGTGGTGATTTCTTCTGTAATTGCGCAAGGCATCAGCATCCCGTGGCTGGCAAAGAAACTCGGCATTACCGTGCCACTGGCTAAACCCCGCCGCATTGACCTCGCGCACGGTGTTTTGCCGCAGGGGTTCCTGAGTATTGAGATCCATGTAACCGACGATGCGGCGGCAACAGGGCAGAAAGTGGTTGATCTCGAGCTGCCATCGGGCGTTATTCTGACCAGTATTGAGCGGAGTGATCGTTTCCTGATTCCGCGTGGCGACACACTTATTGAAGCCGGGGACCGTATCTTTGGCCTCGCACGCCAGACCAACCTGCCGGCGCTGCAGGACATCTTCGGCAAGACGGAAGTTGTAGCCTGATAGGCCGCGCCGTAAGTTAAATCTCTACCGGGGAAACAAATCCTTCTGGCTTCAGCGCCAGCAGCGAGCAGTTCAGCTTCCGCACAATATTCTCCGCAGTGTTGCCGAAGAGAAAACCAGGGATGCCCGTACGCGCCACTGTGCCCATCACCAGGATGTCAATCTTATGCTCGGTGCAAAAATGCGGAATGAGCTCACCTGCGCGGCCGCGCGCGTGGTGAACGTTTTGGCGGCCGCTGATTCCGGCTTTTTGCACGAGATCGCCGAGTTTTGCGAGATGCAGGTCACCGGCGCGCAGCACCGACGAAGAAACATCTTCTGCCGGCAGCGAAATCCAGGAATTGCGGCGCAGGAAGCCCTCCAGCTCGTACTCCCAGCACGAAACGATACGCAGTTCGCCGTCGCACTGGTCGGCAAGGCTGCGAGACAGCTGCAGCAGGCGGAGCGTCAGCTGCAGTGCCGGTTCTGCACTGGCCTCGGCATCGACCGCCACCGCAACGCGGATATTCTCACGGTGGTGGGCGATCGGCCTGCTCAGCCATACGGCACCCGGGCAATATTTTAACAGCGCCATGTCTACAGGTTCGAACCCCTGCCCGCTCTCGGTGCTGTCGGCTTCTTTTATGAGGAGCTCAAAATGACCCCGCAACATATGCTGTATGATGAGCTTCGCGGGTTCATCACTTGTTACGATTTCAACTGTTACCTGCAGGTCGCCGCAAGTAAGTTCGTGAGCTACTTCGGCCAGTGCCGCTGCTGTGCGCGATTTCAGGTACGCGTCGTAGCCAGAACCATGCTGCGAAAGGCTTTCGGGCAACTGCGGTCGGACGACCAGCGCCTGCAGGTGCGCGCCGTTATTACGCGCAAGGCTGACTGCCTGCCGCATCGCCGGGCGGTCATCGCCCGCACAGGCGGTAGCATAAAGGATGCGCGTAAATTTCTGCAAAGCGACCTCTTAATTCTAACCCTTGCGCTCTTCGAGCCAGGCGAAGAACCAGGTGCCGGCAAAAATACCGGTAACAATAAACACTCCGGACATAAGGCCATAACCCAGGATCGCGAGCGCGGGTCCCGGGCAGGCGCCGGTTAATGCCCAGCCAGCGCCCGATATCAGGCCGCCAATTACATGCTTGCGCGACAATTTCTCAACGCTCCAGTCGGTCTCTTCCGCCAGCAGCGGTTTGCGTCCCCACTTTTTCCACAGCTGCATGCAGATGAATGAAACAGGAACTGCAACACCAAGCACGCCATACATGTGGAATGACTGCAGCAGGAACATTTCACGTATCACGTCATAACTCGAAACACCTGCGCGAATCAGGATATAGCCGAACAGCGTACCGAGCAAAAGAAAAACCAGTCTGAGGCCAAGAGGGCCATTGTTAGAAGTTGCCATTATTTTACCCCCGAAACGGCTGCCAGCAAAAACGTCACAGCAACGCCCGCGACCAGGAAACCACAAGTCGCCACCAGGCTCGCGACGGAGCCCTTCGAGAGACCAGAGATAGAGTTACCCGATGTACAACCCTTGGCCATGCGAGAGCCATAGCCCCAGAGGAAACCGCCAGCGATCAAAACGCCTGCTTTGACAGCAAGGTTATCGCCCCAGATCTGGTCGAACTTGCCGAGCGCAAAGGTCGGTTGCCAGCCACTGGTCATGAAAGCTGCGATTGCACCGCCGGCCAGCAGGCCAAGAGTAAAGAAGGTCCGAAAGCCAAAAGGCCCACCCAGGTCAGGACGTTGGAAGAACTTCATTCGTGAAAAAATTGAGCACACACTCGCGTAACCGCGGGTCACTGAAAGAAAGCGGCCCGTCAGGATGACCAGCGCCACTGAGACGCCCGCAATCGCTAATCCCCCCAGCCAAAATGGCCAGATGTATCCTGCTGTCATAAAACCTCCACAACAACCATTTGTATGCTATAACGAACAGCTAAACTGCCGCGTCAACGCAAAAGCTCCCCCTACCGTGACCGGGGGGCCCAATGCGGCGGCAAGCCGCTCTGGCAACTGCAATTGTTTTGTCCTGTACTATATCACTGAATTACCGGCTTTAGTGCATGGCAGAAAATTCACAGGTGTCGCTTATTGGCGGCGACCCAATTCAACCAGGATTGAAGCTGAAAGGAGTGCTACGCTCGCTCGCACTCGCCGTTATCAAGGACGAACGCGATATTGACCTCTTAACCTGCATGATCAAGCTGAGCATTCTGCTACCAGGCTCAGCCGCTGCGATTCTGCTGCTACCCGAATACCGGTTATACCTGGGAATTGCCCACATTGTCCTTTTTTTGCTCTACCTTGGACCATATACGCTGATGCTGCATAACGTCTCACACCGGCCCTTGTTCCATTACCACCTGCGCTGGCTCAATGTCTGGCCGCAGGCTCTGCTTGCCTTCTTCTTCGGCATGACTCCCTACACGTATTTCAGCCACCACCTCGGTATGCACCACCCGGAAAACAACATGCCGGAAGACCTCAGCTCAACGATGAAATACCAGCGTGACAGCTTTCTCGGTTTCCTGCATTACTATCTTTCATTTGCCGTTCTTGGCATCTTCACGCTCAGTCTCTACTTCATCCGGCACGGGCGCTGGCGTTTTTTTCGTATGGCTGTTTTGGGGGAGCTTTCATGGTACGCAGCAGTTACCCTTGCATTTTGGTATTTGCCCGAACCGACGTTTATCGTGCTCATACTGCCCTGGTTGCTGACCCGGTTTTTGCTGATGGCTGGTAACTGGACACAGCATGCTTTCGTCGATACGACCGACGGGAATAACCCGTATGTGAACAGCATTACCTTTATCGATTCGCCGTACAACAAACGCTGTTTCAATGACGGCTACCACATCGGCCACCACGTCAACATGA
Source organism: Turneriella sp. (assembly GCA_046346875.1). Lineage (GTDB taxonomy): Bacteria > Spirochaetota > Leptospiria > Turneriellales > Turneriellaceae > Turneriella. The sequence continues at coordinate 644,598 of JAXMHG010000002.1, read as the reverse complement.
ACCGGCACTTCCTGGATATGCCGCAGGATTTCCTGGACAATCTGTCCACCTACCGCGAGAACAAGGCGGTGATCTTCAGGAAGCTTGACTACTTCATGATCTGGTTCCTGCTAATGACAAAGCAGTACCGCATACTGAGCCGTTTTTTCGTGAATATTTCCGCCAAAGAAATGTCACGCGACGAAATCATCGCATTCCTCAAAAGTCGCTTGAAACCCCTGCGCGCTTAGCAGAACATGGGCGCAATGCCTATTCTCTTACCGATCATTGCGCAGCTGGGCCCTGAAGTGGAGGCCATACGCCTCCCGGGTTTCGATTCCAGCACTTTACCCTATCTCGTTTATTTCCTGCTGGCGGTTATTGGCGGCCTGCTTTTCCTGCAATGGCGCCTGCGCAGGCGTGCCGAAAAGAATGCCCTCAGTAACCGGTTCATGCAGATTATGCTGCACCGCAACCTGACAAAACGGCAGTACCGCGCGGTGAACCTGTTTTTCCAGAGCCTGAAAGAAGCAGAGCAGAACGAAATACTGCTTTCACAGAAAGCGCTGGCACACCACCTGCACCAGTTTTTACGGGTACACGAGCAGATACCGGCCAATGACCGGGTAGAAATTTTTGACAAGATTCTGCCGGGTATGACATCGCAGATCGAAATCAAAACCGTCGATGACCTGCGGACCGGCGAACCCTGCGCTGTGGATATAGATCATACATCGCACCTCGCTACCATACTGAAAACAAAGGATAACCAGGTACTCGTTAGCCTTACAGAAAAGATTGTGCTGCCACTGGGCCCTGCTAAACTCTATGCCTATCGCCCCAATCTCGGCGGGTTTCTGCTTTCTGGTGCTATTAGCAAGGTGAATGGCATGTCGGCCATCTTCAAACAAGAAGGGCCAATTGAATTCCGGGGTGACCAGCACCTGATGTCGATCGTGAACGTGGCGCTCAAACTCGAACCCTGGCCGAAGCCTGAGGTAGAAGCAGATCTTGAGCCCGGCGAACCGCCGGTAGAGTCCCCCTACCTGTTAGCCGAAACCGAACGGCTTTCTGATCGGGCGCTAGCCATCCGCTTTCTCGAAACACCACCCGCGTTAATTCTCAAGCGCCAGGAATTCTGGGAGATGACGCTTGAATTACCGAGTGAACCGCTGGTTTGTCGCGTGCGCGTAACTCCTTATAAACCGCCTGAATACTGGCTGGTGCGACCAGTTGACATGGACGATCTTGGCCGTCGCAGGCTTTACCGTTTCATTTCTGAGAACAAACCCGTCCGCGAACACTTCTAGCGCAGGAACCTGCTAGCCTGCGCGGATATGCCAGGCTTTGGGACGGGTGAATGCTTCAATGCCGTAGGTCGATAATGTCAGCCCCACGCCGCTGTTACGGCGTCCGGACCACGGCAGGCGCGGGCTCACCCGGTCACAGCAGTTGATGTAAGCGCTGCCGGCATTCACTCCTCTCAGAATGCCCCGCGCGCGGTTCTCGTCCCGGCAGTAGACTGCCGCTGTAAGCCCGTATTCGGTATCATTCATGAGCTCCTGTGCTTCGGCATCGTCTTTGACCTTCATGATGCCGATTACCGGACCGAAACTTTCTTCACGCATCAGCGCCATCGAGTGGTCAGCATTTGCGATAACCGTCGGCTCCAGGAAAAAACCACCGCCCTGTGCCACAAGTTTTCCGCCGCAGACGAGCTTACCGCCTTTCGTTACGGCATCATCGATCTGGCCCTTGAGAAAGTCATACGCGGGTTTTCCCCGGGTCAGAGCACCGATATAGGTCTCTGCCTGCTCAGGGTCGCCGAGGCGAAAACTGCGTACGGCCTGTTCAAAGTGCCGCATGAACTCCTCGTAGATCTTTTGATGCACGTAGATACGTTCGACACTGCAGCAACTCTGCCCTGTATTGTACATCGCGCCGTCTGCGGTCGCTTCTGCAGCGGCTTTCACGTCAACATCGTCGGTAATATAGGCCGGGTCTTTGCCACCCAGCTCGAGTTGTACCTTGATGAATTTTTTCGCAGCTGCTTCAGCTATTTTGCGGCCCGTTGCGACTGAGCCGGTAAAGAATATGCCATCGATCGGTTGCTCGAGCAGTATCGCGCCGGCGTCACCCCGGCCCACGACGACCGCGAAAATATCTTCTGGTACACCCGCTTCGTGCAGGTACCGCGCCATGAGAAGCCCCGATTGCAGCGCAAACTCGGACGGTTTATAGAGAACCGCGTTGCCTGTCAGCAGCGCCGGTACATATACATTGGATCCCACAAACCACGGATAATTCCAGGCGGAGATATTGCCGATCACGCCGAGCGGTTCGTGCTCGATTTCTTCGACGAGCGCGTGACCATCGCGCAACACCGTCTGCGCACCAACAGTCTTTTCAGTCTCGGCCAAAAAGAAATCGAAGCGCGCCAGTAAGCCCCTGAGCTCATTGCGCGACTGCGCGATCGGCTTACCCACATCACGCGTCAGAAGCAGTGCAGCTTCTTCGATGTCCTTTTCCACGCGATCGCGGAAGCGGCGGATGATTTCCAGTCGCTTTGCCAGGCCAAGGTTCTGCCACGCCGGCTGCGCGGTGCGCGCGGCTTCATATTTTCGTGCAATGCTCGCGTGGTCGTCTGCCGGTACTTTGCCCAAAGATTTGCCATTGGCGGGGTTGATAATTTCAATTTCCATATTTCCTCACCTGCGCTGCATGCGCAATTCCGTTCTTCGCACTTCGCATTCCTGCATAAAGTCTTTTAGCAGCGGGTCACCCGACAGCAGCGCATTATCTTCATCATCGTGAAATTCGGGATGCCACTGCACTCCGCAGATATACGGAGCCCCTTGGTATTTTATACCTTCGACAATCTTATCTTCGGTAGAAATCGCTTCCACTGCCAACCCTTCACCGATATCCTTCAGCGCCTGGTGGTGCACGCTGTTGGTGCGAAAGCTGCCACGACCGAAAACCTTTTCCAGGTAAGACCCGTGCTTGAATTCAATCTCGTGAAAATTCTGATCGTAGACATTCCAGTCACGGTGTACCAGTGATTTGTCGATCTGCGTGTTGATATCCTGGTAGAGCGATCCACCGAGTGCGACGTTGATGAGCTGCGCGCCGCGGCAGATGCCGAGTACGGGCTTTTCGGCGGCCTTAAAAGCCTTGAAGAGTTCAATTTCATAGAGATCGCGGACGCGATCGCCCTTCCATTCGTCTTTGAGCGGCTTCTCGCCGTAACTCTCCGGGGCAACATCAGCTCCGCCGTGTAGCACCAGCCCGTCGAGCGACTCTGCGTACTCAGCCAGTTGCATCTTTCCGCCTGGGGCGACTGACGGAATCATGAAGGCCTGTGCCCCAAGGCGCATTACCCAGTGAGCAAGAGACTCTTCGACGTAAAGCAGCGTTTTTCCTTTGAATATTGCCCGCGTGGGGTCTTTGTGCATGAAGCAGGCAGAAATGCCGATTTTTAATCTTTCCATAAGGCGTCTCGCGCGACAGACTGCGTTCGCTCCATACGCCTTATAGTCTTTTTGCTTCTGCCGCTAAGCTGGCAGAAGGCCGGATCAGCCGCGCGACAAAGCCGCGCCGACAAGCGATGCCTGCATGGCAGCATTCTTAGCCTGTATGAAACATACCGGGCAAAGGAATGCCAGGTCTGAGGTGCAATCGTCAAAATCGGCATCGCCCGCAACCCGGGCAACGCTCGGCGACACCTTTTCGCCACACGAGCTGCATTCAATTTCTTCAACAACCTGGTAGTTCATGCTCTGCTTTTAGCGCAGAAATGAAGCCTGGTCAATCCGCAACAATCGGCGGCGGAATGCGGAACATTACCTATGGGTCCGGAAAACTGACCTATAGGAGGTCAGTTTAGTCATGGCCCCCCTCTCAATGCAAAAGCATGCCGTTAGGGCACGAACATCAAGTCACAGCACTTGACGGAATATATCGCTGAAGTCTTTCTCGCTCACCGCAACGGGGTTCGAGGGATGGCAGCCATCGGCCACTGCCACGCGTACGAGGGCATCCAATTTGTCCGCTGCTACGCCAGCGTCTTTCAAAGTGGCTGGAATCTTCAGCTCGGCCTTTAGGTGCGCGAGCCAGCCCAGGAACTCCGACCCCTTAGCCAGCCCCACCGCCTGCGCGAGACGGTCAAACCTGTCGGGCACAGCCTTGGCATTGAATGCCAGCGCATGGTCGAGCATGATGCCGTTGGCCAGGCCATGGTGCATGTCGACAATTGCCGAGAGCGCGTGCGCGCACGAATGCACCACGCCAAGTCCCTTTTGGAAAGCCACAGCACCCATCATGGATGCCATCAGCATCTCGCCGCGCGCCCCGAGATCGCCGCCGTTTTTGAATGCACGCGGCAGCGCACCGGCCGCAAGCCGCAGACCCTCGAGCGCGATACCGTCTGCCATGGGGTGCCAGCCTTTCGCGAGAAAAGCTTCAATCAGGTGCGTCATTGCATCGAGGCCCGTCGCGGCGGTAACGTGCGGCGGCATGGCAGAAGTCATTTCAGGATCAGCAAAGACTGCGCGAGCCAGCAGGCGGGGTGAAAAGATCACTTTCTTCACATGAGTTTCATCGTCAGCGACAACTGTACTACGCCCGACTTCTGAACCTGTGCCCGAAGTTGTTGGAATCGCAATCCAGTAAGGGATTTCCTGGTCGAACGGCCGCGCGCCGGGCTTTTCGTCTTCGTAGTCAAAGATATCACCAGGGTGGTTTACCATCAGTGCGATCGCCTTGGCGACATCGAGCGCGGCTCCACCACCGATACCCAGAATCGCTTTTGCTCCACTCTTTTTGAAGGCCTCAACACCGGCCATAACCTGCGATTTGACGGGGTTACCTTTCACCCCGCTAAAAATATCAACCTTGAGTCCCGCTGCCTTCAGCTCGTCGGCGTACTGCGTAAAGAACGGGAGCTTGCTGAGCATCTCGTCGGTCACTATCATGATCGAGCTGATCCCCTGTCCCTTAAAGTGCTCGGGCACCTGCTTGCGCACTCCGGCACCGAAGGTAATGGGTGTAGGAAAACTGAAGCGAAACTGGCTCATGGTGCGGATTTCATCCGCGCCGTGAGCCAGCAATTAGATAATTTCAAAATACCGCCTAGTCTCCCAGTCGGTGACGGCATCCTGGAACTGCCGCCACTCCCATTCGCGGGTGGCGACAAAGTGTTCGACCAGGTCGGCACCCAGAATTTCACGCGCGACCTTCGAGTCAGCCAGGCGACGGGTTGCGTCGAGCAGGCTGTGCGGCAGGCGCGGCACATTGCTTTCGGCATAGGCAGAACCTTTGACCGGAGCATCCTCAAGTTTCAGCTTGTTCTCGATGCCGTAGAGGCCAGCCGCGAGCGAAGCTGCCACCGAAAGATACGGGTTCACGTCCGAGCCCGAAACGCGTACTTCGAGGCGGGTAGATTTTTCCGAACCCGGTATCACCCGGTGCGAAACCGTACGATTATCAATGCCCCAGGTGGGCTTCACCGGTGCCCAGTATCCATCGACGAGACGTTTGTACGAGTTGACTGTAGGGGCGAAGAATGGCAGAAGTTCTGGCAACAGCTTCAACTGGCCGGCAAGGTAGCTTTTGAAGGTGGAGCTCATGCGGTGCGCCTCAGCGGCATCGTAGAAAGCATTTTCACCGTTAGCATTCCAGAGTGACTGGTGCATATGACCTGAGCAGCCGGGCAGCGAAGCATTCCATTTGGCCATAAAACTCGGCATGATACCAAAGCGCGCGGCAATATCTTTTGCTCCTGCCTTGAAGAGCGTCGCGCGGTCAGCACTCTCGAGCGCCCCGCTGTAGAGAATCGCCGCTTCATAGACGCCGGGCCCGGTTTCGGTGTGTAGTCCCTCGATGGGCACGCCGAATGCTGTAAGTTCGTCCATCAGCGCGTTGAAGTAGTCGCGTTCCTGCCCGGCGCGAATGAGGCTGTAGCCGAACATGCCTGGAGTGATCGGCTCGGGGCGGATATACCCCTTCTCATCGAGGCTCTGCGCTGTTTCACGGAAGTTGAACCACTCGAACTCCATACCGTTCTTCGCCGTGAACCCCATGGCTTCGGCCCGCTCGATCACACGGCGCAGGGTCTGGCGCGGGCAGATATCAAGCGGCGAAAGATCGCTCTTCACAAAATGCCCGAGAAAAAACGGAACGTTGTTATCCCACGGAACGTTGCGTTCGGTAGCCGGATCAAGCTGCACCAGCTGGTCGGGATACCCTGAATGCCAGCCGGTATACTTCACGTTGTCGTAGCAGACATCGGCAGAATCCCAACCGAGTACGACATTGCAGAAGCCGAAGCCCGAGTCGGCAGCTGCTGCGAACTTGTCAAAGTGCAGGTACTTGCCGCGCAGCACGCCGTCGATGTCAGCGACCGCGACCTTTACTTTTTTCACATTGGCGTGCTCGAGCCGTTCGAGAATTTTTTTGAAGTCGGCCTTGTCTTCCATGGAGCACCGTTTTTCCAGTCGGCCTCGTTGTGGCAGTCTTTTTTCTTTAACTACAAATCACGCTGCCGGCGAAGGTGTACCAGGTAGAAATAGATGGAGCCGGCTGCCAGCAAGGCCACATAGATGACGAAGAGTGTGCCGTTAAAATAGACCATGGCCCCCAGCGAGAAGATGGCGATCACCAGTGCTGTAATTGGCACGTACGGAAACAGCGGCGTTCTGAACGGACGCTCCAGCCCCGGCTGCGTCTGCCGGAGTACCAGCTGCGAAACCAGCGCCATGACGTAGATCGTCAGCGCACCAAAAGCCGCGAGGACAATCATTTCCGCCGTTTTTCCAGAGAGTAGAATCGCAATACCCAGCAACATGTTGAGCACCAGTGCCTCTGCCGGTGTCTGCCGCGTATGGTGCAGGCGGGCGAAACGGTGGTGTAAATAGCGCGCACGGGAAAGCTCCATCGTGGTGCGGCCAGCAACAAGCAGTATGCCATGGAACGAAGCAATCAGCCCCAAAAGGCCAATCGATACCAGCAGGTGGTACATCGGGTGGTTGGGCCCGGTGATACGCATGAGTGCAAGCGGCAAGGGTTTGTCCGACATAACGAGTTTTCCCGGAGAACTTGTGGTCAGCTCCGTCGAACCATACACAACAGCCTCCCAACCGGCTACGCCGACTGCCCCAAGAAAGACCAGCACCGCGAGTACCACCAGTGTTGCCATGCTGAGATTGAAGCCGAGCGAAAGATCGCGCTGCGGATTCTTTACCTCTTCGGCCATGTTTGCCACACCTTCAATGGCCAAATAGAACCAGATTGCGTAAGGTATCGCCGGCAGTATACCCCACCAGCCTGATGGCAGCGCGTTGCGGCTGAACGCGGCGGAGTCAAAGTGTGGCAGTGTCAGGCCCGTAAAAAGCAGAAGCTCCACCACCGCGAGTATGGTGATGAAAACGCCGAAAGCCGCAGATTCTTTCACGCCCCAGATATTGAGCGCGGTGAAAAGTACGTACGCAGCGATCGCAAACCCCACCGGTTCGATGGCTGGAAAAAAAATATTGAGGTAAGCGCCGATTGCCGCAGCGATTGCCGGCGGAGCAAAAACGAATTCGATATTCTGCGCGAGGCCCGCAATAAAACCAGCGAAAGCGCCGAGAGCCCGCTGCGAATAGACAAAAACCCCGCCCGCGCGCGGGATAGCCGCCGCGAGCTCAGAATAACTGAGCACGAAGCAGACGTACATCAGCGTGATGATGCCCGTGGCAACGAGCATGCCGTAGGGACCACTCTGCGGCAGCCCCAGGTTCCAGCCGAAGTACATGCCAGAGATGACATAGCCCACGCCCATACCCCAGACCGAAAGAGGACCAAGACTGCGTTTGAGTTCGGTGGTTTTAGCTTCCATGGGCGACTATCGCCCAGCCATAGAAACCCGCAGCGGGTGGCGAGAATTATTGCGGAGCTATGGGCCCGTCAATCGTACATGGCCGAAACGGCAAGGCCGCCGTAAATACCGGTTACAGCGGCGTCAGACGACGGTCCCACATCATAGACCCGGTTGTAGGAAAGCAAAAGCGATACGCCGAGAGTAAAACGCCCCGTGGTGCTGAGTTCCTGGCCGACAATCGCGTGCGCGGCCCAGCCGTGGCGCGTATGGGTGCCCACGCCGGTGGTCTGGTACACGCTGTAGTTGTAGTAGTTATTCGAGATAGCTCCCCCCAACGAGAGCGAGAGTCCACCCTTCGAATAAAAGCCTATTCCTAAACCAAAGTCATGCACAAAGAAGTAGCTGTATTGCGTGTCGATCTTGAGATTTTCTGCTGTAGCCGACAGCGATGGCCCGTAATGGAACGAAGTAAACGCGAACAATTTGGTCGAGGCGTTGAGCGAACCACCCGCTTGCAGCATGCTCATACCGATCGGACCATTTAAGGTCAGGCCCGTACCCGCCTTTTCATCTTTCTGGGTTACATACGAATACCCACCACCCAGGTAGCCTTTGAGGAAAATACTCTCACCCTGGAGCGCAAACGGGCCCTGTTGGGCAAGAACCAGAACAAACAAACAGGAAACGAATAGTGAACGCCGCATTTACTTCTCTATATACTCTATCGACGCAAGGGGCCAAAACTTCACGACACTGGTGTCGTTTTCTTTTTGCAATGCCCCAATTGGTTGTCGGGGCGTATAGGATTTTTCCTAGGTCAGGCTATGCGCAAGCTTGAACAGAACGTATTTCCCCGCTGGCAACAGTTGAGTGAAGACTTGGGCTTTGACGCCGCTTTTTCGCAGTTTGGCCCCTATTCCGGCGCAAATATCACTGTGCGTACAATCGACCGCTATACCGTCGAATCGTCCATGACGCTGGTCGAAAGCAATACCAACTATGTGGGCACGCACTTCGGCGGCTCGCTCTATTCGATGTGCGACCCGTTCTTTATGTTTTTACTGATGCACAACCTGGGCGAAGGTTATATCGTCTGGGACAAGGCGGCGGCGATTGACTTCATAAAACCTGGAACAGGTACCGTCACGGCACACTTCCATATTCCTGAGGCGGAGTTCGTTAATTTACGGTCAGAACTCGGGAAAACCAAAAAACTCGATCGAATCTATGTCTGCGAAGTGACGGACGAAAAAGGCGACGTGGTCGCGAGAATGAGCAAGACCCTCTATATCAGAAGGATGCGGTGATGAAAAAGGGCGAAGAATTCGCCCCCTTGAAATCATTTTTTTGTATTTCGCGCAATATCTACCACGGCGCCTGTGAGCTCCGCCATAAAATAGGAAAACGCAAGAATTCCAAAACCAATGGTTAAGCCCATTATCATCGCAATTAATCCGCCCGTAAAACCGTCACCACCGGAAAGACCAGGAATCGGTAACGGAATTTCACCACCAGCGATCCAGATGAAAAGACCGCCCGCAACGCCGAGAACACCGTAGACCGCAGCGCCGATTTCACCCATTGTCTTCTGGAAAATCACGATAATTGGGGTCACGATGTAGTCAGAGCCGACCGGCTGTCGCGCAATATCTTCAGCGCGCACGAGGAGAATATTCACTATGACAAGCCCCATGATAAGTAGCGCAATTTGGACAATCAACAAGCCAAAATAGGCGCTGGCTGCTGCTCCTCCGCCCCTGACCAGGCCCCACAACTTCACCGAGCCGTATATTACACCGAGCACCGTTAGAGCCGCCTCTATGCGCATAGCCCAGGCAAAGAGCACACGAAAAATGCTGCCTTCGGATATGCGCTTGAGAAGCGGTCGCAGTATAAGAATTTTTTCCATTTAATTTTCTCCATTCTATCGATTTATCCAAGAGTTCGCAGGTATCTCGGAGCGCGTCAACGAAATATTGGAGCAAATGAATTAAGCAAAATATCAAATCACAGCACCGAAAAGAAAGTGAGGCATTTGTGCACAGCAACATCTATTCGGTAAAAAAAAACTATCCGAATTGTCCAGTTAGCCCAAGGTCGCCGTCCAGATCCGAGGATCTGGAATTAGAGTTTGGAGGATTTCAAGATGGATGTAAAATTGACTCCTGGAGAGAACATAGTATTCAAGATAGAAGCCGATTTCTGGCAAAGGGGAAATAACCCTCTGCAAAAGATCGTTGGAAACTTCATGCGCATATTCTCAAAGATTCTCGGTTATCGTGTAAATGGTGCTCTGATCGTGACGAACAAGAGAGTGCTCGAATTGACTGAAGAGTATCGGTGTTGGTGCATCAATACCAATCGCGGCGTAAAGGTTCTCACACGGCGCGGCGTCAAAGAGTTTGGGTACGAAATGGAGAAGACTTGCGGCATATTCTGCCCTACATACTATCTGTATTACGAGGGTGATACGCAATCAACTCTCGTTGCCGTACAAGATGGCTCTGACCAGAAAATGATGGAGATTCTTGAGAAATTTCAGGCGGCTCTAGAAGGCTAATTTGCTCACTTTACGATTGGCAAAGTATCCGATTGCGATTCTGGTGACTTTGTCGATCGTAAATTTTCTTGCCCTTTGGTTTTATGCTAAGCATTGGCTGATTGTTACAATCCTACTCGTCCTGATCGATCTACTAACTATTAATCAGGTAGTCATTCTGCTCGGAACGATTCCTCATAAACTGCGAGCGATCAGCCGCTTGGTCGTTACGAATCGAAGAAATTTTCGCCCGGAGCGGTTTGCCGATTATATGAATGCACCTTGTGGCCGTCAGGTAGCGCGAATAGCTTTGGAGAAAATTGGCCAACCCAATCGGTACTCAGAGTTACGAAGAAAATACCAAACATCGTTTCTTGCCTTTCGGACCAGGCAACGAACACGCGTTACTTTTGTGAAAGATAACAAGACGACGATAACAGAGCTTTAGGTAGTCGAGGTTTTTTGCTCATCTGCTCCGTCACCGGTATGTAACGAAAACAAACTACTTATTCATTTACCCGTGTGGCGCCTTGCCGCAATAGCCCCCATGCGCTACCTGCAACACGTAGAGAAGTTCGTCGATGGCATGAAAGTCGTCGAGATACCGGGTGCTTCGACTTCGCTCAGCAACCCGGGATATACCTTCTTCTGCATACATGGCTATGGTGCCAATGCCTATGACCTTGCAGGACTCACACAGTACCTGAATTTTCCTGAAGGTACGCGTTTCATCTACCCGGATGGTATTCTGAAGATTGACCTGGGGTATGCTGCAGGTTACGAAGGCCGCGCCTGGTTCCCGATCGACTGGGCAGAGATCGAGCGTATCCGCCGCGAAGGTGGATTACGCGATTTGTCCAAAACTTTGCCCGCTGGTATGGCTGAGGCGCGTGACCGCATCATCGAAGCGATGCAGAAACTCGAGTGTGACCCGGCGAGAACAGTGATCGGCGGTTTTTCACAGGGCTCGATGCTCGCGACAGAAATTGCGCTCCATCACAAAGAGCAATTCGCAGGCCTGCTGATATTTTCTGGTACTCTGGTAAACCGCACCGGCTGGGAGAACATGGCAAAAGCGAAGTTTGCCGACCAGCAGAGGACGCTGCGTTTTCACCAGTCGCATGGCAGGCTCGACCCGGTATTGCCGTTCCAGGCGGCCGAACGGCTTTATGAACTGCTGACAACCAATGGTGCTCAGGGTGAACTGCACGCTTTCCAAGGCCAGCACGAAATTCCCGCCGCGGTCGTTGAGACAACCAACCGCTGGCTGGGCAGTCTGTTTTCACCATAAGTCCATTAACCACGGCGACAGGGCGTGGTTTTCCACTATAGTCTCATTCTGTTAATTCTGTGGTCGGGCTATTTGACCTTCAGGAGTTGTGATTCGTGAGTGCAAACGCTCCCGCCCCGCAATTTCTGGTCATTGGCTCGGGCATCGCCGGCCTCTTCTTCGCACTCAAAGCCGCAAAGCACGGCACTGTAACCATCGTGACAAAGGACAAGGTCGACAATGCGGCCACGACCTATGCGCAGGGTGGCATCGCTGCCGCGCTCGGCACTTGGGATAACCCGGAAAAGCATCTCGCCGATACACTGGCGGCAGGCGCTGGCCTGTGCGACGAAGAAGCAGTCGGCATCCTGGTACGCGAGGGAGTGCGCCGTGTACAGGAGCTCATCGACCTCGGCATGCCATTCACGCGCGGCGAAGATGGCAAGCTGCATTTCGGCCGCGAAGGTGGCCACGGCGAATCGCGCGTGCTGCACACTCATGATCACACGGGACGTTCACTTGAATCGTTTCTTCTTGAGCGCGTTTCGGCCGAACCCAATATCCGCCTGCTGACCAACCACTGCGTGGTAGAGCTGGCGACCGAACACCACCTGCCGCAGCGCAGCAACTCCACGACCGTGTTTGGAGCCTATGTGCTCGATGCGGCCACCAACGAGATTGATCTTTTTCACGCAGACTATACTATTCTCGCAACCGGCGGTGCCGGCCGTGTTTACCCTGTAACAACAAACCCACCTGTATCGACCGGCGATGGTGTAGCGCTGGCATACCGCGCAGGCTGCCGCGTGCGCAACATGGAGTTTTTCCAGTTTCACCCGACAGCACTGGCACTCAAGGGCAAAGCTCCCCCGGGAACACCCGCTTTTCTCATCACCGAAGCGATGCGGGGAGAAGGCGCAATACTCAAAAACCCGCGTACCGGGCGTGCCTTCATGCAGGACTACCACGAGCAGCGTGAGCTTGCACCGCGCGACATTGTTGCCCGGGCAATCGATGCGGAGCTTAAACGTGACGGTCTCGATTACGTCTGGCTCGATATCTCCCACCGCGACGCCGCATTCATTAAAGAGCACTTCCCGCTGATCTTTGGCACTCTCAAAGAGCAGTTTAATATCGATATCACTCGCGAGCCTATACCCGTTGTACCCGCAGTACACTACATGTGCGGCGGAGTACTGGTGAACTACGATGGGCTTACCGACCTCGCGAACCTCTACGCGATCGGTGAAGTCGCTTCGTCAGGGGTACACGGCGGCAACCGTCTCGCATCCAATTCGCTGCTTGAGGGGCTCGTTTTTGCACAACGTGCGCTCGACCATGTACTTGCAGGCAAGGCATCGCTCGACCCTTTCCGTGCTACAGCCAGCCGCCTGACAGAATGGGATCATACGAACACCAAGAACCCTGAAGAGTGGGTGTTGATCAGCCATGACTTCAAAGAAATCCGTTCCATTATGTGGGATTATGTCGGTATCGTGCGGTCGAACCTGCGCCTGGAACGTGCGCTCCGCCGTGTGGATGTCATTTATGGCGAGATCATCGATTTCTACAACCGGACGGTCATTTCACGCGACCTGCTTGAACTCCGCAACCTGGCGCTCGTCGCGCAGCTGACGATTCGTTCGGCGCTCGCGCGCAAAGAAAGCCGCGGCCTGCACTTCACAACGGATTACCCGGAACACCGCGAACCATCACGCAACGACACGATCCTGAGCCCGGCGCACTTTAACCCGAAGGCCCGGCAATTCACCTGACCGATGAGTTTCTCCACAGAACGTTCGCCCTATATCCGTGACCTGCAGAACGGCCTGCTCGAAGAAGGCCGCTTTTTGGTACGCCGGGCGACCATGCAGAGCGCCAAGAACAACAAACCCTTCCTGCGCCTGATGCTCGCCGATGCCTCAGGCCACATGCCTGCGATACTTTTTGCGGCACCTGTCGAACTGAAGAAGACTGCAGAGATCGCGCGTCCTGGAAAGGTTATCCGTATCCAGGGTATCGTTGAAGAATTCCAGAACGTCAAGCAGATCAAACTCATGAAGGTCGAGGCGGCTGCCGAGACAGAGGAGCTCAGCCGCTTCCAGGCACGAACGCCACTCAGCCGGCGGCAGATGTACACCGAGATGCGGCAGATGATCGGGGCGATCGCCTCGAACGAACTCAAAGAAGTCTGCAGCCTGTTCCTGCGCGACCGGGCATTCATGCGCCTGTTTGTCGAGGCCCCGGCTTCGCGCCAGATACACCATGCCTATATCGGTGGCCTGATGGAGCACACACTCAATGTCATGCGCCAGGTAGCAGCGCTGGCAAAAATTTACCCGCACGCAGACCATGACCTGCTGGTCGCAGGAGCTTTCCTGCATGACATCGGTAAAACCGACGAATACAATTTTCTCCTGAGCCATTACGAACATTCCGAAGCCGGTCGGCTGAAGGGGCACACGCTGCTGGGTTACGAAAAACTGGTAGAGAAGCTGAAGCTCGTCAAGATGCACCCGCTGACGCGCGCGAAGCTCGAACACGTTCTGCTCGCCCACCAGGGCCGGCGCAGCTGGGGAGCGATTGAAGAACCGCGCTTTCTCGAGGCGTACCTGGTGCACGCCGCCGACGCAATCGATTCAACACAATTTATCTTTCACGACCTGCAAAAGAACGCCGAAAACAGGAATACGGACTCAGCCTGGTCAGAATACAGCAAGTACCTCGGCCGCGAGATATTCCTGCGCTAGCAGGCTGCGAAATTCTTGACCCGCCTGTAGCAACCACTACAAGCTCCCATGTCCGAGTATATCCTGACTGAAAAGACCGGCCACGTGCTGGTGATCACTTTTAACCGCCCGAAAGAAAACAATGCCTTTAATACAGCCATGCTGCGCGAGCTCGGCGCCGCCTATGAACAGATGGAAAATGATCCTGAAATCCGCGTAGGGCTCGTGCAGGCAGAGGGTAAACATTTCACACTCGGCCTCGAACTCAATGAAGTCGCCGAGGGTATCAAGAAAAATGGCACCCTGCTCTCCGGCAAAGACGGCATTGACGCATGGGCGGTTTCTGGCCGCACCAAAACCAAACCCGTAGTGGTCGCTGCACACGGCTTCTGCCTGACGCTCGGTATCGAACTCATGCTCGCAAGCGACGTCCGCATCGCAACCCCCAGTACCAAATTTGGGCAGATGGAAGTGCAGCGCGGGGTATTCCCGTTTGGCGGCGCAACGATGCGTTTTCCAGCGCAGTGCGGCTGGGGCAACGCGATGAAATACATGCTGACCGGCGAAATGTTTCCCGCCAGCGAAGCGCTGCGCATCGGCCTGATACAGGAGATTGTCGAACAGCCCAAACTGCGAGAACGCGCGCTGCAGATTGCCTCGGCTATAGCAGACCAATCTCCGTTGGCCGTCCGGGCCACGCTTGCTTCGTCGCGCCGATCATCCGAAGAAGGCTTTCAGGCAGCAGCCGAACGTCTCTCCCCCGATCTTCTGTTAATACTCCAGAGCGAAGATGCCGCTGAGGGTATCCGCTCCTTCCAGGAAAAGCGCAAAGCGAAATTCAGCGGAAAGTAATTGCCAGGGGCTATTCGGCAGCCACTGTAGAAACGCCATGCGGATGATCGTATTCTGCCAGTTTTCCCCGCAGCGGCTGTACACCTTCTTTTGACAGGGCATTACCCCAGACAGCCTGCGGGAACTTTTCCGCCAACTCGGCCCGGTGCTCGGCAAAGACCAGGTCCTCTTTGTTGAAATAGAGTATACGGGGCTTTTCATGTACGCCCAGGCGCTCGAGTTCTTCTGCAACAACCTGCATCTCGTCGGCCATCTGCGCACTCGATGCATCATGCACTTCAATAATCACGTCCGCGTGGCGTATCTCGTCGAGCGTCGATTGGAAGGCGGCGACGAGCGAAGCGGGCAGGTTACGGATAAAACCCACGGTATCCGTCACGATCCCATAGTTCGGCTTGAAGTCTTTCTCGCCGAGATAGATCTTGCGCGAAAAGGTATCGAGTGTCGCGAAGAGTTTATCTTCGGCAAAAACCTTTTGCGAGGTAGACGAGAGCGCATTGAGCACGCTGCTCTTGCCGGCGTTCGTGTAACCGACGAGCGCAAAGGTCGTCAGGTTCCGCCCGTGCCGTGCAGTGCCGCGGTGGCGCTCGACATCCTTCAGCTCGCGGCGGATTTTCTGGATGCGCCGGCGTATATAACGCCGGTCCGTTTCCAGCATGGTCTCGCCGGGGCCACGCGTGCCAATACCGGGTGCACCTGTAGCGCCCTGCCGCGAGAGCACTCCACCCAAACCCTTGAGGCGGGGAAGTATATAGAGCAGCTGGGCTAACTCCACCTGCAGCAATGCTTCGCGCGTGCGTGCCCGCATGGCAAAAATATCGAGAATGATCTCAATGCGGCCAAGCACGCGCACTTTGAGTTCTTCTTCAAGATTTCTCAGCTGGTTAGGCTTGAGCTGCGCATCAACAAAAAGTAAATTGAGCTGCAGATCAGAAAGCACCTGGCGTATCTTTTCTATCTGCCCCGAGGTGAAGAACATTGCCGGGTGTATGTCGGTATGATGAAAAAACAATTCATGCAGGGTTTTTACCCCCGCGGTCTCTGCCAGCATCAGCAGCTCGCGCAGCGATTCTTCCTGGCTGCGCTTGTTCGGGAAATAACTCGAACCGTACTGCCCCACGCACAGGGCGCGGTACTGTTCTTTCGATACTAGCTTTTTTTGGTAAAGGGAGGAGGCGTCCACTGAGTCTCAGGGTGTCGGGACTTCCTGGCGGTACTTGCTCTTCGTCTCCACCTTGTAATCCGCCGGGTTCTTATAGATCGTGATACGATTGCCTGAGAGAATGTGGTTATTCTTAAACCAGCCGACATTAGCTTCGATGGCATACAAGACAGGAATATCAGAGCTCACAATATCGAGCGACAATGGTTTCATGTCGTGGATGCTCGCGATAAAAAGTTTCTCGTGTACGTAGGCAATGCTCAACGGTATCAGCGTATTCTGCATCCAGAAGTTCATCTGGTCGGGCTGGTTGTAGACAAAAATCATTCCCCGGTTCTTACCGAGAAACTTGCGAAACATGAGGCCCCGCTCTTTTTCTTTTTCAGTTCGCGCAACTTCACAGTCGAGCACGATGTCTTTGCCCTTGGAATTATGAAACACGATTCGCCAGACTTCGTCGAGCGGCTTACCGAGGTTGCCCGCTGGCTCCGCGCTGCGTTTTGTTGTGGGAGCTTCAGCGTTGGCCCGTTCTTTTTCCCAGCTGTCGGGTCGCTGCGCCAGCAGCGCGCCCGACAACAGCAGCACGCCTAACGTGCCATAGCGCAGTGTATTGAACAGAACGGGTTTACTCCCACTCAATTGTTGCAGGCGGTTTCGAAGAGATATCATAGACGACGCGGTTCACACCCCGCACTTCGTTAATGATGCGGGAAGCAATTTTTGCCAGCACATCGTACGGCAGGTGTGCGAAGTCAGCAGTCATGCCATCTTCGGAGGTCACGAGACGCAACGCGATAACGTTCTCATACGTGCGGTTATCGCCCATCACGCCGACCGAGCGCACCGGCAAAAAGATCGCTCCCGCCTGCCAGACCTTCTGGTACCAGCCCGAAGTTTTGAGCTCGTCAAGCATGATCGCGTCGGCGTCGCGCAGCGTCGCCAGGTTCTCCTTGGTCACAGCCGTGAGAATACGAATAGCCAGCCCCGGCCCCGGGAAAGGATGGCGGAACAGCAGTTCGCGGTTGATCTTGAGCGCCTGGCCCAGCCGGCGGACTTCGTCTTTGAAGAGTTCTGAAAGCGGTTCGATCACCCTGCCCGCCTTGATCAGGTCAAGTACGCCCTGCACGCGGTTGTGGTGTGACTTGATGGTCTGTGATGGTCCTTTGACGGACACAGATTCAATGACATCGGTATAAAGCGTACCCTGCGCGAGGAATTCATGGTGGCCAAGTTCTTTGGCTTTTGCGCCGAATTCATCGAGGAAAAGTTTGCCGATGATTTTGCGTTTCTGTTCGGGCTCGTCGACCCCGGCAAGCGCCTTGAGAAAGCGCTCTTCGGCATCGACCACTTCGAGCTTAATGCCAAATTCTTTTTTGAAACGCTGGCGAACCGCTTCGGTTTCACCCTTGCGCATGAGACCGGTATCAACGTACACGCAGGTGAGCTGGTCACCGATCGCGTCATGCAAAAGTTTGGCCGTGACGGTCGAGTCGACACCGCCCGAAAGCCCCAGGAGGACGCGCTCTTTACCGACCTGCGCGCGAATTTCGGCAATCTTCTCTTCGACGAAGCGGCTCATCGTCCAGTTGGGCTTCATGCCGCAGATCGCCGAAGCAAAATTCTTCAGGATCGCCTTGCCCTGCGTGGAATGGTGCACTTCAGGATGGAACTGCAGCCCGTAGATACGCGCCTTCTCATCGGCAAAAGCAGCCATCGGCGAATTCTCAGAAGTGCCGATCACGGAAAAACGTTTCGGCAGGCTGACAATCTTGTCACCGTGCGACATCCACACCTGACCTGACTTGATGCCGGTCAGCAGAGGTGAACTTTTGCGCGCGCGCAAGGTCGCACGGCCATATTCACGTTCTTTTGACGCAGCGACCTTGCCGCCATTCAGGTGGCAGATGAGCTGCAGGCCATAGCAGATGCCGAGCACCGGCACACCGAGATCAAAAACCTTTTTATCTACCTGCGGTGCCCCTTTCTCATAGACAGACGACGGCCCGCCCGAGAGTATGACGCCCGCGGGGTTGAGCTTTTTAATTTCTTCTGCAATTAGCGTGTGCGGGTGGATCTCTGCATAGTAACGCAGCTCGCGCAACCGGCGCGCAATCAGCTGCGTGTACTGGCTGCCAAAATCGAGCACGACGATGCGCTGCGCATCATGGTACGATTCTTTAGTAGAAGTTTTTTTCACCGGTGCTTTGGCCGCGACGGCTTTCTTTTTTGCCGCTGGCCGCTGCTTTGCTTTTGCTTTCATGGAAACACCGGGCAGTGCAGTGCCACCACGAGATCCGATTTTTTGTCGAGCGAACCGGCCGGAACAATCAGGTAATCGCGGTCAATAAAACTCTTTTGCGAGCTGCTGCCGCCGACAGTTAGGTCTATGGTAAGGGTATTCTTCTTCTGCGCCCGGTGCACCGAAATTACGCGCACCGAGAGTTTGTCCCCATTTTTCAGTTTGGCCGTGCCTGAACTGGTTTTTGTGGCGTTCAGCGAGCGTTTGCCGACATAACGAAAGCTTTGGTACTTCTGCGTCGCTGCATCTTTCTCAAGAAATTTCGCAATCTTCTTGAGCTTCGCATCGGTACGCCCCTCTTTTTCAGAAGCTGCGATCTGGGTGACCTGGCACGAGAGAAAAATCTCTTCGGCTGAAACGAGAGAAGGCAGCGCCAGGGCCAGTACGACAAGGGCGGATTTCATGCGACATAATTAAAATGCCGCAACAGGCCATAAATCCCTTTTGCAGGAGGCTGCTAGTCGACGAAAAAATCGGCCCGGCGTTTGACCAGGCGTTCGGCCTTCTTCTTGGCCAGCACATTGGCCAGCCGCTGCCCCGGATGTATGTCACCCGGTGCATCGAGTACCCGCTTGAGGTTTTCGTCAAAGCACTTCTTGTCCTGGTTGAAGATACAATACGTACGCGCGTAAAAATACGGGGTGATGAGCATCTTCCCTTCCGTCAGCTTAAGGTTGCGCTCGAATGCCGCTTTGGACCGTTCGGGATTGCCGCCCATCATCTCGTTGCGGGCGCCGAAATAGACACCTTCAAAAAGCCAGGCACCGCCAAAGTAGTACGACTCGTCCCAGGCCTTGGCTTGCGCCATCATGATTTCAATCTTGGGGAGCTCTGAAAGAGCCGCAACATCTTCGCGGTCCAGGTTAATCGCCGACCCCCACGAAAAAGCATACCAGAAAAGAGGAGCAATATCGTCTTTGTCGAGTTTCGCCAGCTTGTCCTTGAGCTCCTTCTCACTGAGGTTAGCCATACTCGCTACATCGAGGCGGGGCAACAGGACCTGGCCGGCAAAATCGCGCGCACGCAGGTAGAACTGCTTTGCCCGCTCGCGCTGGCGCGCAACTTCTGTATCTTTACCATCGGCCTCGGCCTGCTCCATCTTGTCTTCGACAAATGACAGCGTATAGACTGAATATATCTCAGCGATCAGCAGGTTGAGCTCTTCGTTCTTCGGGTCATGAACCCGCATCGCCTCGAGCAGTTTGAGGTTAGAAGCGATCGAAGCTTCTGCCAGCTCGAGGTCGGTTTCCTGCTCGAACACCTTGCGGCTCTCGCCAAAGAAACCCGTGGCCTGGCGCACGGCTATCTTCTTGATCGAACATGCAGTGAAGCTGGTGGCGACCAGAACGAGAACCGCCGCCTTTATTGCGCTACCCGCAAGTATAGCCCGAAGAGAATTTCGCATGATCCACTGCCACAGACCGGCAACGTGAGGGCAAGCGCAGTTGCGATTCCTGCCCCGGTTCGTTAACCCGTGTGACTAATAAACTTCTTCCACAATCCGGTGTTTGATCAGTTCGTAGTAGTTGGCCGGCTTGCCATGGTGTTCGGCGAGCGTGTTGATTGCGTGTGAAACACCTTCTTCCATTCCTTTCAGGCCGCACATGTAGATGATGGCGCGCTCGTCGCTGATTACCGGCCAGAGTTTACCCGGATGGTCGTGCTTGATATCACCCACATAGTAGCGGCCGCCGGCCTTGTTCTTCATTTCGCGGCTGAGTGCCTGAAAATAAAAAAAGTTGGATTGCTGGTAAGACCTGAACTCCTCATCGTAGAGCAACTCGGCTTTGGTCTTAACGCCAAACAGCAGGAATACCGGCGAATGAAAATTCGGCGTGTGTTTGAACAGGCGCTGCAGAAATCCGCGGAACGGGGCGATGCCGGTGCCGGTCGCGATAAAGATATAGGGACGGTGGATCTCCGCCTCGGTCGGCAGCAGGAATTTACGGCCCGCCGGCCCGGTCAGCGTTACTTCGTCGCCGGGTTTTGTATCGCAGAGAAAATTCGAAGCGACGCCCCGGTAGACCTGGCCTGTCACCGGGTCTTTCGTGACAGCGCGCTTCACACAAAGCGTCAGGTTTTCGCTGTGTGGCAGGCGCGATGCCAGCGAGGCGATGGAATAGAGTCGCACCGCGTGCGGGTTACCCTTTTCGTTGACACCCGGGGGAATCACCCCGACGCTCTGGCCATCGAGGTAGTTCATCTCTTTGGCATCGAGCACGATGTGCCGGATGTCGTTTTCATCGCCATCGCGGAACAGGATGCGGTTTTCAAGAACTTTGGCCTTGAGGGTATTGGCCTTCTTGTAGGTGTTCACCTCGACTGTGGGCCGTGAAAATTCCTGAACTGGGGTTTCTGACATTATTCCGCCTTGGGAGAGATACTGGGGATGCTTTTCAGCCGTGGGCACAGCCCGGCCCACAGGAGTGAGCTGACTTGGTTTCAGTGCTGGTAGTCGATTCCGATTTTGTCTCGGATTTGGCCTTGGTTGCTGACCCGCCCGATGCATCAGACTTCTTGTAGTCATTTACATAGAAACCCGCACCTTTAAAGACAATGCCGGCGCCCAGGCTCACCTGGCGTGCCGTGTTTGCCGAGCTGCATTCAGGGCAAGCCACCTGGGGGGTTTCATTCATGCCGTGGAATTTCTCAAAAATACGGCCACAGTCGGCGCACTTATAATCATACGTTGGCATACGATCAATATATAGCAAAAAAACAGATCGTCAAGCGATCCTACGGTCTACTTGACGGCCGCTGTCAGACCTCAACTTGCACCCGCGCTCATGATCAAAGAGCTGAAAAATGTCCACCACCGCCTACCCTGGTTCGGGGTCTGGCGCATCCGGCGCCGCATCAACAAGGTGACTGCCCGGCTCTTCCAGAAGCTGCGCAAAGACTCCAAGTCGCTGGTCGAATACGGCAACCTGAGGCGTGGTAAACCCTGGGGGCTCAAAGAGGGCCGTGAACTGGTCTGGACTTTCCTCGTCGATCTGCTGGCCGATCGCCCCCTCATTTACAAGGTCGTCTACAATGCCGACGAGGCCCGCTACACCTGCTATTCACGCTCGGGTGGCCGCAACGAGATGACCAATGTCCTGCAGTTCACGAGCGACGACATCGACGAACTGGTGGCACGGCTCAATATGCTGGCTGCCGAAATTCCCGCAATGAGGGAGCGTATGCTCAGGCAGCACCTCTATGCTCTGAAGAGCGAAAAATCCCCCAAGCGCTGGCTGGATCTGTTTCGCAAGCGCGACCCGGCTGAAGAACTGCAGACGCTGACCACGCTGCGCGAGGTTGTACAGTCCATGCTGGCGCAAAACAAGATTTCAAAGAACGAGGCCCTGAAGCTGATGGCCTACGCCGAAACCCTGCACGACGACTAACGCCTAATTACCGTTTACGCAGTATCTGCTTTCGGCATTCGCAACCATGGGTTTAGGTGATATTAAAGACATGATGGGCCAGATGCGTGCAGCCCAGCAACAGATGAAACAGGTGCAGAAGAAACTTGGCAGCATGCGGGTCTCTGCTGAAACAGGCGGCGGTACGGTCAAGGCGACTGTCGATGGTGAAGCCAACCTGATCGATCTCGAAATTGACACCGCGCTGCTCGATCCCGATGAAATTAAGGTCCTGCCAAAGCTGATCAAAAAAGCTATCCAGGAGGCGCAGAAAGACGCCCGCAAGCAGGTGATGTCTGACATGAAAGGCATGTTAGGCAATATGATGTGAGGCATTGCCGCACATCATATTGAAATATGCCACCCGAGTTATTAGCCGCCATCGAGGCAATCCAGTCGCTGCCCGGCATCGGGCGGCGCTCGGCAATGCGCATTGCCTTCGATTTTATCCGCCAGGGAAAACCGTACGCAGAAAATTTTAATCACGTTATTTCGCAGCTGGTAGACCGCATCTCCGGCTGCGAGCGCTGCGGAGCTTATAAAAGCCAGGGTGAGCCCTGCCCGTACTGTGATAATCCGCGGCGTAACCGCGAAACACTCTGCGTGGTTGAACATCCCTCAGACATCTATGCGGTGGAAAATACGGGCGAGTTCTTTGGCTACTACCATGTGCTCGGCGGTGTACTCTCGCCCCTCGACGGCATTGGTCCCAATGAACTCAAAATGCCACAGCTGGCCGAGCGGGTCAAAAATCTCCATCTCAAAGAAGTGATCGTCGCGGCCAATCCGAGCGTTGAAGGTAACGCGACCGGTCACTATATTGCCGACATGCTCAAACCTGCAGGGGTGCGCGTCACCCGTATCGCGACCGGCCTGGCGCTGGGCCAGATGCTCGACTACGCCGAGACGCAGGCAATTACCCAGTCGCTGAAACAGCGCGTTGAACTATGAGAGAAGCAAGCCGGTCACGTACCCGGTCAGAAAAGCCAACACAGAAACGACGCCAAACTGACACGGGGCTGATTTCGGTGGTTATCCCGGCGCTCAATGAAGAGCGCTCAATCGCGCTGGTCATCTCTGACCTCAAGGTTACGGCACGCAAGGCAAACCTGCAGTTATATATCATCGTCTGCGATAATGGCTCAACCGATCAAACAGCGGCCGTGGCACGCAAGGCCGGAGCTCTCGTCGTACAAGAAACAGAGCGCGGGTACGGAGCGGCCTGCCTCAAGGCACTGGCGCACCTTCCGGCCGAGACGGAAATTGTCCTCTTTATCGATGCAGACTATTCCGATTTCCCAGGCGAGTTTCCACTGCTGGTTCGCCCGATCGCCGATGGCCAGGCCGACCTGGTGATCGGCTCGCGCACAGCTGCCGGCGCAGTGCGCGAACGTGGCTCGCTGACAATACAGCAGCGCTTCGGTAACTGGCTTTCGACATTTCTCATTCGGCTGCTTTACGGCCAGCGCTATACCGATCTCGGCCCCTTCCGCGCGATTAACGTCCGTGCCCTGCAACTGCTCGGCATGCGCGACCGCAATTTTGGCTGGACTGTCGAAATGCAGATCAAGGCAGCCCGTCTGCAACTGCGCAGCAAAGAAGTGCCAGTGAGCTACCGCAAGCGTATCGGTGTTTCAAAAATTTCCGGGACAATCAAGGGTACGATCATGGCAGGCATTATCATCCTGGGCACCATCTTTCGCGAGTATTTTACTAAACGCGATCAGTGAAAAATCTTGAGCTTGTCGCCGATCAGGTCGAGCACTTCAATCAGTATCAGAAGAGTAATGATGATCTCGATGCGGTGGCTTTGCCGGTGCACGTGTAACTCGTTGAGCATGTGCAGGTTTTCTTCGATATTGGCAAAACTGGATTCGACTTCGGCGATACGCGACGGCATTTCGAGGCTTGCCACCATCGCCTGCTGCACTGCAGTCAGTGCCTTGTTCTCCCACGCCTCGGGGGGATTGCCGAAGATATGAAAGTGCTCGGTCATCCGGTTACGGATATTGAGTACCCGGCCGATGAAGTGGTGCAGCTCACGTTCTTTGAGCGTGATTTTCCCCTTGCGCTCGAGATTTTCTGACTGGCCCCGCACCACTGCCAGCAGCTCCGCCGCAACCCGGCGGTAGTGGTCGAGTGAAACCGAATAGGCCAGGTTCTGCATGATGACGCGCAGCGTCGCGGCATCGGTCTTAGGAACAGTTATCTCTGACGGGACAAAAGCCAACCGACCCGTCTTGATTGTATGATCTTCTGCCAATATTTGTGTATGCTGGTTTTGGGCTGCTCCCGTAGCATATTCACGCAACCTGACTTCATCTGCCGGATTCAGGTTGCAGAACACGACGGCCCCGAAGCTGTAGACGCCAAAAAAGCCACGGCCTTCAGAGAAAAACATTTCGCGGTTGGTCTGCGCGATTGGGTTGCGCCCCAGGCGGCGCGCCACAGCGGCGAGGTCGATCGACTCGGCCAGTGAGTATGCGTTGACGTTCATCGGACCTGCCTGCCCCGGCTTTTTGTTGTGTCAAGCGCGGCAGCAGACGCTTGTGCTTTGAGTTGACGGAGTGTATTTCTGACAAGCATCAGACGCCATGCGGTTATGGCTGGTGGTATTACTGGACCTGGTCCTGTTCGGTGCATTCATCGACGCGCAGAACCCGGCGCTCGAATGGCCGGTCGAAAAAGATAAGAAATACCAGATTAGCTCCACCTTCGGCGAATCGCGCCTCGACCACTTTCACAACGGCATCGACCTGCCCGGTGAAGGCTTCAAGGTTCTCAGCCCGCGTGATGCGCGGCTGCTCTACCGTATCAACGCCGAAGCTATACCAGGCGAAATGCCCTTTGGTGGTGGCAACACCATCGTGCTCGACCACGGCGATACGTGGACCGGCTACATGCACCTGAAATCGGTGCCGGAAAATATCGTGGCTGAAGCTCCCATCGCGCGCGCCGAGAAAATTGGCATCTCGGGTAATACGGGACACTCAGGCGGGCCTCACCTGCATTTTTTTGTCTACCAGCCGTCCGAGCGTGCCATGCTCAACCCGCTGCTGATCATGGGAGACACGTATTACCGCGACACCAAACCACCGCTGGCGAAAGAATGGGGCATCCTGCTGATCGACAAATTTGCCAGTATTAATCCGGCCAAACCGTTCCGTATGACCGCCGATTATCCTGTGTACCTCTTGCTGCAGGACCAGGGCATTGGGCGCGAGCGCTGGGGAGTTTTTGAGTACCGTGTCTTACTCGATGACAAGGAAACACTGAATGTCCGCTTCGACAAGATATTCTTCAAGGAAGGTATCTGGCGGCTTTCCGGTGGGCAACCTTTTGAAGATATTTTTTACCGGAATTTCTATTCACTCACCCCGCAGGTGCGCCGGGCGAAAAAAGTCAGTGTCGAGGCGAAAGACCTCAAGGGCAATAGCTTCGCGCAGACGTACGAATTGAAGATACAGCAGAACTAACAACCCATACAGATGAGGCGTAGCCTCATCTGTATGGGTATCTAATATTCCACCGGATACGGATCGAGGCTGCGCCAGAGGTACCAGACCGCAATGGTTGAGTACGGTTGCCAGCGTTGCTGCAGCTCCCGCAGCTTCCGCTGCGAAGCATTGCGTCCTCGGCAGTAGTTCTGTTCTATCGCGCGAATTAACCCCACGTCACCGAGCGGCAGCACGTTTGGCCGCCAGAGATTGAATATCAGGTACATATCTGCAGTCCACGGGCCAATGCCCCTCAGGCCCGTGAGTTCACGCTTGACCTCGTGGTCGGCCAGCCGTGCGAGCCGGGCCGCAGATACCTCGCGACGGACAAAGCGCTCGGCGAGATGGCGGATGTATTCCACCTTGCGTTCAGACAAACCGGCGGCACGCAACTTTGCAGGCCGAAGGCTCAGCACTGCGCTGGGGCCGATTTTCACCGGCTTGCCACCCACGGCAAGTACCACGCGTTGCCAGACGGCGTCGGCTGCTTTGACCGAAATCTGCTGGCCTGCAATAGCACGCGCGAGTGTCGTGAAGGAATCTTTTTTCAGAGTGAGGCTGGGTATCTTGTAGTGCTGCATGAAGCCCGAGAGTACCTCGTCGCGTTCGTGCAGGTGGCGCATGCCCGTATGCCAGTAGTCAGGTACGCCAGGCATCAGGGGGAGATCAGTTTTTCCACGCGGCCGATATCGTCGGGGACATCGACACCCGGCGAATCGTGTGTTGCGACGTGCACGTAGATCTGGAAACCGTTGTAGAGAAAGCGCAGCTGCTCCAGGCTCTCTGCCTCTTCGAGCGCAGCGACTTTGAGCCCGGCGAGGCGCAACAAGGCATCACGCGAGTACGCATACAGGCCCTGGTGCTTAAGCGCCCGCAGCACCCCATCAAAACTACCCTTGCGGTAGAACGGAACCGGCGAGCGAGAAAAATACAGCGCCCGGCCGTCATGCGCCAGCACTACCTTGACCATGTTCTCGTTCTGGAAATCAGCCAGCGCCGCAAAAGGGACCGCCGTCGTGGCAATATCACAGCGTTCACCGTGGGATGCAAAGAGCGCCAGCGCACCCGAAATGTTTTCTGCCGGCAGCAGGGGTTCATCGCCCTGTACGTTAACATAATGCGAAAAATCAGGAAATTTCTGCGCGACCTCGACAATGCGGTCAAAGCCCGAAACATGGTCATCACGGGTCATCACCGCTTCTCCGCCAAAATCCGCCACGGCCTGCGCGATACGCTCGTCATCGGTAGCGACAACAATCCGCGACAGGTCGCTGCATTTTTTTGCTGCACCCCATACCCATTCAATCATCGGCTTGCCGGCAATTTTAGCCAGCGGCTTACCGGGAAACCGGGTCGAAGCAAACCGGGCGGGTATAACGCCGAGCGCACGCATCAGATTTCTGATGTATCCGGGGTTTCAGCCGCTTTGACGCCAAAGCTCTGGCCAAAGGAGGATTGCATTTCTTCGTCGGTCATTGGCGTCAGCGGGAACAGGTCGCCGTTCGCCAGGCGCTCTTTAAATGCCACGGCAAAACAGTAGGCATCCATGATGCACTGCTTGACTGGCTTGCCGTTAAGCCGCTTGCCCTTTTCGAACTCGGCATCGAATTTGACCGCTTCGTCCATGTTGGCGACGATCTGTTTGGCGCCTTTCATGTCGGCGATCAGGTACGCCATCGATTTGGCCACGTTATCCATGAATGCGCGGATCAGGCCACGCGTGTTGCGGCCTTCCATGTCAGCCCTGCCCTTCGCTTTCTCTTCGAGTTTGGATTTTTCTATGTAGTTCGAGGATTTCCGGTCTTTGGCCGCCCGGTATTCCTGCAGCATTTCTTCGTATTTTTCGTAGGCCTTTATGATCGCGCGGGACTCGTTATACAGGTCGGCCATCTGCTTCTTGTAATCCGATTTCACTCCCCCGGAATAGTCGACGTTGATCGATATCTTGTTCGTCGTCAGGACAAACGAATACTCGTAGTCGAATTCCATGAAGTACAGGTAGGAAAGCAGGATACGATCATTGATCGGCACCTTTTCCAGCATACGCTGGGACTTGTCATAGCGCTCGACCAGCTGCTGCGGATTGCGCATTTTCATGAGCGAAAAGCCGTACTGGTATTCTTTGGTATCGTAGATACCGCCCTTCTTTTCCTCTTCTTTCTTTTCCTCGGCTTTCTCTTCGGGCTGCGCACCCTCGACAGGCTGGTCAGCCGCCTGTGACTCTAGCGTCGAACCGTCGCCTTTCTTGCGTTGGCCTAATTTATCATTCTGCGCTACCTGGATCGCCTTTTCGAGCAGCGGCGAAAACGGCGGATAATCGGTGCCATCGGCCAGGCATACCAGGTGGAAGAGCTTGGGAAACGCTGTCTGGAATGCAATCTTCGTATTCGCGTGAAAACGCTTCTGTTTGAGAATCATGCCCTGCAGCGATTCCTGCGAAAGTTTGGCCGCCTGCGCCTCGGGGGTAAAGACATCGAGCGCGTAGCCCATCGCCTTGCGAAAGGTCTCCTGGAAGGGATAGAGTATGTACAGTGTCCGGTAGATCGACTTGATCGCCGCCGCCGCGCTCTCGACGGGTACTGCCGCACCATTCTGCGCGGCAGTCGCGAAGGTATTGAAGTATTCGCTGTTGTACATGTGGTGCGCGTATTCGAGGGTTTCCATCAGCAGCGGGTTCTTGCCATCAAGGTTGTGCATGATCTTTTTACCGATCGAGGGTCGCTGCAGAAAGAGGTCGTTACCGATCAGGTTGAACTCGATCAGCGCCTGCTTGAGCTCGAGGTTGAGAAATTGCACAAAACCCGGTTTGATGACATTGCCGGCAAAGGGGGTAATACCTGCCAGAAAGCAGCGCAGCTTAACCATGAAGCGTGCACCGGGCCCCTTGAGTTTCTTGAGCGCCTTTTCGTACTCGGCACGGGCCCGTTGCGCGCGATCTGCTTCTTCGCGTGCCTGTTCGCGGCGCAATTCTGAAGGAAGTTTCGTCTCGGGTATCGCACCTCCGCCGCCACCTGCCGGCCGGGCGGCAACACCACCGGCCCCGGCAGAACGCGCTTCAGCAGCACGGCGTGCCTCTTCCTGTTTTTCAGCAACACTCTTCTCGCGCAGCACCTGCCCACCGGCAGACTTGAAGCGTTCGAGCATCTCTCTTCGTTCGGCGTTGTCGAGTTCGTTGGCACCTATCGCGGCGCGGGTTTGGTCGAACTCGTACTTACTCTCGGGCATTGTTTTCCTGCAGTGCGTCAGAGACGGTCGGTCAAGCAAAACAGCAAAACATTTGCCAACCTGTGTCGAATCCGGGTTCGGGCTATATGAAAGCAGGTATACATCCCGTTTATGAAGACGCGGTGATTCGCTGCGCGTGCGGTGCTGAGCACAAAACGCGCTCCACCAAAAAAGAAATCTTTGTCGAGATTTGCTCGAGCTGCCACCCGTTCTACACGGGCAAGACCAAGCTGGTCGATACAGCAGGTCGCGTAGACAAGTTCAAGAAAAAATACAAGATGAAGTAAGCTGGTACCCTTCGGGGTACTACTTGCAGTTAGCGGATGCCTTTCGCCTGCGAACTCAGTTGGGAGTGTATCGGTACCATTGGGTTGTTTCAGCTCAAGTTGAATTTTGTCCGCTACTATCCGCTGGCGGGCCTGGCCTTATTCATCTTCTGGATCTGGAAGAAAAAGTACTTCCAGCGCTTCCGTATCCAGCAGGCATTCCCCAAGTGGGAGCGCGTGCGGTACGAGATTCTTCAGTCTGCGGTTACCCTGACCGTCTTTACCCTGATCGGCATCGGCACCGTAGCGGCCAGAAAGGCCGGCTACTTACCGGGTGAAATCTACCGCGATGCAGGCAAATACGGTGGTACACTTTATATAATTTTTACCATTGTAGCCGTAACCATCTGGCACGAAACCTGGTTCTACTGGATGCACCGCCTGGTTCACCGCAAGGGCCTCTACCGCCTCATTCACCTGGTGCACCACCGCTCGACGAATCCTTCCCCCCTCGCTGCCTACAACTTCCACGCACTCGAAGCTTTTCTTGAAGGTATTTACCTTGTCATCTTTACGACATTGATTCCCACGCATTTTTGGGTGCTGCTCGGGCACACCTTTTACGCCATGCTCATGAACATCTGGTGGCACCTGGGTTATGAGTTTTTCCCCACCGGTTGGGCAACGCACCCGGTTCTCAAATGGATCAATACCTCAACCCACCACAACATGCACCATGCGAAGTTCGACGGCAATTACAGCCTGTATTTCAATTTCTGGGACCGCATCATGGGCACCAACTTTACCGATTACGAAAAGCACTACGCTGAAGTAACGGCGCGCCGAAAAGGCGCCTCCGCATAAACAGCCGGACAACCTGAGCTCAGCACATTCACGGTGGCAGACTACGCCATCGCCGTGCCCGCCGTGGTTTAACCTTCCCTACAATCTGATTTCCAACATAACTCAAAAATTCGCTGCTGGCCTATGCCCACAATCATCAAACAAGACGACGTCATCGAATCGGTAGCCGGCGCGCTGCAGTATATTTCTTACTACCACCCGCCCGACTTTATCCAGGCGATGAAATCAGCGTATGAAAAAGAGGAGTCACGCGCCGCCAAAGACGCGATGGCGCAGATTCTTCTGAACTCCCGCATGTCGGCAATCGGCCACCGCCCCCTCTGCCAGGACACCGGCATTGTTTCAGTATTCATCAACGTCGGTATGGACGTGCAGTGGCAGGCAACCATGACACTCGAAGACATGATCAACGAAGGTGTACGCCGCGCCTATATGCACCCGGACAACGTACTCCGCGCGTCGATTGTCAACGATCCTGCCGGGGCGCGCAAGAACACCAAGGACAACACACCGGCCGTCATCTATACACGGCTTGTCCCGGGTAACGAGGTTGAGATTACTGTCGCTGCAAAAGGCGGCGGCTCGGAGAACAAGGCGAAATTCGCTATGCTCAACCCTTCTGACAGCATCGTCGACTGGGTTTTAAAAACCGTACCAACCATGGGTGCTGGCTGGTGCCCGCCCGGCATGTTGGGTATCGGTATCGGCGGTACAGCAGATAAAGCCATGGTGATGGCAAAAGAATCGCTGATGGACCCCATCGACATACAGGAACTCATCGCACGCGGGCCACAGAATAAGGCCGAGGAGCTGCGCATTACACTCTATAATGAGGTCAACAAACTTGGCATCGGTGCGCAGGGTCTGGGCGGCCTCACGACCGTGCTAGACGTTAAGATCAAAGACTGCCCTACACACGCCGCCTCGCTGCCGATTGCGATTATCCCCAACTGTGCGGCCACCCGCCATGCACACCTGACGCTCGATGGTTCAGGTCCGGTTTATCTAGACCCGCCGAAAATCGAAGACTGGCCAAACATTGAATGGAAGGCAGAGGGAGCTAAACGCGTTAACGTTAACCAGCTCAAAAAAGAAGACCTTGCCGCCTTCAAACCGGGTGAAACCCTGCTGCTCACGGGGTCAATCCTCACCGGCCGCGACGCCGCGCACAAGCGCATCGCCGATCTGATGGCGAAGGGAGAAAAACTGCCTGACGGTGTCGACTTCAATAACCGCTTCATTTACTACGTCGGTCCGGTCGACCCGGTACGCGACGAGGTGGTCGGCCCTGCCGGCCCGACGACTGCCACGCGCATGGACAAATTCACCGACATGATGCTCGAGAAGACCGGTCTCATTGGCATGATCGGCAAGTCAGAGCGAGGGCCGCAGGCGATCGAAGCGATCAAGAAGCACAAAGCAATTTACCTGATGGCAGTGGGTGGTGCGGCTTACCTCGTTGCGAAGGCGATCAAGAAATCCCGCGTCGTCGCCTTTGCTGATCTGGGCATGGAAGCCATCTATGAATTCGAGGTGGAGGATATGCCCGTTTCTGTCGCGGTCGACGTGAACGGCGAGTCGGTGCACACGACTGGCCCTGCCCTTTGGAAGAAAAAGATCGCTGGATAGTGCAAAACGCCGTTTCGGGGGGCACACCCCCAGGAACGGGTAAACTTATAGGCTTAACTGCCTAAAAGGCTTTTTCCTTGCGCCAAGGTCTCCATTGTCGGAATGGTGGCCGATGCAAATACCTGCACCCTCGCTCACTGAACTGACAGGGGCATTCCTTTTCGCCCTCGCCGTTCTGCACACGTTCTTCGTGGGAAAATTCCACGACTGGGCGCATAATTTTCCTCATGGCTCATTACGCCAGAACCTGACAGAATTTCTTGCTGAGACAGAGATTGTCTTTGGCCTATGGGCAGCATTCCTCTTTGTGATGATTATTGCCGAACAGCGTGAGCTCAAGGCCGCGACCGACTACATCGACGGGCTCAATTTTACCGAAGCAAAATTTGTGCTCGTGATTATGGTCATGGCGGCGGCGAAGCCGGTGCTGCGTGCTGCAGAGACATTTATCAATGGAACAGCCCGGTTGCTGCCATTGCCGCAGGGCGCCGCCTTCTATTTCGTCGCACTGGGCCTTGGCCCCATACTGGGTTCTTTTATCACCGAACCTGCAGCCATGACACTCATCGCACTCATACTGCGCCAGCGCCTCTACAGCCGCGACGTCTCCCCTAAGTTTGCTTATGCGACGCTGGGTTTGCTGCTCGTCAACGTTTCCGTGGGCGGTGTGCTGACACACTTCGCCGCTCCGCCTGTTCTGATGGTTGCGGGCAAGTGGAATTGGGGTCTGAGCTACATGTTCACGCATTTCGGCTGGCGCGGCCTGCTGACGACGCTATCGGGTGCGGCACTGATGATCGCTGTTTTCCCTCAAGAGATGAAAAAGATTGCACCGGCCGAAGAGCGCAAGGGGCACATTCCCCTGTGGCTGACGCTGATGCACATGTTTTTACTCGCAATGGTCGTGGTCTTCGCGCACCATGAGAACATTTTTTTCGGCGTTTTCATGATTTTCCTTGGGCTTACTGTCGCCACCAAAGAATACCAGGAGCCACTCAAACTGCGCGAGGGACTCCTGGTGGGCTTCTTTCTGGCAGGCCTCGTCACCTTGGGCAATCTGCAGGCATTCTGGCTAAAACCCCTGCTCGCGTCGCTCGACGTCAACGCGCTCTATTTCGGCGCCACGGGTTTGACTGCGATTACGGATAATGCGGCACTGACATATCTTGGCTCGCTTTCAACCGGACTCAGTGAACCAATGAAGCAGGCGCTGGTTGCAGGCGCAGTCACCGGTGGTGGCTTAACCGTAATCGCCAATGCTCCCAACCCGGCGGGTGTCGGCATTCTGCGCCAAAGCAATTTTTTTCAGCAAAATGGTATGTCGCCGCTTGGTCTGCTCGCCGGGGCGCTGGTACCAACGGGAATTGCGATCGTCTTTTTCTGGGTGTTCTAAATCACGGGGGCATACCCTCGGGGGAGTTTAGATGAACTACAGTCTGAGCGACCTGCTCGATAATTTTCGCCTGAAATCGCACCGGGAAAACTATTCCGCTGTGATCAAGGGCATCGAAGCAGGCGTGGTTTTCCGGGGCACCAATCTGTGGGTCCTGATATTTGCCATTTTTATTGCTTCGCTTGGGCTCAACGTCAACTCCCCTGCTGTGATCATCGGCGCCATGCTGGTATCGCCGCTGATGGGTCCAATCATGGGCATGGGCCTCGCCATGGGCATTAACGATGTTCCCTTGCTGCGCAAGTCATTGCAGAACTTTGGCTTTGCTGCCGGCGTGAGTCTTATTACCTCAACGCTGTTTTTCCTGGTGTCGCCAATTAACGAGGCACATTCTGAACTGCTCGCACGGACATCGCCCAATATCTATGATGTTCTCATCGCCTTTTTCGGTGGCCTGGCAGGCATACTCGCAACTGCCAGTAAGCTCAAGGGAAATGTCATTCCGGGGGTAGCAATCGCAACAGCGCTGATGCCACCGCTCTGTACCGCTGGCTACGGCATTGCCACGTGGCAACCCCGTTTCTTTGCGGGTGCTTTCTATCTGTTTATCATTAACACAGTCTTCATTGCGCTGGCAACTTTGATTACTGTACGCTTCCTGCATTTTCCGTACCGGGAAAAGCCGGACTCAGAACAGGCAAAACGAGCAAAGCGTATCATAACCCTCGTCACGATCATGACAATCCTGCCCAGTATATACCTGGGCTACCAAATTGTACTGGAGGCTCGTTTCGTGCAACAGGCTGCAAGGTTCATTGAGCACGAAGCTTCGATTCCCGGCGATTATCTTCTGCAGAAACAGGTAACCGCATCCAACCGCTCGATCGTGCTGACTTTCGGGGGCAAGCCAATTGACCAGACACAGATCGCGGCAATGCGGTCTCGCCTTGAAATCTATGGGCTTACGGGAACGTACCTCGAAGTAAGACAGGGCTTCGCAACGGTCGCAGAAAAGAAAGAGCAGGTTTCTGCCGAAGCGCAGCGGGAGGCATCTACCCGGCTTTCACGCCGCGTGTTAAACGAAGCCCGCACGCAGTTTGCCGGTATTACGGGCGTCACGATTGAAGAAGGTACTGAAGTTGTGGCCGATGAAGACTCCCACCTGCTCTGGATTGCTGTCATCCGCAGTGAAAAGGTGCTCCCTGCCGCAGAACAACGCCGTATACGCGAGTGGCTGCGCGTCCGCCTGCAGGTAGACGCCATATCCGTCTTCTTTGTCCCTGAATAACTCGGCTGCGGTAAAGCGGAGCGACAATTTTATTTACCGGCTGTCCCACAACCTGATTCTAACCTTATATGCTGACCCTCAACCGGCGGCGCGCAGTAGCTGCTGCGGCGCTTGCACTGCTTTTTGTCGTTCCCCTGCCCCTGACCAGCCAGACAAAACCTGCTGAGCCGCTTTCAATGCAGGTGGCCAAACGCGGTGACGCGAAAAACACGCACCGCATTGAAACTTCGAATTTTAGCGTCCTCTTCTCCGAACAGGGAGCACAGATACTGGAGTTCCGTAACCGCGACAACGCGTACCCACGGCGTGACGGGGCAAATATTGTCATTCCTGGCACGGAAATCTTTCTGGCCCCATACCTCGGCGCAACGGGTACAGCGCAGTACGTGGGAGCGAACCTCGCCGCCATGATGTACGCGGCCTTCAGCTTCAGCAAGACAGAGAACGACGACATGGTCAAAATCGTCGCAACTGCACCGGTAGTGCTGCTGGCCGACAAGGCGAAATATGATGCAACATTCGTGAAGGAATTCGTCTTTCTTAAAAAATCTCCGTACTTCAAGTTTTCGCTCGAAATCCAGACGAATGCGCCGGTCAAACTGCAAAACCTGATGCTTTACGCACTGCCCATCATTGGTCCAGCACCACAGGGCAGCTCAGGCAGTTTCCGCGATTACCACCATTACAGCCACGCAGAGAAGTTTGAACTTGCTTACAGTGGCGGCGGCGGCGGTTTCGGCTGCGGTGGTTCTTCGTCGCCTGAAAAGATCATTACCGGCCCCGCAGATTTTTTCGGCAGTTCATCGCGCTTTCTTATTCTCAATATGCAGCCTCTGTTCCAGACGCGCAGCACGAGCCTCACGGCCGAAGTCCGCAATCCCGATACCAAACAACTGCTGCAGGCGCAGGCAGTCCACCTCAACATGGGTGATATCGTCGTGGAGAAGGCAAAACCCGCCCGGTTTGAGTTTCTCGGCTACATGGGTCCGAAGATCGAGACAAACCTGCACCCTGACGACAATGCCCGCCGTGTATTGCCCGAGCTGGCGAAACTCAACAAGAACCTCTATAAATCCTTCGACTTTGGTATAACCGAGCCCATACGCGACATCATCGTCTCAGCCCTCAATCTGCTCTATAAACTGATTCCCAACTACGGTGTAGGGATTATCCTGATTGCCCTGCTGCTCAAGCTCGCTTTCTTTCCGCTCAACCAGAAACAGGCTGAAGCAATGAAGCGTATGGGTGAGCTGCAGCCCAAAATCAAGGAAATCAACGAGCGCTACAAGAACAACCCGCAGGAAAAGCAGCGCCGCATCATGGAGATGTACAAGCAGCATAAGGTAAACCCGGTTTCGGGCTGTCTGCCCATGCTGATCCAGCTGCCGGTCTTTATCGCGATGTACTCGGCTTTTTCCGATGCATACGACCTGTGGCAGTCACCGTTTATTCCAGGCTGGATTCCCGACCTGTCGCAGCCCGATCATGTTTTTTCGCTTCCTGCCACATTACCTTTTGTTGGCGGCTTCGGAGTGCACCTGTTGCCGGTCATTATGACGCTGACACAATATTACCAGACAAAACTGACACCCACCTCGGGTGATGAAAACCAGCGGAAGATTATGCTCATGATGCCATTCATGATGCTGTTTCTTTTTTACGCGATGCCTTCGGGTGTGGTTCTTTACTGGACCGTACAGAATGTGCTGTCGATAGCACAGCAGGTTTACACAAACCGTAAGAATGCGCGGGCGGCAGCAGCGTAGTATTATTTAGCTTAAAGAGGTATATATGCAAATTCTGGAAGTACAGGCACTAACCGAAAAAGAGGCACTCGAACAGGGGTTGGCCTACCTGGGTACCGACGCCGATTCGGTTGAACTGAGCGTACTGAAAAAAGGCAGCGGCGGTTTCCTGGGCCTCGGACAAAAGACCCTGGGAATCTACAAGATCAACGCGATCCGTGGCAAAACCCCGCTCGCAGTGATTATCCGCGGCGTTATTTCGACACTGCTTGGGCACATGGGCTACACGGTGACTGTGAAAGATTACCGCAACGTAGAAGAAGGCAAACTGATGGTCGATCTCGAGAGTGATTTTGCCGGCTACATCATTGGCAAGCATGGCCGCACACTGGAAGCGCTGCAGTTCATGACAAACCTGATTGTCGAAAAAGTCACAGGAGAGCAGCCCAAAATTCTGCTCGATATTGAAAATTACCGTGAACGCCGCGCCCAGCACCTGATGGAAATCGCTAAGAAAACCGGTGAATACGTGGCGCGCACCGGCAAAAGCCGACTGCTCGATCCACTGAACCCGTATGAGCGCCGGCTGGTACACATGGCGCTGCAAGATAACGAAACAGTAAAAACCGAATCAGAGGGTAACGGAGTCTACAAGCGCGTACGCGTATTCCGCGTCAGCAACGGTCAGCCTGCTGAACCTGGAAATGAACTCGTAACCGAAGAAAATATCGGTAATATCAACTTCGAAGCTGGTCAGGACCCTGAAGGCGCCGAAGACATTGAGTTCAAGAGCGACGATTTCAACAGATAACCCGATCTGTGCTCCCGCAACCGCTGCGGGAGCGCGTTCTGCCATAGCGGTCATCCGCGCGAGCGGCTCACCCGGTTCAGGCCGCAGCATCTTTGACCGGCTCGGCGACAGTTTCACCACTAAAACAAATAAGGTCGCGGCGCAGCTTAGTGCGCGCGAAGCCCACTATGGCATACTCGTCGACGGCAATGAACGTATAGACGACGTCATTTTCACGCGCTTTGACGGGCGCGCCTCGTTTACCGGCGAAGACAGCTTCGAGATCAGCTGCCACGGCAACCCGCTGATTATCAGGCGCATACTCGCACTGCTTTATTCGCGCGGGTTTCGCGCCGCCGAACCCGGCGAATTCACGCGGAGAGCCTACCTGAACGGCAAGCTCGACCTGGATGCCGCGCAGGCCGTAGCCGAAATTATCGAAGCGCGCAGCGCAGTCTCGCTCAAGGCTGCGCAGCGCCTTGCGCAGGGCAGTTTTCGGCGGGATATGCTGCAACTACGTTCGCAGCTGATGAACCTGCTCGCCGACCTGAACGCAGAGCTCGACTTTATCGACGAAGACATCAGCTTTGCGACGCGTGAAACCAAGCTGCGCATTCTGCATGAAACAGCAGAAAAAGCCCTTTATCTCGAAACCGAAGCAGCACGCTTTGAAACCATGAAGAACGGTTTCCATATTGCGATCGTAGGAGCTCCCAACGCGGGCAAATCGTCGCTGATGAACCGCTTCATCGGCCATGACCGCTCGATCGTCAGCGACATCGCCGGAACCACGCGCGACTATATCGAGGCTGAAATGGAAATCGCGGGTGTTAACATACGCCTGTTCGATACCGCCGGGCTGCGAGACGAAACCGGAGATGCGATCGAACAGATCGGTATGGAACGTACGCTTGAACTGATGAACCGTGCCCATATTTGTATTCTGCTCGTCGACGGTTCAGAAGCAGCCGGCACAGATTCATTTTCTGCGGTATTGGCCAGTGAGGCAACGCGCCTGACAGTCGTAAACAAAGCAGACGTTCTGCACCCCAGCTGGCAGAATACTGCAGCAGAGCGCAGCACCCTCTTTATTTCTGCCCGCACCGGTCAGGGCATCGACGAACTGCTCAGCGCAATTGGCGGCATCATCGAAGAGAAAACTCCGCCGGATGCGCTGCCCCTGTCAATCTGGCAGCGTCGCCTGCTGAACGAAATTGCCGGGTTAGCCAAAAGCGCAGCAGCTGCGGTGAACGAAAATGAAATGCCGGAAGTTATCACTCATATTGTGAACCAGGCGGTAGATCGAATCGCTGAGCTAACCGGGGAAATCACAAGCGAAGATATTCTGGGCAGGATATTCAGCCGTTTCTGTATCGGTAAGTAGGGGGTAGGTTAAAACCTACCCCCTACTTACCGACTCCCGAAAATTGCGCTCCCGACGCGCACGTGGGTGGCCCCTTCGGCAATTGCGAGTTCAAAATCGCCTGACATGCCCATGGACAACCAGCCCTTATATCCGGGAAAAATCCGCCGAGCCTGAAGCCCTTCAGAGAGCTGCCGGAGTTTGGCAAACGCCTCCCGGATACGCCACTCGTCTTCGGTATTTTCAGCCATGGTCATCAGCCCCAGGATGCGGATCGCAGGCTTCTGCGCAACATAGTCCGCCAGCGCGTTAAATTCTGCCGGGGCAACACCGGACTTACTGGGTTCACCGCTACAATTCACCTGCAGCAGGCAACTGATCGTGGCATCGGTGAAACGCGATTGCAGCTTATCCGCCAGCGAGGCCCGATCGAGCGTATGCAGAATGGTATCTGCTTCGAGCAGCTTGACCTTGTTTGTCTGCAGTTGACCAATCAGGTGCCACTGCAGCGCCGGGGCCTGAACCGAAGCCTTCTTTTCTACCAGTTCGGCAATGCGGTTCTCGGCGAAATGCACCTGTCCCAGGGCGGCAACCTGGTCCACGTACGATGCCGGGTGCGTTTTGGAAACAGCAATCAGGCTGACGGATTCGGGAGGTCTGCCACTGCGCACGCAGGCGTTGGCAATCTGCTCGCGGACATGCTGGTAGTTCTCCTGCAAACTCACGGGCCGGCGTATCCAGGGGTGGCTGTGGTGCCTTCGCCCGACGCATCATCGGGTTGCGTCGGGGGATATGCGTAGGATGTACGGACATTGGCAATGTCTCCGCCGTAGCCAGCGTCGCCGCGGCTCGTCGCACTCCAGCCCGCCGCACAGGTATCTGCACGCGTGGCGATATTCGTCAGCCGCATAGAACGTTTGGGGATGCCTGTCCCCCCGTTGATACCAAAATTGCCCCACGGACCGGTGATGCAACCCGTAACGCTGCTGATGGTGTTGCCGGCCGCATCGACCAGGCCTAAGGAACTCTCACCTGAATTCGAGAGGGAGAGCAAGTTTGTGGTGAAATCGAAGGTACTGAAGGCCTTAGTCGTCTGTCGCCCAACGGTGTAGACACCGCCCGCCTTGATCACCGCACAGGTGGGCAGCGCCAGCGCCGACGTACCCGAACCGGCGCCGTTGATCTTCCAGCCCGAGAGCACCACATCAAAGGTGTTGCTGTTATAGATTTCGATAAATTCGTCGTCGGATTCAGCAGCGCCAGCGGTATCTTCGCTGCCCATCCACAGGATTTCGCTGATATAGACCGACCCGGCGGGTACCGATTGCGAAGGCCGGCAACCCGCCAGCGGATCATACCAGGTGCTGTAGTCAGGTATGTCGTAGACGCTTCCCGCCTTGTCGTAAGGGCCTTCGGCGAGCAATTTTACCCTGACCTCGATGCGTGGCGAAACCAGGTCGGGTTCAATCGGACGCTTCCAGGTGGTGGCTGTGGCATCAAAGCGGTCTTCGGAGTCACTCGCTGAGCGCATAGCATTGTAGTGAACGGCAAAATAGGCGTAGTAGCGATCGCCATCCTTTACCGGGTGGTTGAGGCTGTTAAACAGGTTATAGTCGAGTATATAGGACGAGGCAAAGCCCTGCCCGTTGGTTGCATAGACCTGCAACGTGTAGGTGGTCAGATCGCGCCGGAAGTACCTGATCGGATGCGAGTTTACTCCGCATTCGAATTTGTTGTACAGCGGGCTTGTGGTGAACGGATTGCGAATACACTGCCAGACATCCGGGTCAGCAAAACCCGGCGGGTCGGCAGGCTTCACCGAAGGATAATTCTGTCCGGGGTCAGCCACGAGCGAAGGAAAATACGAGCTGTAGGTCGCATCATAGCCAAAATATCCAGGCTCGTTGGTGAATCCCAGCGAATCGACCTTTTCGTTTTTGAACACCAGCGCATCCTCGCAGCGCAGCCGATCGCTCGCGCTGGCGCAGCTCAGACTATAATCAACTTTCTTGTAGAGATAGAGAGCAATCATGCTGGTGTCAGTGAAACGGGGATCTTTGCTGATACCCCGGTTCGACAGGTTTGCCACTATCTGACCGGCCGCAGTCTGCTGTAGCGCACCCTGGTTGGGTGGTTCTCCGTTCGAACCGGCGTTGCACGCACAGACAGTCGCAAGCACCAGCAACGCGATACCCTGTTGAACACAGCGCACACCGCACAAGGCCTCAGCCTCCTGCGCCGGCAACTATTTTCCTTGCCTGCCATTCATTGACGCGGTGTGTCAAAAACCTGCCCTGCCTGTATGAATGAAGTTCTCTATACTGTAGCCCAGGCTGCACCCGTCCCCGTCACCACCCCAGGAGCAGCTCCGGCACCCGCAGCAGCTGGTGCAACCGCTACTGTGGCTCCAGCAGGCAAACCTGCAGCAGCCCCGCAACAGCCCGACATGAGCAGCGCGCTTTCAAGCTTTGCGCTGCCCGTGCTGATGATCGTGATCTTCTATTTCCTCCTGATTCGCCCACAACAGAAGCGAGAAAAAGAACGCCAGAAACTGCTCAAAGGTATTGAAAAAGGCGACCGTGTTCTTACCCGCGGTGGTATTTTTGGCACAGTTGTCGGAGTTAAACAGGAAGAAAACATTGCCATCGTCAAAATCGCCGACGAAGTCAAAGTTGAAGTCGCGATTTCAACTCTTGAGACAGTAGTCAACAAGACCGCGGGTAAATAATTCCCGTGCGGCGCCTGTTCGGCTTCTTCACCTTGTCTGTGCTGCTGGCAAACGCGTTGCCAGCGCTGCAGGCTCCCGCAGATTGCGGGCAATGTATTGCGCAAAACATCTTCGACGAAGATACTGGCGCAAACAGTGAAGTTGCTGAAAAACCCGCCTCAAATGAAGAGACCGGGAAAAGTAAAAGCACCGGCAAGCGGAAGAAAAAGAAGAAATCCCGCAAGAAAAAGAAACAAGCTGGCCAGCCGGCACCGAGCGTATCTGAAAGCCAGGAATTCACCCCGCAGGAACTAGCGAGGCAGAGCTACGCATGGGCACCTGAACCAGGCCTTCGCCTCAAGAGCACTGCTCCCGGTATAAAACCCGCCGAGACAGCTGTACCGGCCAAAGCCGCAGCCCCGGCACCAGCCGAGGTGCTTGAGACCCCGGTACAACCGCAGGGTTTCAAACTGCCACAGATACCGGTTACGCAGGTTTTAATTGTCGCCGGGTTCGTCATTTTGTTTCTGATCTACCGCTTCCGCGTCGGCAGACAGATGAAACGCAGGAAATACTAATAAACCAATTACCCGAGAGGAAAACCAGTGAGCGCACAAGTCCGTTTTTTCCTGATTATCTCCGTCGTGGGCCTGGCCATTGCCCTGATCTGGCCCAATATCGGTGAGCGTACGATCAGGCTTTATGCCGTTGAGTCGCTAGAGGCCGCCAAACGTGAAGAAGCCCTGGCACGGGCTGAAAAGTACGTTAAAGACAACTACAGTGTAAAATACCACACTGAGCGCAAATCCGGTAAGCCAATCGGCAACCCAAAAGCACCGGACGAAGCTTATGTGAGTATCACTGGCAAGTTTGTCCAGACTGCATTTCTTAATGAACTGGGCCGCCTTGAAGGCGTAGACCCGGACCGCATCACACTCGAACCCATGTGGGTTGAAGAAAACCTGAAAGCCAAGGCATTCAAGCTAGGTCTCGACCTCCAGGGCGGTATGAACCTCGTCCTCGAAGGGGATTTCAAAAAGCTCGAAGAGACGCTCCGCCGGCAATACCCACCCGAACTGGTGGAAAGCCTGAAAAAGCAGCTTGAAGCAGAAAAGGATGCAGACAAGAAGAAGACACTGCAGGCGAAACTCGACGAGATCAAGAATGCTTTCGATTTTTCGCCGCAACGCAAAAAGCAGGATGTTGAGGGCGCGCTCGAAATCATGCGCTCACGTATCGATGCGCGTGGCGTTTCAGAACCCCTGATACGCATGCAGGGCGAAGAGCGCATCGAAATTTCGCTCCCGGGCGTTGCTAACCCTGACCAGGCCAAAAAACTGATTGCATCGACTGCCCGCGTCGCCTACCACCTGCACGATCCCGCGGGTGAAGCCGGTCGCCTGACGCAGGAAGCCAACCGGGAATTTGCGGAGTACCTGAAGCAGAGCACAGACTTCCAAAAACAGGAATTCCTCCGCAAGCTTGAAGCCAAACTGAAATTCCCGAAGAATCTCGGTATCTACCTGTCGTATGACAAGCGGCCCAATGCGCGCGGCGTCAATGAACTGCAACCGCGTGAATTCCTTGTACTGAATAACGAACCGGTTCTGACCGGTGATGCGATGAGCCGTACTGTCTATGCGACTGTTGACCCGGAAAAAGGGCAGAACATCGTGAGCTTCGAATTAACCTCTGCGGGTACCGACACCTTTGCGAAAATCACCACAGAAAACAAGGGTAAGCTGCTTGCCATTCTGATCGACAACAAGATCCGCTCGGCTCCACAGATAAACGAGCCCATTCTCGGCGGTCGTGGCCAGATCAGCGGTAATTTCAGCGCTCAGGAAGCGACCGATCTTGCCCTGATCATTAAAGAGGGAGCTCTGCCTGTTCCAATGACTATTGTCGAAGAACGGTCGGTTGGCCCTACTCTTGGGCAGGAAGCCATTGATGCCGGTCTGAAAGCAATCGTTGTCGGCTTTCTGCTCGTCGTTCTCTACATGGTGCTCTATTACCACGGATCAGGTGTAATTGCCAGCTTCGCGCTGCTCATCAACCTGCTGCTGGTCTCGGCCATATTTGCCCTCATGGACTTCACCATCACCCTGCCCGGTCTCGCGGGTATAGTGCTTACCATGGGTATGGCTGTTGACTCGAACGTGATTATTTACGAACGTATTCGTGAAGAGCTGGCTCGCGGCAAATCGCTCAAGCTTGCTGTTGCAGCAGGTTTTGAGCGCGCTACACTGACGATTATCGACAGTAACCTGACGACGCTCATTGCTGCGGTGATCCTGGCATCCAAACTCGGCGTAGGACCGATTAAAGGTTTCGGTGTGACACTCTTCGTCGGTATTGTAACGACGTTGTTTACCGCCCTTGTGGTCACGCGCGCCATCGTCGAGTGGCTTGCCTATTCTCTTGAAGTAAAATCGCTCTCCATTGGCTTCGGCAAACACCGGAGCGCACAACGCCTTGCGCATTCGAGGAAATAATGAACCTGCATGTAATGAAATTCAAATGGGTGAGTATTATAGGCTCACTGCTGCTGCTTGTT
Organism: Turneriella sp.; assembly: GCA_046346875.1. Classification (GTDB taxonomy): domain Bacteria; phylum Spirochaetota; class Leptospiria; order Turneriellales; family Turneriellaceae; genus Turneriella. Next base: position 601,179 of record JAXMHG010000002.1, on the reverse strand, counting down.
GGACTTCTCGTGCTGACCTTCCAGAAGTATGGTGGGTTCGCGATGAGCATTGACTTCGCGGGCGGTATCAAGATTGAACTCAGTAAGTCAGATAACCTGACGGTCGAATCACTGCGAAGCTTCTTCGAAAAAGAGAAGATCAACGCGACAGTGCAGCTGGTGGACAAAGCATCAGGCGACCGGTTCAAAGTTGAGATCGGTGGTAAGACCCAGCAGGAACTCACTGCGCGGGCCGAGTTGGCAAAAGGCGAGCTCGAGGCCAAAGGTTATCCGGTGAACGCGATTGACTACACCCGCTACCTGATTCAAACTAAACTGCTGCCGGCTGGCGCAAAAACACTGGAATTCTCGGCAGCTGAGCAGGTGGGACCAACCATCGGTAAATACCTGCAGACCAATGCACTCTACCTGGTTGGCGTGGCGCTGATTCTCATCACCATCTACGTTGCCTTTCGTTTCCGCTTCAATTTTGCCCTCGGCGCGCTGTTCGCTTCGGTCCACGACCTTATCCTTACGCTGGGCGTGATCGGCGTTCTGCAAATACCTCTTTCGGTGCCAGTGGTCGCAGCAATGCTCACCATCCTGGGATACTCCATTAACGACACGATTGTGATCTTTGACCGTATCCGTGAAAACGTTCACGGACAGGAAGAACTGGGCATTGAGCCTGTGGTAGACAAATCGATTATGCAGTCCCTCACGAGAACTATTAACACCACTGCGACTACGCTAGTCGCAATTCTGCCCATCTACCTTCTGGGCGATGAGGGCCTCAGGGATCTGGCACAGGTACTGTTGTTTGGTATCCTGATTGGTACATACTCGTCGAACTTTGTAGCAGCCCCGATCGTAGTGATCTGGGATAACTTTATGAAACGGAGAGCACGCGCATGAAGCTTGCAGTAGCAAAAGAAACAACAAGCGGGGAAAAGCGGGTAGCGCTGATTCCTGAAAGTGTCAAGAAACTCGTCAGCAAAGGTTTTACCATCCTGGTAGAAAAGGGAGCCGGCGAAGGCTCATATATCTCTGACAGCGAGTACCAGGAGGCGGGTGCAACTCTTGCCTCGACTGCTGAGTTCCAGTCAGCAGACGCAATCCTCAAAGTTCGCCCTCCTGCAACCGGAGAGATTGATTCTTACAAAGATGGTGGCTGGGTATTTGCCATGCTCGACCCTATTAACCGTGCAGAAAACATTCCGGCCTTTGAGAAAAAGAAGACAACGGCCTTTGCGATGGAATTCATTCCACGCATAACGCTCGCGCAGTCAATGGATGTTCTGAGCTCGATGGCTTCGATCGCCGGTTACCGTGCGGTACTGATGGCCTCACAGGAATTCGGCCGTTTTTTCCCGATGCTGATGACCGCTGCCGGCACGATTCCACCCGCGAAGGCCTTTGTACTCGGTGCAGGTGTAGCCGGCCTGCAGGCCATAGCGACGGCAAAGCGCCTTGGGGCAGTCGTTGAAGCATTCGACGTCCGCGCAGCTGCCGCGGAGCAGGTAGAGAGCCTCGGTGCAAAGTTTGTAAAGATGGAAATTACCGAGAACCTGCAGGATGATCAGGGTTACGCGAAAGAAGCCTCACCGGAGTTCATTGCGAAACAGAAAGAACTGCTGCACAAGCACATTGCCAAATCGGATATCGTGATAACTACAGCGCAGATATTCGGTAAGAAAGCACCGATACTCATTGAAGATTACATGGTCAAGAGTATGAAACCCGGCTCCGTAATCGTAGACCTGGCGTCAGAAACCGGTGGTAACTGCACGCTCACCAAACACGGTGAAACGGTAGAGATCGGCGGCGTGAAGATTCTGGCCCCGGGAAATATCACCTCAACCATGGCGAGTGCTGCCAGCCGCATGTTCTCGAAAAACATGGAGAACCTGCTGGTATACCTCTTTGAAAACGGCAGCCTCAGCAAAGACTTCGCTTCGGATGAAATTCTCAAGCGCAGCGTCATTACCCGCGATGGTGCGCTGGTATCTGATATCGTCAAAAAAGCGACCAACCGGTAAACAGGAGAAACTATGGATATCTTGGCTCCCCTCTACATTTTTATCCTCGCGGCTTTTGTGGGTTACAACGTGATCCACAAAGTACCGCCACTGTTGCATACTCCCCTCATGTCAGCTACCAATGCCATTTCGGCAATTTCGGTAGTGGGTGCTATCATCGTTGCGGGCATGGAACACAGCGGTGATACCGGCGTCCTCGGTACCATCATGGCGGTTGTAGCCGTTGCGGCAGCAACTACCAACGTCGTGGGTGGATTCCTCATCACCGACCGCATGCTCAAAATGTTTAAAAAGGACAAACCGGCAGCCGCTGAAGCAAAAGAGGCCGACAAATGATCGATAACTACGTACGCAAACTCTTCACTACATTCGCGGGTGACCAGGAAATCCGCATTATCATCGGGGTGTCTTACCTTGTTGCCTCAGTTTTCTTTATCTTGGGCCTGAAGTTCATGAGCAGCCCGCGCACAGCGCGGCGCGGTATGTTCATGGCCGAAGCCGGTATGGCGCTCGCCATTGTGACGACGCTGCTCGACCAGGAAATTGTCAGCCTTGAATGGATTCTGATCGGTCTGGTTATTGGTTCTATCGCCGGTTACGTGATGGCGGTTCTCACGCCGATGACTGCGATGCCCCAGCGGACGGCGCTTTCGCACGCTTTCGGTGCACTCGCCGCGGCTCTTGTCGGTGTGACGAAATATTACACAGGCCACGTGAAGCCTGACGACCACGGCATCATGATCGCGATTGGTCTTGAAGTCCTGCTGGGGGCACTGACGTTCACTGGCTCAATGATTGCATTCGGCAAGCTACAGGGCACACTGCCTGGAGCGCCGATCCAGTATAAAGGCCAGAACGTTATTAACGTGGGTATCATTGCGATACTGCTGGCTTCATTTGGTTACCTCGTTTATAATCCCGGTGCAACGGAACTCTTCTATGTTCTGACCGTGGTTGCCCTGATCTTCGGTGTAAGTCTCGTTCTACCGATTGGTGCAGCCGATATGCCAGTGGTCATGTCGCTGTTGAATGCATACGCGGGTCTGGCGGGTTGCGCGACGGGTTTTGCGCTGAACAACAACGTCCTCATTATTGCCGGCGCACTCGACGGAGCTTCCGGCGTCATTCTGTCGATCATCATGACGAAGGCAATGAACCGCTCGATGACCAACGTCCTGTTTGGCGGTTTTGGCGCGGTGGCACCGGTTGCGGAAGCACGTGAAGTCAAAGGTTCCATCAAGGGCCAGACTGCGGAAGAAGCCGCAGCGATTCTGGACATTGCTGAATCAATCATCATCGTTCCCGGTTACGGTATGGCAGTTTCGCAGGCACAGCATAGCTGCAAGAAGCTGGTTGATTACCTGATTAAGAAAGGCAAAACCGTGCGTTTCGCCATCCACCCGGTGGCAGGCCGTATGCCCGGCCACATGAACGTTCTGCTCGCTGAAGCCGGTGTTGACTATGATCTGCTCTGCGACATGGACCAGATTAACGACGACTTTCCTACTACCGACGTATCAATCGTCATTGGTGCAAACGACGTTGTGAACCCGGCAGCGAAAGACGATAAGGCGAGCCCGATCTACGGTATGCCAATCCTGAACGTCGACGCTTCGCGTACCGTTATGGTGCTGAAGCGCGGTATGAGCCCGGGATTCTCAGGCATCGAGAACGAACTCTTTTACAAAGACAACTGCGTCATGGTGTTCGGCGATGCCAAGAAGACCCTTGATGGGTTCGTCACTGGCCTGCAGGAGCTCGACTCCTGATCTAGTCCTGCATTAGCCCGGGTTGCTCTGCAACCCAGCTCATAACCGGTGGCAGGAGATCCTCCACCGGTTTTTTATTTTGTAGCGCGCCGAGCACACCGGCAAGGAATTCCAGGAACTTTTCCTGCTCCTGCAGCAGGCGGATCCCTTTTGTGACTGCGTATTTCTCCAGTGCTTTTGCCAGCAGCGATTCTGCCCCCGCGAGATTAGGCACGGTGAAGATCTTGTAGAATGCCATTGCGGTCTGTATCAGTGCATGAAAAAATATCCGCAAGTCGCCGGGCGGCATCTCGTGCCAGTAGAGCTCCCACAGCTCGTGCGCTTCCCAGTATCGGCGCTCATGAAATGCCAGCCAGCCCAGCCGGAATCCAGTGAACCAATCAATAAAATCCAGTCGGCTTACGGCTGCTGACCTAAACTCGGCGGGACTGATTACGCTAAAGCGTTCGAGCAGCAGGCCCGAAAAACGCGCGAAAACATCAGCCGTAGAAGGCATCTGGCCTGACAACTGTGCCTGCATGCTGGTCATTGAAAGCGTCAGACCGCACGACTGGATGGCGCGAAAATCGGCCAGGTTATTGGCCACGTTAATCGAGGCGCCGTGGTAGATGCAGCCTTTCTTGAGACCTAGCCCGATAAAGGCGATTTTGCCAGCCGGCGTAAATACCCCGCTGGCACCCGGTAAAAGGTTGACCGCGATTCCGAAGCTGAGTAATGCCTCTGCCATCACGGCTTCGAGCACCCGGACAAAGCGCTCGAGCCCGCCATTGACCGAGGCAAGTGGCAGAACAAAGTAGATCACCAGCTGACCGGGATTGTGCAGCGTGACTGATCCACCGCGCCGCGCAGGTACAACCTGAACCGCCTCGCTCAAGATGTGCGAAGCGTCGGTTTTAAGCCCGCTGGTATAGACGAGCGGATGCTCCAGGCCCCAGATATAAGCCGTGTCGCCCTTTGAATGAGCAATGGCCTGTTCCATCATCTGCAGCGCCTGCTCATAGGCAGTGAGACCTATGAACTGGGTAGTGACTGAAACAGGATGCCGTAGGAGATGCACGAAAAAACCCGTTGCCTCTGTGTTTTAAAACAGCGGCAACGGGTAAACCGTAAGTCGTCTGCAGGTCAGGCAGCTTCGCGGATATGGTCGGGTTCAGGACGCCGTTTCAGGTCGCTCACCACAATTGCCCGTGCCACGATCTTGAATGCCGAGCGCGTCTTGTTTTCCTGGTCTTTCCAGCGGCGCTGCACCAGATTACCGCGGATGACAACTTCCATCCCTTTTTTCAGGCGCGGTGCGTGAAAATCGGCCAGCTTATCCCAGGCTTCGACGTCGATAAAGCAGGCAGTGCTGCCGGTCTCATCGGTCTTGCTGTACGTGTTGTACGCGAATGGAAAGACCATGAGCAGTTTACCGCTCTGCGTGGTCTTGAGTGTCGGGTCCTTGACCAGGCGGCCGACAAACTGTTGGATATTCATCTGGCTGTTAAACATTCTTCCTCTTTTACCCCTTAGGGTCACAATTTATTTGAGGGACTTTGCCCCTCTATATATTAAATACCAGCAAACCCGGTTTTTTTCTCACCGTTTTTGCATTTTTTTTAGGAATACTCTGAAAAAGTCGCCTGTTCCGCAAGGACGCCGCGATTTCCTGACGAAATCGCTCGCAAAACGGCCATGAATGGCCTGTTCTCGCGCAACGTCCGCGCCTATTCGGCGCGGTTCGCGACTTTTTCAGGCATTCCTTAGAGCAAAATCTCTGCGGTCGCCCCCGCGAACTCGTTACCGGCACTGAACGTGATAACTCCCCCATATTCTTGCCAAAATGCGCTGACGGGTATATATTTGTCTTGCAGTCATTCAAATGGTAGACCCACAGGAAGTGCACCGCCTTATCGAAGCAGCCCTACCGGGCGCGCGCATACAGGTTTTAGACCCCATGCGCGACGGTGAGCATTTGCAGGCCGTCGTGGCAGCAGATGCCTTCGTGGGATTACCCCTGGTGAAACAGCATAAACTCGTGATGGAAGCCCTGCGCGAAGTTCTGCGGGATCGCCTGCATGCGCTGCAATTGAAGACCATGACACCGTCACAATATGACAAGGAATACCCATGACACTCGAAGAAAAGAAACAGGAAATCGATAAGGACGTCAAAAGTAACAAGGTTGTTCTCTTTATGAAGGGTACAAAAGAATTTCCGCAGTGCGGCTTTTCTGCACGCGTGGTACAGATTCTTAACCAGCATGGAGCTTCTTTCGTGACGCGCGACGTGCTCAGCGACCCTGAGCTGCGCGATGCCATCAAGCAGTACTCTGAATGGCCGACGCTGCCCCAGCTCTATATCAACGGCGAATTTGTCGGCGGTTGTGACATTGTCACTGAAATGGCGCAGAAAAACGAGCTCGCTCCCCTGTTGGGCTGAGCGACGCCACTCTAAGTGAATATCTTGCTGCAAAACAAAATCGTTGCGCGCTATGCGCAGATCGACGAATGGCTGCGTTCGCTCGAAAAAGACGTGCCGATTTTTATGTCGGCAGATATCAGGGATGCGGGTTTCAAAATTGCTTCGATTGATGCCAACCTGTACCCGGCCGGTTTTAACAACCTGGATGCGAGCTTCCATCCTCTCGCCGCAAGGCACCTGAAAGATGCCCTGGCGCACTACAATATACCGGCGGGCAGCAGACTACTGCTCATCAGCGAAGAGCATACACGCAACAGCTTTTATCTCGAAAACATCCGGGCGCTGAGCGGTCTGCTCGCCGCGGCAGGCTATTCGGTAGAAGTTGCGACGCAGTTTGCCATCGCGGACGAAAGTTACGTAGATAACGCTCTCGAACTCAGGACAGCTTCGGGCAATACTGTACGGCTCTACGATCCTGCTTATGCATCAGCGCGTCTCGCCGATTACTCAGCACTGATAATGAACCATGACTCGTCTGCCGGCACCGCCGACTGGATAAAAAATGCCACGATACCGGTGCTGCCGGCATGGCAGGCGGGCTGGCACAGCCGCAGCAAGGCACGGCATTTTGCGCACTACCGTACGCTCATGAACGAACTGGCGGCCATTGTGGGTGTGGATCCCTGGTTTTTTGCCCCGCTGGACGCACATATCACGGGCATCGACATCAATTCAGATGCTGATCGCGCGAAGGTTTCAGAGCAGGCAGCCGGGCTGCTGAAACAGATCCAGGCTAAATACGACGAATACCAGATCCAGGAAAAACCTTTTGTCTTTCTGAAATCAGACCATGGTACTTATGGCATGGCGATGCTCTCTTTCGACAGCGCGGGAGAAATTCTCGAAATCAACCGCAAAGAGAAGAACAAACTCTTTAAGGGTAAAAGTTCAGTTGTGGTGAAGGATTACCTGCTGCAGGAAGGCGTACCAACGATTGTCCGCGAAGCAGACCATTTCTCAGAGACAGTGGTCATGCTGGCGAATAACCAGTTCATTGGCTGCTTTGCGCGCGCCAACGAACAGAAAGACGGGCGCACCAGTCTCAACAGCACGGGAATGTATTTCAAGCCACATACCCTGGCAGCGACAGACAATGATGCCACGCGTGTCGCAGCAATCATTACCCGCGTGGCCGGCATTGCACTGCAGAGAGAAATCTGTGAACTGGTGGCACACGGCGCCCCCGGCACGGCTGAGCCCCTGCCCTGCCCATAAAAATGCAATTCGCGTTCCTGATTGACCCGCCGGGTTCGCTGAACATCAAGAAAGATACTTCCTTTGCCCTGATGCTCGAGGCCCAGGCGCAGGGACATACCATCTGGCTGCTCGAACGTGGCGACCTCAGCCTGCAGGCAGGAAGACTCTACGCCAAAGCACGATCGGCCCGGGTGGCGGACGATTTTAACCGTCCATTTGAACTCAGCACGCCGGAGAGAATTCCGGCGGACAGGTTTGATGTACTGTTTGTTCGAACCGATCCGCCATTCAACACCGACTACCTGACCGACACCTGGCTACTGTCGCATGCGGGCAACCGTCCGCTCGTGCTGAACAGTCCTGAAGGCCTGCGCAATATCAATGAAAAAATCTGGGCTGCCCGTTTTGCCGATCTGACACCCACGACGCTGATTACAGCAGACAAGGCGGAGTTCCTGGCATTTCTGCAACAATACCAGCGCGTTGTCATCAAACCGACCGATGGTTTTGGCGGGTCTGCCGTTTTTTTGCTGCAGGCGGGCGACAAGAATGCGGCGGTAACTTTTGAAACCCTGAGCCGGATGAACCGCTATGTAATCGTACAGGAATACCTGCCGAAGGCGACAGAGGGCGATAAGCGCATACTGCTTCTGCAGGGTGAAATACTGGGCGCGGTGCTGCGACTGCACAGCGGGGATGATCACCGGAACAATTTTGCTGCGGGCGGTAAACCGGGAGAGACAACTGTCACCGCAGCCGAACGCGCGATATGCGAACGCCTCAAACCATTTCTCGTAGAAAATGGTATCTTCTTCGCGGGCATCGACGTGATCGGCGAAAAGCTGATCGAGGTGAATGTCACTTCACCCACCTGCCTGCGCGAAATGCAGTACTACTACAGCGAGAACCTGGCAGCAAAGGTAATACACGCTGCCGCCGCACTTGCAGAAAAAAGCCATGCACGCAATTGAAATCCAAAACCTGCGCAAGACATACCCACTCGGTGGTTCAGGCCACGGACCGGCGGGGGCGGGATTTGAAGCGCTCAAGGGCATCGACCTGACAGTAGACCGCGGGGACTTTTTTGCCCTGCTGGGACCGAACGGCGCGGGTAAGTCAACGCTGATTGGCATACTGGCATCGCTCGTGATGAAGAGCAGCGGTAGCTGCCGCATCATGGGCGTTGACATGGACAAGGACATGCCGCGCGCCAAATCATTCCTGGGGCTGGTGCCGCAGGAATTTAATCTCAATATCTTTGAACCGCCGATGCAGATACTTGTGAACCAGGCAGGCTACTATGGTATAACGCCGAAAGTAGCGCGCACCAGGGCAGAAAAATACCTCACGCAGCTGGGCATCATGGAAAAGGCGCTTACCCCGACGCGCATGCTGTCAGGCGGTATGAAAAGACGGCTGATGATTGCACGCGCGCTGATCCACGAACCGGCAATACTCATTCTCGACGAACCTACCGCCGGTGTGGATATTGAATTGCGCAAGCTGATCTGGAATTTCCTTACCGAGCTCAATGCATCGGGCACGACTATCATACTCACCACGCACTACCTGGAAGAAGCAGAAAACCTCTGCAGGAATATTGCCATCATCGATCACGGGCAGATTATCGCCCACACGGCGATGAAGAAGCTGTTGTCACGGCTAAACCAGCAGACATATGTAATCGAGCTGGTGAAACCGCTGGCCAAGGCTCCACGGCTCAGCCACTTCCAGCCGGTGCGCACCGACAACACCACGCTCGAAATCACAGTCAAGCGCAACCAGCCTATGAATGCACTCTTTGCCGACTTCAGCGCAAAGAAGATTGGCATCCGCAGTGTGCGCGAAAAAACCAACCGGCTCGAACAGCTGTTCCTCGAACTGACCGGCAAAGCGGGTAAAGTATGAAACGCGCTGACCTCATAGGCTTTTACACGATCCTGCGCAAGGAATACATCCGTATCGTGCGCATCTGGTCGCAGACCCTTCTGCCGCCGGTTATGAACGTTACACTCTACCTGCTCATCTTTGGCAGCTTTATCGGCAAACGCATCGGCACGATGGGCGGCGACAGTTACGCGAGTTTTATTGTTCCGGGGCTGATACTGATGGCGGTGATCACCAACTCGTACGGCAATGTCTCGAGTTCATTTTTCAGTGCCAAGTTCCAGAAGAATATTGAAGAGATACTCGTCTCGCCGATACCCGACTGGCTGATCGTACTGGGCTTTACCTTTGGCGGCATTATCCGTGGGGCCCTGGTCGCCCTGTGCGTGGCGCTCGTGGTGCTTATTGCCCCCGGGGTCGAGCTGAGAGTACACAACCCGCTGCTGGTAATAGTCCTCTTGCTGCTGACAGCAGGCTTCTTTTCGCTTGCCGGGCTCATGAACGCCATGTTTGCGAAAAAATTCGATGACATCAGCTTTATCCCGACTTTCGTTTTGACTCCACTGACTTACCTGGGCGGTATCTTTTATCCCCTTTCTGCCCTGCCGGAATTCTGGCAGCGCGTTTCAGCCGTGAACCCGGTGCTGCACATCGTCAATTCGCTGCGCTATGCGTTCCTGGGGCATGCGGAGCTACCATGGTGGTATGCGGTTGTTTTCCTGCTGGCGGGCAACACCATACTCTATATCGTCTGCCTGCGCTACCTGAAAAAAGGTCTCGGAATCCGGAATTAAGATTGACTGCCCGCGCAATTTGCGCGATCTCCGGCTATGGAAATCCTGCGCTGGCAGGCTCTCAACCCTCTCGCCAATTACCAGTACATCGTCTGCGACCATGACCGCAACGCTGCCTTGATCGACCCACTCGACACCGACCAGGTCGAATCGCTCGCCAGCCGGCTTTCGCTACGCATCAAAGCTATTCTCGTTACGCACGAGCATCCGGACCACTCGGGTGAGGCCGGCCGTTTGCAGAATGCCTTCAAGGTGCCCGTATATAGCTCCCACAATTGCGCCGGCGCAGTCACCTCTGCACGCATAGAAGGTGTTGCCGATAAGACGGAGCTTCGGCTCAGCAAAGAACTTAGCTTCAGGTGGCACTATACCCCAGGCCATACACCGGGCCATGCCGTGATCGAGGCCGACGGCCTGCTCTTCACAGGGGATTGCCTGTTCCACGCTGGCTGTGGGCACTGCCGCAGCGCTGGAGCGAATGTCGAAGATCACTACGCGTCGCTGCACACGCGGCTGGCCGCGCTGACCCCTGACCTGCTGCTTTTCCCGGGACATTATTATGCCCGGCGTAATCTCGATTTTGCCCTGCATGTAGAACCTGATAACCGCCGGGCACGCGATCTGCGACATCGCCTGGCGAATGACGGGGACGAAATGAACCACCAGACAACCCTGCGCCAGGAACGCGAATACAACCCGTTCCTGCGTACCGAAAGCCGGTCGCTGCGCTGGCGCGTAGGTGAACTGAGCGGGAAAGACCTGACAGAAGCCAGTGGTTTACAGGTTTTCATCGAGCTGCGGAAACTGCGCGATACCTGGTAATAGTCTGCAATCTTTCCACAACATTTGTTTACACTGCATCCGGCCCAGCCCTTCTGACGCGTCCGCAAGGATAATTTTTTCGAAGGAAAACTCGATGAAAAAACTGACAGCAATCGCTCTGCTGGCTGTAGCAATGTCTTTCGTAGCTTGCTCATCCACAGAAGAAAAAAAAGCAGAAGTTCCTGCTGAAGCTCCAAAAGCTGAAGTAAAAGCTCCTGCTCCTGCAGCTGCTCCTGCTCCTGCAAAAGCACCTGCAAAAAAGAAGAAGTAATCTCTTCTTTTAAAGCCCGCGCGATACGAAAAGTGTTGCCGCGGGCTTTTTTATTTGTATATTGGACAAAAGTTCAATATGACGAACCTGACAACACTGCTGACGGCGCTCGAAAAGACTGCCCCCAAGGCCCCACTGCAGGATACTATCCGGCAGCTCAGCGGTAGCTTCAGTAACCTGCAGATTGTATTCTCCTCTTCGCTTTCGCTCGAGGACCAGGCAATTACACACATCATTGCCGAACACCAGCTGCCCGTGCGCATCTTCACGCTCGATACCGGGCGGCATTTTCCGGAAACGTATCGTACACTCGAGGCCACGCGCGAGCGCTACGGCATTGAACCAGAAGTGTATTTTCCCGACTTTGCGGCCGTTGAGCGCCTGATGAAGGAAAAAGGCGCTTATAGCTTCTATACCAGCATCAAAAACCGCCAGGAATGTTGCCGCATCCGCAAGGTAGAGCCGCTGCACCGTGCGCTCAAGGGCGCGCAGCTGTGGATTACAGGCATACGCAGGACGCACTCAGCCGAACGCGGTCACCTTCCCCAGGCTGAGCTCGACGCAGCAAACAACGTGGTAAAATACCATCCGCTGCTCGAATGGGACGACGCGCAGCTGAAAGCTTTTATTGATCAGCACAATGTTCCCTACAACCGCCTGCAGGATAAAGGATTCCTTTCGATCGGCTGCGAACCGTGCACGCGCGCGGTGAAACCCGGCGAAAGTATGCGGTCCGGGCGCTGGTGGTGGGAAGACCCGGATAAAAAAGAATGCGGCCTGCATGTGCATGCGCCGGCAGCAGTACAGGGGAGCTCCCACTGATGACAAATGTGAGAACGCATCTCGACTACCTCGAATCAGAGGCAGTCATGATTCTGCGCGAGGTGGCGGGACAATTCGAGCGCCCTGCACTACTTTTTTCCGGCGGTAAAGATTCGATCGCTCTGGTTAAGCTCGCTGAGAAAGCATTTCGCCCTGCGAAATTTCCTTTTCCTCTGGTGCACGTCGATACCGGGCACAATTTCGACGAAGTTATCCAATACCGCGACGACCTGGTGAAGAAGCTGGGCGAACGGCTGATTGTGGCTAACGTCGAGGACAGCATACGCCGCGGTACTGCTGCCGAAGAAAAAGGCAAGTTCCCCAGCCGTAACGCGATTCAGGCGGTAACGCTGCTCGAAGCGATTGCCGAACACCGCTTTGACTGCTGCATAGGTGGAGCGCGGCGCGACGAAGAAAAAGCGCGCGCTAAAGAGCGTATCTTCTCGGTGCGTGACGAGTTTGGCGGCTGGGACCCCAAGAACCAGCGGCCCGAGCTCTGGCACGTCTACAACGGCAATATCCACCACGGCGAAAACGTCAGGGTTTTCCCACTCTCTAACTGGACTGAGCTGGATGTCTGGCTCTACCTGAAGCGCGAAAACGTCGAACTGCCTTCGATCTATTTTTCGCATGAGCGCGAAATTATACCTTTTATGGGACAGATTTTTCCTGTATCAAAATTCATTGCCATCGATGCAGCGGACAAGCTCGAAAAGCGCCGTGTCCGTTTCCGTACTGTCGGCGACATGACATGCACCGCAGCGATGGAATCAGAAGCTGCCGACGTCGATGCCATCATCCACGAAATTATGACCACGCGCAGCGCTGAACGCGGGGCTCGCCTCGACGACAAACGCTCCGAGGCAGCAATGGAAGAGCGCAAAAAAGGCGGGTATTTCTAGTATGGACCTGTTACGAGTATTTACCTGCGGTTCGGTTGATGACGGCAAGTCGACGCTGATCGGGCGGCTGCTCTATGATGCGAAATCTATCTTCCAGGAGCACTTGGACCATATTGAGTCAAAAGACCGCGTCGGCGACGGCGAGCTCAACCTCGCCCTGCTGACTGATGGCCTCAAGGCAGAACGCGAGCAAGGTATCACGATCGACGTGGCCTACAAGTATTTCTCTACTCCCAAACGCAAGTTCATCATCGCCGATACACCGGGGCATGTACAGTACACGCGCAACATGGTGACGGGGGCCTCACTCGCCGATACGGCAATTATTCTCATCGATGCAAGACAGGGAATTCTCGAGCAGACGCGCAGGCACAGCTTTATCTCGCACCTGCTGCGCGTGCCGCACCTGGTAGTCTGTGTCAACAAGATGGATCTTGTGGGCTTTAGCGCGGAACGTTTTGCCGAGATTGAGGCTGAATTTAAAAAGATGTCTGCCGAGCTTTCTTTCAAGCAGACAACGCTGATCCCTATCTCGGCGCTCAAGGGCGACAATATTGTAAACCCATCGGCAGCTATGCCGTGGTACAAGGGCAAACCCCTGTTGACCACTCTCGAAGAGAGCGACGTGCACCGTAAGAATGCTGAAGGTACGAGATTCACGGTACAGTACGTCCTGCGACCGCAATCCACCGACCTGCACGACTTCCGCGGCTTTGCCGGCGTCCTGCGCTCGGGTACGCTGCGCAAAGGCGACAAAATCCGCGTGGAGCCCTCGGGCGAAGAAGCCTCCATTACGGCATTACACTATTCGGGCAAACCAGCGGACGAAATTTACGCCGACGATTCGGCGGTCGTTGAGCTCGACCGGGACATTGACATCAGCCGCGGCGATATTTTCACGCATACCGGAGAGCAGACGCCCAAGGGTTCACTTTACAAGGTTTACCTGACACACCTAGACACGACTCCACTCAAACTGAACTACGCCTACTACCTGCAGACAGGCACCCGCAAGGTAAAGGCAATGGTGAAATCCATCGAAAGCAAACTCGATATCCATTCTCTGAAGTTTGCTGCCGCGGATGGCAGCGTGGGCCTGAATGAGATTGCGGAAGTCACCCTCAAAACCGCGCAACCCGTTGTTTTCGACACCTATGCCCAAAACTGGACTACTGGTGCCGGGGTGCTTGTCGACGCGCAGACGCACATGACTGCCTGCGCGGTCATGAATGCAGGCAGCCCAGAATGAAAGGTACGGTTACGATTGCCGGCGCGGGCCCGGGAGAGCTGGAACACCTGACAGTCGGGGCATTGCGCGCCATACACGCAGCGGATGTTATACTCTATGACGCCTTGATTGGCGACTCTATCATCAGGGAGTTTCCTTCGAAGGCAAAAACCATTTTTGTTGGTAAACGCTGCGGTAACCATGCCTACACGCAGACGATGATTATCGCTGCAATGATCGAACACGCGATGGCAGGCCGTAATGTGCTGCGCCTGAAAGGTGGCGATCCGGCGATCTTTGCGCATCTATCAGGAGAACTCGAAGCCCTGAAGAATCTGGGAATCGAGACACGCATATTACCGGGAGTCACCGCAATGCTGACCGCTGCAGCCGACCTGGGCCGTCCGCTCACGACGCGTGGCAGCAACCGGCACATCTGGATCACCGACGGCCATTCAGAAGATGTAGCAAGACATGCCGCGAGTATGGCAACTTTCCCAGGCACCCTGGTCTTTTACATGGGTGCAGGTCGGTCGGTAGAAATTGCGCAACTACTGATCTCGAACGGTATCGACGAAAGCAAACCGTGCGTCCTGGTGGAGAATGCGGGTTCTGAGCACCGCCACGTAAGCCGGGGGTCTGTCGCCGATGCTGCTGCAGGGGCAATTTCGCGCAGTACTCATGGGCCAGGCATTCTGCTCTTAGGTGATGCGCTGGCTGCAGAAACCGCCTATACCGAAGCCGACTATGCTGCTGCCACTCAGCTTTGACCTGGACGGCCGCGAAATTCTGCTCGTGGGCGGCGGCAAGGCCGCGCTGGAGAAATACGTGCAGCTGCGCCGAACTGCCTGCCGGCTGGCAATTGTCGCCCGTGAGCTCAAGCCTGACTTTCATGAGGCTCTACAGGCGGCCACGCTGGCTTCGGTGACGATCCACGAGCGGCCCTTTACCCCACAGGATATCGAAGGCAAGTTTATCGTCTTTAGTGCCGTTGATGACGAGGCAGTGGCCGAACAGATATTCCAGCTTTGCCGGCAGAAACAGATTCTGATCAACAGTGCCGACGACCGGGCACGGTGCGATTTTTTTACCAATGCTCTGATCGACCGCGGCCCGGTGACGCTGTCTGTTTCCACCCAGGGGCGTTTTGCGGGCTTCAGTGCCATCCTGAGGCGGCACCTGGAAGAAGTTCTGCCTCCCGAACTGGACGACGACTGGGAGCGCGTGTTTGACTTAAGAAAACGCGCCATCGCTTTACAGTCCGTCAGTGAAAAAAAATCCGTCATAACAAACATCGTACGCGATATTGAACAAAAGTTCTTTCGCAGCGAAAGGGACCAGAAACATGAGCAAGCAGACCACTGAACTCTCTGAAGTCGAAGGCGTTAAAGAGGCCTCGAATTTCCTGCGCGGCAATATTGCGCGCGATCTTGTCAACGGCACGGACAAGTTTGAAGAAGAAGAAAAGCAGCTGCTCAAGTTCCATGGTCTCTACCAGCAAAAGGACCGGGACAAGAAAGCCGAGGGTGAGCCCGAAAAGCGCAATACCTTCATGCTGCGCGGCCGTATACCCGGAGGCCGCCTGACCGCCGAACAGTACCTGGCATGGGATTACCTCGGCGAACGCTATGGCGGCGGCGCGCTGCGCCTGACGACGCGGCAATCGGTGCAGCTGCACGGCCTGCTCAAAGAAGACCTGAAGGCAGTGATCCAGGAAATCCACCGCGTCGGCCTCACCAGTATGGGGGCTTGCGGGGATGTTGTGCGCAACGTGACAGAGGCACTGAATATTACCGGTAATCCCCTCTATAATCAACTGAGCTTCTTTTCGCAGCAGCTTTCGGACTATTTCAAATTTGAGACAACCGCCTACGTGGAAATCTGGCTGGACGATGTGCAGCAGAACCCGGTACAACAGGAACGCATCTACGGCAAGACCTACCTGCCGCGCAAGTTCAAGATCGCCGTCTGCCTCGCGGGCGAAAACGGCGTCGATCTGTATGCAAACGACATGGGCTTCGCGGCGACGCACACCAATGGCAAAATTGACGGTTTTTTCGTCTTTGCCGGCGGTGGCGGCGGCATGACGCATAATAAGCCTGAGACATTCCCGCGCGCGGCTGATTTGTTAAGCTGGATACCGGTCGATGCACTTCTGCCGGTCGCGACCGCCATTGTCACGGCACACCGTGACTGGGGTGACCGGACGAACCGGAAGCACGCTCGCCTCAAGTACGTTCTGGCAGACCGGGGCGTCGAATGGTTCAGGACAGAAATTGAACAGCGCTCGCAGGTAAAACTCAACACAACGCGCCCGTTACCGCCATGGAAGATTCCCGAGCACCACGGCTTCATCAGAAAGTCCGATGGCACTTATAACTTCGGACTCTACATCATGAACGGCCGTATTAAGGATATTCCCGGCTACCGGCTGAAGACGGCGATCCAGCTGGTGGTGGCGCGCACCAAGTGCGCGTTGCAGGTAACGCCCGACCAGGATCTCCTGTTCCTGGACCTCGACGAGAAGCAACGCCATGAACTGGTGCATATTTTTCGCGCGCACGGAATAAACACCAACCGCCCGAATCCGCTCTACCGCCGCGCGCTCGCCTGTGTATCGTTACCGACCTGCGCGCTCGCCCTGACTGAAAGCGAACGCTACTTTCCGCACGTGCTGCGCGACATCAATCGTGTCGTTGAGAAACACGGCCTGATGGACCGAGCCCCACTCGTGCGCATGACCGGCTGTCCCAATGGTTGCGCCCGACCGTACTCTGCCGAAATCGGCATCGTCGGGCAGCAGAACGGCGGTAAATACGCGATCTTTCTCGGTGGCAACCACCTCGGTACGCGCGTGGGTGAAGCGGTTCTGCAGAAAGTGCAGATGCAGGAGCTGCCTGGTTATCTCGACAAAGCTTTCGCCTTCTGGGCTGCAGAAAGTAACGCGGGCGAACGTTTCGGCGATTTTGTGAACCGCGTGGGCCTCGACCAAATTAAAGCTGTTTTAGCTCCCCCCGAGGAGTAAAAAAGTTCTGCCAGCCTACCGCGCGGGCCAGTTTATTCCGCTTCGCCGGGGGGTACGTGCTCCACAGGCAAGGCAATCGTGAAGCGCGTACAACCTGGCTGGCTTGAAAAGGCCAGCAGGCCATTGTGCTTTAGCACCACGTTGCGGATAATTCCCAGGCCAAGGCCTGTACCCTCACCGGGTGCCTTGGTGGTGAAGAACGGGTCAAAGATCTTGATCTGGTATTCGGCTGGTATACCGGGCCCTGAATCCTGCAGCGTAATCAGTACATACCTGTTCTGCGGCTTGTCACCCAGCAGGGTTTCGAGTTTCTTGTCATCGTGCACATTTTTTGAATCGAGCACCGCATCGATCGATCGCTCGCGAATGAAGATATCGATTGAGCCTTTACCCTTCATAGCGTGCACGGAATTCACCAGCAGGTTGCTGTAGATCTGGTTGAGTTCGCCCGGATTGCAGGTGATTTTGCTCACCCGCTCGTAGTGCCGGTTCACCAGTATACCATGCTTCAACTGGTTGTGGAAGACCGTCAGCGTATTTTCGACACCTTCTCTCACATCGATATTTTCCGCTTCGGCCTGGTCGCGGTGCGAATAGTGCTTCAATGCCTTCACGATGCTGAGAATCGACGAGAGCGCAAAACGCATATTGCGCAGGTTCTTGTCGATGTTTACCACTGCGCGAAAAACCTGGAACTCCGGCTGAGAGGATTGCGCGGTCAGGTTGATGATTTCTTCGTCCCGGTTGAGCCCCAGGTCCATCAGCAGGTCGGCGCGTGCGAGAGCTTCGTTTTCATCGATGATGCCCGGTGCAGTGAGGCGCGGCACCAGCTCACGCCCGGCCCGTAACTTGGCAATCGCCGAAAGCGGCTCACCGGTCTTAAGATCGCGCACGCGCTGTGCCTGCACCAGTAGCTTGCGCATCGGTTCAGGCGGGATGGCGTCGCTGACAATCTGCGTAATAATATGCTGGAGGTTGTTGTTGAGGTTTTCTGCCGAGCCGCTGACGACCGATGTCGGTGTATTGATCTCGTGCGCGATACCGGCAACCATGACCCCGAGGCTCGCCATCTTTTCCTGCTGAATCAGCTGTGCCTGCGCATTGGAGAGCTCGCTCGTCCGTTCTTTCACCTTTTCTTCAAGATGAAAGAGCATCGCGTGCAGGCGTTCGTACAGCGCGGCGTTAGACAGCGAGACCGTCGTGATGTCGCGGATTTCCAACAGGAAGCGGAGCTCCTTCTTCGTGTACTGCCGCCCACCTTCGCGGCCTACAAGGTAGAGGAGCGCGAGTACCGACTTATTAAGATTAAAAGGAACGAGAATCTCTGCTCCCGTAGTTTTTATGAATTCAAGTGCCGGCTCGCGAATGTGAGCAAACTTGCGCCCGTGGGTGAAATCGTGCCGGCTGAAAATGCGGTCCTGCTCGCCCAGCCAGAGCATAAAGTCGTCAAAGATGCGGAATTTCAGCTGCTCGGTACGGTCGGCTTCTTTAACCGGAATGAAAGCTCCCGCGGCGTCGTTCCAGTAGAGGACAATCGAATGCGTGTCGGTAAAAATTTCGTCGATCAGCTCCTGCACGCGCGCAATAGCATCTTCGATATTGAGCAGCGAAATGATGCTCTTCTGGTACTGCCTACGCTTAAGCGAAAGAGAGCTATTGCGCATTCCGCGTACGCTCAGCTTACCCGACAGAGTGTCGAGCGTTCTGCGGTATATCCGTTCATGGATTCAGTGTTTGCGCTGCTTTTTGCTTTCGAGAGCGGCAGTCAGCTTCTCCAGCGTGGCAAAGGCCTGCTGCGGGTCGCCATCAAAAAACTGCAGCAGCGAAAGATCGAGCATGTCCTTGGCCGACTTTTTTTCCTGTTTCTCGACAGTCTCGCGCTTCGAGCGGATATTTTGCTTCTTGTCCTGCGGCACATCGCTGCGCAACGATTCATAAAATGACTTGAGCTGCGGGTCACGCGCCGCTACCTTCCGAAATCCCGCGCTGGCCGCGCGCAGGTCATCGCCCGCGAGCGAAATTTTCGCAGAAAGACCGAGCAGAACCTTATCTTCGGGACTCTTATTCAACAGCAGCTGTATCTGCCGCTGGGCCAGCTCATGCCTGTCGGTGTGGAAATACAGCAATGCGAGCGCTGTCTGTGCCTGCACATTCTGCGGGTCGATCTTGAGCGCATTGCGGATCGAAATCTCTGACTTGTCATTGCGCCCGGTCTTGCCGAAAACGTAGCCCAGCAAAAGGTGCGCATTGAGGTAACGCGAGTCGAGTTTGAGAACGGATCGGAGCGCCTTCTCTGCACCGGCGAAATCCTCGCGCTTATAGAACTCCACCGCAAGGTTGTAGTGCGCCCGCACGTCGTTCTTCGAAACGAGCGCCCGCTGGTAGCAGACAATCGCCTTGTCGGAGCGTCCCTGGCGGGTGTAGATTGCGCCGGCATTCAGCCAGGCATCGAAGAAGTTCTGGTCAATTTGCAGAGCCATCTTGTATTTCTCCAGTGCGGTGCGCAACTCGCCCCGTTTTTCGGCCTCGAGCGCCTGTTCAAAGAGCAGCCCCAGCGCCTTGCGTGACCTGCCCTTGTCCTGCGTTTCAGCCATTACTCTTTCTAGAATCGGCCATTTTGGGGTCCCGGGCAGAGCAAAAAAACCCGGCCTGGGCCTCGTCGGGCGGGCACATAAATGATTTACCCCGCGGCGAAAATCTAGGTTTCAGCTGCATGGGATTGCCCTCAATTGAACAGGCCGAAGTCAGCGGCAAAAAAGTCCTCCTGCGCGTCGATTTTAACGTCCCCCTCGACAAGGCGACCGGCGCGATCAGCGACGACACCCGCATGGTGAAGAGCCTTCCAAGCATCGAACTGCTGTTGAACCGCGGGGCATCAGTTATCATCATTTCACACCTGGGACGCCCCGAAAAGAAAGGCGACCCGGCACTTTCGCTCAAGAATATTGCAGCCCACCTAGGCACCTTGCTGCCGGGCCGTACAGTGAACTTTGCCAGCGAAGCGGTCGGTCCGGTCGCAGAAGAACTCGCAGGTAAGCTCAAGGCGGGCGAAATCCTGGTACTCGAGAATATCCGTTATTACGACGAAGAGACTTCAAAAGAAGAGAAAGTCCGCAATGACTTTGCCAAGAAGCTCTGCAAACTGGCTGACATCTACGTGAACGATGCCTTCGGCGCCGCACACCGTGCGCATGCCTCGATCTATGAGTGCGCCAAATTGCTGCCGGGTTTTGCAGGTCTGCTGCTGAAGAAAGAAATTGATATCCTGCAGAAACTGGTGACCGACCCACCCCGCCCGTTTGTGGCAATCATCGGTGGTTCAAAGGTTTCGAGCAAACTCGCGGTACTCGAGAACCTGGTCACCAAGGCCGACAGTATTTTGATCGGGGGAGCGATGGCTTATACGTTCCTGAAATCGCGGCTGATTGAGGTCGGCACGTCGATGATTGAAAAGGACTATCTGAGCCAGGCATTCCAGATTATTGACAAGGCTGCTTATAACAAGCGTGAATTGCTGCTGCCAGAAGACCACATCGTCTCTTCTGAGTTCGGCGAGAAAGGTAAGATTAAAACAGTGAAGAAGTCGATACCCGACGGCTTCATGGGCATGGACATCGGCCCCAAAACAGCCGACCACTACGCAAAAGTTATCAAGAACGCCAAAACTGTTCTCTGGAACGGACCGATGGGTGTTTTCGAAATGAAAAAGTTCTCCGGCGGCACCTTTGCCATAGCCAAAGCGATGGCGAAGGTGAAAGGTTCGACGATTGTCGGCGGTGGAGATTCGATCTTTGCCCTGACGCAGTCAGGCCTCGAAGACAAGATGACTCACGTTTCGACCGGTGGTGGTGCCACGCTCGAATACCTCGAGGGCAAGAAACTGCCCGGCGTCGAGGCGCTGCTGAAGTAGACCGATTGCCCTTTGCCAGGCTGAGGCAGGCGGCGCGTCAATTTCCATGATCGAATGGTCTGAAAAACTTTCTTCCGTGGTGCAAACCCTGAAGCCTTCAGGTATCAGGCAGTTTTTTGACATCGTTGCGACACGCAAAGACTGTATCTCGCTGGGCGTAGGTGAACCCGATTTTGTCACGCCGCAGGTTGTCATCGATCATTCGATACAGGCTCTGCGCGATGGCTACACCCACTACACCGGTAATTCCGGGTTTCTCTCGCTGCGCCGCGAAATCGCGCGTTATCTCGAAAAAGAGTATAACCTCTCCTACAACCCGGAAAAAGAAATCCTGATCACGGTGGGGGTTTCGCAGGGTGTGGACCTTGCATTCCGTGCGCTGCTCAACCCCGGCGACGGTGTGCTCTACCCCGAACCGTGTTACGTTTCGTATGATCCCATGATCCGCCTTGCCGGTGGCATTCCGCAGAAGGTGCTGGCGACGGCCGAGAATGATTTTTCCCTCAAGGCTGAGAATATCAGCGGTGTCGTGCATGCGGGCGGTGTGCAAAGCAAGGTCCTGTTCCTCAATTACCCCTCGAATCCCACCGGTGCTTCTATCGGTGCAGACGAGCTCAGGCGCATTGCGCGCCTGGCAGAAGAGAAGAACCTGATCGTCATTTCAGACGAGATCTACGGTGAACTCAACTATGAAGGGGAGCATGTGCCTTTCCCGACCTTACCCGGCATGAAAGAGCGCACACTGCTGCTCGGGGGCTTCTCGAAGGCTTTCGCCATGACCGGCTGGCGCATAGGTTATGCCTGCGGCGACGAGAACCTCATCAAATCCATGACCAAGATTCACCAGTATTCGATGCTGTGTGCCCCCACGCTGGGGCAGATTGCGGCTGAGACAGCGCTCAAGTATGCACTCGCCGACCGCGACAGAATGCGCGATGAATACCGCCTGCGCCGTGACCTGATCGTCAAGGGCTTCAACGACATGGGACTCAAGTGCTTCATGCCGCAGGGCGCATTCTACGTTTTCCCCGATATCCGCTCCACCGGCAAGAACTCGATGCAATTCGCCACCGAGCTGCTCGAAGCGCAGAACGTGGCTGTCGTACCCGGTACTGCCTTTGGCGATTCGGGCGAAGGTTTTATCCGCTGCTCGTACGCAACTGCGCGCAAAGAAATTGAAGCCGCGCTCACCAAGATCGCGGCTTTCGTAAAAAGCTAGGCACGCGCACGGCCACTGGCCGTGCGTGATCTTTATGCAGCCCCTTTAAATACGCGCACGGCGGCGCAGCAACTTCCACTGCACGGCCGTTTCTTCTACCGCATCCTGCAGGCGCTCATAGCGCTCCTGCATTAGCTCAAAGCGACGCTGCGTTGCCTGTACCGCATCACTTTTCATTCGGTTGCGGATTTCATTCATCACCGTGGCACGGCGCCTGAAAGCGGCAAACGTCTCTTCGAGCTGCGCACGAAACAGCTGCTTGCGTTCTTCGGTCCATCCCCATTTTTCCAGTTTCGAGAGCAGCTCGCCTTTCTGCATCTGCATGCAACGCTGCCTGATGGTGGTGTCGGGAACCCGCTTGAGATTCGAGGCGAGATGAAGGTGTGACAGCAGCCAGATCAGCCATTTGCCCGGGTCATACTGGTACCAGCGCACACCGTTGCGGTAGTCGTTCGCAAACTCGTGGTGAAAGTTATGGTAACCTTCGCCCCACGTAAAGAACGCGGTGATCCAGTTGTCGCGCGCTGTATGCTTGTTGCTGTAAGGCTGTGAACCCGCAATATGGCAAAGTGAATTGATGAAGAATGTGGAGTGATGCGTGAAGACGAGTCTTAAGAATCCCGCAATGAGCAATCCCCCCCAAAGGTCGCCCCAGAAAAGACCGGCAACAGCAGCCGGTAAAATAAAGTTGGCAACCACTGCGAGCGGCATGAAAAAGCGGTGCTGCCAGAAAACAAACTTGTCACGAAAGAGGTCGGCGTTGTGCGACGGCCGCCAGTCGCGGGGGCGGGTTTTGAAAATCCAGAGCATGTGGGCAAACCAGAAACCTTTGGTGATGCTGTACGGATCTTTGTCGCGGTCGACAAACTTGTGGTGCGTGCGGTGGTCGAGCGACCATTCGAGCGCCGAACCCTGCAGGCCGAGCAGCCCGATCAGCAGCATGAAGACACGCACGGGCAAAGCCGCTTCGTATGAGCGGTGCGAGAACAGGCGGTGGTAGCCTGCGGTTGTGCCCATGCCCGCGATGGTCGCAATAACCACTGCGAGCGTGACTGTCGCAGACGACAAAGTTCCGGTATGCAGAAAATACGCGAGCGCCCCAAAGCCAATGACCGGAGATAGACTAAGAAACGCGATCGATACCCATTGGGTTCGGCCCACCGGGGGCCGCTTAAAAGCAAGTTTCATCGGTAATTAGAAGACTACGCCGGTGAGGCGGTTGCAAAAAATGACGCACTTGTCACTAATTTGTGCACCACACTATTGCCAGACTTTGCGGAGCACCGTGGGCTCGCCTGTGACCCTAGCGCGGATAGAAAACCACCCGGTGGTTCTGGTTATCGCCAACGTACATGCCGGTGTGATCCACGTCCACTGCGTACGGGTTATTGAGCGAGGTTGCCGAGACGCTTCCACCCTGGTTGGCGGAGTTCGCGGTGAAGCTGCCGTTTTGGCCCCAGACGTGCGTGGCAGTACCCGAGTTTTCGGGAAAGAACAGTACGCGGTGGTTGTTGTAGTCGACCACGTAGATACCGCCGCCAAAATATTTAACTCCCCATGGCCAGTTGAGACTGCTCGCCCCGCCCCCTGCGGTGTTTGAGGTCATGTTGGATTGTCCGTAGACACGTGTAGCCGTGGTGGATGTACCTGGATAGAACAGGACACGATTATTGCCGTTGTCTGCAATGTAGATGCCGTCAGGTGCAATGGCGACACCGCGCGGACCAGAGAGGCCATCGGCCGAGACGCTGCCCGTGTTGGTGTTAAAGTTGCCATTCTGCCCATAGACGCGGGTTGCGGTCGTCGAAGTACCTGAATAGAAGAGCACACGGTTATTGTTGGTGTCGCTGATATAGATGCCGTCAATATCAGAGGTTGTCGTGTCAGGATTGGTAAAAGTCTGCGCGGTCGTGCCAGCGGCGAATGTGGTATAATTGCCGCCTTGGCCATAGATACGGCCGCCTAGACCGCTGGCGGCATCGATATTCGCACCGGCAAAAAACAGCACGCGGTTTGCTTCAATGTCATTCACATACACGCCAGAAGAATCCACAAATACCGAAGAGACGTTGCCATATGACGGGTTTCCACGGCATGTCTGCGACCCCGGAACGGTGCCGAATGTTGCGGTGGTGAAACTACCTGCCTGGCAGTAGACACGGGTGGCAGTTGTGGAAATGCCAGGAAAAAACAGGGCGCGGTTGTTCAACTGGTCGGCGATGTAGAGCCCGTCGTCAGAGATCGCAGGCCGACTGCCTCGGTACAGGCTTTTGTCATTTGGCGTCCCGCCACCCGATGTGCAGCCTGAATTATTATTATTAACAACGGCGCAGGTGAACAAACCGTTTTGCCCGTAGACTCTGGTGGCTGTTAGCTGCGGTTGCACCCACACTGGTGCTGTTGCTGCACCTGATTGGGGTTTCGAGGACTGCTGTTCCCACAGCATACCGGCACTGGTGCCTTCAAGTATGTAGAGATCGTCGAGTGTACCTCCGGCACCTGCCGCCGAAAGCGCAACCAGCGTGCCCTCTTTACTGCCGGCGTAAAGGACAGTCATGAACCGCGGCGTTACTTTTGCCGTGGCGAAGGTTGTGTTGAGCTGCGTGTGCGCCGCGCCGGAAGCACGCGCGACCAATTTGCTACCCGTAGCGTCGATACCGAGCAGCGTGGTGCGCGACAGGCCAAAGTGCGCTATCGAGGTGAGTGCAGCTACGTTGTACGGAGCGCCTGCTGTATTCACATCCGCGTACTTGATGATACCACTGCTCATGAGATAGATGCGTAGCTGCGCAGAGTTTCTGACTGCGGCGAAACTTATCCTGCCACCGTCGTTGACCGGGTTGCTGGCCACCGTAAATGCCACAGGTGCGTTAAATGTCGGCAGCTTTGCGTCGTCGTTATAAACAGAAACAGATCGCGCAAGAAATAGATTATGCGTCCCGGCCGAACATCCGGCACAAGCGCGGTCTGAACCAAAGACCAGCACCAGGTAACCATCAGCCATCTTGACCAGGTAAGGATTATATTCATCGGTCGAGGCCTGTGAAATCGGTGAACCGTCCGCAAGGCGCAGGGATGCTTTGCCGCTGAGTTTCGCAGGAGACACATCGCCCCTGCAGGCTATCAGCCCCAAAAGCATGGAAAATCCAGCCAGTAACTTCATTCCTCTCATTGCAACTCCTTGCATCCTCCACCGCCCTCTGGACACCTTCCCCGCATGCCGGGAAGGACGGGAGAGGTACTTAAAACACCAATGTTAAACTAACAATGTGCGCCTGTCTCAGCGCACGCCCATCTGAACCATCGCTCGCCAAAACCGGGTACGCATCGCCCGGCTTAAATATCCCAAAGCCATAGAAGAACTGCAGGACACTGCGCGCGGCGAAATTGATACCCGCATCGCCTGCCATACCGATGTCAGTAGAAGCCTCTGTCGCCGCGCCGTCGGAAATGCCCCCGGTAGCAACAACCTTGCGATAAACCGAGTATTTAACGGAAAGGCCAATGTTGCGCGCCCAGAAGAACATCTTCAGTGGGCGTAGCTCAAAACCGCCGCGAAATATCTGCATGTTTGTCAGGCGCGGCTTGAGCGCCAGACCTCCTGAATAAGCGCCGAAGGTTTGAAATGCTGTGTAGCTGCCCGCTGTATTGGATTGCGAAGCGGTACCCGCACGCGATGCATCGGCATCACCTGAGGCCACGGTGTACTCGGCCGAAACCTGCGTATCGGTCGTTGTCAGGACAGGAAGCACATAGTTCAGCCTGCTGACCAGCGCCCCCGCCATGATTTTGTTCTGCAGCGATTCGCCATTCGCGCTCAGGTTGAAAGATTCTCCGCCCTGGTAAATGCCATCCACTCGATACTGCAGTTTGGCATTGAGAACATAACCAAGGAAACCCACACCTGCGTAATAGGGATTATACTCGTAACGCGTTACAACGGCGGGGCTTTCCTTAATCAAGTCCTTACTGTAAACGCCGTACACGATGCTGGCCACGTTCAATGGCCCAAAATCGAAGGCGCGGGTTGTGTATTCCAACGTCGCAAACAGACGTTGGCCTGAACCTGTCACCGAAGCGTCGGGCTGCAAGCCAGGAATCGTATTGAACGGGTTGGGATCTCCCCCGCAGCCGTTAATGTTCACGGAGCACGCGGATTTTCCATAGTCAGCGGAATAGAGTCCCATCGCTTTGATCTTTCCAAATGAATACGACCCGGAATAGGCAACGCCATCGGCAAAATTGGCAAAGAGAATACCCTGCTCTGTCTGGTAAAAGCTCCGGCCGGCTGTCACACTAGCTTTGCCAAAATTGGCTTCAAAAGAAGTTATTTCCAGTATGCCTACCGCATTTGCCTGTTTGTCCACTCCCGCCGGCTTTTCGGGATAATATTTCAGTGCGAGGTTACCACGCACCATGACGGTATATTTGTCGTTATACGAATAGCTTGCGTACGGGCGATAGTTACCGTTCACCAGTCCTTTCTGTAAGACCTGATCCTGGTAATAGTTGGTGGTTGCCAGCATGCCCGCGCGCAGAAAATGCTCGCCTGCACGGGGCTCTTCGACCGGGAGCGACTTTGTTTCCGCAGGGCTTTCTGCCGGTGTACTGGCCACTTTCGGCTGAGCCGCAACCGCCAGCGTGCACATACTTGCAGCCGCCAATGCGATAATCTTCTTCATGCTTTTTATCCTCAGGAGGTGATTTCTCAGAGCTTTCTGAGTGTCGGTTGCCCGGTCGTGGTGGGCTGCGTCACCGTATTGACATTGTTGTACAGCTGCTGCGTATCGTTGCCGACGCCGGCCTTTACATCATTCTGCTCCGAGATGGTTTGCTCGCTGCCGGTTTGACCCACAGTGTTCAGGGCGGTGGGTCGCACTTTCTTTTTTTCTGCTTCGAGAGGCGGTGTGATTTCGCCGCTCGCCACTGCTGAGTCACCCTGCGGAATCTGCGTCGGCTGACTCTTTTGCAGATTGGCAATCAACGCTTTTTCTTCTGCCGCAATGGCTGCCAGGTCTGCTTTTGCTGCAGCCAATTTGCTGATTGCAATAGCTTCGAACTGTTCCATCTTCTTCAGGTCTGCAGTATAGAGAGTAACGTTGTTTGAGTAAAGATTCAGCATTTGCATGGCGCGGTTCAGCTTTGCCGCATTGCCGGGTGAGTTTTCTGCCTCAAGCGTTTTGATTTCTTCTTTAAGTAACTTGACGTGTTCTTCTGTAGCCTTTATGCGCGCCTGCTGGTCGGCAAGATTCTTGCGGGCGTTGGCAAGCTGCAGTTCAGGGGATTTGATGCGTGACTGCTGCAGGCCCATCTCGATCTGCGCAGCTGACTGGATGGCACTAACCGTGAGCACCCTTCCGGCGAGGCGGGTTGCTATGAGTGAACCGCGTACGCCCGCGACCGTCGTGGGCGTACGAATACGAAATGCATTACGATTGCCTTCAGCACCCTTCTGGACAAAAGCAGTAATCTGGCCATGATCCACCATGAGTTCGCGATCTGTGCCTGATCCGGCTGCGCTATCAAAGATCGTGACCCGCGTATTCGGTCCGACAGCTAACTGGCCGCCCTTAGGGTAGATGAAGACTGCCTGACTTCGGTAAGAGGTCTGAATCATCGTTCCTGAAGCAAGTTTGGTCTGCGAAGTCGCGTTAACCCATTTACGGTTCTCAAAAATCTGAACCGTCCCTTTCAGCGACGCAAATCGCGCCTCCGCATTCAAAGTACCTGCAAAAAGGGTCAGACAATAGACTGAGCGCAGGGCGCCATTGATATTTCTCATTTTTTCCTACTTCTTATTTTTTTCCGGTGCTTTACCGGACTCGGTTACTGAGTCGTAGGCTTTGTTGAGTTCTTCATAAGAGCTGACGCCAAATACCTCGTATGGGTTTAAGGGTTTATTCCAATTGGCCTTGCTTTCCGCCTAGATGAGTGCATTTTCAAAAATCGCTACAAGCTCTTCGCCCGATAACTTTTTGTACGAGGCTGTTTTCGGTTTAACCAGGCCCAGGTTCTCTGCATTCTGAACCGCGTACCATTCGAGACCCGTCAGGCTGAACATCAGCGACTTCTCCAGCCCATGCGCATTGATCGCTGCCTTGGATGCGGCCCCTGCTGTGACGGGAGTCAGCAGAGGGAGATCATCTTTATTGAGACGATAGATTTTAAGCGCCTCTATAGCCTCGCACCGCTTCCTTGATTCTGGAAACTTATCCAATTCACCACGCTGGATTAAGATGAGCGTGCAGAGATCACTCATCTGCGCCTCAGGAGTTGCAGTAATCATACGCAGCGCTTCGAGTTCCCGTTCGCCCGCAGAATTACCTTCGGCGGTGTGTATTGTCATGCCACCAAAAAAGAAAAAACAAACCGCAAGAGTTGTTCGCGCTGATTTCTGCACCCGGTATCTTGCTGCCGGGCATCTGCGGGTGCAACTGAATTATCTACGATGGTTAACCGAAAAACTACCCTCGGATATTATACCTACTTCCAAACACGCAACGCTTCAAGGTAGATAGTTTTCTGTTCTCCAACCAGACCGCGAAAACGACCATATATCTGGATGTGGGATTTTTTATCTGAACTCTGCAACTTCTCTTCAGGCAGATTGCCGTCACGGAATGCCTGCACGAGGTATTCGCGCTCGCCTTCGCGTACCATAAAATGGTAGGTTGTCGCACCCGAGCGCGTCGCAGCGTCGCGCAACTCACCGGCTAACAAAATCAGGCTGCCCATACGAGCCTTCGTATCGGCAAAAATATCACGCAGCAGAATATTGTCGTTGAACTCGGCAAATGGCAGGTCGGGTATGAAATTCAGAAAAATACGCGACTTCTCGCGGCTCTGGAAATCTGCATTGGACTCAATCAGGCGCTGTAGGATGAACCGGCTCTGGTTCACCTTCCGCTCGCCCAACAATTGTTTGGCTTTCTCAAAATCAGTGATGATCGCGTCACGCGAACGGTAAGTGTACAACACTCGTGCACCTTTGCCCACAGGCATCACGGCGGCAGAATCTGCTACCTGCAAGGCCGGAATTTCCGGCCGCACCGGTTGCTGCTTGTAGCGGCTGTATAGCAGGAAAGCAGAAGCTCCCCCAGCTGCAATCAACAGCGCGACTGACAAGCGGGCCCACGAGAAAGTTGCGAGGCGAACCCGGGGTAGTTTCTTCTTTACCTTAGGCTCATACAGCCAGCCCGCCGCTTTTTTTTCTTCAGCTGCATTCTGCGCCGGCTTCTTCGCCTGCGGCGGCAGACTTGCAGGCAGCACGATATAGTCGGCCGCGTGGTACGCGGGGTTCGCAATTTCTTTCTGCTTGCGAAATTTTTTTATCAACGCCCGCGCAAGCCAGCCTTCAGCGTCATCGGCAATTTGCAGGTAGTGCCAAAGCGCCTTTTCAGTATCCCTGGCTAATAGTGCATGCCATGCCTGCAGGTAGTGCAGGTAGACCTGGCCCTGGTCGTTTTGCTGTGCATTTTCCAGGGCAGAGAGGTTCACTTCGAATTCGGGGATTTCGCTCGAAAACGCGCTGGCTACGGTATTCAGGTAATGGGCCCAGAAATCGTCGGGGCGCTGCGCGATGAGCCGGCGCGCCACCGAGCGCGCCTCGGTAAAATGCCCGCCGCGGAACAGCTCAAAGCCAGCGGCTAAATTGGCCATACCCTGTACGACCAATCAAAAGTAATTGCCGCAGGCAATTACTTTTGATTCACCCGCTCGACGTAGCTCATGTCGCGCAGGTCGATCTTGATCATGTCGCCTGTCTTGACAAAGAGCGGAGTTTGTATCTTGCCGCCGCCTTCTACGGTGACTTCTTTGTAAGCAGTTGTGGCAGTATCGCCTTTCAGACCCTCTTCAGCGTATTCAACCTTGGCGACAATAAAGTTGGGCGGTATAACGCTCACGGGCTTACCTTCATAGAGCAGAATCTGGAACTCCATGCCATCGGTGATAAACTGCAGAATGTCTTCGAGATCTTTCTTATCGACGTGAATCTGGTCGTAAGTTTCGCTGTCCATGAAGACCAGCTGGTCACCGTCTTCGAAATTGTAGGTTACGTTTCGCTTTTCGAGTTCGACATCTTCGAGCATCTCGCCCGACCGCCAGGTTCTTTCTACCGTGGTGCCTTTACT
Source organism: Turneriella sp. (assembly GCA_046346875.1). GTDB lineage: Bacteria > Spirochaetota > Leptospiria > Turneriellales > Turneriellaceae > Turneriella. Next base: position 570,720 of record JAXMHG010000002.1, on the reverse strand, counting down.
GAGCGATTTAATGCGCACGCGCACGATGGCTGCACCCTTGCCGGGCTTATGGTGCTCGAAGCTCTGGATAACAACAAGGTCACCGTCAACCTTGAGTGCCATGCCACGCTTGATGTGGTTCGAGTTAATCATTATGTTTGATTTCTGTTGGACGGCTACGCCGTCCAACAGAAATCAAATAAAAAAACCCGTTTGCCCTGCTGGATTTTTTTCTTTCAGAGCAAACGGGTGAGAAGACGCACGACCCGCGGGTTTTTCGCCCGAAGACCGCTAAACCTCCACTGGGGGGAGGTCTCCAATATCAGTTTCGGCTTGAGGGGTGCTGGACTTGAGTGGGTTTTTTTGCCGGTTAACCAGCCTCAGTACCCCGGGGCTGGCAGTGCACGCACTCGTCCAAATGCGGTTTACACCCTGTTCAAATTATGGCCGGTGCCCTATGCGCGAAATCGTCAAACTCGAATCGACAGCCGGTACGGGCTTCTTTTACACCACTACCCGCAACAAGAAGGCGCAGGGTGGCAAGCTCGAGGTCATGAAATACGACCCCAAAATCCGCAAGCACGTAAAATTCGTCGAGAAAAAAGCTTCTAAATAATTTCTGACCGAGCCCGCCAAAGCCGAAAGGCGGGCTTCCCACTCGGACTGTCCCTAAGACTGCGACCCTGTGATACGGGTCGCATAGGGACGAGAATATCTACTTCTTATCAATCGACAGAATCGTCAGCTCAACGCGGCGGTTCTTTTTCTTGCCTTCAGCAGTATTATTTGACGCAATCGGCTTAGACTCACCATAACCAACCGCCTTAATGGAATTGCGCGGCATGCCCTTTTCGATCAGGTAATCCATCACCGCGCGTGCGCGGTTCTTCGAGAGCTCCATGTTGCTGCGATCATCACCTGTGCTGTCGGTATGACCGCCGATCTCTACCTTGAGACCTGGGTAACCTTTCAAAAGCTTTGTCAGCCGGTTGAGCTCTGCATTCGATTCTTTCGACAACTGGTATGACCCCTTGCGAAAAAAGATATTGTTGATCGGCATCTTTGCGCCCGGCGCCAGCTGCGTCATGTTGAGTTCAATGGGGTGTTCCTTGCTAAATCCCTTTTGCAGGTCTATTGTCGTGCTCTGCGGCAGGTAACCACCCGACTCGGCATGAATGCCGTAGACCTCGCCGAGCGGCAGGTTCATTTTGAAATCCCCGTCTTCGTTGGTCTCGGTACGCGCAAGCAAGGCACCGTCGCTGAGGCGCTCAAACACCACCCTGCCCTGCACTCCCTTACCGTCTTTGCCGAAGACCTTGCCGAATACCAGTATCGATTTTTCCGGCCGCAGCTCTTCTGGCAGCGAAATGCGGTAGAGGTCTTTACCTTTGCCCGGCGTATCGGACGCGAAGATTGCGTAGTCGCCGGTGGGAGCTATCACATAATTAATATCATTACCCGTCGTGTTAATATTCGGCCCCAGGTTTACCGGCTCTGTCCAGTGCGTCCAGGTATTGTCCTGCCGCCGCGACATGTACATGTCAAACTGCCCCACCCCGCCCGGGCGGTTCGATGCAAAGTAGATCGTCTTGTTATCCGAAGCGAGGAATGGAGTAACTTCCATAAATGCGGAGTTGATCTCTTTACCGAGGTTCATTGGCTCAGACCATGAATCGTCCGGCTGCAAAAAACTCACGTAGAGGTCCATACGGCCCACTGTGTCTTTGCGCTGCAGGTTGAGAATCAGCGTGCGCTCGTCGGCCGAAAGCGAATAGTTCACAAGGTTCGCCTCGTTATAAAAATTCTGTATGCGCAGCGGTTCGGGGAAAGACCATTTGCCACCCCGCAGGCGGGTTTTCGAGACACCCGGCGAGACTGTGCCGTCTTTTCCATAGACATTACCGATATAGAGCGTCTTGCCGTCAGCCGAAGTCCCGATCGGAAAATCGTATGTCCGTGAATTAAACGGCGCCGCGATGTGCTGCGCCTCTGACCACGAACCATCTGCCTTGCGGCTGCTCATCCAGATATCCTGGTCGTCGCGCAGCGCGCTGGCGCCATCGACGATCGTCCGCACTCCCACATTGTCCGGGTGCCCTTCGCGGCAGAAGAAGATCGTATTGCCGTCGGGAGCCAGCACCGGCGCGAGTTCATCGTAGCGCGAGTTGACTCCGTTACCCAGAGGGGTAATTTTAACCTCGCCGAAAATAGCAGGTGCCAGCAACAGAATCGTTATGAGGCGCAGACGCATGTGCGTATTATCGGAACATTGTTTCAGAGCGTCTAACTCTTTCCTGCTGTACAACTTTACGCCATCTTGGCTTCTTCTTTTTTGCCGTATGCGTATGCGGATCTTCCTATTTGCTTCACTCTTTGCGCTCTCGGGCAGCTGGTTTATCAGCGCCCAGCAAAAAGCGGCACCGGCAACACCAGCCGCAACTGCGCCTGCTGCACCCGTAGCGAATGCCGAACCTGCACAGGCAGGCGGCGGTAACATGCTCGCGGAAGCTGGTCGCTGGCACTTTGGCTCAGACCCGACCGTTTGGGTAATGATCTTCATCTTCAACCTGGCGCTCTTCGTTGTTCTCGAGCGCATCTATGTGCTGCGCAAAGTACGCGGCGACAGCGCTGGCCTCGTGCAGTATCTCACAGAGGCGCTGCACCGCGGCGAGAGCATCGATAAGATCGCTGCTGAAGCAGCAGAGGCAAAGTATGGCCTCGAAGGCCGCATCGCCGCGGTATCGCTCAAAGGCTGGGACAAGGGCGAACACGCGATGAAAGAATATGCAGAATCAGCGCTCATTGCAGAACGCCGCGGTCTGGAGAAACGGCTCGTTATCCTCTCGACACTCGGCAACAATACACCGTTCATCGGTCTACTGGGTACGGTTCTCGGTATCATGAAAGCGTTTCGTGATCTTGCCGAAATGGGCGATTCAGGGCCTTCGGTGGTCATGCGTGGTATCTCCGAGGCTTTGATTGCAACGGCAATGGGTCTCGGGGTTGCAATTCCAGTGGTCATCGCCTACAATGCCCTCTCGCGCGTCGTGCAGGATAAAATGTCACAGTCCGAAGAGATCTGCACCCTGATTCGCGCCATTCGCCTCAACAAGTAACATGGCAGGCTCGACCAAAGGCAACGGCTCAGGCCCGATCAGCGACATCAACGTCACACCGCTGGTCGACATTATGCTCGTGCTGGTGATCATACTCATGGTCACTGCGGAGTTTACCCGATACAAGACTATCCCCGTGGCGCTGCCAAAGGTGAATGCTGCCGCGGTCAAAGCTGAGCCGCACCGGCTCACAGTGACCATCAAAAAGACCGGGGACCTGTTTGTGCAGGATAAACCGGCCATGAGTCTCGATGATATATACGACCAGGTTAAGGTGGCGAAAGAGACATATCCAGATCTTGCCGTAATTGTCCGCGCAGAGGGGGATCATCCCTACCGCAAGGTACTCACGGTACTGGACAAGATTAAAGCAGCCGGTGCTTCCAAAGTAGGACTTGCCGTAGAAGCAGACAAAACTTACTAGTCCGCACGATGCCCTCGGACGCGCGCATCTTTCTTTCGGAGATACGCCCCCAACACTGGTTTGAAACAGTACCCGCTCGGGTAAGTTTTTCGCTGCTCTTACTGGTTTTTCTCGCAATCCCTACTTTTCTCCTGCTGGTTAACGATGCGCGTCTTTTACTCTACTATTCAATCTACCCGCTAACTGCACTTTTTTCCGTTTACCTGCGCTACAAGGGCAGAGAGTACCTCAGCAGCCTTGTCATGGTCCTGAGCGTTTACGGCGTCGTCCTCTGGATGTGCTGGCTGATTGGTTTTGCACAGGTTAATGAGCTCAAGCTCTGGATCATAGCACTGTTACCCTGGGTCATGTTTGGTGAGAGCCATCGGCTATCCCTGGCGGTACTAAGCCTGGTACCGGTCACGTTTTCACTGACCCTGAGATTTCTGCCCGAAATCCACAGCCCGTTATTTCCGGCAGAGCGTGAATTCGTGGCACAGATGCTGAAAATTTCCGTTGGAATGGGTGCTTTCAGCTGTGTATACTATCTCAGGCAACAATTCACAACGGCTGAGAAGAAGAGAATCCTCGAAAATGAATTCTACTCCAACACGCTGAACAATATTCCGCTGCCGATAATTATTAAAGACGGCATCACGCTCGATTACATCTTCTACAACAGTGCCGCAGCCCTGACATTTGACCTGAAACCCGGTTACCGGCATTCAAACCAGACCACGTTTTCAGAAACCTGCGCCGCTGCGGTCTCGCGTATTGACCACGACGTACTGCGCAGTGTCACGTACCATATTGAATCGGACGAAAATCTCGTACACCAGACGGGCTTAACCTGGCATTTCAGGACCTACCGCATTCCGCTCGAACTGCGCAGCAGCGGACGCCGGCTGCTGATTACGGTAAGCGAAGACCTAAGGGCCATCAACATACTGCTGCGCAAGGCCGAAGAAACACATTCAACGCTTGCCAGTATTGTGTCGCTGGTTTCGCCCCTGCTCATCCGCTTTGACCGCAGAGGCCAGAAAGTACACACGGTGCAGTCTGGTACAGGGGACCTACCTTCAGACATACTGGCGTACCTGGAGTTCTTCTTCTCGCGCAACCAGGCGCAGGCTACCGGCGGCCAGCACAGCTTTGAACTAGGAAACCAGCGTTTTCTCCTCTGTTATGGACCAGTACCCCGCCAGGAAGATTTGCATGGCGTGGTGATTGCACTGGCCGGCTGAGCCAGCTGTGTATGAACGATAATTCATTGACAGTCAGCCCTGACCGCTGACTCGTCCCCATGCTCGACGTCGGCGAAGAGATCCGCATCCAGAAAAACTCCGGTCCTACCAGTCTTTTTCTGCATATCCCCTATCTCAACTATGTTTTCTTCTTTTTCCAGGGACGTGGAGCTTACAATATCGTTAAGAATCTCTACCAGTACAAGAAAGAAGTACCGGGGCTCTTCACTTCTGCGTGGCTGACCGCTAAGTTCGCGATACTGAGCACAATCGCGTCGACACTGCTCTACAGTCTGCTGCTGGCGTTGGGCTACAATCCATTTGGCAAGGTACTGGCAAAATATATCTATTTCTTTGGTAATATTCTGGGCGGCATGGTTCCAGCCAATTATCTGGCGCTAGTTTTCGGCGAAGTTCCGGGAGATCTGCTTTTTGCCTCGTTTAGCAGCGGTACCTACATCGCCCTGGTTTCCATAACCTTTGCCACGTATTTCCTCTTCGGCATGGCAGGCGCGATGCTGGCCATTTTCAATATCAAGGCTGACATCCGTCGCGCCCAGTACTTCTGAAATCCCTGCTCAAGCTCAACATGGCCATGACGATCGATGGCCATGTGGCTCACCCCACCGACATCTGGAACTACGGCAGCAGCGAAGACCGGCGCCGCATGGACCGGCTGCGCGAATGGGCACAATGCCTGATTGTTTCACGCAAAACCCTTGAACACGATAACATGGACCTGCGGGTACGGACAAAACTCCGTGCAAAACACCCGCGGCCGGTGATTGTCATGCAGTCACCCCGGCCCCTGCGCAAAGGTCTCAACGCGGCTAAATATGCTGCAACGCCTGGGGAACTCTGGCTCAGCGCAGCACACCAGGCCCCGGCTGTGAGCGAACTATGGAGTGAAATTGGCGCTGACTGGCAAATACACCAGCACAAACAGGTAGATGAAATCGTCAAATCGCTGCGCCAGCGCGGCTATGAACGCTTACTGCTCGAAGGTGGTCCGAGTCTGAATGGCCTCTTCTTCGAGCACGACCTGGTCGACGAATTTTATCTTACCATATTACCGATCGCATGGGGCGGCACGACGACAGACCGGTCTATCGTCAGTAGCCGGCCACTACCGCTGCAGAGGTTCCGTCTGCAGAGCGCAGAAAAGCGGAAGAACGAAATGTTCCTGCGCTACATCCGCCGCAGGTTGCCTGGCTAACCGGGGCGCCCACGCACCACCCGCTGATAAAAACCTTAATTACCTGCCTGTCGCTTGAAGAAGGCAAATACTTCGCGCTCGTCGATTTTGACGAGCGTCGGCCTGCCGTGCGGGCAGCGCATGGGATTTTTGCAGCTACGCAGCCGGTCTACAAGTTCGCGAAAATCTACCATAGAGGCGCTCTCGCCTTTACGGATTGCATGACGGCAGGACAGATCTTTCGCCAGCTGGTCAAAGAGATCGCTGGCCTCGCTGAGGTCAGAGTGTTCAATGAGTCGCAAGGCAGTCTCGAGCGCCGCCTGCTCTTCTCCCGGATCAATATATCCCGGTACTGCGCGCAAAGCGTGACCGGCCGGTCCCAGATCCTCGAGCAGGAAGCCCATGGCCGTAAGCGACTTTCCTGCCTGCCTGAGGCTGGTGCGTTCAAAAAGCGCTGCTGAAACCGGCAAGGGCTGCACGAGGCGCTGCGAAATATCTTTTTTACCCGCGAGCAAATCCAGGAATCGCTCGTAGTTGATACGCTCGTGCGCCGTATGCTGGTCGATGAGAAAAATGCCTTCGTCATTTGAGGCAAGAATAAATGTATTGAATAACCGCGAATGGAATACGAGATTTTCCGGAATTGCAGGCAGTGGCAATTCGTCTGCCAGCTGCAGCGGCGGCAGGCTATCAAACAGGCGTGCGTTTTCTGCCGCCTGCGCCGGAGCAACAGAACTGATTGTATACGAGGCTGGCAGAACCTGCGGCAGCCTGACCATCGAAGACGCAGATACTCCACCTTCGGCAGAAATTGTCTTCGTGAATGCCTCGCGCATGAACTGCTGCACGGGAAGCTCGTAACGAAACCGCACCTCGCGCTTCTGCGGATGGACGTTGGCGTCAACGTCGCGTGTCGCTATCCGCAGGAAAAGCACGGCAAAAGGGAACTTGCCCTTTGGCATCAGTTCGCCGTAGGCGTGCCGCAGCAGCATTGTCAGGGGTTTGTACTGCACCTGTCTCTGGTTAACCCAGAATCGCATATCGCCCGCATGGCTGCGGTAAAAATAGAAGCGCGATATGTACCCTTCGAGCTGCATGCCATTGGACTCGTAGAAGAGCGGCAGCAGGTCATCGCCAATCTTCTCCCCCCAGATATCCCGCAGGCGATCGATCAGCGTAGTGCGGGCTGCAAGTTGCACCGGTTCGTCTTCATTCAGGATATAGCGGAAAGCAACCCCGGGGTGTGCCGCCGTAAGCCCCGTAATGGTTTCGGACAGCTGGCGGCGAATTTTTGCCGCATTGCTGAAATAATCGCGGCGGACCGGTACGTTATAAAAAAGATCGCGGACAATCACCCGCGTGCCCCGGTCCATGGCTGAGGGTTCAACCTGCTTTTCGCCGTCTGCGACAGAAATCGCCATCGCATGCGGAGCATGGCGCCAGCGCGATTCAATGCGCAACCGGCTCACCGAGGCGATCGATCCGAGGGCTTCACCGCGAAAGCCCATGGACTCCGCAGAAATCAGTTCATCGAGCGAGCGAATCTTGCTGGTGGCAAAACTCTCCACCGCCAGCGGCAGGTCGTCGGGATGAATGCCGTGGCCGTTGTCGCGCACCTGGAGCTCTGAAAATCCATCACCTGCAATGAGTATGTCTATCTCGGTCGCGCCCGCATCGAGCGAATTTTCTACGAGCTCTTTGATAATTGCCGCCGGCGACTCGATAACTTCACCGGCGGCAATCTGTGCCACAAGGTTTTCATCGAGCCGCTGTATGCGGGGAAGCTGTGCCGGGTTTGGGTTCACGATAAAATAAAAAGGGGGAACGCGTCCCCCTTGTCAAACAGTCGCTGTTGAGGGTACTACCAGGTTTCGTCGTCGCCCTGGTTACGGCGAAAGTTACCGCCCCCGCGGCCACCACGGCCGCCGCCGCCACCGTAGCCTCCACGGCCACCACCACCGCCGCCATATCCACCGCGACCACCGCCGCCGCCATATCCTCCACGGCCGCCGCCACCGCCACCGCCTTGTTCGCGTGGGCGAGCTTCATTAACGACCAGGTTTCGACCGCCGAGATCGCGGCCATTCATCTGCGCTACCGCATTTTGCGCACCTTCACCGTCTTCCATTTCGACAAAGGCAAAACCGCGCGACCGGCCTGTCTCACGATCACGGACGATCTTGACCGAAGTCACCTGACCGAAGGCTCCGAACGCTGAACGCAGCTCATCTTCTGTGGCGTTGTACGCCAGGTTTCCGACATAGATATTCATTGATTTCTTGACTCCCGATTTTCCTCTCAGCGCGCCCTGCGTATGATCAGCCCTTTGAGCGGTTGTACGTACATCCTGACACTCTGAAAAAGTTTCGCCCGCGCGACTTTTACCTGAAGCTCCCCGGGGAGCAACCGGCACAGGCCCGCGGATTTGCCGTCAAAATTGTCCGATTATCCCGCCTGTCAACGTATTATCATTGACGCGTGAAAAGAGGTTGCCATTGAGCCGTGCGCTCCATGGCCCAATCGCCTTAGATCGCAAAGACCAGACTTAGGAGAACATGATGCTGAAAAAACTGTTAGCATTACTGCTCGCATTCACTCTCGTTGGTGGCGTAGTAGTAGCACAAGACGCTGAGCCAGCGGCTGAAACACCGGCAAAAGAAGAACCGGCGAAAGAAGAAACCGGCAAGAAGAAGAAAAAAGCAAAAAAAGCTAAGAAGAAAAAAGCCAAGAAGAAAAAGAAAAAGGCTAAAAAAGCTGAAGAAGAAGCTTCTTCAGAAGAACAAGGCGGTTAATTCTGCCTGGGACGTTCGGATACCCGCAAGGGTTCCGGGCTCCCACGTATCGGGGCTCAAGTAGAGGGTCTTCAGGGCTCTATGCTTGGGCCCCGATAATTTTTTCCTTAAACATCGTCAGTAGTTCAAAGATTTTCTTCCGCTCCGCATCGATCTGCTCGCGGGGAAATCCCTTCTCACGCATATAGACCAAACGGTTAGGCCCGGGCAACACGATTGTCCTCACGCCATTCCATTCAAAGACCTTGCCCTGCTTATCTGCCAACTCGGCCTTATCACGAAAAACGAAGCTCGCCGCCTGCCCCACGAGTACGATTCCGCGAATCGCAGCGCGTTCAATATCCTGCCGCAGGTGGCTCGCACAATGCGCCAGCGCAGCCGTGTCGCCCGTGTCTTCTTTACTAAAATGACAGCGCAGAATTTCCCGCACCAGGAGGTTTGTCGCCGAAAAACCCAAAACTCCCTCGATCATCTTCTCAAAGAGGGTATTTTCTTCGGGTTTATTGTAATACCCGGCGCGCGGCCCCAGGAAATCATTGTGTACCAGAAAAAGATAGGGTTCAACCGGCTGCGTCGCCTCAAACTGCCCCTTTTTATACGAGATCCGCCGGGCACAGAGTACGCAGGCATTCTTATCGAGAGCCCGCTCGACGACTTTTTCTGCGATAACTGGCCGAAAGGAAAGATCAATGCCTGCAGGATCTGGTTCTTCAGAGCCCCGCCAGAGAAAAAAGTTTCTGCTGCCGATCAGCTTGCCAGCTGACCGGAGAATATCGATTAATTCAGGATAGAGATCGACACGCAATTAGTCGAGGTCCGGCACACGGCTAATGGCCTTGCGCTTTCTTTGCGCGCGGTCGTAAGCTTCCTGCGCGGCAAGCGTTCGCAGCGCTTCGGGCACCGCCTTCAGGCGGGCCTTGTTGATAACCTCACCCGTATCGACACAGATGCCGTAGGTTTTTTCTTTGATGCGCTCGAGCGCGGCATCGATCTCTTCAAGGCGCGCACGGTCTGATTCAGAGATAGACATGTTGAGCTCGCGCTCGATCAGCTCGGTTGCAAGGTCAGCAAGGTCACCGACTTCATCTTTGTCAGTAGAGGTAAGCTCTTCCTCTTTTCCCTGGATCTCTTTAATCAGGTGGGCTTTTTTTTCGAGCAGGAGCTCTTTGTATTCGGAGAGTTCTTTTGCGGAAAAGGGACTTTTTGGCATTCGCCGAAGGTACGATTTTGTTTTATCAGCGTCAAGTTTTTTTGTATTTGCAGACCGGCAGCGAATACCTCTCCGTTCATGCGGGTTTTCCTCAGTATGAGTTCAGCTACGTGGTGCCTGCCCGGCGAAACGCAGAATTGCCTCTGCGACCGGAAGTATACTCTCGTGCCGCAGTTTGTGCGAGAGGAAAAACCGGCGGCGACGGGTCAGAGCCGGCAGACGCAGCGCCGTCAGGCGATCGGTCAGCGAAAGATCAGAGATAAAGCCAACACCTAGCCCGGCCTCGAGACATTGCACGGTACCCGCAAGGCTGCGCAGTTCCATGCTGACCCTGGGAGTGAAACGCTTCTCGATATCGGCGAAGATACGGTCGCTGATCTTGCGGATGGCCGACCCCGGATGGAAGAGTATCCATTCACGCAGGCGCAGTTTCTCCCAGTCGGGGCGGCGCTGCGCGAGCAGGTCGGCACGGCTGACTACCGGCACGATCTCGTCTTCGAGCAGGTAGCGATTGCTGTAATGGCCTTCGTCGATCGGCTCAGGCGAAAGCGCAAAATCAACCTTGTCTTCGCGTAATGCTGCCCGCATTTCCGTCAGGTTACTTTCAATCACGCGAAAACGCACGCCAGGAAAGAGCGCCCGCAGGTTCACCATCAATCGCGGTACAAAGTGCGTCGCCAGCGTCTCGCCGACGGCAAACGAGATCCGCTGCGGCTGCAGACGCGGGTTCACTGCGGCTTTCAGTTCATCAAAGCCCTTGAGCAGCATTTCAGCACGTGCCGCGAGTTGTTCCGCCGCGTCGGTCGGCTCCATACCCCGGCGCGAGCGCTCGAACAGGTTTGTTCCCAATTCGCGTTCGAGTAGCTGTATCTGCTGCGAAAGCGCGGGCTGGGTAAGCGAGAGATTCTCAGCCGCGAGCGAGATACTGCCCGTGCGCCGCACTTCGAGAAAATATTTCAGCTGCCGAATTTCCATCGTAACCGGGGAAACTCCCCTCGCCCAAGGTATTACTTTTTCTTATGGATATTATATCAATTATTTATTTGACTTATGAAAAAGATGTGCTATGTTATTGGTATGGCAAAAACACTGTTTGAGAAAGTCTGGGACCACCATGTCGTCGACATCTGGTCAAACACCAGCGCACCAAAAAAAGAAGAAAACAAGAACCTGATCTTTATCGATCTGCACCTGATACACGAGGTCACCAGCCCACAGGCTTTCGACGGCCTGCGCCTGAATAAACGCAAGGTCCGCCGGCCAGACCTGACATTTGCGACCATGGACCACAACGTACCCACCAAAGACCGCGATAAACCCGTCAAAGACCCCATTAGCGCGAAGCAGATGGACTACCTGAAGCGCAACTGCGACGAGTTTGGTATTCCCTGCTTCGACCTCTCGAGCTATAACCAGGGCGTGGTCCACGTCATTGGGCCTGAACTCGGCCTTACCCTGCCCGGCAAAACCGTCGTCTGCGGCGATTCGCACACCTCGACACACGGCGCCTTCGGGGCGCTCGCCTTTGGCATCGGCACCTCTGAAGTTGAGCACGTACTGGCGACGCAGTGCCTTGTACAGTCGCGCCCCAAAACGATGCGCGTCAACTTCAAGGGCAAGCTGCAGCCCGGCGTCTACGCGAAAGACATGGTACTCGCGCTGATCGGCAAAATCGGCACCGCGGGCGCAACGGGCTTCGTGCTCGAATACGCCGGCGAAGCCATCGAGAACCTCTCGATGGAAGGCAGGATGACCATCTGCAACATGTCGATCGAAGCAGGCGCCCGCGCGGGCATGATTGCCCCTGACGACAAGACATTCGAGTACCTTAAGGGCCGTGAACACGCGCCAAAAGGTGAAGCATGGGACAAAGCAGTTACGCACTGGCGCACGCTGAAGACCGATGCCGGCGCCAAATTCGACGTCGAACTTGAAATCGACTGCAATAAGCTGGCACCGCAGGTCACCTGGGGAACTTCACCCGGCATGGTGACAGATGTTACTGCGGCAGTCCCCCGCCTGGCGGACGCGAAGGACGAAGTTGAACGCGTGGGCATCAAGAAGGCACTCGAATACATGGACTTCGCCGAGGGAACAGCTATAGACCAAATCAAACTCGACAAGGTATTTATCGGCTCGTGCACCAACTCGCGCATCGAAGACCTGCGCGAAGCAGCGAAGGTCATCAAGAACCGCAAGGTTGCGGCGAACATCAAGCTCGCGATGGTCGTGCCCGGTAGCCATAGGGTGAAGGACCAGGCAGAAAAAGAAGGCCTGCACCGTATTTTCACGAGCGCGGGCTTTGAATGGCGCGAACCGGGCTGCTCAATGTGCCTCGCAATGAACGACGACGTACTCGAACCGGGCGAGCGCTGCGCTTCGACCTCTAACCGCAACTTCGAAGGGCGGCAGGGTAAAGGTGGCCGTACCTACCTGGTTTCACCGGCGATGGCTGCGCTTGCGGCAATACACGGGCATTTCGTCGATGCCCGCAGCGAGGTTACTGCCTGACGAAGGCGGCAACCAGATTTAAGGAGACACAAAATGGAAAAATTTACCACAGTAAAATCAATCGCCTGCCCGCTCGACATGCCCAACGTCGACACGGACCAGATTATTCCAAAAAACTTCCTGAAACGCGTCGAGCGCACGGGATTTGGCCAGTTCCTGTTTAATGACTGGCGCTACAAAGACGACGGCTCAGAAAATAAGGACTTCGTGCTCAATTTTCCGCAGCACAAAGGTGCCAGGGTGCTGCTTGCGCGCGATAACTTTGGCTGCGGCTCTTCGCGCGAACATGCGCCATGGTCGTTGCTCGATTACGGTTTCCAGGTGATCATCGCACCTTCGTTCGCCGACATCTTTTACAACAACTGCTTCCAGAACGGCATTCTGCCCATTGCGCTCTCTGCAGCAGAGGTTGAGCAGCTGTTCCAGGCAGTCAAAAACGATGCGAAGACCGAACTGACTATCGACCTCGAAAAGAAGACTATCAGCTTCGACGGCAAAAGTATCGCCTTCAACCTTGCAGAGCCGCTGCGGCAAAAGCTGCTGCAGGGCCTCGACGACATTGGCTGGACCCTGCAGTTCGACGCTGAGATTTCAGCACACGAAAAGAAGTACTCCGCAGGAATACCTGCCTGAAGAAGGCGACAAGGGATTGAACCAGATGGCAAAAAGCGCTCAGAAAAAAAAATCGGATAAGCGGAAATTCTCCGCGCAGGTGGTCGACGGTGTCGATCGTACACCCTCGCGCGCAATGCTGCGCGCAGTGGGCTTCGGCGATGCGGATTTCAAAAAACCCGTCGTGGGCGTTGCCAGTACCTGGTCAATGGTTACTCCCTGCAATATGCACATCAACCTGCTGGTGAACGAGGCCGAAAAAGGCGTTAACGCAGCCGGCGGTAAAGCCGTGCAGTTCAATACGATCACCGTCTCTGACGGCATTTCGATGGGCACCGAGGGCATGAAGTACTCGCTCGTCTCGCGCGAGGTGATTGCCGACTCAATTGAAACCGTAGTCGGTGCGCAGGGTTTCGACGGCTTCGTGACCATCGGCGGCTGCGACAAGAACATGCCGGGCTGCGTCATGGCCATTGCGCGCCTGAACCGGCCCGCGGTATTCGTCTATGGCGGCACCATCATGCCGGGTAAACACTCTGACGGCCGTGACCTCGATATCGTCTCGGTGTTTGAAGGTGTGGGAGCTCATGCGAACGGCCGCCTGAATGACGCGGGACTGAAAGAGATCGAAGAAAAAGCGATTCCGGGAGCCGGCTCGTGCGGCGGTATGTACACTGCGAACACCATGGCTTCTGCCATTGAGGCGCTGGGGCTGAGCCTGCCAAACAGCAGCGCACAAAACGCCATCTCGGCTGAGAAGAAAGACGACTGCAGGCGCGCAGGCGAAGCCGTGCTGAACATGCTGCAGCAGGGCATTCGCCCCAGCGACATACTGACCAGGAAGGCATTTGAGAATGCAATCACCGTGGTGATCGCAATCGGTGGTTCGACAAATGCCGTGCTGCACCTGATCGCCATCGCGCATACAGCGGGCGTCAAGATCGGGCTGGATGACTTCATACGGCTGGGAAAAAAAGTCCCCGTGCTCGCAGACCTCAAGCCGAGCGGAAAATACGCGATGAGCCGCCTGATTGAAATCGGTGGTACCCTGCCCCTGATGAAAATGCTGCTCGACCGTAAACTGTTGCACGGCGATGTACTGACCGTAACAGGCAAGACGCTGGCGGAAAACCTGAAAAATGTGAAACCTTACCCCGCCGACCAGGATATTGTTCGGTCTTTTGATAACCCGATCAAGAAAGACAGCCACCTGGTGGTCTGTTACGGTAACCTTGCCCCGGGCGGGTCTGTGGCCAAAATTTCCGGCAAAGAAGGTTTGTATTTCAAAGGCAAGGCTAAGGTATTCGACCGCGAAGAAGACTGCCTGCCCGCAATTCTCAATGGCAAGATCAAGAAGGGGGACGTCATCGTGATCCGTTATGAAGGTCCCCGTGGCGGCCCGGGTATGCGCGAGATGCTTTCGCCCACCTCGGCAGTTATGGGCAAAGGTCTCGGCAAAGACGTCGCGCTGATCACCGACGGCAGGTTCTCGGGGGGAACCCATGGCTTTGTTGTGGGGCATATCACACCCGAAGCGTTCGATGGTGGTCCCATTGCGCTCATCAAAAATGGTGACGAGATTATTATCGATGCGAAAAAGAACGAGGTCAACCTGCTCGTAGACAAAAAAGAACTCGCAAAACGCAAAAAAGCATGGAAGCAGCCAAAACCCCGTTACAACCGTGGCATCCTGGCTAAGTACCACCACCAGGTGCAGTCTGCTTCTGAAGGCGCGGTGACGGACAAGTTTGAGATTTAAATTTTTTTGGGTTCTGGCGGGCGCTGTGCGCACCCATAACCCAAAAAAATGGTTTACTATACGATTGTTGATCGTATGCCTCGTCGTATGAAGATCACAGCACTCATGGATGACGAGCTCATACACGATGTGCGCACTTTCTCTGGCGGAAAAAACATCACCGAATCGCTGGTAATCGCCCTCAACGATTGGTTGCGTATTCAGAAACTGCGCCGATTGAACGCAGAAATTGAAAAGGCGCCCCTGCACTTTGCCGACAGCTTCAGCGCGTCGTCTGTGCGCCGCCTGAACCAACGGCGTCACCCGTGATCTGCCGGACACCTCAGTCTGGATCGAATTTTTTCGCGGTCGCAAGTGCGCAGCGCGGATCTTTTTGTGACCGCCGGTAATCTCTCGTACAAAGAGAAAGCGTATTCCCGCGGTGTGGGACTCATCGACCTTGCCCTCATCTGCGCGGCGAGAGAATCGCTTGCAAAGATATGGAGCCGTGACAGAAAAATGCTGTCGCTGCTGAAAAAAGAGGAAGTCTTTCATGCGCAAAAATAGAAATCTTGCGATTGCAGCGCTCATCGTACTGATAAGTATCGCCGTCGCCTATGCTCTGTACGATCGGATCTATCTGCCCCGCAAATACTCAGCGCTCACGGAAAAAATTATCACCGGGGCGATTGCTGCCCTGGATGAAGACCGCCTTGCGGGACAGCCCATCCATATTGCCGTTCCGGGAACCGAGCTAACAGAAGAAACGCGCAAGGCGATCGCAGCGATAAAACCAGGCGGAATCATCTTCTTCGGTTTTAACCTGCAGGACGCCGCGCAGATCAAAAAGCTCACCACCGATCTACAGGCACTCGCAGCAGAGCTGGGCCTGCCACCTTTCCTCATTTCAACCGACCAGGAAGGTGGTTATGTCCGGCGCGTGCGCGAAGGAGTACTGCAGACTCCCCCGGCTATGGACATGGGAGCAACTGGCGACCGTGAACTCTGCCGCGCGACGGGCTACCACGTGAGCCGCGATTTGGGTGCACTGGGCATCAATGTTTTTTTCGCTCCGATCGTCGACATCAACAACAATCCGCAGAACCCGGTGATCGGCCTGCGTTCTTTCGGCGCTAACCTCGACGCGGTTCTGGGTTGTGCGCTGCCGTTTGAGCAGGGCGCGCGGCAGGCAATGCGCGAAGGTGGAGCTTTACCGGTTATCAAACATTTTCCCGGCCATGGCGATACACAGACAGACAGCCACTGGGCACTGCCCGTCATTGACAAAAAGATCGATGAACTGCGCGCACTGGAGCTTATACCATTCCGCGAAGCAATCCGCGACGGCGCTCAGGCAGTGATGACCGCGCATATCCTGTACCCGCAGATCGACCCCGATCACCCGGCAACACTTTCGTCACGCTGGCTGTCTGGGACACTGCGCAGCGAACTGGGTTTTGCCGGTCTCGTCTTTACCGATGCGATGGAGATGAACGCGGTGAGCCAGAATTTTAAGACGCTCGACCGTCCCGTTACGGCAATTCTCGCGGGCGCAGATGTGCTGCTCTATACCTCGTGGCAGGAAGAACCGCCTGAAGCGCATGCACGTTTGCAGGCAGCGATACAGTCAGGTATGCTGAAGACCGGCCGTAATGCCGAAAGCCAGCCGCTGCCGCTGCAGCGGGCGCTGGAAAACCAACTGCGCCAGAAGCTGGCGCTACTCGATATTGGCAAATACCTCACACCAGAAGAAGCGGCGTGGTACAGGAAGTACACACAGGCGCTGCAGGCACAGAAACCCGCTACTCCCGTTACCCTGTCTAAGGATGACCTGACGGCGCGTTTTGCGCAGATCAGGTGGTCGACGAAAAAGAAAAAGGGCGGCCCGATCTGGCTCGCGGGGCAGAAGAATTCCGCTAAGGCGCGCTAAGCTTTGCGCTTAACCTGTTCAACCGGGCAACACCCTATTTATCCTGGCTGGCAGGGTTAAAGCGTGTGAGTTCGTATCCCGCGTGTTTCTGGTAGTAGCGCTTTTTCTGCGCAAATGCCCTGGCGGTCAAAGACTGGTACCTGGTGACCAGCTCAGGCCTGCTTTGCGCGAGATTCTGCTGCTCGCCTGCATCTTGCAAAAGATCAAAGAGCTCATGGGCCCCGGTCTCTTTGCGGATATATTTGAACTGCGCATCGACGATTCCCGAATATTCTTCCTGCCAGTACGCCTGCAGGTGCGCCAGGCTCTGCGCCCCGCCGCGCAGCATGGACTGCCCGACATGCAGCGGACTGCGTAGCTTCTCTTTACCTAAAAGGTCGAGTACAGTCGGTAGAATATCGACGTGCGACGTGACACGCGCGATATGCTGTGCCTCAACCCCATCAAAGTAGATCATCAGCGGGACATGGATATTTTCTTCGTACAGGAAGAACGGGTGGTTGTAGTTACCCGGATGTTCATAGAAAGCTTCGCCGTGATCGCCAAACACCACAAGTATAGAGTTCCGCAGAATTCCCTTCGATTCGAGCGCCGCAAGAATTTCGCCAAATGCCTGGTCGGCAAAATGGAGTGAGTTAAGATACCGCACCTGCGACTTTTTCATTCCCGGCTCCGGGCCAAACGTTTCGGTGAAACCATCCGGCATGTTGTACGGGTGGTGCGGGGCGAAGGCGAAGAGCAGAGCGACAAAAGGGTTCTTGTCACGGCTGGCAAACTCGGCCAGTGGCTGTATCATCGCGCGCTCGTCGGCAGCACCCCATGGTCCCATACCCTTGTCGTACGGTGGTTTCTTCAGGGTTTCGGCGTCCATCATCAGGCTGAACCCGCGGCGTTCGAGAAAGCGCTTCTGTTTGGCGTAACCGAGGTAACCGGCGTGCAGAGCAGCAGCGCGGTAACCTTCTTTGCCAAGCACCTCGCTCAGACACGGCACTTTAAAGTCCGGCAGCACGAGCGAAATCCAGGCCCCGTCAGGCAGAGCGTAGGCGCTGCAGAACGAGTTGTAGAAGGCATTGATACTGAGCGGAAAATTGGCATAGTGCCGCGTAAAAAAGAGGGACCGTTCGCTCAGCCGGTTGAGATGCGGCGTAACTTCTTTGTCCTGCACCCGCTTGCCGATAACTGAGAACGGTGTGGATTCCAGGTAGTAGAGAATGACGTTGCGCCCTTCGATCCGCTGCACATTTACCTGCGGTAGTGCACGCGTGAGTTCGGCCGATTCGAGCGACGGCAGCAGGTCGTTGTCGGCCAGGTCAACCCCCACCATAGCAGTAGCTTCAGCGCGGCGGCTAAAAGCAGCCGACAGTGGGTTGGCGATCAGCTGGGGTTCAGCTGGAGAAAGCCAGTGCAGGACCACAAGCAGCGTAGCCGAAGAAAATCCCACCGCCCAGCCACGTCGACCGAGAGCAACGGCAGAACGCGACTGCCAGAACAGGATCGCCGCGCAGGCAACGGCGAGTACAAGGTGTGCAAGACCCAGCTCATAGAGTCCTGAGACGAGGTTCTCCTTCCAGATCGTCCCGGTATCGAGTCGCACAAAAGCGAACGAAAAAGGACGCTGGTAGAGTCGCGCAAAACCAAAGGCGACCACAAGGAAAAGGATGAGCACCGTGTAGGCCAGGCGCACGGGCCAGCGCCAGGCACGTAAGCGCAGTGCGGCAAAGACCGCGCCCAAGAGGCCAGCCCAGCCGCAATCAGCTAAAAATGCGTGCAGGCAGCTGCCGGCCGAAAGGACGCCAGTGCCGGCAAAGACGAGCACAAAGATATGGTAAGTGGCAAACAGGGCCAGCCAGAGGGAAAAGAATTTCAGCACAGGTGGAGATTCTACTCCGAAACGCGCCGGCAAGCCGCATCGGGGTTGAACACCGGTCTAAAATGATTATGTCGTATCCGGAGATCGGCCGATATTCTGGGTATGCGGTACAAGTGGCAGAACATGAAAAATCCGTCATGGGATTACCCCGAAATCTATTCGACCGTCACTATTCACTATGACCAGATAAAGGTTGAAACCAACCGCGCGTTGGGCCAGGTCAGGCTCGAGGTGAAAACGCTGCGCGGCGAGCACTACGAGAGTATTATTCGCCAGGGCACCATACTGCGCGAAAAGGACCTGCGGACGGGTGCCCTGACGGACCTTACCGATATCCTGAGCGTGTACCGCAAAGATTTCAGCTCGCTGCCCGATACCCCCATACTGGCGCTGATCGGCGGCAACTATGGCATCATGACGGAGTTCATGGGTACCGCGGAGCGCATCGTGGTTCACGATCGCCACCCTTTCCGCAGGTTCATGAGGCTCTTACGCGGCATCTGGCCCGCGCTTAAAAGATGGTACGGGAGCACACGCGCAAATTTTGGCTATTACCGCCATGCCGCGCGCAAGGCGGACATTTTCGACGTGGCGCTGATCGGTTCATCCACCTATGCTGCCTTTACTTACAACTTCGATTACCTGAATGCGGGCTTTACCCTGTGCATCGTCGCGATGCTAACCGGTCTTATCGACTGGCTGATCCGCAAACGCGAACCGTGGCTTCTCAAAATTTATGCGTCGGTCGCGCTGGGAACAGTCGCAGTCTACCGGGGCTATTTTTTTCAGTAGCGCTGTTGATTGCGCGCGTAATAGATCTTCAATACGAGAATCGCCACCACGAGCACGAGCGTCACCGCGTTGGCGAGTATGATGGGCAGACTGGACAAGAGTAGCCCGTAGATCAGCCAGAGCGTGACGCCGAGCGCAAAAAGCAGCATCATCCAAAGAGAGATGTCCCGCCCCGACTTGATCCGGTAGATGCGTACTACCTGCGGTACAAATGAGATCGTTGTGATCATACCCGCAATAAAACCCAAAACCTCTGTTTCCATATCGATCCTTAGCTGATTTCGCCCAGCACACGCCGCGCGGCCATGACCCCGCGATACTGTGCCTCTTCAAAATTGCTCATTCCCGAAACGTCGGAATGGGCGCCGTAGAAATTCTCATCAATCTTTTCCAGTAACCCACCACGCATGCGCGCGAGAAATCCCGGCGTCGGGCGCACCATAGCGTGTGCCCAGCGGTAGATGCATGCCGATTCGACAAATTCGTTCACCTGGGGGTGCGCACGGCCGATATCGTCGAGCGCCATCTGCAAAGCTTCATGCTCGGTCATCTGCAGCAACCTGCGCCTGCTCTGCAGGGTGTCATCTTCGTCGAATGCATGGAAAAATGTCAGTGTACGTGCATGCGGAAGTTTTCCTGCACGCTGGTGTTCGGCAACAACGTAGCCCAGCGACTTTGAACCGAACATAACGTTATCCCATGCAGGGGCATTTTCGCCGAAATGATTCACCAGCAGGTTCACGGTCAGCCATGGGGAGTAAACCAGCGCTTTGGCAGCAGCACGCTGGTCGCTGCGCAGCCCTGGATAAACCCATGGCAGGACAAATTTGGGTGCGGCGAAAATAACCTTTCGTGCAATGCAGACTTCGACAGACTGGGTGGCATGGTTGAAAAAGTGCAGCCGGTACCCGGAACCGGTTTTTTCCATATGCCGCAGTGCAGTTGCCGGCTGTATCGTGTTACCCAGTTTTTTTCGCAGGTATTCGGCTATAAAGCCATTTCCCTCGGGCCACACGAGGTTGTGCGCTTCGCTGCGGGCCGCGAAATAGTGCAGCAGTGCCCATGCAGATGTGTTGTGCCGGTTGGAGCCATATTCGTCACGCAGTACGTAATCGATATACCACAACAGCCGTGGCGAAGAAATTCCAAGCTGGTCGAGGTAGGCGGCGGCAGGGATGGCATCGTACTGCACATACTTTGGATCAGCTGAACTGAGGGCGAGCGGTATGGTAAAAGCACGGTGGCCGTCACGCCCGCGCGCAGCAGAAAAAGCTGACATGGTGCGAAAGAAGAGCTCGATCTGCTGCCGGTCACTCTCGCGGGCACCCATGAGCGGTACCAGCCCCGGCTGCCAGTTGCCGTAAATGAAGAGGCGCTCCTCTGTTTCGTGCACCAGCGCCTCTTCGCTGAAGCGGCCGTCCTGGTAGATTCCCATTTCTGCCAGCAGTTCACGCACATAGACAGCGTCTGTACCGGGTGTCGGCAGGTAGTGGGCTCCCCACGGATAACGCCCATTGCGGTTTTCGCCCCACTGCGCATTACCGCCCGCGCGGTCTTCGAGCTCGAACAACCTGAAATCCTTCAGGCCATGCTTTTGCAGATACCAGCCTGCCGACATGCCGCTGATTCCCCCGCCGATGATGGCGACAGGAACGGTCAGCTGTGCCGTGCCTACCGTGGCCGTATAAGGCTCGCGGAGTTTATGCCCGCGGTCGAGCGCCGGCCCGACAAACCTGGGCTTGTAGCCGGCACGACGCAGGAACCACCAGCCGAATACGCTCACCCCGGCAAAGAGTGCAGCCATCGAGGCAATAAACCCGCGGCGGCTCAGGTCGTCACGATTGCCGCCTGTCTTCAGGTGCGCCCCTTACCGAGCAGAAAAACTGACATACCCGCCCGCATCGTTGTCTCGGGGGCTGGTGCATAGATCATCGAACCATCGGGATTCTGCAGCGCAACCACCGAAAACCCCTGCTCGATATAGCGGCATGCACCGACATTTTTGCCGACACCTTCATCACCTGCAGTAAGCCGGTGTATCTTGACTTCAAATTCGTAATTGCGGTCGCCGCGAAAAATCTCGATGAAATCGTCCACTTGTGGTTTGAGCATCGAGCGAGCCATCTGTATGCCGGCAACGTGGTATGGCGACAAGACGCGGTTCGCCCCCGCCTGTACCATTTTGGCACGCGTCGTTTCGTGCGAAATACGTGTTTCAATCCAGATGGTCGGGTTCAGGCCGCGCGCCGATAAGACGACGAAAAGGTTATCGGCATCGGTGGGCAGAACGCTGAACAGGCCGCGGGCACGGTCGATACGCGCTTCGCGGAGCACCTCTTCAGACAGGGCATCGCCCGACAACACTGCCCATGCCACCTTGCGCTCCGATACAAGACGCGAGACCGGCGAATCGTTGTTTTTTTCAATCACGAGAAAATCACGCCCGGCCTTTTCCAGTTCACTGCAGATGGCGAGCGCCATGCGACCTCCGCCGCAAACAATGTAGTGCCCGTGTATGTTCCTGAGTTTTTCGGAGAGTATCTGTGCGTCCATAAAGCCCCTGAAGCCGCGTTCGAGAATAATCTGTATGACTGCGTTGATGCCCAAACCATAGAACATGACCCCGCCGAGTATCAGGCAGATGGTGAAGACGCGCCCGGCATCTGAAAGCGGCCGCACCTCGGAAAAACCCACCGTGGTAATGGAAATCACCGTCATGTAAAGTCCCTCGAAAGGAGTAAAGCCCTCGAGCATGACATAACCGGCGCTGCCGGTAACCAGCAGCACCAGCAGCACCAGAATCGGCCGCGTTAACAGCCGGATGTAATGGTATAAAAGACGAATGCGAAGCAGTGAACCCGGGCGCTGAGCCATGCGCTCACATACCCCAGTCACGCGGCGTGCGGAATTCACGGCCGATAGTGACGGGAGACAACTTGGCGATCACGGGCATGTTGCGCTTGTACGCATTACGTTCCACCCGTTTCAGAATCTGGTCTACGACTGCCTCATCCTGCCCGTAACCTCGCACCATTTCTTTCAGGGCTGGCACAGTATAGTTGCGTTCCATCCAGTGGTACAGCACCAGGTCGGCCATGGCATAGCTGAAACCCATTTCGGCTTCATCGGTCTGGCCCGACCACAGGTCGGCACTCGGCGCCTTATCCAGAATTTCGGGGATCACTCCCATCTGCCGGGCAATGGCAAACACCTGGTATTTGTACAGGTCACCGAGGGGATTTACCGCGGAGGCCATGTCACCCCAGAGGGTCGAATAACCGAGCAGGATTTCTGTTTTGTTACTGGTGCCGACAACGAGCGAAGCATCGCGCGCCGAAAGATCGTAGAGCACGATCATACGCAGGCGCGCCATCACGTTGCCGCGGCGCGTCGCGGTAATGGATTCGTCCCGAGAAAAGTAAGCGTCAGCCATAGCGGTGATTTCTACCACCTCGGTCGCTACGCCGAATTTGTTGCAGAGCTTACGCGCATCGCCCAGCGAATCGGGATTACTGCTCTTGTACGGCATCATTACAGCGAGCACGTTTTCTTTGCCGAGCGCGTTCACGGCGAGTGCCAGCGAAAGTGCCGAATCGACACCGCCCGAAACTCCCAAGACGGCTTTGCGCAGCCCGGTTTTTTGAATTTCTGCCCGCAGTATCTTCGTCAGCGCCTCTGCGGCAAAAGCAACGTGAAAATCGGGAAGAGCTCCCTGTTGAGACATAGGGTAATATCTGCAATTCTCAGTCAGGCTGTCACGCGCTAGGAACTCAGCGGCCAAGTTTGATGACCTGCGCCACCTGCTCTGCGCGCTGCGCCTGGGCAATGTCGAGTGCCGTCTGCTGCCGGAGATTTTTCGTACGTGTTTTGGCTTTGCCGGCAACCAGCATCTGCACAACGGGCAGGTGCCCTTCATGCGCGGCAAGCATCAATGCCGTCCAGCCCTCGTTATCCTGCCGGTTGACGTCGGCCCGCAAATTCACCAGTATTTTTACCAATTCGGCGTTTCCTTTCCACGCAGCATGCATGACCGCACTGCGGCCCTGTGCATCCTTCGCTTCGGTATTAGCTTTTGCCTGCAGCAGCAATTCCACCACAGGCAAATGCCCCTTCAGGGTAGCGACCAGCAATGGACTCTGCCCCTGGTGGTTCAACCGGTTGACGTTGGCACCGCGGGCAATCAGCAAACGGGCCACTTCGGCAGAACCGTTAGCCGCAGCATAAAACAGCGCGCTGCTGCCCTCGATGTCCTGCATATCAATTCTCAGCTCTGTGGCGCGCAGCGCCGCCTGTGCCAGCGCTACGTTGTTGGTTCGCGCAGCCTGCGCCAGTTCAAGATTATTATGAAAATCGGCAGAGCCTGATTTCAGCAGAAAATCTGCCACCTCGTCATGGCCGCCGAGTGCCGCCCAGTACGCTGCAGTCCCTCCCTGCTTTGCCACGGCATTCACATCGGCACCGGCCTGTACCAGCCGCTGCACCGCCTGCAACTGCCCCCGGACTGCAGCGATATGCAGAGGTGAAAATCCGAATCTGCTCTGCGCATTAACCCCGGCACCGGCTGCGATTAGCTGGTCGATTATACGCACATGATTTTCCTGTGCGGCGTAGAAAAGAGCCGTATAGCCATCGGCGTCGGCCGAATGGACATTGGCCTTCAGTTCGAGCAGTGTCTGCAGAATTTCAGCGTTGCCATAAGCGGCGGCGACAAGCAGCGGCGTATTGCCAAATTTATCGGTGTAGTTGGGATCACCGCTGTCATCCATGGCGCGGACGAATTCGGTGGCATTATTGGCAGCAATGGCGCGCAGCATGCGCCGGCCCGCGACAGCATCGAGGCCGCCGTTCTGCCGCAGGAATTCCGCGGTCTCGCGGTCGTTGAGCTCCACTGCGTAAGACAGCGGTGATTTACCCTCTTCGTCTGTCGCATTGATGCTGGCCCGCTCGGCCAAAGCTTTCTGCGCCCCCGCCAGGTTTCGATTCTTCACCGCGGCAAAAAGATCGCGGGTCGCGTACGGATTTTCAGCCGGCTTCTTCTCAGCTGCAGGTTTTTCCTTTTTTATTTGCGCTAAAGGCACGGGAGATTTTTTTTCTTCTGGCTGCCAGGGCTTACTCACCAGCGCATCGCCCGCACTGTGCTTGCCATCTGAAAAAGAAAAGGATAGCACAGCGTTCTCAAATACCGGGGCATAAGCACCATAACGATGCGCCGGTGCAACGCAGAAGATCTTGAGCACGCGGTCATCGGTACGGAGAAATGAAGTCACCAGGCGGTACCGGGTTTTGCCGAGCCAGGCGCTCCACTCATGTTTGCGAATATCCTCGCGGTTGGGTGTGCTCTGCGTCTGCTGCAACAAGACACGGTCGAAAACTACCGCAAGCCGGGCACGCTGCTGTAGCAGTAAAAGTTCGAGGTTTGCATTATCCGCACGGTAAGAATAGACTTCAATCGCAACCTTTCCCGCCGGGTCATCTTTATAGAACGAAGCATAGGCGGAGCTTCTGCGTTTACCGACCATTTTCTCCCAACCGGCCGGCACATCGAACTTGAAGTCGAGGTCGTTATCGCCAGACCGGGTCTGGTAAGTATAGCCTGAGATTGGCAGCACGATAACTAATGACAGCAGTGACAGTATTTTGGCACGGGACTGCATTAGTGAACCTATGTTCACTTTGGCGGCAAAACACCCCGGGACAAGAGAAAACTAAATCCTGCAGGGTATTCTATCGCCTGGCGCCCGCTCTGGAAATCGGCAAACTATAAAAGAGCTAACATTTGCCCTTTTCGCACTGTCTCATCTCTGCAGCGCTTCCGCATGTCCGGTATCTCCCGCGCCGCAAAGGCCGCGATTCTTGTTTCGGCGCTCGGCTATTTCGTCGACATCTACGACCTGTTGCTTTTCGGCATCGTCAGAATTCCCAGCCTGCGGACACTCGGCGTGCCCGATGCAGCGATGAAAGAAATTGGCGCTTCACTACTCAACTACCAGATGTTCGGCATGCTACTCGGCGGCATCTTCTGGGGCGTGCTCGGCGACAAGAAGGGCCGCCTTTCGGTTCTCTTCGGTTCGATCTTCCTGTACTCGGTGGCAAACCTCGCGAATGCGTTTGTCGACCGCACAGGTTCGATGGAAACCGGACTGCTCGCCTACCAGTGGCTGCGTCTGATTGCGGGTATTGGGCTCGCGGGTGAACTCGGCGCCGGTATCACGCTAGTGAGCGAACTCATGCCCGCCGACAAGCGCGGTTATGGTACGATGGTTGTGGCGGGTTTCGGTATTTTAGGCGCAGTCGTGGCAACACTGATCGGAGATATTTTCCCTTGGCAGACCGCCTACATTATCGGTGGAGTGATGGGACTCATGCTGCTGATCATGCGTATCGGTGTCTATGAATCAGGTATGTACGAACAAACAGCCGAAGCGGGAGTGCGCCGGGGCGACTTCCTGTACCTCTTCACTTCAGGCGAACGTTTCATGCGCTACCTGCGTTCGATCTTAATCGGCGTGCCGCTCTGGTTTGCTGTCGGCATCCTGATTATCTTCTCGAAAGAATTTGGGCAGGCGCTCGGCGCAACTGGACCAATTAACCCCGGTTATGCGATCGGTTTCATGTACGGAGGGCTCTCTGCCGGTGATTTTCTTACGGGTTACCTGAGCCAGCGCCTCGGTAGCCGCCGCATGGTGGTGCTGGTCTGCCAGATCATTAACCTGGTGCTGATCGCGGTCTACCTGCTCTCGCGCAATTTCACGCCGACCTATTTCTACATACTCTGCGTGATTCTGGGATTGGCGAACGGCTACTGGGCGGTATTCGTTACTATCGCGGCCGAACAGTTTGGCACCAACCTGCGTGCGACCGTCGCGACGACAGTACCGAACTTTGTGCGCGGTTCCGTTCCGCTGCTAACCACTGCGTTTCTTTACCTCGACAAAGAAGTTTTTGCAAAAGGCCTCAGTAATAGTGAGCAGGGTATGGTACCTGCAGCTGCCATCGTGGGCGGAGTTTCACTGGTACTGGGCATCTGGGCGACATTGACCATGCCCGAAACACACGGCAAAGATCTCAACTTCCACGAATAACCCCATTGGACTGGTTTCTTGTCATCGTTGCCGGCCTGTTTGAGGTCGGCTTTGCCTCCTGCCTGGGCCAGGCCAAAACCGCAACCGGAAACGCCGTACTGGGCTGGTATGCCGGTTTTACCCTCTGCCTCATCGTCAGCATGGGGCTGCTAATGAAGGCAGCGGAAACCCTGCCCATCGGCACGGCTTATGCCGTATGGACTGGTATCGGCGCACTCGGCACGGTAATCGTCGGCATCTTGTTTCTCAGGGAGCCAGCTGACTTCTGGCGATTATTCTTTCTCTCAACGCTCGTTTTGTCTATCGTCGGACTGAAAAGCGTATCGCACTAACAGACCGGAATCCAGATCGTCTCTTCGGCATTGGAGTCATTGGGCCGGTATGCCGGCCCGAGTATTTCAAAATGTGGCCGGTTATCCAGCCTGAAGCCTGCCTGCGGCAGAAGCCGGCCATAGATCTGTTCAGCGTAGGCCGCAAATTCTGCAGGTGTGCCGCGGTAATCAAATACCGCGTATTGCCCCGCAGGCAATTCCAGAATCTCAAGACCGGCCGGTAGCGCGCTTCCTTCGGTTATTTCGACCGCAGCCCAGCGGGTAAAATCGCGGTCTGGCCTAAATGCGGTAAAATATTCCACACCGTCGTAGACCTGAACCGAGAAAAAATCCCCACCGATGCGACCGGAAACCTGCGTTGCCAAAGGCCTGAAAGCCTGCCAGAGTTCGGCGCTGCGGTTTTGCACGAGCGACATTCGCACGCGCTGACCTGCAAGCTGGCGCGCGGGCATCTCGACAAGTCGCAATTCAGAAAGAAAAGCCATGAGTGCGGTTTTTTAGTCTATCAGCTTCACAAACTTGCGTTTTCCCGCGCGCAGGATAAAACCTTCGTTGACTGGCATCTTGAAATCCTCAAGAACCTGCTCACTGCCGTCGGCTTCAACCCTGTAGATAGATTTCTGCTCGATCATGCGACGGGCCTCAGAATTCGACGGTGCAAGCCCCGCATCTTTGACCACGTTCACCAGCTGCGCGCCCTGCGTATAGCGAAACTCTGGCATGTCCTGCGGTACGCCGCGGTCTTTGGGATTATGGACCTTGTTCCACTCTTCTGCCGTCGCGGCGGCAATTTCTGCCGAGGTAAAGCGCGCCGTGATTTCACGCGCGAGGTCAGCCTTAGCCTGTTTGGGGTGCAGGCTGCCATCGGCGATTGACTTTTTGAGCAATTCGAGCTCCGCCACCGATTTGTCAGAAAGCAGATTGTAGTACATGAGCATCAGTTCATCGCTGATGCTCATCAGCTTGCCGTAAATATCTGCCGGCGCTTCCTGGATGCCTATATAGTTACCGAGCGACTTTGACATCTTCTTCACGCCGTCGAGGCCCACGAGCAGCGGGGTCATCATGACGCACTGCTGCGGCTGCTCATAGGCAGCCTGCAAATCGCGGCCGACGAGCAGGTTAAATTTCTGGTCGGTGCCGCCGAGCTCGATGTCACTTTTCAACGCCACCGAATCATAGCCCTGCATGAGCGGGTACATAAACTCGACGAGCGAGATCGGCTGGCCGGCTGCATAGCGCTTGGAAAAATCATCGCGCTCAAGCATGCGCGCGACCGTGTATTTACCGGTCAGGTGCAGCATGTCTTCGAGCTTCAGCTCATTCAGCCACTTCGAGTTGAAGACAATCTCCGTTTTTTGCGGATCGAGAATTTTGAAGACCTGTTCTTTATAGGTTTTGGCATTGGCCTCAACCTCGGCGCGCGAGAGCACCTTGCGCGTCTCAGACTTGCCCGTCGGGTCGCCGATCATCGCGGTATAGTCGCCGATAAGAAAGAGTACGTGGTGGCCGAACTTCTGGAACTGGCGCAGCTTCTGTATCAGCACCGTGTGGCCGAGGTGCAGGTCGGGCGCGGTCGGGTCAAAGCCCGCCTTCACGCGCAGCGGAATCTTCTTGTTATGTGCATCGAGCAGCTTCTTGCGAAACTCGTGTACCGGCAGTACTTCCTCGATGCCGCGCGTGAGTTCCTGGAATTGCGCCTCGAGCTCGGCGGGTAGTTCGACCTTTTCTGCTGGTGCTGCCATTCGATAGAATTCATTCGCGAGACAGGCCGGCAAGCCGGCTAGAAATCGTAGCCCGCACCGAGCATGATGTAGGTGCTGAAACCCTGGCTGTTCTGAAAGAATCGGCCTTTCACAACGGCACCCGCAACTACTGAAACATCGGGGGTCAGGCGGTAGCTGAAAGTGGCGCCGATTGGTGTGGTGACTGCCATTGCAGAGGCAGATTTACCACTTTCAAGGCCAAGCGTTGCCGAGCTCAGGGCAAACACCGTGTCAGAACTGTAGTCATATTTCACGCTCTGCATATAGAGGCCGAGGCCTGTGATCAGCGACAAGCGCCAGCGCACCCGCTCGACCAGACGCACCCCCGCGCCACCGGCAAATTCCCAGCCAAAGAGAGAACCGGCGACTGTCCCCCCTGCACCTGTGCTGAATTTTTTCGAGCCAAACTCAATTGCGCCACCGCCCCAAACGAACAGGTACTGCTTCCAGACCTGGTCGAGCTCATAGTGCAGCTGCAGGTTCACCTTCAAATCAAAACTTTCTGCCGACACCACCGAGCTTTCTCCAAGCTCCGCTGTCCTGTTGCCTGTGTACGGCAAGACCCCTAACGAACAATTAAACAACACATGCTGGCGCTGTTTGGTCGTAAAGTCGCCGAGGCCTTTGCGCGCCCATTCGTCTTTGTTAGGCAGGATTCCAGCCGCCGTGTCTGAGACCTTGACCGCGATCTTTTCAATATCCGCAAACATGTTGGCAGAGAGCGCGAGCGGCAGGCTCAGTTCTTCAATCTTCTTCTTTTGCCCAATATCAAAGATGCCTACAACAACCAGAACCTGGCTCGAGTTTTTGCCTGCGACGATATTCCCCGTAACGACCACATCCTGACTCGTCAAGAGCCCGAGGTTCACCGCCGCGCTGTCGGTTGAAAGGTCGCTTTCAAAGAAATAATTCTTTCCGGCAACCGCCTTCCATTGCTCCGCCGGTGTCTCGGCAAAGGTGAACCGCTTTTTCATCTCAATGCTGACCGCTTCGGTAATCGAACCTTCGAGGTAGCCAAGCGATGCATTGCCGGATTTATTCTTGAAATCCAGAATCAGCACGCGGGGCAGAGACTGAGCCCAAAGCCCGGCGCAAAGGTTGGCAGAGAGGAAAGTGAAGGTGAATATTTTTTTCACGTCATCCCCGGCCGCCTGTGCTTTCGCGCCGCTCAGTCACAGACAACACTCACTGCAATCGCGTATTTCTTACTCAGGTAGCACGTGATCTTGTCTCTCTCGCTTTGGGTGAGCCCCGTCTTGTAGATGATAATTTCGGCGATGTCTCCGTTAAATTGGTTCGACGTGTGACTGATGTTGAATGTGTTCGAACCCGAATTGTCAATCGGGTCAGTAATTGTCGATGCAAGCATGTTGACGCTGTTTACATTTATGTATGCGGCATTGGAGGTTAGCCGGGTCATTTCGAGTAACTGCGCATTGCCGGCCCAACCGGCAGGCTGATTCGCAAGCAACTGCCCTCCAGCCGAGAGGTCACCCTGCCCAAACTGCAATTGTGTGGTACCGACAATGGCATTGAGGTAGCGGTTCGAATTTGGCCCCCAGGTGTACAAAACGTTTGTCCCTGCAGAGCTATTCTGTCGCAGCACGACAAAATTGGTCGATTCGTTGGTATTAAAAAGCTTTGACCCCAGCACAGAGCCCGCCGTCAGAAAGTCGTTTGTACCATCAAAATTAATGGCCGGAAGATTCCCCAAAGTCGCCACACTGCTGGTCCATGTCGGTCTATTCGTGGCGGTTGTTTGTGTCATATTGTTCGCATTCTGCGTCCCGTTATCCATGCTCACATCGTTCCACTGCTGCACAGATTGTGCGTTTGTCGCGAGAGTTGTTCCAGCATCACTGAACACAGCTCGCCCGGCATCAAGCCACAGCGTGTTATTGTCGATCTGCCCCGGCGCGAAGCCCGACAGTTCGCGGATTTCGGCGAGCGAAAGTGCGCGGTTATAGACACGCACATCATCGATTTTGCCGGTAAACCTGCTCGCGCCACTCATCGAGGTGCCGACACGAAAGAGCGACAATACGGTGTTGACACTGGGCGAACCTGATGTACCGGATTGATTGAATTTGATGCCATTCATATAGTACTCCACAGACGTTGCACCGGTAACAATGATGCAATAATGCGCCCACTGGTTCATCGGCCATCCGTTACCGGGCACCTGCGCATAGAAAAAAGTCGATGAGCTGGTATAAGCTCCCAGCATGAAAGTATCGCTGACGCTGTGGAAAGGGTAAATTCCGAATGTCTGGTTCGCGCTATTGGTGCCATACGCCATGAGTCCCTGCGCATTACCGTTGCCGGGGTCGAGGGTGGTCAGACTCCAGGCACAGCCTGTACGCGTCGCCGCCCCGGAGGGCAAGATCGATGCTGCACTGCCCGAGAGCATGTCATCATTGCCGTCAAAGTTCATGGCGCTCTGAGCGTTACCGAACCGGTCGCTGGTCGGTTGCGGAGTGTTTTGGGGACCCGCCGCACCGGAGCCGGCCAGCGTAAATCCGCTGCCGCTATAGTCGCTTACGGTTGCGCTGGTGGCCTCATCCAGAGGAAAATACGCCACAAGCCCGCGATCCAGCTCGGTCGCAAGTGCCTTGACCTCGCCGGCACTGAGGGCGCGGTTGTAGACCTGTACATCGTCAAGCGACCCGATGAGGAGATTCGTAAAATCCATGGTCCCACCAAGCGAAATGGCGTTGGCTGATGCTGTGGCCGTATACGCAACAGCGGGCCCGGCTTCGCCGTTGAGGTAAACGGTATTTGTGGATCCGTTATATACGCCGCAGACATGCGACCAATTGTTGATCGAGTATAGACTCGTTGAATCGGAGTTGGCCGTAGTGTAAAAATCAGATTTAGCCTGGCCTGCGGCGAGCCCGGCAATGCGGTACATGTTGCCGACCGTGGCAGTCGACGCCCCGGTGTCTACGAAGATGACCGACCCCGTCATATTCGTGCGTCTGAACCAGGCACAGATGGTGCGCGGTAAGGCAGATCCCGAAAGTGAATTTGCCACTGTATTGCGAAGCAAATCGCCGGTGCCGTCAAACACGTACGCTGATGCCACCCGGCCAAAACGATCGGGACCAGGTAATGGATTGCCACTAATTACGGCATTGTTGCCGTTGCCCGAATTATCTACGACAGAGCCGCTGGTGATATTATCGTCTAGCGGATACTGCGCGACCAACCCGCTTGGTACCTTTGTCGCCAGCTTCCTGATTTCGGCCGCCGTGAGCGCGCGGGAGTAGACGCGCATTTCGTCAAAGCGGCCTTTTGCAGTGCTCCCGATAGTTAAGTCGGCAGTAGTTGCCGTGTTGAGTGTCCCAGCAACACCGCCAGCCGCCTGTGCAATGCCGTCAATATAGAGTTTAGCGACTGAAATATTTGAGCCGTCGATGGGATCGTAGGTTACCGCAACGTGATGCCAGGCATTTTCATACTTGATGGTATCGCCCGGCGAGGTTCTCGAACAGGTCAAACTGGCAAGATTTAAAACCCTCACGCTTTTGAGTAACCTCAAATTCCATAGGCCGCAAGCGCTACCGCCGTCCTGGTTGAATATTGAAAACTGGTTTGGGGTGGTTGAGTCGGCTTTGATCCAGGCTGTCATTGTGCGGGCCGCCGTACCTTGAATGCCTTTGTAGCCGACTACAGTGATCAAATCGCCGACGCCATCAAACTGGTAGGCTTGATTGGATACATCACCCATATCTTTAACGAGTTTTGCATCCCCGCTAATGCTACCGTTGCGGCCGTGACCAGAGACATCATGCACCGTAGTACCATTGTCGCTCACCGGTGCTGCTGCATCCATTGGGTAGTAGAGCTCGATATTCGGGTCGTAGCTAATCGTTCTGGTCGTCGCAAACGTGGCGTTGCCGGCCGTATCGTAGAATGCCGAGGCGAGATTCACGGTATCGGTACGCAGATCACTGTGTGTGAACGCCGTATTCACGCGCGGTGTGATGTAATAATTTCCGTTGGTACTATCGCAACCATCATTGTCGGCAAAGTCGCTGCGTAAGGCGGATGTATTGCTATTACTGACATTGTTATAGATGAAGGCAGCATTGGTCACAGTTCCGGCACAAGCTCCCACTCCCGCCGATAAATCCACCGCTTCTGAAAACTGTAACCGCAGCTGCCAGGCATCGATAATCGGATCTGACCAGGCGGCGACGAGAACCGGTTCGGCTTTGTCGGCTTCGGCGACGGCGCCTGTGCCAAAATCGGCCGAAGTCACGGTCTGGCAGTCTGCGCCGGATGTATAGACGTAACAATCATTGGGACTCGTGGCGAGAGTCTTCAGTGTTACGTCCACGCCGGTCAGGTTGGGGGTCGCGCCAGTATCGTATACCGAGCCCTCGGTAAACTTCAACCAGACGACGCTGTTATCCACGGTGTCGGTGATATCGCCGCCATCGGCACAGTTGCCGTTTGCGGGAATTGAACGATCAATACAGACCTGCGGCACGAACTGCACCCCGCTATAGCCAGCGATCAGCCACTGCGTAGAGACATTAATGTTTGTGGTCGCGTTGATCCAGCCGACCTGTGAAGAGTCTCTGACAGCTTGATCGAATGTGACCTTGACGTGATCGATTTTTCCGTTGCGGTCGGCGTCATAATACTCTGCCGCCGTGATGACTGCCCCCACGGCAGACGCTGCATCATTGTCGGTGATGGTGACCGTATGTGTCGTCTGCGCACCGAGGGTGATTCCCACCGGATTTACCAGCGATATTTGGATGGTTTCAGTGCCTTCGTTAAACACATCGTCCAAGATATTAACGACCACATTGCCGGGTGTGGCCAGCGCCGCCCAGCTGATCGTCGTCGCCGCGAGCGTGTAATCGAGCATGTCGGTTGCGGAACCGCCTGAAATAACAACCTGTACACTACCCGCTCTTGGCGTAGTACCGACAAGACTCAGCGCAATCGCATGCGCGCCGGCGTTTTCGCCCGGGTTCGACGTCACTGCAGTGAAAGCGAGGGTAACATTGGTGCAGGTAATACTGACATTGGTAATGTTTGCCGCAGCTATCGTGCCGCTGCCATTCGCGATGCTGCAGTTCTGGAACGGACTTTCCGGGTAGTTCGCGACGCTCACTGAGTAGGTGTCTCCGCCCACGAGCAGGTCAGGAAACGTGAACGTCGAATTTGCCGAAATCACCAGATCCAGCGGTGTCCCGTTGATGGTATTGCGCAGTACCAGGTTGCTGCCGGTATAACCCGTGACAGTGCCACCCACAGTATAACCATTGACACAGCTGACAGTGACGTCGGTTACAGCTGCCCCCGCGATGCCGCTCGCATTCGAGAGTGTGCATTTTTGCCCGGTCGGTTGCGCCGCTATTGTCACAGTGTAGTTGCTGCCAGCTGCAGCGGTCTCGCTGAAACTGAAAGAAGTGGCATTTGCCGGCACCACGGTTTCACTCGATCCATTGAGGCGCAACACCAGCCCGGCGGAAGTCAAACCGCTGACAGTGCTATTGCCGCCGATGCTATAACCTGTTGAAGCACAACTGACGTTAATGTTGTTAACATTGGCACTGATTGTGCCCGTCGCATTGGTTACAGTGCAGGCCTGCGCTGGTGCAGCAGGATTTCGGAAGACCTCAACGACATAGTCGGTTCCGGTAGCCAAAGTCTGTGTAAAAACAAACGCTCCGTTCGCAGTGAGCGGTCTGTATTCACCCGACGACGACACGAGGGTCACAAAACCACCCGTCAGACCCGTCAGATTTCCCGAAATCGTGTGTGTAGTGCTGCTGCACTGTATAAGCGCGGAAAACGCACCTTCACCATTGAGTATGCCGGCACCGCGGCCAACCGAACAGGTCTGTCCGGCCGGTTGGGTCAGCACTGTGATTTGGTACTCCGTTTGGTCGGCGAGCTTGTTCGTGAACGTGAAAAATCCGTCTGTTGACCTGACCGTACTCTGTGTGCCGTTCACCTGCAGCGTGACGGATTGCCCCGCCGCAAGCCCGTTTACAAAACCGCCGATGCTGTACGTCACCGTCGAACAATTGATCGAAACGTCACTGATATTCGCACCGGTAACGAGCCCCACGTTCCTCTGTGCCGTGCAGATCTGCGCCGGGCCAGTTGGGTTCGTCTTTGTCTGCACATTGTAGGTACTGTTGTCGTCGACCAGCGTGGTGAAGCTGAAAGACGAACCAGTCACCGTGACAATTTCACCGCCGTTCAGCTGCACCTGCAACCCGCTGCCCGCATAACCCGTAGTCATGCCGCTGATAGTGAATTTCTGCGTTGTGCAGCTGAGGGTGATTTCAAGCAAGTCACCGCTCGCGACGCCGGTAGTGGGGCTGGTGAGCGTGCAGGTTTGTGCGGGCAACACCGGCTGCGCCGCAATCGTGACAGTGAAATTCTCACCGCGTGGCACGTTAGTGCTGACCACCGTCTGGGCGACCGACGTGGTGAAAGTGTCCTGGTTGATCTGAAGGCTTAGGTTTCGGCCGGCAAGGTTTGTCGCAGTGATTCTCGCCGTTATTGCGCCTTCTTTTTTAAAAAAGCGACTCCCGAGCTCGTCGATGCGCGCGCAGTTAATCGTCATAAGAGTTAACAAGGAAAGAACTGAAATTCTTAGTGAAAGCACGCGTAGGAACTCAGACGTGCGGTTTCTTATTTTGACAACGATGAATTCGTCACACCCCCCCCTGTTCAGGGGTGGTATACCCTGGCTGCTTCGCGTCTGGACTCTGGCCAACCCTGCTGAACTTCTGGCCCAATTGGGCGGAGCAACTGTCGCCAGCCTATTTGTAGTTGCACGCACCTTCACAATTTGCCGATGAACCTATGCGCCCCTCGGGCTCAATTCTCACCTTACTGCTGGTGTGCACCGCCTGCGGGCAACCTGCAAAAGAATCAGCCGAACAGAACCGCCTGCGTAATCAGGTGTATTTCAGCGTCGATGACCCGGGCCGCTGGAAAGATTTTGCCAAAGACCATGACCCTCAGGTGAAGGTGAGCGGCGGTAAGATTGAGGTGGAGGTACCCTTTACTGCAGAGATGGGACACTATACAGAAGTGATTTTTATTCAAGATATGGCGCAGCGAGAAGTGGCTCTACGCACCTTCAAACGCGGTGAAAAGGCCCACGCGACTTTATCAATCCCCCTTGAAAAAATGCCGGGTGCTGCGGTGATTACCAAATGTAACCTGCACGGCATGTGGAAAAAGTCGATCGTTCAGTAAATTTAGACTATGCCCGACTCACATGGTTGTAGCAGGAATCTCAACCGTAAACCGCGTAAATCGGTCCGGTTCTGATTCGGTGCGAATAATCGCCTGCATCTGCGCCACGGCATCGGCAACAATGCTCATTCCCATGCCACGGCCCGCATAATGCGTCACACCACCCAGTCTCGATAGACCCGACGCAAATACCAGGTTCAGCCGCTCGGCCTGCGGCATCGCTGCAAACGCCGCTTCAGTCAGCGTTCCGCGCTTGATAAGCTTTGCCCCAAGTGTAGCGGCGTCTATCCCTGCCCCGTCGTCTTCAATTACGACGACAACCTGCTCTGCTGCCCCAATCGCTGAAATCTTGAGCAAACCTTGCGCAGGTTTACCCTTACTTTGCCTTGCAGATGGGGTCTCAATACCATGCACAGCAGCATTGCGCGCCAACTGCACCAGCAGATCCTTAAGATTTTTCCTGTACCTGGCCGGGACACGTGCCAAATCCAAACCAGAGACCTGGAGGCGCGCTTCTTTACCTTCGGCCTGCAGTGCTCGGGCAAAGACCGTAGAAAGGGCGCGCTGCAGGTAATCGCCTGAGGTTTGGCGGCTGTAATTCTCATGAAAGATTTCGATACGCCCCAGCCAATTGCTGACTTCCAGACTGAGCCTTTCCAGCTCTTCGAGTTGCTCCCTCAGTCGTGGCATACCTGCTCCACCGGCCCCTTTCGGTTTCAGCTGTTGATCGATCTCTGATTCCATGTCATGCGCGCGCGACGAGAGCAGCGAAAATTCCAGTATCGAAGCATTACCCTTGATAGAATGAACAACGCGGAAAAGCTGCTCAAGAGCGCTTATCTGCCCCTTCGCTGCCCCATCCAAAAATTCGCGCGCCGCCTCGAGATCGCCCTCGAGATCCTGCAGAAACTCCGCCAGCGTTACCGGGTCAGACTGCAGAATCGTGCGGATGAGTTCTGTATGGAGCTGGTTTTCTGCCTGCGTGCGCGCGAGGCGCTCGGTGAGCACAATTTCCTGTGTCGCGTCCGAGACGGTAACGAGCAGATGCCCAACCGCGGAACGCGCGAGCTTATCGGCACCTGTCGCCGCGTTTTCGCGCATCACCCGTACGAAGTGCAGCCTCAGGTGCTTCTGCTTACCGGCTGCGGTAAAATGCGCCGCGACCAGCTCAAGCGGATTGAGTTTGGCGAGCATCGCTGCATTGCGGCGCTCGTCGAACATGAGCTCGAGAAACACCCGGGTCTTTTCGACCACGGCAGACTCGACAAACTGGCCGATTGTCAGCAGGAAATCTTTGCTGCGCAGCTCCTCCTGTTCGAAAAGCGTGGTGAGTGCGCGCGAATGACCGGCGCCGATCACGAACCGGTCGCCGCTGCGGTAGAGCAGGAAGAGTCCCTCTTCGACCGCCTGCAGAATCTGGTCGGTCTCGGCCTTTGCCAGCGCGAGCTCGAAAGTACGCTCGACCACCTTGTCTTCAAGTGAATTGCGTTCAGCAGCGAGCTCTTCGTACGCGCGTGCATTTTCGAGGCAGACACCGATCAGCCCGGCAAAAGCCGCCAGCAGCTCTTCATCTTCGTGGTCGAACGAGGAACCGTCGAGCCGGTTCAATATCTGTATCGCGCCCGTGATTTCATTCGCCGGGTTACAGATCGGCATGCAAAGTATCGAGCGGGTACGGTAGCCCGTCTTCAGATCGTTCGCACGGTTGAAGCGCTCGTCGGCATAAGCATCGGGTATATTCACAGTCTCGCCTGTCTCAGCCACGTGGCCAATGATGCCGCTACCGAGCGGCAGGCGAATTTCTGACCCATCGAGCGTAACCGACGCAAATATCTCGCGGCGCTCACGGTCCACGAGGAAAATCGAAGCCTTGTCTGCGTTCATAACAAGGCGCGTCTTACTCAATATCTCGGTGAGCAGGCGGCGCATATCCACCGCGCCCATGAGAGAGCGCGAGGCTTCGACTATTTCGCCGAATTTTTCGAGCCGGCGCGCGAGAAAGGCAGCCTCGTCCACGCCGATCAATTGGTCCTGCGCAATGCGGCTGAGTATGGCGCCCAGGTTATGCGTCATGACCCTGGCTGCAAATAGGGTTCTGCATAAATGAGAACGATTCGCACGGGCTGGGTGTAAATGAATTTCGCCCGTCTTACCGGTTGACACTGCAGTCACCGGGCAGACATAATCCCGCAAGGTGAACAGGGACTTCCTTCTCCGCATCCGCCGAAACTGGGGCGAATTCTGGCTCAATACCCGGCGACGTAACGAACTCCTGGTTTCGCTCGCGTCGCTTACAGCGGTGATGCTGGTGACGCTCAAGTTCCTTCATTATAATGAGCAGCGGGTGGGTGTGAGGGTGGCTGACCCATTGCTCGCCATGATACCTCCGGTTGACCTGAGTATTCTCACGTTTGTCCTTCTTTACCTCGGCCTGATCGCGACAGTCTCTCTCTTGATGGCCCAGCCGCACCGGTTGCTGATTGGCATCCAGGTCTATGCGGTGTACGCGGCCCTGCGCATGCTCTCGATGTGGCTAATTCCGCTGGAGCCCCCGGAGGGAATGATACCGCTCAGGGACCCGCTCATGTTCTGGGCGCACACGGGAGTGCAGCTCAACAAGGACCTCTTTTTCTCGGGACATACGGCAACCATGTTCATCTTCTACCTGGTAATTCCAAAAAGTCGCACGAAATCCATCTTTTTGTTTGGTTTTATCATCATGGCCTGCTGCCTGATCGTGCAGCGTGTGCACTATTCGGTAGATGTACTTTCGGCGCCTTTCTACTGCTATGGTGCGCTGGGCCTCGTACTGCGATTGCGCAAGACCCTCAGACTTGACGCTGACCTGCACAATTGGCTCAGTACAAATGCACACAGTTAGCCGCCCTGACCAAGGGGCTGCGACATCCAAAAAGGCGGCCCGCCGATATTCCGTGCACAAGTGTACAGTATTTTTTCAATAAAAAGTTGACGAATCGTTCAACTTTGCCGATGCTTCACCAGAGGCGGCCGGCAAATACCGGGCGTCCGCGGAGGAATTAATGGCAAATACAGAGCAAAAAATCAAGGTGCGTCGAATCAACTTCGGTCACGAGACTGAAGAACAAGTGCACTGGTTCAGGAACAACCAGGTCATGACCCACTTCATGAACTCACTCCACTCCGTTTTTCCGGACGGCGAAAGGCTGTTTATCCGCAGCGTGAAATACTTTGAAAAAGAAGTGAAGAACCCCGAGCTCAAGGAACGCGTGAAAGCTTTTATCGGCCAGGAGATGCAGCACGGCATCCAGCACGAGCGTTTCCTGCAGGCACTCGACAAGATGGGGCTCGAAGGCACAAAATTCGAGGAATGGTACAGCAAAAATGCCTACGTATCAAAAGAAGACAAGCTGTCGGCCGAGCGCCTGCTGCTCACACCCCTGCGCTGGCTGTTCGGCGACCAGACTGCGGAGCGCATGTCGCTTTCGGTGACCGCCGCGCTGGAACACTACACCTCAACCCTGGGCGAAGTGGTGCTCAAAAATGAGGCATATTACACCGAAGGCATGCCAGACAGCCTCAAGCAGCTTTTCCTCTGGCATGCAGCAGAAGAAGTCGAACACAAGTCGGTTGCCTATGACGTCTTTCACGATGTGGCAGGCGGTAACTACTTAGAGCGGCAGGTAGGTTTCGCTTTCGGTTCATTCTTTCTCGCCTACTATATCGGCATCGGCTGGGCATGGTACCTGGCGAAAGACAAAGAGCGCGATCTCGCGAAGCTGCCACAGGACCTGCTCGACTCGGTACCTGTGTACTTCAACCTGCTGAAAGACGTTATCATCGGCGGAGTGCAGTACCTGAAACCTGGCTTCCACCCCGACCAGATGGACAACGACCACCTGGCCCGTGAACTTTTCAGCCGCTACGAGGCTGAGTTCGCGCAGAAGTCGGCATAAGCGAAAGTCCCGTTTGGTTTTCGCGCTGTGTGCGGAAACCAAACGGGTTACATGAATAACCATTGCTGCCGGGTCGTACTGACCGGCGGGCCCGGCGGTGGTAAGACCACGGCTGCTGACCTCTACCGGCGGGAAATCGGCGAGGGTGTTGTTATTGTTCCCGAAGCGGCAACCCTGCTCTACATGGGGGGCTTTCCCCGCCAGGGCGAAGGCGAAGTGCAAAAAGCCACCCAGCGCGCCATTTACCACGTACAAAAAAATCTCGAAGATGCGCACTTTGCCAACTACCAGAACCGGGTTCTACTCTGCGACCGGGGTACTATCGATGGTGCGGCGTACTGGCCCGACAAGGCTGACGATTTTTTTACCCATCTTGACACCACGCTTGAGGCGGAGCTCGCACGTTATGATGCCGTGATCTTTTTTGAGACAGCCGCCGTAGGCGGCATTTCGATCATTGAAGGGGGAAATCCCACCCGGACAGAATCGCTTGAGCTGGCGCGCACCTTAGACGCACGGCTACGTAACCTATGGTCCAAGCACCCGAACTTCTTCCTCGTCCCGCATAATGCATCCTTTATCCGCAAGGTGAACGCAGGCCTCGCCGAGCTGGAGAAATTTGTCACGCGTTACCATAACGGCGCGGGCGGGACTTCCGGTTCACCCGCGGCGCCAATCCCGTTTGGTTGACGCGGCATATTCTAAAGAGGAATAACTCCTATGGCCAGCAAGAAAGCTCCCACCAATGACCCGGCTCCCCCCGCGGCGACGGTGAAATTGCCGGCAGGCCTCACCTTCGAAAAGGCCCTGGCGGAGCTCGAAGCGATCACTGAAAAGCTCGAAGACGGCAAAGAATCGCTCGAAACATCGATGCAGCTCTATGAACAAGGCCTGGCACTCAAGGAATTCTGCGACCGCAAGCTGAAAGAGGCCGAGGGCAAATGGCTGATTCTTAAAAAGCAAAAAGACGGCAGCGTGGTCGAAGAAGAAATCCCGAGCGACCGTATACCAGAACCGAACGAACTGCAGGGGCAGATGTTTTGAAGCAGGAAATCCGCACGGCCATTGAAGATACCTTTCGGGCAGCCG
Source organism: Turneriella sp. (assembly GCA_046346875.1). Taxonomy (GTDB): domain Bacteria; phylum Spirochaetota; class Leptospiria; order Turneriellales; family Turneriellaceae; genus Turneriella. The sequence goes on along the minus strand of JAXMHG010000002.1, from coordinate 529,885 downwards.
AAAGTTCAATTGCACAGAATCTCGCCGAACCGCGTTTTTTGAACGAAGTCGCGATGGCCGCGGCTATGCTCTCCGAATCGAGCAACCGTATTCTCACCTGCGGCATGGGCAAATCGGGCCTCATCGCCCGCAAGGTGGCCGCGACACTCACCTCAACAGGGTCGCCCGCAGTTTTCCTGCACCCGGCCGATGCCCTGCATGGTGACATTGGCAACCTGCAGTCCAAAGAAGTAGTACTCGCTTTCTCCAACTCGGGCGAAACCCGTGAAATCGTCGAGCTGCTGCCACACGTGAAACGGTTACAGGGAAAACTGATCGCCGTGACGCAGAAGGCCGAGAGCACGCTCGCGCGCGATGCCGATGCAGCAGTAATCTATTCGATCACGCGCGAAGGCTGCCCGCTCGAACTTGCGCCGATGGCTTCCACAACCATTTCGCTGATCATCGGCGATGCCATCTCTACCGCACTTATCAAACTGAAGAAATTCCGCCGCGAAGACTTCGGCAAATACCATCCATCGGGCACGCTCGGTCGCAAGCTACTGACGCGGGTGCGCGACGTGATGCAGCCCGCCGGGGAAATCCTACTGACCCGTTCATCGCCATTCAAGACCTTCTTGCCCAAGATGATTACCGCAAATCTCGGCTGCATGCTGATAGTCGGCAGCAAGGGTCACCTGCGCGGCATTCTGACCGACGGCGACATTAAACGGCAGCTCGAACACTTTGCTGCACAACCCGAACGGCTGTTTTCTGCCACTGCAGGCGACATGATGACCGAGAATCCGTTCTTTATCCGCGATGCAGCTCTGGTAGACGAAGCTTTCGCCCTGATGCAGGAGAAAAAAACCTATACACTCCCTGTAGTGAATGCACAGAAAAAGCCGATTGGCATAGTGCGTATGCACGACCTGATGGGCACCGGCGGTTGAGGCGCACGATGGCAGCGAAGCAGACATCAATCGAAGAAAAAGTTACCAGGGCAGTGCTGAAACTGCAGCGCGACCGCATCGTGGTCTTTCGGATCAATGCACTGACCCGCAATGGCCGAGAAGAACTGATGACGATTTTCGCCAGTATTTTTACAGAATTTGGGCTGAACCCCGGGTTGATGTTCAATCTCTACTCTGCCGTAGTAGAAATCATTTTTAATGCCATCAAGGCAAACGCGAAACACGTGATCTTCAAGTCTGAAGTGCGGCAGAAACTCGTTAAGCAGAATTTTGCCGACATTGACCACCTGCTCGACATTATCTTTCGCCAGGAAGTGCTGCGCGATTTTATGACCCGGCACGTGGTTTCCGATAAGCTCCGGAAGCGCGTGAACACCGTGTTGCAGATTGCCGAGAAGAAAAGAACCGGCAAGCTCGACAAACTCACCCGGGCAGACCTACAGCACCTCGCTGACTTTAACCAGCTGCTCAAGAAGGAATCAGCATACATCCACTTCACCATGGCCCTGACCGACGAGAGCATGGTCATCAACGTGGTGAATGACATCCCTATTCTCGCGAAAGACATGGCTCGCATTGAGCAGAGCCGAACCACGCATAAACGGCTCTATGACGAAGGCCGCTCCACCGACTATTTTGGTCCTGAATACCTCGACCAGACGGAATCTGCTGGCTTCGGTATCGCCATGGCTGACGAGATTTATTACGAAATGGGTCTTAACCCGCTGGATTATTTTAGCATCGGTGCGTCTGAGGGCTCAACACGCGCCGTGATGCGTTTCCCCCGGGCCCGGCTGGCCCTGTGACCTCGGTGCCATCTGTTTTGTCCTCGGTAGCGCGCAGGGCACTGGTATTACTCGTTGCCCCCTTGCTGGTTAACATCCTGTTGTTCGTTGCTTATGTCCTGGCCGGTCCGCTGTTCATTGACCCCGCGACATTAGCCACCATGCGGCAAACCCGGCCTGGCAATCTGCTGGTTATCCGCCTGCTGGCGTTCGCGATACCCGTGGCCTATGTGCTAATCCGCAGCCGTGGCTTCAAGGGTACACTCTCGGGGTATGAAGTTGCCCTGCGCGTGCACCAGCTGCTAGGTGTGTGAAGCTGGGGGATTGCCCATAGCAGCAAGCAAAGCCCGCGCTTCAGCCAGCTGCTTCGCAACCGCCTCGGGATTTGTCGAACCGTAACCCTGCCTGCGCTTCACCGATGCCTGTGGCGTAAAAAAGTCCGCGGGGAATTTCGGATCGTAACCGGCAATCTGCTGCCAGTCAGCGGCAGCAAGCGTTTCGAGGCGTTTGCCGTTCTTCTCGGCGTAGGCCACCGAATTGCCAGCAACCGCATGGGCGTCACGGAACGGAATACCCTTTTCACGCACGAGGTAATCGGCTATATCGGTAGCCAGGGAAAAGCCGCGCGAAAGATTCTCGAGCGCTCGCTCTTCGTTAAAGCGGATATGGTGCAGAATTTCCGTAAGACCCAGGAGTCCCTGCCGGGCCTGCCCGATACTGTCGAACAGGTAGACCTTGTCTTCCTGCAGGTCACGGTTGTACGTGAGCGGTAACCCTTTCACGTTGGTGATCAGTGCCTGCAGGTTACCGTTCACCCTGCCCGCTTTACCACGCAGCAGCTCGGCGATATCAGGGTTCTTTTTCTGCGGCATGATCGATGAACCCGTTGTCACAGCGTCACCCAGGGTCACGTAACCAAACTCGGTGGTATTATAGATAATGATATCTTCGCAAAAGCGCGAGATATGCAGATAAAGCCGCGTCACCCAGAAATGGTAGTTCAGCTGGTAGTCACGGTTGGCGACTGCGTCCATGCTGTTCGGGTACGGTGCCGCGAAACCCAGCTCTTCTGCTGTCTGTGCTCGGTCGACCGGGTAATTTGCCCCGCCGAGCGCGGCTGAGCCGAGCGGAGAAAAACGCATGCTCTGCCCGACAAAGTCAAGCAACTCGAGGTCGCGCGCGAACTGCCAGAAATACGCGAGCAGGTAGTGAGAAAGCAGCACCGGCTGCGCAATCTGCAGGTGCGTGTAGCCAATCCAGATTTTGCCGAGGTTTTCCTGAGCCAGCTGCAGCAGGCACTGCAGCAGTGCCGTCAACTGAGCACGGTGCTCGGTGAGCGCCTCGCGCACAAACAGGTGCGTGTCGATCGCCACCTGGTCGTTACGCGAGCGCCCGGTGTGGAGCTTCTTGCCGGTTTCGCCGATGATCTCGGTCAGGCGCGACTCGACGTGCATGTGAATGTCTTCAAGCGCCGCGGAAAAAGCGAGCTTTCCCTGCCCGATTTCCGTTTCAACCTGCGAAAGACCTTTCTCTATCGCCGCGAATTCGTCAGCCGTGAGAACTCCCACTTTGCTAAGCATGCGTGCGTGTGCCTTCGAGGCCCTTATGTCAACGCGGTAGAGCGCGTTGTCGTACGAGATCGACTCTGAAATCTCTTCAGTTATCTTTGACGGGGGCGCCTCAAAGCGCCCGTGCCACAATTTCTCCTGCTTCGAGGCCATGCGCGTGCAACGTAGAGACGCACTTCAGTGCGTCTCTACAAAAACAAATCAGAGCGCCAGCTTCGCGAGGTCGCGGCTGCGCAGGTAGTTCGGGTACAGTTCGTAGAGCGGCTCGAGCAGTGGCAGAAGCCTCATCGCACGCGGTAGATTGCCCTTGGGGCTGATCTCTTTGCGCGCCAGCGCCTGCATCAGGTTCACCTGGCCATGCCAGAAATAGTGCGCGACATCGGCCTGCAGCGTGAACTCGACCTCGGGTTCAAACTTGCGCGCGGCGTCACCAGTCATGATCTGCTTCGACTTGTCTTCTGTTGAACCGTCGAGGGCAATAGCTGCATCCGGGCCCGTGTAATTGAAACGAATCTTGAGGCCCGAGTTCTTGAGCGGAGCGAAAAGTTTTGGATCGGCCTGTACCTTAAGGAAATACGTACCGAGGATATCATAGATAGCCGCTTCGTCTTTGAAGATTCCCCTCAGGCGCTTTGCTGCACCCGAAGTGCGTGCGGCTTTGAGCTCTGACTTGGAAACCGCAATCGGCTTCAGGTCTTGCGAGAACGCTTCTTTGACGATCGCCCGAACACCATCGGCCGTTGCCGGTACCGGGTTGTTGAGCATTGCGCCGTCTTCCATCGCTGTGCGCACTACCTGCTCAAGCTTCGCCAGGTTGTCTTTGACACCGGCTTCGCGCAGCGACAGGGGATGCCCGCAGAGCGCGTTCAACTTTTGGTTCATCGCGCGCAGTTTGCCCGCGAGCGATTGCGCGCGCTGTTTAGTCAGCCACTCGTCGACGAGGCCCAGCTGCGTGACAGCCTGGTTCACCGCGAAGTTGTCGAACCGGGCAACAAACTGGTTCAACTCTTTGACAGGATAGAAGCCGCTGTCGCCGAAGATCTGCGCGACGCGCGCATAACGCGCGGCCGAGGTTTCCATGTTGTATTCGACGCTGAACGGCAGGATGATACTGTTCGCGAGGCCGTGCGGTATGTGGTAAACTCCACCGAGTGCATGGCTGATACCGTGAACGATACCCACACCGCTGTGGTTGAATGCCACACCGGCAATAAAAGACGCAGTCAGCATCGCACCGCGCGCGTTCAGGTCATTCGGCACGGCAACTGCCTGCAGAATGTTCTGTGCAATCAGTTCGATGGCGTAGAGAGCGAGCGCGTCAGAAACCGGGTTCGGGTTCATGCCGGCGTAGCACTCGATCGCGTGCGTCAGTGCATCCATACCGGTTGCAGCAGTTACCTTGCCGGGCATGGTGGCCGTCATTTCGGGGTCGAGGATTGCCACGTCGGGCAGGAAGAAGTCTTCAGCAAAGGGCAGCTTCACCGAGTTCGCATCGTCAGAAATAACGGCGAATTGGGTTGCCTCGGAACCGGTACCAGAAGTAGTCGGTATAGCCACGTAAGGCAGCAATTTATCTTTGAGAAGTTGAGCTCCCATGTGCTTCTGCAAGGGGCCGCCTTTAACCATCAGCAGGTTGATTACCTTGGCTGAGTCGAGCACCGAACCACCGCCGATGGCGATGACCATGTCGCATTTGTTCGCAACACCGAGTTCTGCGGCTTCGGTCACAACCTTGATTTCACTGTTGGGTGGAACATTGTCGTAGGTCGCAACAATTTCAATCTTCGAGCCCTTGAGGCCTTCAATGACCTTTTTGGCAAGTCCAGTCGACTGGATCACCTTGTCGGTGACGAGTAGCGCGCGGCTGCCGGGAAAATCGGCAAGTTCATCGCCGAGACGCGATGCTAGGCCGATGCCGTATTTGACTTTGGTCGGCAGCGAAAACTGGTAATAATCAGGTAACATGCGGTATTTATTTGCCCCGAAGTGAGGGCGACAAGAATTAAGGTGAACAAACGCTCAATTATTAAGGCTCGAGGACAACCGCTGCCGGGTGGGATCAAAAATCCTCGTGAAAGTGCGTCTCAGTGGTATATATTGTCCCAATGGCGCAGATACCCCTCGATACTTTCTATCGCCACCTGACGCCGGCCGATTCACTCGCAACGGCATTTGATGACAAGAACACTGTCCCCCTGCCCGACGACTGGTACATCGTCATTACGGATATAGTGGGTTCAACGGCCGCGATCGGGGCCGGTCGCTACAAAGACGTCAACACGGCGGGCGGGCTTGCCGCAATGGCGCTCAGCAATGCCTTTGGCACGCTGGAGTTTCCCTTTATCTTTGGCGGCGACGGTACAACATTCCTGCTACCTCCGGAGATACGCGACGCGGTAGCCGAGATCCTGGCAGACACTGCCCGCAAGGTGAAAGAGTTCTTTTCTCTTGACCTGCGAGTGGGCATAGTTCCCGCACGCGAGGTCTATGCAAAGAAACAGAACATCCGAGTCGGCAAGATCAGGGTTTCGCCGCACTACGTGCAGGCAGTCATCACGGGCGACGGCATCGACTACGCCGAGAGACTCGTTAAAACCGGCACGACCTACCTTGTGCCGCACGGGCTAACCGGCACCCACGAGGCCAACTTCACCGGCTTTACCTGCCGCTGGCACGACATACCGAGCGCGGGCGGCGAAACGGTAGCACTGATTGTGCGTTTTAGCGCAGGCGGCGAAAAGATCAATATGCAGCTGTTGCAGACTGTGCTGGCGGCAATCGAGCGGCACTATGGCCCTGATGCCCAGCACCACCCGATTAAAGAAGACACACTGCGCAACACCCTTTCGCCAAAAATTATCTGGCGCGAAGCGGCGGCCAAAGCAGGCAAACGCGGTGGAGTGCTCTTTGTCCTGCAGATGATACGCATTGCGTTTGAATCGCTCGTAACTCTGCTCGCGATCAGGCTGCACCTGCCGCTCAGGGTCTTTCACTATAAGTTGAACCGCGTGAAATGGTACAACGTCATCTCTTCTGACTACAAAAAATTTGATGGCATGCTGAAGATGGTCATCAGCGGTTCGCCCGCGGCGCGCGCAGGCCTCGTGCGCGAGCTCGACCGGCTGAAGGCAGAAAACAAGCTGCAATACGGTATACACGTTTCAGACCGGGCGCTTTTGACCTGCCTGCTGCACGCCGACAGCGCGCAGGAAGTCCATTTCGTCGATGCTGCCGACGGCGGTTATGCGCTGGCAGCGAAGATGCTCAAAGAGCAGATTCACTGAAATTTCTCCGATGAACCTGATAGCCACCTCAATACTACGCCCCGTCTTCGCCTGGATTTTGATGTCGGGCCTGATTATTTTCGGCGCAATCGCAGCGTCGCGCCTCGGTGTCAGCCAGCTGCCCGATATTGATTTTCCCATACTCACGATACAGGTAACATACGAGGGGGCGACCCCCGAAGTTGTCGAATCGGCGCTCATCATGCCGATCGAAGAGCGCCTGCTCGGTATCGAAGGCCTCAAAGAGATGCGCGCCACTGCCCGGCAGGGTTCGGGACAGATCGTGCTCGAGCTCGACATCCGCCGGAACGTCGACGTCGCGCTGCAAGAGGTGCAGGCAGCGCTCAGCCAGCTGCGCCTGCCACCAGGTATAGACCCGCCGGTGATTCGCAAGACCAACCCCGAAGACCAGCCGTTCATCTTCATGGGCGTCTACGCCGACAAGCCGCTCAAAGAGGTACTGCGGTGGATCGATATCTTCTTGCTCGACCAGTTCCGTTTTATTCCCGGCATCGGCGAGGCGTCGATACAGGGTTTTCCCGAGCGCAACCTGCGCATCTGGCCTGACCTTGCAAAAATGCGCAATCTCGACCTCACTGTGCAGGACCTCATCACTGCTGTAGAGACGCAGCACCTCGAGAGCACTGCAGGCCAGTTTGTCAGGCAGAAGGATGAACTGCGCGTGCGCTGGCTCGGTGAAGCACAGTCGCCCGAAGACCTCGCGCGCGTGCGCATACTGCGGCGCGGCAACGAAAATATTTTTACCACCGGAAAACCCCTGACCATTGGCGATGTCGCGCGTGTAGAAGACGGACTCAGCGACGAGAGGCGCATGGCGCGCATCGAAGGCCGCCAGGCTATCACGATCGGTATACGCAAGCAACGCGGGCAAAACGAGGTGGCACTGGCCGAAGCGGTTCACCAGAAAGTGGCGGAACTGCAATCGCAGCTGCCCGAGAGTTACAACCTCAAGATCATCGTCGATATGTCGCGCCCGACGCGGGCCGTCGTCAACACCACCTGGGAAAAACTCGCGTTCGCGGTCGTAGTCACAATTCTCGTCTGCCTCGCATTCCTGGGCAACTGGCAAGCGGCGGTGAATATCATTTTCTCGATACCGACCTCGATCGTCGGCACTTTTCTCATCGTCTATTTCGGCAACTTCACGCTCAACCTGTTTACCCTGCTGGCGCTGACGCTCGCGGTTTCGATTGTCGTCGATGACGCGATCATGCTTCTCGAGAATATCGTGCGCCACCACCGTATGGGCAAGTCTGCGGCGCAGGCTGCCTATGACGGTTCGATGGAAATTTTGCCCGCGGCGAGCGCGGCGACGCTGGCTGTTATCGCGGTATTTTTACCAGTCGTCGTCATGGATGGCGTGATTGGCAAATTCTTCTTCCAGTTTGGCGTCGTTATGTCCGCGGCCGTCCTGCTGTCGCTGGTCGAGGCAGTGACGATTACGCCGATGCGCTCCGCAGCGATATTGTCCGATAACCCTCAGCGTAACAAGGCGGAGCTCTGGCTTGAAGAGCTTTTTGAACGTATTGCAGAACGTTACCGTACTTCGCTGCAATGGGTTTTGCGCCACCCGGTTAAAATTACCTCTGTTTCCGCAGTACTCTTTGCGCTTTCGCTGCTGCTGATCTTCCGCGTCAGGCAGGAATTTGTCCCGATGCAGGATCAGGACTACATCTTTATTTCCGGCCAGGCAAAACCTGGTGCGTCACTCGAAGCAACCCGCGCCCGCGCGCTTGCGGTTGAAACCATTGTGCGCCAGCACCCGGATGTTAGCGACTACCTCTTGTCAGTCGGCGCAGGCGGGGCCGCCGCCGAGATCAACCAGTTCTTCATGCCGGTAAAACTCAAACCCCGCGCGACGCGCAAAAAGAACCACCGGGCCATCATGGAAGATCTGCGGCGCGAGTTCAAAGCAATTGAAGGTGCGCGAATCTCGCTACGCGATTTCTCGAACCGTGGTCTCACATCGGGCAGGCAGTTCCCGGTATCGTTCAACATCTTCGGGCCCGACCTCGATGTACTCGACGAGAAGGTACAACAGATAATCGAGCGCCTGAACTCCGAGGGCCTGACGCAGGACCTCGATACCGATTTCAAACGCAACTTTCCTGAACTGCAGATCCAGCCCGACCGGGCCGCCATGGCAGCGCGCTCGGTATCCATACAATCGGTCGCGACAACGCTCGGCGCGACTGTCGCCGGCCTGCGCGAAGGTCGTTATACGGCAGACGGCAGGCGTTTTGATATCCGCGTAAAGCTGCCCGACGAGAAAATTTCGTCAGCGAGCGACATCGGGCAGATACTGGTGCGCAACGCTGCCGGGAATACCATACCGCTGTCACAGCTGGTGGTATTTAAGGAGACAAAAACCTACCAGGCGATCAACCGCGTCAACCGGCAGCGGTCGATCGGCGTCTTTGGGAACCTGCAGTCGGGCAAGTCACAGTCTGCGGTACTCTCGAGGGCAAAACAGGTCTCGCAGGAAATTTTGCCGCCCGGTTATTCGTTCGCGCTCGAAGGCGGAGCTGCGGGACTCGCAGAATCATTCCGCAGCCTGAATCTTGCGCTCTTTTTAGGCATCCTGGTCGCGTACATGATACTAGCCGTGCAGTTTAATTCCTTTGTGCACCCGGTTTCGGTGCTGATTGCGCTGCCATTCAGTGTCACTGGAGCGTTAATTTCCCTGTGGCTGGCCGACGTCTCGCTGAACCTGTTCAGTTTCATCGGTCTCATTGTGCTCATGGGCATCTCGAAGAAGAACTCGATACTTCTGGTAGAATTTACCAATCATGTGCGCCAGCACGAGCACGACGATGTGCGCCATGCGCTCGTGGCAGCATGCCCTGTCAGGCTCCGCCCCGTACTCATGACCTCTGCCGCGACCGTCTTTGCCGCGCTTCCGCTGGTTATCGGCAACAGCGTCGGCCAGGAAACGCGTACCCCTATCGGGCTCACCATCGTCGGTGGCACGATCGTCTCCACATTCTTCACGCTCTACGTGGTCCCGTGTTTTTATTACCTGTTGAGTAAACTCGAAAGACCGCAGAAACAATTGCTAACAATCCATGAGCCATTCCGTGGTTCGTCTGCAGCGCAGCCTATGGTAGTAGAATCTGTAGCTGCACCAGAAGATAAAGAAGCCAGGCCTGCACGGACCAGGCGCCGCGGCTCAGGCTAAACGCTTGAGCATCGCGACAGCACGTTCAATCTTGCGGTCGACCGTTTCCTGGCCCACCGGTGTGGTATCGTCGGGCGAATTTGCCTGCCGAACCTTCAGCTGTTCGTCAGCCACATTCTTTTGCGGCTTAGGCTGCGCAGGTCCATCGTCGAGCAGGCATTTGAGGGCGAACACAAAGCCATCGCCGATCTTGTCGAGCATGGGCTTGTGGTTGGCGTTGCGGTAAAAGCCGTAGGCGACCAGGGGCATTTCCTTTTCAAAATAAAAGAGATCTCCCAGCCTGATCAGACCGGTTTTATAGCCTACAGTTGTGTAGACCCGGCCGGCCTCAAAAAAACGCCCCTGATTGAACAGTTCATTACCCCGGCGAATGAGTTCGGATTTCTGCGAGTCAGTCAGCGCCATGTTAAAGATCCCTGGCTTTCTTATCGGCCGTATGTATACTTTTGCATAGCAATTCGTCTCACACAGCTGTCCGCCGCAGGCAGACGAGAGCTATATCATCGTTCAGCGCACTTGGCCCGGGCTGGTCAAGGCGCGTGCCTGTGAACTGCTCCACCGCACGCGACAGGCCTGTCAGCACGCCTTCAGCAGGCTGCGCGGCATTACGCACCAGCTGCTCGCTCATACGGTCGTAACCAAATTGTTCACGCGCGGCATTCATGGCTTCGCTGAGTCCATCGGTGTACTGCAAAAAGATATCGCCTGGCTCTAGCTTCACTTTGCGGATTTCGAGCGTGTCAGCGAAGAAGTCGTTGTCGTCCATACCGAGCGGCATACCGCCAGCTTCGAGATAGCTCGTCTTGCCGCCCGCCGCACGGTACAATAATGGTTTTGAGTGCCCCGCCGAAGCATACTGCATCTCGCCGGTCTTGAGATTGTAGAGCGCGAGGAAAAACGTGACAAAAATATTCGCCGGAGTTTCCGCGTAGAGTTGTTCGTTGAGTTTGAGCAGGATACTGCGCACAGAAAGTTCTTTCGCACGCAGTTCGGCGTGCAGCTGCGAGCGCGTAATGGCCATGACAAGCGCAGGACCAACGCCGTGGTTTGAGACATCACCCATCGCGATGGCAATATAGTCGCTGCCGATGGGCACGTAGTCGAAGTAGTCACCGCCGATACCGACCATTGCCTTGTAGAACCCGGCAATATCTGCCCTTCCCTTCAGGTTGACCGGCACCGAAGCCGGCAGCAGACGTTTCTGTATTTCTTCTGCCGCCATTAGTTCACCGCGCAGTTCTTCACGCTCGCGCAGGCCCTCGACCATGCTGTTCAGGCTCTGCCCGAGAGAGGAAAGTTCATCGTACCCCCTGTCGGCAAAAGACACGTTCAGGTTACCATTGCGTACCTGCTGCGAGGTACTGCTGAGCGAGGCGATGCGCCTGACCGCGAGACCAGAAAAATACCAGGCGGCCAGGACCGCGAGCAGCGCAATACCCGAAGAGAACCAGAGCAACCGCTGCGTTGAATTCCAGATACGCGCCAGGCCGGATGTCTTGTCGACAACGATCATATTATAGCCCGCGATATTCTCGTTCAACAGAATGCGTACCAGGCCTTTGTCGCCCAGCAGCGGCCGCGTATCCAGGTCATGCATCTGCTCTTCGGCTTCAGAACGGGTAATTGCCAGAACTCCACCGGCGAGCGGTGAGGTGGCACCACGCGCTACAGGAATATCAGTTTCATTCTTCGCCTCGTAAATGAACTGGCGCACTGCTGCGAAGTGTCTCAGCTGCTCATTGCGCGCCGCCGGGTTGCGGCGCTGTTGACGCAGCAGGTCCTGTTCAGAGACCAGGGCAAGTCGAATGCGCCCGTAGAGCGCCGCATCGCGCAGGTTCAACAAAGCTTCAGCGAGCATCAGTTTTTGCGCGCGTTCGCGGTCAGCAGCGCCATCAGCCGCCCCGGGTTCATAAGAGCCCGCCTGCGCTTTCAGGGCTGCGATTTCCCCGCGCTCAGCTTCTGACTGCTGGCGCGCCAGCTCAATACTGCGTTCCAGCTCAGAAACAGAAGGAGTTTCTTTGGGAGCCTTGCCTTTTGCCGCCAGCTGGAGCAAAGCGGTCAGCTCTTTGACCTGCTTCGTCGTCTGAGCAAGCAATGTTTCCCGCTCTTTCAACCGGGCGAGTTTCTGCGTCGCCTGCTCTTTTTCGAGAGCGGCAAAGTGCACAATTTCTTTAAGTGCAGCGTCGCGCTGCGCAACGAGAGCGCGGTATTCGCGCGCTGCAGCCATATAGTCGGCGTCTTTGTGAGGCGGCGTACCTTTTTCGCGCAGAACATCCAGCCGCTGACTTTTTTTGGCAGCAAGCAGCTTTAGCTCAGCCGCAAAACGGCTATCTTCGGCGATGAACTTTTGCAGAAAATCCGGCGCATCCTTTTCTGCAGCGCTCGCCAGTCGCGCACGCTCAACGACCGGCAGCTGCATCGGCACAGGCGCAAACCGCACCTCGAGAAAAGAACGCGCCAGCCGAATTTCGCGCCCACGCTTACCGCCCAGCTCGCCTGTGCTGTGAAAGTACTCATCGGGCTCGGTAAAAACCCGCCGGACGTAATCAGAAAACTCGCCGCTGCGCAAAAGCGCCCAGCTCTCGGCGGTATCGGCCACTGCACGCATTCCGGTATCGAGCAGCGGGCCGGGCATCTTCAGCTTCTTGCCGCCTTTTCCTGCCTCGACTTCTGCAGAGAGATTCTCCAGCTCGGTACCGTACGAAAGAATACGTATAGTCTGCCGCTCAAACTGCATGCGGTCAAGCTTCGCCTGCAGGTACGGATCAAACACGCGGCTCAAATCGCTCATCAGCAGCGTGCGGTTCTTCGCGATCTGCGCGCGCTTGCGCTCGAGCTCCTGTTCGTCGCGCTTGCCGCTCAGGTTCTCTTCGAGCAGCGCTGCAGCGATCTCTGCTTCGGCCACGCGCGCAGCGGTCTTTTTCCAGCCTTCAAACACGACCTTGTCCGGTGCGCGCGGCAGTGAGGCGGCGACAGCAGAAAGCAGCTGGTTTTCAAAATCCTTCAGATTTTTTTCCGTCAGGTAGGTACTGTAATAGGTATCGAATCTGCGGGTCTGGTAAGAATACTGTACACGAGCGCCGAATGTCTTTACGAAACTGCGCCACGTGTTCCCCAGCGATTTCTCGCGTACCTGCACTGCCTTACGGAGCGCGCGGGCAGCAGCAGTCTTTTCTTTCAGCCGGATGCGAAACGTTTCGAGCTGCACGAAGCCCTGCGCGAACCGGTGCAGATCGCCGACATGCGCACTCACGACCTCTTCGGGAGCGCGGACCTCTTTACGAAACGACTCTTCAAGGTCAGCCTTCTGGCTGAAATAGGAGAACACAAAACTTGCCACTATTAACGCGGTGACGAAGAAAATCGTAAAGAGAGTGAGCTGAAGCCTGATCCCCGGCGAAATCATTGGTAAAACTCTTTGCCAGACCTTTTTCATTTTTTGTTTCCCCAGTCGCGGCGCAGCAACAGGACGTTCTGTTCGCCGGCGCGTTCGTAATGGCAGTCGAGTGTCATCAGGGCCAGTAACCCCACGCCGTTCTCGAGCCCTTCTTCGTAATACAGCTCGGTATCGCTTTTTTTCTCGAGCGGGTTGAAAGCAATACCGTTATCCCTAATTTCAAACACTACCTTCTGCGGTTCTTTGCGCATGGTGAGCGATATTTGCGCTCCGGCGAGCGTTGCCTCATCGGGAAAGCCGTGCTCGATAATATTCGCGACAGCTTCGTCAATCGCAAGTATAATACGGCTTTGCGCAATAACATCGAGACCGCCCTTTTCGTCTTCACCCAGGTCGATATGTTTCGTCGAATCAAGAAAAGCGCGCACTGCTTCGCGCACGCTTTTCAGCTCCCCCAGGTCGCCCGAAATTTTGAGTGCGATCTCGGTACGCAAAATCAGATATTCTTTTCGCCTTCTGCCGCCGTAGCAAAGACCGCCACGCGCTTGGTAAAAAACATGAGATCCATGGTGTCGCGCACCTCTTTGCTAAGGCCTGAAAGCGCCATTTTGCCGTTCTTATCTTTAAGAGCCTTGAGCGCCGCATTGAGCGCGCCGATACCGGCAGAAGCCACATACGTGAGACCGGTGCAGTCCACTACCAGGCCGTCGATACCTTTACCCAGTAATTCGTCGAGCTTCGCCTTGAGAGCCGGGGTCGTCTTGGCATCGAGCTCCCCCGCGATAGAAACTACCGCCTTTTTGCCATTCACCTTGTCGCTGATTGAAATCTGTGCATCTGCCATCTGTTTCCTCTTTAGTCTTCGTGTCTCAGGCCTTCTTCATGACCTTCCAGAGATCTTTCTTCGTAATGACATTGTAGAGCATACGTTCGAGGCGGTCAATTTCATAATAGTACCGTATATTTGGGTTACCTTCGAAGATATGTGCGTACTTGCGTATCATGCGCACGGCAACCTTGAGATCGCCCTTCATGATACCCTGCGTGATGCGGTAGTAGAGATCAGTGGCCAGCATCGCGTTGAGCGAGGCCTCGAAAGTTTTGTCCCGCAGCTGCAGCGCTTCGATCACCTTGCGAATATCTTTTTCTGCATAATTTTCTGCATCGCTGTACTCAATCATGTAGCGCGCAAGCAGCTGGGCCGCGCGCTTGAAGTTGTCTGCCCGCGAGGCAACCAGTATCTGCTGGTAAAGACGCTGTATCTCGGCCGTAATGCGCGCGCGCTCTTCGGTGACGCCGAGTTTTACCGGTTCAAAAGCTTCGGCAATCTGCGCGTCGGCCAGGTTATTGAGCTCGCGGTCGAACATGTACGCGCTGCGCTCATCCTGGATTTTCTGCCACTCTGCCAGAGGCCCCTTGAGTACACGCATAAACTCCGCCGCTTCGGGAGCTTCACCGATTTGCGGCAGCATCTGTATCACCTCGAGAAAGAAGAGACAGCAGTCGCCCAGGGTCGAGTAGTTCTCAGCCATCGCGGTACCCACCATGCGCTTGCAGTTGGGCGCCAGAGTATGCCGGTAGGCCGGGTTCTTGAGCTCGCCGCGCAGGTGTTCGAGAATCTTGCGGGCTTCGCCTGCTTTGCGCTCCCACCCGGCGGTATAGAGGGGGTCGTATAGGTACTGTTTAAAGTGGGTCTTACCCGCCTGCGCCAGCAGGCGAACCATACGGTTGAGTTCCTGCGCTTCAACAGATCGGTTGGGCGTGAGGGTATAAAGGTCTTCCATGGCGGTTACAGGCTAAGGGACTTTCCACAGAGCGCCATGTACCGGTAAAGGAATCTGCAGCACCCGGACAACGGAGCCCCCTGATTAATTCGCCGGACAGCCTGACCGGAGTTAGATTTCGGTACAGTCTTCACTATGCCATACCGCAAAACCAAGATTATCTGCACGATTGGCCCGGCCACCAACACGCTCGACAAGATCAGGGCGCTTGCCGAGGCGGGAATGAACATCGCGCGTATCAACATGTCGCACGGCGACCAGAAGTCGCACCAGGACGTCATACAGCGGATTAAGTCGTACAACAAGACTGCCGCGATGCCAATCGCCATATTGCTCGATACACAGGGCCCGGAGATTCGCACGGGCGACGTCATGGAAAACCTGACCCTACACGTGGGCGACGTGATCGAAATCACTGCGGGTTCAGAGAATACCGAGAGCAAGAGCGTCATCACGGTCAACTACCGCGACATGCTGCGCGACCTCAAACCCGGTGACCGCATCACGCTAGATAATGGCATCATCAACCTCGACGTCGTCGAAAAGACCGATTTCGGTCTGCGCTGCAAGGTCGTCGACGGCGGTATTGTGAAGTCGCGCAGGCACATCAACCTGCCGGGTATTCGTGTTAACCTGCCCTCGATCACGGCAAAAGACGTCCAGGACATCATGTTCGGTATCAAGCACGATGTCGACTTCATCGCGCTGTCGTTCGTGCGCACAGCTGCCGACGTCGAAGAGTGCAAGCGCATGATCGAGCGCTACAAAGGCCATGCGCAGGTGATCGCCAAAATTGAAGATTCGCAGGCTGTGCAGAATTACAAGGAAATCATATCCGCAGCGCACGGGGTCATGGTGGCGCGCGGCGACCTGGGCGTCGAGGTACCCATTGAAGAGCTGCCGATTATACAGCGGCGCATTATCAAAGAATGCGCTCACCAGGGTAAGCGGGTCATTGTTGCAACGCACCTGCTCGAGTCGATGATTGAAAACCCGATACCGACGCGCGCCGAGGTGACCGACGTGGCAAACGCTGCGTACGAAGAGGTCGATGCCGTAATGCTTTCGGGCGAAACTGCCGCTGGAAAATTTCCGATCAAAGCCGCGGAAACTCTCAACAAGATTCTCAAGCGCATCGAAATCACCGGGGGCATCGGCTGGTCACGCGACTTCAAATCAGACGACGTCAAAGGAGCCTTTGCCGAATCGGCGGTTGAACTGGCTGATCAGTTAAAGGCCGACGCTGTTGTCGTGTTCACCCGCAGGGGGTTAACCGCCGACTACGTCACCGCCTACCGCCCCCGCTATGCCACCGTCTTTGCTTTCACGAATATGTCTCAGGTACGGCGCAAACTTCTGCTCAATCGCGCCTGTTACCCGTACCGCATCGATTTTTCGAGCGACCCCGAACGCACGATCAAGACCGCGTTCGACGTGCTGCGCAAGAAAAAGATGCTGCCACCGGGATCAAAAATCGTGATCGTTTCTGACACCATCGCTGGTACTGAACGTGTCGAATCGATACAGGTGCGCACTCTCTGAGGCTTTATGAAAATTTACACCAAAACCGGTGATGCCGGCGAGACTTCCCTGTTCGGCGGCGGACGAGTGAAAAAAAGCGACCCCCGTGTTGCTGCGTATGGCGAAGTCGACGAACTCAACAGCTTTGTGGGAGCTTTGGTGGCGAGCCTCGAT
Source organism: Turneriella sp. (assembly GCA_046346875.1). Classification (GTDB taxonomy): domain Bacteria; phylum Spirochaetota; class Leptospiria; order Turneriellales; family Turneriellaceae; genus Turneriella. Next base: position 513,220 of record JAXMHG010000002.1, on the reverse strand, counting down.
GCCGGCCCAAATGCACAGGGAACTTCGGAGATGCTGAAGATACGCAGCTTCTTACAAACACTGCAGAACCGGCTATTTGATCTCGGCGCTGAGCTGGCGACCGGCGATGAAAAGTTTCTGGAAAAACTGCCCCGCCGCATCACGCTGCAGGACACTGAGCTGTTAGAAACGGCAATCGACACGATGCAGGCGCACCTGCAACCGTTGAAAAACTTCATCTTACCCGGCGGCAGCGCCGCCGCTGCGCAGGCACATATCTGCCGCAGTGTGTCACGCCGCGCCGAACGCGCCATGATTGAAACCGGCACAACTCCCCCGCACCTGGTGGCCTTCATCAACCGTGCTTCGGACTACTTTTTTGTGCTCGCGCGCTACCTGAACCACCTGGCGAACACAGCTGAACCCGAGTGGGAAAAGTAGGAATTCAGCCGCCGCTGGCACGCATGCGCGCTGTGATGTAGGTATAGATCAACGTCTGGTCGCGCAGAACGGCAATCTCTTTCTCACGGATCAGCAGTCGCGAGGCATTGATGGTATTCTGCGAGTCTGCGGCGCAGGCACGCGCGAACTTACTGTCTTCGATGACAATGTGTGTCAGCAGCCACTGCCTGAGCAGCGTAACCAGGCTCGAAAGCGAATGGTGGTTACCGGCATCGTAATCCTGCTTAAGCTTTTGTACAGTGCGGCGAAAGTCGTCATGCAGGCGCCGGTGATTCTTTTCTTCGCCATAAGATAGTTTTGCCATCAGCCATTCTTCACTGTTGAAATGAACTTCGACGTATTCGAGCAGGTCGGCGAGCACTCGCTCCAGGTGTGTACGCCGCTCGGCGAAAGAAACATGCAGCATGCTCTCCATTTCAACCACCATCTTGAAGAGCCACAAATGCTGCATGTCGATGAGCGGAATATTCGTGCGCACGTCGAAGCGTTTCCAGAGCTGGAACAGGTCATCGAGAATCGCTTTGCGTATACCGGGTATAACTTCCTGTGCAATGAGCAGCTGCTTGTAGAGCATCATGTGTATCGACTCATATTCCTGGCCGATATCGAGTATGACGGCCTTCACAAAATCTGTGGGATTAAAATGGTGTTTACTGAGATAAACCTTCCACTGCGGGTCATCTTTTTTGATGTGGCGATCGAGCCACAGTTTGATCAGGCTCACGAAACTTTCAGCATTCTGCAGCTCGCCTGATTTATCGAAGCTAAAGGCAGATTGCAGCCGTGTCAGAAAATCGGCGTGTTCGAGTGCAATTTCTTCATTCCGGGGAATCTCTCCCGCTTTCATCACGCGCTCTTCGAGTTCGAGGTGGCTACGCAGAAACCTGACCAGCTCGCGTGCATAAGCTGCCATCTTGCCCGACAGGGCGCCGCCCTGCTTCGCCTGTTGCAGAATTTCCATCTTACTCACGAGCGCCACCAGCCACAGGTGCTGCGCGTCGATAATTTCAATTCCTATCGCAAAGTGAGAATCATTCCAGTGCTTGTGAAGTACTTCGAGAAAGAATGGGTCAAATATCTCCGGAACAGAAAATTCTGCTCCGGCACCAGCGCTCCCACTCATGGCTGACCGCCCTGGCGCTGGGGCTGCAGCGACTGCAACACTTCAGACAGCACCACTTCAGGATCAAATGCAATACCCAGGCGCAGTGAAGGTTGCTGGTCTGCCATGGACTGCTGCCGCCAGACGACTTCACCCGAAAAAGCCATCTGCATCGCGGGGTTATCACTGGCAATTTCGCCGGCAACGCGGCTATGCATCACAAATGCGCCTGGATCTTCAGAACCCGGTATTTCCATGCGCAGGCCACCCATCGACACATCTTCGATAATACCTTCTGCCGCTGTGGGTTTTTCGAGCCGTGCGCTGCAATCGGCGAAGAGACTGACCCTGGCCCGTGGGTGTCGGCGTTTCTCGTGCGACGCAGGATTCTGAGGCATCTTGTGCGGCGTGACGTTGTTTTTCAGAATGTCAAGCGCTTGAAGACCGGAACCTGTTTTTCCAACCTCTTTTGCTTTACCTTGCGGCGTCAGTGAACACTGCGGTAAGGCCAAATGTTCTGGAAAGCGCTGCGCCTTTCGCTCATTTACTGCCTGTTCGGTGCAGCCTGGATCCTGCTGTCTGACTGGCTGGTACATGCTTTACTGCCTGGCTCAGAAACTGTGCGCACAGTGCAGACAGCTAAAGGGCTACTATTTGTCTTCTTATCGGCAATACTCGTTTTACTGCTGCTGGTACACGGTATTCGCTCTGAACGGCGCCTGCAGAAACAGATCGAGGACGCTCAACAACAGCTGCTGCTTGTAGCTGAGAACACCTCCGATCTCATCTATTCGTATCAATTGGTACCCACGCGCGGTTTCACCTATGTCAGTCCTTCATGCCTCGCCATAACGGGCTACACGCAAAAGGACCACTACAAAGACCCGGAACTGGGTTTCAAACTGGTACACCCCGACGACCGGCATAAGCTCGAAAACTTGTTAACTCCGGAATTCGAAGGTAAACCCATCCGGCTGCGCTGGTTACGCAAAGACGGCGAAATTGTCTACATTGAGCAGACCAACGTCGGTATTCGCGACAGCAACGGCCAGCTCGTCGGGATCTCTGGGGTCGGTCGCGACGTCACGGCGTCTGAACAGGCAAGGCAGGAGCTCGAACACCTCAACGAGGCATACACCGTTCTCTGGCAGGTCAACCGGCTGATCGTCCGCACCAGCTCCGAAAAAGAGATTTTTAGAGAAGCGTGTTCAATGCCGCTGAGCAGCGGCAACTTCACCCTCGCCTGGATTGGCGTTGTCGACCGCGAGAACAACCGGCTGAATCTCGCCTGTTACTCCGGCGAAAAGACAAGTTACCTCGACGGGCTGAACATTACGCTCGACGATACACCGACCGGCCGCGGCCCTTCGGGCCTGGCGGCGCGCACGGGCAAAGCCTACTGGTCGACCGACATTACACGCGACCCGTTCATGCTGCCGTGGCGCGAAAAAACTTTGTCTTACGGTTTTCGCTCTTCGGCGGCTTTTCCGCTCAAGGTAGACGGCCAGGTAGTCGCTGTCTGGACGCTCTACTCCCCCCGGCCCAATTACTTTTCCCCAACCGTGCAGCAGCTCTACCAGCAGCTCGCCGGTGATATCAGTTTCGCGCTGCAGGTTGTCGCAGACCAGCAAAAGCGCGTGCAGCTGCAGTCAGACCTTGACGTGCACCTGCGGCGCTGGCAGTTTGCGACAGAGTCGACAGGCTATGGTCTCTGGGACTGGAACGTCGAAACGAACGAGGTCTATTTTTCCGAGTCGCTCGCCTCGATGCTCGGTTATACCCTCGAAGAATGGGGCTCCGACCTTTCAGCCTGGGAAAAGCGCGTGCACCCCGACGACCGGGAGCTCGTGAATCGCGAACTCGAGGCGCACTTTCGCGGCGAGAAGCCCCTGTATGAAGCAGAGCACCGCATGCTCTGCAAGGACGGTACATACCGTTGGATCATGGATCGTGGCAGCGTGATTGAATGGACGCCCGAACGCAAACCGAAGCGCATGATCGGCCTGCACCGCGACATCACGCAGGAGCTTGAGCAGAGACAAGAGGTAATTGAGCGCGAAGAGAGCCTCGCCGCGGTTATTGCCCAGTCACCGCACGGCATCGCAGTGGTCAGCACCGAAACAGGAAAAATATTCTCCGTCAACCCGGCGTTCTGCAAGATACTCGGCAGGCCAGAAGCCGAGCTGATGTCGATTACCTGGCAGTCCTTCACGCATCCTGACGACATTGAGTTAAACAACCAGTACAACGAGCGCATACTGCGCGGTGAGATCAGCGAGTATGTGCTGCAGAAGCGCTACCTGCGCCCGGACGGACGCATGATCTGGGCACGGCTTGCGGTCAAGAAGCTTCAGCATTACCGCAGGCAGCAGAATGTACACCTGGCGCTGGTTGAAGACATCACGGAACAGGTCGAACGCGAAGAGCGCCTGCGCACGCTTTTCAACGAAGCGCCGCTTGGTATCGCGGTTATTGATTCTGTGACAGCGGAACTACTCGCGATCAATGCGAAATACTCGGAGATCGTTGGTCGCAGCGAGGCAGACCTGCTGCGCATGACATGGAAAGACATCACGCACCCGGACGATATTGCCGGCGACCAGGCGCTGATGGACGAAGTTAACGCCGGCAGGCGTACAGGCTTCTATATGCGCAAGCGCATGCTGCAGCCCGACCAGTCAGTTATCTGGGTAGGTATGACCATCGCAAAACTCACGCACTACCACGAAGACCGCCGCGTGCACATCTGCATGATCGAAGACATTACCGAACGCGTGCAGAATGAGAACCGCATGCGGCTCGATGCGGCGGTTATCAGCCACACGCGCGACGGTGTCGTCGTCACCGACCTGACTCCCCGCATCATCTCGGTCAACCAGGCGTACACCGAGATCACGGGCTATACAGCAGAAGAAGTCATTGGAAAGAACCCGGCGATACTCCGCTCGGGTCGGCAGGATGCCCGTTTTTATCGCGCCATGTGGGGTGAAATTGCCAACACGGGCCGCTGGCAAGGCGAACTCTACAACCGCCGCAAGAACGGTGAAGTATACCCTCAATTGAGCACGATTGACACCATCTATGATGCTGATGGTAAACCACGGTATTATGTGGGAGTATTCTCTGATATAGCCAAGTTGAAGAAGAGCGAAGAGAGCTTCGAACGCCTTGCACACTACGATATCTTAACCGGCCTGCCGAATCGCCTGATGGTCACAAGCCGGCTCACGCATGCGATTGATTCGGCCGCGCGGCATGACCGGCTCATCGGCGTGCTTTTCATGGATCTCGACCATTTTAAGAATATCAACGACAGCCTCGGCCACCTTGCAGGCGACGAGCTGCTGACCGCCGTTGCGGTACGGCTGAAAGCCCGCATCAGGTCTGAAGACACGATCGCACGCCTCGGCGGCGACGAATTCCTTATACTGCTCGAAGACCTCGAGACGCCGGAGCAGGCTGCCCTTGTTGCGCGCGACCTGCTGACACATCTCTCCGCCCCCTTCACGCTGGCGAGCGGCCACGAAGTCTATTCGGGCGGCAGTATCGGCATCAGCCTTTACCCGCAGGATGGCAACAACGCACCCGACCTGATACGCAACGCCGACGCGGCGATGTACCTGTCGAAATCCGAAGGGCGCAGCACTTTCCGCTTCTACCGCAATTCGCTCACCGAAGCAGCGCGTAAGCGCCTCGAACTCGAAGCTGCCCTCAGGCGTGCACTCGAGCACAAAGAATTATACGTTGCCTACCAGCCAATAGTCGACATGAAGACCGGTTTTGTCTGCGGCGCAGAAGCACTTTGCCGCTGGCGCACCGCTGAACGCAAAGAAATTCCGCCGGTTGATTTTATACCTGTGGCCGAAGAAACCGGTTTGATCGTCGCCATAGGCGATTTTGTGCTGCAGTCAGCGCTTAACCAGGTAAAACAATGGCAGAAGAACCCAAACTTCAAGACCATCGCGGTGAATTTTTCTGTACGGCAGTTCCAGAAACCTGACTGGTTTGAGCGCTTCACTGAGATCATACGCGACTCGGGTGTCGCCCCTGAGCGCATTGAGGTAGAGATAACCGAATCGGACATCATGCAGCGAAACGAAGAAGGTATAGAGGTCATACGCAAGTTGCACAGTACCGGTGTGCATATCGCGATCGACGACTTCGGCACCGGCTATTCATCTCTTTCGTACCTGCAGCGCTTTTCGGTGAACAAGCTCAAGATCGACCAGAGTTTTGTGCGCGAATTGCCGCAAAGCCACGCGACCATGCAGCTCGTGCGCACCATGATAACGCTCGCGCGCAACCTGGGCCTGAGCGCGCTGGCCGAAGGTGTCGAGACAGCGGAACAGATGCAGTTCCTTAAGTCTGAGGGTTGTGATTTTTACCAGGGTTATTTCAAAGGCAGGCCAGTCGACCCACAGGAATTCACCCGGCGATTTCTCAGTTAAATAAAAAAAACAAAACAGAGTATCATTGAGCAGCTGGTGCTGATCGCCCTGCCGCAACCCGCTGTCCGTAGCAGGCTTGCCGCTGCCCTCAAGAAACGGGGCATACAGAGTATTGAAGCAGCCAACGGGTACATGGCGGTGCAGCTTGCCGGCGCCAAACTACCGGACTGTATTGTCATCTCGGAAAATATCGGCATCTACAGCCTCGCGAAAATACGCAAACTGCTGGGCACCGCGCCAGCTCGGGTTATGAACCTCTCAAAATCGGTATTGGTATTCACCACGGCCAGGCCGTACTCGGCACCATCGGCGAAAACCGGCGCATCGAGGTCACGGTAATTTCCGATGCAGTCAACCTGGCATCGCGCCTGGAAGGCCTCTGTAAACGCTACGCCGCGGCGACCATCATCAGCGAAGAGACACTACGCCTCGCCCGGCCGGGCAAACACTTTAGTACCCGTTACCTCGACCGGGTACGCGTCAAAGGCAAACAGCAGCCCGTCGGCATCTACGAAGTACTCGACGGACTTGCACCGCAGCTGCAGAAACAGCGCAGGCAGTCAACGCCGCTGCTCGAAAAGGCCGTGACCGCCTGGTTCAGCCGCCGCCCTGAACTCGCCGAAAAACTTTTTGCTGAAGCGCGGCAGCGATACCCTGCCGACCCGTTACCCGAGGTCTACCACCGCCGTATCGAACGCCTGCACCTGCTCGGCACCGAAACCAACTGGGATCCCATCGAGAGCCTGACCGAGTAACCGGCAGTCCCGGTCAGGAGTTTTCGGCGCGGTTATGCTGCGCGAGCAACACGCCCTGCCCGTCCGTCGGCGCCGCGGCAATGATGCTGCTGCCATGGATAATCGCGCTTTCACCGCGAAAGCGTATGCCCCGCTCTTCGCCAAAACTATTCGCGATCAGGATACTGTTCTCGTAACCATCAAGCCGGTAGAGCCAGTAATTGTGCACCGGGAAATCTTCATCGAGCCAGCAGGCGGAAAAACACACGATGTCAGTGCCCTGCTCCCGGTGATAGTCGACGAAGTCGTCGAAGTTCATGTCCATGCAGATGCCGAGCCCGAGCCGCCCCAGGGCGGTGTCGATCCTGAGAAACCCCGTATCACCCGGTGTCGCCCAGCTCACATCAGCCTTGTAGAGGTGCGTCTTGCGATAGGTGACTATGCGTTCGCCAGTGGGAGCTAACAGGTTCTGTGAATTATACAGCTGCTCACTGTCACGCTCCGCAAAACCATACACGATATACATACCGTGTTGCTTCGCCAGCGCAGAAAAAAAGGCAAAACTTTCACCGTCGCGCGGCTCGCAGAACGGCAATACCTCCGCCCTGTCGTGGAACACATAACCCGTGGTGCACATCTCTGGCAAAACCAAAAGCTGCACCCCGTGTGCGGCACACTGCGTAATAATTTCACCGATCGCCTTGCGGTTATCAGCGACAGCGCCCCAGCGCGGCTTGAACTGGACTGTGGCAGAGGTGAAGGTCATGCCGACTTCGCAGGCTCGCCCTGCTGCGCCAATTGCCCCTGCACCATCGCGAGCATGGCTTTGATATGCGCACGCTCTGCAGCAGGCAGCGCACAGCCGGTCGCCAGGCGTTCGCGCAGTTCGGCCTGCACCCGCAGCAGGTGAGCGAAGTTTGGGGACAAAAGGTCAGGCACTGGAGCCAGACGCACTTACAGCAGTCCGGCGGGAAGGAGTTTTGCAGGTAATATCAGGGAACTGGATTTTAGGAATAATAAACCCGGCATTGCTACCGGGCTTTGCCGTTGCGTCCCGTGGAATACCCCATTTTGAACCCGAGTGGCAGATTGAGGTGCCAATACCCTGATTTCGCCCTGCGGCTGCAAAATCACTCGCGCTTCATGGATTTAACTTCGTTCTTTTTTACTACTACAGACTTCAGGTTGGGCGACTGGACCACAAACTGATCGTTGCTTTCAGAAACAAGGCTGCCGCTGACACGGTTACCATCAAACAATTCAATCGTAATACGGGTCTTTTTTGGGACTTCGGTTTTTTCTCGCCGTTGACCAAAATCAATTTCCCGGTTAGTAATTGCCATGTCTTGAAAGCGCCTCAGACTCTGTAAATCGGCCGTGCTGAGCGGCAAAAGCCGTACAGATTGGCGCTCCACGATCAACTGGTTACCTGCGTTCACTGCAGATTGCTCCGTATTTCTTTCAACCCAAACCTGGCCCTCTTCGACCTGCAAAAGCGCCGAATCCTCTCTAACCTTCAGCAGAAATCGCGTCCCCGTCACGCTAAAGACTCCCATTGGTGTGCGGATTACCAGGCTGTTTCCGGGTTTCTTTTCAAAGTTAAAGAAAGCCGAGATTCTTGCAGTATCCACTACGAAATGATTATCTTTATTGCGCAGCTCAAACGACTCAGCGTCGCGCACAAGCAAATCCACTTTGCCGCCAAAAGTCATGCGGCTGGGGTGCGATTGTGCGTAATTGAAGGTTACCAGCGATTGCTCTAAACCATTTGCGCTTAACCTCACGAGATACGCTGCGACGACGGCAACCAGTAAGGTAGCAAAGATCGGTACTAGTGTATGCCTCTTCCAAAGCCATTGCAGCGAAGGCCACGGCCGGTTGTTGCGGTCCTGGTACTGCTGCCAGATTCGGGATTGTAGATGTTCAATTGGGGGAAACGCTTGAGGTTTTCGCTGCAAATTCAGCTCGTTATTTGCCTGACGTGAGGCATCCCTATCGTCGCTGAGGAGCTCGTCAATTTTGCGTTTGAGGTCCGGGTTCATCTTGCACCTCCCTCTGACAAAATACGGTAAAGTAATTCTTTCATTTCCTGAATTCGACGGTTGAGAGTCCGTGGCGGCATTTTCAGCACCTCTGCCAATTCTTCGAGCTTCAGACCCGACTCAACTCTCAACTCGTAGATTTCTGCGTAAACAGGATCTGCGAGATTAAGCCTTTGCAGCACATGATCCCGGAGCAAGTTGCGATCATTATCTTCTGCACTCTTATTATTATCTGATAACTGGTCAAAATTTGCCGATGCGAAACGCTTCTTTGACTTTAAGTATTTCAGCGCAAGACTACGGGAAATGGCATAGAGAAAGCTACGCGATGTTTCTGCTTTGGCAAGGTCAACTTTTTGCAGAAATATTATGAAGGTTTCCTGTAATAGATCTGCACTGACCTCTTGGTCCATGACAAAACGCTGGAGGTAAGCAAAAATTTCAGCACTATGTTCCTTGTAAATCTTCTGGAACAATTCGTGCCGCAAGGTCTCGTCAGCAGTACTAATCTGTTTTGTTTCAGAATAAAAATCATTTCGGCAAGCGATATTTTGCGTACTGTGCACCAGGCATTCTGCCAACGGTTCGTCAGTAACTACGAAAATCAAAGACAACCTCCCCTGTACGCATTGATGCAACATCTGGTTTCACATTCCCGTAAATGTTATGCTCCCGACTGGCAAATCAGGCCCAAAAAATGCCCGCGACCCGCACCGGATTTACGTAATGACTATTTGCGCGCACACCGGGCAACGGAATGTGCACGGATATATTTTCGAACACAGAGCCAATAAAGCCGCTATTTCGACAGGATCTTTTCAACCCGCATATAGCACTTATCAGAGAGTTTTCCCGGGATACTGCCAGGCGACACCGTCCCCTCTACCAAAACATGAGACCCATCGCGTAAGATTTCGCCGCTATCAGCTTTAACTTCGAGATCACTGATCTTGTAACCACGGTACAGACGAGCAGCCTCATTCTTTCCGCTGCCGACCCTAAATGAAGCATAGATCAACCTTCCCTGCCGACCGGGCTTTTCATAGAGATCAAGCATCATAGTGTCGCTCACTAAGACACTGTTGGGCAAAGCAAGATATCCTGATAAGGTTGCTCGACGGTAATGTGTATAGTTGCGCTCATCGTAGAATGCACCAAATTCGGCGCTGCAAATCGTGTTATATGAGGCGGGCTTTGCGGGTTCTAAAGGGGATCCTTTGCATGCAGAAAACATACCAGCGAGCAACAACAGCCCAATACGTATGCCTATACAGGTTCTTGCTATAGGTTTTTTTCCGGTTTTCATATCTTTGTTCTTCTTATCTTTAATCGCGACAGATCAGGCCAAAAAAATTATCCCGGAAATACGACACACACTACCCTATTGAACACTTCCGGAAAAATTTTGGCCTGCTTTCTAATTGCCAGCGCTACAACACCGTATGAACAAAAAGATCTTTTTCACGTTGATTATCCTGGCCGCTGCAATAGGCTGTAGCCAGGGAGCGAACTCAGACCAGGCAAACAGTGCAAATTCTGCTACTGTTGCAGCTCCTACCGTAAGTTACACGGGCTCCCCTTACACTTTTTACAGCGGTATAGCGATCACGACGCAGATACCCTCGATTACAGGTAGTAACATCACCAGTTGCACCGTATCACCGGCTTTGCCATCGGGCCTAACGCTGGATAATACCACGTGCGCCGTGAGCGGAACTCCCACTGCGACTGCTGCGGCTGCCGCCTATACGGTGACGATTAGCAACGCCGGTGGCTCAGGAACGGCCTCAATCACCATAACAGTAAACAATCCCCCCGCACCGACCATCAGCTATACCGGTTCGCCCTATATCCTCATCATGGGCCAGGCGATGACATCGCTAACACCAACACTTACCTTAACGGGTCTGCCGGTCACGGGCTGCACGTCTAGCCCTGCTTTGCCCGCCGGCTTAAGCATTAGCAACACGACCTGCGTAATCAGCGGCACACCCACCGTATCTGCGGATGCAACCAATCACACGATCACAGTCACGACTTCGGCCGGCAGCGGCACGGCCACCGTAAACATACTCACGGGTAAGCGTATCTTTGTGACTGCGACGGCCTACACCGGTAATCTCGGAGGAATTTCAGGGGCTGACACGAAGTGCACCAGCGACAGCAACAAACCGTCCACCGGAACATACAAGGCATTGGTTTCAGTCGCGGCAGTACGTCAGGCTTGCTCAAACAACTGGTGCGCGACATCGGCTGAGCTGCTTGATTGGCCTGTTTCCCCTCAACGCAACTACGTTCGCGCCGACCTGTCAGTGCGTATTGCTAAAGCAGGAGATAATGGTATCCTCTCTCCAATGGCCAACAGTATAGAAAGTTCCAGCAACGTCGCCTGGACCGGACAATTTCTCAGCTACACTACTGCAAGTAACGTCAGCTGCAACAGCTGGACTTCCGCTTCGGCGGCTGCAAATGGCTACGCGGGTGACACGCAGAGCACCGGAAGCGCCTACTACAACAATATTTCGAGTACTTGCGATATATCGCGCCGGCTATACTGCGTTGAGCAGTGAGTCATAGCCCGCAAAGGCGCCATTGAATTTGCGTAACCAATTTTAGGAAACCAGGGAGAATTAAGAATGAAACATGCACGAAATTTGATAATACCAACGCTCATCTTTTCCGGAATACATTTTATTCATGCCGCCGTAGATAATGATTCTCGGGAAATGAAAGGTCTGGTTAAGGCTGTTGAGAAGCTTCGCGACTCACAGGGCGAGAGCAAACTGAAGTTTCGCGGAGCGGAAAGCACAGCACGGGCTAAGCTCAAGGCCGCGCAGAAAAAGAATAACGGCCCTGAAATTGACGCTCTTGCCGTTGAGATAGAGTCTATTAGCAAAAAATACTGGGGCGCTGTCGAATCTGATCTGAATGCGCAACGCCAGGCGGGTAAAGATGGCAACGACTTTGCAGTCTTAATGCGCGGCATCGTCGATTGGCCAAAGAACTATTGGATTGACTGCCGCACCGAAGCCGGACGCGCAAAGGCAAAGGCTTCGCGCGACGAGTTCAACCAGAAGATTTCCCGGGCCTCTGGTGAGGGCTACAAGGGTTACTTCGACGGTAGTGCAGGCAGAGGCTCCGGCGATTATACGAAGCAAATTGATGCGCAGGTGAACAAGATTCTTACTGAATTACCCGGATACGGAAAAGCGGTCACGAACGCGCAGGACAGCTCGGGCTACTCAAACTACCATGCCATGCTTGCCTGGCAAACCTACCTTGAAGGAATGGTTCGCCTCTACCCCGCCCGCTCGCAGTACCAGACTGCGCTGGGTAAGGTAAAAGCGGAAATTGCCAGCGTAGGCAGCGAGTCGGGTTTTGAAGCCCGCTGGAAGAGTAATTCGAAAGGTGCGGCGGCAAAAGTCCGCATGCCGCCGGCAAAGAATAACGACCCGTACGTCATTCAAGAGGTACGTAAAGCTTTTTCGAATGGCGGTTTCACAGCCGAGATCCTGAAAATTCACGTATTAACTACGGGCTGGACCATGCGCCGCAACCAGTATACGAGCGTCATTGAAGGTCGTACACAAGATGCGTCGATTGCCACACGTACCTCGAAAGGTGAATGCCTGCTTTATCGTGTAACATTGCATCAGCAATACGACGGATCCCAGTATGTGAATTCCACCTTTGACGGATTCGCCAACGTTGAAATGCTGTGCAGTAACGTGCCGAAATAGGGGCTAACTCCAAAAGTAATGACTAAAAAACAGATGCCTCTGCCAATCCCGGGCATCTGTTACTGCAGTGGCTGTTTCAGGGATGTCAGGTTGTTTGCGAAATGGAATGCGCACAAAGCAATTGAGTTTGGACTGGCTGCGCTTGGATCATTTACTGGCCGGCAAGTTGCACTTGAAGATACTACGGCCGTGAGACCGCACCTAAAAGGCAGTTTTTTGAGTATCCTTAGGCTTGTACCATTGTTGCTCATTATACCGGCCGGCCTTCAATGCAGGCGCGATATTGGCGATCTGCTCCGTGATAAGAAGGTAGTTTCAGTTAAGAGTAATACGGCAGCTCAACAAATCAATACAGATATAAACGGCGACGGTTATGCAGACATGGTTGTCGGAGCTCCCAACGGTGGCGATCCTCTCAATGCAGGCCTTGTTTACGTACTTTATGGCAGCTCCTCTGGCATCCAAAACCCGCCCACGGATGGTTGTGATTACACAGCAAACCGCTGTACTGAAATTGAGAACCCAGCCGATGAAAGCAGCGGAGGCTTCAGCGGCTTTGGTGGCAGCTATGCCCTGGCGGGCGATGTTAACGGAGACGGTTACGGTGACGTGATCGTCGCAGGCCCCAATAACGGTATGAGCAACACACCTGCTGGTATGGTGGATAACAGGGGTGCCGTCTATGTGTTTTACGGGTCAGCAACGGGTGTGCGCGACCACGAATGCAGGTCTTCGGTATGTGTACAGCCAGCATGACTGGGCTGCGATGATACCTTTGTTAAGCAGCTCTTTTGGCCTGAGCGTCGATGCAGCTGGCGATATCAATGGCGACGGCTATGCCGATGTTCGCCTGCCAAACACATCATTCCAGCAGAGAAGGCATATTGTACTTCTCAACAGGTGGTGGCGATTATCGACCATTGGCAACTGGATATGTTTACCCCATTGTGGTTATCCTTTATTACACCAGCAGCTTCGGGCGGCCGGTGGCACCAGCGGAGATGTGAACGGCGACGGAGTCAGCGATATGATGGTCATTTTACCGATTCCGCGAAGAGGGTTCTTCTCTGCTGGCAGCTCCGCGCAATCACTGTTATGCCCACCAACTATTCCGCCACCGGAATCGCAGATGGCTGCGTTGCCGTCGGCAACCCTGTAGAATACCAGGCAGTTCCGGCCGAGTGCTTTCAGCGGCTGATTTCAACCGTGACGGATTCAGTGACATTATTGCAGGCAGCCACTTCAATTGCGTCAGTGCTCTCGGGAAAAGGCGCTGTGTTTGTTTATTATGGCAGTGCAACAGGCATCGCCGACCTGGCCTGGCTTATACCTGTTCGGGCAATTGCACTGATCAAAATCCAGGCCAGACGAACAGCAGCTGGTTTGGCTACTGGCTGGCTGCATCGAAAGATCTGAATGGAGACGGCTACGCCGACGTCGTCATCGGCGCTCCGCGTAATGATACAAACAGATAGTGTTGCTATGTCTACTGGCACAAACAGACTTCCAGCTTTTCCGGCTGCGGAGCAGCGGATCAGCGGCATATAGTTGCAGCGGAACCGGTACGTGTGCCGCGATATACAGCCCCCGCACCGGAATAGGCATCACTTTGGCACAACAGTGTTTGCCCCAGGCGACCTCAATAGCGATAGTATTAGTGATTTGTGGATCAGGTCATTTTCAGGCAACACTTCAGGTACTGCCGGCCTATTATGGGGATAGCGGCGGAATTGCCGCACGGCACATCAGGCTATACCTGCGGCGGAGTTCCCGACTGCACAGGAGACCCTGTACCCCAGGACTACGGGGCTCGGATACTGCAACACCTACTCTGATTGAGTTTTTCTGGCAGCTAAAACGGCAGATTCTCTCTGCAAGACAAAGTATCGCCGGTACGTCCATACCTTTACGAAGCGGCCGCAGTCGAGACGGATGAAAAAATGTCCGACAGCAGGGTATCCCGCCATCGTGTCATCTCAAAGTTTATCTACCCAATGATTGCCGTTGATTCCCGCCATTCAGTTGGATCCTGCAGCGCGACCTCGCCTGACTGGGATGCTGCCTGGCCGTCGTTATGGCTCGTCCGGCTAAATAGCGCAGGACTTCAGCGATGACAGCTGCGCCGGCCCCGGCATAGAACTGATCTGAGCACAAATCCCCAGCGAGATAATGTGCCGTTTACCTTATCCGATAGTCCGGTCGTCAGTTAACCGCAGGACCTGGGACTCTGCATGTAGCCTGGTCAATCTGCAGGTAGCGAACGCGGTCTGCAAGCTGAGCCGTCACTCCCAGCGGTCAGCGAGGAAAAAGTGTCGAACGGCAAAGCCTTCAGCCATAGTGCCTCGGTAAGCATCTGCGCTCATTGTTTAAGGACTTTTTTAGATGCTGCAGGCGCTAGGGCGTTTGGTACCTGACGGGCTAAATCAGCGTCTCTTTATCGCCCTTGATATCGTATCAGCCATAGATCTGTAGTTAAAATTCTTTTTCGGTGTAACGAGCAGGCATTACGATCGTTTCCATGTCTTCAAAAACCATATCACCCCCGACAATAATCGGGTTAATCGGCTTTCTGCAGCCCACAGCCTTGTAACGATCCGCATTAAGAAGAACACAAACACAACCGACCACCAGTCATTCATTAGGTAATCTTCTCCTAGCCACTATCTGCGCCTTGTCAATTGATACTTTTCCAATTACCGTAAAGAGCAGAACTGTTTGCGGAGTTTCTGTTATTATAACGCAATGGACGCGCTCAGCCTTTCAAATCAACGTTAATGCGAAAGTGTTCAGCCTTTCCTTCATATTGAGCGCCCCCTTTCCTCCAGGTTTCTGGCCCTGTCGAGGCGGCCCACGTTTCGTTTTTGGCTGTGGGGGCCTTATGGGTGATCCTCTTTCTGTCAGCTGAAATACTGGCAGCCGTTTGAGCTATGTTGACTTAACCTGATTTCTGCGGAAGCCCACCGCCGCAGGCACGCTGGTAGCAGGACTGATGGCGAAACGTGAAGCATACTCTGCAACTTTCTCAAAACTTCTGACATCCTGTAACATGGCGGCATCATCTTCGTCTTATTGCGTTGGATTTCGATTCGTTACGTGCCATCTACGTAAAACCATCCCATCGCACAACCAGCGGTCGCTTTAATAACAATCAGTCCGAAACTTGGCAATGATACGCCGGTAATACCGGCTTAGCTGATTCGTTGCCGTTCTTCATACGATAATGAGGATATCCCCAGTTGATGGACTATAGTTCGGTTTTATCGGTCTGTTGAAGGTCTGTATCGCCTTTTCATAAGCGGTCAGCTGATAATACGCAAACACCTTTGGTGGTAGAAAGTTCCATCCGATCAGCATTATAGCTATTTTCAGCTTCGTCATTACGTTTAATGGTTGTGTCAGCCTCAATATTACCACGTGTTCGCGATGACATCCAGCAAAATCGATAGTGCCGCTGTTCGCTCTGGCTCAGCGCCAGGCAAAATCCTCTGTGCAGCCGTATATAAGCCACCAGTCTGCTGAGACTTCGGGGTTCACAAAAGGCTACTATAGATATAATCCTTCATAGTAGTTCTGC
Organism: Turneriella sp.; assembly: GCA_046346875.1. Taxonomy (GTDB): domain Bacteria; phylum Spirochaetota; class Leptospiria; order Turneriellales; family Turneriellaceae; genus Turneriella. The sequence goes on along the minus strand of JAXMHG010000002.1, from coordinate 497,139 downwards.
ACATTGAAAAAAGCCGTTTCCATGGCAACATATGTGGGTGATTCAAATATCTTCAGCCAGGCAATTAATATGGAGTTAAAAAATTCAGATGAGCCGGATGATCACGCTCTAATAAACACCGGGCTGATATTTCTTCAGGCATCGGTATGTCTGAGTGCCGTTGTTACCTTCGCGGCTATAAACTGCCTTTCTGGCCAGCACGGACTGCACCAGCAACGGTCAAAGTCGCGATACCGGCTCGGCAACCTGACCTTCATGCCAGTCTTCGACAATGTCAGCGTGTTGAGTTCCGCCAATGCATTGTCCGTCTGTCTTTGCTGACGACGGCATCAAACCACTTCAGGACTAAACAACGTACGGAAACCTGGTGCACATTGCATGGGTCGACAAACCGCAACCGCGGCCAGCCCATTCTTATAAATGCCACAATATCTTTCTGAAGGCGCGTCTGTCAGTGATCGCAAATCGCCTGTCGTATACCGTAATCTCCAGCTCTGGGCGAAGTAAAGGCAACGCAGTCCGCGCCGATAAAGGTATCCGTGCTGCACAGAAATGCAACGCCGCAGAACTGACGCACTCATCATGACCATCAGAGATATGCGCGTGAAATTAGCAGTAGATCAGCGGCGTTCTTGCCGCGGTCACCAGAGCCATTAACCTGAAACACCCCAGAAAATCTTTGCTGTTCTTTTAGGCAATGAATATTTCGCTGGTATGCCCAGAGAGGGCTTTTTCACCGCGGCTTCATAACGAATGCATCACCTGCCGATTTCCGTTCTGCAAACCACCTCCATCGATCATCACAACATAATAAAGACGGCTCTTTCCGGTCTGTTCACCTTGATCATTGTTATCATCGGTGAGTTTTGCATCTCCTGTAAATTCAGACACGGCCTCAAGAACGGTACGGACCCAGTCGCCCGGCGCAAGTTGCCGACCTGCTTCCACAAGTCGTGTAAACCTCTCCGCGGTGAACTCTGAGTCGTTTGCATCTTCGCTTCTGCCAGTCCGTCATTGTACAGAATAGAGACGATCTCTAAACAGCATTTCCGCGGTCACAAAGGCTGAATACTTCGCGCATCATGCCCACATAGAAGGCAGAAGATTCCGGGACTTCCGGTACCATCCCTCCCACTGATATGATGGATCGGATACATTACTTCTAGTCAATGAATTGTCGCATGAAGCCTGAGATAAAATGCTGCATCATATATGCTCCTCAGTATGCTGCCAATGCTGTTGCTTCTGCGACAAAACTACGGGATCAGATTTTCCTCCCCGTCACCAAAGTAAATTTTAGCCATGATCGTGAAAAAGCGGCAGAACTCCGTATGCCAGCATCGCTTATTGAATGTAGCCAGACAATATTCAGGCTCTGAAAATCTAACCGTCAGCAGAAGCAATACCAGAGCTGACACTCGTGACGATCGCCCATTACAACGTAAACCTCTAGGGTTTGCGGTAAAATGGATTCTGAATTTTACGGGCAATACGCTCCGTTAATAATTTTGATGTATTCCAGTCCTGGCTCATTTGTTCAATGAGCAGCGGCTGAAACATATCATGATGCCCGCAACAGAAATCACGGATAAAGCCATTTCGCTGCACACCGCAGCTTCGCGCTTGCGTATAGGCCTGACCAGCGTCAGTATATCAATGCATTATTCCTGTAAATCAGTAACAGCTACCATCGCAATGCCCAAGCAGACAGGCTAATAATCTCTGATTTCAGTCCTGGCATCTCAATGCTTTGCGAGAGCACCGGGTCAACATCTCCAGTTTGGGACAGCGGTATATGCCAATATCAGGCACGCTGACAGATACGGTACTGCCATGAAGAGGCTCACCGCGTAATTCCTTGATTGCCAGAATTTTCATAATGGCTTCCTGATCTTCGGCGCTGACTTCTGCCTTTGCACCAGAAGAAGACTTCGCCAGCAAAATATCGTCGGTATTGAATACGCTATAGTCAGGCAGTGCAATGTCGGTACCGAGTTTGCTTTACTCAGTTCTCTCTCATTCATTACCCTGGCAAAAGCCCGCATCGGATCCCGCCCGCAACAGCCAGAAAAAATCGCGTTTGCGGCTGGAAGCGGCGTATTGTCTGAGACACTGAGCGGGCATACATAGTCGCGCAATAAAATTAATGCATCTGGTTCCAGACGTTCCCACCCAGAACAGAATAATCACTATCAGGTCATGACTCATCTACCTGTGCCAGACTATTAGCGAATTTTCTCAGACCTTTATACTTTCAGGATGCGCTCACCGAAACAGCACGAATATCCGCATAAGGTCATTTTTGGAGCCCGCTTGTTTGCAGCTGTTACAGACAACTAGAGATAATACGCGACGATCCTGCGGTCAAAAGAATGCAAAACTGCACGATTTTCAGACGAAGATTCAATTACAGGATAGAGCTGAATTATGAAGACGCAAATATTGAAATTAAGGTCGTTGATGAACTCTGGTCAGACTGACCGCTAAGAGCACGACACCAAATATCTACAATGCAAACGATCTGCGGCATGAATTTGACCCGGCATATGCTTGCCGGCGTTCGCAATTTCGTATGATTTCGGAAAGATGACCATGATCGACTCCGCTGGTATCGGCGTACTTTTTACCATGTTGAATCGCGTGAAAAACCTGCCGAGCAGGTTATCCATCGTCAGGCACAGCCCAGCATTCGCGAAATTGTGAAATCACCAGGGTGACAAAATTTTTTTCATATTCTTATGATACAGATGTCTGCCCTCGCTGCACTCCGCGCACAGTATAGGCTGATCCCCCGCATCAGCTTACCGTTTTGGCTGGGTTTACCCTTCGTAGTTAATGCACTCAGCAGAATTGTGAAATCTATAAAATCTGAAATCTGTCTACTGATTGCTTCCCTCTCCTCTTTGCATGCAAAACAGACGTTCAACATAACCTGCAGCAGTCGCGACCCAACATTGGCATTACCCCCAGGATACTATTTGGTTGCGCAAAATATTTCGATTTCAACAACTACAACGGGGCATCGATCTTCCACAACAGGTGGCTCAGACAAACCTCGTCCTCGACGCTCTATACAACTCCGTTGCATATCTGCCGATCGCCAACGTTCGCAAGCCTGTGCGATAATCGGCGGCAACAGCACGGTTCTCAGCAGTTTTCTTTCCCCCATACCTGCCTGGGGCAAACAACCAGCTCAGCCGCTGGTGATGATCCGAACCACACGGCGAAGGCGTTGCCCGGTCATATACTGACAATGGTGACGAACAGCCAACCGATGCTTTCCAACGAGCTTATCTGGCAAAAGTACAGCGTGAGCTCTCTAACCTCGTGCGCAGCTCAGGCGGGGCGACGGCCGTGACGTTTGCAAACGCCAGCTCGCAATGCACGAGCCTGGCACTGGCTGGCAAAACCTGGCGCTTGCCGGCAATTAAACTCAAACGCATACGCCAGCCGACTTCGAGACGGCAGGTCCCAATTAACCTGTATTTTCCCCAGCTCTGTGCCTGGATCTATTGGAGTGCCGATGCAATGGACACTTCTAATATTGCCACGGTCGGATTTCTTGATGCCTGGCTTCGTAAGAGCAAGACCAACGTAACTATGTACGCTGCGTGTCGGGCTCCTGCGTCCACTGTCGTCAACAATGGCAGTGAAGTTGATCACCCGACAACGTAACGGACTCACTGGCAGAAATGCCGGTTCTCCCACCAGTGGCTCGAATTGTGCTACCGGCTCAGTGACTCAATACACCTGGCTCAATGCGCTGAACTACTGCGCCAACCTGACCCTGGCGGTAAGGACAGCGCCTCCCCAACGCCAGTAACGCGTTCATTGGCGAATACTCAAAACGAACGGCATCAGCGGCTCATTCCAGCGCATGTTCAGCGCTTATTGGACGTCCACATCACAGTCGGGTACAGCCAATGCCGGAAATCGTAAACAATATTGGCGAGCAATAAAGAATAGCGGTAGCCCTGTGCGGTGCGTTACCGGGCCTGCTCTTTCTATCGACATTACGCCGCCGGCCGCAAAGCGCCGGCGCACCATTAAGATTGCATCCTTATTGAGCACCACCTGGTGCTCATTCCACTATAGATTATAGACGAAAAAGAGTTCTTGTAGAAAATAAAAGCCCGGCATTGCTGCCGGGCGCATCAATGTCTCCCCTAGGGGACGCGGTTCGAACGGTGCTGTTCGGGTGGCCGAATAACCTTGACAGCCGTCTGGTGTTTGATACTTTAAACTTATGAGCGGTCAGACTGCCGAGCTGCTGAAGAAGATTTCGGAAACCGAACAACTAGAGTTGGCTTTCGATATATGGGAAAAATACGCAGGGCGGCTATCGCGCAGGAGAGCTCACGAGCAACCAAAAAGCCGAACTGGAACGCCGCCTGAAAGCGCATCACGAAAACCCAATGCTCGGACGCTCATGGGAAGATCTTAAACAAGACCTCGGACAATAGTGCAGGCCGTCGTAAATGGATGCCGGATGACATTCGCCAAGCAAATACGTAGTATCGAGGCATTAACCCTGAGATTGCCCAACGCTATCTTCTGGAATTAGACGCCGCTATGACGTTCTTGCCTCAGTTTCCGCTGGCTTCTCCAATATACCTGGACACCTGTCGCCAATACGTTATGAGAACGTTTCCCATACCTGATCATCTACGAATGTACAGATGACATTATTTTTATTCACGCTGTATTTCCGCCAGCCGTGATAGAACAGCTATTGTGGAACGTATTTCCCAGTAAAAAAAAGGCCGGCAATGCCGGCCCCGATCGTGCGTCCCCTAGGGGAATCGAACCCCTGTTGCGGGAATAGAAAATCGAGTCCTAACCGCTAGACAGAAAGGGGACTAATCCTTCTGGGTTTACTGCCGAACAGCAAACCGTTTGAGAAGCCCGGGAATCGAACCCGGGACGCCCTCTATAAAGGGAGTTGCTCTACCGACTGGGCTGGCTTCTCTCTTTCTCATATGAAAAACAATCGGCTGTGCCGCTGCGTTTCATATCAATAGAGCTTGTCCTTGGCGTTTCCGGTAAATTGGTCAGAGCGTCAATTTATTTGATGATTTTAACAAATTTTTACCGGCGACTGGTGGCCCTGTTCCGGTATAAATCTTTGCGTCAAGCCGCACGCGTTAATACCCGATGGCACGGCTCATTTTCGTCGTCGAGACTACCGGCACCGAACCCGGCAAAAGACGCCATTTGCCGATCCTGCTACCGCGAAGGTACTGAGCTGTTCGCCGAATATTTCCAGGCCAGTGCCAATTCCGGGTCAGGCGATGAGCATCCACCACATCACGAACGAGATGGTGGCGAACAAACCCTCCTTTGCCGGCAGTGCCTTTGAGCGCGACCTGTCAGAACGATTGGCAAACGGCATCATGGTGGCACACAATGCGCGCATTTTGACGACGTGCTCGGTACCAAAGGGAGTGCAGATCAAACATGGCACCTACCGCGTTACCTACGCGCTCGATACTGAAGATACGATACCCGAATACAACCTGCAATGCCGCAGTATTACCTGAAGCTCGCCGTCGAGGGCCGCGCGCGATGCCGGTGACGTGAATATGCTCTATGCGCACATTCCACCACCTGCTGGGGGATTTCTTTGATTGCAAACTGCACCGAAGAAGCTGCTATCGCCGGGATGGAAAAAATCACGACCACTCCCCCTGCTACTGAGGAAATTCAACTTCGGAAAATACCGCGGTCGCAGCATCGTTAGAGTACCGCTACAGACCGCGGCTACCTGCAGTAAGCTGCTGGGCCAGAAGCTTGATTCGGGCGAAAACGACGAAAACTGGATCTACACGTTGCGGCACTACCTCGGCCACTAGCAGGCGCCTGAAAAAGGAGCCTGTTAGCGCAAAACAACAAAACAAGATTCCATTTTAAACTTGACATGTTGTCACTTTTAGAACCCCGCTGATATGGACGCTCTACTAATGGTGGCCGACTTCGGAGCGCAATTCCTCTGACGTGCTCGATAAGCGGCAGGGCGAAGAGGTTGTGCTTGGCTACGGCCGTAAAAAGAAAAAATCGCCGTGCTCGTCCCCTACAGAAATACCGGCGCACTGCAACGAGCCACCGCGCTCAACGACCGGGCGGTCTCGCCGGCAAGGGCAATCATCTTCCAGGACGACTTCAAAATTTCCGACGACGATCTACTGCGCTCATGAGGCTGCTGCTCGATACACATACCCATGTCTGGTTTCTCACAGAACCGAAGAAGATCCCACAAAAGACTGGCTGCGGCTAATCAGGCGGCTGAGACTGAAGTCTGGTTCTCGGCCCTCAGCGGGAGCTTTATTTCGGTTTTCCTCGGCAAACTGCGGCTCAAAATTCGCCCGAAGATATCTCGCACGAAGCGAAAGAGCAGAATTTTGACCTGATCACACTCAGCGAAACCGATGCACTGGGGTTTCGCAACGTGCCCCCGGCATTGCATCACGATCCTTTTGATCGCATGCTGATCTGGCAGGCGATACAGCGCGATCTTACGCTGGTCAGCGCAGAGACAGAGCCTGAATGAATACCGGCGGCTGGGCCTGCGCTGGATTTGGCTGGCAAAATCTGAAAGCCTCATCATCGCGGGTATCTTGATTTTGGCGGCAGGTCTTGTATGGCCTGGCAGCAAGCTACCCATCAGCGCCTGCCGGGTGACATTTATTCTGGAACGCGAGAACGCCGTTCTCTTCCATGGCGACATCGCTACTGGTATCGCTGCTCTTTTCAACGCTGGTGCTCCCTGGCTTTTCGGCGGTTTGAATTTGACAGGCTAATCGCTGAGTTATCAGCAGATATGAAGGTGCGTCCTGCCTTTCTGCTGCTGGCAGCCGCGCGACTACTACTGGCTTCCGGTGCTACCTGAGAACTGACAGACGGTGCTTCCGTACTACAGGCGGCGACTCAGTTCCTCGAGATCACGCAATGATAACCCGCGCACCTTCTACTGTGATTGCGTCTTTAAAGATGAAGATCGATGCCACCGCTGTGGTTGCCTGAGCCGGCGCGTGATTCAGTTGGTCACGGCGCGTTGAAATCGAGCATGTCGTACAGCAAAAATTTTGGCCCGCAGCTTCGTCGAATGGCATAAAGAGATACGACGAGAATTAATTCTTGGGCGGCAGGCCTGCAAGGTTCGCGCTGCGCACAAGCAGCGCGACCTACCGCCTGCAGATCGACCTCTACAACCTGTATCCCTGTGGATTCGGTGAACTCAATGCCGACCGCAGCAACTTCCGCTATGGCATTTATCCGGGGCGAAAGAGCGCCGTTATGGCAGCTGCGATTTCGAAATCAGAACTGGACCATATCCAGACAAAGAAAAGATTCGCGGCGACATTGCCGCATCTATTTTCTGCTGTGGACGAGTACCTACCCAGGCCGCGGTATACTCAGCAAAAATCGCAACTGTTGGGGAGCGCAGTTCAGGCGCAATGGTTGATGCGCAGAATGCGCCCGGGCTCGTCGTGTTGAGCAGGTGCAGGGTAATGCCAACCCATTTACCAAAGCGCCGTGTACTGCTGCGGGGGCTTGCAGCAATCTCAACGTCGATAATGGCAGTCATCGAAGGCAGATTCGGTTGCATCACGGTGTAGCGCAGACTTGGAAGCGACGCGCTCTCCTGGACGTGGTCGGTGCAGAACTATGAATAAAATACTGCTTATCATGATGATAGTTTCGACCTCCTTCACCGCCAGGCTCGAAGAGAAAAGGCGCAGTGCAACATGGACATTGAATGCGCGTTCGGGCTCGAATGCAGCAGCGGCGTCTGCACGAAGAAGAAAGAGTTCAATTTCTGGAGGCGCCGGCAAAAGTGGCAAAAAATGCAATATCGATGCCGACTGCATCGGCTCCAGTAAGTGTGAAAAGAATACCTTTGGCAGGGCGTCTGTGCCGGCAACTGAGCCAGGGCAGCCCTTCTCCGCACCCTACTCAATGTAACGGAAGGCACTTCGTGTTCTTCGCATCAGATAATGCTGAGTGCGGCCGGCCCTCGAATCGCATGCAACCTGACAGCGTCAGTTCAAGCCCCTGGCGCGGCAGCAGCTTCTGCTTCTTGAAGAGATTCTTGAAGTCGGCAAACCCCTTAGGCAAATCGCCGTTGATCTCGTGCCGGCGACAATCCTGCACGAGTTGCTTGCGATCGTAATGCCCCCAACTGAAGATAAAAGCGTCGTCGAACATCGCCACCCAGGCGCTGAAGCGGGCAAAGACGTGCGGAAAAAGGCCGCAGCGTCAACCTGCCGCTGCGTGATGCCGGTGGAAGCTCGGTGCGAACGCGGTTAATGTCCGGTGGTGCACCGGGCGTATATACTCCTGGAACTCCCCACAACCGCCCGACCCGCATCGAGCGCGACCGCGCCGATCTCAGTTGTTCGCGTTCGCTGCGCACAAAGCCGTTGTCTTTCGCGCAGGTCGCTTCGAGATCGAGAAAAAATATAGTGCCTGGTGTTTCAGTTGACGCGCATCAATTCGCTTTTCGGTTACAGCGAATGCACTGTTGCCGCCATGCTGTCCACCAAATCGGCTCTGCCATTTGCCCTTCTGCTCTGCTGTGCACCGCCACGCAGCGCAGGGTAACACCGGCAGTAGACAAAACATCCAGGCCTGTACCCCAAGCGACATCCAGCCAGAAGAAAAGGTAAGCTCCTGCAGAAAAAACGACCCGCCGCCGTACCCAGAAAATACTCCGCCAGATGTGAAGGCGGAAAAGGCAGTCACACCTGCTGAGGCGCAACCGGCGACAACTGAACCCACGGTACCGCCGGCTTTTCCGCCGCAGCAGGCAGAGAAAAAAACTGAACCCGGCCCCGGTACCGCCTGCGCCGGTTGAAAGTAGGTTCGCCTGATGACCGGCGTGCACGGCGGGCTGGTGGTACCGTTAACCCGGCATTCACTCCGCCGTCGGCTGCTTTGGCATGACGCCGACTGCACGTTTCTCCACGACGCTACGGGGTGCACTTCGGTGCAGAAACGTTATACTGCCCACTCGCGCGCAGACCTGCCGCCTCGCCGTCAATATTTCCGTGCTCGACGGCGGCACCTTCAAACTTTTAAACCTGCGGCTCACCGGCATGTACGTTTTCCCCAAAGTCTGGATCTCAACCCTGCTGCCGGGTTTTGACGCCCGCACCTGCCAATGTGGTGGGGCTAACCTCGTAAGTATTGCCCTGTTACGGTAGGCTCACTCTACGGCCTGCTGCCAGCTTATACGTCAGCGTTATCGGGCAGTTCATACTCGCAACCACCGGCAAGATCACGGCCACCGGCGCGGATTATACTTTAAGTCAGCAACCTGGCTCACCACGGCTTCGCTCGCCGGTGCTGATGCGCCTACGCCTGGTTCGTTGGCTGCGCGGCCGCGCGGCACTGCACAAAGCTGTTTTTTATCGACGGCGAGTCTTTGATCAAAATGACCCGATGGTCAGTTTCTTCTCAAAGCAATTTTTCGGCTCAAATACTGGCGCGACCTGAAGCGCATAAGGCCGTATGTCGATCATATCAACGCGCTTGAACCTGAAATCCCGACTCACAGACGCTGAACTGGCGGCTAAAACGCCGCATTCCGAAGGCATCCTTAACCCAACCCCGAAAGCTGATCTCTATACTGCCCGAGGCGTTTGCCGTGCTGCGCGAAACCTGTACGCATCTTTGAAAATACGCCAGCTGAGCAATACAGCTGATGGGCGCCATGGCGCTCAACGAAGGTAAGATTGCCGAGATGAAAACCGGTGAAGGTAAAACCCTCGCACCACGACGCTTGCCGTTTACCTCAACGCTCACCGGCGAGGGTACGTCGTTACGGTCAACGATTACCCTGCTTAAGCCAGACGCCGGTGGATGCGTCCGCTCTATGACTTTCGTGGCTGACAACGGGCGTCATCAAGAGCAACATGAACCATGCGGCGCCCGCCAAGGCCTACGCTGCCGGACATCACCTACGGAACCAACAACAGTTCATTTGACTATGCGCGACAACATGGTAGACCACCGCAACTACCGCGTGCAGCGTTCGCACTACTTCGCGATTGTCGACGAGGTAGACTCGATCCTGATCGACGAAGCAAGAACTCTCCTTATTATCAGCGGCCTGAAACCAGGGATGCAAGGCGGCCATTGCGTGAACCGCGTCATACCTTCGCTCGAAGACAAGGTCGACTACGATGTCGATGAAAAGCGCGCATGCCGTGCTCACCGAGATCAGGGTACACAAGGTAGAAAAGCTGCTCAACGTCGACAACCTCTACGCCCGCAGAATGTCGAGCTCATGCCGCATTACCCAGTGCCTCAAGAGCACGCGAGCTCTTCACCGCGATGTCGACTGTCATTATCGTGGTGAAATCATCATTGTCGACCAGGTTTACAGGCCGCCTGATGGAAGGTCTACCGGTGGCAACGGGCTGCGCAGGCAATCGAAAACAAAGAAAAGGTCAGTTAAACAAGAGAACCAGACGCTCGCCACCATCGTTCCAGAACTTCTTCCGCATGTGAAAACTCGGCGGCATGGCCCGTCACGAAGCGATGCAGAAGCAGAAGAATTCCGCGAGATCTATAAGCTCGACGTCATGGTCATTCCGCCCAACCGGAAAATGATCCGCAAAGACTTTGCTGATAAAGTCTACCGCACGCAGCGCGAAGAGTTCAATGCGATTGCCGACGAGAGTAAAGAGCTGCACCTGGGGACAGCAGGTGCTGCTCGGTACGATATCCATTGAGAACTCAGAAAAGCTCTCCAGAATTGCACTGCTGCGAAAGTGCTAACACAACGTATCAACGCGAAAACCACGACCGCAAAAACAGAAATTATTAAAGCAGGTCATGCCGGCCGGAGTAACCATTGCCACCAACATGGCAGGCCGTAATTGCCGAGCATCAGTATTGGTCCGGGCGTCAAAAGAGCTCGGCGGCCTGCATCGTCTGGCTGACCAGCACGAATGCGCCGTATCGACAACCAGTTGCCGCGGCCACTTCCAACACCAGGGCGACCCAGGTAGCTCACGCTTCTACCTCTCTCGAAGATGAACCAGTGCACATCTTCGGGTCCCGTCCCCGCCTCGGCCCGATCATGCAGCGTTTCGGCATGCAGGATCGAGCACCGCATGGTCACCAACGCCATTGAACGCGCAAAAAAACGCGTCGAATCGCACCACTTCGAGATGCGCAAGCACCTGCTCGAGTACGACGACGTGATGAACAAGCAGCGTAAGTACATCTACATGATCCGCAATGAAATTCTAGATAACGCGGATGTCAAGCAGCGCCGATCCGCGAATTCACCGAAGACGCCATACAGATTCGTATCGGCAAATGCTGCCCGGCAAGAAGGTGTCTGAGTTCAATTTCGAAGCGCTGCAGGATTACCTGGCCAACGTGTTTGTGATTCGCTACACAGATCTCGAAGAAGAGCTGCGCGCGAAGAGCAAGGACGAGTTTATCGCCGAAATCCGCGAAAAGGCGCTGCAGGCACTGACGCCAAAGAGCAGAAATCGGATCAGAAAACATGCGCATTCTCGAGAAGATGATCGCGCTGCAGGTAATCGACCAGAAGTGGAAAGATCACCTCTACCTGATGGACCAGCTGCGTGACGGTATCTGGACGCTCGGTTATGCAGAACGCACCCGCTGGTCGAATACCGTTTTCGGGCGTTTGCCATGTTTGAAGACATGGTTGCCGCGGTCAAAGACGAGGTCACTGAGTTTATTCTGCGTGCACAGGTCAAAGAGCAGCTGCATGAAGAAGATGCTGACGAAGACGAGTACGAAGAAGTTGGCAGCGCGCAGCACAGCTCAATGGCAGGTTTTGACATGACCGACGGTGTTGCCGCAGGCAATTGCGCAGCACGCAAACCGCGGCCGCAGCAGTCCAGTTCAGAAAGCAGCAAAACAGACCGGCGGCGGTTCTTCAAGGCGCAAAAGCTCGCGCCGCCGCTGAGTCTGCTAAATGGAATTGATGAATCAATTCCATTTCACCTTTAGATACGCATCTTCTACCTGAGTACCAACGCGGTAGCGCGCTGGTAGTGCGCCGGTTTTTCTTGTAATAATCCTGGTGGTAGTCCTCTGCTGGCCAGAATTCTGTAGCGGGGCGAAGCTGCGCTTTCACGCGTGCCTGAACTTGCCCGAACGCAGTAGCTCCGCCTTGCTTTTTCTGCTGCCAATCGTTCTGCAGCATTGCCGTAAAAAACGTATGTCTTGTACTGCGACCCAACGTCGTAGAATTGCCCGTCTTCCTGTTCGGGGTTAATGTTGCGCCAGAACACCCCGAGCAGCTTCTCGTAGGCCACCTGTTTCCCGGGTCATAGAGCACGAGCACTGATTCAATGTGCGAGCTACGGCCGTATGACACCTCGTCATAGGTGGATTTTTTTCTGTACGTCAGTATAATCCCGGAATGACAGCTTTGACACCTGCGAGTTTTTCAAACGGGGGCTCCATGCACCAGAAGCACCCACCGGCAAATACGGCAACAGAAAGGCGCTGGTCTTTGTTCACGTACGGCCGTGCGGTAGGGAGAAAGCCTTATCGGCGACTACAGGCTGTGAACAGGCTAAAAGTGCTGCGCTCAATAGATAAATACATCTGCTATTCATATTTAGATCCTCCGGGAGCCTTGGTTTGCCCTGCAGACAATTTATTGACAAAGCCCGACCTGCGGCATTATATTGTTAGCACGCGGGTTAAGCCCGAAATCAAGCTCAAATTTCAAAGGAGAAAGAATGGACATATCAATATTTTCTGACCATGGCGCGTTGCTGTTTCGCTATTTTCACATCGTTGGCGGCGTAGCCTGGATCGGCGTACTCTGGTACATCAATTTCATCCAGGGCGGTTATGTAGGCGGCCTCGACGCTGCAGGCCAGACCATCGCGAAGCAAAAACTCTTCCCCAAAGTCATGTGGTACTTCCGCTACGGCGCACTGCTGACTTTCATCACTGGTCTTGGTCTGATCGCACTCAAAGGATTTGGTCCCGGCAAAGTCGGCGGTCAGATTGGTAGCGATGTATGGAATGCCTGGTTTGCGAAAATCTATCCTGGATTCATGTTCGCGACAATCATGTTCCTGAACGTCTGGTTTGTGATCTGGCCACGCCAGAAAAAGGTTATCGCGGCAGCTAACGGAGAAAAAATTGACGGAGTACCTGCAATGGCTCGCCGCGGTTTTATCGCTTCACGCACCAACACCCTGCTCTCTATCCCGATGCTGTTCTTTATGGCAGCTGCAAACAATTTGATTATCTCCGGAATATCTGCAGACAAGCTCAATCTCTGGATAATCATCACGTCTGTGGTTTTCATCCTGATCGAAGCGAATGCGCTTTTTGCTTCAAACGACCCGGCAGCAAAACCAGCTACTGTAAAGCCGATTGAAACCGTAAAAGGTGTCATTCACATGGGCTTTGTTCTGACAATCCTGCTCTACGTGGGTGTAGAACTGATTCTGAAATAGGCTAAATTCAAACAAGCATCCTGAGCGCGTAGCGCTCAGGATGCTTGTTTCTCGTACGATGCCAGCGTCGGCTGAGCCAGGTGGTAGTTCTGGTTATCCCACGGGTGAAAATCCGGCTTGTAGTATTCCAAAAATTTCACGAACGTCTTGCGCGCAAGGTCGTACTTGCCAAAGAATACATCATACATGGTGAGCCATTCTTTTGGGTTATAGAGCGATTTATCCTGCGCCATGAAATAGAGCGTGTTGAGCAGCGTTACCATGTAGAAACCCACCACTGCTACATTCATGACACCGGTGCGCAGTGCGTAGCTGTCGTCGATCGCCAGCAGCTGGTCATAGGCCACTGCCTTGTGCTCAACTTCTTCGGCTGCATGCCATTCGAAAAGCCGGCGCATCTCTGGGTGCATCTGTTCCACAAGTTCAGGATTTTCAAAGTAGATTTCGCCGAACATCGCGGTGAAATGCTCGAGGCCCGCGACGAGTGCGTAGTTAACCTTGTCAGGCAGCGCCTTTTCCAGCCAGTCAAAAGCCACTTTCTCGACGAAAAAAATGACCGGATCCAGGTTATAGCCCTGTGACCGCAAAAGCTCCCACAACTTTTCGTGCTGCATCGCGTGCATGGTTTCCTGGCCGATAAAACCCTGGATGTCTTTTTTAATCTTCGGGTCAGTCACACTCGCGAGCGCTTTCTTCGACCAGCGGACAAAGTAACGTTCGGCATCGGGAAAGATCGCCGTCCAGGTATTGAGCATGTGCGTCAGGAAAGCATTGCCGCCAAACCAGTGCTGCGGCAGGCTCTCGTCGAAGCTGACCTGGATGCGGTGGGGTTTGATATTCTCGGGGGTTTTGCGTTCGATGGCCATATTAACTCCTTATACAGCGACCTGGCGGTCGGTCCAGCGGCGCACGTGCGGCAGGTTATCATCCAGGTAGTACGCGTTGTTTTCGGTGATGTGGAGAATTTCTTCCCACTTGACGCCAAAATTTTTTGTTCCGATATGTGGTTCAACTGCCCACAGGCCCGGGTCAGCTGAGACGCGCGTGTAATCGGACCAAAGCGCCGTGTGGTTATCCCATGGGTTAATCAGGTGGCTAATCTCTTCAGCTGCGAGGTAGAGAAATGTCGAAACCTCGAAGCGCATGACCGGAATGCGTGGGATCAGGCGCGTCGGTATCTTGCCGACCTTGTGGCCCAGTACCCCCTGCGGGTACTTGGCATGGCAGTTCTCGTAGCCCATATCGAGCAGCGCCTCGCTGACATCGTCATAAATTTCGGCCATCGTCTTCTCTTTGCAGACGCCGGCGAGAATCAGCGGCCGGAACACCGCGAGATCATCGAGCGCCTTTTCGATCTTTTCGTTACGGCCAAAGGCAAAGGCGTAACCGATGTCGGCCGCGCAGTCGTTATAGATAGGAGCAACATCGAGAATAACTCCCATACCCTCTTCGAGCCGGGTTTCGGTGGGCATGAATTTCTGCCCAAAATGCGGCGGCAGCAGGCTGGCCGGAAAACGGCTGAGGTCGAAAGGCCGTTCAAAGCCCTGGAAGGCCGTGCGCGCTCCAAACCAGGCAAACGGGGCATGGAAATAGCGGGTCATGCCGCGCCCCTTGATCTCTTCGTCGATCATCTCGGCCGCCTGCTTCTCGGTCATGCCGGCTGTGAGCCGGCGCGCAACCGCCTGCACGGCGTCATAGGCCATTGACTGGCAATCACGGAAGTTCGCGAGGTCGGCTTCCGTATAAAACTCTTTGGACATACCGCCTCCTTGCAACAGTGAACAAAGCGTCAACTTCATTTTATGCAGTGCAATATGAAACAAAGCCTCGGGTAACCTGAACCCCGGGATGAGCTATATATCCCCCGCCTCAGAAGGCGATATTGCTTGTCGGGCTCCTTCTTTTTATTATTCTGCGCACAATGAATAGCATCGAAGCCTACCTGTCCCTGGCGGTACTGGCACTGCTGATCCTGACCTCCGCCTTCTACACCTTTTACCTGCGCTTCCTGCCGCTGCGCTATGTCATCTATGGTTTTCGCATTGCACTGGCAGGGCTCGGTAAAGAAGACGAAGGTTCGACGCTATCGCGTTCGCACCGTGCGGGTGAAATCAATAACCTGCGCGCGATGTTTCTGGCCGGCAGTGTGCAGGCCAATGCAGCTGTGCTGCTCGGCATTCCTGTCATCGTCCTTTGGGGGGGAGCTGCTTCTCTCATATGGGTAGCGCTCTTCGGGGTTCTGCTCGCGACGCTGCGTTTTGCCAATGGCACGCTCGCTGTCAAATACCGCGAGAAACACGAGAATACCTGGCTGGGCGGCGCGGGTGAGATTATTGCGACAACCTTCTGGGGCAAAAGTGGTGCCATCGTCTACGCACTCATCGCCCTGGCAACTGCCCTGGTCTGGGGGGCTGCAGCACAGGCAGAACTCTGGCATAACTTCTACACACCACCGGCTTCAGTTGGCATACCCGCGACAAAACCGATTCTGCCTTTTCAGCTGGGAGAACACATCTTCAGCAGCCAGTGGGCGCCGCTGCTGATTGCGCTCACCGGTTTTCTGCTGAGCCTCGGCAGCCTGCGGCGCATCGGCCGTGTTGCCGCCTTCATCACGCCGATTGTGACGACATTATTGCTTATCCTGGCGATCTTCATTATAGCCCAAAATCCACACAAGGCAGCTGAGCTTGCTGCGAACGCGTGTTCGCAGGCACTGAGCCTCAAAAGCCTTTCCGCAGGCATCATTGCCACGCTGCTGATTTTTAAGTGCGCCGCGTTCACCGGCATTGTGGCGCCTGAAGAATCAACCGGCGTATCGGCCGCGGTCACTGCGGCTTCGATCAATGACTATGCGGTGAAGCAAGGCCTGGTTTCGATGTCGACCGCCCTCTTCTACACCACGATCTTTATTCCGCTGCTCGGCCTCGCGTACGCGGTTGGTCTGCCGGAAATCAAGGGCGCAACCGTAGCACCCGGTGGAGTGAAAGCGCTGCTCGCGCCAGCGCCTGCCGCTGCAGCGGAAATGATCAGCCAGGTGCAGTTTTCGCTGGCGCATATTTTTTCTGCCACACTGGGGCGCGGCGGTTTTCTCATCATTGCGCTGTCAGCCTTCGCGCTCGGTGCCATTGCGTCGGCTGTATGGATAGTGATTCTCGAACGCATGCTCTTCACCCTGGGCCGGCGCAACCTGATCTGGCCGGCGCGTATACTCTTCGTGCTGCTCTTTGCACTCTCTACGCGTTTCTCTGATCTCGGCGCCAAGGTGGCCGTATCGGCACTCTTGTTCTCCCTGCTCGCAATCATTTTCCTTACAGCCCTGGTCACAAAGGTACGCGAGGTTCGTAAAGAGGCGCTCGACTACTTTGGCATGTACCCGCACAAGCATGACCTGGCAGTAAAATTTTATGTCCTGATTCTGCGCCTGATGCCTAAAAATATGGTATCAAAGCTGAACGGCTTTCTGGCCGGGCTGCGCCTGCCGCGTTTCATGATGACGCCGATTATCCTGGCATTTGCGCGCATCTACAAGATCAATATCCAGGAAGCGGAGCTCGAAATCCGCGACTATGAATCGCTGAATAATTTTTTCACCCGCGCGCTTAAGAATGGCTCACGCCTGATTGACCAGAAAGAAAATGTCATCATCTCGCCGGTTGATGGCCGCCTGCTGGTATCGGGCTCACTGGAACAGGGTCAACTTCTGCAGAGCAAGGGTATGGAATCCTCGCTGCAGAACCTGCTTGGCAACAACCGCTTCTACAAGCAGTTTCTCGGCGGCCGTTACATGACGATCTACCTTTCCCCACAGGATTACCACCGCATCCATTCGCCGGTCGAAGGCCGCATTCTGGGGTACTATTACCAGCCGGGTAAACTTTTCCCGGTGAACAACCTCGCGGTCAACACGATCAACCAGCTGTTTTCAAAAAATGAGCGCCTGATTACCTACATCCAGAGTGAATTTGGTCTTGTTGCAGTCGTCAAGGTCGGTGCAACCTCGGTCGGCAAGATTCGCGTGACCTATGACCCGAATATCGCCACCAACCGCTGGGTACGCCTCGCCAAAGAGCACATGTACGACGAAGAAATCAACATACGCAAAGGCGCGGAGCTCGGGCGTTTTGAAATGGGTTCAACCGTGATGCTGCTCTTCGAAAAAGATACGGCAGAACTGCTTGAGTTTGAAGAAAAGCAGAAGTTGCTTTTTGGACAACCGATTGGCCTTTTCAACGGCAAGAAAGCACCGGCGGCAAGGGTCGCTAAATCTCCGGCAAAAAAAGGAGCGCGTAAATGAAGATTGGCATTGTCGGCCTCGGCAAAATGGGTTCAGCGCTGGCGCAGGCGCTGGCAGGCAAGTACGAAATCACCGGCTTTGAAAAGAGCGAGCAATCTGTAAAAAACCTTAGGCCCTCGCTGACCAAAAAAATCCGTCTTGCGGGCAGCATGGAGCAGCTCGTTGAAGAAAGTACAACCATTATTATCGCAACAAAACCGGCGCAGGTCACGCAAGTCGTTGAAGCGATACCCGACCACCGCCTGATCATCAGCATCGCTGCGGGTGTTGCGCTCAAGTCGATCGATGCAGCGCGCAGCGCCAATGGGCCGACCATTCGCGCGATGCCCAATACGCCCATGATGATACGGCGCGGTATTACCGCGTTCACGGGCAACAAGTTCTGCACCGAAGAAGATATTACTGTTGTGCGCGAGCTGTTCGAGAACACCGGTGAAGCAATCTATCTCGAGCAGGAGAAACTACTGCACGCGGTAACGGGACTTTCGGGCTCAGGCCCCGCGTATGTTTATCTCTTTCTGCAGAACCTGGAAGATGCCGGTGTATTGCTCGGCCTTTCGCGCGCCGACAGCCGCAAGCTCGCCATTTCGACGGTGCTGGGTTCGGCCGAGCTCGTGCGGCAGTCGCACGAAGCGCCGCAGCAGCTGATCCACGATGTGACTTCGCCAGGCGGTACAACTGCTGTAGCACTCAAATCACTCCACCGCCACAACTTCCCAAACGCAGTACAGGAAGCCGTGACCGCAGCAACCCGGCGTTCGGTAGAACTGGCGCTCGAAGCGAAGTCGGCCAACAAAGACGGCGACTGACCTAAGCTGTGGACGAAGCCGCAGTACTCGCGTTCATCGCCAGGTTAAAATCTTCGCGCCGCAATCTGCTGCCAGCAGATGACATTGGTCTTTTGCCAGGCAGCGGCAGGTTTTATGCTGCAACCGACAGCATGGTGGAAAACACCCACTACCGCGACCCATGGTTAGGCCCGGGCGATATCGCTTATAAACTCTTCGCGCGTAACTGGTCTGATTTTCTCTGCAAGGGAATCAGGCCTGAATCAGCGCTGCTCAACCTTTCGCTGCGCCGCCGCCCCGATGCAGAAGAATTCACGAAGAAATTTCTCCGCTCGCTCGACGCGCTGCTTTCTCGTTACGGCATTACTCTGGTCGGTGGAGACGCAACCCGCGCTGAGCACGACCACTTTACCCTGAGCTTTTTTGGCCGGCAGGGAAAATTTATTCCGCGCGCAGCACAGAACCTACGAGCCGGCGACCTGGTGTTGCAGCTGGGTGCTGTTGGAGCCAGCGACGCTGCCCGCGCGGTACTCATGGAACAGCCTGAATACAGGGAAAAAGTGACGCTCGGCTTTCGCCGGCCTCACCTATTTCAGCAACTGCCTGCATTTGCGCAGCTATTGGCTTCCATCGACCAGAGCGACTCGGTCGCCAAATCACTCTTACTGCTCGCGCAGGCCAACCGGGCAGAACTGCACGTTGAGCTTTCCCAATTGCAGGTCGCGCCGGCTTATAGCAGCCTCTGCAGCAATAAGCCCGGTCTTCTACCGGCCGCTGCCGAGGACCTGGCAGTCTTTGCCCTCGCCCGCGCCAGGCGCGGTACGACGCGTGGTCCGCGGTCCAACCGTTCAGCGGCTTTCCGCCCCGTCGGACAAGTGAAAACTATCCGGGCAAAGAAACCCTGCGTGCGCTATTTCTGGCACGAAGAGGAAATACTGCCCCGAGTCGATGAGTTCGAACACTTTTGAAGGTCCTACAATCGTTCTGCACCGTCCGCAGATTCCGCAGAATACGGGTAATGTTTCGCGACTCTGCGTTGCGCTCAACGCACCGCTCGTGATTACCGGGCGGCCGGCCTTTCGGCTCGACGAGGCGTCGGTGCGCCGCGCGGGGCTCGATCACTGGCAACACCTCAACTTCACTCACCGAAGCAGCTTCGCCAGGTTCTGGAGCGAAAACCAGGGCCGGCGTTTCGTGATGGTGACGAAAGCCGGAGCAGCCTCTGCCCTCGAGTACAATTACCGGGCGGATGATATAATCGTCTTTGGTAACGAGACGATGGGTCTGCCTCCGGCCATGCTCCGCAAATTCCCGGAGAGTATATACCTACCCATGAGCGGCCCGGTGCGCAGCCTCAACCTGTCGAACAGTGTCGCCGTCGTCGCGTACGAATTTGTGCGCACCGTGCACGGCAGCACAGCCCGACATGACGCCGGAACATATCCGCGTACCTACTACCGGGAGACGCGGCGTGGCTGAGTCATTACCCGCACGACTGGTAAAGGCGCTCGAGCCCGTGGTTGCCGAGGTGCGCAGCGGCAACGGGGATTTATCCCTGCCCGTCTCACTGCTGCCGCTACTCGCCTTTTTAGCACACAACCCTGCACAGAAGAAGTCTGCCCGGCAGCTTTGGGTAGTCTCCGATGATGCGACTGCGCTCGATTTTGTCCGGGCGTGGAATTCACTGCACGCACTTTCGCATACCGACACCGAGTACGCTGCACTGGTTTCCTGGGGAGTGATTCCTTATAGTTTCACGGCTCCTGATAAAGAGAAAGAATACCAGCGCACGCGGGCCGAGTTCCTGATGCGCTCTGAACTCCCCTGCCTGGTCGTCGCCTCGATCGAAGGTCTCACGCAGTTTATTGCAGCCGATACCGACCCGCACGCGCATGCGCGGCTGGTCACGCCGGGCAGCAACGTCAACCGGCAGGAGCTGACGGAATACCTGGCCGCATGCGGTTATACCCACCAGAACCCCGTGACGAAACCCGGCGAATTTTGTGTCAAGGGTAGTATCATCGATGTTTTCCCGCCCGATGAAGATTCGCCTGTGCGGCTGGATTTTTTCGGCGATGAGGTTGAGACGATCAAGGCGTTCTCGCACGAAACACAACGCAGTTTTGGCTCGCTCGACGAGGTACGTATTTCTGCGCTGCGGCCACCTATTACCGGGCTGGAAAAAGAAATCGCGGATTTCCTCGCCAAACAAAAGAGCCTGAAGGGAGAACTGCCTCCCGTCCTGACAACTCACGGCAGCAACCTTGCAGGCTACGCCGACCTCTACCCCGCACTCAGGCAATGCCTGCCTGCCTACGCCTTGTGGAAAGAACAGGTCTTCATCTGCGACGAGGAAGCAATAGCGGCGAGGCTGAACACCCTCAACACAGAGCGGAGATATCTTTATGAGCGTTCTGACAGCCCGGTAAAGATTGCGCCTGCAGAACTTTTTGCTGACGCTGCCGGCACAGCGGAATTCCTCTCGAAAGGCACCAGGTTTCTGCCCGAGGCAGAAGACGACGCCGCACAGTGGTCGGCAACACCCCGCTACGGTGGCAGGTTGGGTTTACTCAAAGATTACCTGGATTCAAGGGAAGCCGGCAGCGATGTCTTCTATTTCATCGGTTCAGAAGGACAACGCGAAAGGCTCAGCAGCGCGCTGACAGATTACCCGCAGCCGCAGATTCTGCCGTGGTATTACCCGCACGGTTTTCGCGCCCCGGGAATCACGGTTTTTACTGAAAATGACATCTTCGGGCGGGTGGTCAAAAAGTATGCAGCTGACAAAAATATCAGCCGACTGATCGAAAGTTATACCGACCTGAAAGAAGGTGACTACGTAGTACACGTCAACTACGGTATTGGTCGTTTTGCCGCCCTGCGCCGCATGCGGGTGCAAAATACGGAGCGCGATTTTCTCGAACTGCGTTTTGCCGACGAAGACAAACTTTTTGTCCCGCTCGACCAGCTCAACCTGGTCCACAAGTACATCGGTTCAACGGAAAATCCGCGGCTCGACCACCTCGGCAAAAAGTCATCCTGGGCCAAAACTCGTGCACGCGTCAAACGCATCGTCGATTCGATCGCACAGGAACTTATCGAACTTTACGCGCAGCGGCTGGAGCAGAAGGGTTTCAACTTCCCCCCCGATTCCAGCTTCCAGCACGATTTTGAAGCGGCGTTCCCTTTCACCGAGACCGAGCACCAGCTTGAAGCCATACAGGCGATCAAACAGGACATGGAATCTGACAAGGCGATGGACCGTCTTGTCTGCGGCGATGTGGGTTTTGGTAAAACCGAGGTGGCCATTCGCGCCGCCTTCAAAGCGGCGATGGCCGGTAAGCAGGTAGTTGTCCTTTGCCCGACAACGATTCTCGCCTTCCAGCACTACCGCAGCTTCAGCAAACGTTTCGCCGATTACCCGGTGCGTATCGACTATATCAGCCGCTTCCGCACCGCGGGTGAAATCGCGGAGACAAAAAAGAAACTGGCAGAAGGCAAACTCGACATCGTGATTGGCACCCACGCGCTGCTCAGCGACGACATTAAATACAAATCGCTTGGCTTGCTCATCGTCGACGAAGAGCAGCGTTTCGGTGTCGGCCACAAGGAAAAACTGCGCCAACTGCGGCACAACCTCGACTGCCTTGCGCTCACGGCCACGCCGATTCCCCGTACGCTGCACATGTCGCTTTCAGGCATTCGCGATCTTAGCATTATTGAAACTCCACCTGCTGATCGCCGCAAGATTGAGACGCACGTACTGCAGGAAAACGAAGAAGTACTGCGGCTGGCAATAAAGCACGAGCTCGATCGCGGCGGGCAGGTATATGTGCTGCACAATAAGGTAAAGACAATCGAAGAACAGGCGCTGCGCCTCAGGTCGCTGGCACCCCGGGCGCGGGTTGCGGTACTGCATGGCCAGATGCCGGAAAACGAGATTGAAGAGATCATGGTCGACTTCTACCAGCATGCCTACGACCTGCTGGTCAGTACGACGATCATCGAATCGGGCATCGACATCCCCAATGTGAATACACTGGTGGTGCTTGGCGCGCATGAGTTTGGCCTGAGCCAGCTTTACCAGCTCAAGGGTCGCGTCGGCCGCTCAGACCGGCAGGCTTACGCCTATTTCTTTTATCCCCCGCCATCGATTTCGCCGCTGAGCAATGAAGCGGAACGCAGGCTTGAGGTGCTCGCCGAGTACGACGACCTGGGTTCAGGTTTCCGCATCGCGATGAAAGACCTCGAGATCCGTGGTGCCGGCAACCTGCTGGGTAAAGAACAGAGCGGTGAAATTCTCGAAATTGGTTTCGAACTCTATTCGCAGATGCTCAATGACAAGATCCAGGAGCTGCGCGGGCAGAAACGCGAATCAGATGATTTCAACTGCGCGGTGACGCTGCCCTGTGACTGGTATTTCCCGGACGATTACATTGCCGACACCCGCGCCAAGATGGAATTCTACAAATCAATTTCGTCGGCACAGAATACCGAGGAATACCTGAATATCCGCGAAGCGCTCACCGACCGTTTTGGCAAGCCGCCGGAAATCGTCGAGCTCATGCTGCTGTTCGAAGAGATAAGACATCTCGCAAATGCGCTCCGCCTCGAAAAAATTGCCCTCGACACGGAAACCGGCACCCCGTACTTTATCGTTGCGCCAACACACAGGCTTGATATGGAACGCGTGTCCTCGCTGCTCACGCGCGATAAGCGGGTGCGGCTGGATACGACGAATGCCAAGCGCATTAACCTGCAGTTGCAGATGACGCCGCAGGTGGCACTGTTTCGTGAGCTGCGGGGGCTGCTGCGCTTCCTGGGTTCGCTCGCTTAAATCGAAGCTGCCATAATTTTCTGTTGCCGCAGTTTGCCGCTAATGCAAAATAGCTGCGATGCCGCGCGTCTCGGTCTCAGACAGGTACATCGCGCTCGGACACTGGCTGCAACGCAGGTTGTTACCCGGCCGGCGCCTCAGAGTCGCCGTATGCGATGAGCTGGGGCTTTGGCATATTTACCCTGAAGGCCATCTCATGCACAAACCCGGGGGATTTCACACGATTCCGGGTATGAAACGCGTGGCGGTACATCCGCCCGAACCAGCAAGAAAAAAAGCCGCCGCAGAACGCGAGCTGATCTCGGCAAAACTGGAAACCGTCGATCTCTACTACCGGCTGCGCCGGCAGCGGGTCATGCACGAAGCAGAAAAACGGCTGCTAACGGCTACAGACCGCCGGACACGGCGGCGCATCCGCGACGATGCCGAGAAACGCATCGGGCTCTTCAGCCAGTACTCGCACGACCTCAAGACCCCGCTTTCGATGCTTACGGTTCCGCTCGAACAGCTGGTGATCGAAGATGACTCGGTTCCCGTACCGCTGCGCCTGCAGCTGGAAAAGATCCGTACGGCAATCTATTCTGTGCTGCGTACGGTCACGCATTCGCTTGATGCGGCTCGCCTCGTGACACGCAGGCAAAAACCGATGCTGATTCCGCAGGATTTTACGGAGTTTGTCCGGCAGGTAGCCGATGTGTATTCGCTGGTATTCGAAAGTTATGGTATTCGGCTAAAGATGAACCTTGAGCCATTGGTCATCTGTGAGATTGATCCAATCCAGTTCGAGAAGATACTCAACAACCTGCTGAGTAACGCCCTAAAGCACAACATGCCGGGCGGAGAAGTGCTGATAACCCTGAAGACCGAGAATCACCGGGCAGTGCTCCTCGTCTCGGACAGTGGACTGGGACCAGGTACAGAGCCGGGACGCAGGCGAAACCGGAATCCATGGGCGTTTTCTTCGCACGGTTTTGGTCTCTCCATAGTGCGTGAACTGGTACGGCTGAACCGGGGCACGATGCAGTTCAGCAGCCGCACCGGCGTGGGCACGACCGTAACGGTGGTATTGCCAACAGTACCTGAACTGGCTGCGGCGGCAGAGCGCGGCCGGCGTCATAACTTTAATTTCACCATGCACGAAGTGGAGCTCATGGCAGCCGAACGCAACGCGCTTTCACGCAGAAGGCGTACGGGCGATGAGTCAGGAGGACTCCAGGTCGGGCGCTGACACGAAGTCATCTGCGCGCACGACAGATCATTCAGGCAAGGTCTGAGACGGCTTCGGCAAACGATGCAAAACGGAATTCAAACCCATCAGCCAGTGCACGCTTAGGCACAGCCCTGACACTGTGCAAAAGCATTTCTTTGCCGAAGTCACCCGGCAACGCAGAAAGAACAAACTGCGGCACCGTAAAGAGAGCCGGTCGATGCAGGCTGGCCGCGAGCACGTCGGTAAGCTGTGCATTGGTCACCGGCCCCGGCGCCGTCGCATTGATGATACCGGGCCTGAAATTGAGCGCGTAGTGAACGAGCATCTCGGCCATATCGTGCTCATGAATCCACGAAACATACTGCGTACCTTTGCCGAGCTTACCACCGAGAAAAGACCGGAAGATTCGCCGCCAGACCAGGAACACGCCCGCCTTGTTCGACAAGACCGGCGCGATACGCAGGATAGCAAAGTGGTCTTTCTTGTAGGACTTGAGTGCCGCGGTCTCCCACTCGACGCAGGTATCGGCCAGAAAGCCGGTACCTGGGTCGGCATCTTCGGTCAGGACTTCTTCACCGCGGTTGCCATAATACCCGGTGGCAGAAGCCTGCAGAATTCTGAGCGCAGGATTGTCCACCCGCCGCAGTATACTGCCGAGGTGCGAGACCGAATCGAGCCTGCTGCGCAATATTTCGCTTTTCAGCTTTTTGGTCCAGACCCCGGCGGCGATATTCTTGCCTTCCAGGTTGATGACTGCCTGGCAGGTTTCCAGAGCACTGCGCTGGGCTTCAACATCCCCGCGGTCAATAACCGTCTGCCCGGGCCGCTCTGAAAAACGCCGTGGTGTCCTGCTGACAATGATGACCGAATGCCCGCGGTTAATGAGTTTATCGGCAACGAGCGAACCGATCAACCCTACGCCTCGAATCATCACTGCTGCCATACCGGCAGCTACAGGAGCTTTTCCCACCGATCAAGACTTTTTCCATTCTATCCGATAATCGCTTATGAGCGACCCCGTGTACGCAGGCTTCTGGCGCCGACTTGTTGCAGCGATTCTCGACCAGGTTATCCTGACTGTCGGACGCGCATTCGTCTACGGCGCTTTGGCCCTGATCGCTTACGCAATCATCCATTTCGCCGAAATCAAAGAATACCAGGTGCTTATCTTTTCGGTACTTGGCGGCTGCCTGTTCTTCCTGGATATCTGGCTCACCTGGATATACTTTGCCCTGCTCGAAAGCTCCTACTACCAGGGTACACCTGGTAAACTGGCGCTTGGCATCAGGGTCTGGCACAAGGATAAGCGCGCCCTGACGTTTGAAGAAGCGACCGTGCGTTACTTTGCGAAAATTCTCAGCAGGCTGACACTACTCATCGGCTACATTCTCTGCGCCTTCAGTTCGCGCAAACAAGCCCTGCACGATTTTGTGGCCAGTTCAGTTCTTGTGGTTCAGCGCGGCGAGATCTGACCGCACTCGACCTTTCTGCTACTCGGCAAAAAGTTTCGGGTAAAGTAAAACGCGCATGATGCCGGTCGCTGGCCGGATTTCTGACCAGAGTGTCACATGAAAATGAACCACGGCAAGGCCACAGGTCGGCATCTTGCAGTGGAATGGCGAGCGCGAACTGAGCGAAACCAGCAGGTCTTCGAGTACCGGGTTATGGCCCACGACCATCACGTTATCCAGGTCATCGGGTAATTGCTGTATTGTTTGCAGGTAGATCTGCTGCGATGCGGAATAAAGCACATCATTCACTGTCAGCTGCTGTTTCAGCCCGAGCGTATCGGCAAAAATGGCGGCCGTTTCTTCAGCGCGCGCAGCAGAAGAAGTGACAATTGCCTCTGGCTTAAAGCGGAACGAATCGACCAGCTTTGCCATTTTTTCCGCGTGCCGTACACCTTTATCAATCAGGCGGCGCTCATGATCATTTTTTTTGAGATCATGCGCTTCGGCCTTCGCATGCCGTAGAAGGAAAAGGGTTTTGATGTGTTTTTGTTTTTCCGCCAACTCAGTATACCCCCGCCGTTTCAGCCAATGAGAACATCAGGTTCATATTTTGCACAGCCTGCCCCGCTGCGCCTTTCATCAGGTTATCAATTGCCGATACGATCTGTATCATGCCGCTTTTTTCATCAATGTAATGCGCGAAATCACAAAAATTGCTGTGTTGCACTGAGCGCAGCTCGACCTGATCGGGATTTGCACGGTAGCGCACAAAGAGTTCATTCTTTGAAAGTGTTAATGCCGCGTCGGCGCAGGCTTTTTCGTTCACTCCCGGCTTCAGGTATGCATAGGTATTTGACAGTATGCCCCGGTACATGGGCAGCAGGTGGGGAGTAAAGCGGAGGGTAGCGGGCGAGCCCGTCATGCGCGAGAACTCCTGCGCAATTTCGGGGGCATGCTGGTGTTTCGCTGTTTTGTACGCGCGAAAGTTTTCATAGACGGTAGAATAACCCAGTCCGTCTTTTTCTTTGCGCCCGCCTGCCCCCGACGAGCCGCTCTTAGCATCGATAATCAGCGGACGGCTCGTATCGATCAGGTCGCGGTACGCATAGAGCGGCAAAAGCGCCGCAGTGGGATAACAACCGGGGTTTGCTACCAGCTGCGCCGAGCGGATTTTTTCCCGGTTCACCTCGGTAAGGCCGTAAACCGCCTGGCTGAGTGCTGCCGGCTGGTCATGGTCAAGGCCATAGTACTCTTTGAACTCCGCCTTATCGAGCAGCCTGAAAGCGCCGGAAATATCTATAACTTTGATGCCCGCAGCGACAAACTGTGGCGCCCACCGCAAGGCCACGTCATCCGGTGTGGCGAGAAATATGGCGTCGATTTTCCCTGCATCCTTCGTCTGCTGCGGATGGGGAGAGAAGACCAGGTCTTTTGTTGCGGTTGAGGCAAGCCCCGGGAAAACCTCTGCAAGCGGTTTCGAGACATACTCAGACGAAGTGATATGGACCAGTTCGACATGAGGATGCCTGCCGAAAATCCGGATGAGCTCCTGCCCGGTAAAGCCACCGGCCCCGAGAATACCGACGCGAACCGGCTTGCTCAATTTTCGAGAATAGTGACTTTAGTCATCTTGACCGGGGTCTTGGGACGATCCTGCTGGTCACGATCTACTTGGGTGATCTGCTCGGCTACGTCAAGGCCTGCAATGACGCGCCCGAACACGGTGTGTTTTCCATCGAGGTACGTGTTGTCCGCAACGCTGATAAAAAACTGGCTGCCGTTGGTATTCGGCCCGGCGTTGGCCATCGAAAGCGAACCTTTGGTATTGGATTCTGATTCGAGGTTTGGCGTGTAAGTGACGCCGCGCGCCGTGTAGAGTTCTTCGAGACTCTTGTCTTTCCACTTTGCCTGCTCGGCAGCGAACATTGCTTCAGCCTCTTTCATTTTCGCGTTGAGGTCTGCCTGACTCTTGATATTCAGCTTCTTAAAAACCTCGTTACGCGCAACCTGCTGAACTTCCTGCATGGCCATCGGTGAGGTGGCAACTTTCATTTTATCGAGCCCGAGTGCCTTGGCGTTGATCTCGTCGGCAAACTGGTACCCCGGCCCGCCTGTACCATTACCCTTGATATCGCCACCCTGAATCATGAAGTTCGGTATGACGCGGTGGAAAATCAGGCCATCATAGTATGGGCGCTTTGCAGGTTTGCCATCGGCATCTGTGAATTCTTTTTCTCCGCGCGCGAGGCTGATGAAGTTGCCCACGGTATTGGGCGCAGCATGGCGGTACAGCTCAATGGTGATATTTCCTTTGCTGGTTTCGATGACTGCAATGGGGTTGGTATCTTTACGCATCTTTTCTTTGACTTCTTTCATAGCTTCCGCCTTGTTTTTTGGAGTTTTGCTGCAGGCCGTCGAGACGGTTAGTCCCAACACTACAGCAAAAACCCGGAACGCGCGATCGAGGTAGTACATCAATATTCGCTAACCAGCGAAGCGCTCATATATTCGCGGTTCATGCGCGCAATGTGCGTGATAGATATTTCTTTCGGGCACTCTGCTTCGCACGCACCGGTATTCGTACAGTTGCCGAAACCTTCGGCGTCCATGGCGGCGACCATTTTGCGCACGCGTTCTGCGCGTTCTGCGCGGCCCTGGGGCACCAGCGCAAGGTGCGAAACCTTTGCCGCAACAAAGAGCATTGCTGAAGCATTCTTACAGGCCGCAACGCATGCTCCGCAACCGATACAGGCCGCCGCGAGAAACGCTTCGTCGGCTACCGGCTTGGGAATAGGAGTGAGGTTGGCTTCAGGGGCACTACCCGTGTTAACGGTGATGTAGCCGCCGGCCTGCTGTATACGGTCAAAAGCCGAGCGGTCAACGACAAGGTCTTTGAGAACGGGAAAAGCACGCGCACGCCATGGTTCTACGGTGATGGAATCTCCGTCGCTGAACTTGCGCATGTGCAGCTGGCAGGTAGCCGTACCGTGCTCAGGACCGTGCGGGCGGCCGTTGATCACCGTACCGCATGAGCCGCAGATACCTTCGCGGCAGTCGTGGCTGAAGGCAACCGGCTCTTCGCCTTTGTGCGAGAGGTCTTCGTTGAGTACGTCGAGCATTTCGAGAAACGACATGTGCTCGTTGACGTTATCAAGCTGGTAGTCTTTGAAACCACCTTTGTCTTCTTTGTCTTTCTGGCGCCAGATCTTAAGTTTGATTTTCATGCGGTTTACCGTTAGTTGCAAAATTCTTTTTGGCATTACGGCATAAAGCGAAAAATGGGACTGCTTGCTACCGCCATGCAACCCGTGCTCAACCGCGACCAGATGCGCCGCTATGACGCCCTGGTTATTTCAGAGGGTAAGCTGCCCGGCATAGTCCTCATGGAAAATGCAGGTCGGGGGGCTTTTGAATGCCTGCAACGGCTGTTGGCGGGCCACGTGGCCGGCCTTCCCCACGTCCTAATCGTCTGCGGCCCCGGCAACAACGGGGGCGATGGTTATGTGGTGGCGCGCCATCTGCTGGCCCTGCGCAACATGCAGGCCACAGTCGAGGTTCTTATACTCGCAGACCGCAGCCAGATCCAGGGCGATGCCGCTATTAACCTCGAAAGCCTGCTTGCGCTCGCGCCGGCAACCGTCAGGTTCTGCGCTCCCACCAGCCCGCAGCTCGAAGAAGCCCTGGCCAGGGCCGATTTTGTCGTCGATGCGATATTCGGTACCGGCCTATCGCGCCCGGTCGCCGGCGAAATGCTGCAGGCCATCGAGCGCCTCAACCATGCGACTGCAGTGCGAGTCGCTCTCGACGTGCCATCAGGCCTCGACTGCAACACGGGCCAGCAACTCGGCGGCTGCGTACAGGCACACCACACGGTAACCTTTGGTTATCCCAAACCCGGGCTGCTGACGCCTCAGGGCAAAGACAAGTCGGGGGAGCTCCACTCAGTTGGACTTGGTATTCCCGACTCAACGATTCTCGCCCAAACTGGTCAGGCGGCTGCCCTGCTCTCTGGAGACGACATTCTGCCGGTACTTTCTCCGCGCCATGCCAGTACCTTTAAGCACCGCTCGGGCGATATCCTCGTGGTTGCAGGTTCTGTGGGTAAAACCGGCGCCGCCAAACTCGCGGCGCATGCAGCGCTGCGTGCGGGTGCGGGACTTGCGACCACCTGTACCTGGCAGGAAGCACTGCCCGCACTGGCAAGCGAGGTCACCGAGATTATGCTCAGTGCGCTATCCGAAACGCGCATTACGGAGGACCTTGCGCTTGCACTGGCAAAACGGCATGCCGTACTCGTCGGCCCTGGCTTTGGTACCGGAGAAGCGGCGCGCCATGCACTGCAATATATCCTGGAAAACGCCAGCGTGCCCCTCGTGATCGACGCCGATGCGCTGACCATGGTTGCGCAACACCCGGAACTCGCTGAGCGCATTCCGCCAAACGCGGTACTGACCCCGCACAGCGGGGAGCTCGCACGCCTGCTGCAAACAACCTCACAGCAGATTGAGGCAGATCGTTACGCGGCGGTAGCCTCTGCCGCGGAAAAATTTCGCTGCACGGTCATCCTCAAGGGCGCACACACGCTGATCGGCACTGCGCAGCAGATCGTTGTTTCGCCGTGGGCAAACCCCGTGCTGGCGACTGCGGGTTCGGGCGACGTACTTGCTGGCATAATTACGGCGCTCGCCGCCCAAATAGAAATATTTGCAGCAGCCAAAGCAGCGGTCTACCTGCATGGCCTTGCGGGCCAAATCTGGAGTAACACAAAACGCGCCGACCGTGGCATGCTCGCCAGCGACATCGCCGACACTCTGCCCGAAGCGATTGCGCGGCTGCTCGGGAAATCCTAACAGGCTCCTGAGAAAGGAGCCAGAAGCCGGTGCGGGAGTTTTTCCGGAACCTGCTAAGCCTGGTTCACGGGACGGCCGAGGTGGTATTCCGCCAGGGTCCGCACATAGTAAGCGAGCGTGGGCGCTGCCGGCGTTGTCGAAGCAGTGCCCTGCTCTATCTGCTCGCGGGCCAGCTGCCGTTCGGCGCGCAGGCAGACATCCCTGATGGCGCGCACCGACATGCCCTGCAGCTGTGCAGCGAGCTTCTTGTTCTCATCGGCTGTCAGCTGGCGGGCAAAGAATGCCAGCAGTTCGCGTACATCGGCCTCATCGGGTTCGTTAAATTCCAGAATGGTGTCGAAGCGCGAAAGCAGCGCGCTGTCCAGGTCCTGCGGCCGGTTGGTTGCCCCGACGGTGATGATGTTGTTCTGTGTTTCCAGTCCGTCAATCTTGCGCAACAACACCGAGAGCAGGCGCCGCGAGGCCTCGAAAAGTTTTTCGTTGCGCGAAGGCGCCAGCGCATCAATTTCATCAAGAAAAAGAATCAGGGGTTCGCGTGCTGCAGTTGCAGCATCAAAAATTGCACCGAGCCGTTTCGTCGATTCGCCATAGTATGCCGAGAGTATATTCTCCAGCGGTACGTGCACCACCGACAACCCGGCTTCTTTACCGACGTGACGGGCCATCGTGGTCTTACCGGTTCCGGGCGGGCCGGTGAACAATACCGCGCGCGGCCGGTTCAGGGAAAATTCGCTGCGCGTTTCGCGGGCGATGCGGTCATAGACATCCGGGTTCTTGAGGGGGAGTACCACGGTTTCGCGTAATTTTTCGCGCAGCCGTGTGAAGGCCGCTATGCCGGGAATACTGTCGCTGGGCCGGTAGATGTGGCACCCCATATCGGAGAGTTCAGACAGAAGATCTTTTGCGGCGGCACGGCCAAGCGCGCGCTTCAGGACTGCGGTCGTCAGCGAAAGCTCCGCCGGCAACAATGCCCCCTTCTTCGTTATTTCGAGCGCCTTTTCGCCATAGATGCCGGCAATACGGATCTTGATCTTATCGAGCAAACCATCGGTCGAAAACAGGTTCTCGTTCAGCGCCTGTATCGAGAGAAACGATTTTTCAAAAGTATGGATGCGCCAGTTTTCCAGGTGGCGCTTGGCGATCGCAATGGTGTCGACCAGGAGCGCGTCGGTCACTTCGGGCAGCGCGCAGCGCAGGTTAAAATCGTTGCGCTCGAAGCTCAGGCCAATGGCCTGCACGTCAATCCCCAGCTCGGCAGCCGTCCGGTCGAGTTCAGTCCGTATTTCGCTGAGGCTTAGGGATTGAGTTTTTTTCTGCGAATCGCTCATAGTTTGCCGGCAGCCTGTGAGAAGCCAACGCTACGCCCAACAGAAAATTACTCAGGCGGCGTACTTCTGCTCAAATTCTGCGACGGCAACCGGCGGGCTAAACAGGTAGCCCTGGTAAGCGGGGCATCCATGGCGCACGAGAAAACTGTGTTGCGCCTCGGTTTCGACACCTTCGGCAATGATGTCCAGGTTCAGGTTTTGCCCCATACCAATGATTGTTTGCACCAGTACAGCATCATTCGGGTCTGTAGTGATATCGCGTATGAATGCCTGGTCAATTTTCAGCTGGTTCAGCGGCAGGCGCTTCAGGTAAGAAAGCGACGACTGCCCGGTGCCAAAGTCGTCAAGCGCAATGCTTATACCGAGCGCGCGCAGGGCGTGCATTCGCTCGATAGTTTCTTCGATGTTCTCGAGCGCCAGGCTTTCGGTCAGTTCAAGCTTTAAACATTCACCCCGAGCACCGGTCATCTGCAGCACGGTACTGACCTGGCTTACAAAATCCGGCTGGCGAAATTGCCTGGCGCTGACGTTCACTGCCAGTACCAGCCCGGCAGTTCCCGGTTTTTCAGCCCAGCGCTTCAATACAAGACAAGCCTGTTCAAGCACCCAGGCGCCGATTTCGACGATGAGCCCCGTGCGCTCTGCCGCGGGAATAAACTCAGAAGGGGCAACCATGCCGCGCTCGGGGTGGCGCCAGCGCAGAAGCACCTCAGCGCCCACCATTCGGTTACCTTCTGTGACCTGCGGTTGCAAAAAAATCTCGAGCTGCCGGTGAGCCAGCGCGTGCTTGAGGTCCTCTTCAAGCGCAAGACGCTCGGAAAGCAACCGCTGCATCTGCGGATCAAAAAAGCGGAACAGGTTTCGCCCGTCGGCTTTCGCCTGGTACATGGCCATATCTGCGCGGCGCAGCAGCTCATCGACAGACACCTGGTGACCAAGAAAAAGGGCAACCCCGATACTGCAGGTATTCTCGTAGTCAGCCATGGTCTTGAATGTCAGGGCAACCGGTACGCTGAGCGCCTTGAGGATGCGCTGCGTTATTTCAGAAGTCTCTTCGGCAGCTTGTTCTGCATTTGCGGATAATTCACCGAGTATAATGATGAATTCATCGCCGCCCAGGCGTGCCACAGTATCACCTTCGCGCACACACAGGTTCAGGCGGCGCGCCTGCTGCACAAGCAGCTGGTCGCCGGCTTCATGCCCCTTCGTGTCGTTCAGGTTCTTGAAATGATCAAGATCGATAAATAAGAGAGCGCCATGCTGCCCGGTACGGGCGCTCAGCGCCAGGGCCTGTTCAAGCCGATCGAGCAACAGGCGACGGTTGGGCAATGAGGTCAGCGGATCGTAGAAGGCGAGGTTTTCAATCTGTTCTTCTGCAGCTTTACGCTCCGAAATATCGGTCACCGCCCCCATGAGCCTGGTCACAGCGCCGGTTTTTTCGTCGCGCACGGGCCGAACGTGGTCGCGTAACCAGACGGTTCGTCCCGAAGCCGAAACGATTCTGTATTCGGTAATCGTTGATTCTGATTCGAGCAGGCGCGGAACAGAGCGCTCGAGGCGCGACCTGTCATCAGGATGCACGATGCTGAGCCAGCCACCTTTCTGGCGCAGTTTCTCCGGGGTATACCCCGTCGTCCGCTCGAATGATCCGGCAAAAATTTCCGGCACGAGGTCAGGCTCAGCGAGGTTAACCTGATAAACATAGTCTGAAGCCAGCTCAGTGAAGAGCGTCAACAACCGTTCTTTGTCTTCGAGCTGGCGCTTCTGGTAGCGTGTAGCCGTCAGCAGGTTTTCACTGCGCAGGATGTTCTGCTCAAGCGCATTCATAACATACGATTGCGCCGCAACCATGAGAATACCGATGACAACAAAAGCCACGGCGGCATTGTACCACAGGTTACTCAGCGAGAGAACACCCGCCGGCAGGTAAACCTTACCTGCATCCGGATGACCTGGCACAGAGTAGCCCATTAAGCCAAAACCGAAACCTATTATGACAAGCAGAGGCAGGCTGCGCAGCAGGCGGTGGTAGATTCCGGAAAATGTGATAGCGGTCACCAGTACCAGCGTCGGCCCCATTGCAGGTTCAGGCAGCATGGACTGCGCGTACAAACCGATCGCCGTGAGTGCAACGATCATGATGGTCGCAAGCGCACGGTAGCCGGTCAGCACCCGCAGCAGAATAAGCAGGAGGAATGCATAACCTGCAACAATGTAGGTAATAGTATCTGCGGGACGCGCGATGAGAGCGTGACGAAACAGAAGAAAGACTGTGCTGCTGAGAACCGTCAGGCCAGCGAGAACGCGCGCAAGCTTATTATGCCAGTAAATGCCGTTCATCACCAAAACCTGAACGACAGTAGCCGATACCGGTAGACTGAAAAGCGATTAACGCGACAGATCGCCGGCCTATTCGTCATCAGAAGTCAGCGCAAGTTTCTTCTTGGTTTTAGCTCCCAGTTCACGCAGCTTCTCCGTCTGCGTGACCAGGTTACCCGGCCCGGTATTAAGCTTTCGCACAGCGTCGTCGTAGGTTTTGCGTGTGGTTTCCATCTGGCTGCCGAGGCGCTGTATGTCTTCGACAAAGCCGACAAACTTGTCGTACAGCTTCCCGCCTTCGACCGCAATCTTGAGCGCGTTCTTGTTCTGGTTATCCTGCTGCCACATCTGCGCAACGAGGCGGAGCGTCACCAGGAGCGTGCCCGGCGTCAGAATCACCACATTCTTACCGAACGCATAGTCGTAGAGAAGGTTATCTGCCGCAAGCGCCTCAAGAAACGCGCCTTCGATCGGTACAAACATAAAGACCAGGCCAATGCTATTCACGCCGTCGAGACTGCTGTAATCCTTCTTGCCGAGATCGTCGATATGTTTTTTGATGCGCAGCAGGTGCTCTTTGCGCAAAGACGAGCGCGCCTCATCGTTTGCGGCCGCAAACATCTGCTCGTAGTGCACCAGCGACACCTTCGAATCGATGATCATGTCTTTCTGGTCGGGCAGGCGCACAATCACGTCGGGCCTGAACTCCGCACCGTCGCCTTTCAGCGTCACCTGCGTTTCATAGTGCGTGCCCTTCGCGAGACCGGCAACCTCGAGCAGGCGCTCGAGCACCATCTCGCCCCAGTTGCCGCGCGCCTTGGCATCGCCCTTGAGCGCGTCGGCCAAACGGCGTGCCTCTTCGCCGACGTTTTTGTTGAGATCGGTCAGCGAGCGTATCTGCTCTTTGAGCGCTGCGCTGTCGCGCCCCTGCGCGGTCGCCGTCTGCTCGAGGCGGTTCTGAAACTCGCCCAGCTTATTCTGCAGCGGGTTCAGTAAGGTGGCCAGCTGCTTCTGCGCATCTTCATGCACCTGGCGCGACCCCGAGACGAGCACCTGGTTCGCGACATTTTTGAACTCTTCGTGGATTTTCTGCGCCAGCGCGCCCTGCTCGGCCTCGAGCTTCTGCAGCTGTTCGCGTAGCAGCCGGTTTTCCGTCGTGGCGGCTATCGCTGCGGCTTTTCCTGCAAGCCTGCCAATGGCAAAGCCGATGCCGGTTCCGGCTGCGAGTGTGATTGCAAGATAGAAAAATTCCATGTTTCTCCTGATGCCTTCGCCTAAGGCAGCGGTAAATAATTTTTAGACACCCAGTGCCCGCGCGCGCTCAACCCACGCGGCAAATTTTGCCGCATCGCGGCTCATGGGAAAGTTACGGTAATGCAGCAGCACGAGCGGCATCGCGGCTAAAGCGCGCACCAGCTTCGCCGCAAACGGCAGATCGCGAAATACCGTGGTCAGAACGCTGAGGCCAGTACCCACGGACGGCGCGGGCAGATCCTGCTTCATGCCCGCGAACACCATGGGTTCGGTCATAAAGCCGTAGCGGAACATCTTGCCGATTTCTTCGCCGGTCAGGCTCTGCGAAAACCGGCGAAACAGGTTATAGGCCGCGAGTTTGGCGCCAAGCGTGCGCTGGAACGCTGCCGTGTATTGCCAGAGCGCATCAGCATCGCCGGGGTCTTTTGCCCCGCGAACCGCATTGGCCAGCAGCCGCGCCGACTGCAGCGCCGGCACAACACCACTGCCGTGCGTCGAAAATACCTGATTTGCGGCATTGCCCACAACGGCTACGCCGGGCGCACTCAGCATCTCGAGCGGGGTTCTGAGCGGTATGGTACCACCGCCACCGAAGATACGCTCGCCTACCCAGGAGTGTTCTTCGCGAAAGCGCTTCAGCATCTGCGCCCCGGTAAGCACCCGGTTGTCTTTAATGGAACCGGCGAGTAGCCCCACTTCTTTCAGATCAGGCGATACATGCACGGTCATCGTCGAATAGCCGCCGGCGGTACCGAGAATGCTCACCATCGTGCCGGGCAAAATATTGTGCCGGCGCAAGAACTCCCTAGCTGCGCCGACGTCTGCGATATGGCAGTTTTCCTGCACAGCGGTGCAGAGATCGCTGTCGTCGTGCTCGCCATGGATTTCATGGATCGCTGCAATCTGCCGCCGCAGGGCACCGTGCAGTCCCGTCGCATCGACAAAGAGCTTTGCCTTTACCGCCATGCGGTCTTTGGCCTCATGCTCATCAGGAGCTCCGTGGACAAACAGCAGCTCGGCGGGTCGCTCGCCAAGGAAACGCGTTTCGACGAGGTGCATTTCTTCAAAGCCCGTAACCCCAGCGGCAAAAGCTGCGCGGTGCAAACGGTCGACAAACGGCCGCATGCGCACATTGGTAAATGCCGAAGCGTTGAGGTGAAGCCGCTGCTGCATGTCCGCGGAAAAAAACAGGACGTCAAAGCCTGCGAGATCAATTTCTTCGCCGGCCGGTTTGGCCAGGCCCACCTCGTCGAATGAGTCGAGATACAAGCCGTTCACCCATGACGGCCCGGCTTTGGCAAACCGGCGCTTCTCGATGAGAGCAACGCGAAAACCCGCCTGCGCGAGAAAAAGCGCGCTGGCAGAACCGGCAGGGCCTGCGCCCAGTACTGCGATATCAAATGTGTGGGATTTCATACATCTTTCCTTTATAGGGGCCGTAGGCCCCTATAAAGGAATCTCCTCGGCTTCGTCGAATAGGGTCATACAATTAATCAGCTTCAGCTTGCGGTACTTGCCCGCGCGGAAATCGGTTATACTGACAGCTGAGACATGCACCTGCCCCGCAGCCAGCGCAGCCGCACGCGCGGTGCCCTCGAGCAGCGGGCGCGCCGGGGTTAACCAGCGCTCGCCGTCAAAGACGCAGATATTGGCGTAGGTCGCATCGGTCAGAAGACCGCGCTGCACGATCAACGGCTGCGCACCCGGCGCGACTTCGTGGCGCAGCGCATCGATCAGCTTACGATCGGCGTACTTGTAGCGATAATCGAGACTTTCTGCTTCAACAAGTTCTACCCGCTGCACCCGGTGCCGTTGATACGGGTCGACTTCGATTGATTCAATTTCACGGCCGTAAGTCACGCGCAACTTGAACAATCCCACCGCTGGCAAAGAACGGTGCGCCAGCTGGGTCTTCAGATCGATGCGCGCCGTAAAACCAAAGTGCGCGAGTTGCGTTAGCTGCAAACGGCGCTGGTGTAGTCCGAGATTGCGCAACTCGCCGTCGGCCAGGTAGATCGATTCAATAAAACGCATCATGCGGGAAAATACACCTTGCTGACAATTTCGTCGTATTCCTGCGCCGGGTCGCTGTAGATCGTGATGCCGGCGCCGCTGCGAAACTTCAACACGTCGCCCACCAGATCGAGAAAACGAATCAGCACGGCACTCGAAAGGTTCTCGCCATCGAACAGAACCGCTACCCCCGTAAAAAATCCCCTTGGTTCTGCCTCAAAGCGGCGTATCAGTTCGAGGGTTTCTTTTTTGGGTGCCCCGCTGATCGACCCCGCCGGCAGCAGCCGCGGCAGCCAGTCACCGATGTGCGAACGCCAGTCGGCGGGCATTTCACCGCAGATGCGCGAACTCGTCTGGTAAAGCACGCTGCCATCGCCGCGCTGGATTTCACTGACGTAGCGGTAGTCTTCGACCCGGACATGGCCCGCCACCTGGCCCAGGTCGTTGCGCAACAGATCGACGACAGTTGCGTGCTCGGCCTGCTCTTTGGCGTCGGCCAACAGCGCAGCCTTATCCGTGCCGGTGCCCTTCATCGGGGTCGTGCTGATCTCGCGGCCCCGCACCGTGACAAAGGGCTCGGGTGAAAAGGAGAGAAACTGTCCCTCAAGCCAGAAAGTATAGGGAGCTTTGGCGGCGGCAAAGAGTTCTGCAGGTGAATAGTGAGTCGCCACCGATGTTTGTGAACAATAGTTCACCAAGTAAGAATGACCAGCGCGCATTTCTGACTGTAAGGCCGAAATGGCAGCGATGACGCTCTGCCTTGGTGGCAATGCAAGGATCGAAAAAGCTGGCTTGCCATGGGAATCCATACCTGCATCGTCATCCTGCGCTGCACCATAACCCCGAAAATGCAGCCGTCCCCCTGGAAAGTCAACCTGCCCGGCGTGCCAATCTGCCTGAGAAAGGGGTGCGGCAAGAAGCTGCCCGTCAAAACTCACCAGTGCCACAAAGGGTACTCCCTCTGCCCCCCAGCTATTTAAGGAGGAAAAATTCGCCAAAAAATTGAATTTTTTTATGGACACTTGTGGTCGAAGCTGTAAGGTAACAGTGAGACGTAAAGAATCTGGTAGGAGGATTATAAATGCGTAATCTCATCATCTCTACCGCGGTTGTTGCCTTGGTGGCAATTGGTTGCGGCGAGAAAAAAGAACAAGCGAGTCTTGACTCAGCAAAGTTTACCTATGTCAAAGGTGACGTACTGGTAAGCGGCAAACCTGCAACTCTCGGCCAAACCGTGAGCAAAGATGCTACTATTGAAGTGAAAAACAACTCAATGGCAGTTCTGCAGTTTTCCAGCGCTGCTTCAATCACTCTGAAGGCTAACTCTGTACTGTCCATCGCTAACCTCGCAAAGAACGATGCCGGCAAGCCTGTGATCGAACTGTCACAGTCTAATGGTTCATCTTTCAGCAAGATCGCGAAAGGCCAGTCAGACTTTTCAATCAAAACGCCAACCGCTGTCGCGGGTGTGCGCGGTACATCGTTCGAGCTCGAAGTTGGTAACGGAAAAACTACCAAAATCAAGCTCCTCGAAGGTAAAGTTGCTGTAGCAAAGGTAGAAGCAAACGATACGCCTGAAGAAGTGAAGGCTGAACTCGAAAAAGCTACCGTTGTTGAAGCTGGCCAGAAAGTAGAAGTGGACAACAAGGCTGTATCAAAGCCAGTTGAAATCACTGAAGCTGAAAAGACCAGCCTGCAGGCTATGAACACTGTCGAAATCGCTCCAGTGAGCGGCAAGGTAGTAGTTCCCGAGTCTGTTGAAAAATACGCAACAGGCGAAACAACTTCTGCTTCACTGACAGAAGCTGCACCAAAAGCGGCTGAAGTAAAGAAACTGACTCTGGCAGATATCAAGGCTAAATACGGCCGTATCGCCAAGATCCAGACCAAAAACGGTAAGGAATACGTCGGTTACTTCAACCAGCAGGGCGCTGAAATGACTATCCAGACTGTGGATGGCCAGGTTCGCGTACCAGTTGCAAGCGTTCAGAAAGTTACACCTATGAATTGATCGGGTTGGCAGCCTCAAGCTGCCAACGTTAGGGTCTGCGGCCACGGGGCCGCGGACGCCGAAAGCGATTAGTCAGGGCACCGCAGCTAACCGAGCTGCGGTCCATGAACTAAGAACCCGCCCACGAGAGTGAGCGGGTTTTTTTATGCCCGGTGGGCAACCAAACACGCATTTCACCCTGTCTTGTTTTCCAAAACTGGCCTATGTTTCGCCTCGCTACCTTGTTACTTGTCGCAGCCCTCGCGCTCGCAACCGGCACTTTAACTGCCGCTGATTTGTCGCCGAATGAACTGGGCAAAATTCCTGTTCTGACCTACCACAAGATTGCTGAAGAAGATACCGAGTACACGCGCAGCCGGCAGGGTTTCGCGAGCGACCTCGCGCAGCTCAAGAAACATGGTTTTTACCCGATGACGCTGGCCGAAATGCGCAGCGGAAAGATTACCACGCCGAAGGGCAAGATCCCCGTGCTGATCACTTTCGACGATTCATCCGAAAGCCAGTTTAAATACGAAGCCGACGGCTCACTCACACCCGGCTGCGGTGTAGAGATTATGGAGCGATTCCAGAAGCAGAATACCGATTTTCCGCTA
This sequence comes from Turneriella sp., assembly GCA_046346875.1. Classification (GTDB taxonomy): domain Bacteria; phylum Spirochaetota; class Leptospiria; order Turneriellales; family Turneriellaceae; genus Turneriella. The sequence continues at coordinate 456,722 of JAXMHG010000002.1, read as the reverse complement.
CGCGGAGTGTTTTTTGTTCTGCCCAAGGCTCAGTACCCGAGCAATTTCTTCGGTCAGACCGACAAGATCGGCAAGAAACTGCAGTACCTGACGGGCAAGGGCTTTGAGATCGGCTCGCACACCCTGTGGCATGCAAACCTGAAAAAATACCGCAACAAGATTGAAGAACAGCTGGCCCTTTCAGTGGCGGAAATTCATAAATACCTGAAAGACTATCCGGTGCATGCTTTTGCCCTGCCCTACGGCATTTTCCCGCCGAAAGAAGATGAAATCCGCCTGCGTTCGGGCAGCTTCAAAGGCAAGAGCTACCGCCACGACATGATCTTCGATTATTCGAACGGCCTGAGCCTGTCGGTATACGACCAGAAATTCAACTCTTACCGCATACGCCGCCTGCACGGCAATGAAAAGGCGATGCAGAAGCTGTTCCGCCAGGTCGTGAAAGAAAAAGGGATTTTCTTCATCAGCGACGGCAATGCCGAGACGGTGACTGTCCCGAAATCGGAAGCCGGCCGGGTAAAACTGCGCCCTGGACAGAAACTTGTGACTTACTAGCAGGTTTCGGAAAAACTCCCGCACAGGCCAGCCCTGAAGGCAGAGAAAAAGCTTGCCGCTAAGATTAGCCGAGCGAGCAAACCCCAAGCAATGTTTAATCGCCTACTCTTCTGCCTTTTGGCGCTTTCTTTTTTCGCCGATCTGCCCGCCCTCGATGAAAAAGCCGAGCGTGAAGCCAGCCTGAAACTCAACCAGGCTTTTTCGGCCTATTACTCTGACAAACCCGTCGCGGCGGCCAAAGCGTTTGAAGAGTACCTGAAGATCAAGGGAGAAAGCGAAGTGGCGCTGCGCTACCTCGCGCGTATTGCCCTTTCGGGCGGAGACATACAGAGCGCCACGCTCTACCTCGAACGCGCGGTCAAAGCCGACCCCGATGGCGTCTATTCGCTGCAGCTGCTTTCGGAAATTTACCTGAAGCAGAACAAACTCGACGACGCGGCACGCGTGCTGTCTCTCATTCTCAAGAATGACCCGCTCAACGAACGCGCGCTGCAGGTCATGGCGTATATCTACCAGCAGAAGAATGACTCCCGCCAGGCTGCGACCTACTATAAGCGGCTGATCATCGCCGTGCAAAAAGGCACCGGTAACCCGGACCTTCTTTCACAGGCGCTGTATTTTCTCGGGAACTACTACTACCAGCAGGATAACTTCCAGCGCTCGCTGCAGTATTTCCGTAAATTACACGAGCTCGATACAGATAACGCCCGTTACCTGCTGATCATCGGTGAGCTACAAAAGATTACGGGCCAGTTTCGTCAGTCGGCAGAGACGCATTCAAGCCTCGTGACGAACCAGCCTGATTTCGCGCAGGCGTGGGAATCCCTCGCCGAGACCTGGTTCATTCTCGATGACCCGCGCGCAGGCGAGGCACTGAAGAAATTCCGGGCTCTACGCAAGAATGAAAAACCGGGTATACTTGACGGTATCGAGCAACAACTCGCTGGCAAAGACGACGAAGCGCTCAAGGCATACGACCGGATTATTGGTAGTAACCAAAACCGCCTGAGTGCCCGCCTCGGCCGCTACCGCATCTACACGAAACGCAAAGAATTAACCGATGCGCGCAATGAAGCTTTCGCGGTCGTTGTCATTTCCCAACGCCTCAATGGTTATGACCTCGCCCGCCAGTACGCGCATATTACGCTCGAACACCTGAATCGCCAGGCGCAGGAGCTGAATTTCCGCGAAAAATTCTATGTCCCGGTAACGGCCATGGGCACGGCAGCCAATCTTGACCCGCAACTCGAGCAGCTGGCGATCGATTTCGTAGAACTCTACATTACCCACGCGAGCACGCTCGAAAACACCAACGAACGTTCCGTAGCAGTAACATGGCATGAATTGGCCGCGCGCACCATTTCACAATTGCAGCTGTGGTACGACGCCATGCTCAAAAACCCGGCTATTCGTGCCGATACTGCGAAGCTGGAAAAAGTAGAGAAGCGAGTACGCGAGGCGAAGAACCAGCTCTACCAGACCCGGGTCAACCAGGCCTGGACACAGGTCAGCATCAAGGGAGCGCTAGCCGACGCAGAAAAAAATGCCGACGCTGCACTTGCTCTCGAGCAGGAATATGCGACCGCCTGGTTTGTTAAAGGTATAATCAGCAATAACTACGCAGAGAAAAAACCTGCAGAATACAAGGTGTCCGCACAATACTTCCTGAAGGCGATCGAAATCACTGAACAAAAGAGCAAGAAGAAGGTGGCGCCTGCCAACTACCACTTCTACTGCGGCATGGCACTCGAAAAAACCAACGACTTCCCCGCAGCGGAAAAGCACCTGAAGCGGACTATTGAACTGGACCCGTACAATCCGACCTACCTGAACTACCTCGGTTACATGTATTCGCTTCGCAACCAGAACCTCGAAGAGGCGAATGCTCTGGTACTGCGCGCGCTCGAGGACGACCCCGAAAACGAAGCTTACCTCGATACCTTCGGCTGGATACAGTATAAACTGGGTAATTATCGCGAGGCGCTTGAACAGCTGACGGTAGCCGCATCGTTTGCGCAAAAGAAGAACTCCGTTGACCCGGTGATATATTTTCACCTGGCCGAAGTGCACTACAAGATGAACAACAAGGTAACTGCGCTCGAATATTACGTTAAGACACGCAACGACATCAAACGCGCGTCTGAACCGCTCGATGCTGAATATATCAACAACCAGATTAAAAAACTGGAATCAGAAAACAAACAAAGTAAAAAAGGCGAGGAACAGAAATGAAATACAAGGACTTTAACGAATTCAAAGAAGCATACAAGAAGCGGGCATTAAGCCCCGAGTTTAAAAAATCAGGCCTCGAAACGTTGCAGAAGCTGCATGACGAAATACTCGACAAGCCCATCAAAGAATGGCTGGAAATCGCCGCCGAAGTAGCTCCCGAGCGTAACGGCGAAAATGAATGGCGCGCAGCACTCGAGGCGATCATCAAGGATATTCGCCCGCGCTCACAGGCAATCATCGTTAAAAACGGCCGAACAATTAAAGACATCTTTGAGAGCAAAAGCCTCGATGCATGGAGAAAGGTAGCGCAGCGCCCGGTTGACCTGCCACCGCAAACCGTGCACGAAATCATGAACCAGAAAGCTGTGAAAGAGCTCTTCATCAATATCGTGCACGATGCAATCATCGGCTTCAATAAGAAATTCAACCCACTGGCCGGGGCCATGGCTGCCTTCGGCATGGAAAAGCAGATCAAGGAATTCCTTGTGCCTTTCATGGACAATGCCGTCAAAATCGGAACGGATTTTGTGAACAACAAGGCGAACCAACCGATGTTCAGCGACTTCGCGGGCAAGATCTTCGACATCGTTATCCAGCAGAAGCCGGACATTCTCAATTCGCTGATGGACAAAGACCGTGAAGACGAAATCTGGCAGGCAATCCACATCACCGCTCAGGACAAAACCTTCCGCAAGCTGGCGCACGAGCACGCGCTCGATGTCATCAACGACATGAAAAAGGACGCCGGCGACAAGAGCCTGCGGCAATGGCTGGCCGAGCGCAAGCTGGCAATTCCGTTCAGCGCCCCGACAGACAAAGAACTCGAGAACGTGCAGAAGCTGCTGGCCGAATCAGACGCCTGTGCGCAATTCATGTTCACAGAACTCAGCCACCACAGCTGAGATCTTTGTTTTCAGGCCTGAGATAGCGTTGCCAGGATGAGGGGGCGATGAGCGTAACCAGACGCACCTTGACGCGTGCAATACCCGTCGCTATTGCCCTGGGTATCCTGCTGGTTTTTCCCCGTGCCACCTGCAAGGGCGAAGGCCCGAAGCAGGTCGATGGGCCGACGGCGCAGGATCTCGGCAAGAAGGAGCGCGACAAGTTCCTGGCTGAAGCGACGCTGAACTACCCACCCTACCGATCGCTGCGCGTCGCTTTTACCCTCAAGGGCAAAGTAGACAATCAGGAGCTCTATTACGAAGGTGAGCTGAGCGCAACCCCCACGAACCTGAAGATTAAACTGACCGACGCTGTCTTTCTTTCGCCCCTGCTGACGCTTGAGATTGGGGAAAACAAGGTCACGCTGAAGGACCACGCGCGTAACAAGACGGAAAGTATCGCCCGGGCAGACTACCAGTGGGTTGAACTCTTCGGCCGCTCTTTTCCCGTGCGGTTCTTTGAGCCGCTGATGCGCGGTTTTTTACCCGGCGACGCCTCGGCAAAAGATACGACCTTCCAAAACACAGCCGGGGGAGATACCCTGGCACGCGTCAATGATGGCGCGTTTGAAGCTGCACTCTACTTTAATGAAGCAAAACTCCGCAAGATTTTTTACCGCGACAAGCAGCGCGGTGAAATACTGGTTTTTGAAATGAGCGCCTTTTTTAAAAACCGTACGTACCCGCAAAAGATGCGGATTGAACACTCACGGAGCAACGACTACCTGCTCCTGGACTTCAAGGGCTTGCGCGTAAACTGAATCATGACACTCGATGAACTGGCAACGGAAGCCAGGGGCTGCAAACTCTGCCGCCTGGCCACAACGCGCAAGCTGGTGGTCTTCGGCGAGGGAAATCCAAAAGCACGACTGATGTTCATAGGTGAAGGTCCCGGCAAAGATGAAGATGCCAGTGGCAGGCCATTCGTCGGCCGCGCCGGCCAGCTCTTAACCAGGATCATCGAAAACGGCCTCAAACTCAAACGCGAAGACGTCTACATCGCAAACGTGGTAAAGTGCCGCCCGACGGTTGACGGGTTGGGCCAGCGCGACCGGCCTCCTGCTTCCGATGAAGTTGCAGCCTGCGCCCCTTACCTGAGGCAGCAGATCGCACTCGTATCTCCCGAAGTTATCGTCACGCTGGGTAACCCCTCGACGCGCTTCTTGCTGGGTACCGCAGAAGGAATCACGCGGTTACGCGGCAAATGGCAGAGCTACAACGGCATTCCCGTCATGCCTACTTACCACCCGAGTTTTCTGCTGCGCAACGGCGGCGACGCTGGCAATACACCGCATAAGCGCGATGTCTGGAACGACATGAAGATGGTGATAGAAAAACTCGGGCTCAGTCGGTAAAAAGCTCTTCTACCGCCCTGTAGCGGTACTCGAATATCTCGTTGAGTTTGCGGCTGACAATCAGGCGGTTGATCAACCCCTGTAAAGGCACCGGTGGCAGTGCATAGTCCACGCGGTCGAACATGCGCGTGTGCCGGCCTTCTTTCCGAAAGAAATGCTTGTGCGACCAGATACGGTATGGGCCTATACGCTGCTCATCGCAGAACACCGCGCCTTTTTCGACCTGCGTAATTTCTGTTACCCAGGTGATGGGAATACCAAGCAGCGGTGAAACCTTGTATTCAATGAAAAGTCCTGCATAGATCTCCTGCGGCAAATCGGGCGTGAGAATATGAAATCCCATTGCAGGTGGAGTGATTCTTTTCAGGTTTGCCGGGTTGGAAAAAAACGCCCAGGTTTCACCTAGCGGTGCCCTGACAAGCTGCTCGCGCACCAGACTGTAGATCTTCATATAACTCCTTCAGGCGCTCGCCGGCGCCACCGAACAATGCTCTAAAGATACTGCGTGCAGCAATTTTCGGCGAGTGGTTCGTGACCTAGGGAATCTCTGAAAAAGTCGCGAACCGCGCTGGGCAGGCGCGGACTTCGCGTGAAAACAGGCCATTTGTGGCGGCTTTTTCAGAGTATTCCTAGCCTTGGACAGGCCTGAGCTCCCGGCGGTGCCGGTCAGCATGTTCGACGTACCGCGGCCAGATCGCGAGCATCATCTCGCGCTCTGCAGGTTTGATCTCGCGGACGAGTTTCGCCGGGCTGCCGAGTGCCAGCCAGCCCGACTTGACCACCATACCGGGCGGTACGAGGGCACCGGCCGCGACAAAACCAAAGGGTTCAACGGTAGCTCCGTCGAGCAGCGTTGCACCCATGCCGATGAAACTATCGTCGAGCAGCGTTGCACCATGTACCAGCACCCGGTGGCCGATCGTAACGCGATCGCCGATCGTCGTGGCAAATTTGCCCCCGGTGACGTGGATCACTGTGGCATCCTGGATATTCGTATCAGATCCAACGCGAATCGAATGCACGTCACCGCGCAGAATACAACCGTACCAGACTGAACTCCGCTCGCCGAGCGTCACGTCGCCGATCACGGTTGCATTCGGGGCCACCCAGGCTGAAGCCGCCAGCGCGGGGTTCTGTTCACCGAGTGCATACACCATGCGCCATCACCGGGCCCTGATATGCCGATACAAGTGCGATTCACACCGCAACTGCCGCACGCTACGTGGTGCGCTCGATCGCAATGATCGTGATATCGTCATCAAAAGTACCACGGCCGGCAATTTTGCTGGCGCTCTGCATCAGCGCTTCGCCGAACTCTGCGAGGTTGACCCCGGAGTTTTCACGCAGCAGCTTCCTGAACTCCTCTTCGTCGCGCAGGGCGCCGGTATAGCCAGTGGTTTCGATGATACCGTCGGTGACAAGGATCAGCCTGTCGCCCTTCATCATCGTCAATCCCTGCTCGATCCAGCCGGCTTCTTTATCCCAACCCAGCGCAGTACCCGCCGGTTTCAGCGCGCTGATGTTTCCATTTTGCAGCCAGTACAGCGGGGGATGTCCCGCCCTGGCGAGTATTACTTCACCAGTCGAGGGATTCACCACGAGATAGATCGCCGTCAGGAAGTAACTTGCGGTGCGTTCAGTCAGAATACCGTTGATGAACTGCAGCAGGCGCGCCGGCTCGCCCAGCGGTGCACCTGGCAACCCCAGCGCCAGTTTCGCCATGCTGCCGATCATACCGGCAGCAATGCCGTGTCCCGAGACATCGGCAATCAACACACCTAACCTGCCATCTGCCAGCGGGAAAAAATCATAGAGGTCACCCGCGATACCTTCGGCCGGGCGAAAAGTTACCGCCATCTGGAAACCGAAAATCTGCGGAATCGATGCCGGCAACAGTTTCTTCTGCAGGGCCATCGCCTCGGCGCGTTCTTTGGTCAGCCGACGCTCCGGGGCTTTCAGCTGCAGTACATTGTGCAATACGTCAAGCAGCTCCGAATCGCGGAACGGCTTTGAAAGAAAATGGTTCGCCCCGTGCTGTATGACTTCCTGCCGGGTCTCGACCGATGCTTTGGCAGTCAGCAGAATAACGGGCACCGACGGCATCTGCGATTCGGTACGGATATACTGTATGAGACCCAGTCCGCTCACCTTGGGCATCATGAGATCAGTGATCACTACATCGGGGGCTGTCTCGCTGAACTTCACGCGGCCTTCGTCGCCGTTTTCAGCGAAGGACACATGGTGGCCTGCCCTCTGTAGAATGGCCCCGATATAGCTGCGCAGATCGGGATTAGCTTCAACTACAAGAATGCGTGCACCGTTCTGCGCTGCCTGTGCAGTATCGGCCGGTCGTTTTGCGGCAGCCTCGGGGACACGCGGCTGTAAGGTTGTGGACTGCAGAAGCTCGGTCTTGTCGCTCAGCGGCAGGCGAAAGAAGAACCTCGAACCGCGATTGACTTCGCTCTCGACACCGACGTAACCTTTATGCAGCTCGACGAGTTCTTTCACCAGCGCGAGCCCAAGCCCGGTGCCCTCCTGCTCACGGGTAAGCGAAGCGCGCGAGATACCGAAACGCGAGAACAGGCGCTTTTGCTGTTCGGCGTCGATACCGACACCTTCATCCCGCACGGCCACTTCGGCCCAGCCATCGACTGCCTGCAGAACAAGCGTAATAGACTTTCCCCTGGGCGTAAATTTGAATGCATTCGAGAGCAAATTATAAAGGCACTTGTCAATTTCCTGCTCATCGTACTCTACAGCCACCGGTGTCCCGGGCACCTCGACGACCAGCCTGATTTGTCTAGATTCAGCATACGGTTTAAATGCCTCGCCGGTGGCTTTGACATAAGCTGCCAGGTCACGCGGCTCCAGGTTGAGTACCATCTTGCCGGCAGTAACCTTTTGCAGGTCGAGCAGGCGGTTCACCAGCTGGCTCAGCCTGTTCGCATTGCTGACGACCATTTCGAGTTCGTCGTTGTTCAGGTGCGCCTTACGGCGGAGTGCAGAGTCTGCGGGCCCGAGAATCAGCGTCAGCGGAGTGCGCAGCTCGTGCGATATATTCTGGAAAAAGGCTGACTGCGCAGCATGCTCATCTTCAAGGCTCTGCTCCGCCTTGCTCGCGGCCCAGGTAAAGTAGTAGGCAAACCCTCCCTGGAACAGCGCAGCAAAAATAATGTTAGAGATATTGATGACCTCAAGAAACGGACTACCCCACTTGTAGACAGGCGGGTGCGAGAGTGAGTAGTAGAACCCCCCGGCAAAAATTGCACAGCCCGTGATGATCGTAAAAAATTTGAGCCAGGTTTTGCCCGGCGGCAGAAGAAAGATTCCCGTCGGCAAGAGGATAGCGTAGTACTGGTAACCTGATTCCCAGCCGAAGAAGTGCACACAGGCCATCGCGTGCGCAAGTACTTCGAAGAAACAAAGATGCAGCGCCGTGAAGAGGTAGAGCTTCCGGTTTAGGTAGATTGTCCCCACGAACCAGGCGCAGCTCGCGATATTGAACCACATCATCTCGGGCACGCCGAAGACCAGGAAAAAGAAGATGAACGCAAAATGAATGCCGAACGCAAGAACAAAGATCGTATTACTCGAGATAAAATGCCGCTGTAGCTTGAGCGGGGTCTGCTTCGGCGGCAGTAACACCCACTCTTTCAATGCATTGATGATAGATTGCTTAACTCGTCGCATATACCAGGGCTCCTGCTGCAGCGGCAAAAGCCGTGCCATCAGGGACTCTGTCAATGCTTAGTAGATGCGTTGCTCAGACAGCCTGCGGCAGAGCTGTCTTATAGGTGGCATCTGCGCTGATAGCGCCGCAGTGGCGGCTGATCTCTTCGCAGACTGCTTCACGGCATCGGCCACAGCCCATTGCCACGCCGAGTTCTTGTTGCACATCAGCCAGGGTACGGGCACCGCTCTGCAGCGCTTCGCGCACCTTGCGATCGTTGACGTTCGCGCAGGAACACAGGATCATGCGTTACTGAGAATAATTCTCACTCGCCGTCAACTCGTTTCTGCGTTTTCATAGGGGCTTCGGCAGCACTTTACCGGCTTACCGGGCAGCATTTTGCTATGCACTCGCGGCAGATTGTACAATTGGCAAGCCCATGCGCCCGATCGCCCACCTCGCACTTTTTACCCTGCTGCCCGCCAGTCTTTTTGCCGCTACCTTCCGTGACGCGGTGCGCTCGATGGGGCCTGGCAACACCGGCGTAACGCTGGCCCGCGAACTTGTGACCGTAGCCAACCTGATGAGCGAGCACCTCGAGTACGACGAGAATTCCCGCCGCTTCTTTGCCTTCATGAACGATGCGCTCGAAGACTTTGACTTCAGCCGTATCTATGATAGCCCATGGCTGACACCCCAGGCCGACGGCTTTCGCAGTATTGCGCTGAGCGGGCGTAATACCGGTAGCACCTACCGGGTCTCGCTGGGGCGCGAGGGCAATGCTTCACGCCAGCTCGGCAGCGCGACTGCCGAATACCGGATGCGCGAAAACCGCATCGCCGGTGACAAAACTTTCACCACGCAGCTCGCCTTCGATGCAGCGCTGCAGAAGTTCGACGCGCAGGCGGCTACGCGCTTCGCCGAGGGCATGCTCAAGGTCTTTGACCCGGCTTCAATTGCGCAGCTGCGCCCGCCTGCGTCTGCAGCTTTCCCGGAAATCCAGGGCGACGAACGGCGCATTATCGACCTGGGTATGGCGGAGTTTCCACGTTTTACGCAGATGCTCTCGCGCTATATAGAGCTCAAAAGTTTTGCCAACGTACGCGACTATAAAGGTAAGAAATATACTGAAGTGGCGATGCGGGGCCGCTTTCGCCTCGATGCGCTGGGGGCAGATTTTCCCCGGCTGAAATCGTTCATCAAAGACCTGCGCAAACTTTTTGTCCTTTCGGTCTATATCGGCGACACCAAGGGCAGGCAGATTTCATCTTTCATCGTAAACATGCAGACTGAAGAATTTTACGCGGGCTTCAATACCCTCGACGGCAAGATTCTGCCCATGGGCAAAGACGGCGCCCCGGCATTTGATGCACCGGTATCCTTCAGCGGCAATGCCGACCATAAGTTCTACCTCGCCTTCAACTTTTTCGTCAACGTGCACGGCCTGAAAATTAACACAGGCAATGTGGGAGCTTACCTGCGTTACCAGGCCAATGCCGAACGCATGTCTTTTTATACGAAACTGACGCAAATGCCCGAGGGAAAGATCTCCGGTGCACTGTTCGGCGTGCTGCCGACCTGGCTGATTGACCTGTCTATTCCGTCAGACCTGCAGACGCTCATGAACAAGTTTTCGCAGACAATCTACAAGGCAAACAACGGCGAAGGCTCGTTTGCGCAGATCGCGTGGAAAAAACAGTCAGGCCAGGCGGCGTTTCATGCCAACGCATCGACCGAATTTCTCGAAAACCGGTTTATCCGGATCGGCATGAAAATCTGGGTAAAAAAATTCAGGCCCAATGAGCAGGTGCAGGACGATATCCGCCGCTTCATCGGCTCGTTCACGCGCGCGCTACTCGCCGACCTCAACGCGATGTGATCGCGGGCGAATCTTCTTGCTGAACCAGGCCTTGTTTTTCAGGTTCGGGTCGGCCTTGCGCAGCTCGCGCCGCTTTTCGGGCGGCAGCAGGCTGATCTCGCGGCACTCTTCGCTGCAGCAATTGTTTAGCTTTTCGCCGCAGGCCTCGCACTGCACCATCAGCACGTGGCAACCCTCATTCGCACAGTTGATCTGCCGGTCGCTGCTTGCTCCGCAGATATGGCATTTTGCCAGCACGTCGTCTGTGATCCGCTCGCCCAGGCGTTCGTCGAAAACAAAATTCTTGCCCTTGAATTTTGAAGGCAGCCCCTCTTGCTTTACCGCGTGCGCGTAGTTGATAACGCCGCCTTCGAGTTGGTACACATTCGTGTAACCCTGCTTTCTCAGGTAAGCTCCGGCTTTTTCACAACGGATGCCGCCGGTGCAGTAGATCAGGATTTTTTCGTCCTTCTTGTCCTTCAGCATATCGGCAACTATCGGTAATTCTTCGCGGAACGTGGGCACATCGGGGCAGATGGCACCTTCAAAATGCCCGACCTCTGATTCATACTGGTTGCGCATATCGACGACAACAGTACCCGGCTCTTCCAGTGCCCGGTTGAATTCGAGCGGCTTGAGGTGTGGCGCGGCAACACTCGCGTCGAGCTCGAAATCCCCCAGGCCGTCGTTGACAATGTAGCGCTTCACCTTGATGGTCAGCTTTAGAAACGAATTACCGTCATCCTCGACGCCGGGATTAAAGCGCATGCTACCGAATCCGGGCCGGCCTTCAAGGGCTGCGCGAAATCCGTCGAGGTTTGCCAACGGCACCGAAAGCTGCGCATTGATACCTTCACGCGCCAGGTAGATGCGGCCACGCACGCCCAGCTCAGACCACTCGCGGTAGAGCTCGTCCCTGAGATCACGGGGATTTTCAATCTTCAGGTAACGGTAGAACGACAGGGTTCGCCGCGGCACGGGCGGTTCGGCAGCTATCTGCTTCAAGAGCTGTTCACGGCTCAGCCGGTTGTGCAGCATCTCTTTTCTGACCGGGTTACGGTGCTTAGCCATACGCTTCCCGGTAGGCATCGCCGGCGGGCGAGACACGCCGTCACGCGTTGTCAAATCTGCCCTGCTGAAGGCCAGCCGGCCAGCGGTTCAAGGTTCACGGGCTGCGGCGGGACGTCGGCTGAAAAGACCGGCGAGCAGGCTGCCGATCAGGCTGTGCATGAGCGATGATACGGCGCATGGCACTGCCGCCAGCGGGGTCAAATGTTTCATCGCCAGCACAACACCCAGGCCAGAATTCTGCATGCCTACTTCAATCGATATAGTCCGCGCCTGTGTTTCTGGAATCCGCAGCAACCGGGAAAAGACGTAGCCGAACAGAAAGCCGCCCGCGTGCAGGGTGAAGACCGCGGCAATGATGCTGAATCCGCCGGATATTATCTGCGCCCGCGAACTGCCGATGATCGAGGCAACGATCAGGGTGATGGCCAGTACTGCCAGGAAATTTGCCGAGTGTTCAAGCTTTTTTGCTGCATGGGGTAACACCCGCTTTGCCACGAGTGCGAGCGCAATCGGCAGTAAAATCACCATCGCCGTATCACGCGTCATCGCGAGTGCATCAACCGGGATACGCGCGCCAATCAGCCAGGCTGAGAGCGCGGGAGTGAATATCGCAGCCGCGATGGTCGAAACCGCGGTCATGGTTACCGACAGGGGAACATCCGCCTTCGCCAGAAAAGTTATCACATTTGACGCTGTGCCGCCCGGGCAACAGGCGACAAGAATCAGACCCGCAGCAATCTCTGCTGGCAAAGCAAAGGCCAGCGCGGTAAAATAACCCATCGCCGGCATAACGGTGTACTGCAGCACAAAACCCGCAGCCACCTGCCCCGGTTTGCGCGCCACACGCTTGAAATCAGCAGTGGTGAGGCTTAGCCCGGTGAAGAACATGATCAGCGCCAGCGCGACCTTGATATAGAGCGGGCCAAACCAGGTGAAGATGGGGGGATAAAAAAGGGCTAACGCACTCGCTGCCGCCGCGATGAGCGGGAAAAGCTGGGTTAGCCGGTTCATGGAGAAGGAAAATGCATCGTGCGCGTAGCGCACAATGCATTTTCAGATCTTATTGTGGTGGGTGCAGGTCGCGTGCCCCTTCGTAGATCACACGTGGACGGAACAGGCGGTTGTTTTCGTGCTGTTCAATGTGGTGTGAAACGAGGCCCGCGAGGCGTGAGCAGAGGAAAATCGGTGTGTACAGATCGATCGGTACGTTGATCAGGTAGTACAGCAGCGCGATCGGGTAGTCGGCGTTGGGGTACAGACCCTTTTCGCGTGCCATCGTCTTCTCGATTGTCTGGTAGATCGAGTAGAGGTCTTTGCCGTCCGGACGCTGGTCAACCAGTTTGGGGATATAGTCTTTCATGAGGAAGGCGCGCGGGTCGTACTTCTTCATGTAAACACGGTGGCCGAAGCCCATGATCTTGTCTTTACGCTGCAGTTTGCCCATGATGTAACTTTCTGCCGTAGACGGACCGCCGGTCTTCTGCACTTCGAGGAACATCTGCATAGCCGCTTCGTTGGCGCCACCGTGGAGTGGGCCTTTGAGCGAAGCAACCGCGCTCGCGCATGAACCGTAAATATCAGAGAGTGTTGAGCTCACCACGCGTACCGCGAAGGTTGAGTTTGGCATTTCGTGCTCGATGTAGGTTGTCAGTATCTTGTCGAGTGTATCGGTTTCGACAGCTGTCGGCTTTGAACCCTTGATCATGTAGACAAAGTTCTCTGAGTAGCCGAGCGACTTGTCTGGTTTCACGAAAGGCAGACCCATGATAGCGCGGTAGCTGTTCACGGCAATTGCGGGAGCTTTGGCCAGAATCTTCAGGGCCTTCTCTTCGTTCGATTTTGTCGAAGTATCCATCAGCGCAGCGTGGTCTTCATAGCCGCCGAGGATCGAGATACCCGTGCGCAGTGCATCCATCGCCATGGTCTTTTTCGGCAGCAGCTTGAAGATTTCGTACATCTCTTCAGGAATATCAGCCTGTGCCATCAGCTTCTGCTCGAAAGCTTTCGCTTCTGCATCTGTAGGAAACTTGTTGTAGATCAGCAAATAGGCAACTTTGATGTAAGATGTCTTTTGGATCAGCTCGATGAGGTCATACCCCCGAACGATAATCTGCTCTTTTTCTTCGTCGAGCAGCGAAAGTTTGGTGATACAGGCGATAACGCCGTCTAAACCAGGTTTATAGTCTGCATGTTCATTTGCCATACGGTTTCTCCTCGTAATGTTCCGAAGCTGACCGCCCCGGGGTTCTTACGTGCAAAAGCCAAAACAGACTCATAGCGACCACTTTTTTGGAGCCTAAACCTTCATTAAGTCTTTACGGCAGGCCCTGCATCGTGGGCAGGTTAGAGAGTGGCCGCCGAACGCGTGCTTTTACTGCAGGACTGGTACGACGAAAACGACCTGCTGAATCCTTCATTTTTCGCACTGCTCAGCCAGTTTCCCGACGCACATGTCGGCTTCCTGAAAAATTTCAGCACAACCCTACCAGAGGCGCTGGCGCAGCGGCGTACCGAATTCTATGCCGCACGGCTGCCCCGGAAGGGTTTCGACAACCTCGAGGCATTGATAAAAATCCAGTCTGAAATCCCCATTGCTGACTACGACCTCGTCATCTGCAATACCCGCGGTTACCTTCGCCACCTGCGCCGCGAAAAGGACGCCCACACACGCATCATTGTCTACCAACACGACCTGCTGCCCTTCCTGTGGCGGGCCGACACCGAGAGGCTCAACACCCAAAAGGCGGCGGAGCTTCTGCGACTGCAGGAAAGTGACCTCGAGTTTGCGGCCGGCATCGATGTGATCGTTGCGGCCAACTTCGCCCTCAAAACAACCCTGGCCGCCATGCACCGGCGCACGGTACCGCTCGCCTACCCCTTGGTCGACAGCGACCTGTTTTTCCCCGACTCTGAAGCAGAGGCTGAATATTTTGTCGCAACCGACAGTGCAGACCTTGAAGCGCTGCTGCACCTGTTCGCCTGCGTCAATGACAAACTCGTAGTCCTGGGCGACTACCGGCAGAACAAGCTTTTCCGCGAGCTGAAGCCCGACAACATTTTCTATGCGGGCAATCTGCCAGCCACTGAAAAGGCCTACTACCTGGCGGGAGCCAAAGCTGTTTTCTGCGGTGAGACGCGCACACTGGACCATTTGCCGCTTGCTGCGCTCAAAAGCGGCATTCCTGTCATCGCACACCCGACACAGGGCATGCACGAATTCCTGGTCGATGGAGATCTCGGCGCCGAGCTGGAAACGGGATCAGCCGACGAACTGATTCGTTACATTCGCTTCTACCGCGAGCGCATGACTGACAGAGCAAAAATCGCCGGCGAGGTCGATTGGCTGAACCGCGAGTACTTTCTGCGCCGCTGGCGCAAGGTACTCGAACACGGCCAGTGAAAGCGCGTAGATTCATTATCTTCAGCCTGGCAGCAACCGCGCTCAGTGGCGCGCCAGAAGAAAAAAAACTCCACCGTATTCTGTTTAGTGGCCTGACGCGCACGCACGAGAATGTCGTCAGGCAATTCATCGCGGTGAAACCGGGTGAACCGATCACTGCCGCAGACGCAGAAGAGTTGCGCACACAGATTCTGCGCCTGCGCATTTTTTCTGAGGCACGCGTTGAACTGCTTGAACGCGACAGCGCTGAACCGTGCCGCGCGCTCTGCGACCTGCATATTACCGTGCGCGAAAAATGGTCGCTCTACCCGGTACCCGTTTACGTGCGCTACCGCGATACCGAAATCGGGGGCGCGTTTGCTGTCGAATCGAATTTCCTCGGGCAAAACAAGGGCCTTGCGGTGGGAGCTCTTGCGTCGAACCGGGGCTGGCAGGCGCTCGCCGGTTTTACCGACCCGCATATTGCCTATTCGCGTTTCACAACGACTTTCCGTTATCTAACCGGCAAAGTATTCATCGAAGATGCGACACCCGCGGGTGTTGTGACTGAAAGTTACACGATGATGCGGCACGACTTCCAATCAGCGACGGGATACCAATGGCTGTCCGGTTTTTTCGTGGGAGTGCTTGCCGGTTACCGTTCGGCTGTGATGACTGACAATGCTCCGCTTGCTCCCTCGTCGGTGATGAACATAGGCGCACGCCTGCGCTTCTCGAACGTGACCCCCGAAGGGTTCTTTCAGTCGGGTTATGAAACGACCCTCGACCTCGAACGCGGTAATGTCTTCACGGGCGAAAAGCTGCACGTCATTTCGTCCGCAAGTGCAATGCACGTGCGAATTTCGCGCTCCCATTTTCTGAGCGTACTGGGCTCTTTCCAGTATTCTGCCTACCCGCGCCAGCTGGAGCAACGCCTTGGAGGCTGGCAGGGCACGCGTACGTTGCCGGCGCTGCTCATTCCCGCCGACCGTTTTGCAGTTGCGGCAGTAAACTACCAGGTCGCCCTCTTCACCTTTCCGTGGGCGACTTTTGCAGCGCTTGCGTTTGTTGACGCCGGCAGCGCCGCCCATGATCGAGAAAGCCCGATCTACTTCTGGGGCCCCGGTGCCGGCGTGCGCATGTATTTAACGGAAATCACGGTACCGGCGCTTGGGGTTGACGCCGCACGCGACATGCTGTCTCAGCAGGTACAAATCAGCTTCTTTGTTGGGTATAACCTGCAGTGAAAACCGTACTTATCATCACCGGGCCTGAAAGTGAATTTGGCAGCGGGCATGCAATGCGCATGCATACGCTCTCACTTGAGCTCAAGCGCCACA
Source organism: Turneriella sp. (assembly GCA_046346875.1). Lineage (GTDB taxonomy): Bacteria > Spirochaetota > Leptospiria > Turneriellales > Turneriellaceae > Turneriella. The sequence continues at coordinate 440,321 of JAXMHG010000002.1, read as the reverse complement.
AGGTAACAGTACAGAAAGTTGTACTCAGCGAGGGAGAAGACGCGGCGCTTCCGCTCGATTACCAGCTGGCAATTCTTGACCGGCGCGATACGGCTTTCCCGGCATCGGTACTGGGCAGCAATGCCATGCGCATCGCGCTTGATAACCGTGGTTTTGGCCGCGAGCAGGCGCATACCTGCTACAACGCTTTGCCCCACCCCGCGATGGATGACAACGAGTACCGTACAGCACTCTCAGCGGTCCTGCTTCCGGTTCATGTGACAAGCCTGCCCTGCCGTTCAGCAGAGGCAAAGGTGACGCTCCATGCTGATGAAAGCAGTGCGCGGGCCGCGGCGGATTTCCCCCGGGTTTCAGGCCGGCTCTCGCCCCGGCAATTTACCGAATCGATGCGGCAAGCAGAGAGTGTCGCGTGCTATTTCGGCCAGGCAATGTTCGAGGCGATCTACCTGGGCAAAAGGGTTGAGCTTTACCCGGTGAGCGAATACCACAGACAGCTCGCAGAGGATTTCACCCAGCGCCTTGCGCGGCAGCAAGACTTCCTGTCAGCGCTCGATGGCTCAGGCCCTGGCCGCCTGCGGCAGTTCGTGCTGCGCGTTCTGAAGGAGACGGCTCGATAGGTCATCCTGTCCGCCGGCTCCCCGGTACCTCGTGTACTAAAGGAGATATACCCAAACCATGAATTGTTTAGCGTCTCAATTAACACTCCGACACTTCGCAAAGGTATTCTTCATCTTGGTAGTTTCACTATCACTAACCGACAATTCGGCAGCAAAAGAAAAAACGGCTAACCGCATACGTATCAAGGCAGTGGGCGACATCGTGCCAGGCACGCTGTACCCGGAAAAGCGCGTGCCCGCGCATCCTTACGATGATATTTTCGCCCCGATTCAACAGTATATTTCCGGCGCAGATATTTTGTTCGGTAACTTCGAGAGCACACTCACCGATTACCCGAAAACTTCGAAAAATACCGCGAGCAAGCATGTCTTTGCCTTTCGCACCCCGCCCTCGACCGCAGCGGTACTGAAGAAGGCGGGTTTTCACGTGCTCAGCACCGCCAACAACCATTCAGGCGACTTCGGCGAACGCGGCTTCAATGACACCATGGAAAACCTGAAAGAGGCGGGCATTATCGGCGTCGGCCGCAAGGGCCAGGTCGCCTACACCCGCGCCCAGGGCAAACGCGTGGCATTCATCGCCTTCAGCTACTTTCGCAAGCACAACTATATTCACGACCTCGACGAGATGCGCGCGCTGGTCAAAAAAGCGCGCGAAAATGCCGACATCGTGGTAATTTCGTGCCACTGGGGTGGTGAAGGCGAAAAATTCCTGCACACAAAAAGGGAAACCGAGATCTTCTTCGGCGAGAACCGGGGCAACCTGCCCCTCTTTGCACACGCCGCGATCGACGCAGGCGCTGACCTGATTTTAGGACATGGCCCCCACGTCGTACGCGCGCTCGAGCTCTACAAGAACCGGCTCATCGTCTATTCGCTCGGCAACTTCATCGGCTACGGCGCACTGTCGTCACGCGGCAAGACAGGCCTCACGCTCGTGCTCGATATAGATCTCGATAACGAGGGCCGTTTCTTAGGCGGTAAGATTCACCCGATGCACATGCCCGAAAAATCTCTACCGCGGCATGACCCATCAGGCAAGACGATTGAACTGATGCGCAGCCTGACCGAGAAGGATTTCCCGAAGACGAAGCTCGAAATCGGCGAAAGCGGAGTAATCAGTATCAGCAGGTAGCAGAAGCAAGCCCCCTGCTACCATCCAGCGCTACACAAAATCCACGCCGTCTAACCGCCGTTTCGCCGTGATCTTCTTGCCCTGCTCGAATTTACCCTCGAGCAGCGTTGTCGCCAGCGGGTTCAGCAGCAGGTTCTCGATCGCGCGCTTCATCGGCCGTGCGCCGTATTCTTCGTCGAAGCCGTTCTCGATAATGAGCTTTCTCACGTCGTCGCCGACCTCGAGCTCGATACCGCGCGAGCGGATCTTCTCGACAATGCGGTCGATCTGCAGTCCTGCGATCTTCTGCAGGTGCTCCTGCCCCAGGCGGTGGAACTGGATCACCGAATCCAGCCGGTTCAAGAACTCGGGCCTGAAGTAGCCACGCACCGTTTCGAGTACACGTACTTCCTGCTCCTCGGTGTTAAGGTCGCGGTTCATCAGATGCTCCGAACCGAGGTTCGAAGTCATAATAAGTATCGTATTGCGGAAATTAACCAGGCGACCTTTCGCGTCGGTCAGCCTGCCCTCGTCCAGAATCTGCAAAAACAGGTTGAAAACATCGGGGTGCGCCTTTTCAATCTCGTCGAACAGGATCACGCTATAAGGCCGGCGGCGCACCTTTTCGGTCAGTTGCCCGCCCTCGTCGTAGCCGATGTATCCGGGCGGCGACCCTATCAGCTTCGCGACCGAATGTTTCTCCATGTACTCGCTCATGTCGATGCGCACCATCGCCTTGGTGTCGTCGAACAGGTACTCGGCAAGTGCCTTCGCGGTTTCAGTCTTACCCACGCCGGTGGGCCCCAGGAACAAAAAGCTGCCGATGGGCTTATCTTCATCGGCGATACCAGCGCGGTTACGCCGAATTGCGTTTGCAATTGCCTCGACCGCAGTCTCTTGTCCGACAACACGATCGTGCAGCGCCTCTTCAATCTTGAGGAGCTTGGTTTTTTCTGAAGTAAGCATCTTCGAGACGGGAATTCCCGTCCAGCGCGAGACAATCTCGGCGATGTCTTCTTCGGTCACTTCTTCTTTGAGCAGGCGCACACCGTCGGTCTTGCCGCGCATCTGGGTCACAGCCGCTTCGAGTTTCTTCTGCAGCTCGGGAATTTTACCATAACGCAGCTCGGCCACGCGGTTCAGATCGCCCTTGCGCTCTGCAGCTGCCTCTTCGACCTTGAGCTTCTCGATTTCTTCTTTGATGGTCGAAACCTGCGTCAGGTCCTGCTTTTCGCTGTCGAGCTTAAGCTTCATTGCCTTGAACTCTTCACGCAGCTCGCCGAGTTCTTTGCGCACGGCATTCAGCCGCTCAACACTCGCGGTGTCGTTTTCGCGGTTAAGCGCGGTCTCTTCAATGGTCAGCGCCACGATACGCCGGTTGAGATCGTCGAGCTCCTGCGGCATCGAGTTTCGCTCGATCTTGAGCTTCGCGCAGGCTTCGTCGAGCAGGTCGATTGCCTTGTCTGGCAAAAAGCGGTCGCTGATATAGCGGTGCGACAGTGTCGCTGCTGACACGATCGCCGCGTCGGTGATGCGTATACCATGGTGCACTTCGTAGCGGTCGCGCAAACCGCGCAGAATAGTCACCGCATCTTCTACCGACGGTTCAGTCACGTAGACGCTCTGGAAACGGCGTTCGAGAGCGGCGTCTTTTTCGAGGTGCTTCTGGTATTCCTTAAGCGTGGTAGCACCAATCAGGTGTATTTCACCGCGCGCGAGCGCGGGCTTCAGCATGTTGGCGGCGTCGAGCTGCCCTTCTCCGGCGCCTGCGCCCACAACCGTGTGTATTTCATCGATAAAAAGAATGAGTTTGTCCTGGTTGGCTCGCACTTCATCGAGGACGGCCTTGAGCCGCTCTTCGAATTCGCCGCGGTATTTCGCACCCGCGATCAGAGAACCCATATCGAGCGTGATAACAGTCTTATCCTTGAGAATTTCAGGCACGTCACCGGTGACAATCCGCCCCGCCAGACCTTCGACGATCGCTGTCTTACCGGTACCAGGTTCGCCGATGAGCAGCGGGTTATTCTTGTTGCGGCGCGAGAGAATCTGTATCGTACGGCGAATCTCTTCGTCGCGGCCGATCACCGGGTCGAGTTTACCCTGCCGCGCGAGTTCGTTGAGGTTCTTGCCGTATTTCTGCAACGCGTTAAACTTCGCCTCGGGGTTGTCCGAATCGGCCTTCTGGTTACCGCGCAGTTCTTTCAGAATTTCTGCAAGTCGGCGCCGCTCGAGCCCCAGGCCTTCAAGTTCTTTCTTCAGCGTAAAACTGCCATTGGTATACGCCAGCAGCAGGTGCTCGAGCGACAGGTACTGGTCGCCCAACCCGCTCATTTCGCGCTCGGCCAGCTGCAAAAACTTGCGCGCGTCGTTCGAAAGATTCTGTCCGGGTTCAAAATTGCCCTGCGCCCGGGGGAGCTTAGAGAGATACGTTTCAAACAGCCGTGTAACAGATTGCGGCTCCACGCCCATGCGGTGCAGGACCTGTACCGGCAGGCCATCGGTATCGGTAAACAGCGACGCCATGAAGTGTTCGGGTGTGATATCCGCATGTCCGAGCTCCTGCGCCCGGCTGACCGCCGCCTCGTACACCGTCCTGGTCTTAAGAGTCATATTTTCTGCTGCCATAAAATCCCCTGTTCTTCTGGCTCGTTATGGAATTCCATAGCCGAGCCAGTTCTTGCTTGCCAGAGAGTGATAGCACTCAATAGCCAACAGTGCCAGTATAGTAAAGACAGGGCTTCCCAGCATTTTTTTCTTACTTCTACAATCAGGATAGTAATAGTCCGGGAAAGCCGGACAGAAGCGGGCTAAAGGTTTTCTGCCAGCCACTGCGCGTCGAGGCGCCTCGGAAAATAGATGCCGTCTGTTCCCAGGTGCGGCTGGTACTTACCGCGCACGGTGAGCTCCAGGCAAGGCAGCTTCGTCCAGGCCTGTACATTGCGGAAAAGCTGCCGGATCTGGAACTTGAGTGTCTGGTGGCTCACGCCCGCCCCGAAGTTGGTGTCAAAGTCAACCACCGCGCAGCCGTCGTGCATCGAAGCGCCCAAAATGCGCGGCTTGCGAATGAATGAATCAATGTAGTCCTTGTCGGCTTCGGCTGCAGATGGCCCGCGGATCACCAGCGCAAGCCGGTGCGCCAGGTCTGCGTCGGCATTGGCCAGGCGGCGGCGCACCTGCGAAAGTACAGGTTGTCCGCGCGAATTCAGGCGATATAAATAGACCGGTAGCTCACGGCCAACATCTTCGGCGTCGGGTATCGGGTCGCGTTCCGTCAGTAACTCCCTCTGCTCTCCGCTGTCGACCCTCAGGCCTTTCGGGTCTGGAACCAGAGGGATTTCATTAGCACCGACATTGCGCGAAACGCTTTCTGCCCGGGCGGTTGATACAGGCTCTTTGGAGTTCAGCGAGCGGGAAAGCCAGTCGCGCATGCCCTTTTTCCAGCCGGACTCCTGGCCCGAAGCGCGCCCCTGGATGCGCGGTGATTTTGTGCCGCTGTCAGAATCGGTCAGCCGGTCGATCGCGAAAAAGCCCCAGCCAATAACGCCGAGCACGAAAAGGATTGTGACCAGGCTTTGCCCGTCACCTGAACTTTTTTTGCCCGAACGGCCCACATATGAATATCGGCTTACCAGTAGCCCGGTCTTAGCTGATTGCCCTCGATTTTGGGAGTTTCTGTGTAAAAATCTGCAGTTTTCCGGCCTATTTGGCCTTTTGCACGCGGTAGATCAGGTCTTTGAGCCGCAGGCGATAGACGCCCTCGAAACCATCACCCGTTGACCTCTCAAACACCAGCCTGGTGCGCCCTTCTGCCATAACGTGATAATTCCGCCGCCACTCTTCGCGCTCAGCATCAGTCACGTCAGCCGGCTTAAAAAATGGCAGGAAGTCCTGGTGCATGCGCCGCGCAAACGCCTCGCGATCATACCGCTCTTTATACTGCACCAGTTCGGTAATGAGTTTTTGCCGGCAAATGCCAAGACGGTCTTCACTGCTGGCAGGCAGAGGACAGGTAATCTGGAACGTATCGGTGTCGAGAAAGCCCGCCCCGGTATAGTTACGCTCTACATCACTCAACACCGTGTCCTTCGAGGGAGCGCATGCGATGAGGAAGAGAAACGCGAAAGGGAGAAAAAGGAATGTACTGAGAAAAGCCCGGGGTTTGCCAGCCCCATCGCTCCGAAAATGTGGGAGAGCCGATTTCAGAATACACAACAACGACACGCTAGCCCGTGCCTTGCAGAAACGCGCAGTTCCCGTTACGAAAAAACGCAGACCAAAGCTAGCCCCATCGCTCCAAAAATGCGGGACAGCCGTAAGCCTCGCCGTTTCCTGAGGGAAACGGCTGCTAAAGCGGCCTAAAGGCCTGCTTACGGCTGTCAAAAAAAACCGCATTTTCGGGCGATGCTAGCCGGTCTTCATACTATCCAAGAACGCCTTGTTGTTCTTCGTACCGCGCATTTTTTCGAGCAGTAGCTCCATGCTCTCGACTGTCGACAGCGAGGCGAATATCTTGCGCAGAATCCAGATACGGTTCACGTCTTCTTTGTCCAGCAACAACTCTTCGCGGCGTGTGCCCGAGCGGTTCATGTCGATGGCCGGGAATGTCCGCTTCTCGACCAGCTTGCGGTCGAGGTGCAGCTCCATGTTCCCAGTGCCTTTAAACTCTTCGAAAATAACTTCATCCATCTTGCTACCGGTATCAATCAGCGCGGTGGCGATAATTGTCAGCGAGCCGCCCTCTTCGATATTCCGTGCGGCACCGAAGAAACGTTTCGGTTTATGCAGCGCGTTCGAGTCGACACCACCCGAGAGCACCTTGCCCGAAGAGGGAATCACCTGGTTGTAAGCGCGTGCGAGGCGCGTTATCGAATCGAGCAGAATGACTACGTCGCGCTTGTGTTCAACCAGGCGCTTAGCCTTTTCAATGACCATTTCAGCGACCTGCACGTGGCGGTTCGCGGGTTCGTCGAAGGTTGAGGCAATCACCTCACCGCGCACGCTGCGCGCCATGTCTGTGACCTCTTCCGGACGTTCATCGATCAATAACACCAGCAGCGTCACCTCGGGGTGATTGGTAGTGATGGCATTCGCAATGTCCTGCATGAGCATCGTCTTACCTGTGCGCGGTGGCGCCACGATCAGACCGCGCTGGCCTTTGCCGATAGGCGACACAAGGTCTACCACGCGCGTAGATAATTTTTCAGCAGTCGTCTCGAGTTTGATCAGTTGCTCAGGATACAGCGGCGTCAGGTTATCAAAGTGCACGCGGCGCATCGCTTCGCTGGCTGGCACGCCATTGATCGTATCAACGCGCAGAATCGCGAAGAACCGCTCGTTGTCGCGCGGCATACGAATCTGGCCGTAAACGGTATCACCCTTGCGCAGGGCAAACATGCGAATCTGCGCCGGCGAAACATAGATGTCATCCGGGCCCGCAAGGTAGTTGTAACTCGCAGAGCGCAAAAAGCCATAGCCATCGGGCATCACTTCAAGAACACCCTCGGCATAGACCAGGCCGGGGTTGTCCGATTGTTTCTGCAGGATAGAGAAAATGAGCGCGGGTTTCTTGAGGTCAGCGGGGTTTTCCACGCCGACCGAGAGCGCCATCTCCACCAGCTCATTCATTGATTTATTCTTGAACTCGCTGATTTCCATCTTCTTGCCGTTCTGGCCATTTTCCCGCGGCGGGTTGTTCGCAGCAGGGGCAGACACCGGCGCCGCTTCACGCTGCGGGGCCGCGGATGGGCTTTCTTCTACAGCCAGTGGCGCTTCACCGCCCTCTTTCTTTCCACGCAGGCGTATTTTCCCTCTTTCGGGAGCCTCTGTTGTGGTTTCTGCGGCCTCTTCGTCCGCGCCTTTCTTACGAGCCATTGTTTCCTCTTGAGTTTCTAGGGTGAATTACCAGCCTAAGTGCCGGGGGTGAGATTGATGATGTTTGGTAACCGGTTCCGGACGGAACCGGTGCTGAATATTTGAGGCCGCGCCAGTGCGGCCGTAATGGGATTAGTCTCCTTTGCTTTTCTTCGGCGGAATCTTGAACACCTGGCCAGGGTAGATCAGATCAGGGTTCTTGATCTTGGCTTTATTGGCCCGGTAAATCTTCGGCCACAGGCGCGGATTGTTATAGATGAACTTATATCCGGCAATTTTCCAGAGGCAATCGCGGTTCTCAGGAATGTAGCGCACTTTGTAGGTCTTCCAGCCAGCCTTGCTGTCATCTTCAGCTTTTGCAGGCTTCTCAGTTTCTTCGGAGGAACCTTCTTCAGTTCCAGTACCTTCTGCACCAGATGATCTGTCCTTGGCCTGCGCCAGCAGTACTTCGGTCTCCGGCAATGAATCTGTCAGAACTTTTGCCAGGCGGCTCGCTTCTTCGGACTGCGTGATTACTTCACCGTATGCCTGGTTCTTCTCTGCTTCGCGTGCTGCGTTGAGGGCTTCTTTAGCGGCTACGAGATTTTCATCAGCCGTCTTCAGTGCCTGCTGTGCTTCTTCAGACTGCTCCAGCGCCTTCGCGCCCTTGCCGCTGCTTGCACGCGCTTTTAGGTCGTTCAGTTTGCGCTCTGCGCCGGCAACATCTTTCTTCGCCTGTGCCAGCTTTTCAGTAGCAGACTGTTTTTGGGCAACCACAAGTGCCTCTTTAGAAGAAACTTTTGCAGCTTCGATATTTGTGTACGCAGATTTTAGCTTCTTGTTTTCCAGGTCGCCGCGCGCATGACCAGCTGCATCTTTTGCTTTTTTGAGAGTATCCGGGGCGCTCTGTGCTGCACCGGCACGTTCGGCGGCAGCAATAGTGTCATCGATCTCGGCGAGGTCACGCTTCATGACTTCTACCTGCGCCTCAGAAGTAGTGAGCGCCTTACGGGCTTTCTCGCGCGATTCTTCGAACAGGTGGTATGAGCTCAGGTAATCTTTTGATTCGTAGTATTTATCGCCCTGCACAAGGCTCGCCTTTGCAGCGCCCAGGTCATCTGCCGCGAACTGCTCAGCATTTGCCTCTTCCGCAGAGCGTATTGCCACTTCTGCCTCGCCCCGCGTTTCCTGTGCCAGCTTTGGAGCTGACTCGTCGTATGCAGCATCAGCGAGCTTCTTGGCTTCTACCGCCTTCTCTTTCGCGTCGCTCATTTTACCCTGCTCGATCAGGTTATGTGCATCGAGCAGCGCTTTCTGTGCGCCATCAAAGTTCTGCGCAGAGTATTTAGAGCTCTTCACCGTTTCTGCACGGGCAATCGCTACTTTAGCAACTCCCATTTCTTCCATCGGAATCGGGTCGCCGCAACCAACAACAAGTGCCATGGCTGCAGCTGAGATAAGCATCGCTGCGCGTGCGCGGAATTTGGATTTTTGCATGGTTGCTCCGGTGAGTTGATAGGAAATATTGAATTTCATTATTTAAATTTTGCCAGCGCTTCTGCTTCCGACTCGTAAATCTCAAAAAAGCTCGTGAGCTTCGTGAGTTCGAAAACCTTCTTTACGGAGGCATAGACGTTGATGATTTTCAGTCCGCCCTGGTATTTCTTCAGGTTTGAGAGACTGGAAATCAGGGCCCCGATACCTGAAGAGTCAATGTACGAAACCTTTTCCAAGTTGATGATGACATTGTATTTTTGCGCTTCAATCAGCTTCTGGATGATATCTTTGATCTCCGGCGCGTTGTAGAGGTCGATTTCCCCCTGAATATCTAGAATGGTAATAGCGTCTTTTTCTCTCTGGCTGATTTCCATGGCATTGGCTCCGGTTAATTTATATTCTTAACGCATCCTTAACACGTTTTTTATCGTCAATCAAAAAACAACATTTGACTGGGCAGACAGGCCGGCATAAAGCATTCCCCCCAGCCGTGCACGACTCACTTTTTAAGCTCAGTGATGGCGCGCTGCAACTGCACGTCAAATTCGAGGTCAAAAACCGGCCGATTTTCGCTCTTGGTCAGCTCATCTTTGAGAGCTCTCTTCGCTGCATAGTCCGTGAGGGTCAGCCCTTTCGCGGCCACCATCTTCTGGAACTTGCGCACCGTCTCGGCATTGTAAACCTTGTTTTCCTTCACGAAATCCTGCAGAATCTTCTTCTCACGGATCTCTTTGTAATGACGGCGATCATCTTTGTTGAAGTCAAGCGCCGGCACATTGATATCGGGCTCGATACCTTTCTTATGGATCGAGACTCCTGAGGGAGTATAGTACTTCTGTATGGTGAGCGCCATCGAGGTGCCGTACATCATACTGATGACATTCTGAACCGACCCCTTGCCGAAGGTCTTCACCCCGACAAATTTGCCGCGTTTGTGGTCTTTGATCGCCCCCGTGACGATTTCACTTGCCGAGGCAGAACCTTCATTCGCGAGCACAACCAGTGGCAGATCTGCGGCGATCGCGGCTGAAGGGTCAGCATTAAATACGCGATCGAGCTCTTTCTTGCGGCCACGGGTTGAAACGATCACTCCTGATTTTATGAAAAAATTGCTGATGCGGTGAGCGGCATCAAGCAAGCCGCCAGGATTCCAGCGCAAATCGAGGATAACTCCCTTTGCCTTGCGCTTCTTGAAGTCTGCCAGTGCTTTCGCGAGGTCTTCTGTCGCTGTCTGGTTAAACTGCTTCAGTCTCACGTAGCCAAGTTTCTCTGCTTCGAGGAACTGTGAAGTTACAACCTGTATCTTAATTACTTCGCGCACCAGGTCAAATGAGAGGATTTCATCTTCACCCTCGCGTACAACGCTGATGTTGACCGAAGTGCCTGGCTTGCCGCGCAGCTGCTTCACCGCCTCGCTGAGAGACAGGTCACGCGTAGTTTTCTTATCAATTTCAATGATCTTGTCACCGGGCTTGATACCAGCGCGCATCGCCGGAGTATCTTCGATCGGAGAAACCACAGTAAGCACATTATCGCGCTGCGAAATCTCAATACCGAGACCGCCAAAATTACCGCGCATCTCGGTCTGCAGCTCATTGGTCTCTTCTGCTGTCATGAAGCGCGTGTGCGCATCGTCTAACGCGGTGAGCATACCGCGTATCGCACCAAACATCAGCTGCTGGCGCGAAACATCGTCAACATAGTCGTTGCGCACATGGAACAGCGCGGCGTTGAAGAGTTCGGTTAAGCCTTCTTCTGATATTTCTTTCTTTGCGTTGGCGTCCATTTGCCCGGCTGTTGCGGCAACGAACAGCCCGGTACAAAGAATCAGGCCAAGATATTTTTTCCGGCGATCCGCAGTGGCGGAGGTATTGGGGTTACTCATGATAAGGTCGTGGGTGGCATCGGTTAGCTCAATTGCCGGTCAATGATTTTTCCCTTTGATATTGTTTGACACCCTGTTTCTCAAACGAAATTTTCTCGGAAAATCCCCGGCAATTCATATGAAAAAAACCGCGTACATACTGGCTGGACTACTGATTACAGCACCTGCACATTGGGCCGACAGTTTTGTCCACCCCTCTGACGTGGCCAAGGCCATGCAGGCGAAGTTCAAGGCGCTCAAAGCGTACCAGGCAGATTTTTCGCTGAGCATCAAAGACCTCGGCAAGACACGCACTAGCTCTGGCGTAGCAACTTATGGCGAAGGTGGCAAATTGAACTTCACTTTCAGCCAGCCAGCTGGCGATATAATCGTGAGCAACGGCCAAACCCTTTACGTCTATGTCGCGCGCTTGCGGGCAGTGGGTCGCCAGCCTCTCAAGACAAAGGACAAAGACGGCAAATCGCTCTACAGCGCCGGGACTGCAGAGGGTTTGAGTAACCTCTTTCGCCGTTACCACTACCGGTTCGACAAACCTGAACAACCACGGGATTTTGATGGCAGCCGGTTCTTTGTTCTGGAACTTAAAGAGAAAGAAATTACCGGTGGTTATGACAAGATTACGCTATACGTAGAACCAGAAACATACCTGATCCGCCGGATGCAGGCTTCTTCGCCCAGCGGGCGCAGCGTTGAACTGACTTTTACCAATATTAAACTAAACCCCGCAATCGACGCAAAACTTTTCCAGTTCAAAGAACCGGAAAATTCCAAGATTGTGGATAATCCACTGACGACGGAGTAAGCATGACAGCAGGCCAGCTCTTAAGAAAAACCCGGGAAGAAAAACGCATCCCCCTGCGTCAGGCCGCTGATGACACGAAGATCACAGCGCGCCACCTGCAGGCAATCGAAGACGACAATTACATGGTCTTTCCGGGCGAAACTTATGCGCTGGGCTTTCTTGCCAGCTACGCAGTATACCTCGAGGTTGATCCAGAGCAGGTAAAGCGCCTCTACAAGGGGTCACAGCTCACCGAAACTGAAACTCCACTGCACGAACTCATGCAGCCCACGGTACAGCTGAGCGACTACCTGGAAAAATTTGCCAAGCCGCTGATTATTATCCCTATAGTCCTGGTGGCGATAGCGGGCATAGTGATGCTGGTGAGCCACTTCTCGTCTGGTAAAGACGCCGGCACTTCCAGCGTGGACAGCCAGACGAGCGCGGTGACCAATTTTACCCGCAACTCAACCACCGTGCCTGATGTTGAATCTGACCACGTCAAACTACAGCCTGGCCGCCCTAGCCCGCAGATTATCAAGAAAGGACGGGCAATCAGCTTCTCGGTACAGAACACCGAGGTATTTATCGTTCTGCGCGATATCGTATCTGATGAAAAGACGGGCAACTACTCGGTGGGCCTTGAGGTTTATCCCGGCCGCAAGAAGTATTCACTGAAAGAAGAAGAGCCGGTCGACATTGAAGATTCGGCAATCCCGCGCAAGTTCAAGGTGACACTTTCCGGCGTAACCGCCAACAACGCAAAACTGGTGATTGACCTCGGTGAAGAAGTGCAGCCTGCTGAGGGCGCACCGGTCACTGAAGTGCGCGTCTCGAACCCTGACAACTTTCTCATTCGCCTCGAGGGTGTCCTTACAGGCGATACCTATATCGAGTACTTCGTCGATGGCAAGCCCGGCAAGCGGGGCCTCTTCAAGCGCGACACACCGCTGCTACTTGAGGCAAACGACAGCATCCAGATCAAAATTGGCGATGCCGGTGACGTGAAACTGACCATCAATGGAAAAAGCGAAGTTCTCGGACCCAAGGGAAGCGTAGCCAACAAGATTATCCGCAAGATGCGCGACCCGGTCGAGCAGTCAAAGTTCAAGGTAGTCATAAAAGACGCTTAAAAACATAAGCCACGGGCCCTGCCCGTGGCTATATTGCAGGCAGAATGCCCGAGCAGAAAAAGAAATCCCAGAAACAGTCAAAGGCCACAACAGCTGCAAAACGATCTGCGGCAGATATGAGCTTTCACATCGAAACACTCGGCTGCCCCAAGAACCGGGTCGATTCGCGGCGCATGCGCACGTCACTATTGCGCCTGGGCTTTCGTGAGGCGCAAAAGCCTGAAAAAGCCGACTTCTTTTTGATCAACAGTTGCTCTTTTATCCGCGAAGCACAGGAAGAGACAATACAGACGGTCTTCAATGCGCTCCAGGTAAAAGAAAAGAAATCGCCCGACATGAAGGTTGGCCTGGTCGGCTGTTTTGTCGAACGCTTCTCGCAGGCCGTCTCGCAGGATATTCCGGAGCTCGATTTTACCATCGGCACGCAGCGCTACCACGAAGTCGGCGGCCTTATCACAGAACAATTCGGCATCGAACCCGCAGGACATGCTGCAGAACTCTCGTCAGAGATCATGAGCCTCGGGGCAGACACGCAGCGGCCATTTGCCTGGCTGCGTATCGCACAGGGCTGTGACCGCAAGTGTGCCTTCTGCATCATCCCGAAAATACGCGGCGGGCTCAAGACCTACTCGCTCGAAGATATCGACCGGCAGATTGCCGATGAACTTGCTCTGCGCGGCAGTACCGTGCCCCTGCATGAAGTTGTACTCGTCAGCCAGGATACAATCAGCCAGGGAATCGATGAACTCGAGCAGATTATCTCACACCTTTCTGCGCGCGCAGATATCCGCTGGATTCGCCTGCAGTACCTTTTTCCTGACCGGCGCGTGCTCGACCTGCTCGACCTGTGGAAAAAATATCCCAAACTCACGCCCTACCTGGATATCCCGTTCCAGCACGTTGCACCCGAAATGCTCAAGCGCATGAAACGTCCATCTGACGTAACGCTCTTCGACGAAATTATCAACAAGGCGCATTCCATTACACCCGACTTTGAAATCCGTACTTCGTTCATCGTGGGATTTCCCGGTGAAACTGAGGCTGAGTACCAGGCGCTGGTAGATTTTACGCGCCGGCACCGGCTCGACAAACTGGCGCTGTTCCGCTACTCGCACGAGGTAGGCACCAGCGCCGGCGATACAATGGCCGAAACTGTCAGCGATGAAGAAAAATACCGCCGCATCAATGAACTGCGCGATATCCACCTCGAGACCCGCAAACAGTATGCGCTGGGGCTGATTGGCCGCCGCGAAACGATGATCGTCGATGAAATCAGCGGCGGCGAAATTGTGCTGCGCCGGGCGCACGATGCACCCGAAAGTGATGAAGTCGTCACCGTACCATTGACGGGCGACAAACAGGTGAAAGCGCTCACCGTGGGCTCAATGCCGGTGGTGGAGCTCAAAGCCTATACAGAGTATTCGTTCCTGGGTGAAATTGTTTCTCCCTGATGCTCCGGCTTTTTGTCGAACAGGCAGGACACACGGCTGTTGTCACGGCCGATGCCGACTTTGACACAACAGAATGGCTCGGCCACCGTTTCACCTGGCTGAACGGGGTAGAAAAAAAAACCGCAGTCCTGCTTTCGCAAGCGAAAGGTTCGGCCGATTCGCGACTGCGCGTCACGGAAGCAGATCTTGCGAAATCCCACAAGGTATTGAACGCCACTGGGATTGAAGTCGCGCAGCTCGTCGCCAATCAGTATTTTTCTCCTCTCGAAGAAGTAATTGCGCAGACTTTACCGCCTATGCTGGCACGGACACCCGGCGGTAGCGGGAAAAAGACCGCGCGCAAGAAGGCCGGCAGCGAGCAAGACCAGCCACAGGTACATCAGGTACCCGAGCTTCCCGCACCGGAGCTTCCGTCGCTCAGCGAAAAGCAGCAGACGGTGGCAGACGCAATTCTCAGCAAGCCTGCGGGCGAAGCACCCGAACACCTCATCTGGGGCGTGACGGGCTCGGGTAAAACACGCATCTATGAATACCTGATTGCGCAGGCCCTCGCCCGCGGCAAACAGGCGCTGTTGCTGGTACCCGAAATTGCCCTGTCAGGCCAGATCATGGATGTCATACGGCAGCGGTTCGGTAACCGTTCGGTTCTCTACCATTCAGGCCTGAGCGACGGAGAGAGATTCGCGAGCCAGCAGGCCTTTCTTTCGGGCGCAGCCGGCATCGCTGTCGGCACGCGCTCCGCCGTCTTTTTGCCCGCGGCAAAACTTGGCCTTATCATCATCGACGAAGAGCACGATGGCTCGTTCAAAGACCAGCGTTCGTTGCGCTTCGATACGCGTGTTGTCGCCCGGCTGAGGCAGCAGTGCGAACCGCAGGTGCCACGGTTCATACTCGGTTCAGCCACCCCCTCGCTCGAATCTCTTATGCGCGCCAAAGAAGGCCACGCCCAGCTCTACCGGCTGCGCGAGCGCGCCACGGGCCAGGCGCTGCCGAAGGTTTTTATACCCGATTACCACACCCAGCAGGGCCTGATCTCTCCGTTCCTGATGGAAAAGATGCACGAACACCTGGGCGACAAGAACCAGGTACTGCTGCTGATGAACCGGCGCGGGCACAGCACGCACGTGCACTGCCCGGCATGCGACGCATTTGCTGAGTGCCCGCGCTGCTCGGTCACGCTAACCTACCACAAAGATAATACCCTGCGCTGCCACCACTGCGGTCATTCCGAAACTTATGCACGTTTTTGCCCGAAAGACGGCGAGCCGCGCCACTTGTCCGGCCGGGGCATCCAAAAGGTTGAAGACATTCTCGAGGCGCAGTTTAGCTCCTATTCGTATGCCCGCCTCGACCGTGACACCACGCGGCAGAAGAACTTCGCCAACGACGTCCTGCAGGGCATGCGTGAGCGACAGATAGACATTCTGCTCGGGACGCAGATGATCGCGAAGGGTTTTGATATTGAAGGAGTTACGCTGGTAGGAGTACTGTCGATTGACCCGGTGCTTAATGCGCCCGACTACCGCGCCTCAGAACATGCCTGGCAGCTGCTGGCACAGGTGGTCGGCCGTTCGGGCCGGCACCGCCCCGGTGAAGTTGTCATACAGACCATGGAACCGCAACACCCTGCAGTCGTTGCCGCAGCGCAGCACAACGCAGACACCTTTTACGCTGCAGAGGCCGAGCTGCGCCGGTTAACACACTACCCCCCCTTTGGGGCACTCGCGCGGTTCTTGCTGCGCAGCGACAACGAGCAGGAGCTGTTCACCTTTGCCGATAGGCTGGCGCGTGAAATTCGCCCGCAGAACACGCGTGAACTTTTCGGTGAAACCTCACAGGAAAGCATCGAAGTATTGGGCCCCGCATCGCCGGGGCGCCACAAACTGGAGAATGAATTCAGGGTACACTTTTTGATCAAGGCACCCTCTGAGGCAGCCCTGCGCAGCTATCTGAAGCGCGTTGTTCCTTTGTGTGAGAGAATGGCCAGGCTGGCCGGACGGATCAGCCTGGTACTCGATATAGACCCGAGAGAAACGAATTAACCAGCAACAACGTGCAGCTGGATAGCAGCGTTCACGCCGTCGTGGAGTTTAATCTGTACTTTGTAGTTACCGAGTGCCTTGATGTTCTCGTCGAGAACGATCGCGCGGCGATCAACAGTAAAGCCCATTGCTTCGAGCTGCTTTGCCACCTGGATGTTGGTGATACTGCCAAAAAGCTTGTTATCTTCGCCGACCTTTGCCTGCAGGGTAACTTCTTTGCCATTCAGCTGGCCCGCCAGCTCTTCTGCCGATTTCTTGCGCTTGGCGATCTTGCGCGCCTGTACCTGCTCAAGAAAGGCCTTTTCTTTGACTGAACGCACATTCGCGTTCATTACCAGGCCACGGGGAAACAGGAAGTTACGGGCGTAACCGTCACGAACTTCTTTGATGTCGCCGGCACGGCCGAGCGTAGGGATATCTTGCTTGAGAATGACGCGCATTAGATCAAATCAGGCATCGGTGACAGGGCGTAAAGACCTTTTCCGCAGGGCAAACCAGACTTCAGCCAGCCCAAGAACCGTAAAAAACAGGGCTATGAGGGTCAGAAGTTCGGGAACCCAGAGCCCCATGAGCATCACGCCGAGCGCGATCCAGTGCGTGGGAACCAGGCGCACCTCGAAAAACAGCGATGCGACCCCTATTCCCTGCAGCAAGTAGAGAAACAGCAGGATCAGCATACCGTTGCGCACAACAAAAGTTGCCGGCTTCAGCGCCTCGATCTTAAGGCCGAGCAGGTAGATGCCGGAGAAACCAATCAGCCCCCAGACCCAGTTGTCCGGAATACGAAACAGGCTCATGTAACCCTGGACAAGGTTCTGCTTAAAGCGCAGCCGCGCAAAAATACGCAGAAAGATGCCGAGGCAAAACACCGAGGCAAAGCTTGAGGCAAAAAAGAACACAGGACTCAGCTCAAGCAGCTGCGGCCGAAAGTCGACGACTTCAGCACCCGAAGCCTGCATGCGCGCCGCCACCTGCTTGTATATTTCTTCGAGCAGCTGCTTCAGTGTCCCTGTCAGGAAATACTCGTAGACAGCGACACCGAACGATACCAGCGTCGCCGCTATGCTGAATATCAGCAGCATGGCGGAGTTATAACCTGACAAGAACTGGTCGCGCTTGAGCCAGATCTTCTTCAGCTGCATCGTCAGGGCCAGGTACTTCTGCAGGCGACTTTCGACATCTGGCACTTTTTCAATCTCTTCTTTAAGCTCTTTGCGCGATGGCAGTGGCATATTGAGCAGCTTGTAGATCGAACTCGTGGGGTTCAGTGCCACTACCCAGACACCGGCGATAAAAAAGAAAGGAGCTGCCCCACCCGGCAGAAAAGCTTCAATGCGGAGCTTGCCTGGCAGGAGCAAAAAAAGGCCCGTCAGGAGGAAAACTCCCCACAACCACAAGCGGCGGTTGAATGACGGGCGGTAAAGGTAGATCGGAATGAGAGCGAATGCAAGGCTTAAAGGAAAACCCAGCACCGCTTCCATGATTTCTGCTGTTTTATACCGAGAATGGCATAAAGCCGGCGTTGCGTGCTTTCTTGATCGCCTTCGCGACTGCACGCTGGTGCAGTGCGCAGGTACCTGTCAGGCGGCGCGGCAGTATTTTACCTTTGTTTGATACGAGTTTTACCAGCACGTCCACGCGCTTGTAATCAATTGCCATATCTTTTACTTCGCAGAAACGGCAGGTCTTTTTCTTGAAGCGTGGGCCACGGTCGCCGCGACCTTTACGCTCTTCGTACCCGCCTTCTTCGCGGCGTGGTTCTCTTTCTTGACGTTCTTCCATTTTTTCCTCTTGAGTGTAACTATAACTAGAACGGGATATCGTCGTCGCTCATCGCGCCGGTGTCAAAGTGAGCAGCCGAGCCCGATGGTTCTGAGGGGCCGGTATCCCGCACCGAACCGCCCCCGTCTTGCTTCGCGTCGAGAAACTGGAATCCCTCGACATTGATCTCAACCTTGCTCTGTTTCTTGCCATCGGTGCCTTCCCACGAAGACCAGCGCAGGCTGCCTTCCACACAAATGCGGCGGCCCTTCTGCAGGTACTTGTGAATAGTCTCGGCTGATTTGCCCCAGGCGATGCAATCAAAGAAACCGACTTCGTCGCGGCTCTCGCCGGACTGCTTGTTATACACGTTGCGGTTAGACGCAAGTGAGAAGCGGCAGAAGTAGTTTCCCGAGTTGGTCGACTTGAGCTCCGGATCGCGCGTCAGGCGCCCGATCAGGATAACACGGTTGATGTCGCTCGCCATATCAGTCGAGCACGGTGATCATTGCTTTGAGCACGCCTGCATTCACGCGCAGGTCACCGTTGATCTGCTGGATTGCAGAGCCGTCGCTCTTGAAACCGTAGTAAAAGTAGTGACCGCGGTCCTGCTTCTTGGACAGGTGGTACAATCGTCTTGCACCCCAGTCTTCTTTTTGGATAATCTCAGCGCCGCGCTTGGTGAGTGAAGCTTCTGCTTCTTCGCGCGAACGAGTTTTGTCATCGCCATTCTTGTCTGAGAGCACAAGAACGAGCTCGTAGTTCTTCTTTGCCATGTAACCCCCTATGGTTTTTTAAGGAAAGGTGTCTGTTGACCCGATCCAGAAGGCGCACCCAACTTAGGCTTTTCAGACAGGCTGGAAAGCAAAAAGGGGTTTTGTTCCCATGCGCGCAGCCGTAATCCAGATGAACTCGCAGAATGACACGGGGGCCAACCTCGATGCCGCCGGTCTGCTGCTGGCCGACGCCGCGCGGCAGGGTGCTACCTATGCACTGCTGCCCGAAAACTTCGCCTTTCTCGGCAGTGAACAGGAAAAACTGAGTAAGGGCAAAGAAATCAGCCAGCGTGCGCTGGATTTCCTGCGGCAGGCTGCAGCGCAGCATAACCTGACCATCACCGGCGGGGGCATGCCCATGCCTGCGGCAAGCGGGAAATTCTATAACGCGGCGCTGACGGTGACTCCCCAGGGAGGAATACTACACCGCTACGACAAGCTGCACCTGTTTGATGCGATGCCCGGCGACAATGTCAGCTACCGGGAATCGCGCTCGACGGAAGCCGGTGAACCGCACCTTGAAACCTTCGAAACTGCAGGCCTTGCCATCGGCATGAGTATCTGTTACGACGTGCGCTTTCCCGCGCTCTACCGTGCCTATGCACGCAAGGGAGCTCAGGCGTTATGCGTACCGGCCGCCTTCACGCGGTTGACCGGCGCTGCGCACTGGCATGTCTTGTTGCGCAGCCGCGCGATTGAAAACACCTGCTACGTGCTGGCAGCCGCACAGTGCGGTGAACATTTTGGCGGTCGGCAGACATATGGCCACAGCATGATCATCGACCCGTGGGGCGAAATCGCTGTCGAACTCGATGAACGACCGGGCGTGGCAGTTGCCGAGCTCAGCCTGCAACGCATCGAAGAGGTGCGCCAGCGCCTGCCCTCGCTTAGGCACGATAAGATAATCTGACTGGTTACGGGCTAAGCAGCTCGAGTTGGGATTTCGGCATTGGAAAATGCCAGTGCATCGCCCTGTGCTCCAGAGGAGTTTCAGCGACGGGCTCAGGTAAGGGTGCTGCGGGTTCTAAGCTACCGGACGGCTGCAAAGAATCAACCACGGTCGCCGAGTGGGTGGTCGCCGTATTGGCATCGTGGTTAAACACTGCATAGTACGAGCCCTGCACGATTGTCAGGCCACAACTGGAACAGCCGGAGAAAAACCAGGTGGCGAACTGCCGTTTTTCACCTTTGCGAGTAGCGGAGCATAACCTGCAACGCACCAGTCGGCCGCGAACTCGCGGCATCATACGAACCGTTGAGCAGGTTATTCGCCAGTTCTTGCGAGAACTGCAGGTTGCCGCCATTAAGCCGATAAGTGAAGTTACCCGAAGCACCGAGAGTTGAATCGGCTGTGCCGTTATGGCGGATGTGATTGTTCCCGTGGGCGAATCTCCGATATTGCCGGCGATCATGCAGCCCACATAAACCGATAGCCGCAATCAAAATAGCGGTAACTGTGGCTCACCGTATTGCCGCATATAGTGGTCAGGTTCGCATCGGAGCGGCTGATCGAGTCATTGATGCCCGCTAAACCCACAATATTGTTATTGAAGATCGAAGCAATTAAACCCAACCCGTAAACGTCCGCGAGGTAACGGAAATACATATAGCTGTTCGCATAGTGCTCGAGGCCAAACTGTGCCGGCTCGCGGATGAGCGACGTACTGTTGATGAGCGCACTACGAAAGGTGTTAGCGCGGCTTATCTGGGGGCCATACCCCGTCAGATCAGAAGAGACCTCAGACAGACCTTCGTCGATCCACGTGGGTTCAATGTCATCCTGGTCGCCCTTGTAGTATTTGCCGAATTGTAGCAGGTGCTGGTACTCGTGCGCCAGCGTCGCGAAAAAGCCCGTCCTGGTTACGTCGGCAGGATACGTATCAAGGTAGAGCATCTCGGCCTGGTTGCTGTGATACTGGCTGTTCAGCGCATTGACAGAAGCGTCCGAGTAATGGTTGAGCGGGTCAAAATACCCTGCAATGTAGCCGGAAGAACTACCCTCGCGGTAGCCGTCCTGGATGTCGAGCAGGAGCAGGATCACTTTGCCGTTCTGGTCAACGTCAGTGGGCATCGTGAACCAGACATGCTCCACTGGAACGATATTATTCTCAAATGCCGCCAGCAGGCCATCGATCGAAGACTTCGGCACGTCTCCTTTCGCCTCGACGTAGAGGTTCGCATGTGCCGAGGCAGCGGCAAACATCGAGGTGACACGGTAGAAGCTTGTCTTTCCAGTCGTCAGGTCGCTCTTGCGTGCCCAGAAACCTTTGCCACCGGGTGGGTCGTACATGGCGTCACTGCCGGCACAGTGCAGGGCAATGAAGATCGGTAGAAAAAGCAGCTTTTTCGCCACGGCTGAGCCGCACTCCATTTTGAGCCCGGCGTCAAGGCGAAAACACCGCATCCTGCTCCTTTGGCCCGAAAATTTTGGCACGCGCGCGGCCCCGCAGCAATCGGCGTAATTGTGTTGGCAGACCATGCGTGATTTGCAAGCCTGACTACCATGAACCTGCGTGAAAGCCAGCAACAACTTGAAGGTACGCTTGCCCAGTCTATCGACTCTGCCGAAGGCCTACACCGCATGGCGGCAGCGGGCATCTTCGAACAACTAGGACAGATCGCGCCCCTTTCGGGGGTTGTGCAGGGCATACGCCCGGCATATGAGAACGGCGCGGCACAGGTCTTTGAAATGGGCCGGACGCTCAACCGTTCAGCGGGTGAACTCGCGCGCACGGTTCTTGACCGGGTGGGAATGTAAATGGCACACCAGTTTGGTTCAGGCACTTACGTCATCAGCGGCGCGTCCCGCGGTATCGGCCGTGCGCTGGCAGTGATGCTCGCGCAGCGCGGTGCAAACCTCGTGCTGATCGCCCGCGACAAGAAGGCGCTCGCGCTCGCACAGGCCGAGTGCAAAAAAGAAAATCCCTCTGGTAAGATCGACACGTTCAGCTGTGATCTCTCTAACCGCAAGGCGATTGAGACCACCTGCGCGACAATCCGCAGAAAACACCCTGTACTCGCGGGAATCATCAACAATGCCGGCTATGCCCGGCCCGGCTATTTTCACGAACTGCCAGCCGACGAGTTTGACCGGGCTGTGAAGACTGACTATCTCGGCGCAGTACACCTGACACGCGGCCTGCATGCGCTCGTGCAAAAGGGTGGCCTGATCAGTTTTACATCCTCTGTCGTGGGCTACATGGGCGTTTTCGGCTATAGCTCGTATGCCGGCCCCAAGTTTGCCCTGGTCGGTTTTGCCGAAACACTGCGGCAGGAGCTAGACCAGCGCGGCGTACAGGTCAGTGTACTCTGCCCGCCCGATACCGAAACCCCGGGATACAGCGAAGAGAACAAGACCAAACCCATGGAAACGCAGGCACTGTCAGAGAGCGCAAAACTGATGACCGCAGAGGCAGTTGCAGCAAAATTTATCAAAGCTGTAGAAAAAGGCAAGTTCATCATCACGTGCAACTTTGAATCAGGCATGCTTTACCGCCTGCATGGTATTGCACCGTCGCTGGTTTTCAGGATCATGATGGGTATGATCCGCAAGGCGCAGAAAAAATTAAAATGATCTGCGCTCCGCGCAGATCATTTTAATAGAATATTATCAATCAGCCTTACGCCATCGACAAATGCCGCAACGGCGATGACCACGTTTTTCGGCCGGGACTCTTTACCGGTTAATGTGACCAGGGTCTTTGCATCACAGACGAGCGCATATTCAACCTGGAGCGCTGCCAGCGCAGAATGGAGCGCCGCTTCGGTTTCTGCAACCTCCGCCCCACTCCGCCATAACTCCGCTGCAGTAAAAAGCGCCCGCGAAATCGTGAGCGCCTGCTGCCGGCCGCTGGCCGAAAGCCGCACGTTGCGCGACGACATCGCAAGACCATCTGCCTCGCGCACGAGCGGGCAACCAATGACCTCGACCGGCAGCTCGAGATCATGCGCCATCTTGCTGATCAGCAGGTACTGCTGGTAATCTTTGAGGCCAAAGTAAGCGCGCCGTGGCTGCACCCACATAAACAGGTTGTGCACCACGAGCAGTACACCTTCAAAATGACCCGGCCGGTGCGCACCGCAGAGTTTGTTCATGATCGCGTCATAGCTCATGCGCAGCGCCGGCACGCCGTCGGGGTAAATTTCTTCGCGCATGGGAGCGAAAACGGCATCGACACCTTCCCCTTCAAGCATTGCGGCATCGCGCTCGAAATCCACCGGGTATTTTTCGAGATCTTTGGGATCGTTGAACTGCGCCGGGTTCACAAAGATCGAAACAACGACCTTGCGGTTTTCGGCCTTTGCCCGCCGGACAAGCGACAGATGACCTTCGTGCAGGTAGCCCATCGTCGGCACAAAGCCGGTATTCGCAGAATGTTGCCGCGCATATTCGCGCATCGCGGCACGGGTTCGTATTATTTCCAAATTGTCTCCAGCTTAATCATGCTCAATGAATACACGGCTACAGTCATGTCAGGACCTGGCTAAGAATTCGCGGATCGCAGCTGCCACGGGTACCGCATGGTCCATGTGCAGGTGGTGGTGACCGGGCAATTTTACTACCTCGAAGATTTTGCCGATGTCGGCATCGGTTTCGGCAATACGCGTGAGCTCCGTCATACCTTTGTCACCCAGCACCAGCAGCGCCGGCACCTGTATCGCTGACAGCAGGCTCTTGACCTGCGGCAGCGTCATGCGCACGAGCGAAGGTGCGCGCAGGCGAAAATCGGCGCGCCACGTGATACCTCTCGCGACTTTTTGGATCGCGCGGGAAACCAGCGGCATCGCCGCTTCGCGGCTCAGGCCATTGACCCTCATCCTGATCTTGAGCGCGTCATCGGGCGATGCATAGACAGGCTTTGGCAGATTTAGCGCTTTAGAGAATTCGCGCACACCGTCTGCGAGAATTTTCGGCGCGTCCGCTGGTTCGGCGGTCATCGGCGAGAGGCCTTCAATGGTGACCAGGGCTTTGAGGCGTTCGCCGATTGCCCCCGCATAGAGCGCCGATGCGCCCGCCCCCATTGAGTGGCCGACCAGCACAATTTCGGTACGGTCAACATGGCGCAGCGCAGCTTCGATGAAGGGGACGAGATCGACGTAGTGGTAGCGTTCGCCGCGGTGTTTGTGCGCGCTCTTGCCGTGACCGAGAAAATCCCACGCGAAAATTTCGTACTCGGGCAGTGCCTCGGCAAGCGGCACGAACGACGCAGCGTTGTCGAGCCAGCCATGGAAACAGACGAGCGTGCCTGCCGGTTTTTTTGCCGGGAAGTGCAGGTAACTTGCCTTATATCCGAGGATGCGAGCCGAACCCTCTTTCTTCTTACGGCGAAAGACCATTGAGCGCAAATTACCTAGAGACCGACTTTGCCGGCAAACTTCTTTGCGCGTTCAATCACCTTGATCTGCTTCTCTGCAGTCTTGTGGATTTCGGCAAAATCGGGATTCTGGTCCATGAACGCCCGGTACTCGGCAAAACCCTGTATACCCGACAGCGGGTTTTCACCAAGGTGACGCTCCGCAAGCAGGCCAAACCACGGAATCGTACAGTACGCTGCGCAGTCGGCAAGAGAGATTTCGTTGCCTGCGACGTACGGGGCAAAACGCGCGGTCGCGTTAAAACTTTGCACCGCCTGCTTCAGCTCACGCAGCACAATTTCTTTCAGTGCAGCGGGCGTTGAGGCGTCAAGGGTATGAAAATCACGCAGCATACGGATCGGCTTGTCCATATGGATATCGACGTAGTTGACCAGCTGCCGCACGCGGTGGCGGTCGGCGGGATCAGCCGGCAGCAGGCGGGGCATTTCAGGAAATTTCTCTTCGAGGTATTCGAGCATCGGATGCGTCTCTGCAAGAAAGACTCCATCTATCTCGAGCGTAGGAATAACGCCGAGCGGGTTAATCTTCAGGTAAGCTTCGTCTTTCGACGGCGCAGCACGTACCTCTTCGAACCCAAGCCCCTTCAGCCGCAGCGCCATTTTGACGCGGTTATAGTAGTTACTGATCGGGTAACCGTGCAGGCGTATCATCGAAGGAAAGAAGGATGCTCGATCTGACGGGTCAATATTTTAATTGTCTGCACATTTGCCTTACCATCCCGTGCCGCTATGCTCTCTGACCGGTTCATGCGCACGCTGATTCTGCTCTCGCTGGCGGTAATTCCGGCAATGCTGAATTGCCGTGGCGCCGTTCAGGATATGGAAATCCGCCATGACATCCGCTATCTGGCGGCCTTCAGTTCCAATTCACTGGTGAACCCGGAAGATGAAAAACGTTTCAACGATGCTTTCCAGTCGCGTTACCGCAGCCGCGTCGTGCTGCTGCGCCCGGTAACCGGCCAGGCTCACCTTTCGCAGCTGAATGCCAGGGCATCACTCTTCGCCGTCATCAAGATCAACGCGCAGCGCGAAGCGCGTGCGGTAGCTCACGAAATGGAGCGCGCATTGGGCGGCCAGCTCATCACGTTACTGCCGCTTTCCGAGAGCGCCGGGTCACAGGACAGCTTCTCGGGCCAGGCTTTTTACCTCGCACTGGAAAAGCGTACGAACGCATTTAGCCGGTTAAACGGCAGCGCCAAAGCAGAAAACCTGCGGCTTGAAGCAGATGATATGGCGCGCGACCGCAACCTGTTGTCTTACTTTGCTGCCCTGATGCTCACAGACACTCCCTACCAAACTGTACATCTTCTCGGCTTCTCGGGCCTCGCAGAGACCGAATACGAGACTTTCGACGGTCTCTACCACCGCTCGATGAGAAAACTGGAAGCCGCAGACACTGCGCTCGTAGAAAAAATCCGGTAATCTTTCGCGGTACAGGCCGGAATCCTTACCGGTTATTCGGGCGCAAAGATATTTACTGCCTATGAGTGGGCCACACCCTGCCCCCATGGCAAATATTCCCGCGGACCTCAAGTACACTAAAGAACACGAATGGGTAAAGATTTCAGGCAACAAGGCCCGGGTCGGTATTACCGACTATGCACAGGGCGCCCTCGGCGACGTTGTCTATATTGACTTTCCCAAAGCAGGTGCAGAAATTAAGGTCATGGCGGTAGCGGGAACCATCGAGTCGGTGAAAGCCGTCTCGGAAATCTACCAGCCACTTTCGGGAAAGGTGGTCGTAATCAACGGCGACCTGAACAAGAGCCCCGCCCTGGTCAATACCGACCCCTATAACGCGGGATGGTTGTTTGAAATCGAAGGCATCTCTGAAGCTGAAGCAGCGAACCTGCTCGATGCTGCAGGCTATGACGCCTACCTGAAGACACTCGGCTAGCTGATGCACCACCGCCCTGGCAAAACAGAACCTATGCCGGGGTAAAATATCGCCAGCTGAATGCTGGCTGACGGTCGAAACTGCGGTAAGAATCGGCTTGCGCGCACGACTCGCCTTACGGGCCAATAACGCCTAAGGAAAACCTCATGGCAAACTACTTTGAATCGGAAGACCTGAAAAAATTTGGCAACATCGGCCGCGTCAACAAGGAGCTGGCAGACAAGTTCTTTGATTACTACAACAGCACCATGAAAGCCGGAGCGCTGTCGGAGCGCGAGAAGGCGCTGATCGCGCTGGCTGTCGCGCACGCGATGAAATGCCCCTACTGCATTGATGCTTATACCTCGACCTGCCTTGAAAAAGGCGCAGACGAGGCGCAGATGTCCGAGGCTGTGCATGTTGCCGCCGCGATGCAGGCAGGTATCGCGCTGGTGCACAGCGTGCAGATGATGAACCACATCGACAACGCGAGCATATGAAACTGAACTCCGCAGAGCAGTTGCGGCTGCTCGGCGCACAGGCAGAAGCTTTCGAGGCACGGGCGGCTGCCTCTGGTTTTGCCGGTCTGAAACCGGCAGAACTGACAACTTTCCAAATCAATGTAGGCAGGTGGTGCAATCAGGCATGCCGGCATTGCCACGTCGATGCTTCGCCTCAGCGCACCGAGATGATGGATCGCGAGACACTGGAAAAGTGTCTGCACATCATCACCTCCGTTCCGTCGATCACGACAGTTGATATCACCGGCGGAGCGCCCGAAGGCCACCCGCTGTTCCGCGAGTTCGTCACACGCGTTCGTGCTGCGGGTAAACACCTGATCGACCGCTGCAACCTGACAATTCTGTCCGAACCGGGACACGAAGACCTGGCGGATTTTCTTGCGGCGAATGAAGTCGAGATCGTTGCTTCGCTGCCCCACTTCGCCGAACAGCGCACCGATTCGCAGCGCGGAGCCGGGGTTTTCCAGAAGTCCATTGCGGGCCTGAAAAAACTCAACGCGCTCGGTTACGGTGCGCATCTCAAACTGAACCTGGTCTATAATCCGAGCGGGGTATTCTTGAGCAGTAACCAGCTACAGCTCGAGCGCGAGTTTCGTGAGAAGCTCATGGCAGACCACGGCATCACCTTCAACAGTCTCTACTGCATCAACAACATGCCAATCAACCGGTTCCTGTTTGCGCTGGAGCGGGCGGGTAAAACCGCTACCTACCTCACGACCCTGGTCAATGCGTTCAATCCACAGACAATACCGGGCCTAATGTGCCGCACGCAGATATCGGTCGGCTACGACGGACAGGTCTATGACTGTGATTTTAACCAGATGCTCGATATGCCCGCTGAGGCAGCAGCGCACATCGACGATTTTACGCCCGAACGGTTTTCGTCGCGCAGTATCCGCACAGCAAACCATTGTTATGGCTGTACGGCGGGTTCTGGCTCAAGCTGCGGGGGGGCAGTTGTCAGTTAAGGTTGTCATTGTCGGTAACGGCATCGCGGGCACAACGGCAGCGCTCAGGTTGCGGCAGCTGGCCCCAGAGGCAGAGATCACCCTGATCTCCGAAGAAACTCCGCTGTTTTATTCACGCACCGCGCTGATGTATGTCTACATGCGGCAGCTGCAGTTTGCAGATACCGTGGTACACCCCGCAAATTTTTATCGCAAGCAACGCATTAACCTGCAGCAGGACCTGGTCACCTCGCTCGACCGGCAGTCGCGCCGACTCACGGGTGAATCAGCGACATACAGCTATGATTACCTGCTGCTTGCTCCCGGCTCGCGCCCGCGCCAGCCGGGTCTCGCGGGTGAAAACCTGTCAGGCGTCCAGGGACTCTATTCAAAAGCCGATCTCGACCGGCTCGAAGAACAGACCAGGACCCCGGTCGCGAGCGCAGTGATCGCGGGTGGCGGGCTTATCGGCGTCGAACTCGCTGAAATGCTCGGCAGCCGCAGAATACCGGTGACGATGCTGGTGCGTGAGCCACTCTACTTTTCGCATATTCTGCCCCGCGAAGAGGCTGAAATGGTCACGAACGAAGTGGGAAAGCATGTGGACCTGCAACTCGGTACGACACTCTCCGAAATCCGCGGCGACAATACAGTCCGCTCGGTGGTCACCTCGCGCGGCGAAGAAATTTCCTGTACGCTGCTCGGACTCACCATCGGTGTTGAACCACGCACTGAGCTTGCACGCGCGGCAGGCCTTGCGGTTAAGCGCGGCATCATCACTGACGAATATTTGCGGACCGCAGATGAGCGAGTCTATGCAGCCGGTGACGCCGCCGAGTTGCCCCTGCCCGGCGGTGACAGCAAGGTGCAGCAAATCTGGTACACGGGCCGCCTGCAAGGTGAAGTCGCAGGTGCGAATCTTGCCGCGGCGATTAAAGGGGAAACTCCCACTGCTTATGACTCAGGCATCTACTTCAATTCTGCCCGCTTCTTTTCTCTGGATTACCAGACCTACGGTGCCGTACCCGTAGCTGCAGATAAAAGCAGCAGCCTGCTCTGGCAAAA
Organism: Turneriella sp.; assembly: GCA_046346875.1. Classification (GTDB taxonomy): domain Bacteria; phylum Spirochaetota; class Leptospiria; order Turneriellales; family Turneriellaceae; genus Turneriella. Next base: position 411,627 of record JAXMHG010000002.1, on the reverse strand, counting down.
TGTCGCTGAAAAGAAACTACTCCGCATCAGCTACGACGCGACTGCGCCGGGTCGGCCGGTCACCGGCTTTAACGCGCTGGCTGTTCGTTTGCTGCACCCGGTCTGCGAAGCCTGGATACGCGACAGGACCCCGCTCGAGACGGTAGTGCAAAAATTTGACCGCGCGGTCTTTGATCCCGAATTTTCCAAACGCTACACCAAGGAGTTGAGGAGTCTGTTATGAAATTTTACAGAGTACTGTCGTTGGCAGCCTTCGTTGCAGCTGCTTCTGCGCTGCATGCAACTGAACCCGATTATAGTGCATGGAACAGCCTGCTCAGGAAGTACGTCCACGCAGGCACGAAGGCTGGTATTAAGGCCAACCTCGTGCGCTACGCAGCACTCTCAAAAGACCCTTTGTGGCCCGCTGCTCAGGCCGCGCTGACGGGTTTTGATCCCGAAAAATTATCCGGCAAGAAGGAGCGCCTGGCCTTCTGGATCAATGCTTACAATATTGCCGCGGTCCGCAAAGTGCTCGAGATCTACCCTACCACCAGCATCACCGCGCGGGGCGACGGCGTCTGGAAGGCACCTGCGATCAGGATCGCTGGCAAAGACTACTCGCTGGACGAAATCGAGCACAAGCAATTGCGCCCACTGGATGATGCACGCATCCACTTCGCGATTGTCTGCGCTTCACTCAGCTGTCCCGACCTGCGCACCGAGGCGTACACGGCGGCTCAGCTGGAGAAACAGCTGGGGGCGCAGACGCGCGCATTCGTGGCCAACAAGACCAAGGGAGTGCGTATTGAAGCAGACGCGGTATACGTTTCTGCGATATTCAACTGGTTTGCGCAGGATTTTGGCGACGTGGCGAAGTTTATAGCACGCTTCGGTGCGAAACTACCTGGCGGGCTCGCCAGGAAAGAGATTTCTTACAACTGGAATCTGAACGAGTAGCAGGGAACACGCGTTACCCTGCGCAGCGCGCAGGGTAAGGGAAGCGTAACTTACTTCTTTTCGATGTTGGTTACAGAAACTGTACCATCACCGTTAAAGATAACTTTCTTGCTCTTTGCAGGCAGGGTAACTTCTTTAGCTGAGTTCTTGGCTGTGTCGTAAGCGACATCACCGCGGACTTCTTTGCCATTCTTGTCAAAAACCTTTACCGACTCTGGCTTGCCGTCTTTGAACTGGACAGCCTTGGTTTTTGTACCGTTGGTGTCGTCGAAATAATCAACGGCCACCAGTTTCTGGTCTTTGTACGAGGCCACGCGCTCGTTTACGCCGTTCTGGTTGACGTCAAAGTTAGCCTTGGCTTCGCTATCGCTCAGCACATCGTAGCGGCCAATCACTTTTCCGTTGCTGTCTTTCAGCTGTTGGCTCTTGGCGGAGGTACCGCAATTCAGCGCCAGTACGGCTGACGCCACAAGAAGTATCAGGGATTTTACATTTAGCATGGTCTAGCTCCTTTCTCCATAGTGTATCGTCAAGTCTAATGGCTAACTGGAAGTCAGCCCGTTCTATTTCCCAGGGGTGCTTGTCAGAAGCGGTAAACCCAGGACAGCGCGCCAGTGAAGAAGAGCCCCGGGGCAGCGCTGTCGATGACGTATTGCGTATGGGAATTCAGACTGATTCCCCAGCGGGCGCTGAAGAAATAGGTGTAAGTGAGTCCGGCTGCAACCAGCGGCAGGTTGAAGCTCACGTTGGTCGCGGTATTCTTGATGACTCCCGCAAAAACGCCCCCCATCACGTAGGGCGTCAGGGCCATGCGACTACCCAAAAGCCACGTGTAGCCTAGTCCACCGGCAAGCGAGCCGCCTGCGAGGTAATTCACCGGTTCTTTCTGCAGGACGTAATAACCTTCAAACTTGACCTGCGGCTGGAACCAGGGTTTCCAGATGCGCATACCAAACTGTGCGCTCAAACCAGTCATCGGACCCAGGTTATTGCCGGCATCGAGAATGCCTTTGCCGCCCAGGAGACCGACATGCAGCAGGGTTACCGAAGTATTGGTGAACGTATCTTTCTTGAGTTCGACCTTCTCGTTCTTTGGTGTGACTTCTTTTGAAGCCTGTGCGATGCTGGCCCTCTTTTCTTCGGGCTTCGCATTCACTGCATATGTCACCGGCGGGGCAGGCTTGCCCTGTGCCACCGGAGTGATGGCCACCTTCTTATCTGCCACGAGTACGATAAATGCGTTGCGCACGCCGTAACCCTCGAGCCAGTTGACTATCCTATCGCGTTCCCGCTTTTTTGCATAGCCGAGGGATTTTTCCTGTTCTTCGCGATTCACCTTGTATTCTTTATAGAACTCGTAGATCGTCAGGTATCGCCCGATATAGGTCTCACTGAGCTCTGACTTAAGAACCTCGAGCTCGCGGATTGCCTGTTTCTCTTCTTCTGCGGTCGTGTAAGAAGGCACGAGGACCAGTATCTTGAGCTCATTCTGTTTGCCCTTTTCCCGTTCGGCAGCAAGCGCAAAGCCGTAGATCTTCTCCACGATACCCGCGGCCATCCGGTCGATGGCTTTGAATATCTTGGCGTCGAGCGGGCTCGAATCTTCGACGACCCCGATGACCTTTTTTCCCTGCGCATTATAGATGATTGCTTTGAACAACAGCTGGTCCTTCTTATCGTTCGTGCGGAAATTTCCATAAATCAGGATATCAGTGTGCGATTCTTTGGCGATCTTATCGGCGTCAGCTATCTGGTATTCGCCACCGGCATGCTTGTACTTTGCGGCAATTGCGGTAACCTTGCTTTCGTCCTGGCGGGCAAATTCAAAACGGGCTTTCATTGAGTCATTAATCGCGTCGGGCAGGCTTTTTTCGACCCATTCGTAGTCGACGTTATTGCCTTCGTTGATGAAGGTCATGACGGCAACACGCGCAAGGTCGGACGCTTTTTCTGTCTTATCTTTTGCGACATCCTTTGACGATTCGGCAGACAGGACCGAGAGTGGGAGAACCAGAAGTAACGGAAGAGTAAAGGACGTAAATCGCATAGGCAGGCAGAAACTGCGGCTGACCCGAAATTACAACTTCTTTCGGGCGAGACTGTGCCGCCAGTTACCCGATAAATATCCGATGCCCTCAGAGACTGCAGGCCGGGCGGCAGCCGGGAATCAAAAGTGGGAATTCAAGGTGGTCTAACCAAGCGGTTAATACAAAAAATCGACACCGAGCCCACCACTGCGTATATTTGCCCCATCAAAAGCGTGCCGGAACTAACGTGACTAAAAAATCTCCGAAGAAGACCCTGAGCAAAAAATCGCCAAAGGCCGAGCCATTATTTGCCCCCAAATGCAAGAACTGCTCAGGCTTTGAAGAGAAACTCTCTGTGGTAGAGCACAACGAGGTAAAAGACGAAGTCTCGTTGATGCACAAACACGAAATTATCCGGCAGATGTCAGCATTCATTGGCGACAATGCCCAATCGCTGATGCAGGCAGAAGAAATTTTTGACCGTTTCCGTTACATGATGGCAGAGTACGTGCTGAAGCACGAGTTCAACTGCGAGAGCAAACTTTCCGTGCAAATGGTGCTGTGGCTTGAGCAGAAATGCGAACCGACGGCTGCTGCACCGCTGCACAATATCATCAGCCAATACCTGACGAAGCGGGTATAACCTCCCTCTTCCATACCCAGGTCACTTCGTGACCATTGTACCAAAGATGGTAGATTTCTGCGCCGGTAACGGCCGCAAACCGTTCCAGCAGTTTCTTATCTGACAGCCCGTGGAATTTGAGCGTGCAGACCATCGCCCGCACATTGGGTAAAGCCAGCCAGGCCTGCACTGCATCGAGCAGCTTGGCTGGTTCACAGGCCATGTCGCTGAGGAGCACCGTAGCCGATGCGAGCAACTCGTGCGATGGATTCAGGCCGTCACCTCGCCGAAAACTGAGCCGCGCGAAGCGCTTGAAGAGCCGCTCGTCCGGTGGGCTGCGGTCGATCATCTCGACCTGTGCGCCCGCCTGTGCCGCAACGTAGCTCCACCCGCCGGGGGTCGCACCCAGGTCGAGTACTGTGTCGGTCGCGCTGAGATTAATACCCGCGAGCGTCAGTGCCTCCTGCAGTTTCAGGTAGGCACGGCTGGGCGGGCCGGTACGGTCTTCGTTGAAGCGTATTTTGCCGCCGGCGAAACGTGCCTTGAGCGGCGCATCTGTCCAGAAGATTTCATCGGCAGATGCAAGTGTAAAGGCACCGCAGGCGCGGTCATCTGCCTCGACGGGAAACGCCAGTTGTTTGAGTGGCTTCACGCGGAGTTCATCGGCAACCAGCTGGCCGCGCCGGAACGCCTGCGCTCCCACATACACCCAGCGTTTACCCAGCCGCCGCAGCTGCTTTGCCCCATCAGACACCGAAACAAACTTCAAACGCCTGACGGGCCAGTAGTCGAGCACCCAGTAAAGACGCTGCACGCCCGGCGCAAAGTATACACCCGGGGCGATCTCTTCCGCTTTGAGCGATTTTTGGCGGAGCTCATCCCTGAACTCTGGCAGAAGTTCGTCGCGCAGGAAATAGAGTGAACCGTCGTAACCCACAACCGGAGCTCAACCCGATAGAAAGCCGCGGAAGCGCCGCAGCTTGTCAACCCAGCGGCTCTTGTCGCCACCGGGATTAAAAATTGCCGGCTTCAGATCAAAACCGCGGAGCGTGTCGTGCACGAATTTCATGATGTAGTGGAATACCTTGTCGCGGGCAAGCTGGTGCGTCACTAACACGTGGTGTGTGCTCAGCTCTTCGTTGAGGCTAAAGACATAAGCGCGCTTTTCAGTCGAAGCCACCTTGCGAAAGATATAGTGCATGTTTTCAATGTGCACGGTCTTGTCACCCGTCGCATGAATCATGCAGAGCGGCTGCCTGATCCGGTGTAACCTTGTACGGACGCTCGCCACACCCAACTTGAACGAATGCAGCGGCGCCAGCGTGTACGCCTCACCGTAGCCGACCCACGGAATCATTACATGCTCCGCCACCACCGACTTCGCCTTCGGTATATGGCGGAAGAAATTCTTCATGATACCCGAGAGAAAAAGCCGCGGATCTTTGATGATCAGCGTACCGTTCAGGAAACCATTTAGCACAACCGGCGAAGCAATCGTCACGATACCTGTTGGCTTCAGAGAGCCGTTACGGCTGTCGGCAAAACCCGATGCATTGCTCCCGCGTTGTATGGGGGTGCGCCCCGCCAGTTCGGTCGCGAGGTTGAGGCACAGGTTACCTCCCATGGAAAAGCCGATGAGAAAAAAATGCCTGAAGCGCGGCCGCTCGCGCAGGTAAGTCTCGCGCACCATGGTCAGCCAGTGTTCGTAGCGCGTTTTGGCGAAATCTTTAATATTGGTACCATGGCCCGGCAGCAGCGGAGCTATCACGGTATGCCCTTCGCTGTGCAGCAGGTTGCCGATGTTCCGCATCGTGTACGGAGAGTCTTCGAACCCGTGCACCAGCAGAAAGCCGACGTCTGTCTTACCCTGCAGCCGGAAAGGTTCGGCGCCGCGCATGATCTTGATCGCGCTCGGCATTTCCTGGTAGGCCGAAGGATTCACCTGCTCAGGCAGGCCGTAGTGGCCGATGACGAAAATAACGACCATCAGGGCTACTAGCCAAAGCATTGGTGGAAAACAATGGTTTTCCGGCCACTGTGTAAAGGTGATTAGGATAAATGGCGCAGAAAAAACGCATCGCACTCGTCGCACACGACAACTGCAAGGCTGAACTCATCGACTGGGTGGGTTTGCACTGGCCGGTACTGGCCGCCCACGATTTGACCAGCACGGGTACAACCGGGACCCTCATCGAACAGCTGGTAAGCGAAAAACAGGGACGAGCGCCGGGAAACCTGCTGCGTCTGAAATCAGGCCCGCTCGGGGGCGATCAACAGCTTGGTGCGCTGATCGCAGAAGAGAAAATTGACGCGATCTTCTTTTTTTGGGATCCCATGCACGCACAGCCACACGATGTGGATGTTAAAGCACTGCTGCGCATCTGTGTGCTCTATAACGTCGTCACTGCCTGCAACCGCGCAACCGCAGATTTCATCATAGCATCGCCGCTGTTCTCAGGCAACTATGACCGGAAGGTGCCTGATTTTTCCGGCTACACAGGTCGACTGCTCGCCACTTAGGTGGCTTGCAGAAGTACTTAGCAGGTTCCCTTTTCAGGAGCCAGAAGGCTATTTTGCCAGTTCTTCGGCGAGCAGCTTGTTGGCCACCTGCGGGTTCACCTTGCCGCGGGTCTTTTTCATGATTTCACCCTGCAGGTGTTTCAGCGCCCGGTCTTTACCGGCTTTGAAGTCAGCCACCGATGCCGGATGTTCTGCCATGACGGCCTGCACAATTTCGAGGATCGCTTTTTCATCGCTGATCTGCGACATGCCCTTCTCATCGACGATTGCTTTTGGTTTCTTGCCGCTGGCAACCATCTCGGCGAAAACCTCTTTGGCGATCTTACCTGAGATCATCCCGGAGTCAATGAGGTGAATCAATTCGGCGAGGTTTGCCGGCGGAAATAAATCTGAAAGGGCTTTGTTCTTTTCTTTGACTATCGCGAGCATTTCTACCATGACCCAGTTCGAAGCCTTCTTGGCCGGTGCCCCTGCCCTGATGACTTCTTCGAAATACGTCGCCGTCGAACGCTCTGCAGTTAGTACACCCGCGTCATATTCGGGCAGGCCAAATTCACTGACATAACGCACACGCTTCTGGTGCGCCAGTTCGGGCAGGTCTTTGCGGATGTTTTCAATATCGTCTTTTTTCAGGATCAGCGGCACGAGGTCGGGGTCCGGAAAGTAGCGGTAGTCGTGCGCCTCTTCTTTGCTGCGCATCGACTGCGTGGTGTCGCGGGCAGCGTTGTAGAGCCGTGTTTCCTGCACCACCTTGCCGCCCGATTCGATGAGTTCTGACTGGCGGCTGATTTCGTACTCGATGGCAGCCTTCACCGATTTGAAGGAGTTCAGGTTCTTGATCTCGACGCGCGTTCCGAGCTTGTCCGTTCCCTCCGGGCGCACCGACACGTTGGCATCGACGCGCAGCGAGCCCTGCTCCATGTTGCAGTCGGACACATCGATGTACTCGAGAATTTTCTTTAACTCGGTGAGGTATGCAACCGCCTCGTCGGAGTTATCGATGTCCGGTTCAGAAACGATCTCAATCAGAGGGGTACCCGCTCGGTTGAGGTCGACGTAACTTTCGTGCACTGCCGGGTCTTCGGAGTGCATGAGCTTGCCCGCATCTTCTTCAATGTGGATGCGGGTGATGCCGATGGTCTTCTTTTTGCCCTCGACTTCTATGTCGATTTTCGCCTTGGTACAATAGGGTTCGAAAAACTGCGATATCTGGTAACCCTTTGGCAGGTCGGGGTAAAAGTAGTTCTTGCGGTCAAACTTGCTGCGCTCGTGTATGGTGCCTTCAAGCGCAAGGCCCGCGCGCACTGCCTTTTTCACGGCCTCATAGTTGAGAACCGGTAGCGCACCCGGCAAGCCGAGGCAGACTGTCTGTACTTCGGTATTCGCGTCGGCGCCAAACGACGTTGCTGCTGTTGAAAATAATTTGCTCCGCGTATTGAGCTGGCAGTGTACCTCAAGACCGATGGTCGGAATGAACTTCATCGTTCATTTTTTGCCGGCGATACACCTCGTCGAACGGGTTTTTATTGCGGCACGCCGGTTTGAATATGCTGTTGCGCTTGTCAGGGCAGATTTGCCGTGTGCCTTGACCGGGCGTGTCTGGCATCGCCAAAAGATTCCTCTTCGCCCTTTCACTTCTGCTGGTTCTTGCCGCCTTCACGGGTATGGCCGCTGCGGCGATGCCTGAAATGGCCGAGACCGTCGCTGAAGAGGCCGAACAAATGGAGACTGAGGGCGAGGTACTGCCGGATTTCACTCCGCTGTCCCCGCCCAAAACCCCCGAACCACGAACAGCTGAACTTTCAGCCCGTGCATTCAATACCCACGATTACTTTCGAACCGGAATCTTTCCTGAAATTCTGACACCACCTCCGCTATAAGCCCCGGGCTTAGTCCGCAAATCCTGCCTGCCCGGCTTCAGAAGGTATGCGATCTCAGGAGAATAAAATGCAGGAAATTTTACGAAAAAATATACCATCAGGGATAGTTGTCTTCTTTGTCGCACTACCGCTCTGCCTCGGCATTGCGCTGGCGCAGAACGCCCCGCTCATGTCGGGCCTCGTCTCAGGCATTATCGGCGGTATCGTCGTCGGTATGCTGGGAGCCTCACAGGTGAGCGTGAGCGGCCCGGCTGCGGGGCTAACCGTCGTCGTGATCGGCGCCATCGCGCAGCTGGGTTCGTTTCCCGCGTTTACTCTCGCCGTATTTCTCTCTGGTATCATACAGATGGGGTTTTCACTGCTGCGCATGGGCGTTGTCAGCAAATTCATACCAGGTCCGGTCATTAAAGGTATGCTGGCGGCAATTGGGATTATCATCGTGCTGAAGCAGATTCCGCACCTGTTCGGCTATGATTCCGACTTTGTCGGCGATCTCGAATTTATTCAGCCCGACGGCCGTAACACTTTTACGGAACTATATGCCATGCTGAGGTACCTCAACCCGACTGCCGTACTCATATCATTCATTTCTATTGCAGTGATTATGCTCTGGGATAAAAAACTGGCGCCGAAGCACAAGTACCTGAAAAATATTCCGGGTTCAATACTTGCGGTCGCAATAGCAGTCCTCGTGAACCTGCTCGCAGCTAAAATCGACTGGCTGAAAAACCTGGCTCCCAACCACCTTGTGCAGCTGCCGCTCAACCCTAGCCCAGCTGACTTTACCCGCCACCTTGCTGCAATGGACTTCAGCCTGCTCTGGAGCAAAAAAGAACTCTGGACGGTTGCGCTCACCATCGCAGTGATCGGTAGCATTGAAACGCTGCTGAGTCTCGAAGCCGCAGACAAAATCGACCCGCAACGCCGCATCGCCAACAAGAACCGCGAGCTGGTGGCGCAAGGGACAGGCAATATGCTCAGCGGCCTTTTGGGCGGTCTGCCGATCACGGCAGTCATCGTGCGCACGGTCACCAACGTGAACTCAGGCGGGACCCACCGGGTATCGGCGATCTGGCACGGTATGCTGCTGGTGATTGCCGTCTTCTTTATACCGCAGCTGTTAAACCACATTCCGCTGGCGGCTCTTGCGAGTATACTCGCAATCGTGGGCTACAAACTCAGCAGCTTCCGCATTTTCATGGACGTCTGGAAATCGGGTCGCGAGCAATTCATTCCTTTTGCAGTGACAGTAGCGGCAGTCGTACTCACCGACATCATGCTCGGCGTCGGTATCGGTGTTTTATTTTCTGTCGGATTCATACTCCTGCAGAATTACCGCAAGGGCTTCTATAGCTCACTGCAGAACGGCGAGCGCGTGATCCGCCTGGCCGAAGATATCAGTTTTATCCACCGGCCGGGTCTGAGTGAAGAGCTGCGTAACATACCAGATAATTCGATTGTTACCATCAGCGCGGAAAACACGCACAATATCAACCATGACATAGCAGAACTGATTGCTGAATTCAGAGAGAGTGCTCCCCTCCGCGGCATCACGGTTCGCGAAAAAAGTATGCCCTACATCGCCCCGACCGCGACTGAAGCACACGCCCGGTCTTCCGTGTACCGCAGGTTGATCCACGGCAACCGGGTCTGGGTCGAAGAAAACCTGTCGCAGGACCGCTACTACTTCGAAAAACTTTCGAAGGGGCAAGCGCCACAGGTGCTCTGGATTGGTTGCGCAGACAGCCGTGTACCCCCCGACGCGATTACCAAAACCCGGCCAGGCGAAATTTTTATCCACCGGAATGTGGCCAACCTCGTCGTGCATACCGATCTCAATATGCTTTCCGTTCTGCAGTATGCCGTCGAAGTACTCGGGGTGAAGCAGGTTATTGTCTGCGGCCACTACGAATGTGGCGGCGTCCGCGCAGCAATGCAGAACAGCGACCTCGGGCTTGCCAACAAGTGGCTGCGCAACATCAAAGAAGTCTACCAGATACACGTGCGTGAGCTCTCGGCTGTCGCAGATCCGAAAGAGCGCGAAAAACTCCTGGTGGAGCTCAATGTCATGGAGCAGGTACGCAACCTGGCCAAGACATCGATCATACAGAAAGCATGGAAGAAGCGCGCCGTGGAAATTCACGGCTGGGTCATTGACCTTTCGACCGGCTTTATCAAGGAGCTGCCCGTGCGCCTCAACGGTCCTGAAGACCTGGATCCTATCTTCCGCTATAAGCTCTGATGTTTGCCTAAAAAACCCCCTCGCCGGCGACAACCGGCAGGCGGTCTTAGGGGAATCCGGGGCCTCGCGGAGCGCTTTGGCTGCAAAGATACTATCCGTATTATGTCTCATTGTCAGTCTGTCCGACGGTGGCTTACCCGCTTAACGACAAACAATCCGCCTGCGTCCACCACGGCGAGGGCCCGCTGCTCGTCCTGGCGGGGGCCGGCTCGGGAAAGACCGGGGTCATCGTTAACCGCATTACGCAGCTCATAAAGAAGGGAATCAAACCCACGGCCATCTGCGCCGTGACCTTCACCAACAAGGCAGCGCGGGAAATGCGCGAACGCGTGCGCGAACTTGCAGGAAAAAACCCCAAGGGAATTTTCATCGGCACCTTTCACAGCCTGGGCCTCATGATCCTGCGTGAAAACCACGAGGCAGCAGGTATCCCTTCGAATTTCGTCATCATGGGGCAGGATGACCAGCTCACGCTCGCGCGCGAGGTACTCGTCCTGAACGGCGTCGATACCGACATCTTCAGCGAAAAGCACCTGATTAAGGCAGTTTCTGACTGGAAAAACTCGGGGGAAGCGCGCGATGATTTTTTCTCCGATGAGGTCTGGGCCCTGCGCGTGCCGCAGAAGCCAATCGCAGAGATTGTAGCGCAGTACTGCGAACGCCTTTCGGGTATGAATGCGCTCGATTTCGACGATTTGATACTCATACCGGAAAACCTGCTCGGCGCCAACGAAGAAGTCCGGGAGCGCTACCGCGCACGTTTTTCACACTTTCTCGCGGACGAATTCCAGGACACCAACCCGCTGCAATTTCGTTTTCTCGGCAGGCTGATGCGCGAGCCATTCAATCTCTGCGCAGTGGGCGACGACGACCAGTCGATCTATTCATGGCGCGGCGCCGACACGCGCATCATGCTCGAATTCAAGCAGCGTTTTCCCGAAGCAGAGATTATTGCGCTCGAGCAGAATTACCGTTCGCTGCAGTACATACTCGACATCGCAAACCACCTGATTGCGCACAACACCGCTCGCCACCCGAAAAATCTCTACAGTGCGGTCAAAACACCTGGTCAGGCGATCGTCTTTGAGGCCGAAGACGGTCTGGGTGAGGCAGAGTATGTAGCCGACACGATAGTCGCGCTCAAGGTGCGCCAGCAGCTGGATTACTCTGCATTTTGCGTCCTATACCGCACCAACTTCCAGAGCCGTTCATTCGAAGAGGTGTTACGCCAGCGTAACATCCCCTACCATGTCAGCGGCAGCTACCAGTTCTACGACCGCAGTGAGATCAAAGATGTTCTCGCTTACCTGCGTTTTTTTGCTAACCAGGCCGATGACCGGTCGCTGATGCGCATACTGAACCTGCCACGGCGCGGGGTTTCAGAGACCGCGGTGCAGCGGCTCGCGCAGTACGCACAGCTGAACAAAAAGCACCTGTGGGAAATACTCTCGGAAATCGAGATGTGCGAAATTGACATCAGCGCCGCGACGCTGTCTGGTATTCTTGAATTCAAGGAATTCGTCGCCGCGCACCTGCACGAAGTCCGGCGCAGCGGCAACCTAGCGAAGGCAGCACAAAACCTCGTCGATGCCCTGCAGCTAGAACGCGAGTATATCAGGCAGGGACTCGACCAGCAGAAGGTGACGAACAAGCTGCTGAACGTGCGCGAGCTCATGCGTTCGATCGAAGATTTTGAAAACGGCGACCGGCAGATTGCGATGATCGGTGAAAATGCAGAACGTAACCTCTATACCTATCTGCAGTTTGTGGCCTTGCTGACCGCAGACGACAAAGAAAAAGAGAGCGAAGTGCCGCGCGTGCAGCTGATGACCATACACCAGGCCAAGGGACTCGAGTTTGATACCGTGTTCGTTACCGGTCTCGAAGACGGCATTCTGCCTCACCAGCGCTCGCTCGATAATGAAGAAGAAGGCTCTGGAACCCAGGGTGTCGAAGAGGAGCGCCGCTTGTTCTACGTGGCGCTCACCCGCGCGAAGAAACGCCTGCACCTGACGCTCTCGCGCACACGCAAGAACCGTGGCCTCGTTACTGATTGCACCCCTTCGCGGTTTCTCGACGAGCTGCCGGGCAACCTGTTGCAGTGGGAAAGTACCATCCCGCAGACTGCCGATCTTGCCGACCTCGAAAAGATGCTGCTGAATATCTAAGGAATTCCTGGGGTTTTCCTGCCGAACTTCGTCAAACGCCTGAACTCCTCACCCTGGTTACCCGGCATGTGGCAGCTCTTACAGGAAAGGTTTTTCTTGTGCTGACGCTTGTAGCGCCGCATGAATTTCATGTCCTTGAGCGAACGCTCGCCGGCGGCATTGAGTTCTGATGCCCCGGTGTGGCAGTACGAACATTCGACCCGGAAATCCTTGCTGATCGGAAACATGGTTTCCTGCGCGTATTCGCCCTCTTGCGTCAGCAGCGTATAGTCGCCCTCTTTAAGCCCGCGCTCTGCATCGGTATGGCAATATTCACAGCGGACATTCAGCTGCTTCGAGATCTTTTTCATGTCGCGCGCGATGCGCTCTTTTTCTTCAAAGGTTTTTGCGCTGTCTGCGGTCAGGGCAAAGGCAAGAGCGAGCAGGAGAAGCGCGGCAACTCTGCCTGTCACAGGCAGGCGTAGCAAGGTCAGCCGGCCCCCTCTTCTCCTGAGCGCCGGTCAAGCAGGCTCTCGAGCCGTGCGAGGTGGTCCTGGTTGCGCGACTGGATTCGGGCTATTTCAGCCGAGATGAGGGCGTATTCTTCAGGGTTCAGCTTTTCGCCCGAACTAAGGCGATCCATGAGGCGCTCAATGGGCAACGCGTGCTCCGCGGCATTATTGCGCGCGAGCTGCTCTTCGAGCGCACGGCGCAGCATTTGTTCACGCGCTTCGGCCTCGTGCCGTTTCTCATCGATGAATTTGCCCGATGAACTCACCTGCGTTCGACGGAAAAATTCTGCGACAGGCACGTCAATCGAAATACCGAAGACCTGTGCTCCACGCACAGAACAGTTTTTTACAGCCTGCATACGCGACAAAAATGCTTGTCCGCTTATGCTCCGATCGGTTTTGTTAAAGGTTACTCATGGAAAAAAAGTCCCTGTTTACCCCCCTGCTGCTCGTCGTACTCGGCGCTGTCATTGGCCTTATTTTTTCGGGCGCCCTCATTTATGAGCACAACGGTTCCAAAACGCAGATTGGCTCAACAGTCTGCGAGGCCGGAGAAACCAGCAGCTGCGACAAGGCAAAAGAATCGGCTATGGGCAAGATTTTTGGTCTGCCGCTCGCACTCTATGGCTATATCTTTTACGGCGGCATCGCCGCCCTTGCCTGTTTCCTGCTGCTGAGCGTGAACGAAACAGCGACAAGCCTGCTTTTCTGGGGAGCGATAGCTGCACTCGCTTTTGATGTTTTCCTGCTCGTGTATTCCCTCTTCCTTCTCGGTGGCGTCTGCCGTATGTGTGCTATCACCTATATCGCCTCGCTGCTTATTACCGTCGGGGCATACCTCTTCAAAAAGCGGAGTGAAACTATGATCAAACCAGAATCATCGAGCCTTGCGGCCAAGGGCAGCTTTAGCGTGGTCCTTTTACTGACTATTGTGTCAGGATTGTTTTTCCACGTCAACGCGCAGGCGAACCAGGGGCCCGAGGCCGAAGGTAAAACGGCCGAAGAACGCCGGCTGCGCGAGCAGCTGAACGAAGAATTCTACCGCCAGTGGAAAGCCGGTGAAACGCTGGGGCTGGATAAGCCGCGCAGCGGCAGCAAAGGCGCCGCCAACCCGGTACTGACAATTATCGAATTTGCCGATCCGCTCTGCCCGCACTGCAAAGATATGGGCATTGTGCTGGGCGAATTCGTAAAAAAGTATCCTGACAAGGTCCGGGTCATCTTCCGCCACTACCCGCTCGACATCCAGTGCAACAGCGCGATGAAACGTGCCTTCCACGTCGGTGCCTGCGATCTGGCGCGCGCCATGGAATGCGGCGACGCGCAGGGCAAGTTCTGGCCAATGCACGATGCAATCTTCGCACAGCAGGATGTCTTCATGCGCAATCCTGTAACTGAGAAAGCGGTTGAATCACTCGCGATGACAGCTGGTGCGAATACTGCGCAGCTACTCGGCTGCTTCAAGAGCCAGTCTACTATTGCAAAGGTGAAGTCTGACATAGCAGCCGGCAACAAGATCAAGGTCACCGGGACACCGACGACAATTGTTAACGACCGGCGCCTGCCGGGTGTACCGCTTGAATTCATACCTGGTATCCTTGAGAAAATACTGCTTGAAGAATCCAAAAGGTAATGCTGGTAGAGGTCAGGCGCGAACTCGTCAGGCAAGACCACCGCTATCTGCAAAAGCGTTTCTTACAGGATGCACATAACAGAATTGCCATCTACATCTGGCAGCTGCCCGACGATGATGAAGGTGAAATGCTTCGCTTCCAGGTTGCGTACCGCGATATTGCGCTCGACTGGGCGGCAGAGCGCGGCATGCGGCTCGCGTCTGTCGATGACGGGGACAATCCCATGGGTATGAAACGCTCACCGGTATTGCACGCAGAAAACCAGGTCAGAAAGCAATCGGTGGAGCGGTTGTGCGATTACCTGACGGAACACCCGGAAAAACCTTCGCTGCTCTTTATACGCGACGTTATTAAATCGGAAATTCTGACAGGACCACAATGAAGATCGACGCGCAGACACGCATCTACGGCATCATCGGCAACCCGTTGAGCCATACGTTCTCACCGGCGATGCACAACGCCGGGTTCGCTGCGCGCGGTATCAACGCCGTCTACCTGGCTTTCCCACTGCACAACCTGACGCACCTGAAGTATTCAATGAACCAGTGGAGCATCCAGGGCCTTTCGGTCACCATACCCTACAAGATCTCTGTTCGCCGGCTGCTGGACCGCATCGATCCGCTGGCGCTGCAGATTGGTTCTGTGAATACTATCCGCTGGGGAAAAGACGGTTTACTCGAGGGCTACAATACCGACGGCCCCGGCGCGATTATGGCGCTGAAGAAAGAGAAAGTCACAATCAAGGGCAAGAAGGTACTCGTGATTGGCTCTGGCGGTTCGGCGCGCAGTATCGGCTTCGCGCTGGCACAGGAAAAGCCTGCGCAGATCGGCATCATGGCCCGCAATGAAATGATGGCCATGCAGCTGGCGCGTAACCTTACGCTGAACGGAGAGACCAGCAACATCGCGGTGCACACAAGGGGTGAAAATAAACATCCGCAGAAGTCACTCGCGGGCCTCAAACCGCAAAAGGGCCGCAAGTGGACCAACCAGCCGCTGCCCGGTGCAGACGAGCTTGCCACGTACGATCTCATTATCAATACCACCCCGATGGGTATGAAAGGCTCTGATTCAGCGGCGCTTAGTCCACTGGCCCCGCATGAGCTGCACAAGCACCAGACGGTATTTGATATTGTCTATAATCCTGCGCATACCCCTCTGCTCCGTCATGCGAAAAAGCGGGGTTGTGGGATTGTCCTCGGTTACAAGATGCTGCTCTACCAGGGTGTCCTGCAGTTTGAGCTGTTCACCGGCAAAAGTGCACCGGTGAAAGAAATGGAAAAAGCCCTCGTCACGCAGATCAGGAAGGTTTTTTGATGCGGCGCAGACGCAAAAAATCGCCCGGTGGCCAGCGTAGCGCGCCTTCAAGACCGCGCATTGCGCTGGTTGGCTTCAGGGGCGTAGGCAAGTCGGCTATCGCGCGCCGCCTGTGTGAAGCCTGGGATATGCCGCTGCTTTCGCTCGATGAGCAGATTGAACGGCAGGCAGGTGCGCGCATCGAAGATATCGTCAAATCATCTGGCTGGCAGCACTTTCGGGACCTTGAGTACGCAGAACTTGCGCGCGCCGCAACTATGGAAAAAGTTTTACTCGACTGCGGTGGCGGCATCGTCGAAGAAGCGGATGGCAGCCGCAGTGAGCGGAAAATATCGCTGCTTCGGCAGAATTTTTTCTGCGTCTATATTTCTGCCAGTGAAGAAAAGTTATTAAACCGCTTGAAAAGTCTTGCGCGCAATGCATCGCGTCCCGCGCTGTCGGCCGCAGACTCTCCCGAATCTCTTATGGAAATTTTTCGCCGCCGGGAACCGCTCTACCTTGAGCTGGCGCACGCGGTGGTCGATGTATCGGATACGAACGTCGCTGAAAGCGCGTTTCGTCTCACCCAGATGTTTAAATGATTTTGCGGCAAAGCCGCAAAATCATTTAAAAGAAAGGCCTGTCGCCCGTGCGAGCTCGAGCATCCTTGCTCCGGCTCGCCCGAAAGAGCAACCTCCTGTTGCCGTGCGAGCTCGAGCATCCTTGCTCCGAGTTGACGCACTATGGCGATTCTGAACTGGGTCGAGCCCGATGTCTCGCGTGCTGCTCATCACGAAAAACACCCAGCTCGCAGATTACTGCCGTCGCCTGGTACCCGAAGGCTTTTCACTGAACCACACGGGGAAACTCAACCTGCGCAAAGAGACCACGCAGGGTATCCTGCTGTTTGATTCAACACTTCTGGCCGAGAGCTCAGACACCATCGTTGCGGCCGCGGCAGAACAGCTGGGTGCCGCCCACGGCGCGGTGGTTATTGGCCTGCTAGTGAATGAAGAAAACCGCGCGCAGGCATTTTCGCTGTTCCCGGAAAACCTGCGGCACGTGCAGGCATTCCTGCCTTACCGCATCGTAGCCGGCAAGATCCAGGGGTTTGGCGCTGCTGAACTCCGCTGGTTTCTCGAAGTGCAGCAACGGACGCTGCGCCTGACGGGAGAAAAGGTGCTGACGCAGAACGAAAACCGGCTGCTCGCACGGCGACTGGCGCGCTTTGAAACTGAAGCTCCCTCTTCACATGGTTACCCGGCATTCATGCAGGGCCGATCGCAGGCGATCGTTCGCTTCAGGGAGCAGGTACTGCATGCCGCTGCCCATCTGCCATTCGTTTTTGTTCCGGGCAGGGACGAGGCTCCGGCGGACGATTTTCTTGAGTACTATTGTGCCCTGATCCGGCCGCAGAAGCGCGCCACTTACGAAGTCATCGACCTGGAAAAAACGCCTTCGTCGCTGCATATGCAGGCGATCTGGCCGCAGAAGAAGAAACAGAAACAGCGCGTAGAATCTGCACCCGTCGTCTGCATCCGTAACCTGCAGCGCCTGGGCTGGGCAAACCAGGCCCAGCTATTGCAGTCGCTGCGTACCGCGCAGGCTGAAAAAGACGGCGACCGGCGCCGTTTCGTCTTTATTGCGACAAATGAGATTGGCCAACTGGTCAGGCGGGGCACTTTCAGGCAGGAGCTCTACTCCCTTCTCCGCAAGGGAATAGCCGAGCTACCGCCGCTCTACGAGCGCCCTGAAGACATTACCCACATCGCGGCTGAGTATATCAGCCAGCGTAAGTACACACCGCTGATCGACGAAAAATCTGCCATCGCGGCGCGCATTCTCGAGAAGTTTGATATTTCCGCCGGCTACCGCGGTCTGTTCATGACTCTCGACCTGCTGCGTGACCTGCAGAAGAGTAAGGGTATTCCCGTCTTTGAACTGCTCGGCAAGAGCGAGAAATCCGAAGCTTTTGCCGCAGCGCGCAGCTTTTTGCGTGAAGAAATTGAACCCAGCGCCGAGTCGCTGTTCCAGAATCTCGCCGGCGGTGAAAAGGATGCCCTTTCGCTCGAACTGGTCGAACGCCATTATATTGCCGCAGTCTGCGAACGCTACGCCTGGCAGGTGACCGACGCTGCCCGACACCTGGGAATTTCGCGCAAGACGCTCTATGACAAGATGCGCCGCTACAAACTTGCGCGGCCGGAAAAAGGCGGATCAGGCAGCCAAAGGGCCTCGTGAAAAAACCGTCGCTCAGGGTCTCTTCGGGCAAGTTCAAACGCGCGCACATCCCCCTTGCGAAACAACACCGCCAGCACCAGAACTCCACGACGGCACGCGTTAAAGAAGCCGCATTCCAGCTCATCCGCAATCGTGTAGATGTTTCGGGCGAATGGATTTTTTATGATCTTTTTGCCGGCAGCGGCCAGATGGGTATCGAAGCGCTGAGCCTTGGCGCCGCCCACGCCACGTTTGTCGACATCGTGCCCGATCGCCTCGGCGAGATTCAGCGTGCGCTTGCAGCGCTTGAAGTACCGCGCGATACTTTTACCCTCGTACGGGCAAAAGCCGTGAAGGTTCTGCCGGAAGCTTTTGCCCAGGGTGATCTGCCCTGTGTCATCTGGGCCGACCCGCCCTATACCTACGGTGGCTCACCGTCGAGCGATCCGGCAATTCTTATTGCGCTTTACCGTACCGCGCTGGCAGAAAATCCGCAGGTTGCACAACGACCGCTGCTGGTCGTACAGGTACACGAAAAGAACCCCGCGCTCGCACCGGAATACCTGGCGGCAAACCCCGATCTCGAAGTCTATCGCTACGGTTCGAATTGCCTGTTGTTACTGGCCTGACCCAATCGGCTTTACCCGCTGACTCAGGGTCAGGTTTGGTTGCCTATGCACTTCAAACTTTCTGATCTCGGCGGCAGCAAGAAGCTGACCCGTGTTGTAGATATCCAGACCAATGAACAAAACTCGCTGACACGCGCCTCGCTCAAAGAGCTGACGGCAATCATGGATGAGACGCTCAAGGATGAAAAATACGCCTCGCTGCTCTTCACTTCAACCAACCCCAAATTCTTTTCCAATGGTCTCGACGCTTCCAACGTGATGTCGACGCCCGACGACAAACTCGCTGAAGAAGTCGGTGAAATTGTGCTGTTTTTTGCGCACATGCTGCGCTTTGACAAGCCCGTAATTACCGAGGTTACCGGTTACGCGATGGGCGGCGGCGCAGTCATCACAGTAGGTAGCGACTACAAGTATATGCTTGAAGGCAAGGCACGCATTTCGTTCAGTGAAGTACTCGTCGGGCTGCCACTGCCCGGCTCATTCATCGACAAGATCGCCAAGACTGTCTACCCTCCTTTTGTGAACAGCGTTTGCGCAGGCGAAAACTACAAAGCAGCCGAAGCAAAAACCATCGGTTTGATCGACGAAACAGCAGCTGATACAGAGGGACTGCGCAAGCTCACTGTGAAAAAACTCGACTATCTCAACCGCATCCCGCTTTCAGCGCTGCAGCGCACCAAGCAGGCGATCAATGCACCGATACTCGAGCGGTTTGAGACGACGCTCAAACATACCTACGAGTCGTTTACCACTCCGATCATCGTCAGTAACTTTCGCGAGTCCATGAAAGCACTCGCCGAAAAACGCCGTCCACAGTATCTTGACTAAGATGCTCTCAGACCGAAAGCCGGCGGATATTGTCCGCTACCTCGACGAATTCATTATCGGCCAGACTGAAGCCAAGAAGGCGGTAGCGGTAGCGCTGCGCAACCGCGAACGCCGACTCTCGCTCGGCGAACACCCGTTACGCGAAGAAATCCACCCGAAAAATATTATCATGATCGGGCCAACCGGCGTGGGGAAAACTGAAATTGCCCGGCGCCTCGCGCGCCTCGCGAATGCCCCGTTCATCAAGGTCGAAGCAACCAAGTACACCGAGGTGGGTTATGTCGGTCGCGATGTCGAGAGCATGATACGCGACCTGCTCATGTCAGCCATCAAGATTGTCCGGTCTGAGCATGAAGAGCGGTATAAGGCAGAAGCGGAAAAGCGCACTGAAGAGCGCCTGCTCGACCTGATGCTTTCTGGTAAATCCGAAACAACGGCGGTAGGTTTCCAGTCCGCCGAAAGCTCCTCCACTGCAGACGAAGATGAGAAAATTGCGCGCGATATTTTCCGCAAGAAGCTGCGCGCGGGACAACTCGAAGAACGCGAAGTAGAGCTCAAGCTCTCGCAACAGCCGCCACAGGTCGCCGTACAGATGATGGCTGTGCCGGGCATGGAAGAGCTCGAGAACCAGATGCAGAATATCCTCGGCGACATATTTCCCAAGAAAAAAGAAAAGCGTAAGATTACGGTCGGCCAGGCACGCAAACTCATCTACCAGGAAGAACTCGAGGGCCTGGTCGACTTCGAGAAGATCAAAGAAGAAGCCATTTCACGCACCGAGAACACCGGTATCGTCTTTATCGATGAAATCGATAAAATCGCGAGCCGCGGCAGCAAAGGTTCACCCGACGTCTCGCGCGAGGGAGTGCAGCGCGACATACTACCGCTGGTCGAAGGTTCGACAGTGAATACCCGCCACGGCTCGGTCAAGACAGACCACATCCTTTTCATCGCCGCGGGGGCATTCCACATCGCTTCGGTAACGGACCTGATTCCCGAACTGCAGGGACGCTTCCCGATTCGGGTTGAGCTCAAGCCGCTGGTCAAAGATGACTACATCAGTATTCTCAAGACACCGAAAAATGCGCTGGCAAAACAGTACCAGGCCCTGCTCTCAACCGAAAACGTCAACGTGGTGTTCGAAAGCAGCGGCTACGAAGCGATCGCCGAAATCGCCTTCGAGATGAATGCGCGCAATGAGAACATCGGAGCGCGGCGCCTGCACACAATCCTGGAGCGCCTGTTCGAGCGCGTTTCGTTTGAACCCGAGAAATTCACGGGCGGCGATGTTATCGTCAACCGCGCGTTCGTTGAGCAGGAACTCAGCGAGATTGTGAAAAACCAGGATCTCTCGCGCTTTATCCTGTGATGAAGAAGATTCATCCGCTGCTGGTTGCCGCCTGGGCTGCATTGTTTCTCTCTGCAGGTGCAGTCCGCGCCGACACTTTCGACGCCGAGCAGGGTTTTCGCTCGGCCATGACGGCTTTTAAAGAAAGAAACTTCTATTCTGCCCGCCTGCTGCTGCAGGAAATCGTGCTCAAAGACGGCCGGGGCGAATACGGCGACGACGCACAATACTACCTGGGCATGACGTATTTCTACGAAGGCGACTACCGGACCGCACAGTTCGAATTCAAGGCGCTGCAGAGAGATTTTCCAGACTCGCCCTTCGTTGTGCGCGCGGCCTTCTGGAACGGCGAGGCGTGGTTCTACCGCAAACAGTACCGCGAGGCACTTGAAGCACATTCGGCCTTTGTCCGCAAACACAGGGAAAATGCACTGTCTGCGTCTGCACTCTACACCATTGGCTTTATCTACAACGAGCAGAAACGCTACGACGAAGCCGTGCAGGAATTCAACCGCGCGCTGCGCGACTACCCGGATACACCGGTCGCCCCGGCGTTGACCCTGCAGCTCGGTATTGCACGCTTTAATGCGCAGGAATACAGCGAAGCCCGGCGGGCATTCGAAACGCTGCTGGTCAAGTACACGCAGGCTGACAATCTCGACGCTGCCCGCTTCTGGCTGGGCAAGAGCTACTTTGCCGAAAACAAGTTCGCTGAAGCGCTGAGGGAGTTCAGTGCGGTACGCAACGATTTCCCCGCATCAGAACATGCGGCCGAAGCGGTCTACCTCGCTGCGCTCTGCCGCTACCGCCAGGGCAACCTGGCAGAGGCCGGGGAGCTGCTCTCGAAAGCGGCTGCTGATTTTCCGCAGAGCTCCATCTATCCTTTTGTCAGGCTGCGGCAGGCACAGCTCGCATCGGAGCAGAACGACGAAACAGCAGCTCTTCCTCCCCTCATCGACATCATGAACAACCACCGGGGTCATGAGACATTTGGCCCGGCGCTCGATTTGTTCGCTGAGATACGCCGCAAACAGGGCAAAACCGCAGAGGCGCTTGCCACCTTTGAAGCGCTCGAGAATGAAAAGGGCCTCGCCGGCAAAAACAGGAAAGAAGTCCTGCGCCGGCACGCAGACCTGCTCTACAGCGAAGGTAAATTTGCCGAGGCCGGCGAAAAATACGAGTTGCTGGCGAAGGAGTTCCCGGCGGGCAATGAAGGAGCCAACCATTACCTGCTGCTCGGGCGCACCCGCCTGAAAGAAGGAAAATTCGAGACAGCCCTTGCCGCACTTTCACAACTCGAAAAGAACTACGAAGACAGCAGCGCGCAGGCAGATGCGCTCTACCTCAAGGCTGAAATTTCATACCAGCAGGGTAAATTCACGCAGGCATTGCAGCTCTATTCGCGCTTCATCAAAAAGCACCGCAACCATGCGCGTGCAACCGATGCCGAAATGGGCATCGGCTGGACATACTTCGAGTTGAAGCAGTTTGCGCGCGCTGCCGACCATTTCCGGCGCCTGCTGAAGAACGAACAGAGCTCCGCCGTGCGCAGCAAGGCATTGCTGGCGCTCGGCGCCTGCCTCTATAACCTGCGCGATCTGGACGGTGCAGAAGCTGGTTACCGCGAAATCATTACAAAGTACGCGGCGGAAAAAACCGAATATGCCGAAGCCATCTACCAGCTGGCCTGGCTGAATTTTCGCCGCAGTAAGCCGCAGGAGGCCGGGGAAGATTTTCGCCGCTACTTGGCACTCGGCGCCGAACAGCCACGCCACGCCGAGGCATCGTATTTTTCCGCGCTTTGCCTGTTGCAGACCGGCAACTACGCAGAGGCAGAATCTGCCCTGTCGGCGCTGACCAGCACCCCGAACACACCTGCCTGGATCAGGGAAAAGTCGCTGGCCGACCTCGCGAAAAGTAAAGCCGCGCTGCAACAGCTGTTACCGGCGCGCGCCACCTGGCAGCAGCTGCTGAAAGAATATCCCGAATCGGCAATGCGCGACGAAGCAAGTTACCAGGTGACCGCGCTTTCCCTCAGACTCGGGGACGAACAGACTGCAATTTCTGCCGCTGATAAATTGCGTATCGAAAATCCCGAATCCGCATGGTTTGCGGAAACCCTGTCAGAGATAGCTGCCTACTACCGGCAGAAACGGAATTTTTCGCAGGCCACTGCAGTCCTCAAGGAGCTCGGTGCGGTGAAGAAGAAGCCCGATGAAAAGCTTGAGGTGCAGCTGACGCGCGCGCAGGTGTTGCTCGACCAGGGCGAATACGACGAAGCCGAACGTATGCTCGGGGCAGTGATGCGCAATGAAGATGCACGCGAAGAGACGATCATACGGGCGGCACAGCTGCTCTTTGGCCGTTTTGAAGCTTCGGGCAACCTGGCAGCCGGTACAGCAGAGGCCGATAACCTCGCCCGCAGGTTCGCCGAAAATGCCCGCCTGCGCGACGAAATGATTCTTTCTACAGCGCGGTTCAGGCTGCTGCAGCAACAGTACGCAGAGTGCCGTGACCTGCTGCTGCCTTTGCTTAAAAACCGGGAGACCGCAGGCCGGGCGCGCTTCATGCTGGGCGAAATTTCCCTCGCGCTGGGTGACACAACAAAGGCCATCGACTATTTCCGGCAGGTTTCACAAAAGCAGGATGCATCAATCTGGCTGAAGGCACGCCTCATGGTGGGTGAAATACTCTACTCGCGCAAGGATTTTGAAGAAGCTGCCCGCGAATTCAGCCGCATTGCGTACGCTGAGAACCGCGACGTAATTATCTACGAAAAATCCCTGTGGCGGGCCGCCCTCGCCTTCAGGGCAATCGGCAAACAGCGGGAGTTTGAAACTTTTCGGGCCAAACTCCGTGAGGCATTTCCACAGAGCCCGTACAACAAAGAACTGGAGTAATATGCGAATACTGATTTCCAACGACGACGGACTGTCTTTCCCCGGCCTTTTGCGGCTGCGCGAGAAACTCGAGCAGTTTGGTGAGACGTGGGTATTTGCCCCCGCCGAAGAGAAGAGCGCCACCAGCATGGCGCTATCGATTCACAACGACGTACCTGTCATTCGCCGCGACGAGCGCACCTTTGAAGTCGACGCCTTTCCGGTCGACTGCGTCAACGTGGCGCTGCACGGCGGTTTTGCACCCCCATTCGACTTCTGCGTGAGCGGCATCAACAAGGGAGTCAACATGGGCCAGGATATCTGGTACAGCGGGACCGTAGGTGCCGCCCGGCATTGCTTTTTGCACGGTGTCCCCTCCTTCGCCGTCTCGAGCGGCTACCTCGACGCTGCCGGTGATTTCACCAAGGTGGCCGAGATCTTCAGCGAGGTCTTTGCGCGTTTTTCGTCGAATGCAGACCAGAATTTCCTCCTCAATGTCAATATCCCCATGACCGCGCAGGACGCTGGCGACATAAAATGGGCTAAATTGGGAAGGCGAATCTACCGAGATAATTACCAGAGGGTTACGCGGGAAGACGGCAGCATGCTGCTCAATCTCGGCGGCTCGGTACTAAGCCACGGAGGGGAAACGGAGACCGATTTTTACTGGTTCGACAAGGGTTGCACCGTAATCACTCCGCTCACAATCGATGCCACAGACTACGAAAAACTTAAGCTCCATATCCCCGGATAAACAGCGCAAAACTATTTCTATCAGCGAATACCTGAATCCCGCCTCGAGCAACCCGTTGCTCAAGAAGCAGCCTTCAGCACAGTCTGAGCTCTCGCTGCAGCAGGTCGAGGAGCTCTCGCGCATCAAGCACGAGGCGAAGCGCGCCTACCGGCGCAAGGACTTTGTCCAGGCACTTGCCCGCTTTGAAGATGCGACCACCATCGTGCCGGGCGACCTCGAGTTCAGCTATTACCAGGCACTCTGCTATTTCCAGCTGCACCAGTGGGACCGCGCGGAAGAGATGTTCCGCCGTATCATGGAACTTGACGAGCTGCGCCTGCTACCCGACGTGCGCAAGTTACTGGCGCTCACGCTGCTCAAGCGCAAGAAATTCAGCGAAGCGGAGAAGATACTCACCGAAGCGACGCGCGACCGCAAGAGTGACCTACAGCTGATGAACATGCTCGGCTACTGCCTCGAGCGGCAGAACAAACTCTTTGAGGCGGAAAAAGTTCTTTCGCGCGTGATCGAAAACGACCCGGAAAACGCGAATGGCCTCAACTCGCTGGCCTACGTCTATTGCCGCCTGGAGAAGAATTATACCGACGCGCTGAGCATGGTGAAGAAGGCGCTGACCAAAGAACCCAAGAACGCCTCATACCTCGACACGCTGGGCATGCTCTATGCTAATCGTGGCAATACCGCAGCTGCCCGCAAGACGCTCAAGCGCGCGCTCGAGCATGCGCCGGGTAATGCGGAGATTCTCTCGCACCTGACCTCGGTCTGATTTGTACCCGCCTACTGCGCCGGGTGGATGTGCCAGATTAGCCGGCGGTTCGGGCTGAAGACCGCAGAAGGTGGCAGGCCAAAGTTTTCCCTGAACGTATTCGTGAAATGCGCTGAATCGTAGAAACCGGCCCCGTGCGCAGCCTCGGTCAGGTTTGCCCCCTCTTTCAGTAAAAGCGCCGCGGTCTTGAGCCGTGCCCACGCGCGGAACTTCCTGATAGGAATGCCCACGTGTTCTTTGAACAGGTGCGCCAGGCGCGACGGAGATATGCCGGCGAGTTCAGCCAGCCTCTCAACCGGTATACTTTCGAGCGAGTTGCGCAGCAGCTCTTCAATCACGATGCGCAGCCGGTGGTCAAAACCATGACCACTGCTGCTGCCCAGCACAAGGTTCTGCCACACTTCTGCCGGCAGGTCTGTACCGCTGTGGTCTGCAACGGGCTGTATTTTCTGCATCAGCTCGTTCTCATCACGCAGATCAGTGGCAATACCTTCTTCAGACGACCGGGCCTCATAGGCACGCAGCAGATCAAAATCGCGGTGGTCGGGGTCAACCAGCAGAAACGCGCACAATCCCCCGTCGAGCTCGAGCGCATGCATCACCTGCGGCAGCACCACCGCAGATCGGGTCACATGGACTTTTCCATTTGCCAGCACCCTGAACGGGCGCTCTAAACCCACGCAGAGCAGCCCTGCTGCCTGCCGGTGGTCGGCCAGATCGGGTAGCCGACCGACATAGAGCACGCGTCCATTCATCAGGCAAATCCTGTCGACCTGCACGGCGTCCATTGCCGAAGCTCAGCGGGCGTGACCGGGGGGTAAAGCGGTTTTTTCGCCCTTTCAGCAGGTTTTTCCAAGACTTTTCTGTCATTTTGCTGTATCGTCTTCGGGTAGCTGGCAGAGGGCGGAGCAAACCTTGTACTGCGACTTTGGCCGCAGAACAGGTGAAAATCCGCCGGCCAGCTGTAGGTAAAAATCTTGCCGCCGTCAGGTGGAAAGCAAGGGGAGTTTATGGCTGACAAAAATGTGAAATCCGAAATCCAGAGAATCTTTGAACTGCAGAAGAAGTTCAAATGGAGTCTCAGGCAGACAACCGCGCAGGAACGCCGCGAGAAACTGAAGAAACTCAAAGAGAAAATCCTCGCTGAAAGCGAAAACCTGTACCAGGCACTCTGGCAGGACTACAAAAAACCCCGCGAAGAAGCTGACCTGGCCGAGGTGCTGCCAATCATGGCAGAGATTCACGATTCGATCAAGAACCTGCCCGACTGGATGCGGCCAAAAGTTGTCGAGACCCCTATCCACCTCGGTACTGCGCGCAGCGAAATCCACTACGAGCCGCTGGGCCAGACACTGATCATTGCTCCCTGGAACTACCCTTTCAACCTGTCGATTGCCCCTCTGATCAGCGCGATCGCCGCCGGCAACACGGTCATCCTGAAACCTTCGGAGTACGCTCCGCATACCGCGGAGTTCCTCAACCGCATACTGAAAGACCTGTTCTACGAAGAAGAAGTGGCAGTGATCCAGGGCGATGCAGCGGTCTCTACCGAGCTGCTCAAACTGCCTTTCGACCACATGTTCTTTACCGGCGCGCCAAATATCGGCAAGGTCGTCATGCGCGCTGCGGCAGAGCACCTGTCGGTCTGTACGCTCGAGCTCGGTGGTAAATCGCCGGTCGTGGTGGAAAACACCGCTGACATCCGTGAAGCCGGCCGCCGTATCGCCTGGGGTAAATGGGTAAACGCAGGCCAGACCTGCATTGCGCCCGACTACGTGCTTGTTTCTGAAGACAAGAAACTCGCGCTGATCGACGCAATTCACGATACTGTCAAAGGTTTCTATGGCCAGACACCGATTGAGTGGCGCAATTCAGCGGACTTCTGCCGCATCGTCAACCGCCGGCACTTTGACCGCATCAAGGGCCTGATCGACGACGCGAAGAAGCACGGTGGCCAGGTGGCGTTCGGCGCCGACACCGACGAACACGACAACTACATCTCGCCCACTGTCATCACGGATATTGGCGAAGGCGCGAAAATTCTCGAAGAAGAAATTTTCGGGCCGATCCTGCCGATCGTCACGTACCGCCACCTCGACGAAGCGCTGGAGTACATCCGTAAGGGCGAAAAGCCACTGGCGCTGTATGTCTTCTCTTCTTCCGAGAGCACGGTCGAACACGTACTCAAGAACACTGCTGCCGGCGGTACTTCAGTCAACGACTGCCTGATGCAGTTCGTAAACCCGAAACTCCCGTTTGGCGGCTGTAACAACAGCGGTCTCGGTCGCTACCACGGCCACCACGGATTCAAGGCATTCTCGCACGAGCGCGCGGTTTTCAGGCAGTCACGCCTGTTCAACCCGATGCAGATCTTCTACCCACCCTACGGCGGGCAGTTCCGCGAGACATTCCAGAAATTTATTAGGCATATAATGTGATGAATTTACCGGGGATGCGAAGCATCCCCGGTAAGTTCAATTACGATCATATCGCCAGAGAGGCAATAGCGCGCGAGCTTGTCGGCCACGCGCTTCTGCAGACGGTACCACCACGAAGCATCTTCACGCGTGGTGAATCCTGAACCATAGCTAAAAGCACGCGTCATCTTCAGGCCGCACTTCGCCGCCAGCTGCGCGAGGGATTTTTTATTGAAATAGAAGACGTGTTCCGGCAAGTTGAGGTAACGCCAGGCACTGCCGTAGTGGCGCGCAAAGTAGCCGGTATTGCAGGTGCTGAGGTAGATCTTGCCACCGGGTGCCAAAAGGCTCGCCATACGGCGCAGGAATTTTTCCGCGTCGGGCAAATGTTCGAGCGTTGCCCAGTGCGTGATCAGGTCGAATTTTGCTGCCGCAAAATCGAATGTCAGGAAATCTGCGCATTGCAGGTTATAGCCCTGTGAACGACCGGCTTCAACCATCTCGCGCGCGACATCGATACCCAGCGCCTGCCAGCCGCGCGCAGTGAAATAACCTACCGCGTGGCCCGCGGCACAACCCACTTCGAGCAGGCGGCGTGAAGAAAGCCGCTGCTCCCACGAAAAGAAGCCCAGGTCGTTCAGGTTTTTTTCCAGCGTTGAAACTACCGAGCGACGAATCTTTTCCGACGTGTAGTCGGCGTAACCGCGGTCGCTCCGTTTTTTGAAGTATTCGTTCTGGTAGAGCGCCGCAAGCTCTTCATTACCGGGCAACGGTTGTATCTGCCATGCAGTGCACGAATTGCAGCGTACGATATGCCAGACCCTGCCGTCGGCGCCGGCTTTGTCGAGGTGCGGGCTTGTTGAACCGCCGCAGAGCGCGCATGTCATTTTGCGCTTCGCCGCCGCATGATTTCATAGAGCGCAATCGAAAGCGCCGATTGCGCATTGAGCGACTCAACCTCGCCGGCAATGGGTATCGTTACCGGGGTTGTCTGCCCTGTCTCGGCAAAACCATAACCTTCCACACCGGGTAGCAGCAGGACATCAGCATCCAGCGACACCTCGGCAATATCAGCACCGGCCATATCGAGACGTAAAATGCCCGGTACAGAACGCACGAGCTCGGCCACTGAAGGCCCGAGCATGAGGCGCGTGTGGAAAACAGCATTCGCTGCCGCGCGTATCGCCTTCGGCAGAAAAGGCAACGCCGCTTCTTTGAGCAGCACCACCCGGTCGGCGCCCAGTGCAGCAGCGGAGCGGATTGCAGCACCGATATTCGAAGGATCCTGGAAAGGCAGAAAGACCGTCACGCCGCTCCGGTCGCTCTCGGCATTCCAGGTGGGCAGCTGTGGCAGCCGCATCAGCGCCAGCGGGCTGCGGGTTCCGAGGCTATCGAGCTCGCGGAAAAGTGCGGGAGCCAGTACCAGCTGCCGGGCGTTGGTTTTTACGGGCGCGTGTCCGGCATCGCGGATAATAGAATCCAGATTGGCGGCAAGTGCGGGTGAGCTCAGGATCTCTTCTACCAGCTTCTCGCCACTGACCAGGTAACGCTCCTGCTTGCGTATTCCGCGTGCTTCGCCGAGCGCGAGCAGCGACTTGAAGACATCATTAGCGCGCGAGGTAATCTCGGTCTCGCGCGGGGCCGCACCGGCAGACTGCGTAGCCTTGCGAATACTCTCGCGCTCGCGGCGGAAAATAATCAGGCGGCGTTCATTCTGCGTGTTGGCGAGCCGGTAGCGGTACGTGGTTTCGTGCGCGAAGTCACTGAGTTCTTTGATGGCCGGAGCGACCTCTTCTTCGCCCCGGGGACCTTTCAGCAGAATGACACGGCCCCCCTGCGGCAGGAAGGGTTGCACGCGGTAGAGGGTATCACGGCAGCTTTCGAGCGCACGCGTGACGACACCGTTAATCTCAAGGGGAAACTGCGGACCAATACGGTGCGCAAACACCTCAACCCCTTTCAGGCCCAGCTCGTCGATGACTGCCTGCAGGAAACGGGTACGTTTGGGCCTGACCTCCCCCAGAATGACATGCGTCTGCGGTGACAGAATCTTGAGCACGAGCCCCGGGAAACCGGCGCCCGTACCGATATCGAGCAGAGGCGAAGGCAGCGTGGTAAATTTGAGCGGCAGCGCACAGTCGAGGTAGTGCTTCAGAGCAATGTCGCGCTCGTGTTCCAGCCGGGTCAGATCGGTACGGTCATCCGATTCGACCATCATCGCCCAGTGGCGGCAAAGCTGCGCGACCGAGGCCGCATTGACGCCCGGGATGCCGCGCAACAGGGCTTCAAGCTCGGCAGGCGGTAAAACTGTTGGTTTCCTGTCTCTCTTCTGGACCGGGGATGGTGTTCGACGCGTCACGGATACTCGCGGCAGACGAGAGCTTTGATCTCAGACGCATATCAAAAATCGTGCAGTCGGGTCATGGCTGTGTCGCGGCGCTCTCACCTCTCGTGGTGCATGAGGACAACCACCAGCTCGTGATCTGTAAACCTGCGGGCTGGCTCTCGCAGAGTGACCAGACCAAAGACCTCTCGGTCAATGAGATCTTTGCCGCGTACATCCGCGAGAAGTATGCCAAACCCGGCAATGTCTTCTGCGCCGCTGTGCAACGGCTTGACCGGCCCGCGCAGGGACTCATGGTCCTGGCGCGCACGTCGAAGGGTGCGGCGCGCATCAGCGAACAGATTCGGCTGGGCCAGTTCGAGAAGAAATACCGGGTACTGACCGCCAAACCCCTGCTCGCCCGTGGCCAGGTTGCGAAACGTATAGTTCTCTCGGCCGATATGCGCAAGGTCGACCGTATGGCGCAACGGGTGGCAGGTGCAGGCAGCGCTGCCCGGGAAAATCCGGCGGGGGATCGATACCTGCTTTCCGCGCGGCTGATCGCGGCAGTGAAAGAAACATACCACTACGAGGTAGAAATCGAAGGCGGTAAGTTCCACCAGATCCGCGCGCTGTTTGCTGCGCACGGGGCACCGCTGCTGGGCGATGTCAAGTACGGTGGCAGGCCGCTCACCCACAAACGGGACCGTATCGCGCTGGTGGCCAGCCTTCTACGCTACCGGCATCCCACCGCCGACCGCCAGCAGCTCTTTGCCATCGACGAAGCAACCCTAAGAAGATTGCCGGGATACTTTATTTGACGGCGTGTCGGCAAACCCAATGCTAAAATGAGTGTCGAAGCGGTTCGCGGCCTTTACGCGCGGTTTTTCTGCCGCTTTTGCCTTTGCCATTTGTGCAACTGCCACGTCTGCACAGGATAAACAAGGCACTTCGGGCGCAGGTTCCATCGAAATTATCCGGGCATCAGAAGCCGAGTACGTCACGGTAGGCGAAGGCGACGAAGGCATTTTCATTCTGCGCGGCGGTATTATCGTCCGGTCGGGTACATCTTACCTGCGCGCCGAGACTGTGAAGATCAATACCAAGACCGGCGAAATATTCGGCGAGGGCAAGGTCTCGTTCGAAGCCGAGGACAACCGCCTCACGGGCGAAAAGTTTTACTACGACAACAAGCATGATGCGGGGGTTGTCTATTCCGCTAATGCTACGGCCGACCCGTTCTTTTTGAAAGGCAGCGTGATCAAACAGGTGGAGAGCAACCGTTACATTGCCCGCGACGCCTACTTCACAACCTGCAACGAAAAATACCCGCACTACTATTTCAAAGCAAAAAAACTCTGGCTCTACAAGAACAACGAACTCGCGGCGATGTCCGCCATCTACTACGTCGGACAGACTCCGGTCTTCTACTGGCCGCTGCTGCTGCAGTCGGATACAGGTACAGGCGTGATCACCCAGTACGGTAACAATCCAACGCGTGGGCACTTTCTGCAAAACACCTGGAATTTTTCTAACCCGCTTTCGCAGGGATCTTCGTGGCAGCCGCAGCAGGGCAAACTGATGTTCGACTGGTACGAAAAGACCGGCTACCTTTTTGGTACAGTTTTACGCCGCGACGGCCAGGATCTCAAGTACAACTTTGACACGGCAATCTCGAATTTCAAAGCGCGGCGCACAACGACAGACAGCACGGGCGGCACGGTGGTCACCAACCAGGTACTGCAGCCCGACGGCAGCTACGGCCCGACCGAGTACTTCTGGTACAAGATCCGTGCCGATGTCCGCGGTAACCTGCACCGGTCGGGCAAAGACGACTCGGTCACTTCTGCGTATGTGCGCTTTGAGCATTACAAGCACCGTAACTTCGAGCTGGAATTCGGCGAACGTTATGAACCGGATATGACCCTGAACGCCATTTACCGTCCGCGTTTTTCGCAGAACAACATCCAGACGCATATCCTCAACTGGGAAACCGGCATCAACCACGCAAGCCGCGACACGCAGATCTCTTTTCGAGCACAAAGACAGCTCGCGTGGTACCAGGCTTCACCCGAAACGGACTCGAAGTATGCGCCGGTCTATGACCTGTCTCCGGAATTTACTTTCACCAACCGCACGTACCTGATGCGCGGTGGCGAAGGTTTCTTCAAAGGTATTGTCAACCGCGCGCACCTGACGACACAGTACACACGCTACTATCGCGATATCACCTCGACTCCCGTAAAGGATTACCTGCGCAATGACGCGTACGACCAGGTAAGCTTCTATTTTACATTCTTACCATGGCTGAATTTTATACCGTCAGGTGGAGTCGGCATGCTGTACAGCTATACGGCGCTCGATGATCCGCTGCTGCGGCGCGAGATGGCACGGCAGACCTACGGCTATCTCTTCACCAACGACACCCTGCGCATTGGCTACCCCTTTCTTTACGCGCAAGGCCTTTATGTGCGACGCTATTCCTTTGCCGACCAAGGCCAGGACCTCACCTTTAACCACGACCGGGCGCACGCGGTCACCGCGTCCGTGGTTTCTGATCTCAACCCTTACGCACTGATTTCTGTGGCAGCGACCCGCGATCTGCGACCTTTTCCCAACGGGCTCAAAGAACAGGAACGTTGGTCTGACCTCGTTGCACGTACGCAGGCCGACTACGATTTTATCCGCGGCTTCACGGTGAACCTCTACGGCCTCAACCAGCGCAAGTATAACCACTTCAACGGTATCGGGGTTATCGACAGCGCTGCCTACTCGATCCAGTTTGATACCATGAACACGAACGATTTCCAGTTCTACTACCGTCTCGGTGGTTACCGCCTGCCGCTCTTGAGGGAGCTTACCCTGTTCAAGATCACGTCGACGTACAGGCATAATTTCATCAACATTGCCGAATCAAACCTCCGTATGGGGTTTGAAGCGAATATTCTGCTGCACGATTACTGGCGCTTTCGCCTGGCGCTCAATTCGATCGCTGACCAGTTTGAGCGGTACCAGACACAGAACCCGGCGCACGTGCCGTTTTTCGACGACCTGGCAAAATCTCTCAACCCTTTTGATCCGAATCGCGGCAACCGCATACTCAACATGGAAAGTTTCTTTGCCAGTATCGAACACGACCTGCACAAATGGCTGCTGCGCGTGACTTTCGCTTCAAACCGGCGCACGATCTATACCGGAAGTTATATGCGCGACCGCACGAGTTTTCTCGAACAGACAGTTTACCTGAGCTTCACGCTCAAAGACCTCGACGGGTTCGGCCTGCCGTACACCGAGGTCTACCGGTACAACCCGACCGACGCGGGTATTCGTTAGGTATCAAAATATTTCTAAACTGAAATCAGGAGGTTCGATGACATTCGTAATCGAGCCGAGGCTCACGAAATCGACGCCCGTATCCTTAAGGCGATCGAGGTTGCCGGCGGCAAATCCACCCGAGGCTTCTGCTGTGATCTTGGTCCCCATGGCCGTGTTCGCCTCACGGATCAGTTTCATTGCCTGCTTCATGGTGGCATTGTCCATGTTGTCGAGCAGTATCATTTCGGGTTTAAGCGGCAAAGCTTCCTGCAACTGTTCCAGCGTATCGACCTCGACCTCCAGCGGTGTAAACGGTGCGTGGCGCTTGAAAGCCAGGATTGCCGCCGTGACGGAACCCGCCTGTGCGATATGGTTGTCTTTGATGAGCCCCATTTCTGAAAGGTCATGCCTGTGGTTGTAGCCACCACCGCGCACAACGGCGTATTTCGAGATCGCGCGCAGCATGGGCACGGTCTTGCGGGTGTCGAGTACTTTGACGCCGTAGACTGCTGCCGCACGCGAAATCTGCTGCGTGCGGGTCGCGATGCTGCTCATGAAGGCCAGAAAATTGAGCGCGACTCGTTCTGCGCGCAGCACTGCGCGAATATCGCCTTCAAACTCGAGGACAGTGCTGCCTGCCTTCAGTAAATCCCCATCTGCGGCAGCGGTCCTGATGACCATGCCCGTGTCAAAGTAACGAAAAGTCTGTTCTGCGACGCGAATACCACAGACAACGCAGTCAGTCTTGACGAAGATACGGCCCGTCGACCGTGCACTCTCGGTAAAAATCGCCTGCGTCGTAATGTCCGCAGAAGCCTTGTCTTCAGCCAGCGCGTAACGCACTGCCCGGCCAATTTCCACGTCACCCAGCACGGGAACATTCGAGGCGTAGACGGGGCGCTCACGGTCACGCTGCGGCGCCGTTGCGAACTCAAAACCACGCTGCGCGACCTGGCTCGTATAATATTGCAGAATCGCCAGGTCATTCTGCGTAAAGAACTGCAGCAGTTCGCCCTCGGCTTCTGCGGGCTTGGATTCGCGAATCAGCTTCACTACCGTGCGGTAAACCGACACCGCGGTTTCCATATTCCAGAAATTCTTGTTATACGCGAGCACTGAGTCGAGGTAGTCGCGGCGGATACGGTTCAGGACAAATTTGGCGGTGGTGAAACGTGACAGGTAGGCGATCTGCAGAAAGAATTCGAATTCGGTTTCATGGAAGCTCACCCAGTCCCAGGACTGGTTCTCGCTCAGGAACTGTAGTTCTTCGAGCAGCTCGTCGAGTTGGCGCGTCCTCTTCTTGTCTGCATGCTGCCGCTTCCAGTTTTCCGCCGCCTTGTAGACAATCGCAGCAGTAAAATACCGGCGCAGCTCCAGAAACTCTCCCAGCAGATCGGGATGCACAGGGCGCTCTGCCGAGATCCCTTCTTCAAAAGCCGCGCGAATTGCCCGCAGATTTTCCGCCGCGACAATACGCAAAGTGACCAGTGCCGGAATCAGGCTCCAGCCAATGTGGCGTTCCTTAGCCCGGTCGCGGACATAGGTAACAACCTGCCGGAACAGCTGCGTGCCGCTCTGCTGCGAAGCTGCCTGCGTTTTGGCGCGCATGCGGCGCAACCCCGCAAAGAGCGGGACAATCTTGCCCGGTTTTTCTTTTGCGGCGGCCATGAGAGTTATTCGGCGTCCCTGGCCGTGCAGAGGGAGAGATCCCACAGGTGTGATGGCTTCACATTCGCCATAGCCCCCCGCGCTGAGTGCAACAGGTTCGGATTACGTTTTTGTTCTTCGGCGATGAGCTGCTTGATACGCGCGCGCTGCAGGCCTTCCTGGTTGTTGCACAGGTTGCACGGCAGAATGGGAAAATTCAGCTGTTCCGCCAAGGCAGCCAGCGCATCTTCGGTGACGCGCAGCAGTGGCCGGATCACGACATTGCGTCCATCGTCGCTGATAAGACGCGGGGGCATCGCCGCGAGCTTGCCGCTGTAGAAGAGATTCATCAGCAGGGTTTCGAGCGCATCGTTGGCATGGTGACCGAGCGCTATCTTGTTTGCCTTCAGGCGCTGCGCTTCGTCGTAGAGAATTCCGCGGCGCAGGCGCGAACAGAGCGAACAGAATGTCTGCCCCGCGGGAATTTTTTCCGTGACAATAGAATAGGTATCCCGCTCACCCAGCACATACTCGACGCCAATTTCTTCGTAATAAGCAATGAGCGACGATGCATCGAAGCCCGGTTGCTTCTGGTCCAGCGTGTAAGCAACCACCGAAAAGTCGATGGGAGCCTTCGCCTGCAGATCAAGCAGAATATGCAGCAGCGCGTGCGAATCTTTGCCGCCCGAAACCGCGACCATAACACGGTCACCCTGCTCAATGAGGGAGTATTCGGCGATCAGACTGCCGACTTCATGCAGTATATCTTTATATTCCTTTCGAAAAGCTGCCGGGATCTTGCGCAGGCGATGCCTCGCGCTGTCCCGCTCCAGGGTATCAGGCAGCATCGCCGGTTACAGGGCGCAGGCGCTCCCGTATGTGCTGCACCGCGGGAAAAATCTGCGGAGTACCTGTGCGCCATTGTACATACTGGCGAATAGTGACAGCAAGGTAGACTACCGCCAGCAGTGAGCGCGCGACACCGAGCACGATGGGCCAGCTGCTGAAAAGCAGGCTATCTGCCATCTGCAGGACTGTGAGCGCTGCCAAGTAGGCCAGGAATATGACGAGCGACTGGAAGCCGGTTTCGAAGTGCACAGTGCCTGGCTGGTATCTGACGAGGCCAAGGACAAAGCCGACCAGTGTTGGGCCCGCGATGACAAATCTTTCCAGTTCGGGCAGTGTACGCTCACCCCAGGCAAGCAGGCGCGGTTGCGACCGCACCCATTGCCTGACCATGTCAGCCTGCCGCTTGAGGAAACCGGTCATCACTTTTCCAGATAGACCGCATCGCCTTTGCTCGCGCCTGCCTTAGCTGCATTCGCCTTTATCTTCGAATGCAGGGTCTCAGATACTATTGCTGAAATTTCACCGCTGTCGGTCTTGATCTTTAGCTTAGTACCGCGGCGAGCAGCCGAAATCCCTTCACCTGTAATTTCAAGCTTCTTGCCGTCGGCGCGAAAGATTTTGCCGATCAGCTTGCCCAGACTCTTCTTTTCAGAGCTGAGCAGCGCGATGGTGCGCTTATATTCATCTGCCCGGTAGTTGCCGTTTGCCGCCTGTGCTTCGCGGGCCAGCACCAAGGCAGTCTTCTGCGCTGAATTCGCTGCTGCGCGGTCGGCGCCAGCATCGAGCAGGACTTTTACGGTTTTGTCATGACCCTGCTGGCCAGCAAGCATGAGCGCGGTAACTCCGTTCATGTCGACGTCAGCAACCTTGTTGCCTTTCGTCAGCAGGTACTTAACGACTGCTGTCTGACCGTGGTAAGATGCACGCATCAGCAGCGTGCGGCCCATGCGGGTGCGGGCATTGAGATCAGCCTTCTTGAGTGCAAGGTAGCGCAGCACTTCGAGGTGCCCGTTGTCTGCCGCTGCCATCGCTGCCGTCCAGCCACCGGAACTGGCGTAGTTCGTATCAGCACCCGCTTCAATGAGCGCCTTGACGGCATTCAGGCGTCCGCCGGTTGCCGCAATGCCGAGGTAGTGACCCGAGTAATTTCCGCCGTTGGCGTTTGCACCGGCCCTGATCGCAGCCTTAATTTCTGCCGGATTATCTGCATAGACGGCTGCTTCGAGCCGCTCCTGCGGACTCGCCGTGGATGGACTGTTGGGTGCCTGCGCAACGATGATAGTTGTCGCGACAAAGGAAGTTACAAGGAAGAGATTTTTCATAGGGCCTCCAGGGAAAGAATAAGTGCTATTCAACGAAAGCGGACAGGCGTTCAACCCGATTTCAGAAGAGCTTTTCGGTCTCAGGATTCACTGCCACCTCTTCGGCGAGAAAGGCCTTCTGGAGCACCGTTGCGGTATCCAGCCCACCCTCCGCCAGCGTTGGTGCAGTCACCGGGGCGACGGCTTCAACCTTCTTCTCCGGTATTGCCGGCGGCAGGGGTAAAACCGTAGCAGCCTGCGGTACGGCATCGTCAAATGGTTTGCCGGTTTCGATCGCCGTCTTCAGGCGTTCAATTTTTTGTACCAGCGCGCTGACCGAAGGTTCCTTCAGTTTCTGCACCAGGTCAACGAGCGCAATCTCGAGCGACATGCGCAGCTCACTGCTTTTGGCAGAAAGCATCTGTGAAAAATCCTGGTTGAGACGAAACAGCTGCTGGAACACACGAATCAGCTGTGCGCGGTCCCAGACCTGCGCTGCCTTGCGGGCCTGCTCCATTTCTTCTTTTGACAGGGCATGCACTTCGACCTGTTCGCTGACCAGGACGATGGCGCGCAGGTAAGCCAGCAGGTCGCGGAGAAAAACCCGCAGGTTGGCCCCCCCCTGCGAAAGCTCGTGTACCGTGTTCAGCAGTGCATGCAGGTCGCCTGTGCGCAGGCCGTGAAGGAAAGTCGCGTAAACTTCTGACGGCAGCAGGTCGAGAGATTCACGCACCGCTGCCAGAGTGAGCGTGTTACTGCCCGAAAAGGCCAGCGTCTGGTCGAGTAAGGATATGGCATCGCGCAACGACCCTTCGCCCCGCTCGGCGATGGGCAGCAGCGCCTCGCGCTCAAACGCGATCTGTTCTTTGCCGAGAATGTGCGCCAGGCGATCGGCGATTTCGCGCGCGTTAAATTTTTTGAAGGTATATACCTGGCAGCGCGAAGCGATCGTTTCGGGAATTTTGTGGAGCTCCGTCGTCGCCATGATAAAGACCACGTGGTGCGGGGGTTCTTCAAGAGTTTTGAGCAGCGCGTTGAAAGATTCGGTGCTCAGCATGTGCACCTCGTCCAGGATGTAAACCTTGTAGCGGGCGTTCATCGGCGCAAAAACCGCCTGTGCGCGCAATTCGCGGATATTATCGATGCCGCGGTTTGAAGCCGCGTCGATTTCAATCACGTCGGGCGAGCGGCCTTCGGATATCTCTGTACAATGCTGGCACTGGTTGCAGATTGTGGAAGTAGGCCCGTTGACGCAGTTGAGCGCCTTGGCGAGAATACGCGCCATCGTCGTCTTACCAACACCGCGCGCCCCGTGAAAGAGGTATGCATGCCCGATCTTCTTGAATTCGAGAGCATTCTTCAGGCTCTGCGCCGCGGCAAGCTGCCCGACAAGGTCTTCAAAATTCTGCGGCCGGTAGCGGGTAGCGAGACTCATGCGGTTATTCGTCTTCCCCTTCAAAGAAGTCTTTTGTCTTGACCACCGGCTTTTTCTCGACGCTGACAGGCAACTGCACTTCAGTCTCGATCGTTTCGCCCAGGTCGATATTGTTGCCTGTTTCGGGACCTGTACCCTCGAGAAAGAGTTCTCTATATGGTTCGTCACAACCAACACGCACCGGCAGGCCATTGCTGCTGCAGTACAATACTTCGGTCAGTTCAACACTCTTGAGATGCGGATCGTCCTTGGCGATAGCGGCGGACACACGATTCTGGAAATTCGCCCAGATCGGCGCGGCAACACCGGCACCGGCCTGCCCCGGCCCCAGGGAAAGGCTCGGGCGATCGTAACCAACCCAGACTGCCGCAGTATAACGTTTATTGAAACCGACAAACCAGGCATCACGGTAACCGTTGGTAGTTCCTGTTTTACCCGCTGCGTAGCCCGTGTAACCGGTCTTGCGCACGGTATTTCCCGTGCCCTTGTTGACGGCGGTCTCGAGTAATGAGCGGACAATAGTTGCTGTGCCTCCGCTGATGATCTGGATATTCTTCTGCTGCGGAGTAAAATCCTTCAGCAGCTTTTTATTGCGATCATATACCTGCTTGAGCAGCACAGGTTCAATGCTCAATCCGCCGCGCGCAAAGTGCGAAAACCCGCGCGCCATACCGAGCGGAGATACCTCGTGCGTACCCAGGGCAATCGACAGGTTGTAAGGAATCTGGTTCGGAGTTACGTAGAGTTCTTTGGCAATGACCGGTATCAGGTTACCCAAACCGACTTCGCGCGCAACGACAATACTGACCGTATTCACCGAATACCTCAAAGCCTCGCGCAGCGTAATAAAACCACGAAAGCCGGCGTGGTAGTTCTCGGGCATCCACAGATCGCCCTGCTCGTCAATCGAAACGATCGGCGAATCGGGAAACTGCGTGGCGGCGGTGATCTTCTTGGTTTCCAGGGCGGCGGCGTAGAGAATCGGCTTAAAAGCAGAGCCCGGCTGGCGTTCCATCTGCAGCGCACGGTTCACCTGGTTCTGGGTGCTAAACGGAAGGCCACCTACTACAGCGGTGACTTCACCCGTAGCATTGTCGATTTCAGCTAGCGCCCCCTGCACCGCAAGGTAACGGTTGGCAAACGGGTTATCGGCGCGCAGAGAGATCAGCATCTGGTCGAGCTCGTTATTGCCGCCAAAGCCGAGGTTGACCAGTTCGAGTGGGTCAAGGTACTCTTCAAAGAACCGCATGTGCAGCTCGTACTGGTCAAAACGTTTTGCCGGGTTGAGCTCGGGCAGGTTCATTGCCAGCTGTGCAAGGCCCAGCAGCGGCGCGTACTCGCGCGATAGCTCGAGCTGGCGTGAGAAGAAGTAGTTGCGCGAAATCGCGTTCTGCGCCCTGACCCCGCGCCACAGGGCTTCCTGTGCAGCGCGCTGGTGATCAAGGTCAAGCCCCGTATGGATTTTTAATCCCTCGTTGTAGAGCGCCTGCTTGCCGAATTCTTTTTCGAGAATCGGGCGAACGTACTCGGAGAAATAAGGCGCGTTGTCGATGCGGCGGCCAAACGCGGTTTCGGTCGGCGCAATATTGAGCGATCCGTAGTATGCCACGGCTTCGGCTTCGGCCTTTTGCGCGTCGGCAATCTGCAGGAACCCGAGATCGACCATTTTCATCAGCGCGTGCTGCAGGCGCGCGCGAGATAGGTGCGGGTTCCTGAGCGGCGAATACCGGTTGGGCGAGCTGGGCAGGGTGGCAAGTATCGCTGCCTGCGCGGGAGTTATTTCACTGACGGGTTTTTCAAAGTAGAACTGCGCTGCAGCCTCGACGCCATAGTTACCGTGACCGAAATAGATCTGGTTGCAGTAGAGATGGAGTATCTTATCCTTGGCATAGATTGCATCAATAATCAGTGCGAGGGCTGCTTCCTTTATTTTCCGGGTGAAGGTACGTTTCTGGTCGGTGAGGACCACCTTGGCCAGCTGCTGGGTGATCGTCGACCCCCCTTGCTTCACCTGGCCTGCCTGCAGGTTGATCAGGAAGGCCCGGAAGATACCTTGTGGTGAAATACCAAAGTGGTCGTAGAAGTGGTTATCTTCCATCGCGATGAAAGCCTGCTTAAGGTGCGAAGGAATGTCTTTCTCGCTGACCAGTATCCTCTGGTCCTGGAAAAATGTAGTGATCAGCCTGCCCTTGCGGTCGTAGAGCTCGCTCGGCACCGAAGGCTTGTACTCTTCAAGATGGAAGGCCCGCCAGGCCTGGCTGATCAGCACGAGTGACAGAACGAATACGGTGAACAAGCCAAGCGCCGAGCCGGCAAGCCTGGCCCAACGCTGGTGCGCATCGAGGCCAAGAACAAGCTGGGCCAGCGACAACGCAGCCCGGGCAAATACTGAGATGATCCGCCGCACGGTATGGCAGGGGTCGTGTGTCGGACGGTGCGTAAACTTCTATTACAGGGCAATCGCCGTTGACGGTATAGCACAGTAAAACAGTCTGCAGGATGCCTGTCAGCATCGCGCCCGAAAAACTCGCCGAGTTGCGTCTGCTCGGTGGCGACGCGCTTGTCAGCCAGCTGCTGGCAAAATTTCTCGAAAGCTCCTCTTCGCTGATTGCACAGGCAGAGGTAGCACTCCAGTCAGGCGATGCAGCCAAGGTTGATTTTTGTGTGCACACGCTGAAGGGCAGCGCAATGAGCCTGGGCCTGACCGAGATGAGCGACCTGCTCGTCGCACTTAATACCCGAACCAAAGCCCGCCAGCTGGAAGGCATGGCGGCAGATTTTACGCAGCTCGCCGTGCTGCTCGAAGCAGTGCGCCAGTACAAGGCGCAGAACTTCCCGTAAGCTTCTGTTAGATTCCCGCGAGACCTGAAATCAGGTCGGTGACGCCGAGTACCGGGGCTGGCGGAGCTTCACCGTTGACGAAAACAGCGCGCGTCGCCTGCAGGTATTCGCCGAGAATACGTGAGACGAATATCTCTCCGCTTTTTTCATTGGCCAGGCGCGGCATGCCCGTGTAGCCGGGAAACGGCTTGAGATTCAGCCAGGCCAAAGCCTCGGCAGCAAAGAGCAGTTCGGCGGCGGCATCGCCCTGCCCCAGCGACCGCATACCGTGAATCGCCGCTTTCTGCCAGGCAGGTATCGTTAACGGCGGGCAATCCGGCAGCTCGCGGTGGCCGGGGTCGACTCTTTCCGGCGCAAGCGCCAGTGTCAGCGAAGTTTCGAAAAAACCGGCATGGTAGTCGCGGCCGAGAGAACGATCGAGCTCCGCCCTAAGCGACGCATCTTTTACCGGCTGCAGGGCATCAGCAAAATCGCCGGGCTGGTAGCGCACCATGTGGGCAAGCAGCAGGTTGAGTGGGTTCAGTGCCTTTACGCCGCGGGCTGCGAGCTTATCGACTAAACGCTGCAGAGCATGGTTATGCCGCGGCGCGCCGTGGAAAGTCATGAGAATCACGCGCTTTGCCCCGATCAGCGGGAGCTTATCTGCCCAGGTTGCCAGCAGCGCAGCGAAACGCTGCGGCGAGGTATTGATGGTCCCCGCACCGGGTGTAGGGTCAAGTCCCAGGTTGATGAGCGGCCCGGCGACGTAGCGCTCGGTCAGCCCTTCATCGATTAAAACCCGGGCAAGCCGGTCAGCAATACCGCGGCTGATCAGGTAGTCATTCGCAAGCGGCAGGTGCGGGCCGTGGTATTCTGTAGGATTGATAAAGAGGAAAAGGATGTTGTCGCGCAGGACCGGCATTACCTGCTTTTCCGGCAATTCGTCGTACCAGACGGGCTGCAGCTTCTTCATGCGCGAACAAAATCACGCCCGATTTGCCCGGTCAACGCAAAGAAGACAGCACCCGAATCTCTTTACACCCGGTTTTGCCGGTAGGTAATAACCCCGCCATGCAAGAGAATTCTGCCCCCCCGAAGATGCTGTTCCTGAAACATGTCTCCCGCATCGTGCTGTTCTATTTTATCGGGTTATCGGTCTTTTTCATTTCCGGCTTCGTCGTCTTTAAGGTTCTTTTCGCCGATACCGAAAAGGCCATCGTGCCCGATGTGGTCGGCCGGCTGTACCTGACTGACCACAACATGCTGCGCGACGATTTCAAGGTTGAACTGAAGTCTGCCTACCTGGTGCAGTATCCCTACGGCTACATCCTGGCACAGAACCTGACTCCTGGCCGCAAGGTAGACAAGAACACCAAACTCGAGCTCCTCGTGAATCTTTCTGACGCGATCGTACAGGTACCGAAGCTCACCGGCTTTTCTGAAGACCTGGTCGACGGCTCGATTGCCAGCTTACCTGTCGGTGGCCGCATCTTCTCGCTGCGCAAGGGAGTCATTACGCGGGTTCCTTCGGCACAACCGAAACGCGAAGTCCTGGCGCAGTTCCCCCCGGCAGGCACACCCGTCCTGCCGAACACACCGGTATCGCTGCTGGTCTCTGACGGCCCGGCACAGCCCGGAACTCCCCAGGCAAGCCTTGCACCGACACTCGAAAAAGGCATCCCGGTTTCGATTGCGCTCGGCGCGGCCTACCACCTGAAGAAACCTGCCACTATCACGCTGCGCAATACCGACAAGGCAGACGAAAACGCCACGCTGCTCAGCGAGGCGAAAATTGGCGGTGACAGCATCGCGCTTGAAGTCGGCCAATTTGTCGAAAACCTTGCGAGCGGCAAATCGGTCATCGACCTTGAAGACCTACCCTTCACCCAGCTCTTTGTTCCAGCGAAAAAACTCGGTGACCAGAACCAGGTACTGACCGTCGCACGGCGCGAGGCCATCCCTAACGAAGATGGTTCGCCCTACAGTGAATTCTGGCTGGTCAGCAACAGCTCCCCCCTGCCGGTATTCCGGCGCCGCGATGACAGCTTCGATGTCTTCCGCGACTACTACGCAGCAGAAAACAGCGTTAAGCCTGCAGAACAAAAGACCGATTCCAGCCAGACCAAGACCATCGTCGGTGAAACCCAGGCACCCGTAGCGACGACACAGGTAGCACAAAAACCGGAAAAAACCCTGCGCCTGCGCGCCAACACACTGTGAGGCATTATGGCCGTTAAAATTTCACCCAGTATACTCGCCGCCCCGCTGGCACACCTCGGTAAAGCCGCGAAAGATGTAGAAGCCGCGGGTTGCGAATACATCCACATCGACGTGATGGACGGGCATTTTGTGCCTGCGCTGACATTCGGTGAGCAGATCACTGCAGCGATAGCGGCCGAATCCAAAGTGCCGCTCGACGTGCACCTGATGGTAACGAATCCTGAAGCCGAAGCGAAAAAGTATTACGAACTGAAACCAGCGATCATTACTTTTCACTACGAAGCGACGAATGCGCCGATTCGCCTTGCGGGTGAAATCCGCGCAGCGGGAGCAAAGCCAGGCATC
This sequence comes from Turneriella sp., assembly GCA_046346875.1. Classification (GTDB taxonomy): domain Bacteria; phylum Spirochaetota; class Leptospiria; order Turneriellales; family Turneriellaceae; genus Turneriella. The sequence goes on along the minus strand of JAXMHG010000002.1, from coordinate 367,712 downwards.
GCGCTGAATCCCCGGACGCCGGTATCGGTGCTGAACGACATTATCGCGGCGTTTGACCTCGTACTCCTCATGTCGGTTGAACCCGGCTACTATGGCCAGAAGTTTATCGAAACATCCTGGCAGAGGCTCGACCAGCTGAAGCAGCTGCAGGCCGGCGAAAACCAGAGAGGCCACCACTTTGACATTGAAGTCGATGGCGGCGTAGCCGACAGCAACTCGCAGCAGCTCGCGCAGAACGGTGCGGGCATACTGGTCTCGGGCGGTTTCGTCTTCAAGGGCAATGTCACCGAGCAGGTGAAGAAACTGAAGGCTGGCACCTGAGTCATGACCCGGCGCATCCTGGCAACAATCTGCTTTGCGCTGCTGGCTTCGTCATGCAAACCTTCTTCCGTCTTTACCGAAATTGATGCCAGCTTTAAATCACTCGAAGACGTCTTTGTCGCCGAGTTTCGCAATGAAAACCGGCAGGTCGAAAAGAATACCGAGCTTGCTCTCGATGCTGCCGAAGCGCTGACAGGCCGCTACGGCACGACGCTGACTCTCGACGTGTGGGAGTTCAAAAGTGAAGCAGACTGCCGCACCGCGTACGATACACTAACAGCACTCGAGAAACAAAACCAGCCCCGCGAATACAACCAGACACGAGCCAACGAAAGCCGCTACCAGTTCACCCGGCAGACGGGTATCGCGGGTGAAATCTTTACCATCAAGAAGGTGCTGTTTCGTATTCTCGCCACCGATAAGAATACTACCACCGAATACCTGATTGCGAGCAAGCTGGCCCGGGCGCGCTGATGCAGCAGCCAGACAGCCCCATCGACGTCGCCATCTCCCCCTGCCCCAATGACACTTTTGCCTTCTGCAGTCTGCGCCACAACCCGGCTTACCGACTGCACTACCTGGACATTGAAGAACTGAATCTCGGCCTGCTCGAAGCGAAGTTTCCCATCTCCAAGGGATCATTTTCATTGGTTGATCGTATTGCCGGCAGCTATGATCTTTTACCAGTCGGCGCAGCAATTGGCCGCGGTGTGGGTCCTGTACTCGTGGGACGGCTGTTTGATGGCTGCCGCCTTGCGCTGCCGGGTGAAAATACCACGGCACACCGGCTGTTCCATTTTTACCGGAAAACTGTGCATCCTGCGATGCAACTCACGCAACGCCAAATGCCGTTCTTCGAGATCCTGCCGGCATTGCGCCGAAATGAAATAGATGCAGCGGTGCTCATCCACGAGGGGCGGTTTGTCTACGCTCGCGAGGGCCTTGCGCTCATCGAAGACCTAGGGGACTGGTATGAAAAAAAGACCGGGGCGATGATTCCCCTCGGCGCCATATACGCGCATAAGGATTTGCCGGCCAAAACAGTGACTGCTTTCACAACAGCCTTACGGCAGGGTATCCACAACAGCCGCGTGGCTTATAACGCAAAAAGCTCCCCCTACAGCTTGGAGATTCTGCCCTTCATGCTCGAGAAAGCGCAGGAGCATGAGACGGCTGTGGTCGAAGCCCACGTCGACACCTACGTCACCGCCGACACGGAAAATCTGTCCGCAGAAGCCGTGAAATCGATTGACGTTTTCAGGCTACATTGCCTCGGTCAGGCCGATCAAATACCCCTATGAGTACGCTGTGCCCCCGGCAGCGATGCCACCCGCTTTTTTGCAACCCTGCGGCCAGAGAGGCCGTCTAAAGGAAGGTCAGGTATGGAGACAAATCTGAAAAATCTTGAAACCATGCTCGAGCGCTGCGTCAGCACATCGCACACGGCAGATATCATTCTGTCCATTGTGCCGATGGTTGCGGTCGTCTTCGGCTCAGTGCTGGTATTTTTTCTGATGCTGTACAACTACCGTTTGCGCAAAGAAAAAATACGCATGCAGATACCCACTGATAGCTGGGTAGAGCACCTGCGTTTTATCAGCCTGCTTGCGGGCTGCCTGAGCTTTTCAGCCGGAGTTCCCCTGACCCTGTTTTTCGTGTTCACGAATCCGGCAAATCCAGGAATACTGGGTGGTCTGATTCCGCTGTTTGCGGGTATCGGCCTTGTCGCATTCTATTATCTCTCTGAACGGAAAAACCGGATTCATGCTGAACGATGAGCAGGGGCTGGCAAAAGAGGATTTCGACCGTGAATTTGAAAGGGCACTCGACATGATTTATTCAATTGGCCTGAAGCTGTACCGCGGCAATGAAGACGACGCTGCAGACTTTGCACAGTCGCTCTACCCTTTTGCGCTCAGACAGAGCCACAAGTTCTCTGGCCGTTCGGCCTTTTCTACCTGGCTTTACCGCGTTGCCTGGAACTTCGGGCTTGAAGACCTGCGGCGCAAGAAGCGGCTTGTCACCGAGACGATCGACAACTACGAAATCGCCGCGAGCGAGCCTGAAACGGAATTTGACGAACAGGAGATCGCGAATCTACGCAAGCACATCAGCGGCCTGCCCGACGGTTACCGCCTGCCGCTGATTATGCTCTTTTACGAAAACATGGGCTACGCCGAAATTTCATCCCTCACCGGTGTGAAAGAAGGTACGCTCAAGGCCAACGTCCACAGGGCAAAGGCGATTCTGCGCCAGAAACTGGGCAAGGAGACGGCATGAGAGGACATCGTGTCCGCCGTCCCCAAGATACGTCCTGCATCATAGGAGACGGCATGAGAGGACATCGTGTCCGCCGTCTCCAGGTTACATCGTGTAACAAGGAGACGATATGAAAAAGTACAGGTATCCTGAAGCGATTCGTGAAGCCGTTCACCTCGAGTACCAACACAAGGCGCCCGAATCTGTGCGCCTGCGCGTGAAGCACCTGATGCAGCTGCCGCTGGTTAAGCCATGGCAGTTTATCGGCAGCGTCGCCTTGCTGCTCGCAAGCCCCTTAAGCTTCTATCTCTTTGGCGACAAGCTCGTCTACTCAACCACCGTACTGGTGATACTCAATATCTCTGCAGGAGTGGCGGCTTTCATGGTTATCTTTGCAGGCGTGGCACACCGTTACGCCGACCCGAAACACAAGGCCGAGCTGCTCGACAAGCTGCACGCGCTGCGCGCCCGTATCTGAGGGCAGTACTACCCAACCTCTGCGGCAGCGGCGCTGCCGCGGGAATTTATTTTTCCTGGATAGCCTTAACGGCTGCGGCTGCGTCAGTGAAAACCGAAAAGTGCTGGTCTGATTTGGTAAGCTTGAAAACCATTTCAATCGTGGCGTTGATACCGACGAGGTAGAGCGAACCACCGTAGGCCTGCATCTTCTTCTGCACCTGGAAGAGAACCCCCATGGCAGACGAATCAAGATACTCGACCTGCGAGAGGTCAATGATCAGGTTATCGGGTTCGCCACCAACCGTTGCGAGCAGCTTTTCCTTGAGATCGGGAATAAAATACATGTGCAGCTGCGCAGCGGTAATCACCGCGCAGGGTACCCCCTCAACTTCGGTCATGCGGACCACAGCGGACGACCTCCACAGGCACGCGCGGTGTCAATACTTTGTCGTGTAGCCAAATCTGCCAGGATCACAAGTGGGCAATTCATGCCCATGCTATGCTGTCAGCTAAATGTGAATTTGAGCGCCATCTCGAGCGGATCAGCCTTCACCAGCGTCACTTTGAAGCGATCGCCGAGTGACAGCGTCTTCTGTAGTTTGCCGGCAAAAATTGAAAAATCGTCAATCATCCGTATTTCACCGCGCCGATCGACTTCCATGGCGTCGATCTCTCCTTCGACCGGGTAATCGACCAGGGTGATAAAAAGTTTATCCTGGCTGAAACTGCTGAGCCAGGCACTAAATGATTCTCCTACCCTGTGTCCGAGTGCGCGCACCGCGAGCAGCTTCTTGTCTGCGCGCTCAGCCTCGAAGGCAATACGCTCAAGCCTTGAGGCTTCACGCCCGTAAAACTCGAGGTCTGCCACCTTGAGGGTTGTTTTTTCCCGACGCAGGTGAGCTCCCAGTTGCAGGTGCGTCACCAGGTCGGCAAACCGGCGGATTGGCGAAGTGAAATGTGCATACTCGCTGAACGCAAGACCCCAGTGGCCTTTCGATTCGGGCATGTAGTTGGCCTGCATGAACGAACGCAGCAGCAGAAACTGGAAAACCTCGCGTACCGGATCAAGGCTCTCGTGCCCCAGGATACGCGCAATCTCTTTTTGGTCTGTACCCATGATCTTCAGGCGTGCAACGTACTTCTCGAGGTAGCGGTTCAACCGCTCGAGCTTGTCGATCGGCATACTCTCGTGGTTGCGGTGCAGAATCGGCAGGTGGTATTTGAGCGCGTAGTTGGCCACGGCCTGGTTAGCGCTCAGCATACATTCCTCAACAAGGCGGTGCGACTGCAGGCGCTCCTGGCTTTCGAGGCCCAGGAACTTACCTTCTTTGTTATAGATCGCCTTTTGCTCGGCAATATTGAGATCTATGCGCCCCTGCTGGTCGCGGTGCGCAATCAGTACCTCTGCCAGCTCCATGGCGTCGGCGAGCGGGTTCTTCTTTTTGCTCAGTGCCTTATGCGCCTCTTTGTAAGTATACCTTTTATCGATGTAGATGACTGAACGAAAGAGCTCGTACCCGGTCATCTTGCCTTTCTGGTCGAAGCGCATGCGCGCGGTAAATGCGAGGCGCTCGGTCTTGGGCTTAAGGCTGCAAAACTCGTTGGAGAGAATCTCCGGGAGCATCGGTATGACGCTGCCCGCGAGGTAGTAGCTGTTGCCGCGCCGCAGCGCTTCGTCAAAGAGCGGAGTTCCCGGCTTAACGAAAAAACTCACGTCAGCAATATGGACGTCGAGTTCGAACCCACCGGGAATCTTGCGGCACGCAATTGCATCATCGAAGTCTTTTGCATCTTCACCATCGATGGTGAAGATGTAAGTTCCCTTAACCTTAACCCGGTCGGGATTCTTCATCTCGCGTTTGACCAGTGCATTGAGGTCCTTTTTCGTCGGCACCAGCTTCTTGTCGAAATCTTCGGGCAGCATGTAGCGCAGGCGCAGGCGCTCCAGGTCACCTTTGCGGTCTTCGCGCACCTTGCGGTTTGAAGCCTCGAAAACAAACGCCTGCGTGCGGCTATAACCCGAATGGATGTCGCCGCCGCCGGGGCGCGAGCCACCGCGCATTTCCTTCAGGTACTGCGCGCGTTTTTCGTTGCGGCGCAGGTAGAGTGTTGCCCCCGTCTTGTGTTTGCCGGCAACCAACACCTGCGGACGGTCGGGCAGATCGATGAGTTCAGCCAGCAGGTACTGCGAGGCACTGCCGCCGGCGCGCGCGGCCCCGAGTATGCGGGCGAAATATTCACCCGAAAACGGTTCGACGATTCTGTTTACGCGCGCGGTAAACCGCCCCCGGTTAAAGCCGGTCAAGGTCACGCTCACCTTGTCGCGGTGCAGCGCCCCGCCCCGCTCAGCAAACGGTACAACCGCTTCGATGCCGCGGCCGACCGGCACAAACGCCACGCCCGATTTTGCCGAGCTGAGCGCCCCGGTGAATTCAATCGCGAGACGTACCCCGCGGTTGTCTTCAGCGGCTATACCCGTAGAGCGCAAAAAGCGCAGTGCTTCACTGTCTTCGCGGCTTGCGGGAGTTTTGGCTTTTGCGTTGGCGTTACCGTTGGTAGCTGCTTTTTTCCTGCGGCCACTCTTGCCCTTGTTCTTCTGCTTCTTATCTTCTTCCTGCTTTTGCGGGTTAGCCCCGGCCAGGCGCAGGTCGCCTGATTTCGATGCGTGGAAGATCCACTTATCGATGAGTTTTTCAGTTTGTTTGTCCATTAAATCCTTTTGCGAGCTTAAAGTGCAGCTCATGCCCGTAGATGGGCGTCAGAGAGTCATGCGGCTTTACTTCTGAAAGCCGTAACAGGGCAGAATTCACCTGGAATCCAGGAATTTTTTCGGGTGCGAAATCCGTTTTCTGCCAGTGAGCGGGTATTTCGTTATTTTCGGCCTGCGGGTTTTTCGCCAGCCAACTGCCTGAATAGCAGTAGATTTTACCGGTCAGGTTGCCTGCATCGGCAATATCCACTGCAGCCGATTCGCGACCGGGCACAAAGCGCTCGGCGTAATACAACTTTGCATTCGTGCGCATCAGCAGCCATTCATCCTGCGGTACACCGAGCAGCAGGTGCCAGAGCCGCGACGAGTGGAATGTCCGGCACGGAATCGCGCGCAGCATTGCGAACATGCGCGTGTAAGCAAATGCGGAGCGCAATCCGACAAACGACCCCGGCCCCTCGCCGAGGCAAATTTCCGATATTTCGGCGAGATCGGGAAACAAGTCTGCTACTGCAAGGTCGATGGCGTTTTCACCTGCAGCCGATGTTTCCGTGCAGCGCAGCGCAGTACCAGCTTTGCTTACGCGGCCTACCAGCAGGTGGCGCGTCGAACTGTCGATCAGTAGCGCGGCAGTATTCATAACAGCCGCCACGTCACATGGCGTGACTCGTCGCTACCCACTTCAAGCCGTAGCTCTGCCTGCTTCGCGAAAGGGGCAAACAGGTGCGCCGGCGCCCTGTCTGGCCACTCGACAAACACAATGGCATCCGAGTAGTCTTCATCGGGTGGCAGCAGGTCGAGCGCGTCGTCGGTAGATTTCAGCCGGTACAGGTCGAGATGGATGACCCTGCCCCCGGCCGAAGCATAGTCGTTGCGCAGGTTGAATGTCGGTGAGTTCGCGCCCGGGCATTGCCAGTAGGTGAGCAGCGCTGCCACCAACGTTGTTTTGCCAGCCCCAAGATTGCCCACAACACGCACCAGCAGCGGAGCTTTTAGGTGCCCTGCAAGGCGTTCAACCGCACGCTGCATACTTTGGCCGTCGTGCGCTGCTATGAAAAATTCGAGGGGAAGTTCTTGCACGAGGTAGATCAACGCAGAGTTCGGGGCGCAAGACAGAGTGCCAACCAGTTTTGCCCGGCCCGCGTGTCCTGGCGGTGTTCCGGGTAATTTCCAATTGCAGCCTTGTGTCGGCTTTGGGCAATCTGCCACCGAGCCCTATGGTCAAGATTGGACAACGCCAGACGCGCCAGCGCGCCATCATCCATGACATTATCATGGAATCTGACCGCCCGCTGAGTATCGCCAACCTGGTTACCCTGGCTCAGGAAAAACAGGCAAAAATCGGTCAGGCAACAGTATACCGAACGGTCAACGCGCTGCTCGAAGCCAGCGAAATACAGACGGTGCAGATGCCGGGCGGCGAAGCGCTTTATGAAAAGGCCCACCTGCACCACCACCACCATTTCAAGTGTAACAGCTGTGGCAAGGTGTTCGACCTGCCCGGCTGCCCTGAAAAAGACCTGCAGAAATTTTTGCCGCGCGGCTTTAAGATGACTCACCACGAATTCACTTTCTACGGTACGTGCGCAGACTGCGCATGACCTGCAGGGTGCGCGTGCTTGTGCCGGTGTCCGGTATGCATCAGCAGGTTACGCAGGTGCGCCGCAATCAGCAGGGCTGACCCCAGCAGTGTCACCCAGTTAAACAGGAAAAAGCGCAATTTTGCCTCAAAGACCTCACCCAGAACCAGCAGGACGTAGCCGACTGCACCCATGATAACGATACCATACGAGCGGTGGGCCTTGTAGCTGTGGTGAAAGGCCATTGAAGCAGTGACTCCAATAACCGGCAGCAGGTAAAAGTGCAGGTTGGCAAACCAGCTGACCGAAGATTGCAGGCTGATCAGCAGGGCAGAAAGCAGGGGCAAAACAAGGCAGTCAACCAGGCAGAGCCCTGAAACCACAATGCCGAGTTTATCCCAGATCAGCGCAAAGAATGCGCGGCGACGCGGTCTGCCCTTCATATTCTCTGCCAACCCCGCCATAACGATAACGAAATATCATTATATGTACTGTAAAGGACAAATGCCTCTTCTGTCAGGGTAACCCCTGCCAGAATGACCAGATAGCCTCACCCACCAGAAATTGCCCGCGCGGCTTCTCTGCCCCTATGAGACCATCCGCAGCCCCCGGCCAGGTGTGGCCCTCGTCGCTAAGACTGATAAGTCGCAAGGGTGCACGAAAGCAATGGTAATCGGTTACCTCGACTGTACCGGCAGAACTGCTCGCTGCACGATGGCAGTGGTTCACCTTGCGCCAGAAATGCGTGGCGTATGAGACAGGCCGGTCTTCGGTTTCGCGCAGCGGCGGTATCTTGCGCGGCAATTCACCGCCGTAAGGAATCGCGGCATCGGCCCGGCCGTGCACAATCAGCACGTCGAGTGCGCGCGCAGGATGGCACTCGCTCAGGTTGAACGCGCCGGCAACAACGGCAATTCCAGCCAGCAGGTTGGTATGCTGGCAGGCGAAGTAATACGCCATCATGCCACCTTTGGAAAACCCAGTAACATAAACACGCCCGCTGTCTGCTTCGTACTCGGCCAGTAGCAGTTCTATCAGCCGCCGCAGGAAGCCCACGTCGTCGATGTTGTTGTCGCGCGCATAACCGCAGCAGGTACCTGAATTCCAGTTGAGAAAGACAGGATCCTGTGCGCTGGTGCCATCGGGGAAAACGGCGATAAAACCTTTGCGATCGGCCAGTTCGCGTACCCCGGAGAACTCCATCATGTTCGCGCCGTGACCTGGCGCACCGTGCAGCGCCAGAACAAGGGGGAGCTTCACTTCATGCTCTCGCGCTTTCGGCAGGTGCACATGGTACCGCCGTCGCCGGTTACCGTGAGTCATGACATAACTGCCCGATGGCAGGCGAATCCGTGCCAGCGGTGAATGCGCCGCCTCTTTGAGTTCGGCTCGGCAGCCTGGCAGCGAAAGTGCGGCGCAGAATGCATAGATGAACCAGCGCACAAAAACCCGTACCGTGAGGACACTCAGAGAGCCAACAAAAATCGGTTGAAGAAATGCGCGTGAGCGTAACCCCGGTGCATGCGGCAAAACCTGCTCAGGCGATTCAGCGACTTGTTCTGGCAGAACCCGGTGAGCACCAGCCCGGCGGTGGCCGAAGTTTTTAACCGCGAAGAGGTGCGCGGTGCGCGCGCACTGCTCTACTGTCGCCTCGGTGTGGTGCTCCTGCTGGTCATCGGTGGCGTAAGTGCGCCATCACGCTGGCAGGATAAACTCTCTAACATGGTGTTCGCAGCAGCCTACGCTGCGGTCGTCGGTGTGCAGCTGTACCTGCACCGCTGCAATAACCTGCGCGCGCTGCACCGGTTCAGCTACTTTTCACTGCTGGCCGACCACGCGGTTTTCACTTTCCAGATTCTCTTCTACTACCAGAACGAAGGCATGGGAAATTTTAACTTCGCGCTGAAATCGCCTTACGTTGTGCTGCTGCTGATGCCGACGCTGACCACGCTGCTGCAGTTTCGCTTTTCCCTGCTCGTGTTTTCCCTCGGGACGTCGCTGGCTATCCTGCTCGGCTTTTTCGGTTTTGCGCTATTGAGCCGGGTACCCCAGAGCCCAAGCTGGAACCAGTATTTTCTTGGTGAGACAATCATTCTGCCAGCCTGGCTCGGTCTCTGGCTGCTACTACCGCTCTTCACCGCCGGCCTGATTGCCTATAGTATCATGCGCTCGCGCCGCATGGTCGCAGAAATCGGGCAAAAGGAAAACCAGAAACGGCAACTGGCTCGCTATTTTTCTCCGGCAGTTGCTGAAGAGATTGCCGCTGCGGGCGACGGGAAGGCAATGCGCGGCGAACGCCGGCAGGTTGCAGTACTCTTCGCCGACATCCGCTCGTTCACGAGCCTCTCAGAGCACCTGCCACCGGATGAAATAGCGGCGATGCTCTCTGAGCTGCGGCAGCTGCAGACCAGCGCGGTATTCCGGTTCGGCGGAACGGTCGACAAGTTCATCGGCGACGCTCTCATGGCAGTCTTCGGTGCCCCCAAAAGCTCGGGAAATTTTGTGCAGGACATCCATAACTCCGTCTCATGTGCGCTGGCGATACTCGGCGACCTCGAGGAGTTTAATGCAAGACGCACTGCTGCCGGAAAAGAAAGTATTGGCATCGGTATCGGTATACATGCCGGAGAAGTTTTTGCGGGCAACCTGGGCAGCGAAGACCAGCTCGAGTACACGGTGATCGGTGACGTGGTGAATACCGCATCACGCATTGAACACCTGTGCAAAAAAGCGCAGGCGGAGTTTCTGGTTTCAGAGATTGTCGCGCGTGAACTGGCTGAACACGTCATCACCGAGCGGCTCGGTGTGGTAAAAATACGCGGCCGCGAACAGCCCATGGGTATCTACCGCGTCCATCGCTGATGCGCTACAAGACAACAAGCCGGAGGAAAGTTTGAAACGGTCGTGGCCGCGATACGCCAGAGGCTACGGCACTTGCGCAACCGCGGCTTCAGACCAGGGCTTTTCGGTCCGTTCAACGCGGCCGCGTAGTGCAATATACTGGCCAGAGGTCAGCATCAAACCCGTATCGTTACAGATGCTGCCGCCTGCAGCAGACGGCCCAACCTCAATTGTCACGGTGGTTTTGTAATTTATCTGCCCGCTGTTGGTGCAGAAAACAGCTGCCGTGGCGATGTCGTTTGCCGGGTATACAGACGCTGAAGAAGAACTGCCCGCGGTGAATATACCATAGCCGACAAAACCGCCTTCACGGTTGTCCGAATAAAACGAGATCTGGTAAGTCTGCGCCGCAATCTGCGTAATAGCCAGGTTGATCGGCGGATTAATATACTCCAAGGTGATCTTGGTCGACTGGATGCAGCTGACGAACACCGGTACCAGGAAGATGTATATGAGCCTGAGCAGCACCGGCTTATAATTGTTTTTTCATTGTCGCAGACAATGAAAAAACGTTATTCCCCTTTCCTGCATGCGCATACTGATACTCGGCTCGGGCGGCCGCGAACACGCTCTCTACCGCAGGATAAAACAATCAACCCGCGCAGAAAAAGTATTCGTCTGGCCCGGTAATGGCCTGGTACCTGCTGCTGACCGCGTCGGCCAGCAGGCAATCGTTGCAGACTTCTCCGCGCTGGAGAAATTTATCGCCGCTGAGCGCATCGACTTTACCGTTGTCGGCAACGAAGCGCCGCTTGTCGAGGGCGTACGCGACCACCTGAAGAAGGTCATGCCAGGCCATTTCGTGTTCGGTCCCGACCGGCTGTCAGCGCAGCTCGAAGGTTCCAAGGCATTTTCTGATAATTTCATGCGCGAGGCGGGTATACCTCACGGCGAGAGCATCATTGCAGAATCGCTGGGCGATGCGCTCAAGGTACTGCCTGCACAGGCGCTGCCGGTCGTCATCAAGGCTGACGGTCTTGCCGCCGGCAAAGGTGTCAGCATCCACAACGACTATGCATCGGCAGAAGAAAAATTACGCGAAATTTTTGATGGCAGAATTTTCGGCGACTCGGGTAACCGTGTGCTGCTGCAGCGTTTTCTGCGGGGTACCGAAGCGTCGCTATTCGCGATCTGCAATGGCAGCGATGCAATTCTGCTGCCCGTTGCGCGCGATTACAAGCGTGCGCTCGACAATGACGAGGGTGACAACACGGGCGGCATGGGGGCTTACTGCCCGGGGGAGCACCTGACCGAGGCGCAGAAGCAGTTCGTCAGGACAAAAATCATCCAACCCGTCCTGGAAAAGTTTCAATACCACGGCCTGCTCTACGTTGGCCTCATGATAGCCTCAGAGCACGCTGACGACCTTGCCGTGGTGGAATTCAATTGCCGGTTTGGCGACCCTGAAACCCAGTCGATCATGCACCTGGTAGAAGGCGACATGCTCGACTACCTGCTGTGGTCGGACGGCTATGACGTGAAATTCCCGCTGCTGCAGTCGGGCCCGGCAAAATTAGTGCCCTACCGTCGCGGTGCCGTCGTCAATATCGTCATCGCGGCGAAAGGTTATCCCGGCAGTTTTGCAAAAGAAATCCCCCTCACCTTTCCCGAATACCGCAACAACGAGCTGCACGTCACCGGTGCGGGTCTTATCGAACGCGACGGGGCGCTCTTCTCGACTTCAGGCCGTATTGCCAACGTGGTCGCTTATGGCCCCAACCGCGAGGCCGCGCGTGCACTGGCGTACGATTACCTGCAGCACTTCGCTGCTGCCAACAGCGCACAGGCAGATAAGCTCTACTGGCGCACCGACATCGCGGCCGGTATCTGACGCCAATGCAGACGCTGGGCGAAATACTGCGGCAGAAAGACCCGGCCTACCTGCGTTACCTATCACGGAAAACGCAGTACCTGATCACGCACGAGAAGACCGAATTTGTCCAGCGCTTCTGGCAACACCTCGTGATGGATTACCATCCTTCGGTGGTACTGCCGAGACTCAACGCCACCGAACGAAAAACCTTCCACCAATTGCTGCAGCAGTTCGCGCGCGACGACCGGGCAACCATGCGCGCACGCTACCAGAAGCTGGAAAAGAAGATCCCCTGGCTCTTGCAGCATCCCGATGGCGGATTTTTTATTCCGTTTGAGATCATCAAGACACTGATGCCCAAGAAGGGGCTTATACCCGAGGGTTACCTTTTCCAGCTATTATATGCAATGCCCGAGGCCGAGCAACACTCCCTGCGCGCGCTGCTTGCCCGTTCGCACCGTTCGCGCGAGGCGCTTGGCCACGAGAAGCACCAGCTCGACCGTGCGCTCGCGCTCTATATCTGGACTGCAGACCATCGTGGTACTGCAAAACGCCAGAAGCATACACAGGCACGCAGTATCTGGCAGCACCTGGAAGAGATGTTCCCGAAACAACAGGCGGAAATCGAAGAGTGGCAGCACGTGATGCTAACCGGCCGCAAGGGCTTCTACCGCTCGCTGCTGCTCGTGCGGGGTGCAGAATTGCTCAAGCGCTATATTTCCGGATTACGCGTGGTACCCGTGGCAACGCGGCGCCACAAAGTTTTCCCCGCTGCGAATCTGAAGTACGTGGTGCCGTTCGAATTCAGGCCCTAACAAGGGACCTGCTAACCATTTTCCAGCCGGTCAGAGACTGCGCGGCGGTTCTGGAAAGCTTCGCCGTTGGCCGGGTCGAGCTCGAGAGCACGGTTAAAAGCATCGAGCGAACGGTTGAGTTGTCCCTGCTTGTACCAGATAATGCCCATCAGTGTATAGGCCTTTGAGGCCAGCGGAACGGAACGCACGTCGGTCGTCACCGCGCGCAACTCTTCAATTGCTCTGTCCTGCGAAGAGATTGTACCTTCGCGCATGAGAGCACGGGCAAGCAGCATACGCGCTTCGTCGGCGTTGGGGCGCAGTGCAATCGCCTGGTTGAGCAGCGGGTAGACCATCTGCGCCGGGCGGTCGCTGAGCAACATCGCGTCGGCCTGCGACAGCAACGTCGTGTATTTCAGGTTGGCGTCGGTCGACTGGCTGGCCTTTTCGTAGTATTGCATCGCCGTATCATACGCTTTGCGCTTCATGTAAAGGTCGCCCAGCATCTGTGCTGCAAAGTACGCATCATCCGCACGGCGGTTCGGATGCTCTGCGAGGCGCTTGAGTGCGGCTTCAGCTTCGGTCAGTTCACCGATATTCAGGTAGAGCTGCGCCTGGCCGCGCAGCACCTTGAGGTTATCCGGGTTGAGGCGCAGCGCTTCTTTGAAGAGCGTAACCGACTTATGCGCCTGGCCTGTCTGAACGTAAGCCTCGCCGAGCAGTACCAGCGCATCTTCATTCAGCATATCGAGCTGGTAGGCAGTCTCGAGCGCCTTTTCGGCGTTACGGAAGTCGCGCAGGGCAACGTAGACCTTACCGAGATTATACATCGCCTGTGCCTTTTCGGCTGTCCGGGGAGAACTTTCATAGAGCTCTTTGAAAATGCGGATCGCAGGCGCCCACTTAGCCTGCGCCACCAGCATGTCACCCATCTGCGAAAGAATTACCGGGTCACGGGGAGCTTCGGCGAGTGCCTTGGCGAGAGCCGCTTCGGCCTGTTCTTTGCGACCCAGCTCAGAATAGAGCCGCGCAATGTACATATAGGTCTGCGGATTGTCGCTGCCGAGGCGAATAGCTTCGTCGAGCTCGCGCACCGCGCGCTCGTTTTCGCCCATCTGGTTGAGAATGAGCGCGAGGTTGTAGTGGTATTTCGCGTTGGCTGGTGAAAGCGCCACCGCGCGCTCAAAGTAGTATTTCGCGTTCGGCAGATCTCCCTGCGTCGCGTGCAGCATACCGAGTTGGGTAGCCGCTTTAAAGGCAATTTCACCCGATGCGGCCACATTCAGCGCATCGAGAAACGAAGCCTTGGCCTCGGCAAACTTGCCGTCTTTTTTATAAACCATACCGAGGTTATAGTAAGCCAACGGGTCTTTTGATGTCTCAATCGCCTGCTTGAGTGTCGCTTCGGCGCCCTTGAGGTCCTGGTTCTGGTACTGCAGCTGGCCTTTCAGGCTCTGCGGTTCGACCAGGTCAGGGCGTAGCTTTTGCGCACGCTCGAGCGCCTGCAGGGCTTCTTTATACATCCCCTTGTGCCGCAGGGCGATAGCCATGTTGTAATGGGCGTAGAAGTTGCGTTCGTCAAATTTGATCGCGCGGTCAAAAAAATCCGCTGCCAGGTTGAACTTGCCCTCGTCGTCGGCCATGATACCGAGGTAGGTCAGCGCCATGCTCTTCACCTCGGCGGGTTTCGAAGATTCGACGATCTGCTGGAATGCTGCCTGTGCGGGCTTCAGGTAACCGCGGTTATACATTTCGACTGCCTGCCTGAGCTCGAGGTCCTGCGGCAGCTGGTCAGGCGCCATCTTACGCGATGCGGCGTCTTCGAAGTCGGTAGCAGCCTTGAGCCGTGTCTGGTCGAGCGTCTGCTTTTTCTGCCACAGCATGTAGTAGACGCCCGAGGCTATGGCTGCCACCAGCAGCAATACCCCGGCAGAAATCAGCAGGGTGCGGTTGCGCGGCGAGCGCCGGGGTTGCCCGTAAAACCCTTCGGGTGGCGTGTCGTACGCCGGGTCAGAAATATCGGTGATGCGAGCCATAGTCTGTATTTCGGCGAATATTTTTCAGTTCAATAGTGCTAATTCATAGACGATAGGTTAAATAAGACATGCTCAGAATAACGCTCCGCCTGATGACTTTTGCCAGCCCTTTTTTGGCGCTTTTGCCGCTCAGCGCGGCCGGGGTTGCTATGCCACTGGTGGATGCGGTGAACACGCATACGGCAGTCACCCTGAAACGCGGGGAATTCAACGTTGCGGGTACCCTCTACGACGGCGGCGGTATCATGAACCGCAACATCCTGGGCGTGCACGATAACATCTATCTCGGTGTGGCTTTTGACGCCGAAAACGCGATCGGCGAACAGAACGCGAAGTTCAATATCCCGGGGGTGCTCGCCAAGGCCAAGCTGACCGACGGCTGGGCAGACTTCCCGATTCTGCTGGCAATAGGTTATGACGCTTTTTACGCCGGCAGCCGGGGCAAGGTGCAGACCGACAATCCCTACAACCGGATGATCTTCGGCCCCTACTTCACCATCACCAAGCCGATCTACCTGTTCGGCGAAGAACAGCACGTCCATGCCGGCCTGCGCATGCCGATTCAACCGGTCTATACGCCCGAAGATACAGAGATGTATTTTGGCGTCGACTTTCCGATCGGTCAGTTTGTCCCCATTTTCGAAATACAGCGCATTGTCTTCGACTCGAACCGCCTCAAAGAGACACTCTTCAACCTGGGCTTAAGGTTTCATATCTTTGAACATCTCGCCATCGAAGTCGACTTAATCATGGGTATCGGCCAGAAAACCAACCGCATGATCGTGCTCGAATACCTCGACAGATTCTGAGCATTCCTAAAACATTTGCCGCAGCGAGCGACAGACATTACCTTGCCTGCAGTCATGACAGATCAATTGATCGCGACCTGGCGCGAAAAGGCCGGTAAGGTCTACCTGCCCCAAGAACTCGACGAGCGCGAGCACCTGGTACGCGAGATCTTACAGCTCAAGAAACAAAAGAACGCCGTCATTCTTGGCCACAATTATATGACCCCTGATGTGTACCATGGCATATCAGACTTCGTGGGAGATTCCCTCGAACTGGCCCGGCGCTCGAAAGAGAGCAATGCCTCGATCATCCTGTTTAATGGCGTCCATTTCATGGCCGAAACCGCGAAGATACTGAACCCCGGCCGGAAAGTGCTGATCGCCGACCTGAAAGCCGGCTGCTCGCTGGCAGAAAGTATGACCGGCGATGACGTGCGTGCCCTGCGCAAGAAGTACCCGGGTGTACCGATTGTCTCTTATATCAACTGCACCGCCGAAGTCAAAGCCGAGGTCGATATCATCTGCACCAGCGCCAACGCCGTGCGTATCGTAGAAAGCCTGCCTTCGGATACCGTCCTCGTGGTACCTGACGGCTACCTGGCGCAGAATATACAAAAACACACGAAGAAAAAGGTTATCCCTTGGGCAGGAAAGTGCATGGTGCACGAACTCTACACCGAGCTCGATGTCGATATGGCGCGCCGCAGCTTTCCCCAGGCCAAAATTGTCGCGC
This sequence comes from Turneriella sp., assembly GCA_046346875.1. Classification (GTDB taxonomy): domain Bacteria; phylum Spirochaetota; class Leptospiria; order Turneriellales; family Turneriellaceae; genus Turneriella. Next base: position 351,318 of record JAXMHG010000002.1, on the reverse strand, counting down.
ACCCCGAGTGCAAAGATACCGTCACCGCGAAGGTAGACTTTACCGGTTCAACCTCCCAGATGGGAAAGTACATCCGTGAGTCGGGCAGTAAAGAAGTGCTGCTGATGACCGAGTGCTCGATGGGCGACAACCTGCGTTCAGAGTTTCCCGAGGTGACATTCATTTCTTCATGCCAGACCTGCCCGCACATGAAACGCATTACGCTCGAGAAGGTGCGTGATGCACTGAAGTACGAGCAGTTCGAAGTCACATTAAGCGAAGAAACCATCAGCCGGGCACGGGCCTCACTCGACCGCATGCTGGCTGTGGTTTGAAGTCTCTACAGTATTTTTACTGAATCGGCGATCTTGATCGCGAGATCTTTAATCTTTTGGTCCGCCATATCGGCAAATGTTACCGTGATCGCGTAGACCATTGTTGCCTTGCGGATCACCATGATGAACTGGTGTATCTTCTGCCCGCTGTGCTCGAGGTCGTAATAACCAGCAGAAGCTTCTTCTGCGTTCATGTTCGCCAGGTCTTCGGGCGAGGCATGCCGCTTGTCTTCGGGCAGCTGGTTCACGTGGGTTTCGCCAATCTGCTTTTCGACTTCATGAAGGAATGCATCGGTAGTGGTACCTGCGTCGACATCGGCACGGATGACCTGTACCATCGCCAGGTTGTCCTTTGTGGCGATAGTCGCATTTACACCGTCACGGTCCTTCGTCAGTTTCCAGCCTGTCGGCTGCTTAATCGAGAAGCCGGCCTTGCGGTCGGTGTGCGTTTTCATAGACTGCGCCTGCACCTGACCTGCAACAAATAGCGCTGCGAGCGCGAACGCTGTTATCTTCTTCATTTTTTCTCCTTGGGGGTGTCCGGAATGCCGCGGGCTTCAGGGCAATGCGTGGCGTTCTGGACAACCCCGCCGGCATCTTAACCGACGCCCCGTGGCTTGCAACTAAATTCTACAACCACTTACCTAAACTGTACGGGCAAAATACCTTTACGCGACACAGTCACGGAAGTACAGACAAGCATGGTACGTGCGCTGTTATTGCCGGGGGCATTCTTCGCGGGTTCGTTGGCGCTTGCAGCGCAGGCTCCCCTCTTGCAGGGGACTGATAATTCTGCGAAAAGTGTGCGCGCACAACTGACCGAAAAACCGGCAGATTGCGCGCTGGTAGCAGAAAATGCAGCCCGCCTGATCAGCCAGGGTCCCGAAAAGACTCTCTACATTATCGCAGAATGGGAAACACTCTGCCGCGACAGCGAAGGTTGGCGGCTGTTTGAGCTCTCGCGCAAGATCCACACGGTTGATGCGCGCTCAGCAGAACTTACGCCGCGCCTGTGGCAGCAGATGCGCTACTCGCCTTACCTCGCTGCAGGAGTCAGTGCCGATGGAGAATGGGCACGCCTCGTCACGGAAAATGCGCGGCGTGCCGAGGCCCGCTCGGCTGACGGCAAGCTCATCAAGAACTGGTACCTTGCTGGCAGCCACGCAGTCAGGAACGAAACCGCACGCACTCCCACGGCAACGCTGCACCGGCTTTACCTTGACGAACGCCGCGAGAAAGAAGAGAACCTGAATTTTTCACTGGCGGTCACCACCGGCGCATGGATACCCTCGGGCAACCTGGCCCGGCTCGGCAACCACCCATGGATCGGCTACCACTTCGGCGCCGGGTATGCGCGCTTCACGGCCGCTATCGCCCTCGACTTTCGTTTCGGCGGCACGCCTGAAGATTACCGGTTTCTGAACCCCAACACCGGCCAGATCGAAAATACTAATGTTTTTTTCGGCCTGAATGTCGGCGGCGATCTTCGCTATGAATTTCTACAGCTCGGTGACTTTGCCTTCTTCGTCGCCGGCGGCATGGGTTACGATATGATCACCCATTACGTTGCCAGGCGCTACTCGGGGCAACGCCCCGCCTATAGCGAAAGCCTCAACCTCAATGGCGGCCTTGTTCTGCGCTGGTATTTCACCGAAGAACGCGGGGGATTCCTGGAAGCCATGTTGCGCTATCACAGTGTCTCAATGGGCACTGCCGGTGAAGGCGGCGACGACCTTTCGGGCAGCTACATCACCGCCGGCGCTGCAGCCGGTTACCGTATCGTTTTTGATAACTAGCTGGCTCCTTTTTCAGGAGCCTGCCAGAAAAAAACCAATGCCATGTTGCGGCCGGCATCACCACGGCGCGCAGAAAACCACTCGGGCGAGCTGAGCGTATCGGCATCATACCAGCTAACCTGCTGTGGTATTATTCCCAGGTCGCTCATCTCTGCCTGCAGGATGCTCTTCAGGTTCAGCAGGAACTTGCCGTCCGGTTTGGGAGTGCTAAACCTGGCATCAAACTGCCCTGCAACGTCACTGCCAACCTCGTACGAGTTTTCCCGGATAAACGGTCCGATGACGAAACGCAGATCAGTGATTTTTGTGTCGCCGCCGAGCACAGCGGACACTGCACGCGACAACACGCCCTTCTTCAGGCCGCGCCAACCGGCATGCACGGCACCCACAAGCGGTGAATTTTCCGAGTAAAACAGTATTGGTATGCAGTCGGCAGTACGCACGAGCGGGGCTATTCCGGCGACCTGCGTTATGATCGCGTCACCTTCACCCACGCAGCTGACAGGCTCACCAGAATTTTCAACGGTGAGCACGATATCACCGTGAACCTGCTCTGCCCAGGCAATAGCAAAGCTGTTGCCCAACTTTTGCCGGATGTTGCGGTAAACCTGCGTGAAAGAATCCGCAGAGAGATCACGGTCAGTGCCGGTGAAACAGAGAGTCACCTCGCCTGCAGCTGTTTCGATCTGCCTGAAGATCATGGAGTGGAGTTGGGTCAGTCGCTGGTCTTGAGCACCGACAAGAAAGCTTCCTGAGGAATTTCGACCGAGCCGATCATCTTCATGCGCTTCTTGCCTTCTTTCTGCTTATCGAGCAGCTTGCGCTTACGGCTGATGTCACCGCCGTAGCACTTTGCCGTCACGTTCTTGCGCAGTGCGCTGATCGTTTCGCGCGCGATCACTTTGCCGCCGATTGCCGCCTGTATCGCGATCTGGAACTGGTGCTTCGAGATATGTTCTTTGAGCTGCTCGATCACCTGCCGGCCGCGGGTTTCAGCCGCCGATTTATGCACGATCATCGACAGCGCGTCGACGCGGTTACCGTGTACAAGAATATCCATCTTGACGAGGGAGCTTCTGCGGTACTCGGCAAACTCGTAGTCAAGGCTCGCATAACCGCGCGAGACACTTTTCAGGCGGTCGTAGAACTCGAAGATCATTTCCGCCAGCGGCACGAGATAGATGATCTGTACCGTGGTTGGGTCAAGGTAGTTCAGCGAAACATTTTCGCCGCGCTTGTCGGCCAACAGCTGGAGAATCGCTCCCATGTACTCTGACGGCGAGATGATCGAAACTTTGACATAAGGCTCTTCAATACGGTCAATTTCACCGGGGTCAGGAAACTCCGCCGGGTTATTGAGCGTCATCATCGGCTTATGCTGGAAGTAGATATGGTAGGTAACCGAAGGCGCAGTGGTGAGCAGTGCGAGACCGAACTCGCGCTCAAGCCGCTCCTGCACAATTTCCATGTGCAGCAGGCCGAGGTAACCTACCCGGAAACCAAAACCGAGCGCTTCAGAACTTTCGGGCTCGTAGATGAGCGCCGGGTCGTTGAGCGCCAGCTTGTCCATCGACTCTTTGAGCACGGGGTAGTCATCGCCATTCACCGGAAAGAGGCCCGAGAAGACCATCGGCTTCACTTCTTTGTACTTGAAGAGAGGCTCCTGCGCTGGTTTTGCGGCAAGGGTAATGGTGTCGCCGAGCATGACCTCGGAAACATTCTTGATACCAGTAACGATGTAGCCTACTTCGCCCGCCTTGAGCGAATCCTGGGGTACGAGGCGCAGCTGCGAAATACCAATCTCGTTCACTGGGTGAACTCCACCCTTGCGCATAAAAGAGATCTGGTCGCCCTTTTTGATTTCACCGTCAAAGACGCGGATCTTCTCGACCACGCCGCGGTAGGTATCGAAGTAAGCATCGAACACCAGTGCCCGCGCGTGCTGTGCTTCATCAGGCACCCTGGGAGCCGGTATCTTGTCGATAATAGCCTGCATCAGCGCTTCGACGTTGATGCCCGATTTACCCGATACGGGCACCGCTTCTTCACCGCTTAAGCCCAGTGATTTTTCAATCTGCTTGCGTGTCTTTTCGACATCAGCCGAAGGTAAATCGATCTTGTTGATGACTGGCAGAATATAGAGATCGGCTTCGAGCGCGAGGTAAAAGTTGGCCAGCGTCTGCGCCTGCACACCCTGCGTCGCGTCGATCAGCAACAGCACGCCCTCGCAGGCAGCGAGCGACCGCGAAACCTCGTACGTAAAGTCGACGTGGCCCGGGGTATCGATCAGGTTAAAGAGGTACGTCTGCCCGTCGGTGCCTTTCCAGTAAAATGATGCGGAGTTACTCTTGATCGTGATGCCGCGCTCGCGCTCGATATCCATGCTGTCGAGAATCTGGTCTTTGCCGGTTCTTTCGTCGGTCAGCTTGCCGAGCGCGAGCAGCCGGTCGGCAAGCGTACTTTTACCGTGGTCGATGTGAGCAATGATCGAGAAATTGCGTATGTTGGCGCGCGGGATATCAGGCATAAGGTCTTTACGGCGAACTGAATGGAGCTTCCAAACAGACGGTAAAGGACATTCACTCTTCGCGGTCTCCTTTCGGTTACCACGTCTGCCGTGCAGCCGGGGGCACAGGCAAGGCCGAAGTAAAAAAATCCTCGCATGCCTGTGCGTAAAAAACCGCATTACCCCGATGGTTAAATATACGCTGCTCGCTGGCATACTTTCAGCCACTGCACTTCTCGCGGCACCCAAGGCGGAAAACACCCTTACCGGCGGGGTCGTCATTGAGGCCGACCCGTGCCAGCCCAATGGTCCGGTCGATGTGATGACCGACGAACGCGGTGTCACCGCGGTCGATGCTGCCAATGGCAGTGTAATCTACCGTTTCGAGGGCGAATGGCTGCGTAAAACAGCGGCCTGCGGCAACACTGCTCTTGCGCTGACCGATAAGCACCTGCTGTTCTACTCGCAGGATACAGGACGCTGGCTGGTCCAGGCCGTGGTGCAGAGCGACCAGGTCATTGGAGTCACCCGGGGATACAATTTCAGCCTGGGCCGCGACATGGCAGTATTTGCCACCCTTAACGAAGCATGGTTTTTCCGCGGCGCGAAGAAGCTGGTCCACATCTCTTTCTCGGGAGACCGCCTGCGGGGGGTCGCGGCCTTCGGCGATGCAGGCTGTATCGTGACCGACCGCCGGACCTATTGCCTCGGCAGCAAGAGCGAAACTGGCCGCATCTACGAGCTCAGTGACATGCACATCCGTAATATGCGCGCGCTGTCGGGAAAAATCATCATGCGCGCGCCGGAAAAGACCCTCATCTACTTCCCTGACCGCGACCAGTACGAGTTTACTCCGCAGCGCTGACCGTTACATACCCATTTTCAACCACTCGGATGAAGCTCCTAAAAAAGCTTGTCGCATGTCAGCCGCCCGATTATGCTGTACCCTACCCCCTAACGGGGTAAATCGGAGGACAACATGAAAAAGATACTTCTACTCTCTCTTCTCTCTTTCGTTCTGCCCATGGGCCTGAGCACCGCACTTTCGGCAAACAATGTCTGCGCGAACTGCAGTTCTGGCTCGTCGAACGGCTGCCAACAGTGCCGCATGGGCAAAGATTCTTCAGACGCGCGCAAACGCTGCGAAAAAATGGGCTGCAAGATCAGCGGCACCAGCAGCTGCTCTTCTGCTGCAAACGTCAAGGTCTGCGGTTAATTTCCAGCCGACCGGAAAGCAAGCTTTCCGGTCGGTCTCCCTATGAAGAAAAAATTTCTGCTCTCCGCCTTAGCTCTGTTCTCGCTCACAGCGATCATCAACTTCCGCTGGCTGCTCTACCTTGTTCACGTTTCAGCGCACCAGGCGAAAGTTATTTTGAAGTCCGAATCGATTGAGCAGCGCCTGCTCCGCGCAGACCTGCCGCCAGAAGAACGCAAACTCCTTCTCGCCACGCAAAAAATCCGCAGCTTCGCAGAAAAGGCTTACGGCCTAAAATCGTCAAAAAGTTATCGCACATATTTCGACCTCGGTCGCAAATACCTCGGTTATAATATTACCGTTACTCCTGAATTTTCGCTGAAACCCAAATCGTTTTCTTTCTGGCCGATCGGCAGCTTTGATTACCTGGGATTTTTTTCGCGCGAGATGGCTGAGGACTGGGTCGCGCGTTACCGTGTGGATAACGCGGATGTACACCTGTCAGAGATCGGCGGTTATTCAACGCTTGGCTGGTTTGAAGACCCGCTCTATTCCACGCAGCTCGCCTGGGGAGAGTTTGCGCTGGCCAGGCTGCTCGCGCATGAAATTGCGCATGAACGCCTCTACTTCAGCAATGACACCACAACTTCGGAAATCCTGGCTTCTTATATAGAACGCCGCCTCGCCCTCGACTACCTTGCTGTCTCAGGCCATAAGGTGCCCAGCGACGCAGAAATCGCTGCCGCACGAAGGCGGGCAGCAGCATTTGCGGCGGAAATAGAAGCGACACGTGAAAAACTCGAAAGGTTGTATTCGAGCGCAATACCGGCCGAAGACATGCGCCGCCAGAAACAGCAGGTCTTCACCGCTCTGCACCAGGCGCTGACGAAAAAGCACAGCCCTTACGCCGGTTTGCCCGCTCTGCGGGAAATACCCCAAGCTGGCGGGTTAGGCAACGCGTGGCTGGTGCAATTTCACCGTTACTCACCGCAGAGCAGCGCCCTGGATGCCCTGTACTTGCAGTGCAGCCGGGAAGCGAGAGAAAACAAATACCAATGCTGGTTTGAAAAGCTGGAGAAGTTGAGAACCTGCTCGAACGAGCAGAGAAAGGAATGGCTGAAGGGAAACGGCAGTATACCAGAAGGTTACTGCCGCCCCTAGCGACTTATTTCTTCGACGCTGCCTTTTCGGAGATCTCTTTCGAGATGTTGGGTGGTACTTCTTCGTAGTGCTCGAACTGCATCGTGTAAGATGCACGACCCTGTGTAATGCTGCGGAGTTCAGTTGCGTAACCGAACATCTCCCCCAGCGGCACCAGGGCGTCGACGACACGCGCATTACCGCGCTGGTTCATCGCGTTTACCTTACCACGGCGGCGGTTGAGGTCACCCACAACATCGCCCATGTAATCTTCGGGCGTTACCACTTCGACTTTCATGATCGGCTCAAGCAGAACCGGGCTTGCCTTGCGGCAGGCATCTTTAAAAGCCATTGAACCTGCGATCTTGAACGCGAGTTCTGATGAGTCCACGTCGTGGTATGAACCGTCGAACAGTTCAACTTTTACGTCTACTACAGGGTAGCCAGCCATCACACCTGATGACAGCGCTTCTTCAATACCCTTGTTAACCGGCTGTATGTATTCGCGGGGAACAACACCACCAACGATCTTGTTCTCGAAAACATAACCACCACCAGGAGGCAGCGGCTCGACCTTGATCCAAACGTGACCATACTGGCCGCGACCACCGGTCTGCTTGATGTACTTGCCTTCCTGCTCGACTGCCTTGCGGATCGTCTCGCGGTATGCCACCTGCGGCTTACCGACGTTCGCCTCGACCTTAAACTCACGCTTCATACGGTCGACGATGATTTCAAGGTGGAGCTCGCCCATACCCTGAATGATCGTCTGACCGGTCTCCTCGTCCGTATGGACGCGGAAGGTAGGGTCTTCTTCTGCGAGGCGACCGAGGGCAATACCCATCTTTTCCTGGTCAGCTTTAGTTTTTGGCTCCACCGCTACCGAGATAACCGGTGCCGGGAAGTTCATTTTCTCGAGAATTGCCGGGTTATCTTCCAGGCAGAGAGTATCACCCGTTGATGTGTCTTTCAGACCCACAGCTGCGGCGATTTCACCGGTTGCTACTTCTTCAATATCTTCCCGTGAATTCGCGTGCATCTGCAGCAGGCGACCAATACGCTCTTTATTGCCTTTCGTGCTGTTATAGACATAAGAACCCTTCTTGAGGGTACCTGAATAAACACGGAAGTACGTCAGCTTACCAATATAAGGGTCAGCCATGATTTTGAAAGCGAGAGCAGCAAATGGCTCACTGTCGTCCGCTTTGCGGATCATCGCGGGCTCTTCAGAGACATCCTGATCAACAGTGAATGCCTTAACAGGAGGAATATCGAGCGGGCTTGGCAGGTACGCAACGACTGCATCGAGCAGCGTCTGAACGCCCTTATTCTTGAAAGATGAACCGCAGAGCACCGGGAACAGCTTCATCGCAATCGTGCCTTCACGCAGACCAGCAACGATTTCTTCTTTCGAGAGGGTTCCTGTTTCGAGATATTTTTCTGTAAGAGTGTCATTGACTTCTGCAACGGCAGAAACCAGAGCATTGTGGTACTCCTCTGCCTGTGCCTTCAGGTCTTCGGGAATTGGCTGGCGCTCAAATTTTGCTCCCAGCTCTTCACCTGACCAGACAACCGCTTCCATCGCGACCAGGTCTATCACACCAACAAAACCTGACTCTACACCGATTGGCAACTGGATCGGCACAGCGTTGGCGCCCAGGCGGTCTTTCATCATCGACACCGCGCGGTAGAAGTCAGCGCCCATACGGTCGATCTTGTTTACATAGCAGAGGCGTGGCACGCTGTAGCGGTCAGCCTGGCGCCAGACAGTCTCAGTCTGTGGCTCAACGCCTGCAACACCATCATAGCAGGTTACGGCACCGTCGAGCACGCGCAGCGAGCGTTCTACTTCAACAGTAAAGTCAACGTGACCCGGAGTATCAATGATATTGATCTGGATCTGCTCTCCGTTCAGGTCTTTCCAAAAGCAGGTCGTCGCAGCAGAAGTAATCGTGATACCGCGTTCGCGCTCCTGTTCCATCCAGTCCATTGTCGCGGCGCCTTCATGCACCTCGCCAATTTTGTGGGATTTTCCCGTATAGTAGAGGATACGTTCTGTAGTGGTGGTCTTGCCGGCGTCGATATGCGCCATAATACCAATATTGCGGAGTTGCTTAAGACTTACTTTACGTGCCATATTTTTCCTTTATCTGTAAACTAAAAGGGACGCGGTAACCGCGTCCCTGTTCGGAGCCTGATTACCAGGCGTAATGAGAGAATGCGCGGTTAGCCTCAGCCATCCGCTTGACTTCATCTTTCTTCTTAATAGCGCCACCATTGTTATTGATGGCATCCATGATTTCGTTTGCGAGCTTGTCAGAAAATGTTTTGCCTGAGCGATCACGCGCAGCACCAACAAGCCAGCGAATCGCCAGCGACTGTTTACGCGCCGCGTAAACCTCAACAGGCACCTGGTAAGTAACGCCACCAACGCGGCGTGATTTTACTTCGACCTGCGGCTTAACATTTTCAATTGCTTTAAGAAATTGCTCAAGCCCTGCTACTCCCGTTTTCTCCTGAACGCGGTCAAGCGCCTGGTAAAAAAGCTGAGTAGCCGTTGATTTCTTGCCGTCGAGCATCATCGAGTTGATGAACTTCTGCACCAATACACTGCCGTGAATGCCGTCCGGGCGAATATTTCTGGTATGACTTTTCGTTCTGCGTCGTGCCATGATTCCTCTTTTTAACTAAGCCTTATGCCTTCGGACGCTTGGTCCCGTATTTTGAGCGTGCTTTGCGGCGCTTTTCCACACCGAGTGTATCGAGTGAACCGCGCACGATGTGGTAACGAACACCCGGAAGGTCCTTCACCCTGCCGCCGCGCACCAGTACTACCGAGTGCTCCTGCAGGTTATGGCCTTCGCCGGGGATATACGCTGTCACTTCGACTCCGTTCACCAGTCGAACCCTGGCCACTTTGCGCAAGGCAGAGTTGGGCTTCTTTGGGGTCGCCGTCATTACGCGCGTACAAACACCGCGTTTTTGCGGGTTTGCCTTAAGCGCTGGAGATTTGGTCTTATCGACCATTTTTTCCCGGCCGAACCGGATCAACTGGTTAATTGTTGGCATAGCTATCCTTGAAATGGCATTTTCTATTCATGAGACATCGCGTCAACGCAGAAGAGGAGTGAGTGCTGTGCCCCCTCCCTCTACTGCTATTCCTCATCGCTCTCCTCTGCTTCTTCTTCGTCCTCACCGACCTGGCGTCCCGGAGGGGCCAGCGCGGCTACTTCTTCCGGCTTTTCTGCCGTACCATGGTACAACTGCTCCAGCTCCTCTTCGGTATAGAACAGGTCGCCCATAACCGATTTGTATGCCCGGACATCGCGGTAATCGCGCATACCCGTTCCAGCAGGGATCAGGTGCCCAATGATGATATTTTCTTTCAGACCTTCGAGCGGGTCATCCTTGCCCTTGATCGCAGCATCGGTCAGAACACGGGTGGTTTCCTGGAACGATGCCGCAGAGAGGAAACTTTCCGAATTCAGTGATGCCTTGGTAAGCCCCATCAAAATCGGCGTTGCAGATGCTTCAGCGCCACCCTCGCGCTCGACGCGCAGGTTCTCGTTCTTGAAGATCGCACGATCAACCTGGCTCATCGGCACAAACGCGGTATCTCCCGCGTCGGTGACTTCTACCTTGCGCATCATCTGGCGGATGATAATCTCGATATGCTTATCGTTGATATAAACACCCTGCAGGCGATACACTTCCTGGATCTCACGGATCAGGTAACGCTGCGTGAGCTCTTCACCCATAATCCGCAGCAGGTCGTGCGGATCAACTACACCATCATCGAGCGGCTCGCCACGCGTGACCATTTCACCGTCGTGAACCTGGATCTGTTTATGCAGCGGAATGGAGATCGAAACCGCATTGTCTTCGGCTTCTTCACCCTTCAGGCCTTCTGGAATAATCCGGAGTACACGCTTGTCGCGGACAATTTCGCCCGTGTCGCGCAGTACACCGTCGATCTCTGCCAGGTGGCAGGGATCTTTCGGATGACGTGCTTCGAACAGTTCATCGATGCGTGGCAGACCGCCGGTGATATCGCGTGTTTTTTCTGCTTTCGATTCGATCTTGGCGATAATATCGCCTTCCTGAACGGCGCTGCCGTTTTCAATCGTGAGAATCGCACCCACAGGCAGCGGAGTCTCTGCGACCAGCTTACCCTTTTCATAGATATGCGCCCGAGGAACGAGTTTTTCGTTCTTGTAGGCAACGATCTTTTTCAGCTTACCGACAGTACGGTCGCCGGTTTCTTCGATTCGAAGGTTCTTGCCGTCTTCAACATCGACCAGCTCGAGGCGGCCGCTGTGCGTCGCGATGATCAGAGCGTTGTAGGGGTCATATTCACAGAGCAGCTGCCCTACTTTCAGGACCTCACGCTCTTCGATATGCAGCACCGAACCAGCACCAAGCTGAATCGCATAGTCAGGCGCCAGGAGGAAGATATCGTTCTTTTCGATGAATATCTGTCCCGCTGCTGGCGAATAGAGCATCGCATCTGCACCCTGCTTGTCTTTCAGCTTTCCGAGAACTTCACCCTTGATGAGCTTTGCGCCCGCTTCGTGGCTGAATTCAGAGAACTGGTTTTTTGTATAGCGTGCTAGAATCTGCGCAATGATCACAGAACCGCGTTTAGCCATGATCCGCTGTTTCTGGCGGTTATTGACCTGGCGACCCTGGATCTGCAGCACCACCGCATCGTAAGGAGCCTTGATAGCGCTCTCTGCTGATTTCGTTGTCGCAGTTCCACCGATGTGGAACGTACGCATCGTCAGCTGGGTACCTGGCTGGCCGATCGACTGAGCCGCAATAATACCTACGGCTTCGCCCTTTTCTACCGGCTGCAGCGTGGCAAGGTCGATGCCATAGCAGCAACCGCACACCCCGGTAACCGATTCGCAGGTCAGGATCGAACGTACTTTAATGGTTTCGTAACCGAGCGTTTCGATCTGCGCTGCAATTTCTTCTGTGATCAGCGTATTACGAATATAAACAACTTCGTCAGTGTTTGGATCCTTGATATCCTGCTGCAGGTAACGGCCGGCAATCTTCTGGCGCAGACCGACGATAACTTTTTCGCCCTCTTTGTCTGCACTCATGTTAAAGCCTTCGTTCGTACCGCAGTCGTCCTCGCGAACGATCACGTCCTGCGAAACGTCGACGAGACGGCGCGTCAGGTAGCCGGCGTCGGCTGTTTTCAACGCCGTATCCGCGAGACCTTTACGAGCTCCCGAAGTTGAAATATAGAATTCAAGAACGCCGAGACCTTCTTTGAAGTTCGAACGGATCGCAAGCTCGATAATGTCACCCGATGGTTTTGCCATCAGACCGCGCATACCGGCAAGCTGGCGAATCTGCGAACGCGAGCCCCGTGCACCGGAAACCGCCATCGCATAAATCGGGTTAAAACCGTTCTGGTCCTGGCTCAGCAGGGCAAAAAGATCTTCAGTGATCTTTTCGTTCGTATTCGTCCAGATGTCGATGACCTTCTTGTAGCGCTCTTCGTTAGTTATCACACCCTTGCGGTGCTCGGTTTCAACGCGCTCGACCTCTTTATTCGCCTTGTCGATCAGCTTTGGCTTTGACTCAGGAATCTTGACGTCGTCAATAGAGATGGTGGGTGCAAATTTGGTCGCAAACTGAAAGCCCAGGCGCTTGATCGCATCCAGGAATTTCACGGTAACCGCCGCACCTTTCAGCTTGTAAAGATCAGCGATGATTTCGTTCACCGTTTTGTTGGTCAGCGGCTTATTGACATATGGGTAGTTCGCCGGCAGCAACTGATTGAAAATCAAGCGACCCGGGGTCGTTTCGAACATCTTGTCGCCCTGCGCAAAACGTACTTTCGCACGGTACTGCACAATACCGCGGTCGAGGGCGTAGTGCAGTTCGTCCATGTTGTCATAGATGAAACCCTCGCCCTTCGCGCCGGCATAGTCAGCAGTCAGGTAATAGAGACCGAGAATCATATCCTGCGTCGGGCCAACGATCGGGTGACCGTTTGCCGGGTTGAGCAGGTTGTGCGCAGAAAGAATCAGCAGCCAGGCTTCGAGCTGTGCACGCGGCGAGAGCGGCACGTGAATCGCCATCTGGTCACCGTCGAAGTCAGCATTGAACGCATGGCAGACCAGCGGGTGCAGCTGGATAGCTTTACCTTCTACCAGTACTGGCAAGAACGCCTGGATACCGAGGCGGTGCAGCGTTGGAGCGCGGTTCAGCAGAACCGGGTGCTCGTGAATTACTTCTTCGAGACCTTCGAAGACTTCGCGCTCTTCATTCTCAATCATCCGCTTCGCGGATTTAATATTCTGAGTATACTCTTTGTCGACAAGCCACTTCATGATGAAGGGCTTGAAGAGCTCGAGCGCCATCTTCTTGGGAAGACCACACTGGTAGATCTTGAGTTCGGGACCGACAACGATTACAGTACGACCCGAGTAGTCGACACGCTTTCCAAGCAGGTTCTGGCGGAAACGCCCCTGCTTTCCTTTGAGCATATCGGAGAGTGACTTAAGGGGACGATTACCCTTACCCTTGATCGATTTCTTGCGCCGGCTGTTATCAAAAAGAGCATCCACTGCTTCCTGCAGCATGCGCTTCTCGTTCGAAACGATGATATCCGGAGCCTTAAGGCCCAGGAGGCGTTTCAGTCGGTTGTTACGGTTGATGACACGACGGTAAAGATCGTTGAGGTCGGACGTAGCGAAACGACCGCCTTCGAGCTGCACCATGGGGCGCAGCTCCGGTGGCAGTACCGGAATTGTATCCAGTACCATCCACTCGGGACGGTTGTTTGAATCGCGGAAAGCTTCGAGAATCTCGAGACGCTTCAGGATACGCTTGTCAGAAATCTTCTTCTTAGACTCAATACGCGCGCGGATAATACGGATTTCTTCTTCGATATTGACCATCGCGAGAAGCTCTTTAACTGCATCAGCTCCGATAGATGCATAGAATTTGTCGCCGTAGAGTTCAACAAGGCGACCGTGCTCTTCCTGGGTGATGAGCTGCTTAAGTTCGAGACCTGACTCGCCCGGATCGATAACCACGTAGCGCTCAAAATAGAGCACGCTCTTGATGTCATTGGCAGACATATCGAGCACGAGCGCGATGCGGCTCGGCACAGTCCGGTAATACCAGATGTGCGCTATCGGGTAAGAGAGTTCGATATGTCCCATGCGCTCGCGGCGCACTTTGGAGTGAGTAACCTCAACACCACATTTGTCGCAGACGACGCCTTTGTAGCGGATTGACTTGAACTTTCCGCAGTAGCATTCCCAGTCCTTGGTGGTACCGAAAATTTTCTCGCAGAAAAGACCGTCACGCTCTGGTTTGAGCGTACGGTAGTTGATGGTCTCCGGCTTTTTTACCTCGCCGTGTGACCATTCCCGAACTTTGTCGGGAGAAGCGAGGCGGATGCGGATTTTATTGAAGTCGTGAAATTCTCTCATTTTTTCCCCGTGCTGACCTTACACCCTTAGGTGTTTTCCACCGAATCTACCTTGATGCGGCGGCGAATGCGTGAGAACTCATCGTCCATATCAGAGATTTCGATGGGTTTCTCTTCCGAGTCGAGAATCGTAATATCGAGCGCGAGAGAACGGATTTCACGGATAAGAACGTTAAAGCTCTCCGGAACTCCTGGTTTAATCGCGTGGATACCCTTAACGATAGATTCGTAAACGCGGGCGCGGCCCTGCATGTCATCTGACTTAACAGTCAGGAGCTCCTGCAGTGTGTGCGCGGCGCCGTATGCTTCGAGCGCCCAGACTTCCATCTCACCGAGGCGCTGGCCACCAAACTGTGCCTTACCACCCAATGGCTGCTGTGTAACGAGCGAGTATGGGCCCGTCGAACGCGCATGCATCTTGTCTTCAACCATGTGGTGAAGCTTGAGCATGTAGATCGTACCGACAAATGCCGACTGCTGGAAGAACTCACCGCTGCGCCCGTCGCGCAGGTGAATTTTAGAATCAGGGCTCAGCTTTGCTTTTTCTGCATAGGCCTGAACGTCTTCCCACTTTGCACCGTCGAAGACCGGGGTTTCAAAATTGATGCCCAATGTCTTGCCGATATAAGCGAGCTGCGTTTCAAAAATCTGGCCCAGGTTCATACGCGAAGGGACGCCAAGCGGGTTCAGCACAATGTCGATTGGCGTTCCATCAGGCAGCATCGGCATATCGGCTTCGCTCAGGATTGTCGAGATGACACCCTTGTTACCGTGACGGCCGGCCATCTTGTCACCGACAGATATCTTACGCTTTTGCGCTACATAGACCTTCACGGCTTCTACGATACCCGCGGGCAGCTCATCGCCTTCATCGCGCTTGAAGCGAACGATATCAACCACGATACCAGCATGGCCGTTGGGCACGCGTAGCGATGAATCCCGCACTTCTTTTGCTTTTTCACCGAAGATCGAATGCAGCAGGCGGTATTCCGGTGTAAGGTCGGTCTCCCCTTTCGGAGTTACCATACCTACAAGGATGTCCCCAGCGCGCACTTCGGCGCCGATACGGATAATACCTTCGTCATCGAGATCGCGGAATGCGCGCTCGCTGATGTTCGGAATATCCCGGGTAATAATTTCGCGGCCGAGCTTGGTTTCACGCGCCTGGATTTCGAACTCTTCAATGTGGATGCTGGTGAAAGTATCATCTTTCACGAGCTTCTCAGAGAGAATAATCGCATCTTCAAAGTTGTATCCATCCCATGGCATGAAGGCCACAGTGATGTTCTTGCCGAGCGCCAGGCGTCCATAGCGAGTTGCCAGTCCGTCTGCAAGGACAGTTGCCTTGCGCGATACGTTCTTATTTGCCTGGTCGAGCCGGCCTTTGATGATTTCGCCGGCAAGCAGATCGCCGCGGTAAACAAATGCGCCTTCTTTGACCATGGGCTTCATTGCGCCCTGGAAAGTCTGCATCGGGAAGCTGTAAACTTTGCCGTTTTCGGCTTCGAGCAGCATTTCGCTCTTGGTGATCGAGGTGATCTTACCATTTTCCGGTGCGTTGTGGCAGCCCACCAGCGCCTGGTGGTTCAGCGTGGTACTCTGGTTTGTGCGCTTGAATTTAACGAGACGGTATTTGTCTTTCGTACCGTTTTCACGCTCGACTTCAATACCGTCTGCGTCGACCTTGGTAACCACGCCGTCGTAATCAGCAATGATACAGACACCAGAGTCATAGGCAATCTGGAACTCCATGCCTGTGCCAACAATTGGCATGTCAGGATTCAGCAGAGGTACTGCCTGGCGCTGCATGTTTGAACCCATGAGCGCGCGGTTCGCGTCATCGTGTTCAAGGAATGGAATGAGACTTGTTGAGAGCGAGATAACCTGGGTCGGAGAAACATCCATCAGCTGGATTTCTTCTGGCGACTTCAGAGGGAAATCCCCCCGGTACCGGCAGCTCACCAGCTTATCGAGGAATTCACCGTTTTCGCCGAGCGTAGCATTCGCCTGCGCCACGACATAGTGATCTTCTTCGTTGGCTGACAAAAAGATGGTTTTGCCTGTATCTTTACCCTTCTCAACAACGCGGTAAGGTGTCTCAACGAAGCCGTAAGGGTTGAGCCGCGAATATGTTGCCATCGAAGTGATAAGACCGATGTTCGGACCTTCCGGCGTCTCAATCGGGCACAGGCGGCCGTAGTGCGTATAGTGAACGTCGCGCACTTCAAAACCAGCGCGCTCGCGAGTAAGACCACCCGGCCCTAAGGCATTGAGGCGGCGCTTGTGAGTTATTTCTGAAAGCGGGTTCGTCTGGTCCATGAACTGTGAGAGCTGGCTTGCACCAAAGAACTCGTTCATTACCGCAGTAATGGGCTTAATAGAGATCAGGAGTTGCGGCGTCATGATATCGACGTCGTTCATGCTCATACGCTCTTTCACCACACGCTCCATGCGTGTGAAACCAGCTTTGAGCTGTGTAGTGAGCAATTCGCCCACAGTGCGCACGCGGCGATTACCCAGGTGATCGATATCATCGTACTGGTAACCAGGTACCTCATGGATCAGGTTCACCATGTATTTGCAGGTCTCAACAATATCAATCGGGCGCAGCGTCTGCGTATCTACTTCTTCACCGAATTCTTTCGGGTTGAGATGCTTGAAGCGTGCGTTAATCTTATAACGCCCTACGCTACCCATGTTGTAGGTTTTTGCGTCAAAAAACAGGCGGTGCAGCTCGGCATTTGCGCGTTCAATATTCTTCGCGCGCTTCTCAGGGTCACCGTGATCAGGACTGTAGTCGAGCGGCTTCTGGTTCTTGATGAACTCCATCAGCGCTTCTTCAGTCGAGTTTACACCGTCTTTATCGAGCGAGTTGAACACCACGCGGTGGTCTACTGCGCCTTTGTTAACAATAATTTCAATTTTTTCGATCTTGGCGTCTTTCAGGATGTCAAGGTTATCCTCGTTGAGCGCTTGCCCTGCTTCGATAAGTATCTCACCCGTCTCGGGATGAGCCACATCGGTCAGGATACGACGGCCGATGAACTTGGCCAGGGTCTTTGACTGGACTCCCTTAATGACAACGGATTCTGATTCATAGAAAAGTCGCAGAATCTGTTCGTTGGTTCCGTAGCCTAATGCTTTGAGCAGCAGCGTAAACGGAAACTTCTTACGACGGTCGATACGGGCAATGAGCAGGCCCTTTGCGTCCATTTCAAACTCGAGCCATGAGCCCTTGTGGTCTGGAATAATACGTGACGAGAAAATGTTCTTCATTTCATCGAAGAAGATGAAGATACCTGGCGAACGGTGCAGCTGGTTCACAATCACCCGCTCCGCTCCGTTGATGATGAAAGTACCCGTGTTAGTCATGATGGGCAGGTCGCCCATATAGACTTCCTGTTCACGAACTTCACCGGTTTCAATCGCTATAAGACGGATAGTTGCCTTAAGGGCAGCAGCGTACGTGAGCCCGTTTACTTTGCAATCCCAGATATCACGCTTGGGTTCACCAAGAGTGTACTCCACGAATTCGAGCACAACGTCACCGTTTGAACTCTCGATCGGGAAACTGTCTTCGAATACCGATTGCAGACCGACGCGTTTGCGCTTTGCTGTGGGAGCGTCTACCTGCAAGAACTCATTGTACGAGATCGTCTGGACTTCAATCAACGGAGGAATATCCAGTGATTTGCGAATTTTTCCGAAATTGACGATCTTGAAAGACGAGGTATCCTCGCCGACTCTTACAGCTTGCGACTCTGACATTTTGCTCCTCTGGAAATCAGCACAAAAAATATAAAAGCCCGCCGGTTAAAAACCGGCAAGGCTAAACCAGAAATTGGTAGTAGAGAAAAGAAGCATTACTTGAGCGCGATTTTTCCGCCCAAGGCCTCAATTTCTTTCTTAATTTTTTCTGCTTCTTCTTTAGCAACACCCTCTTTCAGAACGCCTGTTCCGCCCTCAACGAGCTTCTTTGCGTCCATCAGAGGAAGGTTTGTGATTTCACGAACTTTCTTGATTGCATCTACTTTCTTATCGCCGCTGAATCCCTCGAGAACAACGTTAAATTCAGTCTTCTCTTCAGCCGCAGCAGCACCTGCCGCAGGAGCAGCGACTGCTGCAACCGCTACGGGCGCCGCAGCTGAAATGCCGAATTTATCTTCCATTGCCTTGACGAGTTCTGCCGCCTGAACGATTGTCAGCGACCCAATTTTATCTAACAGCTCCTGTACCATACTAACTCCTTCTTTCCCCTATGTGACTCTTAAGTATCTCTACTAAGACGATTATTGGCCGTTCTTTTCGGCCACACTCTTGATACCACGGGCCATTGATGCCATGATATTGTTGAGCGTACCAGCAATTTTGGTTGCCGGTGAATTGAGCATTGCCGCCAGTTGGGCGA
The DNA here is from genome assembly GCA_046346875.1 of Turneriella sp. Lineage (GTDB taxonomy): Bacteria > Spirochaetota > Leptospiria > Turneriellales > Turneriellaceae > Turneriella. The sequence continues at coordinate 332,500 of JAXMHG010000002.1, read as the reverse complement.
GAATTTGCTCGCGCGAAGGCAGGTCGGCTATTGTCGCCACACCTTTCGCATCATAATATGTCGACTCCATGACAGCCGCGGTAATCTTCAGCTTGTCATTGTCCTTACTGAAATCGCGCAGCACTTTTGCCACTGAGGGAACATCTTCGCTGGCAAAGGCAATCGCGTTGGGACCCTTCAGCGTTGAATCGTATGGAAAATCTTTAGCCACACCTGATTCTTTCAGGGCAAGGCTAAAAACGTTGTTCTTGACAACAGTATACGAACCACCAGCCTCACGCAGCTTCTTGCGCAGGCTGCTGATCTGTGCTACATCGAGACCCTGGTATTGGGTCACAATAAAATTTGGATTAGACTTCAGGATCGAGGTATACTCGTCTTTAAGTTCTGTTTTTTCCGCTGATGCCATGAAAAGCCCCGCTTAACGCAATTCCTTAATATTGATCTTGATCGCAGGAGTCATAGTACCTGCCACATACATACCAACGACGTAGTCGCCTTTTGCGTCTGACGGCTTGTCTTTCAAAATAGCCTGGAACACTGCTTCTGCATTGTCTTTCAGCTGGTCAGGATTGAATGACAGGCGCCCCATCGGCACATGCACTACTCCTGTTTTGTCGGCACGGTATTCAATACGACCCGAGGTCAGCTGGGCAATGATACCCTTCATATCGGTCGTCACTGTGCCTGATTTCGGTTTAGGCATCAGACCACGCTTTCCGAGAATCTGGCCAAGTTTACCGACATCTTTCATCATGTCCGGTGTCGCAACCACGAAATCGAAATCAACCCAGCCGCCCTGGATTTTCTGGATCAGGTCGTCGTCGCCAACATAATCTGCACCGGCTGCACGCGCTTCTTCAGCTTTATCACCCTTTGCAAATACAAGAATCTTGACTTTCTTACCAGTGCCGTGTGGCAACTGCACAATACCTCGCACATTCTGCGAGCTTTTGTAACGGATATTGAAGTGCCCTTCGAGCGTTGAATCAAACTTCGTATACGTAACTTCTTTCAGTATCTTCATTGCATCGAGCAATGAGTATTCTTTGTCAGAGCTTACTTTCTCTGCCGCAGCGCGGTATTTCTTACCATGCTTTGCCATAATTACCCCTGGATGGTAACGCCCATAGACCGGGCGGTACCTGCGATGATCTGCTTTGCCGCCTCAATGTCGTTGGCATTAAGGTCTGGCATCTTTTGTTTGGCGATAGCTTCCAGCTGCGCCTGGGTGAGCGAGCCCACCTTCTCTTTATGAGGAATCTTTGATCCGCTTTCAATCTTAGCAGCCTTTTTAATCAGGTCACTGGCAGGCGGAACCTTTGTAATGAAGGTAAATGAACGGTCTGAAAAAACCGTGACTACAACGGGAATGATACTCCCTGCCTGCGCCTGCGTCTTCGCGTTAAACTGCTTACAGAACTCCATCAGGTTCACACCCTGAGGACCAAGCGCGGTACCCACTGGAGGTGCCGGGTTTGCTTTGCCCGCCGGAATCTGGAGTTTAACCTGGGCTACTATTTTTTTTGCTGCCATGAATACCCTTTATTTACTTGCGAGCTGCCATTTTGCAAAATTGTGACATACCGCAAACTATATTTTACTTACCTGCAGGTAGTCGAGTTCGACAGGCGTTGCCCTGCCGAAAATCTCTACCCGAACCCGGACTTTACCCTTTTCAGGGTTCACATCATCAACAGTACCCTGGAAATTGGCAAATGGACCATCGATAATCCGGACAATCTCACCCTCTGCGAAGAAGATACGTGTGTTCTGCTTCTCATCCGCCACCGCAGGCCCCATTTCGGTAAAAAGGGCGTGCATCTCTTCTTCGCTCAGCACCTGCGGTTCGGTGCCTGCACTGACAAAACCCATAACGCCCGGCAGCGCACGAATACGGTGCTGGAGCTCATCGGTCAGATCAGCCTCAATAAATACGTAGCCAGGCATCAGCTTCTTTTTCACGATGCGCTTTTTGCCACCGCGCAGCTCGGCCATTTCGTGCAGGGGAATTTTCACCTGCCCTACTTTGGCGCCGTCAGGCCACTTGTCTTTCTGCCGCTCAAGCAGCTTTTTCACCTTGTCTTCGTGCGAAGACAGGGTGGTTACCACGTACCAGTGCATAGACATACTGTTAGCCGCCGAGCAACGTACGGAAAACCCGGTCAATACCACCATCCACGGCGTAGACCATGAAGGCAAAAATGATAACAGTCACAAAAACGACGATGGTCGAGCGAGAAACTTCGTCCCAGGTCGGCCATGTGGCCTTGCGCAGCTCTGCCCTCGCTTCGACGAGAAATTGCCATATCCTTTTCATAGCTCTCCCTATATTTAACGCCTGCCGTAACCGCCTTACAGGCAGAGACAGCTTTCGCGGTATGCAGGGCAGGAAGGAATCGAACCCTCACTAACGGTTTTGGAGACCGTCGTTCTACCGTTGAACTACTGCCCTATAAACTCTAAATAATCAACCCACGTAGCGGGTTGATTATTTGTTCCATTGAGCCCACAACCGGAATCGAACCGGTGACCTTTTCCTTACCATGGAAATGCTCTACCGACTGAGCTATGTGGGCCTGCGGCCCACATAGCTCAGTCGGCTATATAGGCACCTCGCGCATCCCTGCGCTGCGGAGCAGGAGGGATTCGAACCCTCGGTACCAGTTACCTAGCACAACAGTTTAGCAAACTGCCGCTTTCGACCACTCAGCCACCGCTCCATTACATTTCGGGCTGGCTTCGTGGCACCCACACCTCCGCTTTGCTTCGGAGATGCTTCGCATCACAGCCACCGCTCCGGTTTACCATATTACCCCCGCCTACGGCGGGGTAATATGGATTTTTTGCGGAGGAGGTAGGATTCGAACCCACGAGACCCGTGAAGGCCTAACGGTTTTCAAGACCGCCGCATTCGACCACTCTGCCACTCCTCCAATGGTCGTTTGATTTATTCGCCTTAAATTAAGGAAAATAAAAAAAGACACCTTCGTGTCTGAACCTGCATATTTCAGGAGCGAAACAGAGCGTCAATACATTAAGGGTTTTACAGGTCAGGTCCGAATACCAACCGTGTACGGATCCAATGACTTCTGCCCCCACCCAGACTCTCCTCCAGGTTGCAGATCTGGCGCTGAAATTCCGGGCAGGCAACCGCGTCATTAACGCCTTGCGTGGCGTTAGCTTCTCTCTCGCTCCCTCAGAAATCCTGGCAATTGTCGGCGAGTCCGGTAGCGGCAAATCGGTGACCGGGCTCAGCCTTCTGCAACTGCATGGTAAGAACGCCGAACTGCAGGGCCGAATGAGCCTTGCGGGCGAAGATCTTACTGCAAAAACTGAAGCCGAGATGCGAAAAATCCGCGGCAAGCGCATTGCCATGATCTTCCAGGAGCCCATGACCGCGCTAAATCCCGTGTTCACAGTTGGATTTCAGCTGAACGAGGTACTGGCCCTGCATATGGGCCTTTCGCCGAAAGATGCCCGTGATGAGTCTATTCGGCTCATGGGCAAGGTCGGTATTCCTGAGCCAGAGCTCCGCCTTGGCAGTTATCCTTTCCAATTGTCGGGAGGTATGCGCCAACGGGTACTCATTGCCATGGCGCTCGCCGCCAAACCCGAAATACTCATTGCCGACGAACCCACCACTGCCCTCGACGTCACTATCCAGTCGCAGATTCTAAGACTGCTGCGCGAAATTAATGAGCGGGAAAAAACCTCGATGATCTTTATTACCCACGACCTGGGCATTGTTGCACGGCTTGCGCACCGCGTTGCCGTGATGTACGCGGGTGAAATTGTGGAAACCGGGACGGTGGCGGAAATTTTTGCCGCACCGAAACATCCCTACACCAGGGCCCTGCTCGCTTCGGTAGCCGACGTGCCGCGCGGCAGCCGTCTAAGCGCAATACCTGGATCCCCCCCGCAGCTCAGCGAGGCGATACATGGCTGCGCATTTGCCCCACGCTGCAGTTTTGCAGAACCGCCCTGCCGGCAAACAATTCCACTGCGCGCTGCTGAAGGTCATGAGTGGCGCTGTATCCATGAGTAAAGTGCCTGTATCCGTTTACTGTGACGGGGCATCGCGGGGCAACCCCGGGCCCGCTGCCTACGGCGTCGCTGCGTTCCGAAAGGGTGAAGAGAACTCACTCAGCGCCTTCCGCGCAGGTGAAGATAGCACTGTCTTCAAGCTGGCAGGGAAAATCGGCAAGCACACCAACAACGAAGCGGAATACTACGGCATCATCCGCGCGCTTGAAAAATGCCTCGAGCTGGGCCTCACCGGCGTGGTTCTGCATTCAGACAGCGAACTCGTCATCAGGCAGCTGCGCGGTGAGTACAAAGTCAAGAACGAGAATCTGAAACCCCTCTTTGAACAGGCCAGTTCACTGGCGCAGCGAGTAAAACCTGTTCTGGTACACGTGCGGCGCGAGAAAAACCAGATCGCCGACTACCTGGCAAACCTGGCCCTCGACAGCGCGGGAAACTCCCCCTTTGCCACCGATGGCTGAAGAAGAATCGGCAGAATTTGCCCCCGGTGTATTACCGCCCTGGTGTGACGCCTCGGAGCTCAGCGACCTGCAGGGTGAAGCGGTTGAAGTTGCCATTGAAGAGCGGTCGCTCAAACCAGGGGTGCTCAATGCGATCTGCACACAGGCGTTCGAGCGTATTGGCTCCGCCCTGCCCGACTACCAGCTGCGCGATGCGCAGGTACAGATGGCGCAGCAGATTCTGCGCTCCTTCTACCGCGAACGCAGTGCAGTAATTGAAGCAGCCACAGGTGTTGGAAAATCGTTCGCCTACATGGTGGCTGCACTAGCCTACAACTACCTGACAGGCGAACGCGTCCTCATCGCGACAGAAACCAAGGCGCTGCAATGGCAGCTGTTTGAAAAAGATCTCCCTTTCCTTAAGAGGGCGCTCGACGGCAGCCTGCGCTTTGAACTTTGCCTCGGCTCGGGCAACTACTACTGCCGCCTGCGCTACGAACAGATGATGCAGGAAGGCAGCTTCAGGGACATCATCGACACCGAAAAACTCGCCGAGGTGCGCAACTGGGCGAACCTGATCGCGACCGAAAGTGACCATTCGGGCAGCCGCTTCACCGACGCCCCCAAATTGCCCGAACCTATCTGGTCGCTGATTACCCGCGACAGCGACGGCTGCCCCGGCAACCGCTGTCCGCACTATACCGGCTGCAATTATTACCGCGAGCGCAAGAAATGGGGCGATGCGCAGATACTCGTCGCCAACCACCACCTGCTGCTCTATCACCTGCTCAATGACAAGCACACGCTGCCGGACTATGGCGCCGTGATGATCGACGAAGCGCACGGCCTTGTGCGGACGGGTTATTCGATCTTTACTGCGAGTTTTGGCCGCCATGAATTTGCCGACCTGAAAAAGGGCATAGACAAAACCCTGGTGCAGCATACCGGAATCCAGGGCGAACAAAAGCAGGAAATAGAAGAACTCGTTTCGCTCTGCCTGACGCGCTGGGAGACCTTTTTTTCCCGCTGGGAAGTCGAGACCGACATGGTTTTCAAAGAGACCGGTACCGCTCTGATTCGTGCCCGGGTGTCAGATATTCCCGAGATCACGCAACCGCTCGTCGAACTATCGGAGAAGTACGAGAGCCTGAAATCCGATGAACTCGAAGCTTCGCTGCAGGGAGTCATCAACGCACAGGCAAAGGCGATCAAGAAAATGGCAGCATTCGCCCGTGCTTACGACACGCCCGACTCTGAGGCTGCGGTCTATTGGGCAGAGAAACGTAACGACAAGTTCTTCCTGCACTCCTGCCAGCTGAATCTCGGCGAGACCCTGGCTGACCTGATGCCCGAACTGCGTCTCTATACTTCGGCGACCATCGGCTACTGGCCGTACCCGGAGTTCCCGACTCGCAAGTCAGAATTGATCCAGCGCGGTTTTTTTACCCGCTTTCTCAGCGAAGCACTGCCGCTCGCGCAGGATGGCAGTATTGACTGTAATATTTTCTTTTCGCCCTTTAATTATCGCGAGCACGCGGCGCTCTATGCCCCCGAACACCTGCTGATTCCGGAACACGGTGCAGACCCGAGCGTGCAGGCACGCTACTTCGATCTGCTGAGTGAAGAAATTGCCGCACTGGTGCAGACGTCGCGCGGCGGCGCACTCGTGCTCTTCACCTCGAACTACAACCTGCAGCAGGTAACCTACCGCCTGCGCGAAATGATCGACCTGCCGGTTTTTTCGCAGCTTGAAGACGGCGTTCAGGATGCCCTGGTGAAATTCCGCAACGACAAAGAATCTGTCCTGATGGGATCGCAGTCGTTCTGGCAGGGTATCGACGTCGCGGGTGATGGCCTGCGCCTGCTGGTGATCACCAAGCTCCTCTTCACTCCACCTGATGACCCGATTTTCAAGGCGCGCTCTGAGCTGCTGGAAGCAAAAGGTAAACGGCCATTCTTCGAGCTGGCGCTGCCACACACTTCAACCATGCTGCGGCAGGCCTTTGGCCGCCTGATTCGCACCGAACGCGATAAGGGAGTCGTCGCGCTGCTCGACAGCCGCGTGTGGCAAAAGACCTACGGCAAGACCCTCATCGCGAATTTACCGCGTGTGCAGGTCTTGCGCACGTTTGCCGAACTCGAGCGGGCGAACACACAATACGGTTTATTAAACTACGAACCTTCATGATCCCTTGTCGGGGTAGGTTTAAACCTACCCCGACAAGGGATCGAAAAAACTCTAACCACACGGCAGATAGTACGTGCTCTGGTAACGAGGCAGTTCGATCTGCGATTCCATGAAAGCGAGCTCACCGGCCAGGTGCTGGCGCGCCGCATCTTCGCCATGATTGATGTAGATGCGCTTGATGCTCTTCTTATCAAACTGCCGCATCCAGGCGATCAGCCCTGTCTGGTCGGCATGGGCCGAGAACGACTGCACCTGCGTCACCAGCGCGCGGACAGGAATTTCGCGTCCATAAATATTAACCCTGCCCACCCCGCTCAAAATTTCGTGCGCGAGGGTGCCCTCGCCGGCATAACCGGTAAAGAGTACTGCGTTGCGCGTATCGCCAAGGCGCTGCTCGAGGTGGTGCACCACCCTGCCCCCCGTACACATACCCGAAGCGCTGACAATGATCATGGGCCCGGGTGATTCGGCGAGCGCCTTGCTCTCTTCGGCCGATTCGATCAGCTTGACCTGGCGCGAGCGCAGGAATTCGAAAAAACCTGAGCGCACCACTTCGGCGGTGAGCTCATTCTTGAAGCGGCTGTAGGTCTGCGTCGCCTTGACCGCCATCGGCGAATCGAGCGCAATGGGTATCTGCGGGATCTTCTTTTCCTGCATCAGCCGAAACAGCACGTAGAGCGTCGTCTGCGCCCTGCCCACGGCAAAGGCCGGTAACAGTAAAACTCCCCGCCGTTCTACGATATAGCGCACTGCGTCGCGGAACTTTTTTTCGTAATCTTCGTTTTCGCGCACGCGGTCGCCGTACGTCGATTCAATGACGACATTTTCGGCCATGCGCGGGCGCTTGAGCGGTTTATGGAAGAACGTACTTTCAGGACCAATGTCGCCGCTGAACACCATGCTGAAACCCTTTCGCCAGACATTGAGGTGCGCAGCGCCTAAGATATGGCCGGCCCAGGTGAAACAAAAGCTAAAGGGACCGACGCGAAACGTGCGGTTATACTGCACAGTCTTTACGAGTTCAAGAACCAGCCTGCCGTCTTCGCGGGTAAAAAGCGGAGCTTCGAGGCCCAGCTTGCGCAGCTCGTTCTTAGAGAGCTGGCTGAATTCTTCTTCCTGTATATTACCCGCGTCGGGCAGAATAATTTCGAGTAAACGTGCCGTAGGCCGTGTGCAGTAGATGGCACCACGAAATCCTTCGCGGTAGAGCCGCGGAATCAACCCTGAGTGGTCAATGTGTGCATGCGTAAGAATGATTGCATCAATGGTTGAAGGATCAGACTCGAGGGGCAGGTAATTGCGCTCTTCGACGTACTTTGGTCCCTGGTAGAGGCCGCAGTCGATGTAAGCGCGAAATCCGCCGTACTCGATAAGGGTGCGCGAGCCGGTCACAAAACCGGCCGCGCCGAGAAACTGCACCCTGACCGTATCCCTCGACTGCGCTCGGGACAAGTCTTGCGTGCGCACCTGGAAATCGCGGGGTGCTATTTAACCCCCCGCATCACGAAAGGATGGTAACTCAGTCGAGAAAGTCCTGCCCATTTTGGACTTTCCGCGAACACCTTGGATAGCTCTACCAACCGGCACGCACCCCCATCATAGTGCTGTAGCTTCCGCCGGCTGTAACGTTTCCCTGAATAACAAGACTCAGCATGTTTGTGTTGCGGAGCGGAATCAGGTTGATCGCCATTCCACCAAAGAAGCGGACATCACCAAATCGACCGCCGCTGCTTTCTGAAGCGTTTAGTTTTATGCTAGCATCCGTTAGGTTTGTCGTTGTACCCGCAACCGTCGAGGTCACCGAAAGTGACCGTACATCCATTTCAACGCTGGAACGGCCAAAGTTCAGATCTATGCCAGTACCGCCAAAGAGAGAGAGGACATAGAGTACCCGCACACTAGTGGCAACTTCAAAGGGGATTGCAACAGCCGAATTTGAGGTAGTGATCGAACCAGTCGGTGCGATGCTGATCGCAGGATCACTGATCGTGCCGCTACCGCTCGTTTGAGCGTCGAAATTTTTTTGGTATTTGATTGTATTATTTGCTACGGTTAAACCGCTGATGAGGTCAAACCCTCCCCAATTCAAGGTACCGAACCCAAGCGACTTGCTTTCAATAACTTTGTACTTGCCGTGCAGGCCAAATTGGTTCGATCTGATGTTTAGGCCGTCTACTGACACCAAACTGGTGATATCTAATGCACCAGCATGTGCGTAGACAGTAAGTCGCTTCAGGTCGACTGGACCAAACGCCGGTAGGGATTTTATGGCCCCCAGGTTGATCCCTCCCATTGCCGAGAACTGGAAAGCTGTCCCGAAGGCAGGAACTGAACCTGAGTTCTTGTATGATTGTGCTGCTTCGCTCAATGACTTTTCACCCACCTCGATGCCCATACCGCCTGAAACGCCAACGACAAAAAGCGATGGATTAGTAGTATAATCTACCCCGTGGCCTTTGGTGGTTACCGACTGAGCTGTCGACATATACGACAGGTAATCCTTTAAGCCTGGTAATTGAAATTGTCCGGCGGTCTTGTCAAAGGCGGTTCGCATTATGGTATTGCAGTCTGATGCCGATACACCGGCACCGCAGTTTGTGTCATTGTATGTTAATGTAAGCCCATTACCTGTCAACGTCTGCACAGCTGCAAATATTGGCAGTTGCCCGATGTTCAGAACCATCATTATTGCGACCGGCCATGTAATCAATTTCCTCATAATTTCTCCTTCTCAGTGTTGACCCACTCTCCCGAGTGAGAAGGTCAGAATGCCTAAAGTTGCCCAATGCGGCAAACCCTACGGCAAAACAAGCCTTTTTTCAGCCCTTTCAGGTGGGGGTGGTACCCCAACCCGAAAGGGCAAAAAAAGTTGTCATAAATTATGCTTGTCCTGCCGATACTGAATACAGAGTTATAGGCAGGCACTGGCCAGCCATAACTGGCGAGGAAGACTATGAACATTGACAAAATCAACAATGCCGGCCAAATACAGGCCCTGAACGATAAATCTGCCGTTAAACCGCAGGAAGCGAAAAGCGCCAGCCTCGGGCAAGACAGCGTTTCGATTTCACAGGCCGCCCTGCAGGCCCGCGAAGCTGCACAGGTACAGAAGGCAATTTCTTCTGCCAGCGATGTGCGCGCAGACCGGGTTCGCGAGGTCAAAGAGAAACTGGCCCGTGGCGAGTATGACAACCCCTCGAACGAGGTGTTGAACCACATCGCTTCACGCCTGACCAGCGTGGTGAAAGGCTCCTAAGAGGGAAATCTCGCCTGAGTACCTCTTTCCAGGAAACCGGAATGGCGGCCTTGCGCCGCCTTTTTTTTTGACCGACTATGCAGGGCATCAGCTGGGCACAATTCTCTCTTCCGACGCGAATCCAGTTTGAAAGCGATTCGACATTCAAGGTCGGTAACTACGTCAAGCAGTTCGGCTCACGCATCCTACTGCTAAATCTCAAATCAGAAAACAAGAATCCCTCTGAACTGACCGTCCTCAAGAACGGGCTAACCAAACATTCAGACGGAGTTATACTGTACGATGACCTGACCGAGAACCCAACCTCTGACCAGGTCGATTCGGTGGCCTACTTCACCAAAAAAGCACACGCCGACGCAATCGTCGCCTACGGCTCAATCGATACGTTTGCCACAGCCAAGCTGGTTTCGATACTCGTGACCAATTCGGTTTTTGCCTCCGAAGTGATTAACGGCCGCGCGAAAATCAAAAATCCCCCGCTGCCGTTGATTACCGTGCCGGTCGAGCCGTCACTCGGTGAAGAGCTCTGTCCCAGTTTTACCATGCGCGATGCAGCCGATGGGCAGAAGAAATACTTTGAACACGAACTGCTCTTCCCGGTCGCAACCTTCTACGATCCCAAGGTCTGCGAACACCTGACTTCGGACAGCGCGGCGCGCCTCGGCGGAGCGACCCTTGCTTATGCGATTGAGAGCCAGCTGTCGCCCAAGTCGAACCCGATTTCGAGCGCGCTGGCGCTGCGCGCTATCGAACTCATGCGCCGCAACATTCCGCAGCTCTATAAAGATGCCAAGAATGACAAACTGATTTCGACGATGCTGTGGTCGTCGGCGATGATTTCGATCTCAGCAGTCTCATCACCCGTAGGCGTGGCTTACTCGATAGCCAATGCGCTCAATGCGCACGACAAGGTGAACTTTTACGACGCGCTTTCGCTCATTCTGCCGCACGTCATGGAATACTACCTGACCGCTGCACCGGCACAGTACATCAATATTGCGCGTGCGCTCGGCGAAGACGTCAAGGATATCTCGGTCATTGAAGCTGCGATTAAGGCAGTCGAGGGTGTTCGCCGCCTGTTTCTCGAGGTGAACCTGCCAACGCGCCTCTCAGAATTTGACGTCAAGAAACACGAACTCGAGGACATCTCGCGCCTTGCGGCGGTCTTTCCACACCTCGAAAACGCGCCGCGTATGCTGACGCGTAACGAAATCGAATCTATTCTCCTGGCGGCGTATTGATATGAAAGTGTTTCTAAACACACATAAATATTGCGCAGCAATATTTATGTGTGTTTTGCCGTTATATGCCAATGCGCCTGACCGCGCGTTCTGCGAAAAAATACTCGGCGAGAATAAGCGCTTCATCGACTTTATCAATCCAGGTGTTTCAAACTTTGCAGGTGAAGAGCACCTGAAAATTTTCCGCTCCGCCGCGCTCGAACACTACAAGGCGCACAAGGAATACCTGTCAGGGCACTATAAAGAGACGCACGCTCATATCCGTGAATCGCAGAAGATCCTCAAGGATCTCTACCTGCAGGTACTAAACGACTACTACCAGAAAGACACGCGAGAACTACTCGAGCGCAATTCGGCGATGATCGTAGAAACGAAAGACGTGCGCGCAGCGCACTTCATGCGCCTGGGATACCGCGACCTGAAGGTTTCGGAAATTTACGAGGGCAAAGGTTACAACCACAACAAGCACCTCTACTCCACCAAAATCTGGTTCTACATTGACGCGATCAAGTATGCACGCCAGGCGAAAAGGTATGCCTTCCTGGCGATCATCGAGAGCCAGACACCCTACGCCGACAAAGACGATTTCAAGATACAGACCATCGACGACTATTTTAACAAACCCGAGGTGGAAAAGCAGCGGGATTTTGATCGTGTACAGTCACGGCTGATCAACCTGATCAACCGCAAGCTCGTCGTTAACAATTACGACTTCTTTTTTCACCACTACGACAATTACGGCTACATCAACAGCGGCAAAAAAAACCAGTACGAAGAATTCGTGATGGCGCAGGGTAGTGAAGGCCTGCAGCCCAAAAAGCCTCGTCCCTGAATTACTGTATTTAGCAGGTTCCGGAAACCGCACAAGGCTGCAGACAGGCCATTTATGGCCGTTTTGCAAGCGATTCGGATAGCGAATCGCGGCGTCTGCAGCCGGTGCGGGTGTTTTTCCGTAACCTGCTATAGACTAACTGTTCTTTTCCAAACCGAGCTTTTCTTCGAGCGCAGCAACGCGTTTCAGCAGTTCGGGTACGTAAACCAGAGAGCCATTTATTTTGTGCATCTCGCGGGCCGGACGGGCCGGTATGCCGAAATACATTCCACCCGGTTCAGAATCAGCAGCGAGCGCACTCATACCCATGACAAAGCTGCCCTTGCGCACGAGAACCTTACCTGAAATCGCCGTCTGGCCCCCGAGCGTAACATTATCTTCGAGCGTCACTGAACCCGCGAGCACGGTATTACCCGCGATGTAGACATACTTACCCACCTGGCAGTTATGCCCGACATGCACCTGGTCGTCAAATTTCGTATAGTCGCCAATGACTGTCGACTCAATCGTTGCCCGGTCAACGGTGACACTTGCCCCCATTTCAACGTGATCGCCTACAATCACGTTGCCGATTTGGGGCACCTTATAGCGCACGCCATCCTTATCGTAAAAGCCAAAGCCATCTGCGCCTATCACGGTAGAACTATGAATGATACAATGCGAACCAATTACACAGTTGAACTTGATAACCACATTGGGATGAATTACGGTATGTGCCCCGATCTTCACATTTTGCTCAATCACCGCATTCGGATGAATAACGGCATTCGCCCCTATTTCAGCACCCGGCAAAATTACCGCGCCGTGCATGACGATCGCCGATGCATCGACGCGGGCATCGGGCGCGATGTAAGCAGCTCCCTTTTCTGCTGCCACAGGCGCAGGTACCTGTTCAAACATCGCCAGCAGCCGTATAAATGCCACGCGCGCCTGTGCGTCTTCTACGACAACGGCATTGGCAAAATTCCCGGAAAGCGTCTTCGTAGTCAGCAGCGCCTCGGCGTGCACACTTTCCGGGTGCTGGTTGAAGACTTTCTTCGATTCGACATAATAAATGTATCCGGCCTGAGGTGCTGTGTCGCGGCCCTGACCCCCGATCAACTCCAGGTCGCGCACGCCCTGAATTTCCAGATTTCCATTTCCTTTGACCTGGCCGCCCAGGCTGGCGGCAATTTCGGTAAGCTTCATGCACTGAGGCGGACAAGCCCGTCGGGAGCGTCAAGCGGAGATTTTCTTCATGCCCAGTCAGAATTCAAACAGCAGCCAACAAAAAAACACTCAGCAAAATCAGGCCCGTTGCCGATAATTAAGCAGGCGCCGCCTTTGTCTGGTGAACCGGCAAAACAGGCGTAAGACCGATACCTATGCAGAACGAAAACCACGGGCGTATCATCGACATGGCCAAAGCGTTCACACCTGCCGTGCGGGCACAGAACGCCAACAATTCGACTGGCAGGCAGGATGGCAAGGCGCTGATCATGGAACCCCGGACGATCCGCCACCAGGAACGGGTAGAAGATCTTTTTTACCTGCTCTTTCGCCGCACCGGCGCTTAAGCTCTCTTCAGGCGCGACGCGCTGTCGCGTACCAAAAAACTTCCCTATGATTCAGGTAAACGAATACTTCGAGGGAAAGGTAAAATCCCTCACCCTGCAGGCTAACGGCAATAAGGCAACCTGCGGGGTTATGGCAGCGGGTGAATACGAATTCTCGACTGGTCTGAAAGAGATCATGACGGTCGTAGCCGGAGCAATGACGGTACGGCTGCCCGGCTCATCTGACTGGCAGACTTTCGCTGCCGGGCAGAAGTTCGAAGTAGCGGCTAATTCAAAATTCCAACTGAAGATACCCGCGGACGCGGCGTATCTCTGCGAGTTTATTCCCGGTTAGTGTGAAATGAGGGGTGCTTTGCACCCCTCATTTCATATCATGAACAACCGGTTGTTGCTCCACACGTTTCGCACTTGAGGCACGAACCATTGCGGACGAGAGTCATCGAGCTGCACTCAGGGCAGGCACTGCCTTCATAACCCTTGATGCGTGCTTCCTGGATCTGGCTCGCGCTTACCTTTACCTTGAGGCCCGAACGGGTCTTTGTTTCACCGACTGCCATAGCAACCGGTTCTTCGTGATCGTCGAGTGCATCTGCACCAGGTACTTCACCCTTGGTTGTGGTTTGGTCAACCACCAGCGCCTCGGGAGAAACGTGCGCCAGGTCGTTGCGTTCGAGGTACGTGATTGCCAGTTCGCGGAAGATGAAGTCCATCACTGACGTTGCCATCTTGACCCGGTCATGGCCCTGGACGACACCATTGGGCTCGAACTTCGTGAAGACAAAAGCTTCGACGAATTCTTCGAGCGGCACCCCGTACTGCAGGCCCAGCGATACAGCGATCGCAAAGCCGTTCATCAGTGAGCGGAAAGCCGCGCCCTCTTTGTGCATATCGAGGAATATCTCACCCAGCGAACCATCTTCGTATTCACCGGTACGGAGGTAAACCTTGTGGCCACCGATAACAGCTTTCTGCGTGTAGCCCTGGCGACGCGCAGGCAGGCGCCGGCGTTCGGCGATCTTACGGACGATAATTTTCTCAACGATCTTTTCAGCAGTCTGCTGCGCCTTGAGTGCAGCAGGGGCTGACAGGACATCGGCAATATCGTCTTCATCGAGATCTTCGAAGATATTTTCACCGACTGTAGAGAGCGGCTGGGACAGCTTAGAACCATCGCGGTAGAGCGCGTTGGCCTTGATCATGAGCTTCCAGGAAGCCATGTAAGCCTGTTTTACGTCTTCAACCGTTGCCTCGTAAGGCATGTTGATCGTCTTTGAAATCGCGCCGCTGATAAACGGCTGTGCGGCTGCCATGACGTTGAGATGAGCCTGGTAAGGAATGAAGCGCTTACCGCGGCGACCGCACTTATTGGCGCAGTCAAATACCGGCAGGTGCTCTTCTTTCAGGTAAGGCGCACCTTCAATCATCATCGTACCACAAATCGCTTCATTGGCCAGCATTACCTGTTCAGCAGTGAAGCCCATGTGCTGCAGCAGGTTAAAATCCGGCTTATCGAGCACTTCTTTAGGTATCTTCAGCGTACCAGTGAGAAATGCATCGCCTACCAGGTAGCGGTTAAATACGTAGTTAATGTCGAACGCCGTCGGTAGCGCGTCTTCTATTGTATCCAGAATTTCATCGGTAAACCCGCGCAACTTCAGGTTTTCGCGGTTAACGTGCGGAGCACCGGCGAGCGATGCTGAACCAACCACGTACTCGACAATTTTACTAATCTGGTCTTTGCTGTAACCGAGGTGCTCCAGCGCCTGCGGCACTGATTTGTTGATAATCTTGAAGTAACCGCCACCTGCGAGCTTTTTGAATTTCACCAATGCGAAATCCGGTTCGATACCGGTGGTATCGCAGTCCATCACGAGACCAATCGTGCCCGTTGGCGCAATTACTGTCGTCTGTGCATTGCGGTAGCCGTGCTTTTCGCCGAGCGCAAGCGCTTCGTCCCACGCCTGCTTCGCGTCGCCGATCAGGTATTCAGGGCAATATTTGCCATTAATGCCCAGCGGAAAAATGCTCAGGCCTTCGTACTCACTCTCTGCAACATTGTAGGCCGCGCGGCGGTGGTTACGGATGACACGCAGCATGTGCTCGCGGTTTTTCTCATAACCGGCAAAAGGTCCGAGCTCAGCGGCCAACTCCGCCGAAGTCTTATAGCTGACACCGGTGAGAATTGCCGTCACTGCACCCGTAATAGCATTTGCCTGTGCCGAGTTGTACGGAATACCGGAAACCATGAGCCACGTACCAAGATTTGCATAACCGAGGCCCAGTGTGCGGAACTTATATGAAAGTTCAGCAATGCGCTGCGAAGGAAACTGTGCCATCAGCACTGAAACCTCGAGTACAATCGTCCAAATACGGATTGCATGCTTGTACGCTTCGACGTCTAGCTGGTTCTTGCTCGCATCGTAGAATTTCATGATGTTGAGCGAAGCCAGGTTGCAGGCTGTATCATCGAGGAACATGTACTCGCTGCAGGGGTTTGATGCGTTGATACGACCATCTTCAGGGCAGGTGTGCCACTCGTTGATGGTGGTATCGAACTGCAGGCCCGGGTCAGCGCATGACCACGCAGCATACGAGAGGCGGTCGAACAGGTCGCGCGCCTGCATCGTTTTGTGTACTTTACCGTCGATGCGGCGAATGAGCTCCCAGCTACCGCCCTCTTCTACCGCTTTGAGGAAAGAGTTGGAAAGGCGCAGAGAGTTGTTGGAGTTCTGGCCGGCAACAGTGAGATAAGCTTTCGACGTCCAGTCAGTATCGTACTCTTCAAAATCGAGCGAGGTAAAACCCTGGCGTGCAAGGTGAATAATACGCTGAACATAGCTGTCGGGCACATTGGCGGCGCGTGCTTTTTTGAGCGCCAGCGCCAGGTTCTTGTTCTGCTTCGGATCAAGCAACGAGGGTTGCTTCACGCAACCGGCTACCGCAGCAAAAACATCGGTGATCACCCGGCGGATTGCCTTTGAACCCGCAACAAGGCTTGCAACCTTCGCCTCTTCAGTGACTTTCCAATCAATGAACTGCTCTACGTCCGGATGATCGATATCGAGGCAGACCATCTTGGCCGCACGACGCGTTGTACCGCCGGATTTAATTGCACCAGCAGCTGTATCACCGATTTTAAGAAAGCTCATCAGGCCCGAGCTCTTACCGCCGCCCGAGAGACGCTCATTTTCACCGCGCAGACGTGAAAAGTTACTGCCGGTACCCGAACCGTATTTGAACAGGCGCGCCTCGCGCACCCAGAGATCCATGATGCCGCCCGCGTTGACCAGATCGTCTTCTACGGCCTGAATGAAGCAGGCGTGTGGCTGCGGGTGTTCGTAGGAAGATTTTGATTTAACCAGCTTACCCGTTGACGGGTCAACATAGTAGTGCCCCTGTGAAGGACCATCGACGCCGTATGCCCAGTGCAGTCCAGTGTTGAACCACTGCGGTGAGTTTGGTGCCGCCATCTGGTTCATCAGCATGTAACAGAGCTCATCGTAAAATGCCCGCGCATCTTCTTCTGAAGAGAAATAGTTGTACTTGTAACCCCAATAAGTCCAGGCACCGGCGAGGCGGTGCATAACCTGCTTGGCAGATGTTTCGCGCGTAAAACGTTCTTCTTTGGGGAACTTGGCCAGTTGTTCTTCGTCTGCTTCCTGGCGACGCAGCCATTCGGGTATATTTTCTTCGGCAACCGGCTTTAGCGCGCGGGGAACGCCGGCCTTACGAAAATATTTCTGCGCGAGGATATCTGTGGCAACGTTTGACCATGAAGAAGGGACTTCAACTTCGTTGGCTTCAAACGCTACTGAACCATCAGTGTTGGTAATTTTTGACGTACGTTTCTCAAAGATGATATCGCTATATATATCTTTTCCCTTCCTGGTAAAGTGGCGCGCAATTTTCATAAGCTTGGTCTCCTCCGAAGATAATTCAGGCGGGCATAGGCCCGCCTGAATTCACGTGGGATACTTTCAACGTTATGTCACATTGCGTCAATCTAAGTTAAAAAAAAGAATAGAAAAAGTGACGAGGTTAATCGCACCATTTCACATATTGTGTGACGCACAATAAGGCATTGAGGGAGAATTGCTGCGTATTCCCTCCTTAATTTGTGATTGAACATGTATGCCATGCCTTAACAACGTCTTATTCCCATGAGCGTCCGACGTCCCCCTTCCGCCCCCCTGCGCAGGCAAACTGAATACCTGCTGCCCCATGATGGTCGGCTGACACGTTTCAAGCTGATGCTCACACGCTTTTTTCTGCGCCGCATCGGCGTACCCCATGACGCTACCGACATGCTGCGCTCGGCGATGAAGCTCGGCAATCCGACAAAAACAGAGTGGCCGGCAGAAACTCTGCCCATGAACTCCCGGTTGTTTGCGTCGGGCTTCTGGAACTACAGCTTTTTCCAGTTTAACCGCAAGTTTCTGCCTCCGTTGTGGGCCGAAGAGCAATATAACCCGGCCTCGGCATCTTTTCTTCCACGCTCGCACAATATCCTCTCGATGAACCAGACACACCGGAACTGGGTGGGTATTGGCTTTCCTGGTCGCACACTCGAAGCGTCAGTCGACATGGCGGGTGGTATTATGGTGTATCCGGGTTCTTACACGCTGGAATTCGCAACACTGGAGAAAGGCCGCCTCGTCCGCCCACAGGAGAAATCTGCAGAAGTCAAGCTGCTGCTCAAGTCATCTGACCGCATTGTATGCGCCTGGCGTGGTCTGGTAGTAGAATACACAGCCACCGAACACGGTATTTCCGTGAAGGCTACAGGTAACAAACCATTGTTGGTATCATTGCGTCCTTTCAACGTTGAGGGGCCTGCGCTCGTGTACAAGCTTCACTATAGCGAAAAGAAACGCCACCTGACGGGTGATGCGGACCTGCAATTTGACAAATCACCTGACCATGCACTGGTTTCTGACTGGAAAAACGGCGACGCGCTGCGGCGTATTGTGCCGCAGGTGCGGCGGCTCGGCAGCAGAAAAAAAACGACGTTACCCGCGCATGATGTAAAAGACAGCATCGGCCTGACTACGGCAGCATTCTACTTTGAATCTGCCGACCGCTGCTCCATCTCTGTCACCGACCACCAGCATGACCCATTGCCCTCGCCGCTCAAGGGTAAAACTGCGCGTGAAGTTGCCGAAGAATATTTTGGCCAGACAATACAGGCAGAACTCCCGAAAGATTACAGCGACTGGCTAAGCCACGCCCGTAATCACCTCATCGCCCTGTGGGACTATGATTCGATCAAACCGGGTAGCTACACCTATCACCACTTCTGGATCCGCGATGCAGTCATCATGATGTATGCATTGCTGTTGCTCGGCGCCAAGAAGGCCGTCAAACCCATCATTGAGCGCTTCACGGGCATGGTGAGACCTTCGGGACTTTTCCAGTCGCAGACCGGCGAGTGGGATGCCAACGGCCAGGCACTCTGGATTCTTGCCCAGTATGTGCGCTTCACGCATGACACTTCAATTATTGTGCGGATGCGCAAACAGATTACGCGGATGGTTAGCTGGATTGAGAAGGCCTGCGACCAGCACGGCGGCGTGCTGCCACCCGGATTTTCCGCCGAGCACCTCGGTCCGGCCGACTGGTACCTGTGGGACAACCTGTGGGCGCTCGGTGGTTTGAAGGCCATAACTCCCTACCTGAAACCGCTCGGACTGAGCGGCCGCGCTGAGGCAATTTTCACCAAGCTTTCAGGCGCACTGCAACGTTACCTGAATCATTATTCCTACCTGCCAGCAGCGCTTGGCCGTGGTAAAGACGCCGGTATGATAGGCTCGATTGCCGCCGCCTACCCGCTGCAACTACACGAATTCTGCGACAACCGCATGCTGCGCACACTCGACCTGATTCGTGACAACTATTTCTTCAATGGCTGCTTTTTCCAGGAGAATATCCACTCGGGCCTGAATCCCTACCTGACGTTGCAGATGGCAGAAAGTTACCTGCATATCGGCCGCACGCGGCAGGCTCGCCAGATTCTGCGCAGCATCCGGCGGCGCGCGCAAAAAGCCTATACGTTTCCCGAAGCTATTCACGTGCGCACCGGCGGCGGCTGTATGGGTGACGGGTTCCACGGCTGGGCCTCGGCTGAATCCATCATAATGATACGTAACCTGATGGTACGGGAAGTCACTTTCAGCGATGGTACTGAAGGGCTGATCTGGCTTTCAGGTTACCGTGACAAATGGCTGAAGCAGACGAGCCAGGCACAGAACCTCTGCACTCCGTGGTCGGTAACCGCTTTCCGGCTCGAAAATATGCGCCTGAGCCTCAGGGGACTTTCGAACGCGGTGACGAATATCATTTCGCTGCCAGAGGGTTACGAAGCAACGAATGCACAGAACGGCCGCCCCCTGCGCGAAATTGCCTATGAGCGCATCTGCCGCAGCAATTCGGCTGAGCGTCGCTATTTTGCCATCGACAATGCGTCAGATACTGCGGAGCTAATGCTTAGCCCGAAAGGGAAAGTTAACCCGGACTAACACCTTCCATGTGGCAAAAATTCCGGCGTTTCGCTTACCGCCTGTGCGAAGACACCGACTCGGGTCTTGGCCGTTACTTCAACCTGCTGATGATGGGGTTGATCCTCATATCGATCAGCGTCTGGCTGCTCGAATCGCACAAAGGGATTTCGGAAAGTTACGGCGCTGCGCTGAAAATTGTCGAAGATACGGCTATCATCTGCTTCATGGCTGAGTATATCCTTCGCATGATTGCATACAGAGGGCCAGTCTGGCGATACATGCTGCAACCGCTTGCGGTAGTCGACATTCTCGCGATCGTGCCCTTTTTCGTCACCGCGGGTAACGACATGGTTATTCTCCGGGTGCTGCGGCTTTTCCGCATCTTCCGCCTTATCAAGCTGGTGCGCTATTCAGAGGCAGTACACCGGCTGGTCGTCGTCTTTCAGATGAATGGCAGCGTACTCGCCGCGTTTCTGTTTGTGATTGTCGTCATCCTGTTTCTTTCAGCCGCATTGATGCAGTCACTCGAACCACAACGTTTTGTGCAGCTTACTGATGCACTCTGGTGGTCGATAGTCACACTGACAACCGTAGGTTACGGTGATTTAGTACCTGAAAGCCTGCCTGGTAAGCTGGTCGCGGGCGTGCTCATGGTCTTTGGTATCGGCATCATCGCGCTGCCCACGGGCGTGCTGGGTGCATCAATGACCAAGCTGATGCTTGAAGATAGAAGCAGAGAAGTGAAAGAGTGCACGCGGTGCGGCGAACAGGAACACCTTACCGTCGCCCGCTTCTGCCACAAATGCGGCGAACGTCTGCCCGAATGATTCTCTACACGGCACAGTTGCCCTCGCGAAACTGCGGAATAAACCTTGCCTTTGAAGAAGCATTCTTCCACGTTGCGAAGCCTGTCCGGTCCCTGTATCTCTTTTTCTATGAGAACAACGATGCGCTAGTGCTCGGCAAGTCGCTGGTCACCGAAGAGGAAGTCTATGAACATAAGGGCCCCCCGGTTTACCGGCGTATTTCAGGCGGCGGCTCGGTTCTACACTGCCGGGGCAACCTCAACTATTCCCTGTTTCTATCACTCGAGGACTTTCCCGAACTGATGAACGTTTCCCTGAGTTATGAAAAAATTCTCGGCGGCATTGCCCATGTACTAGGCCATTCTGTCGCACAAAGAGGCTACTCCGACCTGACAATTCGCTGCCGCGGTGCCGACCGCAAATTCTCTGGCAATGCGCAGTGCCGCAAGCGTGGCTGGGTTATGCACCATGGGACGCTGCTCTACACGAAGGCCGCCCTGAAACGGATTCCACTATACCTTCGCCCGCCCCCGAAACAACCTGCCTACCGCGAGGGACGCCGGCACCGCGACTTCATGACGAACGTACTGCCCTGCTATGAAAGAACGCAACTCATCTGGCGGGTTCGCCAGGGTATTGCACGATCGTTTGGTGCGGAACTGAGGGTCATGCCTGAACACGAGATCGCAAACCTGGCTCATAATCCACCTTTTCAGGCAGAACGCCCGGGCAGAAAAGGTTTCCCATGAACCGATTGGCCACGTTAGAACAGCTGCTGCTCATCCGCGATGCCACCTTCAACGGCCCGCCCCTGGTAAAGATTTACCGAGAGATACTTAAAGCTATAAAGCCAGAAACCGATGCAGGATTGCACTCCTTTGTGATCGAAAAAACTGAAACACGCTGATGCCAGAAAACAGAACCAAGCGGACCGTCGCGCTACTGGGCGCAGGTTATCTGCAGCAGCCGTTCATCCGCGAAGTAAAGGAGCTCGGGCTCAGGATCATCGCACTCGACCAGAATGCGCATGCATACGCCATGCACGACGCCGATGAATTCATGCAGGTACAGATTGCCGATGCTGAAGCTGTAATTGCGGTGCTCGCGCCCCTGCGGGATCAACTGGGCTTTGTCACGACCGTCGCCACCGATTTCTCGCACATAGTGGGTCGGGTGAATGACGAGCTGGGGCTGCCGGGTCTCAATACTCAGCAGGGCATCGTTCTGACGCACAAGGGAAAAATGCGCGATTTCTGCGCTGCTCACGGTCATGCCCACCCTGCTTACTTTTACGGCAAGAGTAAGGACGACATAGCTTCGTGGGTAAAGTCAAATCCCAACACGGCAGGCTTCGTCATCAAACCCGTGCAGAACATGGGCGCGCGCGGCGTCATGTTTATCCGGGGCGTCGACGACCTATCTTACGCCCATGAGTTCGCTGCAAGCCAGGATAAACTCGGCGAGGCAATTATTGAACACTATGTTCCGGCACGGGAGATTTCAGTCGATGCACTTTGCACGCAAGGCCAGGTATTCCTCACCGGCGTGGCCGACCGGCTGATTGAAATAAAAGATACGCATTTTTTCATTGAAAATGGCCACACGCTGCCGGGAAATTTGACCACTGCCGAATACACGGCAATTCTTCACACGCTGCAGCGCTATGCCGATTCACTGGCAAAACTTGCCAACAGGCCTTACCACGGCGCGCTCAAAGGCGACCTGCGACTCACCGACGACGGTCGGGTAGTTATCGGTGAGATCGCCGGCCGCCTGTCGGGTGGTTTCATGAGCACGCATACCTACCCGGCAGCGCATGGCAGAAGCCTCATGCAGCTTTTTGCCCAACTATTGCTCGGTGAAGTGGAGACCCCTCTCACCCTCGAAGCTTCTGTAGCAACGAACGGAATTTCCATCGAGCGGTCGCTTTACGCCGAACCCGGAGTTCTCAGCGGCCTGCCGGATGGACAACAGCTTGAAGCCCTGCGGGCAGAATTTGGCCCGCAAGGTTTGATAGAGCTGCGCTGCAACTACCAGAACGGCGACCTGGTAGAAAACCTGCAGAACAACATCGGCAAGGTCTTTCACACGGTTATCCATGCCGCCACGCTCGCCAAGGCGGAGGAGGTATTTGCCCGGCTGCGGCAGCACCTCACATACCAAACGAAAACTCCCCCCTACGACCAAAGGGCAATGGCAAAAGTTTCGCGCACCCGGTTCAATAACGACTTCTGCTGGGTCTGTAAGGTATGCGACGGCGGCTACTGCGCCTCGGGTGTGCCCGGCATGGGCGGCCGGGGTGAAATGAACTCGTTTCGCGACAATATAACCTCGCTCGGTGAATACCGCATTACTCCCACTTATACAGAAAAGGGACCCGTCGAACCTGCATCCACTGCCTTTGATTTTCTGCGCAGTCCGAAACTCCGCTTCGCGGGCCCTGTGCTCTCGGCCCCCATCACAGGCAGCGTAACGAATATGGGTGGTTCTATCACCGAATACGATTACGCACTCGAGACAGGCAACGCGATGAAGCAATTGCAGCTGCTGCCAACATTCGGCGATGGTGCGTCTGCTGACAAATACCGGGTTGGCCTGCACGCAATAGAACAGCTTGGTTATGGCATTCCGGTATTCAAACCCAGAACCGAGCAGCGGGAGCTCATCCGGCGTATCGAATCGGCCGCGCGCTCGGGTGCAACCGCATGGGGCATCGACATCGACGGTGTTTCTTTCAAGACGATGGTACTGAAGAGCGCCGCCACCTCGCACAAGAGCCTTGCAGAACTGCGTGAATTAAAAATTGCCTCTACCCTGCCCATGGTGGTCAAGGGAGTTATGACACAAGCCGACGCCGCCGTCGCCATCGAAGCCGGTGCGAGCGCCATCGTGGTCAGCAACCACGGTGGCCGCGTCGCAGATGGTATGCCGGGTGTCGCCCGGGTCTTGCCGCAGATTGCGAGGTTCGTTCGTGAACAGGCGCCGCATGTGCAGGTACTCGCCGATGGCGGAGTGAGATCGGGTGCAGATATTTTCCGTATGCTGGCACTCGGCGCCGAAGCAGTTTTGGTCGGTCGTCCCGTTGCCATCATGGCTGTCGGTTACGGCCGTACCGGCGTTGCCAGCATGCTTCGGCACTGGCTCGATGAACTGCGCTCGATTATGCAGGTTCACGGTGTCGCACGCCTGTCGGACATCAGCGCACAGCATATCACGAAATTCATTTGACGCCGCTCTTTGTCTGGCAATCGTCTACCCGTGACGAGGTTTGCCCTCATCGGTCTCTTATCCCTGTTCTTTTCTTTCTGCGGCGGAGGATTTGGCGACCCCGGCATGGGCGACGGGCGCGAACGCTTTTCCGTATTCTTTTCTGAACCCGGCCGCGACCAGGACACGATGATCGACAAGAAGGTCGACGATGAGCTGGTACGGCTGATCGACGGGGCTGAACGCTACATGTACCTCGCGGTCTACAACTTCAACAAAACTTCTGTCGTGCAGGCGGTACTGCGTGCCTTCCAGCGGAACATCGATGTCCGCGTGGTGGGCGATATCGACGAATTTTACACGAGCGGCTACCAGACGATGTATTTCAACAACATCAATATGACGCTGGGCAACGCTTCAGGTATTCAGCACAATAAATTCGCCGTCGTCGATGACCGCTATGTCTTTATGGGCACGGGAAATATATCCGATACCGACATGGTGCGCAACAATAACAACTGGTATATTATCGAAAATGCGCAGCTGGTGAAACTCTACAAAGACGAATTCTTGCAGATGCACAATGGGCTCTTTGGTGCGCAAAAACGGCAGCGCAGTACGAGTACGCAGATTGTGCTGAACAACAATCCGTTTGAACTGTATTTTTCTCCCTACCAGGGCGACGAAGCCATGGACCGTATTATTGCGCTGGTAGAATCTGCCCAGACCAGTATTCATTACATGATATTCGCGCACACGCACGATGAACTCGACGCCGCGATGGTTCGTATGGCACGGCAGCGGGGTATTCCCGTTTATGGCATCCATGATTCGACCTTCGTCTCGGGTATCTCTGAAGAAGCGCCCAAGATGTATTCGGCGGGTTTCAACAACGACGGCTCGATGAGCCCAACGGGCCCCTTCGTACGCTGGGACGGCAACGAAAACACCTCGATCAAGAACAACCCTGCGCACGGCGGCAAGATGCACTGCAAGACGGTGCTGATCGATGCCGGTACGCCCAATGCAAGAATGGCAACGGGGTCATTCAATTGGTCGAACAACGCGATCAACAATAATGACGAAAATGTAATTATCGTGAACCAGGCCCGGGTGGTCAATACCATCTATGAACAATGGAAAGGCGCCTGGGGTATTGCCAACGACATGGCGCTACGCGTGCAGCGGCGGGGGCATACCGCGAACGCGGGTGATGTGCTTATTTCAGAGGTTGGCTGGGCTGGCGCAACCGACGGGAGCAATATTGAAAACGGCGACGATTTCATCGAGATCTTCAATAACTCCGCCGCGCCAATCGACCTTTCGCACTGGGCAATACAGTGGGGCACCAACGACAAGCGCAACCTCTACCCGGTACCCGACCCGCATAACTGGTATTACGAGAACAAGAATGCCTGCTCGGGTTTCAGCGAATACCTGACGGCAAAACCGAATATCATCTGTCCCGGGCAGACGCGCATTTTCTACAACAATAAACCGTCGGCTTTTGCCGAAACCGGTGCCGATGAAATTATTACCTACAATGAAGATGGCGCAGAGATACGCAATACCACTGGCGGCTCGCTGACGACAGAACATTTCAAATTTTCCGGCACTAAAAATTTTAAAATCTCCGGATCTTCGTTCCGTATTCGCCTCTACGACACGGCGATGAACCTGATCGACGAGGCTGGCGACGGCGGCACCGCTCCGGCGGGTATTTACAGCGACTACACAGCGCCGAAGCAGACTTTTTCGATGGAGCGCCGGGGGTACAATTCGGTGACACAGCGTTTTACGGCACAACAGTCGGGACGCCTGAGCTCCGCCTGGTTCACGCACCGTAGCGCTGAACCCTACACCTGCGCGAACAGGCAGGATTACAGCGGCACCGCATTCGACGGCTGCACCACCAAGGCCACGAATACCTTCAGCTCGGCGGGATATATCTACACCACCGAAGCGAACCCGCAGATCATCAAGGCCGAAGCGCTTTCCAGCAGCCAGGTTCGCCTGACTTTTGACAGCAATGTTTCTTCGGGCACTGCCCCCAACCACTGCCTCACGGCGGGAGCGCTTACTGTTACGAAAACCTCTGACCCAGACGGGGCTGGTGCGCAATGTGGTACAGCAACGCCAACACCCATTGCGGTCTCTGTGGCATCGCTGCATGCCGTTACTGGCAATAGCGCACAACTTCTGATTAACCTAACCTCAGCGGAAATGGATTCGGGGAACTGCCGCTATAATATCACCGCCAATGCCAGTTGCCTCGATGCGGGGGCACGCCCGGCCTCAGGCAGCACCATCCACTTCAGTGGATATGAGAGTACACTCGCTTCGGTGATCATCAACGAGGTCTGCGTCACCGACTGCCCGACCGGCACATTCAACAGCAAAGACTGGGTAGAACTCAAAGTCAAACCCTCCGGTGCAGGTTCACTGCGCGGCCTGAAACTTTATTATTACGACGAATCAGAATTCAGACTCGTGTATGAATTTTCCGACGTGTACGCTCCCGCGAACTCGCTGATCGCTGTCGGGCTTGCGCAGGCCGCTGAAAGCCGCCCCGACCGCAATGGCGCGACGGTTGCCTACCCAATGGCCATCACGCTGCGCGATACCGCTGCTTTTGGCGCCACCGACGGCACCTTCATTCTGACCTACTGTGCGACTGGCGAGAATGACACCGTCGACACCGCGCAGCCCGGTTGCGCGCTGCCCTACAAGGGCATCCAGGATGCACTCTACTACAGCAACCGTGATGGCACCCTGACGCAACCCATGGTGGCTGGCCCGCTCAACCATTTCTACAGTAACCTGCAGTCTTTCTGGCCCATCAGCGAACGGCCCGTCTTTGGGCTGAACGACCGCAACACGCAGCTGACCGGCAGCTGTATTGCCGCCGATAGCAGCTCCACAGAAAACTCGACGTACCTCTGCACGAATTCGGGTGCGGGTATTGCCCGGTCGTCTGCGGACACCGGGGCTGTGCGCAATGCCGGTAAGACTGGGTGGCGAAACTATACCCGTACCGCAATGACTCCCAATGCCGCTAACGCGACATGGTAGAAAAACGTTTGTTCACCAATAAAATGGCACGCTCCGCCCTGTACCGTGCATAGCTATATGGTAAGTTATGCTCCGCGCGACTGCGATCATCTCCTTCTTCTTTTGTGCGTCGCTGTGGGCAGACGGTAATATTTCATTCCGCATTGGCCAGCGTGACTACCAGCTTTCAGGCGCACATGGCATGATCGCCAAGCGCAAGGGCAAGACCCAACTGGTGATCGCGGTAAAAGACACGCAGCACAAGACACAGTTTGCCCTCACTGCAGAACTGCCAGCCGACCTGACAGGCCCCATGGAGCTGACACCCGAAGTGGCGCCGCTCACTGCAGTCATCGTCAATGCTCGCGGCATCTACAGCTTCGTGCCACACGTGACGCTTGCGCGCGACGACTTCATGCGCTATACCAAAAAAGAAGAAATCGCGACGGGTGAACTCGAAGATGATCCCGAAGACAGGCCCGAAGAGCGCCTCGAAGAATGCCGCCGCGGCAACTTCCGTGATTGCCTGCAGGCAATTAAAGAAAAGCGCCACCGCAAGCCCAAAGTTAAGGTACGTTATACCAAACATGCGCCGACCTGGGTGGGCAAAACCCGCGAAGAGCGCATTACCCAGGGCGATGGCGTTGCGATCGAAGAAAAATACCGCGATACTTCGCTGGTAGTCCGCCTTACCCCTGTGCTGGTGAACGGTAAAGTCACCAGCCTGACGGGCAGCTTTGCGGGTGTTGTCGTCTATAATGAGGGTCTTAACTCAGCGACCAAGGTTCCCCTGCAAGGTGGAGCTTTTTCGGTTACAGTTAAAGGCGCCGAATAGGACTCCACTGCCCCGCCACACGCGGTGCCCGAACCACCTGAGTAGAATTCGTATGTGCGGTCGAATGGTTCTCATCAAGTACGTTAACTTTGACGGAACCATTGGCTATTACCGCATGTGGACTGCACGGGATGCAGTCGACGATATCGAACGCCTGAAGAAAGTTTTTATTGGCCAGTCGCGCTTTGATATACGTCCGACGCAGGTCATCGACGTCTTTGTCATCGATCCATCGACGCAGAAACACAAGGTCGTCGACATGAAG
The DNA here is from genome assembly GCA_046346875.1 of Turneriella sp. Classification (GTDB taxonomy): domain Bacteria; phylum Spirochaetota; class Leptospiria; order Turneriellales; family Turneriellaceae; genus Turneriella. The sequence goes on along the minus strand of JAXMHG010000002.1, from coordinate 304,279 downwards.
TGGGGCTGGAAACCCGATTGGACTAAAGGCAAACCGATCATGAACACGCGCAAAGAAGGCGTCGCAGGCAACCGGCTCTGGGGCAAGGCACTGCGAGAGCGCCGGTGCGTTGTACCCGCTACACATTTTTACGAATGGCAACGCCGCGATGACTCGCCGGGAAATGTTCCGTGGCTAATAAAGCGCACCGACCACGATCACATGTATTTCGCAGGCCTGTGGAACAGGCGTCAATCACCTGGCTCCGGGGAAGAGACTTTCGAAGTTTCCATATTTACCGAACCCGGCAACAGCCTGATGACAGAAATACACAACCACGGGGGAAACTTCGGTCGCCAGCCCGTGTTCATCGACGAAGAAAAAATTCCTGACTGGCTGGATCCGGCACTAAAGGACCCGGAAAAGGCCCTCATGCTCCTGCGGCCCATCGAAGACGGTGAGTACGAAGCCGAAATGCTTGAAGAAATCGGCAACGACAAGACACACAGCCCGCCGAAACCCCGGCAGGCTAATTTATTCTAGGCGTTAATTTCCAGCGCCGGCTTTTTTTTCCGTCGTCGCACCCTCGGCGTAGCCGAAGAAGGTGCTCAGCGGCCGAAACTCTGTTTTGCCGTCGCGGCGCAGGGTTCGGCTGAGCGTGTGCGCGCAGCGCTTCGCGTTCGCGGGGAAACGCACGATAACCTGGCCATGCCCGGCCTTGCTACGGATATAGCTCCAGATTTTTGCGGGCGATTTTGCGCACATTGCACCCATGTCGTACGTCACGCGGCGTGCGTTCATGTCCATGACGTTCGCGGTGGTGCTGAGCGCTTTGTTGTACTTGGCCGGCAGCAGTACGTACGATTTTCCTTCTGCCTTGATTGCTGAAAAAACGGCGCGCGCCGTGGCTACTGTGGTTGTGATATTGTTGAGATCACGCACCACAATCCCCCAAACATCGCCTGTCTGCTCGAGCGAGTTTTTCAGGTGGTTGGGTATGAGATCCTGCTCGATGATGTCGCGCACCGAAGCGCTCTGGTCAGGCTCGGTAAAAGCGCCCTGGCGCAGGTCGAGTGCCAGCCATGCTTCTTGCTTGTACTCGTCGATCTGCTGCGCAAGTTCTTTCGCGCTTTCCGAAGGTTTCAGGCCGAAGCTCAGGGGAATTCCCAGTGTCTGCCAGGCGGTCAGCTCGTCCGCGGTCGCGAGGTTGTCTACGTAGACGGCAATACGTGCGGGAGGTTTAACAGAACCCCAGAGTGCACCCTGGCTGGTGATGTGCATGCGCACAAAAACCGAGCGCAGGCGATTGCCCTCGCGGTGTTCAAAACGGTACCAGTAGTGCCCCGTAGTACCCTTGATGTCGTATGACTCGCCGCGGAACAGGAAGCCTTTCTTAAAGAGGAAATCGAGCACCTTGTCGCGTTCTGCCGAGGTATATTCGGCATTGCAGGCGATTGAAATGACCTGCTCTTCGTGCTTGCTGCCGGGTTCGGCGACGCAGACTTTTTCACCCCACAGGCCGGCCATCTCGTCGCCCAGTGCTTTCAGGTCGACCGCTTCATCAGAAGCTTCTGCTTTTGCTTCTGGTTCCGGGTCTGCCCCCATGAGCATGTAAGATCCCGAAAGCCCAAGCAGGCAGAGTAGCGAAAGGTATTGGATTACGGTTTTCATGTTTCCTCTTAGAATTCGATTTTTGGCGGCTTGACCTTACCGGGGTCGGGCAGTGCCGGGGCGGCTGGCGCTCCGGGAACGGCTGGTAATGCCGGGACGGGAGCTGCCGGTGCCGGGGCGGCTGGTACGGGCGCTGGCGCAGCTGCAGCAGGCGCTTCGGCCTTCTCTGCCGCTGCCCCACCATCGGGTTTACCGTCAGAAAAATCCAGCGAGAGGAGAGCGTTGTCAAAGACGTACTCGTATTCCTTTTTTGACTGTGCCGGGGCGACGCAGACCAGCTGCAGCACCTTGTCGTCAGCGACGACGAATGACGTCAGCAGGGTATAGTTCTTTTTGCCTACGCGGGCGCTCCAGACCTGCCGCTCCATATTCTTGCGGAAGCCGACGTCTTTGCGGCGGACCAGGAACACCCTGTCATATTTGACTGCCAGCCGCGAGCGCAGCTGCAGCACGAGCTGTTCGATGTCAGTATTGTCCGTAGTGTAAGCCCTGACCTCGATCGCCACCCGGCCGGCCCGGTCGCGGCGCTCGAAGTGGACATTTGCCACCTTGTCGCGTGAGCGAGAAGCCTGGTTCCATTTGGCCGGTACATCTATGGTGAAACCCGGCTCTTCGGTCTTCGGTTCCCAGTAGAACGGTATAGCTCCCACGGATTGTACCAGGAAGGCAGCGAGTAGCAGGATTAGGGCATAGCGTAGCATATAGTCTCTCCTTTAGATAATCGGCATGCGTACAACATAAAATTAAACCATTGACACCGTCCACGCGACTAAATTTCGCAGGTCATGCGGTATTGGGTTTTGTTAGCCTGTTTTCTGGCTGTGGTGGGCATTGGCGCTGAAGAACCCTGGAGTATTTCACGCCAGCACCCGGTCACCCGCGAGGCCATACGCCCCGAAGAAAGGCCCACCCACCTGCCCGGCAACATGCTGATACGCTTCTACCAGAACTACGTCAGCCCGCTCAGCGGGTCGACCTGCCATTATTCGCCGACCTGCTCGCGGTACACGGCCGAGGCTGTGGCCCGCTTTGGGCTGATCAAGGGCATTGTCATGGGTACAGACCGGCTGATCCGTTGCCACCCGGGCCAGCGCGAATACCCGATTGACCTGCCCACGGACTACTGATGCGCAACCTGCTGACCCGCCTTTTGGCCCTCTTGCTGCTCCCGCTTATTTATGCACCTGCCGCACAGGCACAGCCCAAACGCAGCGCGCCGGATTTTACCCGGCCACAGACATTTTTGCGGCTGGCCGACGCGTTTGCCGACGAACAGGATTATTACCGCGCGATCACAGAGTACAAGAAGGTCATCCACCTGTTTCCGGACTATGAAAAACTCGAGTGGGTGCATTTCCAGATTGGTAAGATGTACTATGAAGGTGGCAGGTACGCGCAGGCAAAGCATGAATTTTTGCCCCTGACCGATTCGCGCGACAAACACCTGAGCTTTCTCTCACACAACTATATTGCGCTCTCATACTATGAAAATACCGAATACGCCAATGCTGAACGCCTCTTCGGCGAACTGAGGAAACACGAATCGGGCAGCGCCTACACGACCGACTACACGATTTACATGAGCATGGCGGCAGCAGGCAACAAAAAGTTCAGCGAGTCGCTCGAACGGATGCGCGAAGCGGAAAAGTTATGGAAAGAGCGGCAGGCACCGGGAGCAAATACCGGCGGCGCAGAACCGCAGTACCAGCAGTTTTTCGAGAAGACCCTGCCGCTGCTGGAGAAAGCCGCGGGTCTCTCGAACAAGAGCCCGTTCTGGGCGGCGACCTTCTCAGCGCTGTTTCCGGGTGGCGGGCACTTTCTGCTCGGCGAGTGGGATACCGGCATCGTGAGCCTGAGCCTTGTGGGTGGTGCGGCATTTCTTGCCTACGATGGTTTTATGCGCGACAGCCCGGTGCAGTCGATACTGTTCACTACTTTCGCCACCGGCGCATACATCGGGCAAATCTATTCGAGTTACCGCACCGCGCGCAAGTACAACGAAGAACTGGGCGATACGGAGTTTCGTGAACTCAACCGGCAGTTCCGCAGCCTGAACGTCGCGCTGCAGTTTCAGACACGGTTCTGAACTACGGCAGCGTAAACGTGATGCGGTTGGCGTCGGTCACCGCCGATTCGCGAAATCCGTCGAAGCCGGTGACGACAACCGTATACGTGCCCGGGCTACCGGTGAAAAAGAAGGTACGCGCACTGCCCACCGGAATGATGCCGTCGATGTAGCGCTGCTCGTAGTATTTGGTCGGTACACCGTTGTAGTAGTACACGATATAGTTGCCGACCTCAGAACCGGTATCAGGGTCGATCGAAGCGGTAAAGTCGAAGCGCCGCGTCGCGGGCGTATAGGTGACAACCGGTACCGACGGCGCCTGCCCACCCGCGATCTTGTCTGTACCACTGTAATAGTCCTGCGGCAGCGGTTCACCTACGGCGCAGGCAGCAACCAGGGCCAAAGGCAACAGCAGCAGGAACACTCCCCCTCGCCTGCAGCGGAATAACCCGAGCCGTGATTCTTTGTCAGGGTTTGGGAGCACCTTTTTCATCGGTCTTTTTCAGGTCAGGCTTACTCTCGGCGGCTGGCGGAGGCGGCGCTTCGGTCGCAGTACCTTCAGGTACTACAACCGGGCGCTGGCGTGTTTTATGCAGCGCATGAGAGTCATTGAGATAGACGCTGACCCTGTGGTTGTGGCGAATCGCATCTTCATCGGCGGTCAGACCTGCCTGCAGCAGCAGCTCGTCGGCTTCTTTGTAGCGTCCTTCGAGAATGAAACATACTGCCACGTCATTCTGCCAGTACGCCCGCTGTATCGCCGGCAGGTTGGCACCTTCGATCTTGCCCAGCGCATCGAGCGCCTGCGCAGTTTGACCGGAGAGCAAGGCGCTGAAGGCGGCGCTTGTTTCGGGTATATTACGGTCGGTGTAGAAGTACAGCGTGCCAAACTGCCGGGCTTTGCCGGCCGGGTTAAGATGAGGCGTCGGCAGCACAACCGTGACAGTGTGGGCAACACCGGCAGTACAGGCAGTAATACCTACAAGCAGGCAGGAGCATAACAGGAGCCGCATAAGTCCTTTTGCAGGTTTCCGGAGCTGCAGCAAAGACATTTTATTGTCCGCATGTCTGCCTTTCCATTATTTTCGTGGCATATGAGCCAAAACCATTTCGACACCATTATCATCGGTTCCGGACCCGCGGGTTATACAGCGGCTATCTACGCCGGGCGCGCAAACCTCAAGACCCTTGTACTCGAGGGTATCGAACGCGGCGGCCAGCTGATGATCACAAGCGAGGTCGAAAACTATCCCGGCTTTCCGCAGGGAATCCAGGGCCCGGAAATCATGGAGCACTTTCGCTCACAGGCAGCGCGCTTTGGCGCAGAGCTCAAGTCGGTGATGGCAGATAAGGCCGAACTGACCGGAGGAGCTCCTTTTAAGATCACGGCAGAAGGCACCCTTTACACTTCTGACTCGGTGATCATCGCAACAGGCGCTTCGGCGCGTTTTCTCGGTATTCCTTCTGAACTTGCCTACAAAGGCAAAGGTGTTTCTGCCTGCGCTACCTGCGACGGCTTTTTCTTCCGCGGCAAAGAAGTTGCAGTAGTCGGCGGGGGAGATTCAGCTTTTGAAGAAGCAAACTTCCTGACCAAGTTTGCATCAAAAGTGACGCTGCTGCACCGCCGCGATACCTTCCGCGCCAGCAAGATCATGGTCGATCGCGCACGCAACAACCCCAAGATCGTGATCAAACCCTTTGTCGAAGTCGCTGAGATCTACGGTGAAGAAAAGACCGGCACGGTTTCGGGTCTCAAACTGAAAAATACCGAAACCGGTGCGCTCGAAGACTTCCCGGTACAGGGACTTTTCATCGCGATCGGTCACGTACCCAACACGTCGCTCTTCAAGGGCCAGCTCAATATGGATGAAACCGGCTACCTCGTCACCCAACCCGACCGGACCGCGACCAATATTCCCGGCGTGTTTGCCGCTGGCGACGTGAAAGACCATTTCTACCGCCAGGCGATTACGGCCGCCGGGTCAGGCTGCCAGGCAGCGATAGAAGCCGAACGTTACCTCGAATCGAAAGGACACTGAAATGGAAGATTTTGAAAGCAAACCCGCCTGGTTCGACGGTAAATTTGTCGCGCTGAAAGACGCTAACCTCAATGTACGCACGCACGCGCTGCAGTATGGCACGGCGTTCTTTGGCGGCATGCGCGCCTACTACAATAGCAACAAGAAGAACCTTTACCTTGTCAGGCTCGAAGACCACCATGCACGGTTGCGTGCGTCTGCGCGTATTCTGCAAATGCACTGGAACATGCCTTATGCCGAGTTTCGTGACATCACTCTCGAGCTGCTGCGCAAAGGCGAATGGCGCGAAAACTGCTACCTGCGTCCCTTTATCTACAAGTCGGAGCTTTCCCTCTCTCCCCGCCTGCACAACGTCGAAGACAAGTTTGCGCTCTATGCAATACCGCTGAACGACTACCTCGATACCAAGCGCGGTGTACGCGCGGCGGTTTCATCGTGGACACGCTTGTCAGACAACCAGATACCCGCGCGCGCAAAGGCCACCGGCGGTTACATCAACTCCGCTCTGGCAAAGTCCGAAGCGCTGGAAAACGGTTTCGACGAGGCAATCTTTCTCGATAGCCGCGGTTTTGTTTCCGAAGGCTCAGCAGAAAACATCTTTGTCGTGCGCGACGGAAAGCTCATCACGCCAGGCCCGTCGTCGGCGATTCTAGAAGGCATCACGCGCCGCACCGTGCTCAAACTTGCACAGGACATGGGAATTGAAACGCTCGAGCGCGATATCAGCCGCACCGAACTCTACGTCGCCGACGAAGTATTCTTTACCGGAACCGGCGCGCAGGTTGCCTGGGTAGAAAGCATCGACCGCCGCACCATTGGCGCCGGCAAGATCGGTCCTCTTACCGAGAAACTGCAGAAGACATTCTTCTCGTACGCGACGGGTGAAATACCCGAGTACATGAACTGGCTCACCCCCGTCTACTGAGCGCATGCTGCATATCACCGCCGCCAACTGCCCGCAGACGGTGATTTTTGAGGGCGACATGTCGGTCGAGAAGGCAGCGCACCTCAGGCAACTAGGCACAGAAATCCTGTACGAGCACCGCCGCGACACGGCAGACAGCCGGGCACTGGTTTCGACGCTTGTCCACGAAGGCCAGCATCCCGACCTGGTAGAGTTCGGCGGCGAGACGCTGCTGATCGGCCCGGAGAAAGACCCTCCACCCGGTACCGTGCGCCACCTGCTGCGCAGGATTTTGCCCTATGCACCGTGGAAATCCCACGCGCGCGTGGTTATCTTCCAGAATGCAGGCGGCATCAAAGACGAAGCAGAAACGGCGCTGCTGAAAACACTGGAAGAACCGGCGACGCAGCACTACTTTCTCCTGAGCGTACAATCGGCCGAAGAACTCAAAGAGACTATCCGCTCGCGCTCCATCATCACGCGCGTGGTCAACCGCCACGTGGTGCCCGAGGGCATGACTGACCCATGGCAGCGTTTCTATTACCTGATGGGAGTTAAAGATTTTATGGCGCAGTGGCCCGAGGCGACAGAACGTATCGCGGGCGATACCCGGCAGGCCTTCGACGCGCTGGCATTTACCGCCGATGATTTTACTGCGCTCGAGCGTGTGCTTTTTCTTCTGCCGAAGCAACTCTTCGATAAAGAGAGTGTGACGACGCAGGGCAAAGCATTGCGTTTTGCTGTCCTGCCCTTACTTGCAGCCCTGCGCGACCGGGCAACTCAGGGCGTCGTGGCCCCCTTCTCACCTCTGGTGCTGAACCGTATGACACCGGGCCAGGCAATTGAAGCCAGCACACTGGTGCACAACTACCTGCGGCACCTCGAATACAGGGTATTTGGCAACCGTCCCCTGAACCTGCATGCAGTTTTTTACAGTTTCTTTTTCCGCTTCATGCCGCTTTGGTCGCCGTCCTGACAGGGCGCCGCTCAAGGCCGGTGACACTGTAAACCGCCAAACCCATTCTGCTCGACACGCTCAGTCAAGGGGGCAGCCTGACTGTATTCTATGTGGTACCATAGCGAAATTTTCTGGGTAATCGTGAAGATTGTGATACTTTTCGGTGCAATGATCACCGGAGCGGCCTACTACACCCTGCTGGAGCGCAAGTGGGCCGGTTATATCCAGGATCGTTACGGGCCAAACCGCGCCGGCCTCTGGGGTTTGCTGCAGCCGATGGCTGACGGCATCAAATTTCTTACCAAACAAGAGACAATACCCCGCAACGCGGATGCCTGGATTTTTGTACTCGCACCCGCGCTGTCGATGACAACTGCCGTGATGCTCTGGGCGGTCATTCCCTTCTCGCCGGTGATCACCCAGCTGCCGGACGCAGTGAAAGAGATCACGGGCAAGAGTGACTTCGCCTTCCAGGTCATGAACCCCTCGGGCGGCCTGCTCTACATGTCTGCCGTAGCTTCGCTCGCCGTTTATGGCATCATGCTCGCAGGCTGGTCGAGCAACAACAAGTACGCGCTGCTGGGTTCGGTACGGGCAACGGCGCAGATGATCTCTTACGAGCTTGCTCTCGCTCTTAGCCTCGCGGCGATCGTAATCCTGGCGGGTAGTCTCGACCTGCGGCAGATTGTTCACGCGCAGGAGGAGCGCTGGTTTATTGCGACCTTACCCGGGGCTCTGGCTTTTTTCATCTTTCTTGTCACAATGTTCGCCGAGACAAACCGGCTACCGTTTGACCTCGCCGAAGCGGAAAGTGAACTCGTGGTGGGTTTCCACACCGAATACGGCGCGTTTAAATTTGCGCTCTTCTTCATCGCCGAGTACATGAACATGATCACGCTTTCGCTGCTCGCAGCGTTGCTGTTCTTTGGCGGCTACAACCTGCCGGGCTTTCTGCCAGCCAGCGTGAAGGCCGCATGGTATGCCCCGATTGTGGGTTCGCTGTTCTACTTTGCCAAGGCCTTCTTCTTCGTCTTCCTGTTCGTCTGGGTACGCTGGTCGCTGCCGCGCTTCCGCTACGACCAGCTGATGAACCTCGGCTGGCGCAGACTGGTACCGGTGGCCATGGCAAACCTGCTGATTGCAGGTATCTGGGTCTACGTTTTCTGACAGACAGCCTGCCATGAGCGGCGACCAAGAGGAGCAACCGCTCGATGTCAGGCAGATGGCCCTGCTGTTTCTCAACTCGGTAGTCTTTATCAAAATACCGCTGCTCTTCTTCGGCTTCAGAATGAGCGAAGATCCAACCCCCTTCAATATCGGGGGTTTTGTTTTGTGTGTTGTGATCTCGGTCGTGAGCCTGACACGTTTTTTACTGAAGAAGAAATAATGGTTGCCGGTGCCCCGTTTCCTGCGTCCTATAGTATGTTCGGCGGCCAATTCAGTGCGTAAAATGAACTCAGCCATTTCCCATCTTCAACTCCTGGTTCTGCTAATTTTTACGGGCTGCACCGGTCAGCTGCAGCAGTTTGTCGATGAGGATAAGCCGCTTGTGCTTAGCGTTGTCTCTAACACGGCGGCGACGCCGACGTATAGCGTGAGAAACGGGACAATTTCTTTCAGCATCACGCTGCAAGTTGACAGGACTGCCAATTATTCGATTTTACATGGCTCTGGCTGCAGCGCGACCCGCCAACCTGCGGGCGTGCCCGTTACAGGGTCACTGACAAAGAATTCTCCCTCTTCGATAGCTGTCAGCATTTTATTGGCTGACATTAGCACCTTAGGCAATCAAATCGCAGTATGTGTTACTGACGTAGCCGCTTACCAGTCAGCGTCAGCTGCCGTTAGCTTCGCCAGCGCTATCAGTTATCTTGATACGCTCAACGAGCAAAATGGAGGTGGACTAACCGCAGATGCGACCTCGGCTTTTCAGATATTTCAGGCCGACGCCGTAAGCGGTAGCCCAAATCGCGGCACCACAATAAACAATAACACAGCAAGCTGGCCTTACTATCACGCCGTCTTCATTGATCGCAATGACGGCCATAAGATGAAGTATTTTGTGGCAGACCGGAACAACCACCGCGTCCTGATCTTCAACGGCCTGCCCACAGGCAACACTGCTACAGCTGACGCAGTCCTTGGGCAGACAAGCCTGACTGCGGGCTTAATAAATGCCGGAGGTGGAGCAACCATCAGTGCCCAGGGTTTCAATGAACCGTGCGGTGTTGCAGTTAGAAACAGCGGCGAGGTACTCGTCGTTGACCGTGCAAACAACCGCGTGGTAATATTTGCCAGTGTACCAACGTCGCTGGGTACCTGGAACGCTTACCGGGTGATTGGGCAACCCAACATGGCAAGCGGTACCGCGAATAATTTTTCCGTAGCTAACGGCGGTAAACTCAATGACCCGAGCGCAGTTCATGTAATCGACGGAAAAATCTATATTGCCGACCGTAATAACCACCGCATTCTTGTTTTTAACAGCCTGCCTACTTCAGACGGTGCAAGCGCCGACCTGATCATTGGCCAACCAGATGCCTCAACCGTGAACGTCGGCACCGATTATGCCACGAGCAGTAGCTATCTAAACCACCCATACGAAGTACATAAAAGCGGAAATCAGTTCTTTGTTGCTGATGGCGACAACAACCGCGTACTGATTTATAATGCAGTGCCATCGGTTGCCGATACCCGGCCAAACATGGTGCTGGGTCAGGCTGGTTCCACCGGTGGATTCGCCAACCGCAGCGGCCCCGTAGCCGCCAATACCCTGTATTTGCCCGTGAGCGTGGCAGTGGTTTCCGGAAAACTGGCGATCGCCGACCAGAACAACCACCGGCTACTCTTCTATGACTTTCCGCTCAGCAATGGACAGGCTGCTTCATACGTTCTCGGACAGTCTAATTTTCTGGGGTCGTCATTTGGTACCACAGCCAGTAAGTACAAATATCCTAAATCCTTTGTTATTGACAATGGCTATATCTGGGTCGCTGATATTGACAATAACCGCATCCAGGTGATGCAGCTGCCGTTTTGAGTATCCTTCGGGAGGCCGATAGCGGGACTCTGCTTTCGTTTACGCGCCGTTTCACCTTTGCGAAGCGGACTCATGCAGCAACGCAATCAGGATATCAAGAAGATCGTACTCGCCTATTCCGGCGGTCTGGACACCTCAGTCATTCTCCACTGGATCAGGAAGACCTACAACTGCGAAGTCATCGCCTACTGCGCCGATATCGGGCAGGAAGAAGAGCTTGCCGGACTGGATGAGAAGGCGGCGCGGACAGGCGCGTCAAAGACCTACATTGAAGATCTGCGGGCAGAATTTGTCCGCGACTATGTCTTTCCCATGCTGCGCGCGTCTGCAGTTTACGAGATGCGCTACCTGCTGGGCACCTCTATTGCGCGGCCCCTGATTGCCAAACGCCAGGTCGAGATCGCGGAAAAAGAAGGCGCCGACGCCGTCGCACATGGCGCCACCGGCAAAGGCAACGACCAGGTTCGCTTTGAGCTGACTTTCATGGCACTGAACCCAAAACTCAAGATTGTCGCACCCTGGCGCACCTGGAACTTTCGTGGCCGTGAAGACCTGATCAAATACGCTAAAGAAGAAAATATCCCGGTAACAGCCTCTGCTGAGAAGCCCTACTCGATGGATCGCAATGCGCTCCACATCAGCTACGAAGGCGGAGTTCTCGAAGATCCATGGCATGAATACAAAGAGGACATGTTCATCCTGACCAAGAGTGCAGACAAGGCACCGGATAAACCCGAAATCCTGGAAATTGAATTTGTCAATGGAAACGCCGTTGCGGTCAACGGCAAAAAAATGGCTCCATTCGATCTGCTGATGCACCTCAACAAGATCGGCGGCGAACATGGCGTTGGTCGCGTCGATATCGTGGAAAACCGCCTCGTGGGCATCAAATCGCGTGGCGTTTACGAGACCCCGGGCGGCACGATACTGCATATCGCGCACCGCGACCTTGAGTCGATTACGCTCGAGCGCAACCTGCAGCACCTGAAAGATGAGCTGAGCATGAAATACGCACGCCTGGTCTATAACGGCCAGTGGTTCACGCCTGAGCGCGAGGCTTTACAGGCATTTGTCGACCAGACAAACCGCGCGGTAAACGGCGTAGTGAAGGTGAAACTCTACAAAGGCAGCGCGCAGGTAATTGCACGCAAATCACCCAACTCGCTGTACAGTGCGGCCCTGGCATCGTTCGAGAAAGAGGACGTCTACAACCAGTTTGATGCAGAAGGTTTTATACGCCTGTTTGCGCTCACCGCGCGCAATTCTTACAGCGAGTATAAGAAGCTTCTGGGCTAGGCAGCTTCATGGCAGCGACGCAGAGCTTTGTTTCCCCGGAAAACTGGTACTCGCTGCAGTACCCGCGCACCTGGGAAATGGAAGTCGTAGAGGGCATACCGACATTTTTCGACGGTATCAGCCCCTACGGCGGTGCGCTGCAGATTTTTGCGATCAACCTCGCAGGCGCTGTTAATGAAGAGGCGCTTGAGGTATCGCCATTCCTGCGCGGAAAAGATCTGCCGGACAAAATGGCGCTTTTTCTCAGTAAGCAGGGTGTTTCAAACGAAGGTGCGCAGTACTTCGAGCGCGACAAGACACAGATGGGCGCCTGCGAATACCGCAGCGATGGACATTTTTTCCTCGCGATGATGGCTCAGCGCGGTACCATCTTCGTCCTGGCCCTTTACAACTGTAAGGGCGAACCCGAGAACGAAGAAGCTGCAGCGGTTGGGCAAATGCTGCAGACGCTGACAATTCTATAGCGACTGCACCAGCTCACGAAAATAGTCTCCACGCGCTTCAAAACTGCTGAACTGGTCCCACGACGTTACGGCCGGCGACAGCAACAGCGTAGCAGAAGCCAGCTTCTGCTGCCCCACCATTCGTTTGGCAGTATGGAATGCCTTAAACAGGTTTTCATGCAGCGTGAAGTCCTGAAATCCCGCTAAGCGGAAATCGCGTGCCATGTCTTCGCGGCATTCGCCGTAGATGAGAGCGCGCGCAGACTTTGCTTTCAGCGCTTTGCCAAGTTCACCGTAAGTTTCACCTTTGCCCTGCCCGCCCAGGAAAATAAAAACCGGATCTGCGGCATTCTTCAGCGCGGTCATCGCAGCCTGCGTGGTCGTCGCCTTGCTGTCATTGATGAAGGTAACCTGCGGCATCGCGAACTGCGGTATTTTTTCGAAGCGGTGCGGCAGGGGCTGGATCGCTCTGAGCGCGAGCGTCAAATCCTGTGCCAGAAGCTCAGGGTACACTGCATGCAGGGCTTCGAGCGCAAAAAGCAGGTTACTCAGGTTGTGCGCTCCGGCAAGCGCGCAATCCCTCAGGTCGTAGCGTACAGAAGCTCTTTCTGAGACAAGGAAACCATCTTGAATAGCAAAGTTTGCTGCCCGCAGCAACTGGCTGTCGACACTGATGAAACGCGGTTTACCGGCAGCAAGCGGATGGCCGTTCTTCCAGTAAGTAGTATTTTCAGGCAACAGGTTCTGCGCCACCACAATAGGCTGGCCCGCGCGCAGCAGGCCTGCAATATTCCATTTTGCCAGCCCGTACTCTTCGATACCGGCATAACGGTTCAGGTGGTCAGGCGCCAGGTTGAGAAAAATCGCCGCATCGAGGTTAAGCTTCCCGGGCTCTTCAAGCTGGTAGCTCGAAAGTTCACACGACAGGGTCCCGTTCGCGTAATGTTCGGGATTCAGCACTATCTCGGAAAGCGGCGTACCAAAATTGCCGCACTCGAAGGCAGGCTTTCCCAGCGCACGCAGGATCTGCGCGATGATTGCGGTGGTCGTACTCTTGCCGTCGGTACCGGTTATACCAATAATTTTGTAACCGGTCAGGTAAGGCGCACAATAAGCAACCTCAGTAATCACCGGAATACCCGCGGCGCGCGCTTCTAAGATAAACGGATGCCTCAGTGGCACCCCCGGCGTCAGCGTCAGCCGATCAAAGCTGCCGCGCAACCGGGCAAACTCAAGCGTTTGAGATTCAACGTACGTCAGCTGCCCGGCGTGCAAACCTTCGGGTTTTGCCTGCGGATTTTTATCGTACCAGAGCAAATGGTGGCCGTGTGCCTGCAGAAGCTTTGCATAGGCTGCGCCGGTCTTACCCGCGGCACCAATCAGCAGTATCCGCTCAGGCATATCAGAGTATGAGCACCTGTGTCTGCGCGGTGGCAACCAGCTTGCGGCGGTCGTCGTACATCGAAGCTGTCATATAGAGCGTGCGCAGCGAACGCGTCACCACTTCGGCTGCGCACCAGATGGTCTCGCCGGCGCGCGCTGCGCGCAGGTAAGTCTGAGACATGTCGAGCGTCACGGCAGCTTTCTGCGCCGCCGCGTAAGACAGCGGGCCGAGCGTATTGTCGAAAGCCGCGGCCATATAACCACCCTGCATGACCCCAATCGGGTTCAGCTGCTTTTCGAGCACGGGAAAGCTCACCAGAATGGCCTTCCGCGAGCGGTAACGCAGAAACTTCCCCTGCATGTCGAAGAAACATTTGGGGGGGATTTCAAGCGCAACCGGCGATTTATCGCCCATCGCCGCCATTTCCGCATTGAGCAATGCAACTTCTTCCGGGATCGCAGAAAAATTATCGAAAAGCATCAGAGACCCGCGCTTTTTTCGATGAAACGCGTAAAGAGCGGGTGCGGAGCGAGCGGCTTCGATTTGAATTCCGGATGGTACTGCGTCCCCACGAAGAACGGATGCACAGAACGATCGAGCTCCACCGCTTCCACCAGCGACTCGTCCGGAGAAAGGCCGGTGAGCCTCAGCCCGGCTGATTCAAAGGCACTACGGTACTTGTTGTTAAATTCAAAGCGGTGCCGGTGCCTTTCCTGGATCATTGGCTGCATATAACACTCAGCAATCAGCGACCCCTCGCGCAACTTGCACGGGTATGCTCCGAGGCGCATCGTGCCGCCCTTGTTCACCACAGCGGTCTGTTCTTCCATCAGGCTGATCACCGGGTAGGCCGAATCCGGAGCGAACTCGGTCGAGTGCGCATCTTTATAACCGAGCACATTGCGCGCAAATTCAATCACTGCGCACTGCATGCCGAGGCAGATGCCAAAGTAGGGAATCTTTGACTCGCGCGCGTAGCGTATGGCCAGCAACTTGCCTTCGACGCCGCGCTCGCCAAAGCCGCCGGGTACGAGTATCCCCTGCGCATCTTTCAGCAGATCGCGAAAGTTCTCTGGCTCTACCTTTTCTGAATCGATCTTAATAAAATCCACGGCAATTTTGCGCGGGAAGCCACCGTGTGTGAGCGCCTCATAGAGCGAGCGGTAGGCGTCGTGCAAAGCCATATATTTACCTACTACTGCGATCTTCACATGGTGTCGCGGCGAACGGAAGACATCAACCACCTGCTCCCACTTGGCAAGCATCGGGTTGAGGTTCATCAGGTACTCGCCCGACTTGCTTTCCATGCGGAAGTAACCGACAATTTCTTCATCGAGGTTTTCGCTGTGAAAAATCTGAGGAATTTCGTAAATGGTGTGGTCTATATCCGGGGCCGAGAATACACGGCGCGGCGAGACGTTACAGAACAGTGAAATCTTTTCTTTAACTTCTGCATCGAGCGAAGTCGTGGTGCGGCAGAGTAAAATGTCGGGCTGAATTCCCTGCTTCTGTAGCTCCTTCACAGAGTGCTGTGTCGGTTTGGTCTTGATCTCCCCGCCTTTCGTGATGGATGGCACAAGGGTGAGATGAATGAACATCGTGTTTTCCTGGCCATAGTCAAGGCGAAATTGCCTGATCGCTTCGAGAAAGGGTACCGACTCGATGTCACCGACGGTACCACCGATCTCCACCAAAATAAAATCCAGGTCGGGATTCATCTGCCCTAGCAGCAGAATACGGTTCTTGATCTCATTGGTAATATGCGGAATCACCTGCACGGTGCGCCCGAGGTACTCGCCGCGGCGCTCACGCGAAATGACGCTGTGATATATCTGGCCGGTAGAAACGGAATTTTCGCGACCCAGGCTCGCATTGGTAAAGCGCTCGTAATAACCGAGGTCTAAATCGGTTTCAGCCCCGTCTTCGGTGACATACACTTCGCCGTGCTGGAACGGGCTCATGGTGCCTGGATCAATATTGATGTAGGGGTCGAGTTTCTGGATGGTGACCTTGAAACCGCGCGCCTCGAGCAGCGCACCTATAGAAGCAATGGATACTCCCTTGCCGAGTGAACTTGCCACCCCACCCGTCACAAAGATGTACCGCGCTTTCTTCATGAGCCGGATTATGTCGCGTTCTGAAATGCACCGTCAACCATAGGGGCTGCAGACCCGTTGGCTCCACGACCAAAAAACTTGTCAGACTGAGTAAAATTACCGAACACTCCGTCATGTTTAAAGACAGAGTGGCCGTAATTACGGGTTCAGCGCGGGGCATCGGCCGTGCCATCGCAGAAGCGCTTGCCGAACAAGGATGCAACATCGTCATTTCTGACGTCAATGCCGAAGGTTGCCAGAAGACTGCCGACGAAATCGCTGCCAAATATGGCGTGAAGGCGATTGGCCAGGCAGCAAACGTCACTAAGAAAGAAGATATGACCGCGCTGGCCAATGCGGCTGTTGAAAAGCTGGGTAAGCTCGACATCTGGGTCAATAATGCTGGCGTGCTGCGCGACGACCTGCTGATGCGCATGTCAGAAGAAGACTGGAACCTGGTGCTCGACGTGAACCTCAAGGGAGTGTTCTTCGGTATTCAGGCTGCAACCAAGGTGATGATGAAGGCGAAATACGGCAAGATCGTGAATATCTCATCTGTAGCTGGCCTTATCGGTAACGCGGGCCAGGCGAACTACTCTGCGGCAAAAGCCGGAGTAATTGCCATTACAAAAACTGCAGCGCGCGAATACGCGTCACGCAACATCAACATTAACGCGATCACGCCTGGCTATATCCAGACTGATATGACTGGCGCTCTGCCACAAAAAGTCCAGGAAGAACTCGCCAAGATGGTACCACTGCCCAACAAGGGAGCTCCTTCTGATATCGCGAAAGCTGCACGCTTCCTCGCGTCATCTGACGCAGACTTCATTACCGGCGTGATCCTGCGGGTTGACGGCGGTATGGCAATCGGCTTCTGATCCTGAACCCAAATTTGATTCCGATAAAGGCCGCCGGTTGTGCGGCCTTTTTTCTTTTTTCAGCATTTCTATCAGCGCAAGCCAATGGCGTTCGTACCGCCGAGGCGGGTTTCATTCCCGAAATGGGTGGCGCCTTTCGTTCGGGTGGATCGAACTGGTTCTATGTCGGACGCGAGAAGAAATTGCAGCTCTTCGACGGCGCACTTCAAGCCAGGCAGCTTGTGCAACTAGCTCCCGACACGGCCGCAATCGACTTTGCCGACATCGATAAAGATGGCGACGACGACCTGATCGAGTTCTCGCAGACGGGGGTAACAGTCCGACGCTGGAGAAAATCTGATTTCGCCGCGCCACAACAGATCATACGTGAGCGGCTTGCGCTGCCCATCTACGTAGACAACCTCGAGCAGAGCCGGCTGACCGTCGACTTTGACGCCGACGGTTACACGGACTTCTTCCTGCCGGCTGAAGGCAAATTCCTCGTCTACCGCAATGAATCCGGAACAAAATTCACGCGGACCATTGTCCTGCCCTACCAGCCCCGCGGCAGTTTTACCAACCGACTCTGGCAAAACTCCGATCTGCCCTCTAATAGTATACGCTCTACTGTTATTATTCCACAACCCTTCTTTCTGGATTTTAACCGCGACGGCATTCTCGATGCTGCTGCGCGCATCGACGACAGGGTGTACTATTTTCTTAGCACCACGAAGAATGGCGCGCAACAGGCCTTTGCCGAAACTATACTGCGCATCTACCCGATGCCGCAGGAAGACATTTACGTGGCCTACGCTGAATTCGCCGACTTCGATGGCGATGGTAACCTGGACCTGATCTACTCTGCGGTGAAAGGGCTGGGACTGAATATCCGCGCTGATCTCAGGATCTTCCAGGGTAAATCCTTCATACCCGATCCAGCGGCCATGACCGAACACTCAGTTAAAGGGGGAGTTTTTTCTCCGCTGTTGGCTGACCTGAAAGGGAGAAAGCTCCTTATTTTACCAACGATTGATACAGGTATCGGGTTCTTCATGAATTATATCCTGCGGTCAAAGGTTTCGCTGACACTGCAGTTCCTTGACCCGTTGGCGAAACAGGGCAATCCTCTTGAAAAGACGACATTGAATTTTGACTCGAAAGAATCTGCGGTACCCGGCTTCGCGTACGGCGACTTCAACGGCGATGGACAGACCGACTTCATACTGGGCACCGAAATCAGTGGCATCACCGTCTACGGTGGCAACCCGGATCTCGCAAAGAAAGAAATCGCGCAAATAGAAGCACCTGCATTCGGTATCTTCAAACCTGTGAGCAACAAAGACGGTTCGTTTAACCTGTTTATTTACATGACGCAGCGGTCAAAAGCAGACAAGAAGACAGCTGTGTACCTCGCCCCGATCAGGGCGAAACCGTTGCCGTGAGTTAAACGGCACCGGCACTGGAACCACTCAGAACTTCATGAGGGCGCCCAACGTGGCCACGATCACATGACCTCCGTAAGTATAGTCGGGTTGATTGCCCGATATATACGACTGCGATGAAGTCACATCTCCTGACTTGCTGCTCGTACGAGTCAACATGATTTGGTGCTGGAAACCGAATATGAGCTCCACCGGTACTTTCACGATCGAGTTGGCATTCAGGAAGTACGAAGCTCCCAGTGAATAACCAATCTTGTCATTGTCGAGAAAGTTTGAATATCCCGTCTGGTCCGGAGTAAAGGCGGGAGTGTAAGAAAATCCTGTGCGCACGAAGAGCGGAACGTCGCTGAGTTTCCTGATATAACGCCCCGGGCGCGTTTCGGCGCCTAACCTCACGAGAATAATATTCCGAAAGCGCTCAAAGTACTCCCCCCTTTCCTTCATGTAGGCAGCGCGTGCGCTGTTCACCTGGAAGCGGTTCCAGAGTTGCAGTTCGCCGTCGAGCGACAGCTTCAGCGCCTCGTCGTGAAGATAGGTGAAGCCCAGGGTAAACGTGTGCGGTGAATAGAAATCGAGAATGGCCAGGCGAAGCGGCAATTCAACCTGCAACAGTTCCGTCGTGGCGTTTGCATCGAGCGGATCCAGCTGCATCATGATTTCCCCGCGCCAGGATGCCCCGACCAGGAGAATACGATTCTTGATATTGTGCCGGTACTGCACTCCCGCTACAGGCGCAACTGTTGGGGTTAGGTCCATTTGCGTTTCAGCATTAGGTACCTGCGTGTTACCAGTGGGATCAATCTCTACGTTCTTCATTTCAAACTTACCGCGCCCGCCGGTAAAGGTGTTAGCACCTACTCCGATACTCAACCGGTTACGCCAGACCTGCGCACCGACGCCAGCGATAATCAACATCCGCTGGGCTTCGCGGCCATATCGCATGAAATTATACGATTCAATTTTCGTATCGTTGACGGTCGCCACCGCGGACTGCGGCACGGAAAGTGAAACGCCGACACGAATGGGAATATTCTTAGGCGTGTTAATAACCGACCGGGTATCAAAAACTAATCCCATCTGTATTGCGCCGTAGACCATGTTCTTCTTGGCCAAGTCGACGTTCTTCGCAGTCTCAGGCCCCATGGCCTTGGGGGATAGTGTGGGCAGCGTCGCCTGAAACAGGTAGTTCATACCCATCTGGTGCGCCGGTTTGTCGTCACGCGTCAGGACCTCTGATTCAAGTTTTTTGTCGATCGCGTCTTTATTGCCCT
Organism: Turneriella sp.; assembly: GCA_046346875.1. GTDB lineage: Bacteria > Spirochaetota > Leptospiria > Turneriellales > Turneriellaceae > Turneriella. Next base: position 284,831 of record JAXMHG010000002.1, on the reverse strand, counting down.
TCTCGTCGCTTTGCAGCGAACCATCATCCTTGAGCAGTTTGATCTTACCCGACGCCTCTTCAGACTTCTCCTGGTTGCCAAAAATCGCCCGGTCGCTCATCGGCGAGGCAACGCCCGCCATGTTGTAGAAACTCGCGGTCCAGTCGTTGATGTTTGCCACACCCGCGCCCGAGGTGCCGATCATTCTGGGTCCCATGCCAAAAGTTTCAGCGATATCAGCCCTCAAAACCTGGGGTGCGAGCGACAGTAATAACAGGGCTGCGGGAATGCCGCGCATTCCGCGTATAATTTCGTTAAACTTCATTCAACCTCACTCGAATATTGATACCAGGCGCGCGTAATAGGTCGAATTCATCTGTGACTGCCACTGGTTTTTGTATTTATGATAGGCCGCGCTCGAGAACTGGTCCATCAGCAGTCCAAACTGCCCCCAGAAAGTATCCAGGGCCTTGTATTTCTTGCAGTACTGCGGACCACCGGCATACTCGCCAGTAATGCCCGGGTAACACCGCATGGTCTGTGTGTTGAACAGTGTGCGTACGTCACCCAGCACGTCGAGCGAAGTATACGGCGACTTATTGGTCAGGTTTGTCGAAAAATAGGTCATGAAACCATCACTCTTGAAGCCTTCAAGCCCCATGTTGAGCAGGTCATTGTAATCACCCTGGAATTCCTGCAGTACTGTTACGATATGCGGCCCCGTGCGCGCCAACAGCTCAGTGTACGTATTCGTTTCACTGTCGTAGAGGAAGTTTCCAATCACGTTCTTTACTGACTTTAGTTCCGATGACGTGAAGTTGGTGCTCGCATAGAAGGTAGAGCGTGCCTGCAGAAGATCCGCCGTCACGTAGTTCGCATTTACCCCGCAATTGAGACCATTGGCATCACAGACAGTCGGTGAAAGAAGATCTTTCAGCGCGTTGGCACCAAAACTCACATAATTCTTGTTCGGGCTAAGCGGATCGGGCTGTATGAACTCAGCATACTTGGGCATGAAAACTTCTTCCAGGTAGTAGTTAATCATGCGTCGCATCATCACCGGGGATGCAGAAGCCTTATCATCGTAAAAACCGTTGTTGTTGATATCGGTATATTCACCGGCTTCTATGATATTATTGCCGTTGCGGTCGTAGTGCGGTTCTTCGAGCTTCTTGTTATAGACTTCGCAGAGTAAGAGGTTTTTGAATGCTCTTATCTCATTGTCAAAGTTAATCCCCCCCCCTGACCCGGTTGAGGTAATGTGGCATTCAACCTTATTGCCATTATTCGGGTTAGCCGCATAGACAACGTCGCTCGGCGAACCTAGCAGGGTGCGACCGTAAAGCCAATCGAGCGTCTGGTCAACGTCTGAGACGGTGACATCGTTGACCGCCTTCTGCAGGTTACGTGCTACGCCACCCATGTCAAACATGTAGTAGTCTTTATCGTAAATGTTGGGTATTTGCGTCGTAATGGTACAACTACCCCCTACGTTCGCCGTATCTGTCCACGAAGAAGCACCTGTGTAGGCTGCTGAAACAAACGTGAATGTGCCTGGATCCCAGACACCATTTTCGTTGTGGTCATAGAATCCGTTCTGCGAACCACCTGGACATGTTGGCTCACCCAGCATAAACGGGCTGTAGAGCAGGTCTTTCTTGATGTTGATCTCAAAGTACTTGTTCACCTTGTCGTTGATATCATCGAAAACGCTCTGGTACGAGCCCAATGTTTTGAACTGGTCAAAATTGAATGAACGCAGTGTATTCAGGTCATCCATTTTGGTCGCAACAAGCATGTCGAGAAAGCTATCAACACTCGGATCGCCGCTGCTGTTCGTGTCGCGGATAAAATCAACGATATGGTCGATATCTTCATCGGTGAGCGTGATCTGCGTGGTACTGTTCTGGACGTAGTTCAGGTAGTTGTTGAGCATCGGTATTGCCGCTTTAATTGCGGCGACAACCTCGGTGTCAGATGCCAGCGAACGCAGGTATTTCACGAATTTCTTCATCATGTTGATGGGCACTCCGTTCAGAGCGGTACCATTGACACTCTGGTCAAAACGGTTTGTCCTGAATACAACCGGGTGAATCTTGTGCGTTCCGGAAGCAGCTCCGCTAAACTGCAGCGCTGCACCGCCATTCGTTGAGCTCAGCCTGAAGGTATCTGAGGTTACCGGTGCCTTGACAAAATAGTATGGTCCAGCTGTTGCCGTACCAGCTGTAAGCTCCGTCGGCAATGTGCCCGTCGTGGTAATGAATACCTTATCACCCGCCTCAAGCCCGTGGTACTTTTTCTGCACGATACCCGGATTCGCGATGACGACCTTTTCAACCACAACTTCCGGGTTCACGGCATTCTTGGTCGCGAAATAGCGGAGGCGATCGCGGTTTTTCATGCCCGAAGCCGATACTTCTGTCCCGGAAGTGATCTTGAAGTTGTCCTCTGCCTTGCGCACGTTATCAGAGATCATACTCTCGAGATCGCGCACCAGCGGATCGATATAAGCAACATTCGCATACTTGTTATTGGTCAGTTTTGGCATGAGGCCGTTACGCAGCCCGGCAGCTGATTCGGTCAGTATGTTGGTCAGCGCGGTGGTTTCGTACTGCGGCAGGTTGTTAGCGTTATTCTTTTTCGTTTCATTGAGCGAAGCGAGCATAGAGAAGAGTGTCTCGAGCTCTACCCGGTAACCCAGGTTCGCGGTGGTGCACCCCGGCGCCCCGTTGGAACAAAAGTTACGAATGGTGACATTGTCCCGATTGTCACCCGCGACCATGGGCGAACCCGTATACTTCACGGCGCTGTACACCCCCGATAACGAATCCGTTCCCTGCCCTGTGACCTTGATGACAGCACCATCTTCATGCATTGTCCCGAACAGTACCACGAGTGGTGTGAGCATACCGGTCAGTTTGCCGTCTGATGGTCCTGTGTACGCATACCACCCAGTCACGGCCCCGGTAGTCGCGTTGTATGCGTTAGGATAACGCACGCAGGCCGTCTGCACGAATTCGTTACAGTTGTTCGGGTCAGGGTTCAGCTTAGGAACTGGTGGCAATTCCCGGGCGGTCACACCGCAACCGTTCAGATAATTCTCATACAGGTCTGGTATCGCATTGGCTCCGTTAGAAAGCACACCACCTGTGCAGGTGGTTTCGTCGGTGGGGAAAAAGGAATCATAGAACTGGCGGAATTTCGCGATATTCAGCTCTGTACCGTTAAAGCCACCGCTGAGGATATCAGAAGAGGTATAGAGGGCGTTGGCGAGAGTGAGTACCGAATCGAAGTTGTCTTTGATCATCGCCGGAGTTACAGGGCCATCGCCAAGGCTGGCCCAGATCTGGTCATAGACATCTACCAGGAGGCCCGTCAATCCCCACTGCCGAAAGGATATCTCCATAAGAACCATCGAATCGCCGGCAGTGTAAGATTGCGCACCAAGGCGAACGGTTCGATTCACAGTCACTCCGGGCTGTGCACCAGCAGGAGTCTCTGCTATAAAACCATTACCGCTGTTCGGAACATAACCATCGCCGTTGGCTCCCATATTAAGACCGGAAACATTCCAGCGACCGTTGCAGGTTTTTGAACCACAGGCACGTTTCCCCGTTGTAACGCCCCAAAGTCCATTACCATGAATTGTGGAAAAGACCGCAAAACCTGCACCATTGTCAATGAGCGTCCACATGTTGGTATAACCAAACATGGGAATAACAAAAATGTACTTCTTATGCTTTAATACCCATTCGATGTTTGCCCGGATTGCCTCGTCGCGGGTTTCAAAATCAATACGCACTTTCTCCCAAGACGCGCAGTTGCTTGCATCCCAGTAGTTCTGGTTATTTTCGGGACGCACATAGCCATAGCGCGCATAGCCATACGTGCTGCCCTGAGAATCTACCCAGCAGGGATCACCTGAATTGCGTGGACGGTAAATCCGTTCGTAGATATGGTAGTTGCCATTTCCTGAGATAAGACCACCTTCTCCTGCGTTCGTACCCAAGGCAGTCGTCGTGTAAGTACCAGCATCCGTGGCCATTTTGGAGCGGTAGGCGTCGGTGTAGTAGTCATTTTCATACTTAACCACACTGCCATTGGGGGCCCGCCCGCGTACAGCAAAGGGACCATAACCTTCCCAGGCATTGAGTGCAAACTCAGCAACCATCCAGTTGGAGGTTTTCTGATTGGTTGACTCAATGTCGCCCTGATGTGGCGAAAATCGGCCTCTAAAACGACCATTGACAGTGTCTGCTGCGTAGAGTTCGCTGTCGGCGCGCGGTATAAAGCGGCCCGGACTAATGAGCTCAAAGGCAAACATGCTCAGACTGGCACTATATGGTTGGTCGTTGCGTGACGACGCCGGAATATCGTGTTCGATCGCCTTGTTCGTTACCTGTGAATCCATCGGATCGAGGCAGATACCGAGAATGCACGGAAGGTTGATTGTGCGAACACCATCCGCTGCAATATCCGTTGCCCCCATTGAATAGAGACAAGTCTGCAGCGTGAGCTGTGCCGGTGCGTTGATTGGATCGACGATACCATTGGCCGCAGCAATAGTGTAGAGAAACTCCGTCAGGTAGGGTACATTGTTGAAACCGGCATCACCGGGCTTCTTACCGGTGCGGTCGAGAATCGCCATGTTGCGCATCGAGTACTGCATCTGCGCGATATAGCCCTGCAGGTTGCGCTCTGGGTCGGCGAATGATGTTTGCGCCTCTTCTGTTGTCAGCGCCCACTGTAGGTTCGTCTGGTCATAATAACGATCGAGTATATGGAAATAGAAGTTCTTCAGCGCCGCTTCAAAATAAAACTCATTGTTGTACGTTGCTGGCACGGGGGCAAGCGCATTGACGCGGGTCGACATGAACTGCCTGAAGGGGTTCAGGTATGCCTGCGTCGATTTGGACTGCGTCAGGCGCCAGATTGGACCACCATTGGACAAAAGACCACTAAAATTTGTATCCTGTCCCGGCGTCGTATTACTCGTATACGTGGAACCGGTCATTAACTTGGCTTTGAGTGCCGGCTTCGGATAGCCCATCGGGCCAAAAACACGGTTAATGCCGTAAGTCGGATTTTCCACCATATCTTTACCGAACACGTAAAGAGAACTCGTCGTATCGACATCAGAGAAGTTTTCGAGGTTATCGAGCTTTTCCGCGTCGGCGTTGAGTGACTTGAGCAGCCATTCGGTGAGGAATTTGTCGTTTGTCGAAGTCGCCCCGTCGGGGTTCAGCATCGACAGGTGTTCTGCTTCGCGATCGAGCACTTCTTTACCGTCGTTAAAAACAAAATCTTTGCGCGTGATCGGATAAACGTAATCGATCATGTAATCGACCACGGCCGTCTGTGCCTGGAATACGACGTTTGAGTTGTTGACTGTCCAGTCGGCAATGGTCTTTTCACTCGCGGAGTAATCCGCCAGCTTATTTTGCAGGTCGTAGATAATGTTGCGCACGCGCAGCTCAACGTCGCCGGAATTCTTGAGCACGGCAGTCGCATTGCGCATGAAAGCACCCGGCGAGTTGTCGGACTTAGGAACATAAGCAGAACCGCCAGCGGTCACGGTAATGCCAGTTATCTGGCCACCAGATATGGTCGCCGTCGCGGTGGCCCCAGAACCCGGCCCCGGCGAAGAGTCAATTGTCACCACGGCGGTGGTGTAGCCTGATCCGGGGTTGGTCACATTGATGCCGGTAATGATACTCTCGGAAACCACGGCTTCAGCCTTGGCGCCCGCCCCATCCCCCGTAATCTCGATACGAGGGCCTGAGCGGTTGGCGTAGATGCAGAATCCAGTACGCAGGATATCGTAAAGGCCCCAGAGGGTGTCGCGTCCCTCCATGTCGGTCAGGTCAGATTCGGGTTTCGAATTCAGAAAGACTGAGCCAGAGTCGTCGCAGACCTTCCACGTGGAAAGTTCAGGGAAGTGGTATTCATTAACTCGAGTGACATCGGGGTGTGTAACGCTCAACGGGAACAGCGGTTCACTCTCACCGGCATAACGAACCATACGTGCGAGCAGGTACGCACCATCAGTGATCGCCTTGGGGTCGACATCGAGCAAGCGGTTAACCAGGTCTATCGCGTCGTTGTATTCCTGCTGCCTTGCTGGCGTCGCCTGGTAGTAGCGGGCAAAACGGTCTATAACAGAAGAAACAGAATCGGCTAGCTGTGGGAGAGCGGGACGTTCTTTAGACAACGCACCGAGAGCATGCATCGACTTCACACCCATTACCGGGTCGAACTGCATCAATTTATCGAGGCGGCGGTTAAATTCATTGGGGTTAACGGTAGAAAAAGCGGCACGGATGGCTGGGGTATCTTTAAAGAGGTCTGCAAGTGCAGTTTCGGACTTAGGTTCAAACGCCTGAAATTCCAACTCGCTGGGCTTACAAGCCGCCCAACTTAGCGAAAATAACAGCAAAAAGACCAGTTTCAAGGATCGATTCGGCTGAAAGTTACGGTTTTTGTTCACGTTTCCCCTTTTCATCGAGCTTATAGCTCTCCCCGATGAAAAATGACACCTGTGGCTATAGTTGTGCCAAAAAAATAAACAAGGTGTTCATGGTTTGTGAACGGATGTTTATCTTTGTTAAAATAAGTCAGGCCTCTTTGCGAGATCGCGCCACGACGCCCGCTCGCCGTGAAAGCCCCTTCGGCGTCGCTCAGGGCAGGCGTGCCGCCGTGGTTTTCCGCACCACTCCACTCGGCATTTCACAGATACCCTTCGGCAAATCGCCTGCTTGAAGGCTGCACACTGTATCGCGGCGAGCGCACGAGGCCCGCTAATTTAAGATTGTTAGCCTAAACGGCCGATAATAAATGGGGTGTAAAAAATGTCAGAGGCTGTTGCGGAAAAAAAGCAGGTCAGGGACGATGAATTTGATATTCATGGTAACCTGGCCACACAAGAGGGGGACGACTCTTTTGTCGTACTCTATGATTCAGCGGAAGATAAAACAGGGCCAGCAGAACCTGTCTCACCCAGCCTCGAAGATCTCAATGAAAAACAAGTAATGGCCGCACCCGAAACCAGCCAGGCGCATCCTGAAGATGCCTATATCGACGACATACTTTCATCAGACGACCTTGAACCGGTTGCCCCGATTGCCGGGGTACAACAGGCAGCTGACGACGAAGACGGCCCGATTGCGCTGACGAATGAAGAACTCGACGGTATACTCGAGATGGGACCAGCCACAGAAGAGGAGTTCCATCCGGATTTCCCGGTAGCAGCCGAGAACGAAGCACTGACTCCCCCACCGCTTCCCGAAGACATGGATGTCGAGGGGTTTGCAAGTCCACGGATGGACGGCAGCAAACCCGAAGACATGGATGTCGAGGATGAGCGCACCGTACCACCTCTCTCAGCCGAGCCCGCAACATTCGACGACGAAGAGCTGCCTATTGCCATCTCTGACGAAGATCTCGACGAAATCCTGCTCGAAGAAGAAGGTGGGGAGCTTCCCCTGCCACCGGCCGATCTCAACGAAGATGAAGCGGCGCTCTCCTCTTACGAGCCGGCTGGCGCAGACATGACCGCGGCCGAACCAGAGGCCGTGCTGACAGAAGAAGAGCCCATCGCGCTGTCTGACGACGAACTGGATCACATCCTGGCTGATGCAGAAGCCGGCCATGCAGAACCTGCCCCAGAGCTGACTCCGCATACTGAAGACGAAATACTCACCCTCGACGAAGAGCCCGAGCTGACGCTCATTGATGACACTTCATCACCGCTCGAAGCTGCCACAGAAGACATGCAGCCGCAGGAACATGCAGAAAGCGGCGGATTCTTTGACAGCGACGAAGATGAGCCCATTACCCTTTCGGACGAAGAACTCGACGGCATACTGAGTACAGCACCTGAAGAAGAGAATGCACCGAGTGACGAAGTCCAGCTGGCAGAAGATGTGCAGCAGGAAAGCCACGTTGTCGAAGACGATGAGCCGATAGCGCTGTCGCACGAAGAACTCGATGGCATCCTGATGGATGCAAACGAAGCGCCTGAAGAAGAAATACCTGCCGCCGAAGAGGCACCCGCCCCAGCAGAAAGCAAAGGTTTTTTTGACAGCGACGAAGATGAACCGATCGCGCTCTCGGCCGATGAGCTCGACGGCATTGCCGCCACCGCGACGCCTGAAGAACACACCCCTGCCCCGGCAGAACCGTCCGCTGATTTCGACAGTCGCTATGCCGACGTCGACCAGATGGCAGAAGGTACAGCCGAAGACGAACTCGCAGTTCCAGCGATGGAAAGTGAAGAAGCCGAAGCGACTGCGGCCGACGACGATGAAGGTCCAATTGCCCTTTCTGCCGACGAACTCGACGGCATTGCGGCTGACGCACACGAAGTGACCCCAGAAGCCCCGATGGTGGGCCTGTCGCCGCTCGATGGTTCGCCTGCAGAACCGAGCCTCGCAGAACAGACGGACAAACCTGCGACGGTCTTTGAAGAAGATCTCGAGGCCGCGACCCTTATCCACGAAGACGACCGTGGCACAGCACCAGCCGCAGCGCCGACGCCCGACACCGATGAACTCAAGTCGGTTATGGGTTACCTGGACAACCTGCTTGGCGAGCTACCGGACGACGTGATTGAGAAGTTTGCCCAGTCAGAGTATTTTAAGCTTTACCAGAAGATTATGGACAAGCTTGGGCTATAGCCCATGGGTTTACGCGAACGCGCCAGCGATTTCTCCAAAGAAACACGGGAAAACCGCGGACTCGACCTCGGGTTAGAACTGCGCCCGGGCGTACCAGGAACTGCAATACAGGCACCACAGCCTGCTCCGGGTAAAGCGGAACCACTCGAGAAAAAAGCTCCACCACTACCAGCGTTACCCAGCCTGAGCGAGTTTCCCGAAACAACGGGCCACAAGGCGCGCCTCGATTCCATACTGAACCTGATAGAAATCTACAAAGAGTTCGGCTCAGTGCGTTCGGCAGCTGATCTTTGGCAGGTAATCGCCTACTCGCTGATGGCGCAGCTCGGCGCGAAAAACATCGCGATCTTCATGGAAGATGATGATCGTATGCACCTGATGCATGCGCTGGGTTTTACGCTGCCCAGCGACTATTCGTTCCCTGGCAAGAACCGTCTCTGCCGCGAACTTGGCGAGACACGGCGCATCGTTTTTACTGACGATATACTCGGTTCGTTGCCCGAGAATGAAGCAAAACTGCTGAGCGCCAGTGGAGCGCGTTACGCGGCGCCGGTCTTCCGCTACGAAGAACTGCGCGGTGTTATACTTATCAACCCACCCGCTGGCCGGGCAAAATTTTCCGACGACGACCTGTTCTACCTGAAAATCTGCGGGGAGCTGCTCGGAGCCATGGAAGCCCAGCTGCGGCTCGTTGCGGGCGCGGAGCAGAGGAATGAACACCTGCAGCGCGCGCAGAAATACCGCGGCTATGCCCGCGATTTTTCTGTCGCCCTGGGCCAACTGGATAACCACGAGCCGCTGAAAGATGCGCTCGAGAATGAAATGCTGCAGCATTTTGCCGAAAGCCCGCTGCTGCTGATGCTGCGGGAAGATTTTTTCCTGCGCGCGCATTTTGCCACGGGTTACCCGCGCGATTCAGTGCAGCATCTCGAAGTTCCGCTGGTTGAACCACTGGTGGAAAAAATCAAGCAGGGCCAGCGCACGTTTACTACCACTGATTTTGACAGCAGCGAAAGTTTCACGTTCCTGGGCCGCTACCGCCAGGTCTGGGCGCATCCGATTCTGCACCGGCGTGAGTTTCTCGGTATCGCTTTTATTGCCGACCAGGACGCCGAGCGGGTCGACGCGCTCGGCACCATCGTAACGCAGTACGTCCTGCAGAACCATGTTTCGAAATTGCGCGACCACGCGACAAGCTCGCTGGCGCACGCTGATAATCCGGTCATGGCGATACGCAATTTCATCGCCGCCTGCGAAGAACAGCTCGAACGCGCGCAGGAACCGTTTGCGGTGATCGTGACCGACATTGCCAACTACAGCCGCCTGCAGAACCTGCACGGCGACTCACACGCGACAGCGGTGCGCGATTTCACGCGCCGCACGCTGCGCGAAATCATGGAATCGCAGGATTTTTCCACCGAGGTATTCCATGGCCACTTCGTGAGTGTGCTGCGGCAGAAAGAGGCCGGAGATGCCTGGCGGCTTTCGCGCATCATGCAAAAGCAGGCAGGCAAGTTTTACGCAGACGAAGATCTGCGCCCTTTGTTCCAGCACAGAATCTACGCTCGCCCGCATATACAGGCAATACCTTTCGAGTTACTGTTTAAGGCCGTCTGATTTTTTTGCCCCCGCAACAGGTCGATTCCTCTTCTGATTGTAAGCCTGTCGAACCTTCCGGTTTCGTGTGCCGTGGCACTTTTTGATTCACTCCCCTCCAGCAATTTTGCCCTTTCGGGCTGGGTCGATGGCAAGAAACTCATGGGAAAAAAACTGGCCGAGCTGGTGCGCGCCGATGTCGCGCGCGAAGCGGCCAAACTTGCCGTCAAACCCGGGCTCGCGGTAATTCTCGCGGGCGATGATGCTGCATCGCAGATTTATGTTGCCGGCAAAGAGAAAGCAGCCCTTGAGGCAGGCTTTACCTCGCGCATCGTGCGCCTGCCTGCTACCGTGACACAGGAAGAGCTGGTCGCGCAGATACACGCTTTCAATAACGATGCCACTATACACGGCATTCTCGTGCAGTTGCCGCTGCCTAAACACCTGAATGAAGAACAGATACTCCAGGCTATCGTCGCTGAAAAAGATGCGGACGGCTTTCACTACCTCAACCAGGGGCGACTGCTTGCCGGTCTGCCAACTACCCTGCCCTGCACACCAGCTGGTGTAGCACTGATGCTGCGCGAGTTAAGCCGCGAGCGCAGCGACTACAAACTGGAAGGCAAACACGCGGTAGTTGTTGGCCGCTCGAATATCGTGGGCAAACCTATGGCACAGTTACTGCTCTCGGGCCTCAACATGACGGTAAGCATGTGCCATTCACGTACCCGCAACCTCGGGGATTTCATACGTTCTGCTGATCTGATCGTCAGCGCCACCGGCGTACGCGGCGTGCTTGACCTGGCTAGCATGAAGCCGGGTGCAATCGTTGTTGACGTGGGCATGCACCGCATCGACGGCAAAGTAACCGGCGACCTCGATCTGAAGATCGCTGAAGAAAAAGCGGCTTTCTATACGCCGGTACCAGGGGGTGTCGGACCGATGACAATTGCGATGCTTCTTTACAACACGCTGCGAAACGCAGGTCTTTTGCAGGCAAACCAGCTGGTCGCGCAGGGATAAACCATGGCAGACGAAGTAAAACCATCAGAACAATTTGCCTCGCCCGAGTCTGTGCTGGCAAAATTTCAGACACTGGATACACTGGGGCTGTCGGCGGGTCAGCGTCCGATCAATGGCGCGCGGTTTACCGGCAAAGGCCCACGGGTATTTTTTCTCGGCGGAGTGCACGGCAACGAAACCGAAGGTGTTGCGGCAACCGCAGGCTTCTACGATGAATATGTCGCCGCTAACAAGGTAGCCGGTCTGCCGTGCGACCTGCTGTTCATACCGGTTCTGAATCCCGATGGTTTGCTGGCCTTCTCACGTCATAACGGCAACGCTGTCGATCTCAACCGCAACATGCCGACGAAAGACTGGGTGCAGAATGCACCGGGCGAAAAATACTACTCCGGACCAGCCGCGGGGTCTGAACCCGAAACACAGCTGCTGTTACAGATTCTCACTGACTTCCAGCCAGAGTTTATTCTGTCGCTCCACTCGTGGAAACCGATGTTCAACGTGAATGGACCAGCGCATGGTCACGCACAGAAGATGCATGCCGCGCTGCCTTATGAAATAACCGAAGATATTGGCTACCCGACACCTGGGTCACTCGGTACCTACGCCGGCTGGGAAAGGCAGATACCCACGATTACATTCGAAATCGAACGCGGCCTGCCGCTGCAGCAGGTCTGGCCGACCGTGCGCGGGGCGGTGCTTGCCGCCATCACGGGTTAATCGCCCGGTTCGCTGGTAATCCCAGCCGGTACGCGGTACTCAAAGAAGCTGACACGGCCAGCCGCAACGGCATGCCGAATGGAACTTTCGTTGCGATTGAGACGGCTTTTCCCCGATTTCACTTCGACGAATACCAATTCCTCCACCGCCCCGGCAGCAAGTCCGCGAAATACGACAAAGTCCACGGGTTTGCCGATAAAGCGCGCCTCGGTCGGGTCAAACGGAAAGTCCGGCAGATAAGGGGCAAGTTGCTCACTGAACGAACCGCCGATTACCTGGCGCGATTTGGCGAGTGCCTGGCGCCGCTCGGCTTCGGCACTCTGCCCCCACTCCGCTTCCTTTTGCTGCAGGATAGAAACAAACTTCGCCTCGGCGCGCAGGCTGCTGATGCGAACGCCGATATAAACTCCTGCCGCAAGAAAAACAACCGCCAGCAGAAGTATGACGACAAATTCAGTTTGGCCGCTTGCCATCAGCGTCCGGGCCGTACAGGCAATACCAGCAGGCTCAGCGGGTCAACTTTCACGCCATGAATAAGCAAAAAGATGTGCAGGTGTGGCCCGGTAACCATTCCTGTATCACCGCTGCGCCCGATCAGCTGTCCTGCCTTGACCTTCTCGCCTTCTTTGACGACAAGCTCACTCTGGTGCATGTAGCCGCTGATCACTCCATTACCGTGATCCAGGATCACGATGTTGCCTTCGTAAAACAGGTGCTCCGCCAGGTTCACGACACCGTCCGCGATCGCAAAAATGGGAGCTCCCTTCAGGCCCTTGAGGTCTGTGCCGCCATGGTACGAGGTTTTACCGGGCAGTTTCTTTTTCTTACCCTTCACGAGCCTGAAGCGCTCATAGACACGCTTGATGAAGAACGGTGAGGTGATCTTGTGCTCATCCCGCGGGTAACGAAAATCGCCCGTGAGCAGGTTACCCGAACCCGAGACGAGTGCCTTCAGCTTCTTCTTTCGTCCTGCTTCAATGGCGTCGATAGTTTCCTGGCTCATCGGCTTGCTCTGGTTAGAGAATTTGTTTACCGTCATCTTCGAGACCGCTACCGGGTACTCCTTGCTGACAACTGGTAAGACAAATTCTGCCTGTGCTGCACCGGAACGCTTCAGAACCACGCGGTTCTGTTTTAGCTTGCTGTCAGGTGAATTGGCAAACAGGGCGAATATTCCTGACTCGCTGCGCGAAAGCGCCAGCGGCCGGTCATTGACCGTAAGCTCCGCCTGCGCGAGGTTATCGGATGACTCGAATTCCAGCAGGATGGCGCTGCCGCGGGCAAAATCCCTGGACCAGGCATTAAGGGTTACGCCCGCAGAAGCGAGCCGTTTGAGCTGCGGTGGCTGCTTGTCAGCGCCTTCGGGAAAGGTCTGCACGTTCTGCGTGACGCGCGCAAGTGCCTTTTCGGCTCCCGGCGGCACGCGGGTCGCTTTGCTGGCGCAACACACCAGGGTTACTAGTAAAGGAAGAATAAATCCACGCATCGAAAATTCCTGACTCAGGTGGGTGTTTAGTGCCATCGGCGCGGCTGGTCACCCCCCACAGGAAACTATCGACCCTTCGGGCAGCACACTCGAGGAGAATCTGGCGGCACCGTCACCTATTTTGCGGCTTTTCGCCCTGTCTTGCAGCGCACTTGAAACCATGCTCCGCGCTCTCTTGCTGGCCGTACTGCAACCTCTACGCCTCATCGTCTACGCCTGGTTCAGGCTGCGGGCACTGCACCGGCCCTTTGTATTACAGCTGGCGGTGCGCGGCGAGTTCTCCGAAGCGCCGCTTTCACACGGCATCTGGGCCTTTTTTAAACCCGACCGTGATCGTTTCTACCTGCTTTGCCTTGAGCTGCAGTCGGTTATTACGGCTGCAGCTGCCAGACGGCTTAAGTTGAGTCATATATCGCTGACTATTGAATCGCACAATCTGGGCTGGGCACAGGCGTGGGAGCTGAAGCGGCTCCTCGAGTCGGCCCGTGAACAGGGTATTCGCACGTCGTGCTGGCTGATTGCCGACGACCGCGTATCGCTCTACATTGCTACTGGCTGCGAATTTATCTACGCGGCCGAAGCTGCCACCTTTGACCTTTCACCCTTTACCAGCGAATCGCTCTTCATGCTCTCGATGCTGAACAAGCTGGGTGTAAGGCCGCAATTTCTTTCGGTGGGAGATTTCAAGAGCGCTGCCGAAATTTTTACGCGCAACAATATGTCGCGTGCAGCAAGGCAGCAGACCGAAGAGCTGGTGGCAGACCTTGAAGCCGAGTTCTTTTCTGCGATCTCCGGCCGCGCTCCGTCGCTGGGCAGAAAGGACAGACCACAACTGCTTTCTGCGACCGCTGCGATGGCAGCCGGCCTGTTGCAGGGTACGGCCTCTGCGCAGGAGTACGGTGCCTGGATCAAGGCATCCGAAAAAACAGCGATGCGCGACCTGTCGCAGGCGCTAACACTGGTCCGGGCGCGTGCCTTCAGGCTGCTTCCCTTCCGGCGGGCCCACCGTGTTGCGCTGATCGTTGCCGAAGGCAATATCGTCGAAAGCCATCGCCCGCGCCCCGGAACAATCAACTGGCATGACTACGAAAGTGTGGCAGACGAACTGCGCAGCGGGCACTTCAACGCAGCCCTGCTGCGTATCAACAGCCCGGGTGGCTCGGCGCTCGTTTCGCAGCTGCTCTGGCGCGAATGGATGCTGGCAACACACCGGCTTGAGGGCAATAAATTAGGTAGCCCGGTGGCAGAGGCAAAGAAGACAAAGCGTGCCGCGAAAACAAGAAAGGAACGGCAGCCATTGCCGGTTGTTGTTTCGCAGGGCAACGTCGCGGCATCGGGAGGCTACTATCTGTCGGCGGCTGGCGAGAGTGTATTCACGACACCGCTGACAATTACCGGTTCAATCGGTGTAGTCGGCGGCAAATTCAATGTATCACCCCTGCTCGCCAAGTGGGGCGTCAACGTCGACCGTGCACCCAAAAAGAATACTGCGCCGTTCTTTTCGGCATTTGCCGATTTCGCGCCGGTACAGAAGCAACAGCTCACCGCCAATATGCACGAAATCTACGAGCAGTTCTTGCGCGATGTTGCTCAGGGCCGGGGTACGGGGCAGGACAAAATCCGGCCGTTGGCCTCGGGCCGCGTATACTCGGGTAAACGTGCACACACCCTTGGTCTCGCAGACCAAAAAGGTGGCCTGACCGACGCGCTGGCAGCAGTCCGGGAAAAACTGGGGTTGTCTGCCTTGTCACCGCTCGAAATTGCCATACTGCCCACGGTGCACGAGTCGCTCTTCTCACGTGCGGGATTGCCGCTGGGCTTAAGTCGCCTCGCTGCGCTGGGCGATTTCGCAATGCCGGGCATTTATGCCCTCGACCCGCGGTGGGTTACGCTGGCCTGATCTCCCCAACGTGCCCGTATCCTATAGAAACTATATCCTACTGCATATAAGTAATTAATACGCCCGTTAAGAGCCGATAATCAAAGCAGTGTCCACGGAGCATAAGCCATTCTATATCGACCTCGACGAACAGCAATTCCGTGATTTTGCACGCGGTATTCCGCTTATGGAAGACGAGGCTCTGATGCTCGAATCTTACGCCCGGTATGCGGCACAGAATGATACCATCTCTTTTTCCACGGCGCGCCTCACGGATTTTCTTTTATCGCGCGGTAGCGACGAGAATATTGCAAAACTAAAGACGCTCCCCAATGTCCGCCGCCTGATTACGCAGACGGCTTTTCCGCTGCGCGAAAAAAAGTTCATCGATGCAGACCTTGACGGCGGTGAAGTTTTACGCATTCGACTGACTGACCCTGCCACGCTCTTTCTCGAAGAATATTACGGGCAAATGCTTTCCAACGCGGCACTGCCTTTTCCGGACGAAGACATGGTCCGCAGGTTTTTGCTGCCGAACAACCACGTCGATATTGCTGTTTCTGAGATTTCCAGCGGCAAGAACCACCGGCTGAAAGAAGAAAAGCGCCTGATCCTCTTTCGCTTTGGCGACGTGATGCAGGCGGTATGTGCAACCGGTAACACCGTCGACATGATGCTCGAAATATGCCTGCTGAAGCTGCGGAATGTCATTGCCAATTCGGCACAAAACCGGCTTGCCGAAGACCTCGTAAAGGACATGCAGAATATCATGCCGCAGAAGACGTCGAACGTCGAACGTATTATGCGCATCCTGTCGCACAACGAATCTGAAGCACCCCTGTACCTGGTAAATCTCGCAAACCGCCTGGCTGCCTATTTCACAATGGACAAAGACAAGCGCGGCATGTCTACCTTGCTGCAGGCCGCCAGACTTGTCGAGGCGTTCAAAGGATACGAAGCCTGGCTCGAATCGGAAAAAAACAATAAGGATCGCCTTCGGGAAAACTCGCAAAAGCTGCTCAACATGATGGCAGATTACCCTGCTCTGCTGAACCGGGAAGGTATTATTCAAAAAGTTGTCAAGGGCAGCGCGGGTCTCGAAATCATGGCTTCGCTGCTCAACCAGGCGGAAATCGAACTGGTTGTGCAGGATATGCTCTCTGAATACACGGTCTTCCAGGCAGACGAACGCGAGCTGCTTCCTGCCCTGCTGCGCTTTCGCATGAACGAAGAAGAATTCTTTATTCACCGTGAGGCTCTGCTCATTTTTTTTGAATCTGAACGCAAGCGTGTGCGGGCTGAACTGCTTTCGCGCTTTCGCAAAATGTGGTACGCACTGATGCTACGCAATGAAAGTCGTTCGTCGATGGAGTTTGACGAGTTCTTTGCTGAAGACGTGGAGAAATACGTCAAGGCGCATGAGCCGGTATTTTCAACCTTGCTGCAGAATGCGCAGGCGATACTTAACGCCTTCCACATTATCAGCCGGCACCCTATGAGTGCGAATTTGCAGGAGCTCTACTTCTTTGCCGGAAAGGACCGCATCATTTTTCGCCCCGTACATTCGCTCCTCGGACTGGTTCGCCGCGAGATTGTTGCGGCGGTACGCGCCGAGCTGCCATTTCTCTACCGGTATCCGCTACTACGCTGGCTGGCCACCCTGTTTGGACTCGTCGGCTCGGAACAACCGGCAGCCGCCCGGGTTGAAGACTCACCGCCAAAGACGACGGTCAACAGTGCGGATACCGACTGGCACCGTGCGCTCAACATGGCAGAAACGCGCCTGATCGGGGAAAAAAACGCGATGGAAATGATCGGTAAGTACGCAGAACTCTGGAACATCAAACTCGGGGATACACGCCGGCAGCTCAGCGAAAGGGTTGACACCGATATCGCGCAGCGGGCAAAGCGACTCTATTCAATGACACGCAAGCTACCCGAGATTACCCAAAGTTTTCTCTCAGGTGAAATCAGCAACGTTGCGACCCAGATCGTCCGCAAATATGGCAACGAAACAGCCGATACGCGCGCGCTCAGTAATTATGTGCAGCTATCGCTGATTGAGCAGCTAAAATCTATTCATAATTGATGGACGATAAACTGAAAGGCAAACTGTTGATCGCGAGTTCAGCAATACTCGACGGCAATTTTAACCGTAGTGTCGTATTACTGGTCGACCACGACAGCAGGGGCTCCCTCGGGCTGGTGCTGAATCATCCGCTGCCGGGCGAGACCCGCAGGCATAAGCCGCTATTCGCCGGCGGCCCGGTAGATCCTGAACACCGTTCGCTGCTGCATGGCGCGGATGAATTCGCCACCGGTGAACCGATTATCGACGGCGTCTATTTTGAAAGCTCAGACGACTTGTTACCTGTGCTGATGCAAAAGAAATTTCGCTACCGGCGATTCTGCGGCTATGCGGGCTGGTCCACGGGGCAGCTCGAGTACGAATTGCGCTCCAATAGCTGGGTATTGCTCGACGCACGTCCCGATCTGGTGTTCCACGACGATGGTTATGACCTCTGGCGGCGTTGCCTGATCGAAAAGGGCGGCGTTTACCGCCACTTTGCCAGCACTCACAAAAGTATACTGCTCAATTGACACGCCTGCGCAGGGCGGCATACGTCACTGCAAGCGCTACTGCAAGACCCAGCGCATTTAGCGAGACTGCATACCAATTCTTGCGCAACAGCTCGCCTATCAGAAAGAACGCGCTATAGATCACGGCCACTGCGGCGACAAAAACAACGAGCTCGCGCAGCGTCCACCGGCGCGGCGAAACCAGTTTTTCAAATGCAGCCAGCTTTTCTGTGCCTTCGGGCCGGGTAACCAGCGTCACTGCCACCCAGAAGATACTGGTGAAAAGCGCAACGAGACAGAGCCTGATCTCCTGCGGCAGGTCAAAACCTGCGAGCAGCAACGAGAACAAGAAGGCACCGGCCATTGCACTGATTTCGCTGAGCGCGTTGATGCGCTTCCAGTACCAGCGCAACAGGTACACAGGCCCCGTGCCGGCAGAAATGCTGAGGATGAGCTCCCAACCTGCACTCACTGAATCCATCAAAAAAGAAACTCCCACGGCTGCAACGGCCAGGAAAACGATGGTAATGCGCGAAAGCAGCATTTCGCCGCGCTGGGTTTGCGGTGCGAATCTCGTACCGGCAAAGACGTCATTCAGAATGTAAGACGCGCCCCAGTTAAGATGCGTCGCAATCGTCGACATGAATGCTGCAAGGAACGCGGCGACCATGAGCCCCTTTAAACCTGAAGGCATCCAGGCGAGAATTGCCTGCGGGTACAAGAGCTCTTTATCAGTACCCTGCGGCAACGCGACAGCTGCCGCGAGCGCAGTGATAATCCAAGGCCAGGGACGCACGACAAAATGCAGTACGTTAAAAAGCAGGGCAGCGGCAACAGCGTGGTTTTCATTGCGTGTCGAAAGCAACCGCTGCGCGACGTAACCACCGCCGCCAGGCTCAAAGCCGGGGTACCACGACGCCCACCACTGCGCGCCAAGCCAGACGACAACGACATAAACCGGCCCGGCATAGTACCATGGATAAATTTCTGTGGCACCTGGCCTGAGTGTCTTTTCTGCATTCTGCCATAGCTGGTCGAGCCCGCCTGCATGGCCGGTGGCAATCACCGCAAGCACGATACATGCGGTGATCGCGATCAAAAACTGCAGCACATCCGTAATGACAACACCCCACAGGCCCGAGAGCACGATGTAGAGCACGGTAAATGCATAGAGTATACCGAGAGTCTGCCAGGTCGGAAACTGGAAGAGTACCTGCATCACTTTCGCCATGCCCGTCGTCACCCACCCCATGATGATCAGGTTAACCGGAACCGCGAGGTAGAGCGCACGAAAGCGGCGCAGGAAGCGCGCAGGTTTTCCCGAATAGCGCAGCGTCGCAAATTCGGCGTCGGTCATGACGCCCGAACGCCGCCAGAGCCTTGCATAAAAAATCGCGGTCAGAATACCAGAAGGAATAAGCGACAACCAGAGAAAATTTCCGGCGATACCGCGTTCAATCGTGATGCCGGTGACCGCGAGCGGAGTGTCGGCGGCGAATGTGGTCGCCACCATAGAAAGCCCGGCCAGATGCCACGGTAAAGAACGCCCGGAGAGAAAATAATCCTCTTTGGTTTCATGCCTCCGGCGCAACGCGAAAACTCCCACACCAAAGGTGAGCACAAAGTACGCGGCAATCACCCAGAAATCGGCGGCTGCAAGATTCGGTATCATCTAATCAACCCTGATATTTGGTACGAGCCCCAGGCCCTCGCGGCGCAGGTCATTCGCCGCAGTGCACACCATGCTTTGCGTTTTTTCCGCTACTGTTACCCTGTCTTTCTGCGCTGTGGGAGTGCATTCGACTGCCTGCACTGACCCCAGCGAAATGATCTTTCGCCCCAGGTCAGCTTCGATGCCTGCAAGCGGCAACGCCTGCAGGAACGCCTTGTTTCGCCGTAGCGGAAGTTCGAGCAGTGCTTTGCCGTGCGGCATCATCAGCGCGCGCGGTGCATTGACCGCCTGCTGCAGCTCCTGGCCCGCGAGTACGCGTACGGCGGTGAGCGCCACTGTGCCGACAATCGTCGGGCCACCCGGGCTACCCAGCGCGACGACTCTGCCGTCGTCAAAACGCATGATGAGCGGCGACATCGAGCTGCGGGGCCGTTTACCACCTGGGGCGCGCGCCTCTTCGTTCAGGGCATTCTGGCGAAACTTTCTTCCCGGTTCAACCGAATTCACTTTGCCGGGCAACGCGGTAAAATCACTCAACTGGTTATTCAGCACAAACCCACGACCGCGCACTTCGAGCGCAGAGCCCAGGCTCGTTTCGACTGAAGACGTATAACTCACGGCGTTGCCTGCGGCATCAATAATCGAAACATGCGTGGTGTTGTGCGCTTCGCCAGTGCTTTCGCCAACCATACGCGCGGCGGCAAAGTCAGGGTCTTCGAGTGTCTTTTCGCGCTCGGCAAAAGCGGCCTTGCCTGCACGCAGCGCCTGTAGCAGCAACTGTTCATCACCCTGCCCTGCCGCAGGAATCGCCTTCAGCATCTGCAACACTGTCGCACCCGAGGCTGGCGCCCCCAACGAGTAGAGAGTGACAGGTCCGACCCGCGCGCTGGCAACTTTACGCTCGGCGACGCGGTAACCCGACAGGTCTTCGGCAGTCATTGCGGAGCGGTACGCTGCATTGCCCTGCACGGTGGCCAGCAGGTCGGCAGCAATCGCCCCCGTATAAAAATCCGCGGCGCCTTTCTCTGCAAGCCTGCGGAGCGTTGCCGCCAGGTCATGTTGGTAAAATGCTTCGCCAACCTGGTAGGGCTGCCTGCTACGCAGGTAGGCGGAGCTGTCGCCATTCTGTTTCAGTAAGCGGTCACGGTTGAGCAGCATCGCCTGCGCGAGGCGCGGAGAGACGCGTATGCCATTCTGCGCGAGCGCGATAGCACGATCGAACAGGCTTTGCCAGCGGTACTTACCAGAACCAAAGCGGCGCAGTGCATGATCCAGCAATGCGACTGTACCCGGCACACCGATAGCGCGAGCGCCGGCAATACGTTCGGCAAAGGGCAATGGCTTACCGGAGCCATCGAGAAACAGGCTGGCCGGCGCAGCAGCGGGCTGCTCTTCGCGGCCATCGAGAGCATAGGCAGTTTTCGAACGGGCATCGTAATAGACCAGGAATCCCCCGCCGCCAAGGCCCGACGACTGCGGTTCTGTCACGGAGAGTACCCACTGCACAGCCAGCAATGCATCGATCGCATTGCCGCCCGATTGCAGCACTTCAATACCTGCCGCTGTCGCCAGCGGATTCGCCGAAGAGACTGCACCACCCGTACCCTGTACAGACCAGTGCGGTGGCATGCCCTGCACTTCACCCTGCAGCTCTGCCGGCAAAGCCAGCCAGTGCGCCGCTGCACTATGCGCAACTTCACCGCGACGGCAGCCCCAAACGACGAGCAGTAGAAAAAAGAACAGGCTCCGCTGACGGGAGCCTGCCTGGAGAAACCGCAACAAACCTGCGCGTGCCGGCACGCGCACTTTTATGAGTCGCTGGCGCGGGTGGTAATTCCGAGGTTGCCGCCCACGAGCCACTTCTCGCCCGAGCGCCAGAGGCTCGAGAGTAACAGCTGGCGAATCCAGAAGAGTTCTTTGGGCAGCTTGTCGTAAATACTGTCGAAGAATTCTTCGTGCTGCAGCACTTCGTTCTTCCAAAGGCGCGTGTCGATGGTCATCAGCTGGTTAAACTGCTCGCGCGTGAACGAAAGACCTTCCCAGTCCATCTCTTCGTAGCGCGGCATCCAGCCGAGCGGGCTCTCGGTCGCAGTGCCCTTGCCGTGTACACGATCGACAATCCATTCGAGTACACGGGTGTTCTCGCCAAAACCCGGCCAGATGAACTTGCCGTCGTTATCCTTGCGGAACCAGTTGACGAAGAACATGCGGGGTGGATTACCCAGGTTACGTCCCATCTGCAGCCAGTGGTTGAAATAGTCTGCGATGTGGTAACCGCAGAACGGCAGCATCGCGAACGGGTCGCGGCGTACCTGGCCAATGGTTCCTGCAGCAGCCGCGGTCATCTCTGAACCGATTGTTGCTGCGAAGTACACGCCGTGGTTCCAGTTTACTGCCTGGAAGACGAGTGGTACGGTTGTAGAGCGGCGCCCGCCGAAAACGAACGCGCTGATTTTAACACCATGCGGGTTATCAAAGTCCTTGTCGATCGCGGGGTTTTGGCTTGCCGGCGAGGTAAAGCGCGCATTCGGGTGCGCTGCCTTGCGGCCGCAATCGGGAGTCCACGGCTGGCCTGTCCAGTCGGTAATACCTTCGGGAATTTCTTTGGTCATGCCCTCCCACCAGACGTCGCCATCTTTGGTGAGCGCCACGTTGGTGAAGATGGTATTCTTGCTGATGATTTCCATCGCGTTGCGGTTCGATTCTTTTGAGGTACCCGGCAACACGCCAAAATAACCTGCTTCGGGATTGATCGCCACGAGACCGCCGTCTTCAGCCGGGTAAACCCAGGCAATGTCGTCGCCCACGGTGGTTACCTTGTATCCTTTAAAGTGCTCGGGCGGCACCATCATCGCGAAGTTGGTTTTACCGCACGCTGACGGGAATGCAGCAGCGACATAGGTCTTTGCGCCGTCGGGCTTTTCCATACCAAGAATGAGCATGTGCTCTGCGAGCCAGCCTTCGTCGCGGCCAATCACTGAAGCAATACGCAGCGCGAGGCATTTTTTACCGAGCAGTGCGTTGCCGCCGTAACCCGAACCGTATGACCAGATGGCGCGCTCTTCGGGAAAGTGCACGATGTATTTGTTGTCTTTGTTGCATGGCCATGCCACGTCTTTCTGGCCCGGAGCAAGGGGAGCTCCCACCGAGTGCATGCAGGGAATAAAATTGCCGTCGCCGATTGCATCGAGCGCTTCTTTGCCCATGCGGGTCATGATCTTCATGCTGACAACGGCGTAAGCCGAGTCGGTAATCTGTACGCCATAGAGCGACATTTTCGAGCCGATGGGCCCCATGCAGAATGGCACGACGTACATGGTACGGCCGCGCATACAGCCATTAAACAGGTTATTGAGTATGCCCTTCATCTCGCGCGGGTCTTTCCAGTTGTTGGTCGGGCCTGCGTCTGCGGGGCGTTTGCTGCAGATAAAAGTGCGGTCTTCGACCCTTGCCACGTCTGACGGGTCAGACCAGGCAAGATAGCTGTTGGGGCGCTTTTCAGGATTCAGCCTGATGAAGGTACCTTTGGCGACCATTTCGGCGCACAGGCGGTCGTATTCTTCGTCTGAGCCGTCGCAGAAATGGATGGAATCGGGCTGGGTCAGGTTAGCCATCGCCTCAACCCAGGTAATGAGGCGCTGGTTCGTCACGAAATCCGGTTTTTGCATGGGAGCTTAGAGGAAACCGGTTTCAAATTCAAGCCGTCAAGTGCAAGACCCGCCGCGCAGCGAATTGGGCTTCGGCAGGACCTGCTCAAACCCAATCACGCTGTTTGCTGAGCTGCGGTTGTTACTGCCGCCGGGCCAACCTCGGCGATGCGGTAACCCTGCGGGTACGTAGAAAACTTGCGCGCCGTAATGCGCTCGGGGTCCCTGGGAGGTTGCCCCAGGTGGCGCAGGAAAAATGCGCGCGCCTTGAAGGCCGCCTCTACCGCCGCCAAAACGAGCGGGTTGGGGTCGGGAAACCCCACTGCCCTTCTGAGCGGTGCGTCGCAGAGGGCGTAGATACCTTCGCGGGCAAGAAATCCCAAGCCAGGTAAACGCGGCAGAAAACCTTCGAGCACGGCGAGCGTCGCCTGGCTTACCCGGTCAGATTCGGGCGTGTAACGAAATTTCTCGCGTTCGTAGCGCACGTTGAAGGCCTCGAGTTCGGCGTAGTTGCCGGGAATCTCCCTGATGCCCATCATCTCGCCGACACGGCGCCAGAAGTAGAACGCCGCAAGCCGTTCCTTTTCGTCGAGTGGCCGCCAGCCAAAGCGGTCGATCCAGCGAATGGGTTCAAAGATGAAGGTCGTCAAGGTATAGAGATAGTCATCGTTAGGAATGTTATACTGCCGGTGTATCTGGTTCATGCGCCGAATGGCCTCGCGACCGCGCTCGCTGTCGAGGCCGTTCTCGAGAAATTCTGCGAGCAGGATCGTGGTATCGTCGTAGCGCTTCTGGCCAAATTTTTCAAATTGTTTCGTTTCATCGAGAATGCGCGCAATCGAGGGGATCGCGAAAGTCCTGAAGAACGCGAGGCCAAGGGAAATTTCCATATCCTGCGCAAAATCAAAAGCACTGGAGACTGCGACAATCTGGTGCGCGTCTTTTTCCGGGTCGAGCGTCTGGATATATTTCCACGCACCATATCGATCTGCCATTGTACTAATATACGCAAAATAGTTTCCTCGCCCATAAAGCCGCTTTACCAAGAACCTGCTTCGGGCTCCTTTTCAGGAGCACGCCAACAGATTTGTGGAGCAATTGTGGCCGGAGCATTATCTTGACACTGAAGGCGCGCATGACACGAAAGAAATTTCTTACGGCCCTTGCTGGTACCGCGACACTGTTCGCCGGTGGCTGGCAATTGTTCTTTCGCCGCAACCGCACGCCTTCGCTGGAGAAATTACCGACCATGGATCTGAAAGAATACGGTATTTTATCGGCCCACCAGCTGGGCTTTCAATGGGTAACGGCAGACCCTTTCCTGTTCTGCGTGCACCACCTCGACCAATACCCGCGTGGCAATGAGATACTGGGACCAGCCGCCACCCTTGCGGGTCGCAACATCGGCCAGGATTTTGAACCGCGCGACGGCTGGCGCATGTACCACGGTGAACGCGTCCCGGGTTTTCCCGGGCACCCGCACCGCGGCTTCGAAACCATTACGGTAGTACGCCGCGGGGTTGTCGATCATTCCGATTCGATGGGAGCTGCAGGCCGTTACGGCGCAGGGGACGTGCAGTGGATGACTGCCGGCGCGGGAGTGCAGCACGCCGAAATGTTCCCGCTGCTCGAACGGGAAAAAGACAACACGCTCGAACTGTTCCAGATCTGGCTCAACCTGCCGGCTAAGAGCAAGTTTGCAAAGCCGCACTTCAAAATGCTCTGGCAGAACCAGATTCCGGTCGTGACCGAGAAAGATGCGTCAGGCCGCGAGACAAGAATCGAACTCGTTGCCGGCAGTTACGCCGGGGTTAATCCCCCTGCACCGCCGCCCGATTCATGGGCGGCCGATGCGGCGAATGCGGTGAATGTATGGCTCATCGACATTCCGGCCGGGGCACAATGGAAGCTCCCGGCCGCGGCAGCCGGCCTCAACCGCTTTGCCTATTTCTACGAGGGTGATAGCCTGGTGATTTCGGGGGGAGTTATCCCTGCGGGCACAGGCCTGCGGCTCATGAGCGAGAGGCAATTCATGCTCGAGGCAGGAGCGCAGGGTGCAAAGATTCTGCTGCTGCAGGGACGGCCGATTGCCGAGCCCGTCGTGCAGTATGGCCCCTTCGTCATGAACAGCCGGCAGGAAATCGAGCAGGCTTTTTCGGACTACCAGCGCACGCGCTTTGGCGGCTGGCCGTGGCCCAGCGACGAGCCCGTGCATGGCCGTGACCGCGGCCGTTTCGCGCGCCACGCCGACGGTCGCGAAGAGACTGCTACCGGCTGAGCCCACCGCAAAAAGCGGCACAGCGGAGCAGATATGTGTTGGAAAACACTTGTCTCGGACGCTCCCTTCTAAAATGCTGCCAACTGCTTCCCGCGCTGCGTTGCGGGTGCCTTTGTACGCATGAATCTCAAGACATACGCCGAAATACGCCGCCTGTTGACGGTGAGCTCGATCATTGTGCAGTTCGCGCTCGACCTGCTGGTCTCGTACCTCTACCGCCCCCGCGGTCTGCGCAAGCGGTCTTTTTCGCGCCGCATGCTTGCGGTGGCGATTCGTCTGCTGTTACGCCGCCCTGCGGGTATCATCCGTTTTCCTGTACGCCTGCGCCAGACCATCGAACGCCTCGGGCCAACCTATGTCAAACTCGGGCAGATCCTCTCGCTGCGTGAAGATCTCTTGCCCCGCCGTATCACCTACGAGCTGCGTAACCTGCAGACCAAGGTACCACCAATTACCTACGAAGAGGCCAAGAAGGTAATCGAAGGTGAATTTAACGTCCCACTCCGCCATATCTTCAAGGAGTTTGCACCCAAACCTGTGGGCGCGGCTTCGCTGGCGCAGGCGCATATCGCCTACCTGAGAAACGGCCAGAAGGTCGTCGTCAAGGTGCAGCGTCCCGGTATTATCCCGGTCATGACGAACGACCTGCGCCTGATGAAGCGCCTGGCGTGGATTCTGCAGCAGATTCCCTATATCCAGGACTTCCAGCCGCAGAAGCTGATCCAGGAATTCTCTGACTACACAATGAAGGAGCTCGACTTCACGCAAGAGGGCAAACACGCCGACATCTTCCGCGAGAACTTCAAGGACAACGACGACGTCATTCTCCCGAAGGTCTACTGGGAATACACCACCCGCAAGGTACTCACCCTCGAGTTTATTGAGGGAGTTAAACCTGACGACTCGGAAAAACTCAAGAAACTTGGCATCAATGGGCCGAAAGTGGCTGCGCTCGGCGCGCGCGTCGTGATCAAACAGCTCTTCATCGACGGCTTCTTCCACGGTGACCCGCACCCCGGTAACCTGTTCATTGTTGGTTCTGAGAAATTTTGCATGATCGACCTGGGCATGATCGGCCAGTTCTCGCAGAAAACCATGAACGCAATGTTCCTGTACTACTATTACCTGATCATCCGCGACTACGAGACCGCATCGAAGTACATGGTCGGCCTTACCGAAACCACAGCGCATTCGGACATTGCAGGCTTTCGCGCCGAAATTGAAGAAATCGGTAAACGCTGGATCGGCGCCGGTTTCAAGAACTACTCGCTGGGCAAGCTGATTCTGAACTCGATGAACATGGGCGCGCGCTATAAGCTCTATTTCAACAAGGATATCATGCTCGCGATTAAGGCAATCGTGACGATTGAAGCGGTGGGCTTTATCCTCGACCCGAAAATGGACCTGGCCAAAGTATCGCTCCCCATTATGAGCGAGATTTTTGTCGGCCGCATTTCGCCGATGCGCATGACCAAGCCAATTCTGCGCGCCCTGCCCGACTACCTGGACTTTCTCGAACAGGCACCTGCCACGCTGCTCAAGACACTCGGTATGGTATCAACTGGCAAATTCCAGATCGAAATGGTCGAAAAGACCGAGAAGCAGCTGCCACCCGAGCCCGCATGGAAGCTCTGGATACCCTTCGTGGCGCTTGGCCTGGGTATCTTTACCCTCTCGGCAGATAATCCCCCTGGCGGAGATCTCTCAATAGGAAAAAACTCCCATTTGCCTTGGGTTTCGGCGATCAGCTTTGTTATTGCTGCCTGGTATTCCATCAGGTTCTGGCGGATGCGCCGGGTCTGACCGGATATCGCCGATACCAGAAGATGAAAATGCCCGGAAAACTGGACTATCGGCCGCGTTTTTGGCACTTTCTTTACGCGGTGTCCCATAAATTAACTATGACGTCAGTGGTAAACTTGGGTCGGGGTAAATCCCGATAACTCAAGGGAAGGCTGCGGTCACTTACAGCACAGAGGAGTCTTAGTGGAGCTCGAACAACTTCCCGAAATACAAAAAATTATTCATATCGGCAAAGCCAACGGCGAAATTACTTACGACGAGATCAACGACATCCTTCCTGAGAAGCTGACGAACTCCGACAAGATCGATGACGTCTTCATTCTTCTCAACCAGTATGGCATTGAAATCGTTGAAGAATATGAAAAGAAGCAGGTAGGCCGCCGCGGCGATACGTCGTCGGCTGTTGTACCTGGCAACTTTGGTTCGCTGGGCGAACAAAAAGTCCCCAAGGCGCTGGTCTCAGAACTCAAAGCGCAGGGTTATGAAATTAAGCAGCCCGAAAACAAGGGCACCCTGACAATCCAGGACCTGGCGATGCAGATGCTGACCCGGGGTTACGACCTCGATGCGCTGCAGCTGCTGCTGCAAAAGCCTGAATTCAGGCCTGCAGCCTCGAAGAAAAAGAAATCCACCGGTTCTGCCGGCGCCAGCGCAGCGGATGACCCGATTCGCCTTTACCTGAAAGAAATTGGCAAGATATCGCTGATTTCCGGCGACAAAGAAGTTGAACTCGCGCGGCGGATCGAAGGTGGCGAAAACATCATCGAAGACGCCGTTCTGCGTTCGTCGCTGCTCCGCAGCGCATTTATCAAGGCATACAACCGCGTTGATAAGGGTACACTCCGCATTACCGACATTGCGCGCGCCTCAAAGACCTACTACATCAGCACCAACGAACAAAAAGAACTGCGCGAGAAGTTCCTGCGCGAGATCAAACCCGTCATCGATTACGACAAGCAGATCTCATCGCTCAAGGCAAAGCTCAAGCGCTATACGCACAAGAGTAAAAAGCACCAGGAAGTCTGGGCACAGATCCTGAAACTCGAGGGCCTTGCCGCAGACCACGTGATACGCGTGGGTGTTTCGCAAAAAGAACTGCAGAAACACGTCAACAAGATCAAGAGCATGGTTTTCCGTATCAAGGAAATCAAGCGCCACTTTCTCAAGCTGAAAGAGCGCTACGGCCATGATGTGAAAGGCATCAAGGCGTTTAACCGCTACATCGAACGCAATGAAGACCTGCACATCGTTGAGCGCGAGCTCGGCTGCACGGTTGAAGATGTGAAGAACATCATCAAAGATATACGCAACAACGAGCGCAAGCTGCGCCGTATGGAACAGGAAGCGGGCTCACCTACCCTGATCATTCTGCTCTGGGGCGAAAAAATTTCGCGCGGCCAGCGTGAAATCGATGCCGCGAAAAAAGAACTCATCAATGCCAACCTGCGCCTGGTTGTCTCGATCGCAAAGCGCTTCGCCAACCGTGGTATGCACTTCTTCGACCTGATCCAGGAAGGCAACATTGGTCTGATGCGCGCGGTGGAGAAGTTTGAATACCGCAAGGGCTACAAATTCTCGACCTACGCCACCTGGTGGATCCGCCAGGCAATCACGCGCGCGCTCTCAGAGCAGGCGCGCACAATCCGTATTCCTTCGCACATGATCGAGCAGATCAACAAGGTGAACCGCGAAGCCCGTATATTCCTGCAGGAAACCGGGCGCGAACCATCGGATGACGAAATCGGCGAACGCCTCGGCTGGCCGGTCATCAAGGTGAAGCAAGTCAAATCTGTCGCCAAAGATCCTGTTTCACTCGAGACGCCGGTTGGAGAAGACGAGGACAGCGAGCTGGGGGACTTTGTCGAAGACAAAAAGGCTCCCAGCCCCCTGCAGTCGACTGCACAGTCAATTCTCGCAGAACAGCTCAAGCAGGTTCTGGCAACTCTGCCGGCCCGCGAGCAGAAAGTTATACGTATGCGCTTCGGTCTCGACGACGGTTATACGCACACACTGGAAGAGGTAGGTTACGTCTTCAAGGTGACGCGTGAACGTATTCGGCAGATTGAAGCCAAGGCGCTGCGTCGCCTGCGTGCACCAACCCGGATGCGCCGCCTGCGCGACTTTCTCGACCAGAACTGAGGCGCCACCCTTAGTGGTTTACAGCAGCCGCTAGCCTGACAAGGCTGGCGTATGCGCCGCGCAATTCTTCCCCTGCTTCTGTCTCTCGGCGCCCCGCTCAGCGCACTCGATTTTGCGACTTACGATGATAAGGCGCGCGAGTACAACCTCGCTGGCAATGTCTGGTATTACTTCGAAGAGTATAACGAACAGCAGCCACATGAAGCGCTGGAGCTATTGCAGAAGGGTTTCTTCACCCGGGCACAGAGTAAACGACTCTCACTCGGCTATACGGCGAAAGCAGTTTGGGTCGCCATTCCGTTTGAGGCCCCAGCCGACCGGCCGCAACGCCTAGTTCTGGAACTCACCTCTCTTATCGACTCCATACAGTTCAGCTACCTGAACGAACGCGGCCTGATACTCGATGCCTATGTCACTGGGCGCGATTTTCCCGTAAGTACTCGGCCAGCAGCGCACCGGAATTTTGTTTTCCCCCTGACTATTGATACCTCGCCGCTGCCGGCATCGCCGCGCCTCGCGAAGACCGAAATCTCAGCCCCAAAGCGCGTCGTACTGATGCGCCTGACCAGCCAGGGCAGCATGCTCCTGCCGCTGAGGCTGACGACCGAAGCACAGTTTCACTCAGACAACCATATCGAACAGATGGTGTTTGGTGTGTATTTCGGCATCATGCTGGTGATGGTGCTCTACAACCTGTTTCTTTATGCCTCTACGCGCGAAAGATCTTACGCCTTTTACGTATTCTATATTCTTTTCTTCATGCTTTTCCAGTTCGCCCTGTGGGGTTTTCTGCATGAGCTGCTGCTACCCGATTATCCACGGCTGGCAAAATACCTTTTGCCCGGGTTTCTGCACCTTGCGACAATCTTCCAGTTGCTTTTCGCGGCGCAGTTCTTCCAGGCGCAGGCAACCATCCCCCGCCTCTACCGCATCTCGGGCTATCTTTCCTTTGCTACTTTCGTCTCAATGGTCGCCGGCCCTTTCATACCATACCGTTTTTTCATCACGGTCGGCATTATCACCGGCAGCACAGGTGCGCTGCTCATCTTTTTCAAGGCCTTATTGCTGTACCTGAAAAAGCAGAAGATTGCCCGCTTCTTTCTGATAGCATATACGACACTCATTGGCGGTGTCGTCTTTCTCGCGCTGCGCAATGTGGGAGTTATCAACTATTCGTTTATCAGCTCGTACTCGGCGCAAATCGGTTCTGCCCTTGAGGTTATTCTTCTCTCTCTGGCGCTGGCAGACCGTATCAATATCTGGCGCGACGAAAAAGAAAAAGCACAACGGCAGGTCATCGAACGCGAACGAGAGATGGCCCGGGCATTCCAGCTGTTTGTGCCACAGAAGTTTCTCGAGCTCGCGGGCGAGACCGACTTTACGCGGCTGACACTCGGAAAGTCCACGACGCGCGAAATTGCCATTCTGTTCTCTGACATCCGGTCATTTACCTCGCTGTCTGAATCGATGACCCCCGAACAAAACTTCCGCTTTCTCAATTCGTACCTCAGCCGCATGGGCCCGGTCATCCGCCGCCACGGCGGCTTCATCGACAAATTCATCGGCGACGCCATCATGGCGCTGTTTCCTGAAACTCACGGAGGTGTGGAGTCAGTGGCGGGCAGCTATCAGCCGTTGGCGATAGCCGACGGGCAGCCCTCTTTGCCACTGACGGAGGGACAAGGAGGTCCTGAAGTTGCGGCTGCCACGGAGGGCGGCAGCGCAGGGGCGGTCGCCGCCGCGCTCGAAATGCGCCGTATCCTGAAAGACTATAATATCCATCGGCAAAACCAGGGCTACGCGCCGATCGATATTGGCACTGGCATACACACGGGTACGGTGCGACTCGGTACCATCGGTGAAAACGAGCGCTGGGAGGGTACTGTTATCGGTGATACGGTGAACCTTGCCTCGCGTATTGAATCGCTGTCCTCCACATTTTCTGCTCCGATAGTGGTCAGCAGCGCGGTACTGCACTCCATCGGCAAGGCCTACCCTGCCCGGGAGCTTGATACCATGCGAGTCAAAGGCAAGAAGCAGCCTGTAACGGTCTATGAAATCCTCGAACAATCCTGAGCTCCCGAAGCGTGCACTGAAAATATTCAAGCTGCTCGAGGCAGAATTCGGCCGCCCTGCCTGCCCGCTGCACTTCAAAACCACAGAACAGCTCGCTGTGGCCGTCATACTTTCAGCACAGTGCACTGATGAGCGTGTGAACCTCGTGACGCCGGCGCTGTTTGAACGATTTTCCGACATGCCGGCATTCGCGTCGGCAGATGTCGCAGAAGTGGAAAAGCTGATCTACAGCACGGGTTTCTACCGCAACAAAGCCAGGAACATTGTAGCACTGGCAAAGATACTCGTCGAAAAGTACGATGGCCGTATACCGCGTGATTTTGACGTGCTGCACTCACTGCCGGGTATCGGGCGTAAGACAGCCAATGTGATCATGGCCGAGGCATTCGGTGAAGCTCCGGGTATTACTGTCGATACCCATGTGAAGCGCATTTCGCGGCTGCTCGGCTTCACCAGGAGTGACAACGCAATCATCGTCGAACGCGAACTGATGGGAATATTCCCGAAGAAAACGTGGCGCGATATGCCCCTACTGCTGATTTTTCACGGGCGCAAGACCTGTATCGCCCGGCGGCCGAAATGCCCGGAGTGCAAAATAAAAAGGCTTTGCCCGTCGGCTGCCCCAATTGCCATCCGTGGCGGGGCAGCCCGCGGGACATCAGTGTCCCGTAGTGCAAAGCCTTGATTTTCCAGCCGCCGTTTTGCCGGCGTCCTGAAATTACTGGTTACTTTTCGCGTTCTGGGCGAGTGAAAGCCAAAAACTCTTCACATCAAACCAGGCCTGACCAGAAGACAGGGTGTTTGTCACCTGCAGGTGATCCAGACCGGTTACCCAGAGACCATAGCTTGGGCTGCCCTTCCAGGTGCCCCACTTCTGTGAGCTGAGCGGCACCAGACCATCGTTCTCGATGCCCTGGCCTTTTGCCACACCACCGACACTGGTGACAGGCACCAGTAGGCCCATGAGAGGATGCTGGATCAGATCAGGCACGGTAACCTTTGAACCGTAGGAGAAGTATTTCACGCCGCTCGCGTCTGGCGTGGCGGCATTAAAGCTGTTGGCGTTTGAGATAGTCAGCGAGCTGAGCGACGCGTTCAGGTTGTTCTGAGATCCGCCCCAGATGACTTTGACAAGGCCGTTGATCGTTGTGCTGACATACGGCATCAGCCACGAAGGCACAACGCCAAGCACGATGTCGGCGATTGGACTGCCCTTGTGCGGAGTATTCAGCGTAGTCAACGTCGAGACTTTGCTCGCCATACCCAGGTTAGTTACCATGTAGCGGCTGTCGAGGCCACCCTGCGAGTGCCCGACGATATGGATCTTGGTATGGCCACCAGCGGCCATGAAGAGGTTGATCTTATCTTTGAGTTCTTGTGCGCGCACGGCGTTCGACTGCAGGGCCGACTTGCCGGGAGCATAAACAATCGCTCCCTTTGAACGCAGGTGGTCATCCATTCCGCCCCAGTAATTCAGGATACCGATCAATGAGTTGGTATCAGTTGTGCCCCAACCAAACATGCCGTGCGAAAGCACGATGGGGTATACCCCGTTCAGGCTGGTGCTGCTGCCAGAACCGGCAAAAAGCTGAGAGACGGATAACATGGCTGCAAGAGCCACCATAATGGATTTCATTTCGATAAGATCCCCTTCACGTGTTATTGGACACTGCTGCCTATAGCAAGGGCTACAGTATCTGATAAATATGTCATTATTTTAGCGTGCAGTGCCAAAAAAATGAACGGAGTGTCCATGAAACCCTTGAGCAACCCGACGGACTTTTCGCCCGCGCTCGCCCCTGTAAAATGCCCCATGGGCAGCTATTTTCGCCTGTTTTTCTTAACCCTGGCCGCCGCTTACCTCGTCTTTGCCGCCGCCGTGCAGTATAACGATCCTGACCCCCTGCACTGGATGGCCCTCTACGCGCTGACGGCCATCTGCTGCCTGGGCGCCATCGCAGAAAAGTACTGGCCCTGGCTACTCTGGATGCTGCTGGGGATGAGTGTGACAGAAATGCTGATCGCTCTCGACGGCTTTCGGCAGTGGCTTGCGCTGGGCGGTCAGAATCTGCTGTCCCAGCAGATGGCTGCAGAAAAACCCTGGATCGAACAGAGCCGCGAATTCTTAGGCGCCGCGATCAACCTGGGGATCGTGGTGTACTTGTTGCGCCGGCAGGTTCGGGCAAAGGGGATTTTAAGCGAAAACGAAATAGATTAATGTGCAAAACAAACCTCACCCGTTTTAGAATTGAATACGCCGACGAAGTCCGGCGAGAGTCCTGCAATCCAGCTCAATTTCCACAGGTTTCTTACTCAGGAAGCCGGGACATAGACGCGCAGCATTTTGGTCATTATGCCGTTTGATGGATATTCGGTGTAAATAGAGCTTGGCACCAATCTTTGCTCAACTAATGACTGCTGCGACAGTGTAACCGAAAATGCAATACCCAGCTGCCTGAGTAGTTCAGGTACTTGTTCTCCGGCCTGGTCAGAAATCAGCAGAAAACGGTCCCGGTTGCGCAGTAACCATTGCGCAACGTTATCCCGTACATTCTGTTCACCGCAACATGGGAGAAATACAGTCTGGTTTCTTAAGCCAAAGTGCGTACCAGCATTCCAGATTTCTGCATAAGTCAAAACCGGGTTATCGATCACAAAACCAACGGGCGTTTCTTTCCCGAGGTTAGCCGGCGGTGTAAAAAAGTACACCTGATTAGAATGCATGAGCGCGTTTGGCAACACTACGCCAATGAGATTCACCACAAAAAGACCGGACAAAACAACGGGCAGCACCAGGCGTCTCAGCCCGCGCCCCTGCGCGAATGCCGCGGCAAACAACGCCAGGAGCGCCGGCAATGTGAAAAGCCAACCATTGACACCGTCCGGCCTGGCCCCAAGTACCATATGCGAAAATAGATAGGTCAGAGGCACCCCTATAAGCAGTATACGGACAGGTCGTACAGCGATCAGGTTTCGCGCTCCAGTCCATATAGTATAGAGGGTCAGGATCAGCACAACAATTGCTGAAACTACTTGCGCAGCATCAATGTAAATGATCGAACGCAGGAATGTGAGCATAGCGATCCAGAACCAGTACAATCCCTCGTATCTCTGATGCACAAGGTGTTTGTACATGAAGAGAGTCTGGTTGAACTGATTGATACTCCCGATGCGCAGTATGACGACCGGACAGAGCAAGTAGAAAAAAAGGAAACCTGCTATGAAAGCTGCTGCCGCTCCAGCATATTCCTTTCGCCAGCCGTGCGAGAGCAAGGCCAAAAATGCCGGAATCACAAGCAAGCCGGCGGCAAGATGAAACCCCGTAGCAAGGCTGAATATCATCGCGCTGCACAACAGTTTTCCAGGCGCACCATCCAGCAGATATTTCACCAGATAGTCCGCGGCAACAACTGCCAGTGCAAGGGCTGGCAGGTGTGTTTCGGCAGAAAGTGCCATTGTCCAAATACCATGAGTAATCCCCAGCAGGAGTGCGCCCAGTGCGCTGGTTTTATTGCTGAATTTGAGCGTGAGCATAAAGCGGTAGAATACCGTGATGAGTCCTATTGCCCAGAAGAGATTCCAGCCCCGAAACCAGTTCAGGGCAGAAATTCCGAAATGATCATACATTATCCCTGCAAAGAAGCCTGGTAAAGGATGATTAGGATGCCATCGCGAAATATCTGGTATCTGTTCAGATTGCATATACAAGTTGAAGGTCTTACTCAGGTTATAGTACCCCTCTATGGCCGCGCTGTACGCATAGGTCTCCATTGCCTGGCGCTGCAACGGCAAAAAAGCGAGGATTAGCGCATAGACAATTGCTCCGAGGGCAAATATACGGTGAGCACGGACAACCTGCAGCACACCCTAATGATGAACCCGCGAACGGTGCGTCAATCAATGCCGTCGCGTGCGTTTTCTTTATGCCGGGGTTTTTCTTTACATTGTGAGGCCACGACCGTGCCAATTAGTCAGAATGCTGAGTCTGCACCAGTTTCACCTCCAGCTGCGCAGGGTGCAGCCTGATGATCTGGAAGAAATCCGACAGGGACGAAACACCGACTCGGTGCGCAAGAATCACATCTACCAGCAACTTATCACACCAGATATGCAAAACGACTGGTTTGTCAGAACTCTCAAACCAGAAAATTACTATTTCGTCATAGTAAAGAGGGGAAAGAAAATTGGTCTGGTTCATGTAAGCAATATCCGGGAGGACCTCTCCTGTGCAGACTATGGGCTCTTTCTCTGGGATGCCGCATACCGGGGGTCGCGTGTGCCATTATTGACCACCTTATTAATCCTGGATTTTTTCTTCGTCCAGGTACAAGTCACGATGCTAACAGGAAAGGTACTGAAGTCGAACGCTGCGATACAGCGCATCTGCCGCTTCTTTCATTTTGATCTAACGGGTAACCCTGGTGATGAATTTCTGACGACTTCATCGACCCTGCAGAACTATCTGTCACACAGGCAGGAGTTCCTGAGTTTTGCCCGCAGGTGTGTCCATGACGATAACGAATGCCGCCTCACAATCAGGGGTGACGCCTCGACGCCCCATCTACCGGCCGTTTCCCGATTACTGTGATGAACTAAAGAATCATTGGGGCCTTGGTCTGGCTTATTTGACCACGCACTTTTCGTTGGCCGGATAGTTAAAGCAGGCCTCCAGGGGCTAGCGTTCGCCCCCCTGAAGCCTGGCGTATTCAAGCATGGCCCAGCCTGCAAGCACAGTACTATGATCATTGCGAAAATAGCTGCCGTCTGGTGACTGTGCAAGGTAGATTTCTGCAATCCATTCCGCCCTGATCGCATCCCTGCCTCCCGCCAGCAGGAGCATTAGCACAGCTTCGATTCTTAAATCATTTAGCGGCTGTTGACTACCCGCAATTTTGGCAACGGTTCTTTCCAGGCCCTGCTGAATTCCGGTCAGGCGGTCCCTATCAACGGAACATTTCTTTTGCTGCAAGATGACGGCAGCGAGCAGAGCATGAGTTGCATAGTACTCACCCCGCGCTGCCATAGTCTCAAGCTCACTATAAAAATCCCATGGCAACGGATAGATATCACAATAGAGTGCGCTGGCTGTGATACGGTCAATTCCTTTGAGCAACTTCACCTCGCTTTCGGAGGCTGCAAAGCCCGGCTCTGCGAACCGGAGCATCGGACGCCGCCCACGGGGCGGATTTGCCAAAAGGTGTGCCCGTAGCTTTTCAAGCTGCCAAGAGAGACGATACTCTCTGTTGATATGAAGAACCGAAGAAATCATCATTGGATCCATACTCAGGCCCTTTTTCCTGACTGAGTCCACGGCCCTGATGCCTGAAAGACGAAACTGCTTTGGAGCTACAGCAAATAGGTCTGAATTCAGTAAGCAGACGAAAAACAACCAGCAACCTAGTCTTGTGCTCACGGGAAAAATATGACCATTCAGGCAGCATTGGCAAGCAAAATCGTCTTCTCATGGTATGACAAATTCGATTTGGCAAAAAGTCTTTACGGCAACGAGGCTGGCATAGAGAACAGGCTCACAACGCCTGATGTTTCGCTTTGCCCTATTACTCCTGGCCTGCTGTGTGGCGAGCTGCAATCCCCCCAGCAGCCACAGGCCGTTTCACCTGGTCAACCTGAGCTTTCCAAGGACTGCGACAACTTCCCTGGCAGGCATTTTCCAGATGCATGGAGCAACCCACGAATTCATGCGGGTTGAAACCATCAACGCACTACTCAATTACCGTGACGGTAAGCAGACTGCTGCCGCGGTGCGCCAGCTTCTTCTTGAGCGGGCCAGGCTCAGCGGTAAGCCAGTTGATTCGGCGGCGTTTCTTTTTCTTTCCCCGGAGATAGTCATTGAAACCTTTCCGAAAGCAAAGTTCGTTTTTGTGGTGCGGGACTGTGAATCCTGGATAGTTTCTCTGCTCGACATGGAGATGCGTGTATTCGATTCCATTCGCAGAGGGCAGAACAGTATTGACTTCAGCTACCACCCACGGTACGCCCGGGTACTTTCACCGCATTTTTCCGAGCAGATGCTCCTGGATGAAGCCTCGCTCAAACGAGCCATACCTGTCCTGATACCTGAACTGGCCCATTTTTGGCGCAGCCAATCGATTGTTGTCTTCGAAAGCATGAAAGCCGTTGCGCCCGCAAATCGCCTGATCATCCGGCTTGTTGATTTCAGCAACGCTTTCTCAAATTTTGCACATCTGGCAGGTGTCCCGGAAAATTCCCTCGTAAGGCAAAATGCACACCTCAACCGGGACGCGTTTCCGGAGCAGATCCAGAAGTTGATCGGCCCGTCGTTTCTTTCGAACATCTGTTCAAAAGAGCAGCGGACTCTCGACAACTACCTGAACCGTAATCCCGGACTCTTGAACGTACCGCTGCCCGGAAAATAATGAACGACCTGACACATTGGCAGATTTTCAGCCGGTTTGCTCGAATCGGTTTTACTTCACTTGGCGCTTCAACTACGGAGATTATGCGCCAGCACCTTGTCGATGCTAAGCAGTGGCTAACAACGGATGAATTCCGGGAGAATCTCTCACTGGCGGCAATTATCCCGGGGCCATTTCATGTTAATCTTGCATGCTTCTCCGGCTACAGAATTCTTGGCTTCACAGGATGTATTGCGGCTGTAGTCGGCTACGTCATTCCAGGATTCGTGATCCTCGCGCTGATAATAGCATCCGTCGGTAGCGAACGGGTGAGCCAGCTGGTGCAGAAGAATCCCGCTTTCATAAATGGCGTAACCGCAGGTATCTGCGGACTTCTCATGCATTCAATCCTACGGCTCAGCGACCGCACGCTCGAGATGCGAAGCGACTGGCTGCTCATACTGATCCTGGCACTTTTGATGCAGACCATGCAAATACCATTCCTTTTGCTCGCACTCCTGGCCGGACTTTACTTTCTCGGCCGCTCGCTGTATTTTCGCTCCAGACTCCGATGACCAGTTTTCTGCAGTCCTTACTTGACTCTCTCCTGATATCAGTCCAGAGCTTCGGAGGTATACACTCTTACTGGGCCCTGATCGAAAGACAATTCGTTACAGGCTGCACCGAACACATCTATCCAGAATTAGGGGAAATATGCCGGCCAATGTTCAAAGCTTCTCTGGCGCTGGCGGAGGTAATACCGGGACCACAAGTCAACGCAGCAGCATGGCTTTTTTATCATAGTTCCGGTGTCACTGCAGTCTTCGGTATATTACTCGGGGCACTACTACCCGGAATTACCCTTGCTCCATTACTTGTCACATTGCTGCGCCACGCCCGGTTACAAAACCTGCTCAGAGAATTTATCGCTGGTGCCAGCGTCGCTGCTATCGCACTACTGCTTGTTTTCCTGCTGCGCCTGATCCCGCACACCACAGCATTCTACCAACAGGTAACCTTTGGACTTATTGGTGCAGCCTGTTTCGTCGTGCGGCACTATACTAAAGCAAATGTATTGGTCATGCTGCTCGCGGCAGGTGTTGCCGGCTGGCTGTTTCTCTAGGGGCTTGCCCCCTACGGCAGCGCAGCCGAATCGCCGGTCGTGGCGCCCGGACCGCCCTTCTTGTCCAGGATCTTCCAGGGGTTTGCTGCCATTTCTTTTGTGAACTTGTCGAGTGTGGTTGAGGTGCTGCGGATGTTACGCATGATCGCGACAATTTCACCCTGCGAGGCATCAAGCAGGCCATTCACACGGGTAATTGAACCGTTTAGGTTGGTGAGCAGCATTTTTACGTCAGTCTTGTTGTCGCCCGCCAGCGCACCAAAAGTTTCCACCATCTTGTTTACCGTCGACACCAGGTTCGAAATCTGCGAAACCATCTGGTCGAGATTGGTGACGTTAGTCGCAAACAGGGTATCGTGGGGTTTGAGCGGGTACTTCTTCACCAGTGACGGGGTAAGATCGAGAATCGCGTCACCAATCACGTTCTGGTTGGTGATATTGACCGTTGTTCCCTGGTAGATGGTGAATTCCTTGTCTACAAGCACGCGCGCCTTGAAGTGAAGGTCTGTGCCGTAGATCGGGAGCACTTCCTGTACTTCGCCTATGGTAAAATTCTTGATCTTGATCTGAGTTCCTTTCTTGACGCCCGCGAGTTTTTCAAAGCGAACCCAGTATTCTTTACGGTCGTCGAGCAGGTTGTAGCCGGCGATAAAGAGCAGAACCGAAAGGCCAAAAACCGAACCGACCAGTACAAAAAGGCCTGTGAAGATATCGTTGCGGTCAAACTTCATAGCGTCGCGTTAAAGGGCGGCATCGGGCCCTGTGTCCGGTAGGCACGGTATTGCTCGAGGAATACATTGTCTGCTCTTTTTATGTCGGCAAGATTACCCTGGAACACGACCTCTCCACGGTAGAGGAGCATGAATTTCAGGTCGCGCCCGTCAAAAATGGTCGGGTGGTAAGAGGAAAGGATATAGGTTATATTTCGCAGGCGTATATCTTCAAACAGAAGCTCGAGCATGCGGCGCGAAGCCAGCGGGCACAGGGCATCAACAATCGAGTCAAGCAGCAGGATGCGCGGCTCAACGATAAGTGCCCGTATAATAGCGGTACGCATCATTTCTGAAGCGGAAAGGGCCACAGGGCGGGCATTTTTACGGTGCCCCAGCTCATAGCGGTCAATCCAGATATCCGCTGCAGCAAAAAGCTCATCGTCCTTCATTTCCGTATGGTAACGCAGTGGCAGGATGATGTTTTCCAGCACCGAAAGGTTATTAATAAGCCCTGCCGTCTGTGTTACATAACCTATGGAGAAGCGGAGGTTTTCCACCTCTGTTTCTTTTTTCAGATCGAGAATAACTCCGTCGTGCCAGATCTTACCGTGCTTCGGCAGCCTTTTGGCCATAACAAGGTCGAGAATAAGACTTTTGCCGCTACCTTCGGGGCCGCTGATAAGCATGCCCTCGCCTCGGTTGAGGGAAAAACTGACATTATCGACATGGTCGCGGGCGTAGTCGCCGCCGTACCAGACATTCTCAAAGCGAAGGACTTCTTCAGCCATTTACTGAGCGCCCGTGCAAAACCTGGCTCGATGCATCGTGTATCGCCAGCGTAACCAGGCTACCAGCGAAAGAAGCATCGACCGTGCTCGCCGGAGCAAAGACAACCCTGCGTCCATTGCGCATGCGCCCTACCCACTCGTTGGGGTTGCGGCGCGAGGGCTGCTCGGCCATAACAGTGACGTTCTGGCCGATGTAGCGCCGGTTGTTGCGCAGCGAACGCGCCAGCTGCTTTTCAATCAGTTCAGCCAGCCTGGCCTTCTTGACTTCCTCAGGAATGTCATCGGGATACAGGCGTTGCGCGATCGTTCCTTTGCGCTCAGAATAGGCAAACATGAAGGCAGAGTCAAAGTCGGCAAGCTCCATCACCTCGAGCGTTTCACGAAAGTCTGCTTCAGTCTCGCCGGGAAAACCAACGATGACATCGGTCGAAATCGCAACATCCGGCACGCGCGAACGAAAGTTACCGACGATTTCGAGAAACTGCTCGCGCGTATAGTTGCGTTTCATGCGTTTCAGTGTTGTGTTGGCGCCTGCCTGCAGAGGCATATGCACCTGGTTCGCGAAGCGCTCTTCTCGTGCCATCAGGTCGATCAGCTCGAGAGGAAAATCCTTCGGGTGCGGCGAAGTAAAATAAATGCGCTCTGCCTCTGTCTGCCGTAGCAGCGCCTCAATCAGG
This sequence comes from Turneriella sp., assembly GCA_046346875.1. Lineage (GTDB taxonomy): Bacteria > Spirochaetota > Leptospiria > Turneriellales > Turneriellaceae > Turneriella. The sequence goes on along the minus strand of JAXMHG010000002.1, from coordinate 243,603 downwards.
TGAACGAACCGCGCCTCTTCGTGGTGATACGAATTGACGTTCTGGCCAAGCAGCACGACAGATTTGACCCCGTTCTGCACCAGGGCCTTGACCTCATCGACAATACTCAAGAGCGGGCGCGAACGTTCGCGCCCACGGGTATACGGCACAACGCAGAAGGCGCAGAAGTTATCGCAACCCCGCTGTATAGTGACAAACGCGGTGGTCTGGTTTTCCCGGTCGCGCATATGGTGCTCGAATGACGGAGTGATATCGTCATAGGTTTCAGTCCGCGAGAGAGTCAGGAAGCTCTTCTGGTCAGCCCCTGCAGCGCCGGTGACCGAACGCAGGTTGCGCAGTGCATCGGGCCCCATGATAAAATCGACCGGAAGATTCTCATAGAGCAGGTCTTCGCGCAGGTTCTGCGCCATACAACCCAGAACTCCCACTTTGGCGCCGCGCTTGTGAAAGCGACTGAGCTCGCGCAGACGATTATAAACCTTCTGGTGCGCGTTTTCCCTGATGGCGCAGGTGTTGACCAGTATGATGTCAGCCTCGGACGCTTCATTGGTGCGCGTGGCATTCTCTTCGAGAATTTTTGCCGCCAATAGCGAGTCATACTCGTTCATCTGGCAGCCGTAGGTCTCAATATAGAAACGCTTCTTTTCTGCGCTCGACTGCTCGGTATTCGTCTGTGGTGCGACAGCCATTGGGCTTGAAAATACCCTGTTCAGAAACAGCCCGAAAACTCTTTTTTCAGTAGCCATGCTAAATGGTATTGACGGCACCCGTGCCCCGGTTCAGGACGCCGGGCTGGTCTCTAACCACCGGGGTGGCGCGAGACCAGCAACGGAGGAAATATATGAAAAAACTTTTTCTTTTTGCGGTTCTGGCGCCCATGTTTGCGCTATTTGCCGAAGGTGTCGGCGGGACCTATACCGTGGCCGGAAAAAATCCCGGTGCCGGACGCTACGAAGGCACCTGTGTCATCAGCGGCGATGCTTCCACGGGTTACACTTTCCAGTGGACGATCGGCGAGCAGCAATTCTCCGGTACCGGTACACTGGATGGCGACACGATGACGGTCGACTGGGGCCAACCTGACCCGGTAGTCTACAAGGTATCTGCAGACGGTGCGGAGCTCAAAGGCAAATGGGGGCCCAACGGCAAGGGTCGCGAAAAACTGACGCGGCAATAATCGTTCAACCAGAGGCGGCTAACCGCCTCTGGTTTTTTCTCAGGCTTCTTCTTCGCTGCGGTTGCCAATCAGCAGTTCGTCCGGTATATCCACCACCGGTTCGCCGATCTGCACGGCAAGGCGCGAGCCTATACGACCCGGGCGGCACTTGAACTTGGAGCGTTCTTCGACCTTGAAGGTAAATTCATCGCGCACGGTGGTTTTCGGCATCTTGATGATGTTGCCCACCTTGAGGTTCATTATGTCCTTGAAACCAAGGTTCACCGTACCGATCTCAACCGATACCTGAACCTGAACGTTATCGAGCCGGCTCTGGATCATCGTACGGTTCACTTCGCTTTCACCCCGGCGAATCGAAGAGAACCAGTACTGCGCCGAGAGTTTCTGGATGATAGGCTCAATCGTGATGTAGGGAATACAGAGGTTCATCATTCCCTCTGAATCGCCGATTTTGGTTTCGAGCGTAATCAGCATGACCATCTCGTTCGGCGGAACAATCTGCGCAAACTGTGGGTTTGTCTCGATGGTGCCAAGACGCGGCCTGAGATCGATCACCGTCGACCAGGCTTCGCGCAGGTTCCCCAGAATATGAACGATAATACCTTCCACTACCGACATTTCGATATCGGTGAGTTCGCGCGTGAGCTTGGCGTGCTCCCCCGCTCCACCGAACAGGCGGTCGATGATGGTAAACGTAATCGACGGGTCGACTTCAAGAATCGCCGACCCTTTCAACGGGTCCATGTTGATGAGCGACAGCGTCGTCGGGTTGGGAATCGAACGGATAAATTCTTCGTACGTGAGCTGGTCTACCGATTGCACGTGTACAGAGACCATCGCACGCAGCTTAGCTGAAAGAGCGGTGGTTGTCAGACGCGCGAAGGTTTCGTGCATCATCTGTACCGTACGGATCTGGTCTTTCGAAAACTTGTCCGGGCGTTTGAAGTCGTAGATTTTGACTTTTTTCTGCTCAGCCTGCGTCGCCGAAAAATCTTCAGTCTGGGCATCGCCGCTCGAGATCGCGGAGAGTAGCTGGTCTATTTCGTCCTGTGAAAGAATGTCAGTCATGTGTTATCCTTGCAGTCGCGCTTGATTTCTCCAGTCGTCAAAATCAGTCCGCCAGCCTCGATTCTATGCCCGTAATCTGCCAAAGCGTATCGCGCTTTGTCAAATAGTATGTTGTGATATAATCCCTTTCAAAACCTTCCACATCGCGTCTCGCGCGGACGCGGACCTGTGCGGTTTCACCCTCTTCGCGCGTCTCGCCGCCGAGCACGCGGAACTTGATCAGGCGGTGCGAACCGCGGCCGCTCAGGTACTTGCGAAACTCCGACAGCGCCTTCACCTGTTCGTCTGTTGAGTTCTGCGCATACAACCGCAGGAACTCCGGGTAGTCGCGGATAACGTCCTTGAGAGAGAGGTATTTGAAATACTGCGACCAATTTTTGGTGTACTCAGCCGAAAGCATCAGGTACACAATCTCCCGCGCGCTGACTGCCAGCGGGGCAATGCCCGCATCCTGGCGGTTGTCACGTTCGGGCAGCACTTCGCGGCTGCGGTCACAGAGAAGGTTCAGACTGCCGGCCGACGCCAGGAAGTAGCGGTCAGCCTGCACGGGGTTCGGGTAAAAATGCGCGCTAATCTGCAGATTCTTGACCCGGTCAGAAAATCCTTCCCATTCGATATAGTCGGCCAGGCGGATCTTTTTCTCATAACGCTCGCCGGCATGCAGTATCAGCTTGCGCATGGGGTACATTTCGCCGGTATAACGGGTGTGGTGCGGGTCACGGTAATCATCGCCAAAGCGGAAGTACATCTCTTCTTTCACATTCAGCGAACGCCCGTCCTGATCGCGGGCAATAATCGTGAAGTTCTTCAGCGGGTTTTCGTGGAGGTAAACCGTCACAGGGTAAGCTCCCTCGTTCACGAGGCTTACCTGGAAGCTGATATCTTCGTTACGCGCAAAACGCAGGCGGGGAGAAGAGACGTAGAGCTTCAGGCCACTCGAGCTGAAGTTCTCAGTGGCATTGCCATGGTGGTCGGTCTTGTTATTGCGCCATGACGCAGCCACAACCGCCTCGGCCAGCAGGACAGACAAAAGGATACCGGCAAGAATCCGGAGCATATACCAGTATCGGACGGAATATGTCTCTTCGTTGAGGGTTTTTTGGGAGTGCTTTTTGGGCTGAGGGTACCCGCCTGGCTGACCTTTGCTTTTTCTTGCTGCAACACGCGCAATGTAGGATATGCTGCCTGAACCGGCATGCGGCATATCAGGGCGAAAAGTATCTACCCCGGCAGAATTCGCGGCCTGATGGCGGAGTTCAGGCGTGAACGCTTTATCTCCGAAGAAAAGGCCGACATCAACCCCCGCAGCGAGTTCAGGAATTTTAAGAGCGCGCTGCGCGCGGCGCAGCTGCAGCTGGCCGGCGAGAAAAAAATGATGCTCGACCGGCGCCGCAAGAACCCCGGTGAGATGGCAGCGATCGACGAAGCGATCGATGTGCTTGAATCGCATATTTTGACACTCGAAGACCCATTCTTTTTGGGCGAAATCAAGAACCGTATTTTTGGCGGCGGAGCGACCGCAGCGGCGGCCCTCGGTGCCGTGATCAGCATGGTTTCCCGGCAGTTTACCTTTGATTCACCGGCCCGCGGCCTGGCACCTGCACCGCAGAACCGGCACTTCCTCAAAGACATGACGGACATGAAACGCCGCATCCAGTTTTTCCTCGGGCTGCAGCAGGAACTTCGCCTGCCTGACGGTGTCGCGATCGTAGCAGCGCCGCGCCTGACGGTGAGCGAGGTCCTCGCGCTCAAGCGCGCGGGGGTGCGCGGCATTATCATCGGCGAGACCAGTGATACGGCACACGAGATTGTGATGCTCAGGGCAATGCGAATACCCTGCGTGTCGGTGGCAGATGCACGTTTCTTCCGGCTGAAAAAGCAGACCGAGGTACTGCTCGACGCCGACATAGGCTATGTTGTACTGCAACCCAAAAAGTCTGCGCGGTTTATCGAGAGTAACCCCGAGAGCGAGGCCAAACGCTGGTCTGTGCAGGTGCGCATGCAGTCGGGCGAGAAATATAATCTTTCGGGCACCATGCACTTTATCGGCGAGCTCGGCGAAACAAACCAGCACAAGAAAGATGAGCGAATCGGCCTCTACCGTACCGAGTACCAGATTAGTGAGGCGGGTGAAATGCCTTCGGCGCGCGCGTTGCAGCGCCAGTACGAAGAGATACTGCACTCACCCGTTGAAGTGACATTCCGTTTGTTTGATTTTTCCGAGGACAAGAACTTTCTCGCGCACCCGCTGATTGAACGCGACCGCGAATTACGGGGTGTGCGTTTTCTCCTGAAAGAAAAAAGGATACTGGAGACGCAGCTCACTGCTCTCGTCCGCGCGGCGCAGCAGGTGCAAAAAAAAATACGGGTTCTTATCCCCTACCTTTCTGAATGGCATGAGCTCGCGGCGCTCCGCGACTTATTGAACTCGGTATTACCCGGAAAAAACGTACCGGTTATCAGCCTCGGAGCTATGCTCGAGACGGCAAGCGGTGTTCTGAATGCGCGCCGCTGGGCCGACAAGCTGGACTTTATTTACGTCGGTACTTCCGACCTGCTGAGCGCAATCGCTGCCGAGCGCCGCGAGAACAGCGCTGCTCTGCACAGGGCACTGCTGAGCGATGCGTTCGTTGCCTTCGCGCGCGAGCTGCGCTTCCTCGCCCGCCGCAAGCCGCTGACCATCTGCGGCGAAATCGCCGGCGAACCGTGGGCAATCGCCTGGCTGGCGGCGCACGGCTTTCGCGATTACACCATGCCGACACACCGCATGGCAGTAGTGACAAACATGCTGCAGGCGCTCTCGCGTACGCAGTGCAGCCAGTTTGCCCGTGCTGTGCTGAAGATCGAAGACGAATCGCAGCGTGTCGAGACCGCCAAGCTGCTGGCGCTGGATATTCTCTATGGCAGGTCCTGAACGCATCGTCTGCCTGACCGAAGAAACGACCGAGTGGCTCTACCTGCTCGGTGAAGAACGCCGTGTTGTGGGAGTCAGCGCGTATACGGTGCGGCCACCGCAGGCGCGTCAGAAACCCAGGGTAAGCGCATTTCTGACCGGCAACATTAAGAAGATAAAATCACTCAAACCCGACCTGGTGATTGGCTTTTCGGACATCCAATCCGAACTCGCCGCAAAACTTATTAAGGAAGGATTAAATGTTCTCGTGACGAACCAACGCAGTATCGCCGAGATCGAATCGACGCTGCGGCTATTTGCCGGTATCGTTGGGCAGAGCAAGAGAGGCGAATCACTGCTGAAGGCGTGGAACAAGAAGCTCGCTGCCCTACGCCAGCGCAATCTCGGGCAGCGGAAGGTCAGGGTCTTTTTCCAGGAATGGGATGAGCCGGTCATCTCGGCCATTAGCTGGGTATCGGAGCTGATCGAGATCTGCGGCGGCAGGAATATCTTTGCGAAGCGCTCAGGCGCTATGGCAAAAGACCGCATTGTCACAGTTGAAGATGTCCTGAAGGCGCGCCCCGAAGTTATCATCGGCTCGTGGTGCGGGAAAGCCATGGACCGGAAATGGCTCGATACAAACCTCTCCAGCACCCCCGCGATGCGCAACGGCCAGGTATATGAAGTCGATTCGGCCGAAATTCTGCAGCCCGGCCCTGCCCTCTTTCTCGATGGCATTGACCGCCTCGAGCGGGCGATTAACGCTGCACGCGCTCGTTAGCGACCAAATTCATCCGGTGCCTAATGAGCTTTACTACCGCCTGAATTTTTCTGCATTGCCACGATAACAAATGAACTCCCCCGAACTCAAACAGCTCTACCCCGAAATTACCCGCGTCAAGTCGTACCGCCTGAAGGTCTCTGACCTGCACACGATCTATGTCGAAGAATGCGGCAACCCGAAGGGAATTCCAGCGCTGTTTTTACACGGGGGCCCGGGCGCCGGCTTGTCGCTCAACCACCGGCGTTTTTTTAATCCTGAAAAATACCGTATAATCCTCTTCGACCAGCGCGGTGCAGGCAAAAGCACTCCGTATGCCGAGCTGCGCGAAAACACGCTGTGGGATCTCATCAGCGACATGGAAGTTATTCGCCAGAAACTCAGAGTTTCGCAGTGGCTGGTGTTCGGCGGTTCGTGGGGCAGTACACTCGCACTCACGTACGCGATCAGCCACCCCGAGCGGATACTCCACCTGGTCGTGCGCGGTATCTTTCTCTGCCGCCACGAAGAAATTCTCTGGTTCTACCAGTACGGTGCGCACCAGATTTTCCCCGACGCCTGGCAGAACTATGTGAAGGTGATACCGGAAAACGAACGCCATGACATGCTCAGTGCATTCCACCGCCGCCTCACCTCGACCGACAAGAAAGTACGCCTCGAAGCCGCCAAAGCCTGGAGCCAGTGGGAAGGCGCGACAATCTGCCTCAGGCCCAGCGACAGTGTCTACCACGAGTTCACCGAAATCGCCGTATCGCTCGCGCGCATCGAATGCCATTACTTCGTGAACAACTGCTTTTTCCCCGAAGATAATTACATACTCAACAACGCGCACCGCATAGCGCACCTCTCGGCGGACATCATCCATGGCCGCTACGACATTGTCTGCCCGGTCAAGAATGCATTCGACCTGAAAGAGAAGCTGCCGCGCGCACGGCTGACGATCGTCCCCGACTCGGGGCATGCTGCATTCGAACCCGGCATCCGCTCTGCGCTGATTGAAGCGACCGACCGGTACAAGCGAAAGTAGCGCCCACGCCGGACGCGTCACCTTGTCCTTACCGCGTGACGCGCTGAATCGGCGTGCCAGTTTAGCCCATGTACTTTCAGGATATCATCGCCACACTCAATGCTTACTGGGCAGAGCGCGGCTGCGTGATCGCACAGGGCCTCGACATGGAAGTCGGTGCCGGCACATTTAACCCGCACACCTTTTTGCGCGTTCTCGGCCCCCGGCCCTGGGCGGTTGCCTACGTTGAACCTTCACGCCGGCCGACCGACGGGCGCTACGGCGAAAACCCCAACCGCGGCCAGCACTACTACCAGTACCAGGTGATCATGAAACCCTCGCCGCCCGATGCACAGGACGTCTACCTCGGCAGTCTGCGCGCGCTCGGCTTCAGGCTCGAAGAACACGACATCCGCTTCGTGCAGGACGACTGGGAATCCCCCACGCTGGGCGCCAGCGGCCTCGGGTGGGAGGTATGGCTGAACGGCATGGAAGTGACGCAGTTCACGTATTTCCAGCAGTGCGGTTCGCTGCCGCTGAAACCCGTTTCGGTTGAATACACGTACGGCCTCGAGCGCCTCGCCATGTACCTGCAGGGTGTCGAAAACATGTACGACATCCAGTGGAACAAGAACATGAAATACGGCGAGATCCATAAGCAGACCGAATGGGAGTACTCGCACTACAACTTTGAACTCGCCGACACGAAGAAACTCTTCCGCTGGTTTGACGAGTACGAAGAAGAAGCCAAACGTATCCTCGCCTGGGAAAAAGAACCGCTGGTATTCCCGGCCTACGACTACATGCTCAAATGCTCGCACACGTTCAACCTGCTGCACGCGCGCGGCGCGGTCTCGCCCACCGAACGGCAGACCTATATCGCGCGCGTTCGGCACATGGCGCAGCAGATTGCAGAGCGTTATGTCGAAATCGAAAAGAAGGCCGCTGAAAACAAACAACGCTCCGCTTAAAGAAGCATGCCCGAAAATCTTGTTCTGACAGTTGCCTCGCTGCTCTTCATCGCGGCGGCAGGCATTGTCAGCATAGGCCTGGCACGCCTGACGCGCATACACCCGGCATGGGGGTTCCTGCTCTGCGGTGCTGCACTTCCCTACTTTCTGCCATTCAGTTTTCCGCAGCAGAGCCTGCTGGTACAACTTGCAGAGGTCGGTGCGCTTTTCCTGGTCTTTCTCGCTGCACTCGACATTGAATGGGACCAGCGCTTCGGCATCACTTCAAAATCCCTATTGTTTGCACTGGTAAGCCAGGCACTATCGGTACTGCCGATCGCTTTGCTGCTACAGGTGCTGCTGCGCGAGCAATGGCTTACAAGCCTCAGTGCTGCGATTATTGTCGCCGTGCACGCGCCCGGCAAGAGACAGAACCCGGCAGGCGAAAGTTTTCGCAGCAACCAGGTCGATGGCAAGTTTGCTTTCGCCGCGCTTTTTTCTGAGGTCAGTGCCTTACTTTCACTGGCTTTGCTGCTCACGTTCACACGCAAAAGCCCTGCAACCTCAGAAATACTGCAGCTGGTGGTCGGCCTGGTGCTGCTCTTTGTTGTCTTGCTTTCCGTTGTGCCGCAGGTGCTGCGCATCCTTTTGCGCCGGGTCGGCGAAGAATCGTACGCGCTGTTCTACCTCGTGATTGCGCTGGCGCTCGGCGTGGTGCTGGCAATCCGCGCGGCCGGCATCGAGCCCATACTCGGTGCATATGCCGCGGGTTTTGTGATCTCGCGCTTTGTGACACAGGGATCGCGCATTCTGGGCAGGTTGCGTTTCCTGGGGCTGAGCATTCTTGTGCCCGCCTTCTATATATACTTCGGTCTTAGCGGCCTGCTCTTCCAGGACCTGCGCATGATCACTCTATTGCAGACGTTGGGTTTAACCCTCTGTGTATTTGGTCTGCGTTTTGGCCTGTCCGCGCTGCCGGGCAAAGCTGGCGAGTTCCGCTTTACCTGGCTGCACTCGCTGCATCGAAATCCGATCGTGCTGGTCCTCGTCTATTTCGGCACGGCGCGTGGCCTGCTGCCGCCCATGGCTGCACAGCTCGTGCTCTGGCATTTCCTCGCAAGCGAGATTCTTGCGGCGGTGCTGCTGAAAGACCGCGAACCAGAAGGTGGCGGCAGTGCGCCTCACGTTTCGGCCCGGGTGCTACTGCCACTGAGCAACCCGGAAACGATGCTACCGCTCATGAACCTCGCCACACACCTGGGAGATCTGCGCAGTCCGCCTAAGCTTTACCCGTTGAATATTGTGCCCGACGATAACACTGCAGAAGAACGGATTCGCGCGGTTGAAACCAGGTTCAACGAAATTATACCCATGTACGCCGCGCGCGAACAGCCGGTCGAGCTGACCGCGCGCATCGAAAACGACCGTATTCGTGCAGTGACGCACGCGGCGCGCGAACTTTTGTGCGACCGCATTCTACTTGGTCTAGGCGCCATTCCAACGCTCAGCCGCCCGCAGGGCTATTCTTTCCTCGAAAATCTTGCCCTTAATGCCGCAGACCGGATGGTCATCGCGGCGCATCTGTCGAGCGACCTTTCCGTAACCGGTATGGTGAACGTGATTGTGCCCCATGCCCGCCTGCTCGAAAGCCAGGAAACCTGGTTCCAGGCTCTGTTTATATTGGCGAACCGGCTGCGGGCCGAACTGACAATTTTTGGCGATTCCGAAGTACTGGCGTCAATCAAGGCAAAGCTGGAGCATTCAGGACAAAAAAGGCTTTGCCATTTCCGTGCCGGCCAAATTCACGCGGGTCTTGACCTGCTGACACTCGATGGCAGTCCCCATACACTGACCGTCGCCATACTTGCCCGCGCCCCGCTTTTCCCACAGGAGAAGATACACGCACGCCTGCCCGAAATGATGCTTCGCGCATTTGCTGATCGGAATTTTGTATTGTTATACCCACCCATGGCTGCAGGCGTTCAGGCAACACAATCCCGCTCTGCCTGGAAGAAAGTGAAGCGTTGGTTAGGATTTTGACACGGGCGCTGAGTGCACCCGTGCCGCTGGAAATTTAGAACCGGGCGCCGAAGACTGCACCAGCAGCGAAGCCCCGCTCATCGTCGAGCGCATCTGTCATCTTGACATTGATATCAAACTTCAGATTGCTCATGCTCTTGAGAATCGGAATGCGGAAGCCCGTATTGAATGCGCCGCGAGAGCCTGCGCGCGTCGGGGCATTGCCGTAGAGATAATCATAGTTAGCGATTTCGTTGAGCCAGCGGACATAACCGTTGAACACGCCGGGAAAGAAGTTCAGGTCAAAGCCCATCGAAAAATCAAGATCGCCCGAGCGGGTTGCACTGCCAAAGGTTTTACCGAGGACGACCGAAGTATCGGCTTCCATACCGAAGAAACTGGCTTCATAAGTCGCCGCGAGGTAGACCTGGCCTACGGTCAGCGCGCCAGGCTCAAGGCTCTGGTAATTGCCGCCAATTGCCAGTGCGGAGTTGCCACGGCCTGACCACGGGGAAAACCGCAGCTTGCCATGCAGCATGAAGTCATTATTACCACTGCCCTCGACAGCGTTGAAGACTCCACCCATCTCGAAACGGTCGAAAAGAGCAACGTTCACGTTGGGTGCGTTGTAAGTTCTGCCGTTGTTGGCATAGCTGTAGCCGGCCGTGACTGCAGCGTTACTGTTGTTGCCTTCCCAGGCGATTCGGGCGCTTGGTGTCGAAATCAGGCCTGTCTGACCAGCCATGTTGGTTGACGTATACGCAGACAGCGCGAGCGGAAATGCCGCGAGTGTCGCGAGTGCGAAGATTTTTTTCATAGTAGTGCAGAAGCTGATACACCCCAGCCAACGTCAAATGCTTTAGAGCACACTTGAGTACGACACAGGGAAAAACAATTCAGGCTTCAGGGAATAATCATCGTACCGACGCCGTTATCGGTAAAAATTTCCAGCAGGAGCGCATGTGGCACGCGTCCATCTATAATATGGGCTGCCTTGACTCTCGCTTCGACCGCGGCGACAGCGCAGTCGGTTTTGGGAATCATACCACCCGAAATCACGCCATCTGCTTTCAGCCTGCGCACGTCAGCCGGCGAAAGCCGCGTCAGGGTTTCACCGTTATGCATCACACCCGGGGTATCGGTCAGCAATAACAACTTCTCTGCCCCCAGCGCAGAAGCAATTGCCCCCGCCATAGTGTCCGCGTTGATGTTGAGCGAGTTACCGTCGTCATCAAACGCCACCGGAGCAATCACTGGTATGAACCCACCGGCTTTCAGCACGTTGAGCACCTGCACATTCACATCGCGGGGCTCAACCGACCCGACGCGGCCGAGATCAATCAGCTCTGTTCCCTGCTCAGTCTTGTGTTCGATTTTATGCCGTGTCGCACGGGCCAGTGCACCGTCACGCCCTGAAATCCCCACCGCTTTACCGCCTTTGCGTGCGATCTGTGCAACGATGCGTTTGTTGACATCACCGCCAAGAACCATTTCAACCGCGGCCATTTCTTCATCGCCGGTAACACGGTGGCCCTGTATGAATTCAGATTTTACCCCGAGGCGCGATAGCAGCTGGTTGATCATGGGGCCGCCACCGTGAACAATCACAGGATCAATACCACAGGCCTTCAGCATCACAACGTCCTGCGCGAAGCGGTCGCTGAGATCGGCCTTATCCATTGCCGCCCCGCCGTATTTGATGACGAGTGTCTTGCCGGCGAAGCGCTGGATATACGGCAGCGCTTCTACCAGCGTGCCGATACGATCGTGGGAGTTTTCGTTTGAGCCCAAGAGGGAGTTATTTCTTTTTCGCGGCCTTTTTCTTTGGCGTCGCGGTACGCCGCGCAGAAGGTCTGCCGCCGCGCGCTTTAGGAGCAGGAATCGATTTTGGCCGGTGCGACTCTTCGCGCTCGTGCGTGTGCGGAGTGATATCGCGCTCTGGCACATGCTCCTGCGCTTCAACCGGGGCATTGCCCTGGTTCATACCACGGCGAAACTCGTGTATACCCGCACCCAGGCCACGCGCGAGTTCTGGCAGTTTCTTGCCGCCGAACAGCAGAAGAATGATGACCACGAGGAAAATCATTTCGCCCATGTTGGGCATACCGAAGAGGAGAACCATACGTGAGCCCTGCGCGGAAAGACAGCGTGTAAATTGTTTTTCCTGCAGTGAATTCAAACCTCGCAATGCGCCAAAGAGCACGTCCATAAACGCTGTACAGCACCACGCGCCCGAGGTATTATGTCTCATCATGAAGCTGCCGTTCGGCCTGTTTACGTCCTGCTGTGTATGGGCTGTCGTTATACTTGGCGGCGCAGCCGGCTGCGGCAAAAAAGCCGAACCAGTGGCGGCTTCAGGCAGTGAACTGCCACCGGCTGCAAAGCCAGGCGATGCCCCGGAGTTTATCCGCAGCCTCTCGCTACTCTACCCCCAGGCAGAACTTTACCGGGCCGAAGCGGCAGAAAAAAATGTCGGCAAAGCGGGTATCATTTTGCAGAAAACCAACCATCCGCTCGAAGACGTTGTGCGCTACTATGGCGACACGCTGCGAAAGCACGGGTTCACCGAGACGACTCACCTCGTGCAGACCAATGGTGCTCTGCTGCAGTATGAGCGCCGCGCCGACAAGAACGCAGACAAACGCGAGCTGGTATCGGTTGACATTAGCAAACTCCCCTACGCAGAGAATTTACTGATACGTGTCGGCCGGTCTGAAACTGATTACAGTCGCGGTGGCAACCCATGAAAAAGACTGAGCCGCGCGAAGTACAACTGGATCGCAGCTATAGCTTTCTCGACTTTCACCGTTTCTTGCCCTACGTCTTCTTCGGACTCTTCCTGTTTCTGCTCGGGCTCGTCAGCTTCGTCTACTACAGCTACATTTATGCCTTCTTCATCTCAGGAATCCTGTTCATATTGTTCCGCACTCCGCACCGCTGGTTATTGAGCAAGCTCGACGGGCGGCGGACGATGGCAGCGGCTATCTCGACTGTGTTTGTTATACTGAGCCTGATTATCCCGGCGATATTTCTGGCGATCGCGCTCTTCACCGAAGCGCGGCATGCTTCAGAACTGGCGCGCGAATGGTTCACGCCGGAAAAACTCTTTGAGATACATCGCAACAACCCGTGGATAGAAGGACGGCTCGATATCAGCGCGCAGCAACTTCTGGCCTACCGGCTGCAGCTGCTGGATGCGATACGCAACAACCAGCTCGAAACTCTCAAACAGGGCTGGACGTGGGCGACAACCGGCCTCAAATTCTTCGTCGACTTCACTTTCGCATTGTTTATCCTGTTTTTCCTGTTCCGGAGCGTGGACAGAATCGGCCTGGCAGTTTACCGCAACCTGCCGTTTCCGGATAAAATTGAGAAGCACATCGGCGACCGCATGGTGCAGATATTCGACGCCGTGGTTAAAGGTAACCTGGTGATTTCGATGGTACAGGGGAGTGTCATCGGCATCGTCTTCTGGTTGTGCGACCTCAGCACTCCCCTGCTCTGGGGAGCAGTGGCAGCGCCGTTTGCGCTGATTCCGGTCATCGGCACGGCAGTTGTCTGGCTGCCCGGTGCACTCTACCTCTACACGCATAACCAGGAAACCACCGCCGTGGTCATGGGTATTACCTGCCTCGTCGCTTACTTCCTGCTTGAGAACCTGGTCAAGCCGCTGCTGCTGGACAAAGATCTCAACCTGCACCCGTTGTTTCTTTTTCTCGCGATCGTGGGAGGTCTGAACGCATTTGGCATTAAGGGCCTGATATTAGGACCTTTCATCGTGACGATGTTTGTCACCATCTGGGAACTCATCAGCGAATGGAACCGCAACTTCTCTGAAGCCGAAGGCGGAGGCGAAACGCCGTCAGAATAGGTCTACGGTCGCCCAATCACGACATCCATGCCGTTACGCAAAAAAATCCTCTATGCCGGCCTCACGCTCTTCGCCCTGGGAGGCATCTTGCTCACCTGGTATGTTGTGAAGCGCCATTCGGGCGACGGCGAGTGGGCTGTCAGTGTCGAGGGCAACCGTATCCTGACCGAGAAAGACATCCAAGATGTCGTTACTTACCTGCTGCGAGCCGCAAAAGACGGCGTCAGCGCCGACGAGATACGCGATGCACTGCTGCTCAATACGCGCATCGCCACAGCCCGGGTTGCCGTGCTACCAGGACAGCGCATACAGATCGCGATCACCGAACGCACGCTCGAGTACCTGCAAAACGAAGGTAATGGCGTCGCCGAGAAGGACGGCAAAGGCACGACAATTGTCGAAAATGCCTCGCAGATACACCGCGACTTCACGCCAGACAAAGTCATTTTCTACTTGACTTTTGGCGGTGAATCAATGACTTCACCAAGAAGTGACATAATCCGGCTTTGGAAAGACACACAGGGAAAGTATGCATTTCTCTGGCAACGTCTTGCCGAAATCGAGATACAGCCGCTGAAAGACCGCACGACAGATGAAACGGGTAAACCCGGAATCTGGCGCTACCGAATCTATTCAGCGGGTATTCGCTCCTGCGTGGTGTATGAGGGCCGCTTCTCTGAAGAGACCCTGCGCCGGTTGTGGGCAGTGTACGCGTACCTCGAAGCCAAGCTGCCGCGATCGGTGACACTGGTAGACCTGCAGGAAAACAGCGCAATTATACGCGAAATGAAAACGAACCGAAGCGGCACAGAGGGCGACACATGAGTTATGACGCGGGGTCACACGGCGGCCGCATCGTCGCAGCCCTTGACCTGGGTTCGAGTAAGACGGTTGCCATTGTAGCCCGCGTTTCATCGCCCGAAGACATTGAAATCATCGGCCTGGGTGTCGTCGAAGCACGCGGGGTCAAATCGGGCTCTGTCACCAACATCGAACTAACAGTAAAAAGCATACGCGACGCCATTGAAGAGGCGGAGCTCATGTCAGCTGTCGAAATCGACGAAGTCATTATCAATATCTCCGGCAAGAACGTCCGCGGCGACAATGCCAACGGCATGGTAACCATTACGGGCCGCGACCGCATTATCAGCCACGCGGACGTATTCCGAGTCATCGAGCAGGCGCAGAATATCCGTATTCCTGCCGACCAGGAAATACTGCATGTGCTCTCGCGTGAGTTCAAGGTCGACGACCAGGCCGGCATCAAAGACCCACTCGGCATGGTTGGTGTCCGCCTCGACGCACAGGTGCATATCGTCACTGCACCTGTCACGCAACTACAGAACACCGAGAAGGCCGTTGAACAGGCTGGCGTGCGCGTCTCGAACAAGGTACTCTCGGCCCTTGCCTCGAGTCAGGCACTGCTCACTGAAGCCGAGAAAGATCTCGGTGTGGCGATCTGTGACATCGGCTCGGGAGTCATCGACCTCATTATCTACGTCGACGGCGGCGTTGAATACTCGGCGACCATCTGCCTGGGTGGCCAGCACGTCACGCAAGACCTCTCGATTGGACTCAAGACGCCGATCGACGCGGCAGAAATGCTGAAAAAACGCAAGGGCACCGCGCGCGCCGCAGACGTTGACCCCATGGAAATGGTCGATGTTCCTTCTGTGGGCGAGCGTGCACCACGGCAGATTCCACGCCGCGACCTTGCGCTGATCATCGAAGCGCGTATGCGCGAGATGCTCGAACTGGTCGACATGGAACTCATGAAATCCGGCAGGAAGAATATTCTGGCCGGCGGTATTATTTTTACGGGAGGCGGCGCGCAGCTCGAAGGCCTGGTTGGCCTTGCAGAAGAAGTTCTGCAGCTGGGTGCTTCTGTCGCCTATCCAAAGGGCTTGTTGGGGATTTCAGACAAGGTTGCATCACCCCCGTACAGCACGGCAACAGGACTTATCCTGTACCAGGCGCGGTACGGTGAAACAGAAACACAAAAACCGGGACGCAACCTGTTAGGAAAAGTGAAGAGTTGGTTACAGAAAAACCTGTAGGAGCGCACGATGCTGGCATTTGAAGAAAAAAAGAAATCCCCCGCTACAATCAAGGTAGTCGGCGTGGGCGGCGGCGGTATGAACGCCATCGAACGTATGGTTTCGATGAACCTCGAGGGTGTTGAGCTGATCGCAATGAACACCGACGAACAGGTGCTTGAACGCTCGCATGCTCCTATCAAGGTTGCGCTCGGTTCAAAACTCACGCGCGGCATGGGCGCTGGCGGTATTCCCGACGTCGGTGCGCAGGCGGCTATGGAAGATCGTGAGAAGATCATGAACGTGCTCAAGGGCGCCGACATGGTGTTTGTCACTGCGGGCATGGGCGGTGGTACCGGCACCGGTGCTGCGCCGATCGTCGCCGAGGTGGCGCGCGAACTCAAGGCACTCACTGTCGGTGTCGTCACGCTGCCTTTCATCGTTGAAGGTGAAAAGCGTATGAGCTACGCCAAGCAGGGACAGAACAACCTGCGCGACCGCGTCGACACGCTGATCACTATCCCCAACGAAGCGATCTTCAAAGTTATTGATAAAAAAACTTCAGTCGGCGCTGCCTACAAACTGATCGACGACATGCTCTACCGCGCGGTACGCGGTATCAGCAACATCATTAACTCCACCGGTTTTGTGAACGTCGACTTTGCCGACGTGCGCACGGTTATGGGCCAAAACGGCGACGCCGTTATCGGTCTCGGTGAAGGCACCGGTGAGAACCGCGTCGCAGAAGCACTGCAGAGCGCGATACACCACCCGCTGCTCAATGGCAAGACTATCGACGGCGCGCAGGCAGTACTGATCAACGTCGTCGGCGGTTCAGACTTCGCCCTGTACGAATACCATGAGATCCAGAAGCAGATCCACGAGCAGGTATCGAAAGATGCAGTTATCATCGTTGGTTTCACTGAAGATGAAACCAAGGATAATCATGTATCGATCACTGTCATCGCGACCGGCTACCGCCGCAAAGAGGCGGGAATGCCCGCTCCTGAACAACGGACGATGGCGCAGCCAGGCCAGCCGCAGAAGCAATTCCAGCCACAGATTCTGCCACGCACCGGCACAGAAGACAGCACATACCGCACGGGTGCAGGCCAGCAGGGTCTCG
Organism: Turneriella sp.; assembly: GCA_046346875.1. Taxonomy (GTDB): domain Bacteria; phylum Spirochaetota; class Leptospiria; order Turneriellales; family Turneriellaceae; genus Turneriella. The sequence goes on along the minus strand of JAXMHG010000002.1, from coordinate 226,676 downwards.
ATTTCCCCCGTGTAGACACTTCAGTGCAGGGCGCAGTTTACGACATCCCCACTTTCCTGCGCAAGATGCCCAAAGTAGAATAATCGGGCCGGCGGCGGCCCCAATCGTACTTTACAGGCCGGCCAGCGCGCCGAACAACTCGCGGCGATGGCCTGGCCATTAACATTTTTGACGTTCGTTTCGTTCGCGCTCTTTTCGGGTGGGTACCGGGTTTTCGCCTCGCTCGCAGTACTTGCCACACTCACGTTTCTTCTTTATTCTTACAGAAAATTCGGTCACAGGTTTATCCCTGTCCTGCTCGTGGGAGTTCTGCTCGGTACGTGGCTGTTTTCTCTGCGGGAAGGCTTTCTCAGAGAGAAAGAACCACCAGCCGAGGGAATAGCGCACGTCAGCAGCGTGTCACGCCGCTCGGTAATTCTGACGCTCGATGACTCAAGCAAGCTGCGGCTGACGGGTTTTCGTCCAGAGCAGCTGCCGCTGCGCGGGGCTATAGTAAGATTTTCCTGCCGCCTGTTTCCCATTCCCGAGGGGGATTTCGCGGCTTTCGAGCGCCTGTCAGGCGTGCGCACGTGGTGTGAGAAGATTAGCCTAAGCACAATCACTAACCCACGACTCGCTTCGCTGCGCAGCGCGGCGCTCGATTTTTTACGCCGGCGGTTTGCCACTATGGGCGAAGAGAGCCTCATTGCCGCCTTTTTGCTCGGCGATACCGAAACCATGCCGGCAAAAACTCTCGCGGCGTTTCGCGACATGGGACTGATGCACCTTTTCGCAGTTTCAGGCCTGAACGTCGCCCTGCTCTTTGCGCTGCTCTACCTGCCCTTTCGTTTTGCGGGAATTCCTGCGGTGGGTGCGCTGCTCGGCTTCCTGATTGCGACTGCCTTCTTACTGCTGCTTGATTTTCCCGTGCCGCTGTTCCGCGCCTGGCTGTTTCTCGCGATCGGGGCGCTTGCACGCCTGCTCGACCGGCGGCTGAGTCCATGGACCCTGCTTTTTCTCACCGCGCTGGTTGTGGAGACACTATTTCCACTGAGTACCTTCACGATTTCGTTCATTCTGTCGTTCGGCATCACGGCAGCGATCCTATTGTTCTACCAGCCCATCTATTTCTGCTTCAGCCGTGAAGGGCGAATTCGTCAATTGATCGCAGGGCATGTGGCGCTGACCCTTGCTGCGGGTTTGCCGGCCTTCGTGCTCACCTACCTGCTGTTTGGTAGTGCGCAACCGCTTTCGGTGATCTATAACCTTTTGCTCGTGCCCTTCTCTGGTCTCTACCTTTTTGCCGCCATACTCTATATTCCGTTCGATGCCGCGGGCTACCTGTTGCAGGGGCTCGATGCGCTCTACCTCTGGTTTGCCGGAAAACACAGCCTGTATGCCATGCGCCATTTGCCCGTGCCAGATACGCGCGCATTACTGGCGCCGCTCGTCGCCATTGCAGCGATACTGCTGGCGCTGCTGTATTGGCAGGCACGCAAAAGATTATGGAGCGCAAGGCGCAACCTGCGCTGGGGAATTCCTACAATCCTGATCGTTTTTGCGCTGCCCTGGTTCATTACTCCCCGTGTACAGACGGCCTTCTACGCAGTACCCGACAAGGTGTGGAGCTTCGGCTCAGGTCGCGTCACGCTTGCGGGAAAGGAGCTTTTTGCCATAACCCAGCCGGACATCTGCCTGCCGGTGACCACCGAAGGCAACGGGGTGATCAGGGGTGGCTTGCTCAAGCTTCAGCCCAACTGTTTTGCCTTCGCCGCTTCGCTGAAGCCTGAACTCTGGCAGGTCAATGAGTTTGCCCAGTGTCAATCGGTGCAGCTCTTCCAGTCGAAGAAACGCGCCACGCAGGCAGCAGAATGGGAAAAACTCTTCCATCTCTTTGGCCTGCGCGGCCCGGTCGAGCTGCGGAACTACTTCACCTGGTATGCTGACCGGCCGCTCAGTTGCGCCAAATCAAAGCCGTTATAGGATCTCCCTGGTAAGGGTAGACTCAAGTCTACCCCTACCAGTTTTTTTTGAACAATTTTATTTCGGCTTCGGCGCAAACTCGGCGGTCATCCAGATCGCGAAATCGCGAAAGTACTCGGCGCTGCGGTAGAGGGCAGGATATACCAGTTTCTTTTTCTTGTTCTGTATGGCCTTGCGTATTTCTGCGGCGAGCTCTTCTGCTGTGCCATAAGGAACATTCTGCGCCGCCGAACCGGAATATTTTTCCTGCGCTTTTTCTGCCATCGGGGTCTTCACCGGCCCAGGGTACACCGTCAGAAAATGCACCGCGGTATCTTTGTATTCTCCTGTCAGCGCGGTGGAAAGTGCAGCAAGCGCCGCCTTTGATGCGGCATATTCGGCCATGTAGGGCGTCGGCGTAATTGCCGCGAGGCTCGCGATATTTACCACTACCCCCGAATTGCGGCTCGCCATTGCCGGTAACACGCTGCGCATCAGCGCTGTGGGAGTTGTATAGTTCAGATCCATGGCTCGCGCGGCATCGGCTTCGCTGATCGAGGTGAAGTGGTCGACAAACTGCATGCCGGCATTGTTGATCAGCAGATCGACCGGCCCATTCTGCTGCGTCGCCTGAGCCAGGGTCTCGAGCGCTTTCTGCGGCTGCCCGAGATCGCAGGGAAAAACCTTCGCCGGCGATTGCAGGTTTGACGCGAGTGCATCGAGCAGTTCTTTATTGCGCGATACCAGTGAGAACTTTGCCTCGCCCTTGTAGAATTTGTCGAGCTCCCGCGCGATGGCGTTGCCGATGCCGGTGGAGGCACCCGTCAGGAAAATATGCATAGGCCCTCTGGAGATAGCAGCCGTGCGACGTCGATGCTATTTCGCGGCGCCGGCCGCTGGCGATGCCAGCAGCATGAACACATCGGTTTCTGCGCCTTTCGGCAGCGTGCAGTTCACCGGGCCGCCCGATGTCAGCGCAACGGTGTGTTCAAAGTGCGCGCTCAGCTTGCCATCCTTAGTGCGGATAGTCCACTTATCGCGATCTGTATAGACATGATAGCTACCGGCATTAATCATCGGTTCGATGGCGAGCACCATGCCAGCGCGCAGCCTGATGCCGTTCTTGCGGTTACCATAGTTCGGCACCTGCGGTTCTTCGTGTACTGATTTTCCGACGCCGTGGCCCACCAGCTCTCGTACGACGCTGAAGCCGGCCCCCTCTGCATGCTTTTGCACTGCTTCGCCAATCGCTCCCATACGCGATTCGGGGCGCGCCTCTGCAATGCCGCGGAATAGCCCCTGCTGCGTTGCCTTAATCAGCTGTCTCGCTTCGTCGGTCACCCGGCCCACGGGCCACGTCCAGGCGGTGTCTGAGTAGTAGCCCTCGAGGTCGACACCGAGGTCGATACCAATGATATCTCCTTCGCGCAGCACATGCCCTGCCGAGGGTATGCCATGGACGACGGCATCATTGATGGATGTACAGATCGCCCCGGGAAACCCGCCAAACCCCAGAAACGAGGGGCGCGCCTTTTTGCGCGAAAGGTGGGCCCGCACCAGCTCATCGAGTTCGGCCGTGCTGACTCCGGGACGAATGTGGTCTTTGAGCAGCATGTGCGTCTCAAATGCGAGCATACCCGACGCGGTGATTTTCGCGATTTCTTTATTGGTGTAGATGTTTATGGGCATAGAATTTACCTCCACAATATAACTCCCCCAGGGGCAAACTGAGAAAAAAACCGCACGACCGTGGTCTCAATTGGCTTGACCCGAAGTAACTTATGCGCACACACAACCATGGCCAAACTTGCTGCAATCACCCAGCTTTCGCCGACGATGAAAGAAGGCTTGCTTGTCGAATGGCTGAAGCAGGAAGGCGATACGGTCAAGCCCGGCGACCCGATTGCCTCCATTGAAACCGACAAGGCCGTGATGGAGCTCGAGGCATTCGACGCTGGCACACTGCTCAAACACCTGGCCGCCACTGGAGCTAAATTACCTGTCGGGACACCGGTCGCGGTAATAGGAAAACCCGGCGAAGATTTTTCTGCCCTGCTCTCTTCAGCAGCTGCAACTGCCCCGACCAGCGAAACGACGTCGCCCCAGGCAGCAGTTGCTGCAAATATGGCAGTGCCTCCGACTGCTGCAACGCCAGCCATTCCGGAAACAAGCCAGGCTTCTGCCACGGGACGCATCAAGGCATCACCGCTGGCCAAAAAAATCGCGGCGCAGAACGGTATTGACCTGCGGCAGCTTAAAGGTTCAGGACCGGGCGGACGCATCGTCAGCCGCGACCTGCAAGCTGGTGGTGCAGTAACGCAGCGCCAGTCAGCGCCGGCGATCGTGATACACGCGGCACAGGGCCAGCGCGCCCCTGACACCAGGCAGATGCTGACACCGATGCGACAGACAATTGCCGAGCGGCTGACTTTTTCGAAGCAGCACGTACCCCATTTCTATCTTTCGCGCACTGTCAATGTCACGCAGCTTAACCGCCTGCGCGCCGAGACAAATGCCGGGCTCGCCTCACTGCATGCGAAAGAGAGCGCTGAGAACGCATACCTGCCGAAAAAAGTTTCGGTCAACGACTACATTATTGCAGCAGTCGCGCACAGCCTGTCGCGGCACCCCGAAGTCCTGCGCCAGTACGTCGCCGCCGCTCATGAGCGTAGCGGTGCAAATGAGCCCGACTACCTGCTGCAACTCGGCAACGTCGACGTGGCCTTTGCAGTCAGTCTCGACGACGGCCTGATTACGCCCGTAATCCGCAATGCCGAGCAGCACAGCCTTTTTGCCATTGCGCAGGCAACGCAGGATCTCGCCGCGCGCGCGCGGGCACGCAAGCTAATGCCCGAAGAATACACGGGTGCAGGTTTCACAATTTCGAATCTCGGCATGCTGGGTATTTCTTCTTTCCAGGCAATCATCAATGCTCCCGAAGCGGCGATTCTTGCAGTGGGTGCCAGCGAGCGCCGGCCTTTTGAAGATGAAACGGGCGCGGTAAAATTCGGCGATTTTCTTACGCTTAATCTTGCCTGTGACCACAGGGTGATCGACGGCGCCACCGGTGCGCAGTTTCTCGACACCCTTGCCCGTTTTCTGGAGAACCCAGGGCTCATTCGGTAACTGCTCGCCGCCGGAACGCAGTTTTCGTATATTGCAGTTATGCCGATGTTCATCACCGCGTTCGGTTCGGGTCTCATTGCTTCTTTTTCCGCGTGCGTTTACCCATTGATACCGATTACAACCGCGATCTTTGCCGGCGGTGAGCGCAAAAGCTGGGCGCAGGGGTTTCGCGCAGCCGGCATCTATACGCTCGGCATGTCGCTGACTTACGGCACACTCGGAATGATTGCAGCGCTCTCGGGCAGCGTTTTCGGCCGTTACCTCGGCGATAACCGTGCAATCCTGATCATTGGGCTCGTCCTCATCTACCTCGGGCTGGCATATGCGCACCTCGTGCCGCTGCCATTGCCCAACCTGGCGAATCGCCTGCAGGTGCAGAAGAAAGACAACCTGCTGTTTCCCCTCGTGCTCGGTATTTTTTCCGCATTTATCGCTGCCCCTTGTACTGCGCCATTCTTTGGCAGCCTGCTCGTGCAGATCAGCCGGAACGCCGCCGAAAACCAGTCCATTCTGCAGCCGGCATTTTCAGCCTTTGCCTTTGCTCTCGGTATGGGAGTTCCCTTTCTGCTGATTGGCGTTTTCTCTATCAGGCTGCCCAAACCCGGCATCTGGCTGAAGGCCGTGGAATACCTGGGCGCCGTCGTGCTGATCACTGCCGGCTTTCACTATATCGAAGACATCAGCGGGGATTTCCCGCCGGCTGCGCAGGCATTTCCGTTTGCCGTTATCGGCCTCGCCATGTTCGCGACCTTCTTCGTGCTCGCAGAACCACTCAAAGCGGAGTATCATATGGGCAAAAGAATGAAACTTAACACAGCCGGTATGCTGCTGATTTCAGCGCTCGGCCTCTTTCTCTTTACCTCGCCGTTTGTGAAATACTGGGGCGTGGAAGTGAAGACCAATACCGGTGCCACCAGCGATGCAGGGCGCAAAAGTGCAATGGCGTTACCACAGGGGCGCCTGAAATGGTACCAGGATCTGCAGGAAGCCAAAGCGCTGGCAGCAAAAGAGAAGAAGATTCTGCTGATTGACTTCTGGGCCGACTGGTGCACCGCCTGCGAAGAAATGGAAAAGAAACTCTTCGTCAAAGACGAGTTCATCGACTTTGCACTGGCGAATAATATTCTGCCGGTACGCGTCGATTACTCAACACCTACGGACGCACTCGACAGGCTGGCAAAAGATTACAATATTCGCGGATTGCCCACCGTTGTCCTGACGAGGGCCGATGGGGAACTCATACACACGCTGACAGGTTTTTACAGCAAAGACTATACTATGCGCGAGCTGAAGTCTGCCCTGAAAGACTGACCCCCCGGGGATCAGTCTTTCAGGAACTGCAAAGCGGCAGAATTGATGCAGTAGCGCAGCCCTGTGGGGCGTGGCCCGTCGGTTTGCTGCCCAGACGACCTCCTGTCGGCAGCAAACCCAGAGGGCCCTCGTGGCCCATCGATCGTGCGCGAAGATGACCTCGTGTCAGCGCCCGACCCCAGAGGCCCTCGTGGCCCATCGTCAAAGACATGACCCAAATGGCCGCCGCAGCGGCCGCAGCGGACCTCGGTGCGCAGCATACCGTGACTGCGGTCTTCAAGTTCTTCCACATGCGCTGCCTTTACTGGAGCAAAAAAACTCGGCCAGCCTGTGCCTGAGTCAAACTTTGTCGCTGAAGAAAACAGGGGTAACCGGCAACCGGCGCAGACGTATGAACCCTTTTCATGGTGGTTGTGGAACTTTCCCGTGAATGCGCGCTCGGTACCCTGCTGCCTCAGTACGTAATACTGCGCAGGGGTCAGGAGCTTCTTCCACTCAGCGTCGCTTTTCTGCACGCGCTGCAAACGGGGCAGACCACCCCTGGCGGATTTATTTTCAGCAAGTGTATCCGCTGCACCGGCTATTATCAAAAACAGCGCAATCGCCAGAACGTATCGCTTCATATCCTGCCACTCAAAATAAAAAAGTAAGATAATTACTGCACAGGAATTTTATTCAAACTTGATGGAGCGCGCCATGAGTTCTTTGATGGCCTCGGGAGCGGGCTTACTCTCGTAAAGAATGCGGTACACGGCAGTTGTGATGGGCAGGTCTACGCCCAGCTGTTGCGACAATTCATACGCACTTTCGGTTGTCGGCACACCTTCGGCCACCATGCGCATCTCGCCCTGGATCTGCGCCAGCGACATACCCTGGCCCAGCTTAAGACCGACCGTACGGTTGCGCGACAGATCGCCCGTGCAGGTCAGCACAAGGTCACCCATGCCAGCCAGGCCCATGAACGTCATCGGTTTGGCCCCGAGTTTTTCACCGAGGCGTGCTATTTCCGCAAGGCCACGCGTAATAATGGCCGCGCGCGTATTGCTGCCAAGACCAAGGCCGTCTGCAATGCCGGTGGCAATCGCCATCACGTTCTTGAGTGCCCCACCGAGCTCGACACCTGTTACGTCAGGCGTTGCGTATGCCCGGAAGTATTCGTTATGGAAAACCTTCTGTATTTCGGGCAAACGGTCGGTGGCATAACCCGCGATGGTGATTGCCGTGGGCATCTTGAGAGCCATCTCGCGGGCAAAAGATGGTCCACTCAAAAAGAATAGTTGGTCTTTCTTTGCCGGCCCGAATATTTCGGTAAACACATCGCATACCAGGAGATGTGTTTTCTTTTCAATACCCTTAGAGGCGACGACGACCGGTACCTTGATATTCTGCGCCCGGCCCGCTTTACTGTAGACCTCGCGTATGGCCTGCGTCGGAGTCGCACTGACCAGGAGCTCTGCATGCGCTACCGCTTCATCAAAATCTGTCGTGACGCGTATGCTTTTGGGCAGGGAAATACCCTTGAGGTAAATCGTGTTCTCATGGTTCTGCCTGATCGCTTCAGCAGTATCCTGCGAGTGGCTCCAGATAATGACATCGTGACCGTTTTCTGCGGAGATTTTGGCGAGGGCTGTACCGAATGAACCGGCACCGATGACTGCAATGCGCATAGTCCGCAATTGCCGCGCGCCGCTTACGACGGCAAGTTTATTTGCCCGGGGGTGTGATTCCAGCAGGCTCCTGAAAATGGAGCCAAAAGCAGGTTCCGGAACCTGCTAGAGTTTCTCGAAAATCCACAGCGCCAACAGCGTTTTGCTATCGGTAATGCGGTGGTTGCGTACCATGCGGTTGAGTTCTGCCTGGCTGAACGCCTTCTTGTTGGAAAATACCTCATCGTCGTCGTGTTCCGCAGTGGCTTCGCTCAGGCTGCGCGCCGTGAAGAGGTGCAATACTTCTGTCGAAAAGCTGATTGCCGGATGATACTGCAGGTGTTTTTTCCAGTGCCTCGCCGCAAAACCGGCCTCTTCGGCCAGTTCCCGTTTGGCGCACTGCAGGATTGTTTCGTTATTTTTCTTTTTGCCTGCGGGAATTTCCCACGATCTCGCCCCCGAACCAAGCCGGTACTGCTCAACCAGCCAGAGAAACTTCTTGCCGGAGCGGATCTGCTCAACCGGCAAGATGCCCGCGGCATGAGGGTATTGCAGCAACGGCTTATCGCCAAAACGCGTCTTTACGAGCGTGAAGGCAATTTCTTTGTCCCGGTAAAGAACCTTCATAAAGCAAGCGCAGCAAAAAGCGCGTCAATCTGTGCCTGGCTTGCTGCCTCGGCGATGATGCGGATGACCGGTTCTGTGTTAGATGCACGCAGGTGCAGCCAGTAGCCCGTACCATCGTCAAAGACGCCGCTGAAGTGGTAGCCATCGCGCCTGTCGAGTTTCGCCGCAGAAAAAGCGCGGGCGAATCTTTTGACTGCCGCCGCCATGGTTTCATTGCTGACTCCCCGCCTGACCTCTTTCACCATCACCAGCTGAGGCAACGTCGCCACGTGCTGCGAAAGGGATTTCTTCTCGTTGCCAAGCAGGGCTACCAGGTGCGCAACCCCCGCAAGCGCATCGCGGCCGAATGACGGAATGCGCGCATCGATGACACCGCCGTTACCTTCGCCACCGAGTGTCGACTTTACCCGCTGCATTTCGGCGACGACATTTGCCTCGCCCACCGCAGAGCGCACGAAACGGCACTTGCGCATGAGCGCCGCGCGCTCGGTCAGCATCGAAGTAGAAAGGTTTGCCACGACCGTACTGCCAGGACGCGCGGCAGAGAGAATTGCCAGCGGTAGCGTATACTCTTCGCCGATAGCACGCCCCTTCTCGTCGACGAGCGAAAGCCTGTCGGCATCGGGATCAAAAGCAAAGCCGATATCGGCTTTGTGTTTTTTAACGGCCGCTGCCAGCTTCTTCAGCGCTGCGGCAACGGGCTCGGGCGGACGCGGAAATTCCGGTACTTCTTCAAGGTGGATAGCTGTCACCTGCGCACCAAGACGCGCAAGCAACGCCAGCGCAATTTCACCGCCGCAAGAACCCACAGGGTCAATGACCACCCTGAGCCTGCGGCGGGGCTTCTTCACAACCCGGAGTATAGATTTTACGTGCACATCAATCGCCTGCGCGTGTGCCTCGATAATTTTTCCCTGCTTGCGGTAAGTGCCCCAATCAGCTTTTGCCTCGAGCGCGCGGACAAAACGGCCATTATCATCAGCGTCAAAGAAGAAGCCATCTTTCTTGATGAACTTCAGTGCATTGTATTCTGCAGGATTGTGCGAGGCGCTGACCATGAGGCCGCCAGCAAGTTTTTTCTCCTTCACGTAAGCCTTGATCGTCGGCGTCGGGACAAGCCCGAGATCGTGTACATCCCGGCCGAGCACGGCGAGAACACCGGCGGCGATGCGGCTCAGCGCCGGCCCGGTGGCGCGTGCGTCGCGGGCAAGAGCGATTGGCCCGGCAGGTAGTACCGACGCGAACGCGCGGACATATTCCACCCAGTTTTCCGGTGATATGTCATCAGGGTAAACTCCGCGCAGGCCCGAGATCGAAAATTTCAAAGTCTGCGAAGTGCTGAGTAAACGGGCAACATTGCTCATGGATTTTGTTCACCTTTGAGTTCAGAGTAGATTTTCTTTTTTCCCTGTTCAATACCCTGGCGAAAGTCAGCCATGCGGTATGTAGTGTAGAGTGTGCAGAACAGGTTGAGGGCAAAACCACACAGAAAGACCAGCGCAGCAAAAAGAAAAATCCCCCTGGTCACCACGCTGCCGTCAGTGGCCTGCTCGACGATGAAGCGGCGGTACAGATAGACCGCCATCACCGGCAGTGCAAGGGCTGCGGCATAATACCCTGTCAGCGGCAGCAAGGCCAGGACAAGTAGTACGGCCAGGTAAACAATCAGCAAAACACGCAGCGGGGATTTCATGGGTTCTGCGCCTCGGCTTCTTTTGCTGCAGGCTTCTCTGCATCTTCGACGGTAATCTGCACTGCAGATGCATCAGGTGCATTGACGCTCCCATTGGCTGCTTCATCCTGCGGCTTTGGGGTAGCCGGCAGGGTGATGTTTTTGGGCTTAGCAATCCACCCCTGGCTAACCAAAATATTACGAATGCCCTGCACGACAGCCGGTGAATCTTCCGGCGATTCATTGGGGATAGTAATGACAACCAAAATAGCAATACTAAGAAGAAGAAAAATCGTCTGCACCGCCAGGTTAAGCCCCGCAAAAACCGGCAGCCGGGTATTTCTCCTGCGCCGCCTGAAATAGAGCAAGGCCAGGGCAAAAGCGATCAGGACAACAGCAATTGCCGGAATATTGAGAATAACCGGGGTAAATAGCTGGAAGACAAGCGAAATCGCGGCTAACGCAAGCAGCAGAAGATTAACAAGCGCCACGGGAAAACCTCTGAAACCGACCGGGGTCGTCTATCGCGAAAAAAGTGGCCGGTCCGTGCCCCGGCACCTGACGCCCACCTGTCGCCGAGTAAGTATATCTACGTGGACGTGACGGCAGGATTACCCATAGCTATTTTTTCCTATAGCGGTTATTGACTTAGATCAAGAAATTGGAGTGTACGATTGACTGCCCGGTTTAACGAAAATATCTCCCGCTCGCTCGACCTGGGGCTGCAGGAAGACTACTATAGCTCACTCGCACGCTTGGTACGCTACCGCCACAAGGAAAAGCTGATTCGGGAACTCGTGAACCATATCGGCGACTCTGACCGTAACATGCTCACCGCCGAAAAAAAGAAGAGCGAGATGCTGTTGCAGACGATCCTGCCGGTTTCGATGATCGAAGAGCTCAAGGAAAAAGGTTCGGTCACCCCCACCCATCATGAGAATGCGATCGTGCTGATGACCGACTTCGTCGGTTTTACCGACCTGGCGCGTTACATGAGCCCGCGCGAACTGCTGACTGAAAAAGCTCTCTGTGTATTTTGAAGAATTCGGGCGTATTCTTGACCGCTACCGCATCGAAAAGGTCAAAACGATTGGCGACGCGCTGCTCGCGGTCGGCGGTCTGCAGCCTGGCAATAAGACTGCCATGGTTGATTGTATCCTCGCGTGCATGGAGATGCTGGCCTTCGTCGAAAAGCAGCGCGCCGAGGCGCTCGCGCGCGGTGAAGAAGCCTGGGGCATGCGCTGCGTGCTGCATTCAGGTTCTGTCGTTTCTGGCGTGGTAGGCCACAGCAAGATCGCGTTCGATATCTGGGGTTTCGCCGTCAACGTGGCTTCGCGTATCGAGGCCCTTGCCCCTGAAGGAAAAATTACCGTCAGCGAAGCGGTTTACCACCGCATTCGCGATTTTTTCGATTGTGATTTTGCCGGTGAACAGGAACTGAAAGGAGTCGGTAACCGGAGGATTTACTCCGTTTCAGGCTTCAAGCCACGCCTGCGGCATGAAGCCGCGACGCCATACGTACCCAACCACATATTCGGCCAGCTCTACGGCCACATGAAAGCCGGCGACCACATAGTTTACAGCGATGGAAAATACCGTGTCTTCAGGCGACAAAAAACGACGGCATTGACACAGGCAAGTTAAGGATTTTTTATGGAAGAAACACAAACCAGCCTTGAGGCAGTCGAACTACAGATAGACACGACGCATGCCGTAGAAATTGCGAAAAATGTCTACTGGATCGGTTTTTACGACGAAGAAGAGAAGCTCCACTGTAACCCGTTCCTGATCAAGAATGGTCCGGAAACCATTCTGATTGACCCCGGTTCACTGCCACATTTTCCCGTAGTCGCCCGCAAGGCTTTCGCCCTGGCGAGCGCCGATTCCATTTCCTCGATTGTCCTCCAGCACCAGGATCCCGATCTCTGCGCCGCGGTACCGATATTCTAAGACCTGCGGGAAAATGCGCAGATGGACATCTACTGCGCCGTCGGCACGAGCTACCTGATCCATCATTATGGAATCAAGGGTACATACCGTACGATCCCAAACAAAATTGGGGCCTATAATCTGAAGACCAAGGGCGGCCGCGATCTCGACTTCTACTGGACTCCTTACGCGCATTCATTCGGCGCGATGATGACCCACGACAAAGCCACCAATACCCTGTTCACGAGCGACATCCTGGGGGGCGTCGGCAGCAGCTGGGCGCTCTATCATGACCAGCCGGCACTTGATAACATGAAAGCTTTCATGCAGCTGATCATGCCCTCGAATAAGATACTGCGTTATGCGCTGCAAATGATCAGAGATATTGATCCCGAAATTGCTGCACCACAGCACGGCCAGATACTCCGCAGGCGCGACATCGCCTAGGTGATCGCCTTCCTGTGGGACCTTCCCTGCGGCATTGATCTGATTGACGACCCGCGGCTGAAAACTGTGTAAGCGCAGCGCCGTGATCGACTGACACTGGCAAGCGCCGCAATCTACCAGCAGGTTCCTTTTTCAGGAGCCTGCTAGTAGCTGTACGAAGCTTCGAGCCCGACAGCAGTGATGTTGAAGCTGTCTGAATTTCCCAGTGGATTGACTGCGGTACCCGAAGAACGTTTCGATTTAGCCGTCTGCGTCTGCGAAAAACTATAGCTCGTCACACTCGCGACAAACCGCAGGGCGATATTATCGGTAGCGCGGTAGCGTATGCGCAGGTCGCCGCCAATAATGCTGTAATTCGATGAATCTTTTCCAGGTGTGATAGCTGCGCCTATCTTCCACTGCCTGTCGGCAAGAAAGACCGAAGCCCCCAGCGAAAGCATGTAGACCGTATACGCTGACTTGTTCGTGTTATAGCTTGACGAAGCGATGTTCCCGGAAACCGGGAATTCGAGCCAGTCAACGGGACGAGGCACTACTTCGAGCGTGTACGAGGCAGACTGTGCAGAAATATCTGTACCCGTCCGGGGAAAAGTATAGCCGCGCGTGCCGTAAACAATGTCGCCCGCAAAGCGCACCTTGCTGAGTGCCGCGTATTCAAGCGCGGCAGCAAATTCATGTTCCCTGAAATTATTCTCCCCGATGCGGAATTTATAGTCGCCGTCAAGATTCCAGCCCTCGGCAAAATCCCAGTTCACCCCCGGGCCAATCGCGGTCCACGATTGCCTGGCGATTCCCCCCAAGCCATCATAGAACAGACGGTCGCGTGAATGGCGCAGATCTGCCCGCACATGCAGGTTTTCTGTCAGCTGGTTACCAACAGAAGCAAATGGTCCCCAGTAAAAGGTTTCTGCATTGTTGCCACCGCTGTTAAGATACGTACCGCCGAAGCCGGCAGATGCATCCCACTCACCGGCATAGACAACGGTAGCCAGGGCAAGCGGGAGAATAACAAATATGTAGCGTAGTAATTTCACAAAAGAACGTAAAAAGAAACCGGCGGCATTGCGCCGGCCATTTGGCTCAACAAGGCTTATTTACCGTGCTGACCTTTATGTTCGCGACGGCGTTCTTCTTTATTTGCCTTGTGCTCCGCGCGGCGCTCTTCGCGCTCTTTGCGGTGCGCAGCTTTGCGTTCGCGGCGCTTTTCAGCGTTTTCTTTCGCGCGCTCATTGGCATTCGCAGATGGCCCCTCGGGACCGCCCGCAGCCGCCGGTTTTTCACCCGCAGTTTCTTCAGCGATAATGCTACTGACAGACGCTACTGCAACTGCCATGGCGATCAGCATTTTTTTCATGTTGCTCCTTTTGACACCCGATATACCCACCGTAGTATCTGCTGAATAGTACGCTTCTGAGGGTCGGTGCGGCCACAAAAAAACCCCGGCATACAGTGCCGGGGTTTAGACAGAGTCAAAACTCCCCTTGGTTAGCCTTCAACTCGCTCGATAATCGTCGCGATTCCCATGCCATTGCCAATGCACAGTGTGATCAGCGCGTAGCGTGCCTTGCGGCGCTCGAGTTCATCGACCGCTGTGCCGAGCAAGATTGCACCCGTACCACCGAGCGGATGACCCAGCGCGATAGCCCCGCCATTGACGTTGATGCGGTCCATGGGGACATTCAGCTGCTTCTGCACATAGAGCGGAACAGCGGCAAATGCTTCATTGATTTCCCAAAGATCGATATCCTCGACCTTGAGTCCTGCTTTTTGGAGCGCAAACTTCGATGCGGACACGGGCCCCGTGAGCATGATGGTGGGTTCTTCACCCGAGACTGCCATCGCGACGATGCGCGCACGCTTCTTCAGTCCATGTTCCTTAACTGCTTTTTCAGAAGCGAGCAGCACGATGCCTGCACCGTCGACAACACCCGAAGCATTACCGCCACCATGGATATGGTTGATCTTACCGAGTTCGGGGTAAGTCTTGAGCGCCATGGCATCGAATACTTTTTCGCCTACGCCCTTGAACATCGCGGGCATCTTTGAAAGGTAGGTGAAATCCCACTTCGGATTCGGGTATTCGTCTTTGTCTACAACCGTACCGTCGTCTTTGACAACAGGTATGACGGAGTTCTTGAAGCGACCATCCTTGATCGCGGCATCAGCCTTCTGCTGAGAAGACTCAGCAAAACGGTCGGCCTCTTCGCGGGTGATGTTGTACTTCGTCGCGATAATATCAGCCGAGATTCCCTGTGGCACGAGGTTGTAGTGCGCAGCAATTTTCGGGTTGCCAATCGACATCGCTGTCGCCATGTTTTCTTCTGTGGTTTCGCCTGCGTCAGAACCCATTTTGCAGCGGCTCATCGATTCTACGCCGCCGGCAACCACCAGATCAAAAGTACCGCTTTGGATATAAGCAGCCGCATCGTTCACAGCCTGCAGACCCGAACCACAGAAACGGTTCACGGTATAACCAGGCACATCCTGTGGCCAGTGGGCAGCCATCACGCCATAGCGAGCAATACACGCAGCCTGGTCGCCCACCTGCGTAACGCAACCCATGATCACATCATTTACTTTTTCTACTTTAAGATCTTTATTACGCTTCGGTAGTTCTTTCAAAAGCCCCGCAACGAGTTCCTGCGGATGGACATCTGAGAGAGACCCCCGTTTATTTCCACGCGCGCGCGGCGTGCGGATTGCATCGACGACAAATACTTCAGCCATGGTAACCTGCCTTTGGGCTGCGGCACCTGGGGTACCCCGCCCTGTTTTATACGTGCATATACACGTTACGGATACCACCCGGCCCGGCCTCAGGATGTAAACCAAAAACGCGTCGAAAACCATCGACGCAACTGCCGCTCCTAATGAGGCGTGCCGTCATGGTATTACGCTTGGCCGGGTTGGAGCGCTTTGCGTTACTGCGCAATGCTCCAGGAAAACCCCGCTCTCTTGTACCTGCTTTATTCAGCCCTGCTCTACTGGGCTATGCTGCTTTTCGCCAGTCTCGCGCACGCACGTGGCTGGACCCTGCCCGGCATGAAAATCGCGATGGGCAACCGTGATAACCTGCCACCTGAACCACTCTGGGTTGGCCGCGCCCACCGCGCTGCGCGCAACATGGGAGAAAACCTGCTGATCTTTACCGTAGTTGTGGTAGTTGCCGTGCTGGCCAAAGCCCCGCGCGATTCGGTGACTACCGGCGCACAGGTCTTTTTTTTCGCGCGACTGTTTTACTTTGCTGTCTATATCGCGGGTATACCCTACCTGCGCACCGTCGTTTGGGCTGTTGCCCTGGGTGGAATCGGCATCATAGCGGGGGCTGTGCTCAGCGTGTCATAATCTACCTGCCCCGGCACCGGCAGGTTATGACTTGCCAGCAGATATAATCAGGGCTCAGGTGCCGCATCTGGAATTATGCGGCTGCTTGAACGCCTGAAGCGAGGATTCCGGGTGAGGTGAATATCAGCGAGAACACGTACCAGGCAGTCAGACAACTATTCGATTGCGAAGCCCGCGGTCGGGTCGCAGCAAAAAACAAAGGAGAAATTGAAATGTTCCTGGTAAAGGCCTTAGCGGCCCGCTACTCCATCCATGGCGAAGGTCGCGTACCAAACGAAAATTTTAGAAACACCTACAAGAGCATCATGAGAGGGAAAGCTCCCCCTTATGATATCACTCTTTCCACTTGATGCACTCGCCCGGGCAGTCGTCGATAGATTCCTGGATCTTTGCGTAATCTGCTTCGGGGACTTCAGCAGCGTTCACGTTGGCGCCACTGTTGTGCGTTTCAGCGAGATCGTCGCTGTCGAGCCGGAAATAGCTGGGGTGTGTATCTGCACAAAGGCTACAGCTCGTGCAATCATCTTTAACTACGTGAACGATGCGGCTCATGCAGTAAATTTATGTAACTAAATCACTCCGTCAAGTTTTTGTGCGTTGCAAACCTCCCTTTGTCAATTGAATGTCAGCAAGCCAGCCAATTTTATTGACGCAATAACGCGTCGTGCCATCGCTCGCCGATGCGCCACTTTATTTCCCCCGTCGATAACCGCTTCATACCCTGGCTCGCCTCGAAGCTGTATTTTCCCCTGCTGGCCGCGATGCAGAACATCCGGGAAATTGTCATTCGCCCCGAAGACATTGAGCAACTCAGGAAGTTCAAAAAAGAACGCCTGCTTTTTTTCACGAACCATCCGTCGACTGCCGAACCACCGATCGTGTTCTATCTCGGCCGCCTGCTGGGGCAACGCTTCAAGTTCATGGCCTCACGCCAGGTGTTTACCTGGCAGGGCGGCGCGATTGGCTGGTTTATACGGCGCATTGGAGCGTACTCGGTAATTGCGGGCGTACCCGACCGCGACGCCATGAAACTGACGCGCAAAATTCTCAGCGAGCCCACGGGCAAACTCGTCATCTTTCCCGAAGGTGAACCCACTTCAGGCGAAGTCGATACGCTCATGCCGTTCCAGCCTGGAGTTGCACAACTGGGACTCTGGGGGCTTGAAGATGCCCGTAAGACAGACCCGGCGGCAGACATTAACGTCTGGTATGCATTCATGAAATTCGTGATTATATCACCGCGCGAAAAAATTTTGCATGACCTCAATAAATCCCTCACCCGTATCGAAAAAAAGCTCGGTGTCGCCGCTAGCAACAAAGATAAACACCTGCTGCACCGGTTTCTGACCGTAGGCAGGCTCTTGCTCGAACAGGCGGAGCGCGACTTCAATGTGAAACCAGACGTAGAGAAAGGCTTTGACTACCGCATCGGGCGCATCAGGCACGCGATGCTCGACGCCCTCGCCGAAAAACTGCAGGCGGCAAACTACGACCAAAATGAAGACGCGATCCGCAAATGGCGGCGGCTCTTTGCCCTCGTCGAGCTGCACCAGCTCAAATACCCTGACCCCAAACTGCCGAAGCTGAGCGCCAAAACCGTCAAAGAAGCCCACCGCGATGCGGTTTTTATATTCGACTTCATCGTTATCAAACGCGATTACATTCTCGACAACCCGACACCCGAACGCCTCTACGAATGGCTCGATCGTTACGAATCTTACATGTTCAAGAAAGTACCGCGCGCGCTGGGCGGAGTTCCCTCTCACCTGCCGCGCCGGGCCCACATCCTGTTTGGCAAACCCTACAAGTTGTCAGAAATTGTGACAGATAAGCGCAGCGACCGTCGCGCCGCAGTCGAAGACTTCACCAACCGCCTGCGGCAGGACATGCAGAAATTACTCGACCAGGCGCAGTCGCTGACCCAGCCCCTGTTCACCACCGAGGAAATTCTTGCTGTGAAGTCTAAGATTCAGTAACCTACTGAAGTGCAACAGCAACAAAACCCCGGCCAACTGAAACACTGCTCCTGCGGACACGATCGCCACCACCCGCTGGTAGTGCGCAAGAACAAGTATTCAGGCTGGGGCATGCTGGGGCTTTTGACCGGCATTTCGGTAAAACCCATTTTCGCGCGCTACCAGTGCACGAAATGCGGCGAATTCTTCGACGAGACAAACGATCCGGCAGAACTGAGCAAATACCTGATGTGACCAGCGGCGCGCCGCTCATGGGCAAAAGCCGGCTGCATCTACCTTGACGCTCTGTCTCGTACACCCGATGCGTCGAAGATTATCGACGCGTTGTTCGGCCTGAAAACGTGCACATACACGTTCAGGAAGGCAGCCGGGAGGGTCAAATGATACAGGGAAATTATTACGATAGTAACAAGGATCTGCAGTTCACGGTAGATCATTTCATCGACTGGGCGACTATTGTCCCACTCAAAGAAGAAGGTTTCGCCGATGCGGCGGAATACAAAAAAACCGGTGACAAACACCTCGAATTCGCTCCCTCCAGCACAGAAGAAACACTCGAAGGCTACAAGGCCGTCTGGCAGCAGTCGGGCGAACTCTCGGGCATCGAAATTGCCGGCGCGGCAAGATCGATGGAAAAACACGGTCTCAAATTCAATAACGGCAAGGTGACCTTTCCCCCGGAAACGCTACGCCTGGTTGACCTGTTCGCACAGTCAGGCCTGCTCGGTTACTCGATGGGTCGCCACTACGGCGGTCTGAACATGAACCTGAGCGCCTCATCGATCGTGATGGAAATGGTATCGCAGGCAGACTCGGCTTTTGGCATCACGCTCGGCTGTTTTAACCTGGCCGAGGTAATCGAGCGTTTTGGCAGCAAAGAAATGACTGCTGAATGGGTACCCAAAATGTCAGCCGGCGAAGTGACCGGCGCCATGGCGCTGACTGAACCCAACTACGGTTCAGACCTGTCACGCGTCATGACACGCGCGGTCAAAGGCGAAGACGGCGTCTGGCGCCTCACCGGTACAAAACGCTTCATCACGCACGGCTGCGGCGTGGGCGATCGTCCCGCGGTGATTCTGACGCTGGCGCGCAGCGGCGGTGCCGGTGCAAAGGGATTGTCTTTCTTTTTGGTTCACAGCTCTGAAATCGAAGTGGCCCGCATCGAAGAGAAGCTGGGCCTGCATACCTCACCGACCTGCGAAATTGTTTTTGAAAACAGCAAGGCAGAACTGATCGGCGAAGAAGGCCTGGGGCTCGTCCGCTATGCTATGGGCATGATGAACGGTGCGCGTATGGGTATCGCTGTTCAATCGCTTGGCATTGCGCAGGCCGCGCACAATGAAGGTAAAAAGTATGCTTCTGAGCGCGTACAGTTCGGCGACACGATCGACAAACTGCCCGCGGTGAAACGCATTCTTGAGGACAACGAAGCCCTCGTACAAGGTATGCGCGCCCTTACCTACCGCGCCTGCGAGGTGGTTGACCACTACGACGGTCTGTCGAACAAGCTGCTTAAAGAAACCGGCGACGAGCGCGCAGTACGTAAGAACGAAGAAGTAGTCCGCCTTGACAAGCTCGCGAAACTGCTCACACCAACTGCTAAACTGTTTTGCTCTGAAGAAGCCAACTTCGTGGCCTACCACTCACTGCAAATCTTCGGTGGCTCTGGTTACACAGAAGAGTACGACATCGCCAAGATTTACCGCGATGCCCGTATATGCACAATCTACGAAGGTACCACGCAGCTGCAGGCCGTTGCTGCAATTGGTGGTATCGTAGAGGGCATGCGGGAAAACGGCTTCCTGCTCGGCCACCTGCGTACAGAAATAGCCAAACTTGCCGATGTAAAAACAAAAGCTGATCTTACAGCGGATGTCGAGCAGCTGGTGAAACTGGTTCCGCAGTACAAAGAACGCGCTGAAAAAGAAGCGGTCTCGATCGACATGGTGGCAGCTTTTGCCCGCATCTACACGTCGATTCTGCTGGCGCAACAGCTGCAGGTTGCAAAACAGAAGGGCCTGGCAGACATTGCCGAAGCAAAAGCGAAAGTGTTCCCCCACTTTCACGTGATGAGCCGCCGTTACCTGGCGGGCCTCGCGGTGACGCTGGCGTCAGCGGCAGCCTGAGAAACAGAGTAAAGCCGGGGGCTCTCCCCCGGTTTCCAGAACCACCATGACTCCCACAACCCCAGAATCTTATGAAGGCCGCCAGGGCCACATTCGCACCCTGCAATTGCCGGCGATCGAGGTATTCGAGAACATTTACCCGGACCGCGAATATAACATACAGCTCGATTTTCCCGAATTCACGGCAATTTGCCCGAAGACTGGCCTGCCTGATTTCGGCGTAGTCGAAATCGATTACACGCCAGACAAGTACTGTCTCGAGCTGAAATCGCTGAAAGAATACTTTCTTGCCTACCGCTCAGTCGGTATCTTTCATGAAAACGTCGTCAACCGGATACTCGACGACATCCTGCTCGCGGCAGATATGCGCAAAGCTTTCGTGAAAGTTGTCTATAACGCCCGCGGCGGAATTGTCACCACTGTCAGCCGCTCTTACGAACGCTGATGGTACAAACCCGCCCGCTCTGGCAACGCTATCTCGCCGTAGTTGCTTACCTTTTGCTGGGATTTCTTATCGTACAGGCGCTCGCCACGGTGACTGCGGGCCTCACCGGTATCGCAGAAAACCAGGGCAAGATGCCCTTTCGCTCGCTGCTTTTTGCGCTGGTAATCCAGATGGTGGGATTTCTACTGCCAGCGCCTCTTTTGCTGCGTTTTACCCGCGCCGGTAATTTTGGCTTCGCGCGGGCAAGTGCCGGCGATGTGCTGCTCGCCTGCGGGCTTACCTTTGCGAGCCTCGTGGTCTTCAGCCTGCTTTACCATGCCCTGGGCATTCAACCGCAGCAACTGGCCTTTCTCGACCAGCGTGAGATTCTGCACCACCGGCAGGCATTTCTCATCATGACTGCGGTCGTGGTGCCCGCCTACGAAGAATGGATTTTCCGGGGAGTAATTTTTGGTGTGCTGGTCACGCAGTATGAAAACCGGCGCTCCGTTTTTACTGCAGGTATTTTCACTGCCCTGCTTTTCACCGCCAGCCACATTGAGGGCAAGCACAGTTACAGCGCATTGCCTCCGATTTTTGCCATGGCGCTGATCTTCCATTACATGACATGGCGCTCGGGAAGCATCTGGCCTGCCGTCACCGCTCATGCAATGCAGAACCTGCTTTCCGCAACTGCCCTGATAGCGAAGGCTGGCGAGCAAAGCCGGTAAAAGCAGGGGGAGATTATCTTTTACTGGTCAGGCGACCGCAAACAGGTCTGCCACCACGCACGAGCTGTCGTCGTCCGTGTTCATCTCGGTGCCGGTCTTCTCCCTGATATCCTGATCGAGAAGCTGAAGAAGCTCCCCCTGTTGCGTGTCCTGCGTTATGGCCAACAGGTTCTCCAATCTGCTCACCGAATAAGGATTGCCCTTAAGCGCACCGGCCTCGATAACGCCATCTGAATAGAGGAAAACACGCCGATACTGACTGAGTTCATATTCTGCCTCTTCGTAAGCCTGCTCGCGGTCAAAGCCAAAGAACCTGCCCTTGGGCTTGACCTTGTCATAACTGGCTTCATTCCTTTTCAGCAAATAGACCGGTGGATGGCCGGCCTGCGCGAGGCAGAGGCGGTTACCCGCAAAGTCAAACAGGCAATAGGCCGCGGTGACAAACTGCTCGTGCAGGTGCGGATAGAGCGCACTGTTCATGCAGGCCAGCAGCTCGGCAGGCGACCGGGCTTTGTCGCGAAACTGGTGAAAAACTGTGCGGAGTGTATTCACGGTGAGGGCTGCAGCAATACCATGGCCTGATACGTCAGCGATAAAAACGCCGGTCTCATTTTCGGATATTTCGTGGAAGGCAAAAAAATCTCCCCCGATAATCTTCATGGGTTTGAATAGCGTAGCGATTTGCAAATGCGGAGTCCTTAGCATCCGTTGCGGCAGCGCCTGATTCTGGATATGCGCTGCGAGCGTGATCTCTTTTTGCCATTCACGCAATTCTTCCCTCTCACGGTTTGACCTCCGCAGCCGCCAGGCAAGCGCCAGGGCGACGGAAACAACAGCAACCAGGAAACCGATATCCGCAAGCTTGTAGGGAGTTGCGTAGGAAAAATAAAAAATGACGTCATTCACGACGGCCAGGCCATACACGAGAAAACCTGCAAAAACAAGCCCAGCACCCTCAATACCATGGCGTATACCATGCAGTGCGCCAAACAGCACAAAAGCCAGTGACGCCGACATCATCGCGACGCCAAAGGGCAGACCAAAATCCAGATAAAGTGGCACCAACTGCGGAAATACTGCCAGTGCTATCAGAAACAGCGACATAGCAGCGCCGTAATAATATGCCAGCCTGCGGATGCGCGGGTATTGCAGGCGAAAATAGCGCAGGGTAAAACCTGTCAGGGCGAAAGGAAACGCTGCGACCAGCAGGTGGATCAACCCGGCATTGAAGAGGAACTGGTTCCAGACAAGGTACCCCAATCCATTCATTCCCAGAATATGCGCCGACATCGACAGAGCCAGCAGGACATAATGCAGGTTTGCACGGCGATGGAATGTATCGGGAACAAGTGCCAGGTGGAAGAGCGCGATCATGAAAATTGCCGCGGCAAGAAAAACAGTACGAAACAGTATCTGGTTATAGTGGATCTTAATTTCTTCCACTCCTCCGAAATAGATATGCGAGTTTCCGTACAGCCCGCCCCCGCCACTGAAGCCGGTAATTTCCAACTCGAGCAGCTGTTCCGGTTGCTGCCCTAAAAATTCTTTCTTAATCGGGTACCAGCTAAAAGCTTCTGAAGAATCATGCGGATAGCGCATAGCAGGCCCCACGCTGCCCTTTGCCGCTACTAACTGGTTATTGAGAAATATCTGCACGGCAGCAGAGACAGGGGGCAATATGAGGCCAAAGTCTCCTGACCGCAAGGACTCGGAAATACTCAACTGTAGCGAGAACCTGGCTCTCTCAACCCCCTGAATGCCCTGCAGCCGCCATTCTTTATCAACTCTGAGTTTACCCTGATGATTACCCGCCTTGAAGTTCCAAAAACCGTTCAGCGGAGTGACAGCACGATCAGGAAGCACGACCTTCGCATCATCCACGAACCCGTGCAGATGAAAGCCCAACAACAAAGTTAGCAGGCAAAAAGCGCGCACCGAATTTCCGTCTGTGCCACAAATACCCAAGCGTAAAGGAAAAAAAATTGCATCACCCCAAAAGCATCAGGGTATGCCCCCTAGTCTATCGCTAGAGATCTCCCAACAAAAAAGGCCCCAACGGGTCTGTATTTGTACGCCAACCCACTTCGCCCTTGGCGAAGCCGACGGCCTGCCGTTGGCCTCACCGCAGGTTAGGTCGCGTCCTACTCTCTGAAGGCAGAGACCTACGGGTTTGTCCACAAACCCTTCGGTCTCCCCGGCCTCCGAAGACCGTGACCCGCAGGGTCTCCGTGCTCGGTGTACCATTGGCGTCAATTTTCGCAAGCCGTGTTCGGGATGGATGCCGCAGAGCCTGCGCCCCCATGGACGGCGTGAGCGCGGGCCATGCGCTTAAGGAACGGGTGAGACCCCTGTTGTATTCCGCACTTCTTCTCTTCGGAAAGCAACTGCAAAATAAAAGCGCCCCCTTTCGGGAGCTTTAAAGCACAACCCAAACCTGTGCGCGTCCTACTCTCCTGGGCTCCAAGAACTTCGAGACCATTGGCGATGCAAGTCTTAACTTCCGTGTTCGGGATGGGAACGGGTGTGACCTCGCCGGTTGCGCACAGATTTGGGTTGTGAATGGTTTGATGACGAATATGGTTTATTTTGATTTTTTTGGGCTCGCCATAAGGCTCGTAAACCCTCAGCCACCGAAGACGGAGATCTTCGATCACGCAGTTTGCAAGCAAACTGCTGCTAAAGCGCTTCGCAACTTACGTTGCTTCGTTGTTTTCGTCGAGGCATTCGCCTCGAACGCGCCTTATTGGCAGCCCTCCAACATTTGCCATGGCAAATGTTGAGGGAGCATAATATGGTCAAGCCTCACGACCGATTAGTACTACTTGGCTCACGGGTTAACCCCGCTTACACCTATAGCCTATCAACCTGGTAGTTTGCCAGGGGTCTACAGGACCAGACGAATCTGATCAGGGAAATCTTATCTTGAGGCAGGCTTCCCGCTTAGATGCTTTCAGCGGTTATCCCTTCCGAACATAGCTACCCGGCGTTGCAGCTGGCGCCACAACCGGTACACCAGAGGTTCGTTCATCCCGGTCCTCTCGTACTAGGGACAAGTCCTCTCAAATTTCCAACGCCCACAGTGGGATACGGACCGAACCACGATGTTCGAACCCAGCTCGCGTGCCGCTTTAACTGGCGAACAGCCAACCCTTGGGACCTGCTCCAGCCCCAGGATGCGACGAGCCGACATCGAGGTGCCAAACCGCGTCGTCGATATGGACCTGGATGCGATAAGCCTGTTATCCCCGGAGTACCTTTATCCGTTGAGCGATGGCCCTTCCATGCGGAAACCACCGGATCACTAAGCCCGATCTTTCGTCCCTGCTCGACTTGTAAGTCTTACAGTCAAGCTCCTTTATGCCTTTACACTCTTCGCACGATTTCCAACCGTGCTGAGGAACCTTAGGGCTATCCGTTACTCTTTGGGAGGCGACCGCCCCAGTCAAACTGCCCGCCTGACATTGTCCCTGACGTTGCTTTATGTTCGAACCGAGCCTTAGATAAATAACACCGTTAACTCTTATCCAAAAATTTAGAAACAGAAGATTGTGAACCCAAGCACACGAGGTGCAGGCTTGCGCCGCTCACGGATGAGCGCAGCGCAGCTTTATCTTATCCAAGGCTCTTGTCGTTTTTTTACGAATCTCCAGCGCCAGGCCGGACAACGCTGGAACACAAAAGTATCACAAAGAAGTTTTCACCGTAAGGGTGGTATTCGGGCGACGATTCCACTGGCTGTGGCTACGCTGCAACTTCAAAGTCTCCCCACCTATCTCATACGATACAAAGCCGAAAACCAATGCCAAGTTACAGTAAAGGTTCACGGGGTCTTTCATCCCACTGCGGGTAGGCAGCATCTTCACTGCCACTACAATTTCGCCGAGATCCTCGCTGAGACAGTTCCACAGTCGTTACACCATTCGTGCAGGGCCTGAATCACCTGACAAGGAATTTCGCTACCTTAGGACCGTCATAGTTACGGCCGCCGTTTACTGGGGCTTCGATTCAATGCGTCGCATTGCTGCTAACATCTCCTGTTAACCTTCCAGCACCGGGCAGGTATCAGCCCCATACATCCACTTACGTGTTTGCAGAGACCTGTGTTTTTGGTAAACAGTCGCCGCGGACTCTTTCACTGCGGCCCCTTCTGGCTTCCCACCATAATGGGCACCCCTTCTCCCGAAGTTACGGGTCATTTGCCGAGTTCTCAGCGAGGTTTCTCCTCTCGCGCATCGAGGATTCTCTCCTCGCCCACCTGTGTCGGTTTCGGGTACGGTTTAGTTCAAGTAAACTTAGAGGTTTTTCTAGGGCAGCATAGAATCAGAAACTTCGTGAAACCCGAAGGCCCACTCGATATCAGCTCAGCTCAGCAGCCGGATTTGCCTGACCACCTCAACGCCTACGACCTTATACAGCCATCCATTAGGCTGATTTCCTATCTTCTTGCGTCACCTCATCGCGCCTTGAACTAAGCCCTGGAATATAAACCAGGTTACCATCGGTTACGCCTTCGGCCTCACCTTTAGGAATTCATTAACCGCAGCGGAGTTACCTTGCTGCGGAACCCTTGGGCTTACGATGCGGATGGAATTTAACCGTCATTTTCGCTACCGCTCATGCCTGCATTCTCACTTCCTACCGCTCCAGCACTGCTCTCGCTATACCTTCGCCGCTGTAGGAACGTTTCACGCGTATTACGCGTGCCTGAAGCTTCGGTACTACACTTAGATCCGTACATTTTCGGCGCCCAATCGCTCGATTAGTGAGCTATTACGCACTCTTTAAAGGGTGGCTGCTTCTAAGCCAACCTCCTAATTGTCTGTGCGATTGAACATCCTTTATCACTTAGTGTAGATTTAGGAACCTTAGCTGTCGATCCGGGTTGTCTCCCTCTCGCCAATGAACGTTATCACCCACTGACTCAGTGCCTGACTCTAAAGTTATGGTATTCGTAGTTTGCCTGGGTTTGGTAACCGGGTAAGGCCCCTAGCCCAAACAGCGCTCTACCCCCACAACTAAACATCAGACCCTGTACCTAAATACATTTCGAGGAGAACCAGCTATCGCTGAGTTTGATTGGCCTTTCACCCCCAGCCTCAGTTCATCTCAGAATTTTTCAACATTCACGAGTTCGGACCTCCATGGCGTGTTACCGCCACTTCATCCTGACCAAGGCTAGATCACTCAACTTCGGGTCTAAAGCATGCAACTCAAAACGCCCTATTCAGACTCGCTTTCGCTTCGGCTCCGGGACTTCAATCCCTTAACCTTGCTGCATAAATCGGGAAATTTTCACGTTAAAAGGCACATGGTCACCCTTACGGGCTTCCAGCGCCCGTAAGCGTACGATTGCGTTCTATTTCACTCGCCCCGCGGTGCTTTTCACCTTTCCTTCACAGTACTTGTTCACTATCGGTCACTACCTCAGTACGGCCTTACGAAATGGTCTTCGCAGGATTCCCACGGAACTTCACGTACTCAGGTACTCAGGAACTGGCTCAAAGATCACACATGTTTCAGATACGGGGCTTATCACCCGCTATGGCGTGTTTTCCCAAACACTTCTCTTACATGGCAATTTGGTAACTTTGCAGGTTCATTGAGTGAACCCCTGCCAGTTCTACAACACTGACATATCACAACGCCTCAAGCTTGGCATAACATCGGTTTAGGCTAATTGCACCGCTCGCCGCTACTAGCGAAATCGTTTTTACTTTCTTTTCCTTCAGGTACTAAGATGTTTCAATTCCTGAGTATCGCTCTCCATTGCTGGAGTCACACGGTTTTGCCGTGTGGGGTTTTCCCATCTGGAGAGCCCTGATCAAAGCTTGCTTCCAGCTCACCGAGATCATCGCAACCGTGTCCTTCATCGTTCGGTAGTGCCAAGGCATCCTTCGTACGCCCTTAAATACTTGACTATATTATGCTCCATCCAAATCAACTTTTGCAAGTCACTTGGATTTCTTTTAGCATGATCATTCGACACTTTTATTTTCCTCATACTGGATATGTTGACTTCATATATCCGATGCGCTATTCATAAATCTTTTCAAAATTGTTGTATCAAGACATCTCTGGTGAAATGTCTTATCTACCCATATTCGTTGTCAAACTCACCTGATCATCTCTATGATCCGGTGGTTTAGGTTTTGCCTAAACAGGTAAAGGGACGAAATTCATCCATTTACCTGTCCAGGTAAGCTGTGGAGCATAACGGATCGAAAGCTGACCTCCAGAATGCAAATCTGGCGCCCCAGCTGAGCTAATGCCCCATTTTTTGGAGCCAAAGCCCCGTGTGCGCCTGGCCAGGAGTTGAACTAGCGACCTTCGCTTATCAAGCGAGTGCTCTAACCACTGGAGCTACAAGCGCATTCTTGCTTGAACTTCCAGATGCAGTCTCATCGCCAGGGCGCCCCGCCTATCAGGCGAGTGCTCTAACCATCATACCGTCTTCGGTTTCCGGAGCGAAAACGCTTGCGTTTCGCGGCAGGTGCCATGCCCTGCGGTCATAATCGCCTGACGATAGCATCCGCAATAGGTGCTACAAGCTCTAATCTCTCAAAGCCTGCGGCTTCGATCTGCCCTTCAATAGACGGATAATGGAACTTGAGTCAAAGCATTTGCTTGCGCAAATGCAGGATCAACTGATTTCCTTTTTAAGGAGGTGATCCAGCCGCACCTTCCGGTACGGCTACCTTGTTTATGATTCTCACCCCCTCGCCGAATTTACCTTAGCGACTCGCCTCCTTGCGGTTGGCAACAGCCTCTTCGGGTACCTCCAACTCGGGTGGTGTGACGGGCGGTGTGTACAAGGCCCGGGAACGGTTCACCGCAATATTGCCGATTTGCGATTGGCGATTCACTTCATGCAGTCGAGTTGCAGATCAATCTGAACTGAGACCAGCTTTGTGGGATTGTTCACCTCGCGGCTTTGCGTCCCTCTGTACTGGCCATTGTAGCACGTGTGTAGCCCTGGATATAAGGGCCATGCTGATCTGACGTCATCCCCACCTTCCTCCGGTTTGTCACCGGCGGTTTCTTCAGAGTCCCCAACTTAATGATGGTAACAGCATAGGGGTTGCGCTCGTTGCGGGACTTAACCCAACATCTCACGCAAAATGAGCTGATGACGACCATGCAACACCTGTGAATCTGCTCCTGCGGGAAGGGGTATCTCTACCCCAGCCAAATCATGTCAAACCCAGGTAAGGTTTCTCGCGTATCGTCGAATTAAACCACATGCCCACCGCTTCTGTGCGGGCCCCCGTCAATTTCTTTGAGTTTCACCTCATATGATGGCTCCCGTGCGGTATACTTAATGCGTTAGCGACGTCACTGATGGCGTTGAAACCACCAACAACTAGTATACATGTCTACGGTGCGGACTACCAGGGTATCTAATCCTGTTTGCTCCCGCACTTTCGCTCATGAGTGTCAGTTACGATCCAGATAGCCGCCTTCGCCATTGGTGTTCCTCTCGATATTCGGCGCATTCCACCGCCAGCACCGAGAATTCCGCTATCCCCTATCGTACTCAAGTTCGCCAGTTTTGATGGCTGACTCTGGTTGAGCCCAGACAAACCACCAACTTACCGTAAACCACCTGCGAGCCCTTTACGCCCAATAATTCCGAACAACGCTTGCCCCATACGTATTACCGCGGCTGCTGGCACGTAATTAAAGGCTTCACAGACTGGTACCGCCGCCGCAAGCCCTCAACGAACTTACTTTTTCTTCCCAGTTCACCATTGAAGTTTACAACCCGAAAGCCTTCATCCTTCACAAGGCGTCGCTGCGTCAGACTTTCGTCCATTGCGGCAAGATTCTTAACTGCTGCCTCTTGTGAGTCTGGCCCGTGTCTCAGTGCCAGTACGATCATCCTCTCAGACCGGCTATCCGTCGTTGCCTTGGTGGGCCATTACCCGCTAACCAGCTGATAGACCGCAGGCTCATCTCAAAGCGACTATTGCTAGCCCTTTAACATCTCTGTACTATGCGGTATTAGCCCCGGTTTCCCAAGGTTGTCCCGCTCTCTGAGGTAGATCTTCCTACGTGTTCTCCACCTGTCCGCCACTCCCTGTATTGCTACAGATCGTTCGATCTGCATGTTTAAGACGCGCCGCCAGCGTTCGTTCTGAGCCAGAATCAAACTCTCCATTATAGTTTAAGATCGCAAAGCGATCTTTAATAAAACAAGAGCTAATTTATAGCCCTTTAAACAAACCTTGTAGAGCCTTCATCAACCGGCTGTTCTAATTTATTTTGAGTCGCGCCATATCGGCACGACTTTTGCTCAAGGTTCTTAAAGAAATTTACGAAGTCCTTGCTGTTGCATTGCTGCAACTTCAAGCTTCATAACAATTTTCTATTCATTATCCGTCTGTCAAAGAACAGATCAACTTCCGTTTAACCCATTTGGGGCGCGCCATACGCGCCGGAAGGCCCCGCTGCATCACCCGAAGGTGCCGCGGCGGAGAGTCACTTTAGGAACACTCAACAGAGCGTCAAGCAAAAAGTGTTTTCTAGGTCGAAAGATTAAGCATCGCGGCGGCCCCCCTAGGCCCCTGCCCGATGCAGTGAGAAGATGAAAATCCCCCACCGACGCGGCTATTATACGCATAATATCCCGGTGCGACTATTTTTTGTTGGGAAATTATGTCTCATATGTTGCCTCACGCAATGGTTAACTCGAAAATTGAAGATTTTCAGACTATACTGCCCTATTAATTGGATTGACAGTCGCTGAAAAATTGCTGCCGGTCTGTATGCCCAGTGAAGCTAAATTTCTTACAGAACGGAGGCGTGAGCGCATACTCAATGCGCTGAACAACCGCACCCGCCGCATCAGTGTTTTACTCGAGGACATCTATGACCCACTCAACGGCAATGCAGTGCTGCGTACTGCCGATGGGCTTGGCATCCAGGATATTTATGTTGCCGAGAACCGCCATGCCTTTAATATACATTCGAAGGTTTCCGGCCGCGCTTCGGCGTGGCTGACGCTACATCGGTTTCGCGCTGCCGGAGGCGTACAGAAGCAGGATTATCGTATCAAACCTGAGGGAGTCCAGGACGCGACAAGGCAGGCGTATGAATCGCTGCGGAGTTCTGGTTATACAATTATTGCGACGAGCCCCAGGGGAAACTCCGTCTCGCTGCGCACCCTGGATATGACGAAAAAATATGCGATAGCATTGGGCAGCGAACACTGGGGACTGTCAGACTGGGCCATTGAAAATGCCGATATGTCGGTCGCCCTACCCATGCTGGGGTTCACCGAAAGTTACAACATCTCGGTTACCGGGGCGATGATATTGCACTATCTCAGCGAGCGCCTGCGCTCGGAAACTTCTGACTGGAGATTGAGTGATAAAGAGAAAGAAGAGATTTGGAATGAATGGACTAAGTTAAAGAGGTAGCCTGCTGGCCGGTTGGCCAGCAGGCACCGAAAACATCAAGAGTGTTCTTCGATGTACTTCTGTACGTCGCCGACAGTCTGGATTTTTTCTGCGTCTTCGTCAGGAATTTCGATACCGAATTCCTCTTCGAGAGCCATAACGAGCTCCACTGTGTCCAGTGAGTCTGCGCCGAGGTCGTCGATGAAGTGTGACTCGTTGGTCACTTCGCCTTCGTCAACTCCGAGTTGCTCAGAGATGATTTTTTTTACTTTGCCCATGATTTCTTCTGTTGAAGCCATTTGGGTCTCCTTTTATGCCAACAGCAGCATAGCTGCTACCGGCAAAGTTTTATTTGCCATAATTTTCATAGTATCAAAATTATAGGCCGGCAAGTCCGCCGTTCACGTGCACGCACTGCGCGGTCACGTAGGCAGAGAGGTCTGACGCAAGGAACAGGATGACTTTGGCAATATCATCTGGTTCACCTGGTCGCTTGAGAGGAATAGCAGCAATCATTTGCTCCCGGAGTTTTTCGGGAATTTTGTCGGTCATCGGGGTCTTGATGAACCCCGGAGCCACCGCATTGACACGGATGCCCATCGGTGCGAGCTCTTTACCGAGCGCATAGGTAAAACCAAGAACGCCCGCTTTTGAGGCGCTGTAGTTCGCCTGGCCAGGGTTACCGCCTGCGGCGATCGAGCTAATATTGACAATCGCGCCCTTGCGCGCCTTGCGCATGTGGTTCACGGCTGCATGGGCACAGTTGTAGGTACCTGTCAGGTTGATATCGATAACTTTTTGCCACTGGTCGGGCTTCATTCTAAGGAAGAGACCGTCCATCGTGATACCGGCATTGTTTACCAGAACGTCGATTTTGCCCCATTTTTCCGCGGCTTTGTTGCAGAGCGCTTCAGCCTGGTCATATTTGGATACGTCGCAGGCCATAGAAATGGTCTCAACTCCCATTTTGGCGATTTCCTGAGCTGTCTGCTCTGCAGTTGCCGCGTCAATATCGGTTATAACGAGCTTCGACCCCTGCTCGGCAAATTTCTCAGCAATACCGCGGCCAATACCGCGGCCCGAACCGGTTACAATGACCACTGCGTCTTTAAGATCTTCCAAAACCGTCTTCATAGACCATAATTTACCCGTGAATCATTGCGGCAACGATTTGGCCCTTAAAATCCAATAGTATATTTCGTCTCTCACGGAACTATTTTAATACACCATATGTCCCTCCAAATTGGATTTTTTAGCATGAACATCCGTTTAACCTAAAACTGACACTTCTGCGCATATTTTTTCTGCCCCATCGGCTTTTTTAACTTTACCTCTGGCCGGTACCGGGTTACCCGGAGCAAACCATTGGGAGGGTATATGCAGAAACTGTACTTCTTATCCATTTCGCTTCCAGATGCACTGGAATATCTGATCCTGCAGTTTAAGAAAGAAATCGCAGCGCGCTACCATTCCGTCGCAGCCCTCAAGCCCATGGAGCATATCACGTTGCAAGATACCTTCTTCTACGATGACACGTACCTGCCGCGACTGCAGCACCGGCTGGAAGAGGTTTTCGACTGCATCTCCCCTTTTGCGGTTGAACTCCAGGATTTCGGTGCTTTTCCGGCACACACAATTTTTGCTGCAATCAGAGACTTCTTTCCCTTCCAGCAACTACGCGAATCGCTCTACTGGCAGCTGAAACATGAAATAACATTTCCACCATCTGCATTAGGCAGCAGAAAAATTACTCCCCATGTGACGATCGCGTACCGAGACCTGACTCCGGAGGCATTCGAGGAAGCATGGAGCGAATTCTGCCAGCGCGAGCTTTATGCCAGTTTTGAAGCGACCTCGGCGCACCTGATGGAGCATCGCGGTAAATGGCGGAGCGTGAAAGAATTTCCCTTTAAGAGCAAACAATCCCCAAAGCCGGATAGTCTACAGCTCGACCTGTTCTGCGTCTAAAAACTCCAGGATTGCCCTGTGCGTTTTTTCGTTTTCGTCGCTTGTGGGTATATGTCCGGCATTACCTAGCGGTAAAAAGCGCGCATGCGGCATAGCCTTGCGGACAAGTTCGGCATTGCCGAACGGAATTACCTTATCCTTTTTTCCCCAGACCAGGAGCGTCGGGATTTTCTTTTTACCGACACGCTCGTAGATTTCTTCCATGTCTGACATGTTCATGTGGCGGAGTGTTGAAACGATCGCATCGGCATAGCCCGCGTATTCGGTCTGCACGAGCGCAGATGCTTCTATCGTTGCCGGTACATTCTTCGCAAAATTTTCCGCTAGCCCCTTCTGCATTGCCCTGCGCGCCATGAGCCGGCCCGCGTAGTCGCCGATGCCCGGGATTTGCACCAGTTTCGCCGTGACCGGTGTGGTCATACGATACCCGGCCGGGTCAATGAGCACGAGCCGAGAGACTCTTTCCGGGTACCGATCGGCGAAATGAACGGCGATAGCTCCCCCCATCGAGAGCCCGCAGAGCACAAATTTGCCGCCGCCCACAATTTCATCGGTGAGCTCTTTCAATTGCCGGACAAAAAGGTCTGCATCGTAGCGCACATTGGGCCTGTCAGAAAATCCACGGCCATAGAGATCATAACGCAGCACGGGCACACCCTGCCGAGCGAGAATCTTGTACGTGTTATCCCATACTACCGAAGGGATGGAAAAGCCGTGCACAAGGACCACGGTCTCACCTTCACCCTCAGCATAATCAAATGCTGTCTTGCCGGCCGATAGCTGAATGGAACGTTTGCCGAATCGAGTGCGGACCTCGTCTGACATCACGGGTTTTCCCATGCGCAGCCAGACATGGTGGCCCCACAAGCCCAGCAATGATACAGCGATGATCCAGAAGAAGGCGCGGCGCATTGCCGAGCGTCAGAAGTTCGCACGTGCCGTCATTTAAGATTTAGCGCCCTATTTCGTGGTACGCGTGTAGACGCCATCCCAGTCGGCGGGCGGAGGATTGAGCTTGTAGGCTTCGCAGCGTTCGATGAGCAGTTGGCATGCTTCATCGGCTACGTTCTGCACGCGTTGCGCCTCCCGAAAAAATCCGATGGCTGCGTCCCAGGACTTTTGCAGGTAGGCAGACAGGCCCTGCTCATAACGTTTTACCGCGTCTGCCAATTGCACTGTCTCTTCACCTTTTCTGCAGATGATCTGGTAGAGCGTTACAGGCTTATTCTTACCTTTCACACGCACTACATCCAGGCGGCGCGCGAAAATACGGCCCTTTACCTGTTCTAAAACTGCATCGGTTGCGAGAATCGTCACGCCGTAGTCTTTGGCTGCGGCTTCGAGCCTTGCTGCGAGGTTCACTGTATCACCCATCATCGTGTAGGAAGCCAGCGCATCAGTACCCATGAAACCGACTTTTGCTACACCTGTATTGAGACCGATACGGAAGGTCATTTGGCGTGCTTCGGGAATATATTTCTTTTTAGCCGTCCATTCAGCCTTGAGTTCAGTCAGCTTCTTCTGCATTTCTATCGAGGCAATTACCGCCTTGTAGACGTGGTCCTCAACATCAACCGGTGAATTAAAAATGCCAACGATCGCATCACCGATATACTTATCGAGAACCCCCTCGTGATCTTTAAGAATGATGGTCATTGCTGAGAGGTACTCGTTCAGCAGGTCGGCAAGCTGCGGCGAAGTGAGTTTCTCGGAGATATTGGAGAAAGACGCAACATCCGAGAAAAAGGCCGTGATATTTTTTTCGCTGCCACGCTTGAGCGCCTGCAGGTCTTTCATTGCCTCGCTGACCACTACAGGGTCAATCATCGAACCAAGGATACCCTTGATTTTCTCGCGCTCATTGAGACCACTCACCATCTGGTTTAGAGCTACGGTAAGATTTCCGAACTCGTCTGATCCGCCGTGCTCA
Source organism: Turneriella sp. (assembly GCA_046346875.1). Lineage (GTDB taxonomy): Bacteria > Spirochaetota > Leptospiria > Turneriellales > Turneriellaceae > Turneriella. Next base: position 192,076 of record JAXMHG010000002.1, on the reverse strand, counting down.
AATTCGACGCCCAGGTTGCCCCGTCCTACTTCTTCGGCGCTGCGGATAATGCGCTTGATCTTCTGGACAACGATTCCTGAAATATAGATAGCCAGCAGAATCGATACCAGGCCGATCAGAACCGCAGAGAGCAGCACCTTGTTCCGGTTCGTCCGGACGAGATCAACGCCCGAGGTACGGTCAACCAGTGTCCGCATGATGGCGGTCAGGTTATCCTGGAGAATAGCCACTGCCAGCACGGGCTTTTTATCGGCGAACAACGGCTTACCGTCAATTTCCCAGAGAATCTCTTCTGCCTCGCTGCGTGATTTGGCAATCTGTGCAGCCGCGAAGAGCCGTTTCAGATTCGGTGGTGCTGTTTCACTGCGCGCTTCTGACACCCAGCGCCTTAGCTCGGCCCAACGGCGGCGCGCAAGGTCACGCTCTTTACGGCTGTTGTGGAAGCGTTCGATCTCTGCGTCGTCGTATCGATATCGCAGCAGAATAGAATCTTCCCAGGCTGAATCACGCAGCGACTTCACGGCTTCTGCGCTCAGGTCAGCGACCTCGTCCCCTTGTTCGGGACCAAAAATTTCGTCATAGAGGAAACTGCGCTCAGAAACTGCTGCGCCGTAATCTTTGTAAAAACTGCGGAATTCCCTGTCGGTATAGGGCGGCTGTGGCGGTTTCTTTTCCTTAAGTATCTTGAGGCGCGCCTTAATCTTCGGAATTATCTCTGCCAGGCGGGCCGCAAGCGCACGATCGCGTTCAACAAGATCCTTTCTGCGCAGGATTTTCTCTGGTTCCGCGACAACAGTCCGCGCCCAGGCAGTCGAAACCGGGCGCTGGTACAGCGGCGAATAGAGCGTCTGCACCTCGAGCCCATTCCACTGGAAGGCCAGCGCATCGTTGTCCACATGACTTTCGGGCGAATCGATCAGCCGCGCATATGCCTGCTTCAGGTTCGCTTCCATGGCGCTGGTTTCTTCGAGAGCAGCCAGTGGGCTTTCTTTGCCCAGCAGGTTCGTATCAAAAGAGGCAGCGAGTTTTTGCTCGCCCGAGAGATCGGTCACAGGAAAAGTCTGAATGCGAAACAGTTTCTTTTCAAGCCCCGTCTCTTCAATGATCTTCTTGCGCGATGGAATGAGTAATGCAGCAATCCGGTTGTCGAGCTTTGCGCGCAGCGACAAAATTGCCGCGGGATCCTCAGAATTGACGATGCGCCGTGCCTGCGCCTGCAGCGCGCTCCATTCGGCGGCGGTCAGAGGTTTGCCCGTCGTCTGACTGATCTGGCTTCTAATACGGCTTTCCAGTTGCTTGAGCTCGCTCTCATTCAGGTAACGCGAGTAGAAGGTATCAAGAGTATACCGTACTTTTTTGGTCCCAAGGGCACCGAACAGGTTGGTCTTGAAGAGGCCGAGATCAATTTTTTTGTCCTGCTTTACGGTACGCTGGGTCTGGTAAACCTTCAGTGCCTTTTTCTGTTCGGCAATTTGCTGGCGGAATTCTTCCCTCTGGATCAGGTTTTGTGCGATATTATTCAGTTCTATGACCAGTGAAGATATATAACGTTTGGATATCGCGGCCTGCTTCTCGTAGCTTTCGGTGAGAATTTCTGTCTGCTGTTGCACTGTGCTCCAGCTCAGGATAAGAATCGTCAGGGTAATCAGGCTGCCCGTGAAGAGCGCAAGTTTTGCCCTGATACCCGAGATAAAGATGCGCAAGACACGCTTCAGCATCTCAATCAACCTCGTAGCTGTATTCGCAGAACGCATGCCCGCGCGCCATGGTCACATGCACTTTGTGCCGAATGCCCGGTACCAGCTCGGCAAAAATTTCCTGGCCAGCGGCTTCGCCGACATGACAGAGTATACGCGCACCTTCGCGGTCACGGTAAGGACACGTATGGATGCGCCGTACGACTTTTTTGGGAGTTACGTAATAATCGCGGCCGTAAATGCCGGTAGCATTTTCTGCAATGCGCGTGGCCTTGAGTGTATCTTCAAGCGGGTGATCGTCGGGAGAACGGAATGCTGCAAAAGCCGGTTTGGAGAGAATTCCGATGGTGTGCCCGACCGCGCGCGCGAAAGGTTCAAGCGCCTGCTCAGCCCGTTCGCCAAAAAGCCGGTGTGCCAGCATGTAGGGTTCTGCCCAGGTATTGCGCACAATGGCAGATACAACCGCCGGCAAACCTTTTTGGAAAAAAACTCCGTCATCGCGCACCGGAGACTGCTGCTCTTCCTGGTTGGTCATTAACATAGACATGCAGCTTTCTCTGGCCGCAAGTCAGCTTAGGACGTAAAGTGGTATTGCTTCAGGCGTTAAACAAACAGGAGAGTTAGAGCTACCAGCGCTGGGGAACTTTCTGTATTTTGCTCGTATCGTAACCGTTTGCGGCGAGAAACGTGACGAGTTTATTGTAGTCGCTTTCACTGATCTGCGGCGTGCGCGCCATGATCCAGACATAATCACGGTCGGTGCGCCCGATGATTGTCTGCGAATAATCGGCGTTTAGGTAGCTGATGAGGAATTCACTCTTGAAGGGCCACATGAACTGCATTTTCCATTCTGCATTGCTTTCACGGTTCACGACAAACCCGCGCGGGTGGTATTTTTTTTCCTTACCATCAAAACTGTCCGCACGGAAAGTGAATACCGTATCGATTTCCTGCTCTGGCGTCAGCGAGTATTCTTCAGTAGCGTTATGCGCTCCCTTCTCGATGAACGTGGGAATATTCGCAATCACGTACCATTTACCCATGAAGCGGGGTAAATCCACTTTGGCAACGGTGGGCATGGGCTGCGGTGAAGCACAGTAGAACATGAGCAGTGGCAACAAGTACAGTGATTTCATAGCAGGAATCTACTGACGATTCAGCGCGGCGGCAAACTATCGCGCCTGCCACGGTGGTGCCGCCTGAGAACAGCCCACTGCCTTCCCAACCACGAGGGATGCGTGGCACGCCATTCCTGCCACCAGAGCCGCAATGCCTGCGCCAGGGAACGGACATTCCGGTAGACCCACGAAGAGCGTATTGCCTCGTACACTCGTGCCTTGAATCTGGTTAAGATGCCGTATAACCTCGCAAACAGATTAAACGTAAGTAATTTCGGCTTGGTAAGCTTGAAGAGGCGAGCCACAAGGGCTGTACCCGCAATCTTGGCCGCTACCATGACACCGACACCCATGACCAGGTGACCGGTGGAAATGAACCAAAGCGCAGCCAGCTTCACAGGAATCAGCAGCAGCGAAGGCAGGGCAAAAATCGCCAGCGCCCCCCAGGGTGGCAATGCCACGATGAGAGCTTCAGCCTGCCGAAAGACCGGCAAGCGGCCAATGTACTGCGCGAACCGCTGCAGGTCTTCCCACAGCCAGTCTTCGAGCAGCACCACGATGGCTGCGATGGCGTAAAGGGGGGCTGCAAGAACCCGGCGGAAAGTTTCGCGCAAGTTAACCGCGTTGTTTGAGTCGTGCGAACAAGAGACCCTGCTGCACGATACCAGCCGCAAGCAGACCATGAAACCAGTTTTCATTGCGGATAGAAAACGTACTACCCTCACCGGTAAAAAAAAGGCCAGCGACCGAAATAAATGCCACGCTGAGCCCGATACGCAGCGGAATGCCCGGGTAAACCCTTTGGAACCGGACAGCAGCAAGAATCCAGATCAGCTGCGCACAGATGCCGATGATGAGCGAGTACAAGGGTGAGGAAAAGAACAGTATGCCCGGGACGATGAGGAGCACGGTAGCCAGACCAATGACTTTATTGTCGCGCAACTCTTCTGCCTGCAGAAAAAAACCCGCAGCAATAGCCGGCACGCCGTAGACCGAAGCCAGCGTCGAAGCCCACTGGTGCAACGGCTTGAGTTCTGCTAAACCGGCATAGCGCATTGTACCAACACCGGCGGCGCCGGCAATGAGCAAAAAACCCAGCGCGGCAAGAACATCAGTCAGCTGTGCACGCCGTGCTTTTGTGAAGGCAAAGAGCGCCGAAAGCATAACGAGACAATCAAATGCAGCAAGCATGAGATGTGCTGGCTTAGCGCAGTGGGGAGTACAGTGTTTTCCGGTAGGCCGCTTCGAGCCTGCGGGCTTCTTCCGCTGCCGGCAGCGCAAAAATGACGTGCTGTAGTGCATTCGCCGCCACCAGCGGCGGTATGCCGAGTTGAGCTGCTATCGCTGTAACGTCCTGCTCATCAGGTTCCATACAGCGCTGCACTGCCTCTCTAAGGGCCGCGACGAAGTTCGTCTGGTCGTCAGTCTCGCGCACGGTAAATAGCGAAACCTGCGGCGTGTACAACTCGCCGAAAGTTTGCTGCCAGAGCAACGACAGGTCTGCGAGCCTGTGCCCCTTACCGCCGGATTCCAGCAGCGCAGCGAACGGCTCGGGGAAAACCGCCGCGGTGACCTTTGCTTGCTGGAACTCTGCGAATGTTTCGGGCAACGCTGCGTTGCGGAGCTTTAACCCGGAAACCCCTGCAGCAACCAGCAGAGCCCTCACCTGCAGGTCGAGCGGGCTTCCGGCAAAGGGCAGAACGAGTTCAGCATCGTCCTGCGCGAAAAGAACGGCTTTGTCAGTCATGGCGGCCTCGGGTACCATGATCGCTGAAAGGCCCCAGCAATGGGTCAGCAACAAATGGACATGCGGATCAGCGAGGCGCGCCATTTCTGTATAGCCGGTACACAACAGATCAACCTTGCCAGCTGCAAGATCTGACAGTGCAGAATCATGATCAGTAAAAAAAACAAGCTCGAACGCACGTGGGTCTGCAGCCGACAGCAACACGAGCGGGGCAGCAGCGAGAGATTTAGGTGCAGCAATACGCAAGGCTATTTCCGGTAAACGGGTCTTGCCTGGTACGTCGTGTGCAGCAGTTCGTGCGCTTTTTCTGACATGGGCTCTCCCAGGAATTCCGCGTAAACCTGCTGCACCTCAGGGTTGTCGTGTGAACAGCGCACCTGCCGGTCACGGTCGTCGGCAAACAGACCCTGCATACGTTTCCTGCGAATTTCGTCTGTCACACCGTACGGTTGTCCGCCACCTCCGATACAGCCGCCGGGGCATGCCATCACCTCGATGAAGTGATAAGGCGGGGGAGCTCCCTCTGCTTTGGCGCGGCGCACGCGCTCGAGCACTTCACCGACATGACCAAGGCCGTGCGCAACCGCAATACGAATCTCTTCACCCCCGATGACAACTTTCGTTTCTTTAATACCCGCAAGTCCCCTGATCTCTTCGAATTCCAGCTTCGGCATCTTCTCGCCTGTCAGGACATTCTGTGCTGTACGCAACGCTGCTTCCATCACACCACCTGTGGTACCGAACATTGTCCCGGCACCTGAATAGGCGCTCAGGAAATTATCCGCAGTTTCCGGCGCCAGATTGCGGAAATCGATTCCCGCCTGCCTGATCATGCGCGCGAGCTCGCGCGTCGTCAGCACCACATCGACGTCCTTAAAGCCCGAAGCGAACATTTCATGGTCGCGGGTGATTTCGTACTTTTTGGCAGTACAAGGCATGATAGAGACCATCTTCATGCGCGCCGGATCTACTTTCATCTTTTGCGCATAGTAGGTCTTTGCCAGCACCCCCATGATCTGCTGCGGCGATTTAGTCGAAGAGAAATTCGGTATAAAGTCGCTGTGTAACTTCTCCATGTAGTCGGTCCACGAGGGGCAGCACGAGGTAATCAGGGGCAGATCGCGTTTGCCGTTTTTGAAGCGTTCGACAAACTCATTGGCTTCTTCCATGATCGTGACGTCGGCAGAAAAATTCGTATCAAATACTGCATCAAAGCCGAGCCGGCGCAGCGCTGCATACAGCTGCCCCGTCAGGTTGGTGCCTGGTTCAAAACCAAATTCTTCGCCGATCGCCACGCGCACCGAAGGAGCAATCTGCGCCACGGTGTAATTTTCCTGGCCACGCAGAAGCTCCCACACCTGTTGTGTTTCGTCGGCTTCGACGATCGCCCCCGTCGGGCAGTGCGCCGAACACTGACCGCACATCACGCAGGGCGAATCGGCAAGCAGTATATCACCCGCAGGCGCCATGCGCGTCTGCATGCCACGGCCGAGAAACGAAAGCGCGTGCACGTTCTGCAGATCCTGGCAGACGTGCACGCAACGGCCGCACTTAATGCATTTATCAAAGTCGAGCACGAGTGAACCGGTCGAGGCATCTTTGGGCAACCCCGAGAGCACATGCCCCCACTGGTCTTCACGAATACCGAAGTCTGCGGCCAGCGTCTGCAGTTCGCAACTCTGGTTGCGGCCGCAGGTCAGGCAGGCATTCGGGTGCGTCGAGAGAATCAGCTCGAGTACCGTCTTGCGGATTTCGGTAATTTCGCCGTCATGCGTCGTGATGTGCATGCCCTCTTCAGCAGGCGTGGTGCAGGCGCGCGGCAGGTTATGCATGCCTTCTACGCGCACAATGCACAGACCACAGGCGCCGTTAGCTACCAGGTCAGGATGTTTGCACAGTGTCGGAATATTGACCTGAATTGCATGCGCCGCATCGAGCAGCGTGCTGCCGGGTTTGACGGCGACCTTTATACCATTGACTTCAACATTCAGATTTGGTGCATTCATGGTGTTACCTTCATTGCGGCCGCGGGCTGACAGAGAGCTTCGTATTCAGCGCGAAAATATTTCAACGTGGCAAAAAGTGGTGAAGGAGCAGCTTTGCCCAGGCCGCACAGGGATGCGCTTTGCATGGCGTGCGCAATGCGTTCAATCTGTTTCAGATCTTCTGCTTGCCCCTGCCCTGAGAGAAGTTTATCATAAAGTCTCTTGAGCTGGAAACCGCCGATGCGGCACGGAGCACACTTGCCGCACGATTCGTCTGTATTGAAGCCCAGGTAGAAGCGCATGAGCTCGACCATGTTCACCGAGTCGTCGAGAACGATCATGCCACCCGAGCCGATAATCGAGCCAAGCGCCGACATATCTTCATATGTGAGTGGCGTATCAAGCAGGTCGGCGGGTACAAGCCCACCCGAAGGTCCACCCGTCTGCACTGCCTTAAGCTGCCGGTTGCGGTCGATGCCGCCGCAGAGATTCTCGACCACGTAGCGCACGCTTACACCGAGCGGCACCTCGACGAGTTGCGTGCGGCTGATTTTTCCAGAGACAGCAAAGACTTTGGTGCCGGTCGACTTGCCTTTGCCGATGGCTGCATACCATTCACCGCCACGCACAATAATCTCGGGCACGCTAGCGAGGGTTTCGACATTGTTGATCGTGGTCGGCGCATCGTGCAGGCCCCTGACTGAAGGGTACGGCGGCCGCGCGTGGGGACTGCCCCTCTTGCCTTCTATCGAGGCAATGAGCGCGGTCTCTTCGCCGCAGACGTATGCGCCGGCGCCAAGCCGCACGCGCGCTTCAAACGAAAAGTTGCTGCCGAGAATATTTTTGCCCAGGTAACCCTTTGCGCGCGCCGAATCGATCGCAAGCTGAACGCGCGCCGTCGCCAGCGGGTATTCCGCACGTATGTAGAAATAACCGACGCTGGCACCGGTCGCATAACCCGCGAGTATAAGACCTTCGAGTACGCGGTGCGGATCACCTTCGAGCAGGCTGCGGTCCATGAACGCACCGGGATCTCCTTCGTCGCCATTACAGATGACGTACTTTTCGCTGCCAGGGGCAGCTGCACTGAGTTCCCATTTTTTTCCGGTGGGATAACCTGCTCCGCCGCGACCGCGCAGGCCGCTCTGCAATACATCCTGAATAGTATCAACCGGCGCGCGGCCGAGTGCTTTGCGCAAGGCAAGATAACCGCCTGCCGCTTCGTAGGCTTCGAGACTCTCCGGGTCTATGACGCCGCAGTTGCGGCTTGCCAGGCGCAGCTGCGCGCTTTCGCGCACAACTTTGCCGACATCAGGCTCTTTACCCTGCACAACCGCATGCACACAACTGGCAAGCTGGTCGCGGGTCAGGTCGGCCACAGTAAACGCACCGGGAAAAAACTGCAGCGCGTAACCGCGGTTGTAGAAACCGAAGTCGTCGGCCTCGATAATTTCGACGTTGGGTTCAACGCAGGCCTTCAGCAGCGAGAGCAGATCTTCGTCTCCCCGCTGCATGGTATCGCAGCAGATGATACTGCTGATTGCTTGTGGGAGCTCATGCCCTACGCGCCGGGCGGCGAGGAGGGAAAATTGGCCGCGCGTATGCTGCGGCATGTGCCCTTTAAGAACAAAATCGGCGAAGATGCGTTGCACTGCCGGCACGGTCAGGTTGCCAAAGTGCAGGTTCGGCCTGCCCTCGAGTAAAAATTCGGCCTGCGGGTCTGCATAACACATTCCGGGTGTACCCACGCGCATTACCCTGATGGAGGGATAATCCTGGGCCAGCCGGTAAAGCTCGTCAAAAATTGCCGCGGCACCGGCGGCAATGCCGCCCGAGTCCAGGGCGACGCGAATTTCTCCCACTGGGGAAGTGACCGCCTGTTCGCTCATCGCTCCCCCTTGCCGAGGTTGTGCAGCAGCGCAGTGGTCTTTTCTGCATCGAGGTGCGCGTGTATCTGTTTATCAGCGAAGACCAGTGGGGAAAGTCCGCAGCAACCGACGCAGCGCACTTCGTTCACTCTTGTATCTGGGTGGTTTGCTGCATATTCGCGGGCCGCTGCGAGCACTTCACTGCTGCCATTCAGCCAGCAGCTGGTGCCGTGGCAGACGACGACCTGATGCTGCCCTGGCGGCGAAGTGTGAAAATAGTGGTAAAACGTTAGAACCTCGTAGATGCGCGCGAGCGGTACCGAAAGGCGCGACGATAAGAGCAGCGCCGATTCGCGCGGCACGTAACCGTGCGCGTCCTGTATGGCATGTAGAATCAGTATCAGGTTGTCGGGCTCGGCAGCGAAACGCGCGATCGTTTCGTCGATTTCTTTGCTGAGCTCGGGTGCGGCGGTCATTGCCTACAGCGAATACAAGACCCGTATATCCAGTAAAGCACTTGTCGGCCTGCCTGCCACACCGGTGGATATCGGCTGCTCGCATCCTGCGGCGCAGCCCATCCGGCTCAATTTCCCCCTTAATTGACGCGCTGTTTCAGAATCACAACTTGCCGGGTATGCCATCTATATCCATCAGCCGCGAGTCAGATACCCGCGTGAAGGCTGATATCACCGTAAATTCCGAAGAAATTAAGCCCGCCGAAGAGCAGGCCATCAAGAAAGTCAGCTCCAAGGCTGAAATCAAGGGCTTTCGCAAGGGCAAAGCTCCCGCGCACCTGATCAAGGCGAAGTTTGCGCCCGACATCCGCCTGGAGACGCTGTTTGCGCTCGTCGACAACCACCTCTCCGAAGTCGAAAAGAAAATGGAAGAGCGTGTCTACCGCCTCGTGCGCATTGAAGACGTGCAGGAAAAAGGCGACAAGATGTCGTTTGCCGTTAAGCTCGATCTCTTTCCGTATGTCAAGGTCGGCAAGCTGAAAGTCGCGCAGCTGACACGCCATGTTCCGACGATTGACGACTCTGATATTGAGCAGGAGATCAAAGACCGCCTGCTGCGTTTCGCCGAGTTCGTCGATGCCAGCGAAGTCGCAACAGCCGACAAGAATGATAAGCTGACCGTTGATTTTGAAATCTGGGTCGACGACGCGCCTAGCGGTGAAGTCAATAAGGACTTCCAGTTCGACCTGGGGTCTGGTTCGCTCAGCCGCGAACTCGAGCAGCAGATCATCGACAAGAAGGGTAAAGTCGGTGAGGAATTCAAACTGCGCAAAGACATTCCCGCGCAGGAAGACGGCAATACCCGTTCATACGAAATTATTGCCACGATCAAGAAAATCTCCAAGCCCCAGCTGCCCGAACTGACCGATGCGTTCGTGGCAGAAAAATTCCGTGGTTCGAATACCGTGGCGGAATTCCGCAGCAAGGTGCGCGAAGAGCTGGAGAAACGTTTCGACGTTGCCCTGATTCGTTCTGAGACCGACAAGGCGCTCAAGACACTGGAAGAAAGTGCGCAGTTCTTTCTCTCAGAAAGTTTCGTCGACCAGAAGCTCGAAGAATTCCTGGAAGAGCGCAAGATCGAACGCGATGGCCTGACAGCCCCGCAGGTCGAGAACCTACGCAAAGCACTCGGCGACCGCGAAAAACCCGGCCTGCTGATGCGCCAGCTGATCAACGATGCCGAGAAAAACTACCAGAAGAAAAACAAGACCGACCTCACCTACATCGAAGCATTCCGCAAATATGTCCACGACGAAATCACGCGCTTTGAAGGTGTGGGCGAACGTTCTGAGGCCCTGCTGAAAGAACTCGATGCCGTGATCGACGCCATGATCTCTGGCGAAACGAACCGGTCACCGTGGGAATCTCTGATTTCTTCATACCTGACGGTTTTCAGCCGCGATTTCCTGTTCAACTACTTCGACGACGAAGGCATCGTGAAAAAAGGCAAAAAGTTGACCTACAAGGAGCTTGCTGCGCAATTGGCGCAGAATGCGCCCGAATAACGGCATGGTCACCTACCCTACAGCCCGCCTGAAACTCTGCATGGTCGCCAGCCTGCTGGCGGTGTTGCCTGGCCTTTCGGCCGATACCGGCAAGCAGAGCAGTTGGCAGGTAATGGCCGAGCGGGCGCAGGCGATGCTCGAGAAGACCGAAGTCGAAATCGACAACCGCCTGATACAGACGTACCAGGGTTATGCCGGCGTCTGGATCAGCAGCGGCGCCAATGTAGCGGTGAGCAAAGTCTGCCGTGAGAAGATCTGCGATGAACCGCTGTTCCGCGTCATCAATGAAATTCCCACGGACCACAAATACCTGCGCCGCTCGGGGTTGTTTTTTCTGCCTTATACAAAAGAGCAAATGCTGGCATTCAAAGAGACAGGCGTTGAACGCCTGAAGCTCCAGCTGAAAAAAGGCGAGTACCTCTGGCCCGTTATGGGCCTGCGCGTCACCAGCCGCGTTGGTACGCGCTGGGGCAAGCTGCACGGCGGCATCGACGTGGCGGCAGCGCGCGGCAGTATCGTCGTGGGTGCAACCGAAGGCACGGTAATGATCGTCGGTGACCAGGGTGCGTATGGCCATTGCGTGTTTGTTGAGAACCACGATGGTACAGTGGCCTGGTATGCACACCTGACTGAATCGGTGGTCAAGGTCGGCGACAAGATTGTCCGCGGGCAGATCGTCGGCGTTTCAGGAAATACCGGCCGTTCCACAGGTCCACACCTGCACTTTGAAATGCGCACACAGCAGGGTATCATTCTCGACCCCGAACACTTTTTCTTTCTGCCTTACGAAGAACACCTGAAACAGGCGATGCAGCACGAAAGTGAACTTGGCGGCAAGGCAAAGCCTGTCGGTAAATTCTGACATGATGAACCAACCCGCGTACCTGAGAGAACGCCCGCGCCGCAACAGGTTTTCCGCTGGTGTTAGGGCGCTCACCAGCGAAACCCGGATCGATGTCGCAAAGCTGATCGAGCCGCTGTTCCTGATCGATGGCGCCGCGCGCAGCGAAGAGATCCGCTCGATGCCTGGTATCTTCCGTTTCACCGAAGACCTCGCGCTCAGGCACGTTGAATCGTCGCTAAAACTCGGCATCCGCAGCTTCATCCTGTTTCCGGCGGTCGAAGATGCGCTGAAAGACTCTGTGGGATCTTACTCGTACAACCCAAAGAATTTCTACCTGCGTATCATCCGTAGCCTCAAGCAACATTTTCCCGAGACCGTACTCATCTCTGACGTGGCACTCGACCCCTACTCGTCTGACGGTCACGACGGTATTGTACGCAACGGCCGCATCGTGAACGACGAAACTCTCGAAGTATTGGGCAAGATGTCGCTGGCGCAGGCCGAGGCCGGTATCGACATACTCGGCCCTTCAGACATGATGGATGGTCGTGTGGGATACCTACGTGACGCGCTCGACAGCGGTGGTTTTACCGATGTCGGTATCATGTCATACTGCGCAAAATACGCGAGCGCCTTCTATGGCCCGTTTCGCGATGCGCTGGCGTCTGCCCCCAAGTTCGGCGACAAGAAAACATACCAGATGGACCCGGCGAATGCGCTTGAAGCGCTGCGCGAGGCTAGGCTCGACACGGCCGAGGGTGCGGATTTCCTGATGGTTAAACCTGCGCTCGCCTACCTCGATGTCATCCGTCGCATCAAAGATGCTTCCGATCTGCCGGTCGTCTGCTACAACGTGAGCGGCGAGTACGCGATGGTCAAAGCCGCGGCTGACAAGGGCTGGCTCGACGGCGCGCGGGCACGCGACGAGATGCTGCTGTCGTTCTTTCGCGCGGGTGCCGATGCTGTGATCACCTACTTCGCTCTCGAATATGCGGCCGCACATTCATGAGCGACTACATAAAGACCGTCTTCTGGCAAATTGAAATCACCGCGCCCAAAGAACACGCGGCAGAGATTGAAGATTTTTTCCTGCGGTCAGGCGCACAGAGTACATTCGAGCTCCTCTATGCCGAGGGCAGGACTTCAAACCTCGTTGAAGACAACACCCAGCTGTATTTCTTTTTCCCTGAAGAATTCCCGGCACGCGCTTTCGTACCGATGGCGCTCGCCACTCTCGGATTTCCTGACCTGCCCTTCGAAGTTGGCCAGGTTCGCTACGCCGACTACCTGAAAGAATTTGAACGCACCTTTCGCGCCTTTCGCCTGACCGACAGAACTGCGCTTGTTCCGCCGTGGGATACCGAAAACCCGGAAACCAGCGATGTGGAAAAAAAACTCTGGCTGGTGCCGGGTATGGCTTTCGGTACGGGAAAGCATGCAACGACGCAGCTCATGGTCGAGTTCATCGAGAACACGGTACGCCCCACCGACACGGTCATTGATATAGGCAGCGGCTCGGGTATTCTGGCGATCGCCGCAGTGCTCTGGGGAGCGGGCTCTGCCTGGGGTGTAGACGTCGAGACATTGGCAGTTGAATCAGCCACGGCCAACAAGCGGCTGAACGAAGAGCAGCACAAGGCTGCTTATGCCTGCGAATTTGCGGTAGGAGATTTTTCCGCACTCCACCAGCATACGATCGACGCCGCTCACACCGTTTTCGTGGCCAATATTCTGCCAAATATCTTCGAAGCAAATGCCAAAGATTTGCAGTATGGCCTTACCCACTGCAGGGCCTGGGCGCTCTCGGGAATTCCCGAAGCCCAGCAGGAATCGTTTACGACCTTCCTGCGGCAGATCTGGCCCGGAACATTTGAAATCCGCACCAAAGAGGACTGGCAGATTTACTTTTTTGCCGGTGGCTGATCAGGCCACCAGCTTTGCCATACCCGGAAACTTCACCACATCACGGCGGTAGCCGAGCACTTCTGTCAGAGTCTTGTAGCGGTTTAAGCCTACGCTGATCTCGATATCTTCGCCGGTGAATTGCGCTGGGTGTTCATAACCCGCCGCATGCGAGAGGCTCAGGAGCTCTTTGCGGAAGCCCTTGATGTAGCGAGCCGCGCGGTTCTTCTTGTCGTCGACATCGAGCCCACGCTGCAGCCACCAATTCTGTGTCGCAACCCCTGCAGGGCAATGGCCGTCGTGGCATTTCTGTGCCTGGATGCAGCCGATGGACATCATTGCTTCGCGCGCGACATTCACAAGATCACACCCCATCGCCAGTGCGACAACAGCCCGGTCTGGAAACCCCAGCTTACCAGAACCGATGAAAGTTACGCGCTCGGAGAGTTTTGCCTTCTGGAAGATCTGGTACACGCGCGCAAAACCCACCTTGAACGGCAGCGCCACGTGGTCGGCAAAAGTGAGCGGTGCAGCACCGGTACCACCCTCACCGCCATCGATCACGATAAAATCCGGACCCTTCTTGGTCTGTTTCATGCGCGTCGCCAGTTCTTGCCAGAAGTCGAGTTCGCCAATTGCACTCTTGATGCCGACAGGAAGCCCGGTAGCGGCAGCAATGCGCTCAATAAACCGGATCATCTCGTCGACGGTCGAAAACTCTGAATGAAAATTGGGTGAGATACAGTCGTGCCCTTTCTTGACGCCGCGAATGGCCGCAATCTCGGCCGTCACTTTGGTTGCCGGCAGAATTCCCCCTTTCCCTGGTTTTGCGCCCTGCGAGAGTTTGAGCTCGATCATCCTGATCTGGGGAAACTGGTCTACTTTCTCGACGACTTTTTCGAGGCGAAAGCCGTTTTCATCGCGCGCGCCAAAATACCCGGTACCGATCTGCCATACCACGTCGGCACCACTGGTGTGGTAAGGGGAAAATCCCCCCTCGCCTGTATTGTGCCAGCAGTGCGCAAGCTTCGCCCCCTGGTTGAGCGCACGTACAGCCCGGTCGCCCAGCGAACCAAAGGACATCGCGGAGATATTGATGATAGACGGCGGCCGCCATGCCTTCGCCCTGCGGTGAGATTCACCGATGACCTTCAATGCCGGTATAGCCGAAGGATCATCGTGGATAATGACTGCCTTGCTTTCCGGAAACGGGAAAACCGCATGCTTAATGATCGGGTAACCTGCTTCATAGAGCTGCTCGGTGGTACCGAAGCCAAAGTTACTGTTTTGCCCCTTCGAGGTGGCATAGACCCACCGGCGCTCGGCGCGGTTGAACGGCATCTCTTCTTTATCATTGGCCACCCAGTACTGCCGAAGCTCCGGCCCGATGACCTCGAGCATATAACGCAGGCGGCCGACGACAGGAAAGTTATGCTGTATAGTGCGCTTCTTTTGCGTGATGTCGCGGATCGCGACAAGGAACAAGAATACTCCGAGACCTATGCAGATACTTTTTACCGGGTGTTCAGCGAGGAACTGCAAAATTTCCATGGGGTCATGGATTCAGCTTCTTCGCAGATTTACAAGCCCTTTTACGCCCAGTGCTTTAGTAATGCTTAACCCAGAACCGGCAGGTAAACCTGGTGCAGCACGATACTCTTCAGCGACTGGATTTCTTTCAGCGCCTTGTAGAAAGAGCTGCGCCGCGCCGAATGCGTGTGAATAACAATGTCTACTTCACCCGCGGCAACCGCCGAGTGGTCCTGGTGCACCGACGCGATGGAGAGTGCATTGTTGCCGAGAATCTGCGCGATGGCTGCGAGCACACCCGGCTGGTCTTTCACGCGCAGGCGAAGGTAAAAGGCCGAGCTGGTATCAGCGATGTTCGCAATCGGCAGGTATGCCTCGCCCTGTGTGTGGTTCCATGCGGCGCGGCCGGAAAGCAGGTGTACCAGGTCTGAATAAACGGAAAATGCCGTGGGAAACTTACCCGCTCCCTTACCCATGAACAGGTGCTCACCAGAATATTCACCGTGAAAAAGAATTGCATTGTTCTCGTACTCGATATCGTACAGGACATTCTGTTCGCTGACGAGAGCGGGAGTCACATGCATATAGTGGCGGCCCTCCTGCACAGAATAGTCGGCGACGAGGCGTATACGGTTATGGAAGCGTTCTGCCCAAACGACGTCCTGTGAAGTAATTTCGGTAATGCCGCGTACGGGAATGTTCTTCGCTTCGACCCAGCTGCCCGTAATCAGCGAAATGAGCAGGGCAAGTTTCTGCTGCGCGTCGTAACCACCGACGTCGAGGGTCGGATCAGCCTCGGCAAGACCTGCCTTCTGCGCGGCTTCGAGCACATCACCGTAGCCCATGTTGTCCTTGCGCATACGCGTGAGGATGTAGTTTGTAGTCCCGTTCACTATTCCCATCAGGCGGGTTATCTGTTCATTGCGAAAAATTGTCTCGATGTTGCGCACGATTGGAATTGCACCCGCTATCGCCGCTTCAAAGCAGATAAAGCGGTTATGCCGCTGCGCGTACTCAAACAGCGCGTAACCGTGTTCGGCGAGCAGCGCCTTGTTCGCTGTTACCACGTTCTTGCCGTTCTCGAGCGCGGTGCGCACGACGTACAATGCATCATCGATGCCGCCCATCAGCTCAACGACCGTGTCGATGGAATCGTCTTTCAGGATGAGATTCTTGTCTGCCGATGCCGGAATATCGAGCAGGATGTCTTTCTTGCGTGCGAAACTGCGGTCGACGACTGCTCCGATGGTAATTTCGCTTTTTTTGTCGCGCAGGATTTGCAGTAAACCCTGACCGACCGTACCCAGACCAAAGATGCCGATTTTCATGTTCTATTTCCTGCCTGCGGGTTTAGCGGCCTTCGCTGGTTTAACCGGGGCATCGGGTTTACCCTTGTATTCTTCTACAAGGTCGCTGATACGCTGGCGCAACACCTCTTCGCTGAACTTCTTGTCGGGAAAATCGCTTTCAAAAAGCTGCAGAATATTCTTGCCTACCGCCTCTTCGCGCGGTTGCGAATACGGATAAGCGTATATCGATACGTAGTCTCCCGCTGCCTTGAAGAATATCTTCACGCGCGCACCTTTATTCAGGCTGTCAAAATTACCAGTTTCGACCCGCTCACGGAGCACATAGACACCTTCGTAATTCTTGCTAATACGCTGTATTTCTTCTTTCTTGATAAAGCGGCTGCCACAGGCGAAAAGAACCAGCGCAAGGCTGGTAACCAGGACAATGGACGTACGGCGCATTAATCGTGAAACCGGTAAAAGTTTCACCGCGTAAAGTAAGTTATCGGCAAGCCACAGGGCACGGTAATTTTTACTTGTCTGCTCAGCGACATCACCATGATGCTCATTTACGGGGCGCTGGCCCAAGGAGTTTCTATGTTGAGAAAGACTATTCTTATGGCTGTGTTGCTGGCCCCGACCGGCATGTTTGCCGCAGAAGCGGGCAAAATCACTTTCCTCTCCGGACAGGTCGATGTCGACTCAGGAAAGGGCTGGCAAAAAGCAAACCTCGGCGCCACACTCAATGAATCGGATAAGATCCGTACCGGCAGCCGCGGTACAGCGCTCATCAACCTGAAATCAGGGGCGGTGCTCAAGATGAAATCCGATTCGCAGATTATACTGTCGCAGGTGGGCAATGCCACAACGGTTGACGTAGAAGCGGGAGCGCTGTTTTCCAAGGTAGGCAAACGCGGCAATGGCCAGTCTTTCCGTATCAGGGCCCAGACCATGGTCGCCGCGGTCCGCGGTACAGAATTCTATTTTGCCTACGGCAAAAAGAAGAAGAGTAAAGCCGACCTCTGGCTCTGCGTCAACGAGGGCCAGGTCAATGTCACTGACTCAGCGACAAAAAGCGAAGTCGACGTGAATGCCGGTGAAGGTATTGTAATCCCAACCGACAAGCAGATACCCAAACCGAAGGCATATAACTGGACAAAGAAGCTGAACTGGAACATGGACGCATCGCAGGGTGAAGTAGAAGACAAGACCGACCTGAAGGGAGCCTACAAAGACCTGTTGCGCAACAATTACGACTGATCGCAGGTAAGGTTCGCAAAGTGCAGGGCCGATAAGATAACGTGATGGGGCGATTGCTTATTATTCTGCTCGCGCTGGCAGCCCTGAGCTCATGCAGCAAGCCCCACCTGTCTGTCCTGCCCTGCGATTCTGACTTAGGATACCTGGGTGAAAAGGCGCACTTCGCCAATGTCCGGTTCCTGCAGGAATCACGCCAGTTTGACTGGTTTGAACTCTACGATAACATTGAAGATCGTCGCAGCCTAAAGCCCTCGAGCAACTGCATCCCCATGACTGCGACCATCACGACCGAACGCGCGATAGAACGTCAGGAATACAGCCTTCGTAACCTCAGGTAGTATTTCAGTAAATTCCGGCGGCGGTGCTTGACTTCGTCCCCGTAACAGACCGATTATAAAGAAGATGTCTTTGCGCCCGCTACGCATCCTGCCTGCTTTATTATGTCTCACCGCAGGACTCAGTGCAGTCAGCTACGAGTGGGGTGCGCGCTCAGGCGAGTCGGGTTTCCGGCTGGATGTTCCTGAAGGCTGGCGCACGTGGGAATCTGCCAAACGCAATGGTGTAATTGTCCAGTTCAGGCGGGGCAGCTCACGTATCGAGGTGCGCAGCATGGCGGCGAAAGATTCATTCAGTACGCAGCAGATACTCAACCAGAAGGCAGCGCGCCTGTCTGCAGAATATCCCCTTGTGAGATACATCGGCGAAAGACCTTCACGCTACTCGGCAGAACTGACGCTGACCTCTTGGGAGATTCGCGTAAAAGGCAAAACATTCATCGAAGAAAGCGCTGTGTACCTCGCCCCTGAAGGCCCCGTCGTGGTTTCCTGCATGGTGCGCCAGGACGAACTGGAAAAATACCGCACGCACTGCGAAAATGCTTTTTACTCGCTGGCACTGGGCGGCGCCCAGCCGGAAAAGCAGGTGGCAAAATCGGATCTCACGCAAAACCTGCAGAGACTGTACCTGCTGCACCTGCCCGGCAATCTGCAACCGGTCCCCCCTGAAACCCTATTGACTGCGCCACCACCGCAGACAAAACCAAAACCGACAATCCAGTACGATGAAAACTATATCCTTCCTGCCGAGGAAAACCGGTAATTCTATGCGTCGACTGCTACTTTGCGCTGTACTCATGGGCCTCACTGGCACGGCAGTCTCTGCTACTCCACTAGAGGAAAAGATGCGCGAGACGACTACGGAAATCGAGTCACTCTGGGCAGAAGACGCCTGCGAAACAGTCGTGATCAAGAAAAAGGGATTTCCCCTCGCTTCGGTAGCCTGCGCCGGTAGCTTTGACAATGCCCGGCGGGCAAAATTTCTCGATGTCCTGTTTCGGCACCATTTTGTTCTCGAAAAAGAAACGTACAGGCTCAAGCCGCGTAACGGCACCTACCTCTACAAGACAACACAAGGACGCAGGACTGTGTACTTCAAGCTCTACGTGCGCGATGCAGATGATCTCTGGCCACGCAACCCAGTTAGGGGCAAGCAAGTGGCTATACACGTGCAGAACCTGCGCTCGGCCAGCGATCTCGTGCGCTGGCGCACACTGGGTATTCCACTGACCTTTGGCGTGACCTATGGCAGAAGCGATACGGCGGAGCTACTGGAGAAACTCGAAGAATACAACGAAGAAAAATGGCTGGCCATACCACTCGAAGATGACCGCGTCGATATTGCCGACGGCAACCTGCTGACGATCGGCGATGCGCTCGACCAGGAAAAAATTGCCGAGTACCTTGCAGCCCTTGAAGAAACAGACGGCATTGACGGTATCAGCCCGCTGTACTGCTCGCGCTTCTGCAAGAACGTACCGGCGTTGCGCGCACTACTCGGTGCGGTGCGGAGCAGCAACGGCGAACGTGCACTGACTCTCGTGGACACCGACGGCAGCCCGGTCTCTTCTTTCTATGAGACCGGCAGGATCATGGACTTCCGTACTTTTCGTGCATATGTCACCCGGCCCGAGAAAGGCAATTTTTGCACTGTGTTGCGCCAGTTTCTCGAAGCGCCCGAAGCCAATGCTTCGCGCGTTATTGCAGTTGATGCGGCAGACGAGAAAGCCTTACGCTGCCTGCGTGAAGTTACATCTGCGGCTGCTGCGACTGTAGAGTTTGTCCGGGTTTCACGGATGTCGCTGACAAACCCTTTTCGCTGAGCCGGTAAACGAAGAGCCGGGCACGGCTGCCCGCTGGCCGAAAATCGAGAACATAACCGTCGGGCAAAGCATACCGGAAATCTGCCCAGTGAAACCGGCCCCCCTGCCCCTGGCCGTGGCTGATGTCTACTCCGTCGCCCAGAACGTCGACGCGCACGATGCCGCCAAACCCCAGCAACTCACAGCCAAAGGGATTATCTGTTGCTGTCAGCCGCAGGCTATCGCCCGGTGCAACTTCTAGCACCGCGCTCGACTGTGCAGGCAAAACTTCAGCCCTGCGCGCCTGCAACCTGCCTAACCACGAACGGAAAAACCGGTATAGCAGGACCAATGTAGCCAGTACAAGTATCAATCCGCCTAAACCATAGAGAAAAAAAAGCCGGTATTCTGAAGGATGTGAAAGTGCATACGCCATCTCCGTGAGCCAGCTGTGGGGCAGCAGGCGAACAGAAGCCCGGGCAAGTTCGATTTCACCTGCCATTAACCTTATCGTTCCGCGGAAATAAGCATCAGCCCGGCCGCGAAAGGCAAGATCAAACTGCTGGCTGAGCCCGGCCATCTCGGGCAGCAGGAAGCGCGCGCCCTTCTTGCCGCAGCGCAACGCAGCGCAGCTCAGCCGGTCGCCCTGGAAGAAGAATTCCGTTTCAGCGGAATTCACTTCGGGCACAAATTCGAGCGCAAGCGGCGCCGAAATCTGGCGGTCCGATTGCAGCGTCACCGCTAGCGGTTGCGCGTCGTTCCAGGCAGAGAAACGCGCAGACTTTACAGCCAGTAGTACATCGGTGCGTGCGACACGCACCTGGAAAATCGTATCGGCCAGGGGAGTGTTAATGCATACCCAGTCACCGGCCATGTCGGCCTGCCCTTTTTGCCGGTACGAGAGAGAAAACCCATCGCGGTGAAAACGGATAGGCCCCCGGGCCGAGGGCACGAGCAGCGCGCCACTTTGGTGCACGCAGCTGCCGCGCCCGGGACGCCAGTCTTTGAGTGCCGCGACACGGTTATCGAGCACGTGGCGATTTAAAAAACCCGCGTGCCGGGCACCCGACAATTCGGCAAATTTGCGCCAAAGATCGTCGTGACTAAAGAGGCCGCGCGGCAGCGGCACATAGTCGGGCGCATCGTTGATAACGAGGAAATAAATCTTACCCAGCAAATCGTACCAGGCCCTGTTTTTCATCAGCGCGCCAATCTGCGCGTCACCGGGATACCGATCTGCGCCGATATAGATCGCGCGATCCGCTTCGCGCATCTTTGCCGCGTAGACCTGCGCAGCTTCGCCCTGCATAAAATTACGGACATAGGTTAACTCCACCTCGGGTGCACTGGTAAGCGGCACAAAGCGGTAGATTACCTGTTCGAGCGAAGACTTGCGCAATCGTTCATCGACCAGCAGGTGCAGGCGGGCAGACAGCGGCTGCAAAACGCCGGTCAAAAGCAGAAGGCCTATCAGCGCGCGGTACACGGGTTACTTATTGCCGGAATTCCTGGCCGCGTAGATGCGTGTGGCTGCGACGACACAGAGCAGTGGCGCCAGGATTGCCCCGACTACAGGTACAAAGACAAACAGGTTCGAAAAGATACCGACGCCGGTAGCTTCGGCGCGGTTACCGCGGGCCATCTGCGCAAACTGCTGCGGCCTGTCTAATAATTCAAACACGTAATCAAAGTACGAACGCCCGATGAAGTAGCCGGATA
Source organism: Turneriella sp. (assembly GCA_046346875.1). Taxonomy (GTDB): domain Bacteria; phylum Spirochaetota; class Leptospiria; order Turneriellales; family Turneriellaceae; genus Turneriella. The sequence continues at coordinate 170,960 of JAXMHG010000002.1, read as the reverse complement.
CGAAGAAATTCAGCGCGGGCTGAAGCGGCCCTGAGAGCATCAGCAGCAGCGCGGCGAATAACTGCACGATGAGCAGTTTGACGTTGTAGACGATGGCCGCGAAAATAAAGCCAACCATTTCTGTACCGCTGATCTTCAGAGTCGTAATTCCCTCGGCGACGAGTATTTTTTCGACCAGTGGTGACATGAAGGGCATAACAATTACTGAAAACAGCAAAAGGAAAACACGCATCAGCAATGCGAAAAGCAGCAACAGAATAATGATCTTGAGCACAATACCGAGAATGCTCACGAGCCAGCGCAGTACGGCCGGCCAGTCCTGCGTATTGAGCGCGGGCAGGCTGCCTTCAACGCCCGCAAGGTAGACCACTAGCCCTACACCGAATAGTACCACGATTGCAGTGGTCAGCGCCAGCGGAATAACAGCGTAACCCCACAGACCCTTTTGGCTGAGGTACGAAAAACTCTCGAGCGGTTTGGTAAAACCGCTGACCATGCGACTCAACATAACCGTAAATTGCGGCAGGAGATCGTTGTCGTAAAGCAAGTTTTGGGCGCTCCTTTCGGTTGACCGCGCGTTTTTAGCGCCGTCTGTGCCTTATGGTTAAATATCTCAAATACCTGCTGCCGTTTGTCCTCGCAGTCGTTGCAGGCTGCACTTACCGCGAAGGTATGCTCAAAAGCACGATTGTCTCGTGGGCCCAGGTTTCTCCCTATGGCATTACCATGGCGCTGGCCTTTTACAGCGCGTTCCTCCTGATCGAGCGCGAGTTTCCGCGCGTCGGTCTCAAAGTCCAGCTCGGCGACTATATCCTGCTGGCGGGCGTTGTAGGTGGTATTGTCGGCGCAAAAATCGCGTACGTCATTGAAATCCGCAATACGCCCGAGTTCCAGCAAGGTTCACTGTTCTCACACCTGTTTTCAGGCGCAGGGCTCACCTGGTACGGCGGTTTTATTCTCGCGAGCGCCGCCATCATCTTTATCCTCTGGAAAAACAAGGTAAATATCCTGTTCGGTATTGATACCCTGGCACCCATGCTGGCGCTGGGTTACGTTTTTGGGCGTGCGGGCTGTATTTTTTCCGGCGACGGCTGCTACGGCGGATTGTGCACGATGAACTGGCCGGCTCCTTTCTGTATGGCTTTCCCGAACGGTGCTGCAAGCTGGAGCGAGTGGCTGGCAAGATACGCCAACGGCAATGCAGCTGCGACGGCGATCAATACGCCTTTTTTTGAATCGGCATTCTCTTTTCTCTGTTTCCTTTTCTTGTGGGGAGTGCGTAAGAAACAGTGGCCATTGGGCTCCAAGTTCTTCCTCTACCTCTTCCTGCATGCACTGTTCCGCTTCTCGATTGAATTTATCCGGCTGAACCCACGCGATGTCTTTGGCGTCTCACAGGCGCAGTTCCTGTCCCTGCTGCTGATGGCAATCTCGGCGGGTTACGTGATCGTCGCGTTTACGCGCCGCTCGCTCGTAGCACCGCGCTAAGCGCGCAACCAAATGGCCGGGGCGCTGCATACGCCAGTTTCTCACGAACCCGGCCATACGATTTTTTACCTCGCGGGCGAAGACACCGCAGCCGACAGGCATAATGCCGCTTTGCTCGCGCGTCTTGCGCGGCGCTCGACAACGCCGCTGTACATAGAAATCTTTTACCATCGGCCACTGCAACTGAGCAACTGGGCGCTCGCTACGGGTGACCTGCGCTACACGCGTCTGCGCTCCACCTCGGAATTTGTGCTCGCCGAGCGTATTGCCGCCGCCCGGACGGAAACCGTACTGTTCTTCAACTTCATGATCTTTGCCCATGGCGAAGACCTCTGGCGCCTGCTCGGCCACGCGGCGCGCGAGCCGTTCGCGCTGGTTTTGCCCGCCGGTACGCTTTATGACCGGGGTGAGACTGCCTGGACCTTCGCGCTGCGCAGTGCGCGCGCTGATCTCGCACGCTACACCGGCAGCCCGGAACAACCGGCGATTATCGCCATGAACCGAAGCCTGCTGAGACAAAATGCAGCGCGCCCGGGCGCAGGCCTTCTGCTGCGCAAGTTCTATGCCGACCTGCTCAGCGGACAGCAGTCACCTGTCCCGCTGCTGCTCAAAGGCCGCAGCCGCATGTTCGCATCGACCGCCGCGGCCTGGCTGCCAACTCTCAGGAATACTGTATTCGCGTACAGGGCGTGGCGTGAGACACGGCAGTTCCCGTGGTGGTTCAGTTACCGCCATCCGCTGTTCCTTGTGGCGCAGCTCGGTGTTTACACGTCCCTGCTGGTCCTGCCAGCCAGCCTCGAGGGCAGTGTTATTCTCCTACTTTTTTCTGTAGCTACAACTCTGCCCTATTTCTTGAGAGGCTTATGGCGCGAGATAGGCATTTGTTTCAGTAATGTTCGCCGACCGGCAGCCTCATTGCGACGACTGGCGGCCCGGCTAGTCCTTTATCTAATCGGCTAGCAGATTTCGGAACCTGCTTTCGGCTTCTTTTTCAGGAGCCTGCTAGCGCCAGCGCAGCAGCAAATCGCTCGGCTTTCGGCAATTTAACCAGGCTTGCCCTGATTACCGTTGCGGAGACAGGCAGATCAAAATCGGAAATCGCATGATGGCGCAGGCGTCGGTCAAATGCGGTCGTAGTCCCCTCGCGGGCAAAGACTACAAATTCATATTCGCGCATGAGCTCTTCGGCACGGTGCCATTTGCCAATTTGCGCTGCCTGGTCTGCCCCGATCACGATTACTGGTTTGGTGCCACAGACCTGCACGAGCGCAGCGAGCGTATCAAAGGTGAAATTCGGCTTAGGCAGAGAGAACTCCAGGCGCGAAAGTATGACCTTGCCCTCGGCAAGCTGCTGCCTGAAACACGCGCGCAAGAGCGCAAACCGTTCGCGGTAGCTGAACAGCCGGTCATCTGTGCGCAAGGGTGCTGCAGGAGCAGGAGAAACGATGACGCGCGCGCCCGCATGCTCTTTCAGGAGGCGAATAACAATTGCCTTATGCCCCGCGTGCGGCGGGTCAAATGTACCACCAAAGAAGAAGACGGGGTTGCCCGTGAAGGTCAGCGGCGGATTTCTCCATGCCCGAGCGCAATGTACCGGGTAGTCGTCAGGTCGCGCAGGCCCATCGGGCCGCGCACATGCAGTTTACCGGTCGCGATGCCCACTTCGGCACCGAGACCGAACTCACCACCGTCATGGAAACGCGTCGAGCAGTTGACGAAGACCGCGGCAGAATCGAGTGCATCGACAAAACTCTGCGCCAGCGCGTAGTCGTTCGTGATAATCGCTTCTGAGTGTTTAGAACCCCAGGTAAGAATATGCCGCACAGCCTCGTCCAGGCCAGAAACCGGCCGGACCGAGATATCGAGGCTCAGGTATTCGTGCCCAAAACCCAGGTCGTTGAGGAACGGCTCAACCCGGGCACCGTGCTGCGCACCCCACTCAATACCACGGCTGTCACTGTGCATCACGACGGAGCTATCGCTGAGCGCTTTGAGCAATGCCGCAGTATGCGGCCAGTCCTTGTGGACCAGGAGACACTCCGCAGCATTGCAGACACCGGGCCGCTGGGTCTTTGCATTCAGAACAATGTCGCGCGCCATGTCAAAAGCCGCATCGGCCGCAACATAGATACTGCAGACGCCTTTGTCGTGCTTCACGACTGGCACAAGGCTGTGCTCGGTGACAAAGCGGATCAGCGCTTCACCACCGCGCGGCACAACCAGGTCGACCTGCCGCGTGCATTTGACCAGATCAATAATCAGGGCGCGTTCCGTTTTTTCAATCAGCTGCACTGCTTCGACAGGAATACCCTGTGACTTGAGCGCCTGGTGGAACAGCGATAGCAGCGCGCGATTACTGTGGATTGCTTCTTTGCCACCGCGCAAGATCGCTGCATTACCCGATTTGAGGCAGAGCGCCCCCACATCTACTGTAACGTTTGGCCGAGACTCGTAGATCAAGGCGACAACGCCCAGGGGAGCGCGAACCTTGCTGAGCCTGACACCGCTGGCCAGCGTGCGTCCCTCAATCACCTCGCCGACCGGGTCTGGCAGCGCCGCAATTTCGAGCGCCGCGCGGCTCATGCCGTCGATGACCTTCTCAGAAAGCGTCAGCCGGTCGACGAGACTGGCCTCAAGCGCGGTTTCGCGGGCGAAAGCGATGTCGCGGGCATTCTCGGTCTGCAGGTACTTGCGGTTATCCTGGATGAGCCGCGCCAGTTCGGCGAGTACGGCGTTTTTGCGGCCGGTGGACAGCTGGCGGAGATCCTGCGAGGCTTCGAGCGCGTTGTCGGCAATTCGGGTAATATATTCGTTCATTATAGCTGGCGGTCGTGGTAAGTATTACACAGGGCCCCTCTGCCCCCCGTGTCGATTTCAGTTTGCTGGGGTAAATCAAAAATCCACCTTGGCGAATGTCTGATACAGAAGCCACACTCCGCGAAAAAATCATCAAATTCGGGACCTGGCTGTTCCTCATGTTTATTTTCATCATTATCGTAGTTTCGTTCGGCATGCCTGACGTGATCGGCACGACTTCGCGCCTTGATGCGTACAACGCCGCGAAGGTGGGCGGTGAATACCTGACGAAAGCAGAAGTGGCCGACTACCAAAAGCGCATTGAAGAACGTATGTCGGCAAACCTTAAGGGTCTCGACGACAAGAACCGCAAACTCTTCGAAGACATGGCCAAGAGCCGCGCACTGGACGAGGCGATCGACCGCAAGATCTTCACCCAGTTGCTGAACCGGGCAGGATATGTGCCTTCGAGCTCAACCGAACCGAAAATTCTCGCGACTTTCTATAAGCGCCAGTTCGGCGAATACATCGTCAACGGTAAGCTCGACATGGAGCGGCTGAACGAGTTCCTCACTCCCCGCCGGCTGACGCTTGAGCAGGTCGGACGTTCTATGCTGCAGGAATACGGGCCAGCCAAGGCATATGAAATGCTCCAGGCGACTGCCTATGCATCTGACTACGCAATACTCGATGAAGCACGCTTTGTAACCACGCAGAATTCGTACCGTATTGTAGCCCTCGACGGTGCCGCCAAAGATAAAATACTGCGCGGGAAATTCGCGCCCACCGAGAAAGAAATCCAGGACAAGTTTAAGGCCGAATTCCAGAGCAAAGACCCGAAGGCAATACTCGACCAGTCAAAGCGTGACAGCATCAAGGCCAGCCTCTTCAACGAGCGCCGGGCCTCGCTGGAGAAAGAATTTGCGCAGAGCCTGAACCAGGCAGGTAAATCGGGTATCGCGCAGGTAGCTGCTCTTTCCGGGGCACGGCTGATTGCAGTCGATGACATCGGCCTCAACGCAGACCTCGATTCGAAGAAGGGCAAAGACGCGGCCGCCATCAGCCTTGCCCCGCTCGGGCAGTCAGAAGTCTTTGTCCGTCAGCGGCTTTCGGCACCTGTAGGAACCACAATCGGTCCCGTCGAAGCCGGCGGTTATACCTACTTCTTCACCGTCTCGGCGCGTAAGAATACCCCGCTGCCCGCTGCGCCAGCTTACGGCAAGCTCGAGGGTACGGCGGCAGTTGAACTCGGCAAGCTGAAGAACCTGCCAAAAGAAGTGGCGGCTGATAAGCTGGCAGAATCTGCGGGGAAAAATAACTACGGCCAGGTACTGACAGCTGCGCTCGAAATGCACCGCAACAGCATTCGCGTGGTGCGCTATAACCGTTCGGGTACAGAGACCGCAGAAAAATAGCTATTTCATTTCGAGAATAATGAGGGCGAGGTCATCGCTCTCTTCACCTGAAGCCGTATAGGTCTCAATACGCTGGCGCAGGAACGCCAGCTGGTCGGCCGGGCTTTTTTCAAGCGAAGATTCAACCCAGTCGAAAAATTTCTTCTGCCCTAGTATCTTACCCGATTTATTAAAGACGTCGAAAGCCCCGTCTGAAAACAGCAATATACGCAGCGGGTAGCGTCCGATCACCAGTTCAGACTCGTGGTATTCATTTGCGATTACTCCCAGCAGGCGCTGGCTTTCTTCAAGCCGTAATAGCCCCTTTCCCGTATGGATGAGCGCCGGGTGCTGGCCCGCATTAATATAGCGTATCTCTACCTGATCGCCCTTGAACTCGAACTGCAGCGCGAATAAGGTAATGAATTCGTTACCACGGTAATTTTCGGCCAGGTAAGTATTTAATCCACCGATAGCCTGACGCAGGCTTTCGCCGCGCCCGGTCAGCGCCCCGCGCAGGTATGCCCTGGCGAAGGCGACGAGGTAGCCACTCGATATACCATGGCCGCTCACGTCACCGAGCAGTACAACAAACCGGTCAGGCCCCGTCTGCATGAGATCAATGTAGTCGCCGGTAACACTCTCGTAGGCGCGGCTGTAAGACCAGAAAGTGAAATGCTCGAACTGACGCGAAGAAGGAATAACTTTCTTCTGGATACGCGCATTATAAGCGAGCTCCCGCTCGCGGCGCTTGAGTTTGACGTTTTCGATCAGGAACAGGTAGTTCTGAATCAGTATTTCGGCTTCACGCGCAACCTGGCGCAAAAAGCGCACATCCTCGCTGTAGAACGGCAGGTTATCCTTTCGTTCGGAAACCATAATACCCGCCTTGAACTTATCCATGCCGATCACAAGAAAAGCCCCGCGCGCCTGCAGGAAATCGCGCACTGGACCAATAAAGGTCTGCGTGAGCAGAGGATACTTTCGCCCGCGCACCCAGGTTTTCGCCTGTACCCAGAAGGGATCGTCAGCCGGCAGGTAGACAATCTTTTCGCTGTCGCTGTCCCAGTTGGTGAAAAGGTCGCGGCTCATAATCACCTTCGCCCAGTAGCAGCCCAGACCTTCGCTCAGTGAAACAGCGAGGCGTTCGATAAAGCTGTTGGCGCGACCGGGATTGGCAATCTGCCCTGAACTCTGCAGCAGTATACCATCGAGCACCTTGCGGCGGGAAGTGGCATAAGAATCGAGCGAGAGCATGAGCGCCGTGCGCGCGGGATCCATCAGGAGCAGGAATGCGGCCAGAATCGCAAAATGCCGGAGCTGCATGGCTTCACTCTGGTAGAGCTCGCCGAGGCTGAAACCAACAGTAAACCAGTAGAGAAAGCCAAAAAAAGCAAAGTACATGAAACGCACAGCGGCAAGGCTGATCGGAATATGGAAGTTCACCAACCCCCAGCGCAGGCTCAAAGTAATAAAGATGATAGGAAAAAACGCCGGCAGGAAAAACAACGCGTTGTAGTTCACGTCGACATGCACGGGCATGTAGTAGAGCATGAAGAAAAAAGCGGGCGGCAGCGCGACGGCAAATATCAGCGAGAAGCTGAAAATACGTGCTGCCCACAGTCTGCGCCCGCCGGGAATCTGTTCCCTGTGGCCTTCGGACCAGAAAAACAGGTACCCACAGTAGACGAACGTCGCGAAAAACACTCCGCCCAGTAGCTTGATAAAGGACAGTTCATCGGCTGCAGATCGCACAGGATAAAAAGAGTACAGTCCGAGTGCTAAGAGCAGAATCACCAGGTAGAGTACACCCTGCGTCGGCAGCTGGTAAGCGCTGCGAAACAGGTAAAGGAAGGGACCAATAATCAGTACGTTGTAGAAAAGAAAAATATTGCCCGACACGTGCCAGGTAAAAAAATCCACGAAGAGCAAGAGGTAGGTAACGACCGCGGCGGCGAAAAGTATGTAAGCACGCTCTAACCTGCGGACACGCGAAAAGACGTAGAGGAACAGGGCGGTAAACCAAAAGAAAAAGACACCTGCATAGACCGGCAAAAGAGCCTGGATATAGCGCAATTGCGAAGGTTGCGCCGAGTCAGCCTGCTCCGCGTAAGGACGCAGGTAAAAGACATTATCAGGAATACTAAACGTGAGCGGAATCAATGCCAGCCCGTTGGGTGTGGTGAGTACCTGCGGGTGGGCCTGCGCAATATAGCGCTGCGTCGCAGCAATCTGCAGTACCACGCCCAGCAAGAGCAGCACCATCGAACCAAACCACAGGACACGACTCAACCCATACCTCCGCTGATGAGGAGCAGAGGATATTCGCGCATACTCACGATAATATCTTTGCGCGGACGCAGTTCGATCAGTTCGCCCTGCTCGAAGTCTTCTGCACCCAGTGGCGGTGTCTCACGGATCCAGCTCCACCCACTCTCGTCGCGATATGCCAGGTGACGGCCAAATGCCTGTATCCGCATCAGGTTTTGCGCCGGGTGCAAGGAAATCAGGAACCCTTCGAGCACGATGGAGCGGTTTTCGTTTACCCGAAGGTTGCGGTGCAATTCAGCCGAAAGCCCCGCTACATCCCTCTGTCCCCGAATCAACGAATAAAAATAGCCCTGGGTCGAAAAGAGCTGCAGGGCATTGCTGCGGGTCGAAGCGACGCTGAGGCGAAGCAGCATGACAAAATGGGTTTCTTCGGCTGGATCGTCAGACCTGGCGCAGCCGAAGATAGCCGAGAAATGTTTTTTCTCCCAGGCTGTGTCCAGCTTCTGTACGGTGAAGCGGCCGGCAGAATAGCGTGAAGCCCCGCTCAGGTGGCGCTCGATCTTTTCTGCAAGGCGAAATTCCTTGCTGAGAAATTCACTGCGGGGGACCGTGCGTTCCAGCTGTTCATTCTCGAGCGCAAGGCCGATCCGGTGTGCAGCATGATCGACCAAAGGCAGGCGCGCCCGGTCGACGATCTCGCTGAAACCTACCAGGCCAATGAGTCGCTCGCGAAAAAGCACCGGGGCTACGAACCGCACCTTGCGCGACTGCATATATGCCTTTAGTGCGGGAGAAAGCGCCGTTACGGGTTTTGCACCATTCAGGCGGGACAACTCCTGCCTGAATTGTTCTGTCAGGTCGTCCTTGAGGCGCATGCGCCTGACGCGTTTCTGCCGGTTTACAAAAAAAACCAGGTCTTCTTCGTCGAAAACCAGCAAACGCAGCCGGGACAATTTCCACGCCCGGATCAGCCAGCCCAGGAACTCGAGGACATCTTTCAGGCGCATGATGCGTGAAACACGGTTATCAAACGTGATAAAACCGCTCTGCACCGAGTATTTTGAATCCATACCCATGCGCGAAATCAGCCAGTCCTTCAGCGGCTGCGCCATGAATATGTAAAAGAACAGGAAAGATACAACAACGATGGGCAAGCGATCGCGAAAGATGGTGATAGCCATTACCGCTGCAAAAAGCAGAAGGATATTGATGCCGAGAGAGAGACTGATTGCCCACCAGGGCCAGGAACGTATGTATTGCCACAGGAGCAAATCAGCGCTCCTCTTTTTGCAGTGGAAAAGGTTTCAGGTATGACTCGGCCTGTTTCCATCTCGCATGTTGCGCTTCGGTCAGGATGCTGGTTCCGGCATGGTACCGCGCTTCGTGCCCGCGCAGCCACTCGGCCTTGGCCCGCTCAAAGGCCTGTACTTCACGCGCGAGCAATGCGAGATTTCCCTTAATTTCGTTGAGCGCAAGCTTAGCCTTGATGTCTTCCTGCATAAGGCGCAGGTGGTCTTTCCTGACTTCGCAGAGCTCTGTGCATTCACGCGCCAGCGTCGTCAGTCGAGACTGCTGCGTACTGCTCAATCCCAGGCGCGCCGAGTTAGCCAACACGAGGCCAAGGTCAGGATATACCTCCTCGCGTATGTCACGGACGAAGTAGTACGAGCGAAAAATTCCGCAGCGCAGCGGCGTATCGACAGAAAAATCAAAATCCTCGCGCCGCTCAAGGCGGCAGGAAGGCTGGACACACGCCACGAGCAAAAGCAGAAGAGAAACTCCACATCGCCTGCGGGACATATTACGCTAAAAACCCGCGGCTCACACGCGTAAATAACAAAGCTGCAATAACGCGCCGGATTTTTTACCTGCATAATTTCTTGCCGAGCCGACTGCCTGACGCATCGGGGCGCATGAAATACCGTAGCATGACCGAAATAATCGGCAATACCCCCCATTTGAAGCTCAACCGCCTCTACAACGAAGATTTCGAGGTCTGGGTGAAACTCGAGCGCCAGAATCCCGGTGCGAGCATTAAAGATCGTATCGCGCTTGCCATGATTGAAGACGCAGAACGCCGCGGCATACTGAAACCGGGCAGCGTTATTATCGAACCAACCTCGGGTAATACAGGCATCGGCCTGGCGCTGGTGGCTGCAGCCAAGGGTTATAAGCTGACCCTCGTCATGCCTGAGAGCATGTCTGTCGAGCGCCGGGCTATTATGGCAGCTTATGGCGCGCAGTTCGAGCTCACACCGCGCGAAAAAGGCATGAAAGGTGCTATTGAAAAAGCCACCGAACTCGTGCAGTCTACCCCCAATGCCTGGATGCCGCAGCAGTTTGAGAACGAAGCCAACATCGAAGTACACCGCAAGACCACTGCGCAGGAAATCCTGCGGGATTTTCCCGAAGGGCTGGATGTGATGATCACCGGCGTCGGCACTGGCGGTCACCTGACCGGTGTCACCGAGGTCCTGCGCCAGAAATGGCCTAACCTGCAGGTTTATGCGGTCGAACCCGCGGCCTCACCCGTCATTTCGGGCGGCCAACCAGGGCCACACCCGATTCAGGGTATCGGCGCAGGTTTTATCCCAAAGAATCTCAGGAAAGACCTGCTCACAGGAGTTATTCAGGTAACCAAAGAAGAAGCCTTCGAATACGCAAAACGCGCTGCCAAAGAAGAAGCGCTCTTTGTGGGAATTTCGAGCGGTGCGTCGCTGGCAGCCGTGGCGAAAAAAATACCCGAGCTGAAGAAGGGATCACGGATACTGACCTTTAACTATGACACCGGCGAGCGTTACCTTTCAATCGAAGGCCTGTTCCAACTCTAACAGGCTCCTGAAAAGGAGCCAGCTAATCAAGACCGCTTGTTGCGGTCGAGAAAACTGGCCATGCGCATGCGCGCGTCATCGGACGCGCGCAATTTTGCCAGTTCGTGAACGAGCTGGTCACGGCTAAATGGTTCGAAGTTTTCGTAAGCGTGCAGCACCTTCTTGATACTCTTCTGTGCCTGCAGCCCCTGTGAGACCAGTGTATCGCACAGCCGCGTGCACGCCTCTTCTGCCTGCTCGGGCGCAAAATGGTCGGCTATAAGGCCCGACGCACGCGCTGTGTCCGCGTCAAAGATCTCGGCACTCAGGAAATAACGTTTGGCAAAAGCCGTGCCCGTCTTGCGCAGCACGTAGGTCGAGATGATCGCCGGAATAATACCCAGCCGTACCTCAGAAAAGCAGAACCGGGCGTCGCTTGTGGCTAACGCAATATCGCAGGCCGCGAGGATTCCCAGGCCGCCGCCGAATATGTTACCCTGCGCAAGCGCAACCGTAGGCTGCGGCAACCCGTAGATCATCTCGAACATGTGCGCTAAGCGACGCGCATCTTCGCGGTTCTCGTCGTCTGTGAAACTGGCCTGCTGGCTCATGTAGTTGATATCAGCCCCGGCACAGAACGACTTGCCGTTACCACGGAAGAGCACCAGCCGTGTCTCTGCCGGCACATCGTGAACTGCCTGCGTGACGCGCCCGATCATTTCAGCATCAAAGGCATTGTGCTTTTCCGGGCGGTTCAGGATAATTTCGTAAACTTGTTCGCGGTAGCGTGTTTCAACCATATGAGTTCCCTCTTTGCTTCTTCAGTCAACTACATGCGATAGACGCCAGGGGTAAATGCCTGCAACGGGCGCCCCGCCGCAGCGAGCAGACCCATAATGAGTGCACGGCGTGTTTCACGCGGATCAATAACACCGTCGTCCCAAAGCCGGGCAGAAGAATAACTCGCCGTAGACTGGCCGTCAAATTGCGCGGTGATCTTCTGGCGGATCTCATCGAGCTCACGGCCGAGCCCCGCTTCGTCATGCGCCTTGCCAGATTTCTTTGCCTGCGCCCGGGCAGACTGCTCGCGCACGATGGCGAGCACCCCGGCAGCCTGCTCTCCCCCCATGACCGAGATACGCGCATTGGGCCACATCAGCAGCAGGTCAGGTGAATAAGCGCGACCGCACATTCCATAGTTGCCCGCGCCATACGAGCCACCGATAATTACGGTAAACTTCGGGACGTTGGCGTTCGAGACCGCGCTCACCATTTTTGCCCCATCCTTGGCGATTCCACCCTCTTCGTACTTTTTGCCCACCATGAAGCCAGTAATGTTTTGCAGGAAGATCAGCGGAATTTCGCGCTGGCAGCAGAGCTCGATAAAATGCGTACCCTTGAGCGCAGATTCAGAGAACAGCACCCCGTTATTCGCGAGAATGCCGACCCGGAAGCCGCCAATTTCGGCAAATGCACACACAAGAGTTTTGCCGTACTCCGCCTTAAATTCCTGCAGGCTGCTGCCATCGACGATGCGGGCGATGATCTCGCGCACATCGAACGGTTTGCGGGTATCGGCAGGAATGATGCCGGGAATCTCTTCCACGGACAGGACGGGTTCCGCAAAAGAGGTACGCCGGCCCTGTGCCAGCGCATTACCCTCAGGACGCGGCAGGGTCGCAACGATTTCACGTGCAATGCGCAGCGCATCAAAATCATCGAGTGCATAGTGGTCGGCAACGCCCGAGCGGCTCGTGTGTAACCGCGCACCACCCAGGTCTTCTGCACTGACCTCTTCACCGGTAGCCATTTTCACCAGCGGCGGCCCGGCCAAAAAGATCGTCCCGTGCTTTTCTACGATAATGGTTTCGTCGCACATGGCGGGTACATAGGCGCCACCAGCTGTACACGAGCCCATGACAGCAGCAATCTGCGGAATGCCAGCAGCGGACATGCGCGCCTGGTTGAAGAAAATACGGCCAAAGTGATCGCGATCGGGAAACACTTCATCCTGCATGGGCAAGAATGCTCCCCCGCTATCGACCATGTAGATACAGGGCAGCCGATTGAGCTGCGCGAATTCCTGCAGGCGCAGGTGTTTCTTCACTGTAATGGGATAATACGTGCCGCCCTTGACCGTGGCATCATTGGCCAATACGGCAACCATACGGCCATGCACAAAACCGATGCCAGCAACAGCTCCAGCGCCCGGGATCTCTTCGCCTGGGTAGAGATCAAGCCCCGCAAAAGCGCCGATTTCGAAGAATGGCGAACCAGCGTCCAGCAGCCCGGTAATACGGTCGCGCGCAAAAAGTTTGCCGCGCTCTGTGTGCTTCGCGACGGCAGCCTGCCGTGATTCCGGTGCAATCCGCTTGCGCAGCGCGGCGAGGCTATCCAGATGGCGCCCGTACGCGGCAGCATTTTCTTTGAATTCAGGGCTCTGCGAAGAGACTTTTGTTTCGAATGTAGGCATGATCGGCTATTTCCTGTTGGAACGCATCCTGAGAGTGTATCCCGCTAACAACCATTTTGGCATAACAAAGACGAAATAAGGCGTCAGCAAAGCATGTGCCTCGCAAGGGGGAGCTCCCCCGTTCTAAGAGCGGGCAGCGATCTTGTTTTTCTCGGCCGTATCGGACGACAACGAGATGTCGAGGCTGAACTCGCGGGGTTTGGATACAATGAGCGGTACCCGCTCGACCTCGACAATCGACGTGTCGAGACCGAAGGCTTTTTCTTCACCCGGGCACATCGCTTTCCAGAGCTTGTGCATCGCCGTCACAATTTTTTCGTAGAAGTTCAGCTCGTTATCATGCGTCAGTACGCGGTCGAGCACGACGAACCGAAAATCGCCGATGATATTTTTCTCATGCAGCGAAGAATAGCGACTCGTGATGTCGACGATACCGCGCTGCACCAATTCGGTCACGACCTTGCGGAAGTACTGGTTGATACGCGGTTCGACGCGAAAACCCAGCTTAAAATCGACCCTTATGACGTCATTGGGTACCAGCACGTCGACGACACATTCGCGCGTGTAGGGTTCATCGGTCACGTCGACGTGGACAAACCAGTAGATATCTGCGCGTTTCGGTTGCTTGTAGAGCAGAGAATAGATGACCTTCCACTCGATTTCGTACTTGTTGTTCGCCGAGGTCATATAGACAAGGTTCGTACTGTACTTGCTCACCGAAGAGTCGTGGCTCAGGTTGTGCAGCGTATCGTAGTATTCTTCGAGCCTGACGAACTCGGTATACCGGTTGCGTATCTTACGCGCGGAATACCACGACCAGATAACAGTGAATATGCCGAAACCCATGACACCCGTTACCCAGCCGCCGTGTGAAAATTTTCCGAGATTCGCAACAAGGAACGAGGCTTCGATGGCGAGAAAACTCACCAGGGTGACAACTGCCACCAGCATGCTACTGCTGCGAGAGTAGAGAAAAACAGACAGTAACATGGTAGTCATGATCATGTCGAGGGTAATCGCCAGTCCGTAGGCTGCTTCCATGTTGGCCGCCTTACCGAAGAACAGCGTGACGCCAATACAGCCAACCCAGAGCAGCCGGTTGGCGCTAGGTACGTAGATCTGGCCTTTCAGAATCGAAGGATACTTGATACGAACCTTGGGCCAGAGATTCAGGCGTATCGCCTCAGCGATCAGGGTAAAGGCGCCACTGATAATCGCCTGCGATGCTATGATTGCCGCAGCGGTTGCAATGAGAATTCCCACGGGCAGAAACCATTGCGGCATCATCGAGTAGAATGGCGTTAGGCCAAGCCAGGTCTTGCCATCGGCCGTCATCGGCTGGCCAATCATGTCGAGCATGAGAGCGCCCTGCCCGAAGTAGTTCAGCACGAGCGTCAGCTTGACGAATGCCCAGCTTACCCTGATATTTGCCCGGCCGCAATGGCCCAGGTCGGTGTAGAGAGCTTCAGCCCCCGTCGTACAAAGAAAGACCGCGCCTAAAAGAAAAAAACCCTGCGGGTAGTTTACCAGGATATTCCATGCATACCAGGGGTTCAACGCTTTCAGGACTGCGGGATTTCTCGACAGGTGCCAGACTCCGAGCACCGCAAGCATCATGAACCAGACAAACATGATCGGCCCGAACAGTTTGCCAACAAGATTCGTACCAAACTGCTGCATGAAGAACAGGACACTGAGAATGACGATCACGATCCTGACGGTCGGTATGCCAGGCATCAGAAAATCCAAACCTTCAACCGCTGAAGAGACCGAAATGGGCGGCGTGATCATGCCGTCGGCGAGCAATGCACAACCACCAATGATGGCCGGAATAATCAGCCATTTCCCCCGGCGACGGACAAGCGTGTAGAGCGAAAAAATACCGCCTTCGCCATTGTTATCAGCCCTGAGAGTCACCGTGACATATTTTACCGTGGTGAGAAGCGTCAGCGTCCAGAAAACGCACGACAGCGCACCCAGCACAAGTTCTTCGCTGACAACTTTGCCACCCAAAACAGCCGAAAGCACGTAGAGCGGTGAAGTACCGATATCGCCGTAGATAATACCCAGCGATATCAGCAGGCCGGCCGCAGACAGCCGGTGAAATTTTGAATGATCACTTGAGCTCATTTTCGAGGTTCTCCCGTGTGATTTCGCTGATGAATTTCCGCTTCAACTTCCACGTGATTCCTTCGCGCACAAAGACAAAGGTTTCAGGAAAACCTGTAACGCGCCACGCTGCGAGTTCAGCGCCGCCCGCGACGTATTGTTGGTAGTCGACGGCAAACTTGCGGATAAAATTACTGATCTCAGCCCTGATCTCTGCATCCTGCGGAGCCTTTGACGGATCGGCAGTTCCCACGGCCTTGAGCGAAGAGCCGATCGAAACAAAAAGTAAATCCCTGTCGCCTGAGTGCGCCTGGTAGAACTGCTTGAGCGCCGGAATCTCTTTTTCACAGGGTGGGCAATCCGGCGCAAAAAAATTCACCACAACCTTTTGAATCCGCGGTTCGACTGCACCTAGCTGGAACTGCCCCTGCCCCGAAAGCTCGGGAAAAATAATCGCATCGTTCAGGAGCTTTTCAGCCGGTCGGCATGCACCTGCCAACAGCGCGCAGGCTGTAGCCGCCAGCAGTATTAGCCTGTAATCTGTTATTCTATTCATGGATTGCATACGCATCATGTAACCTTTGCCTTGCGAATGATGCGCGCAAAGACACCGGGCAAATGCCGGCTCAGGTGCAGCGCGAACCGCTCTTTTATTCCGCCTACGTAAATTTCGTTTTTGCCTTTCAATATGCCCCTGGCCATAATGCGGGCACACTCCTCAGCTGACATGCCAGCCGCCTGCCCGACATCCATCTTACCCTGTGGCTTGCCACCGGCAGTCAGTGCATTCGCCGACACGTTCGTCCTGATAAATCCCGGCAGAACGACCGTCACCCGAATATTTTCCCGCCAGTTTTCTGCCCGCAGTGCTTCGTAGAAACCCGACAGCGCAAACTTGCTGGCCGAATACCCCGAGCGCAGCGGAGTGCCAAACTTGCCGGCAACACTGGAGACCGTAACGATCTGTCCCTGCCGCCGGGCCCGCATATGCGGCAACACGCCCAGCGTGAGGGCAATATTCCCAAAATAGTTCACAGCCATAAGCTGCTCGTAGACAGCCATGTCAGTCTCGTGCGCGCGGGAGCGCTGGCTGATTCCGCCATTATTAACCAGGATGTCGATGGAGCCGAATTTCTTCAGAACCTTGTTCACCGCGGCTGGAAGTTTCTTGTACTGCTGCAGGTCTACAGGCAAGATAAGTACACGCTCAGGCGGCAGGCGCTGTTCCCTGGCAAAATCCTGCAGGGCCGTTTCGTTACGGGCAGATAGAACCAGGTTTGCTCCCAGTCCGGCGAATTCTGCTGCGAGGGCACGTCCGATTCCCGAGCTTGCACCGGTGATCCAGACTATTTTGCCCTTTGCTTCCATTTAGACCTGCAATCTCGTGTGTTCAGACATGCGCCGGCGTTTTGCCCGGACAATCATAAACCCGGCGAGCAAAAGCGTTGCGGGGTAAATATACAGGAAAAGATGGAAGACAACGGTATCTTTGGTTCCCGTAAGCTTCACTTTCTCATCGTCATATTTTCCCGCGACAATACCCGCCAGCTTGTCCTCTTCGGCCAACCAGCCGACGAGGCGCATGGCGAGTTCACGGTTCTGCTGCATATCGGCAAAGCGGTTCACGAGAAAATCTGAATCGGTGACGGCGACGAGCCGCGCACCGTTCTTTTTCGACAACGCTGCCAACCCAATTTTGAATGAAGCGACAGGTTCAACTTTATCGTCGCGCAGACCATTGGGTACCTTGTCTACCCAGCTGGTAAAATGACTCAGCAGAAAGTAGTTCACATCAAAATCGGGATTACTCTCGGTACCAGTTTCAAAATAACCCGCACCGGGAAATATGGTAATCTTACGTTCTTCGGGACGCTTCACGAAAGGTGCGGTAATCGCATGTTCAGAGTAGTTGACCGACTGCAAGGTCGTCTTGCCCGGTGGCAACGCGTAATCGCTGTGCAGCTTCTGCCGCGCATACTTCACCTTGAGAGGTTCGAGCAGAAAAGAAAAGTCAGCCGATGATTCCGGGTCGAGGGCGAGCAGAATTTTTCCGCCGTCGTCGAAGTATTTTTTCAGGGTCTTCTTCTCGACAGCGCTGAAATCACGCTGTGGCCCGATAATCAGCAACAGGTCTGCCTGCGGCATCTTTGCCGGGAAACCTTCGGCAGGGGTCAGTTGCTTCAGGTGGTGGCGCAGAGCCCGCAGGTTTTCGTCGAACAGGCTGATGGTGTCGTCCTTAAAATTGCCACTGACCGACTTCTCTTCGTGGCCCTGCGTATAGTAGATATTGCGCTTCTTGCCGCTGACCTGCAGCAGATTGCTCACGAGCTCACGCTCGAGACGCTTCAGGCCCTCTTCATCAAGAATTTCAAACCGGCTGGTGCGCAGCTTCTTTGCAGCGTCTGATTCCTGCGGATCTTCTGCTTCGATCAGGATCGTGCCGATGCGGCCGACTTTCTTCTCGTCGGCAAGATTCTTTTCGCGCAGGGGATCGATGAAAGTATATGAAATCTTGCCGTTCGCTGACACAGCGTCGCGCAGCAGCAGCTCAACATCGCGGTAAAGCTCGCTGAAAAAAGGAAAGAATGCGGTGACCTTGACTTTGCCCTCGATTCCGCGCAGCATCTCGCGGCTGTCGGTAGAAAGGGAGAATCTCCGCATCAGCGTCATGTCCACCGAGGCCGGGGTAATATGCGCCCAGTAATTGACTGCAACGAGCAACAGCAGCAATCCGCCGAGCGTTGCCATAGCCGCAGGCGCCTCTTTGGCTTCAAGCTTTACGCCCACCGACGCGGCCAGCGCGATGAGGACAAAAGCAAAACCCGAAAAATAGAATATCTGCAGGACCTGGCGCAAGCGCTCGATTAGCTGCCCGCGGCTCTCGGGAGTAATCTTCAGCCAGACGGCATCAACCTGCACAAAATAACATACTGCTGAAAAGAGCATCAACCAGTAAGCGAGCTCCATAAGGCGAAACGCTCCGCCCCGCCTCTCACCTGCCACGAAGAGCGTGTAGAGCGAAACCCCGCAGAGGGTGTAAAGCAGCCCGGCGACAAACAGAACCATGAAGTAGCCGAAGCCCTTCTCTGAAAAACCAGATGCCACATAGAGCAACAGGGTGACGCCGATCAGCAGCAACGCGACGCGGGCGCGAAAGAAGTCAAACACAGCTTTCATATCAACGCCACCTTCTTGCTGCCAGCGCGAGTGAAGCAGCGTAGAGATAGAATGCCACGATACTCAGGTAGAAGACAATGTGCTTGAGCGAGAGGACTCCCTTTTCGAAATCCATGAAGTGCACGTAGAAGCTGAACTCGCGTAACACGCTCTTCAGTGGTTGGTCGATAAAAGGAGAAAAGAAGCCGAGCAACAGGAAAAAAACGAGATTCGCCGCAGTCATCAGCGCCGCCAGCAGCTGTATTTTTGTCAGTGCCGAGTAAAAAGTCCCCATCGCGGCCGTTGCCGAACCGATCAGCAGGACTCCCACCATGCCTGCAAGCACGTGACCAAGGTTACTGCCGCCATACACAACAACAAGCAGGGGAATCGGCAGCGTGACGACCGCCTGTACCAGGAGGAAAACTACCGCCGAAGAAAACTTACCGAGTACCAGCTGCGCTTCGTTAATGGGCGAGGTGAAAAGCAGCTCAATGGTACCCTGCATTTTTTCTTCTGCAATCAGGCGCATCGAGATAAGAACCCCGGTGATCATTGTCGTACCGGAGAGCATGTAGAATATACGCTGCAGCGCCAGAAACGAAGTGCTCTCGTGCCTGATGTAGGCATAGCCCCACAGGAATGCGAGGCTAAATGAAATACTCAAGATAGACCAGGCAAGGGCAGACTGGTAGTAGCTGCTGAGCTCACGCCGGCAAATCTGCCAGACGACGGTCAACGCAGAACGTTTCACGACACGAGTTTTTTCAGGTTGGCAAACGGGCTCGCGGTCTCAGTCTTATTGCTGTTCTCTTTCTCGAGATACTGGCGCATTTCGATTTTTTCGAGAGCGTAAGTTACATCTTTGAGCGACAGCGATATCTTGCGACTTTCCGGATCAATGCTCTTGATCACAGCTTTTACGGGCTGACCTTTCGCGAATGTCTTCTTGAAGTTGGTCGACTGCTCTTTTTCCATCGTTGAGATGTGAGCGAGGCCTTCATAACCTTCGTCGAATTTGATGAAGATACCAAAATCTACCACACCCGATACTGCACCTTCGATCACGGTACCGCGCGGGTACTTGTCGCGCAGCTTCTTATAAGGGTTGGGCAGCGTGTGGCGGATAGAGCACTGCACTTTGCGCTCTTCAGAATTGATTTCAATAACTTTGAACTCAATCTCGTCGCCGATCTTGTAAGTTCTTTTTGGGTCCGGGGCTGGCTCTGTCCAGCCGATGTCTTCTTTGCGGATCAGGCCATCGATGCTGTCGGTGATTGCGACAAAGATACCATTGTTTGTCAGGCCGCGTATCTTGCCTTTGATGGTTTCGCCAACCTTCACTTCAGTGCGAATGGTATCCCATGGGTTAGCATGCAGCTGGCGTAGGCCGAGCGATATGCGCTTGTCGTCTTTATTGATGCCGATGATCTTGGTTTCGATCTCCTGCCCTACTTTGACGATTTCGTTCGCATGGTTCACCTTGCGGGTCCAGCTCATTTCGGTGATGTGCAGCAGGCCTTCGAGGCCTTCGCCGAGCTCAACAAACGCTCCGTAGTTGGCAACGAAAGAGACCTTTCCGGTCACTTTGTCGCCTACTTTGAAGCGCGTGAGCACTGTCGACCATGGATCGTCAGTGAGCTGCTTCAGGCCGAGCGAGAGGCGGTGGTTTTCGGGCTCGATCTCGAGCACGCGCACATTGACTTCGCTGCCAATTTCGAGCTTGTCTTTCGCCTGGTCGGCTTTTCTTTCCCAGGTGATGTTGCTGCGGTGCAGGAAACCTTCGATACCTTCGACGTTAATAAAGACGCCGGAATTCGTGTGCTTCGTGACAATACCTTTAATAATGTGACCGATCTTGATCTTGTCGCCGATGTCCTTCCAGACGGTCGCGTTCTGTTCGTCCTGGAACACCTTGCGTGAAACCGTGCCCGTCTTGCGGCGGTCGTTCAGGTCGAGAATTTTAACGAGGTAGGTCTGGCCAACAATGTTGATCTTCTTGGCGCCGCGCTCGCGTGGGCCCAGCAGGCCAACCTGAGTATGAGGCAGGAACATAAAAACGCCTTCGACGTTTACCATGTAGCCTTCGCGCATCGAGCGCTTCACCAGTGCGTTGACCGGCACCTGCTTTTCAAATGCTTCTTTTACTATTTCCCAGCCGCGGCGGAGTTCGAGTTCGCGCTTCGACAGCTGCACCAGGCCGGTTTCCTGGTCGTGCGAGCGGACCAGCGCTTCTACTGTCTCGCCGACAGCGGGTTCAACGTCAAATTCGCGGATGCCG
Source organism: Turneriella sp. (assembly GCA_046346875.1). Lineage (GTDB taxonomy): Bacteria > Spirochaetota > Leptospiria > Turneriellales > Turneriellaceae > Turneriella. The sequence goes on along the minus strand of JAXMHG010000002.1, from coordinate 150,182 downwards.
ATGCGGCCTTCTGACTTGCCGCCCATGTCGATGATGGCAAATTCCGGAGTGATACCGACGATCTTGCCACTGACGATCGCGCCAGACCGGATATCTGCGACAGCCGTGTCTGTCTTGAACACGTCTGCCATCGAGACGTTACTGTCTTGAAAAAGAACCTTGCGCGTTGCCATGGGAACCCCTAAAGTGTGGCGACCGGTCGAGCCGTTACAGCCGCGAGTTGCGGATATACGCCAGCATTAAATCTGCCACTTGCTCCTGAGTGTGAGACGAGGTGTCAATGAAAATGGCCTCGGCAGCCGGTCTCAGGCCGCCAAATTCGCGACTGGCATCGTCCTTGTCGCGCGCCTCGATCTGGCGCTGCACCTCATCCAGTGAAATTGTAGGATTTTTTTCGCGGAATTCTGCCAGGCGGCGCTCAGCGCGGATGCGGCTGTCGGCGGTCAGGAAGAACTTAAAGGGAGCCTGCGTAAAGACCTCAGTCCCCATGTCTCGCCCGTCTGCAACGAGCGAATAGCGCTGCGCAGCGGCGACAAGTACCTCGCGCACGCGCTCACGCAGATAACGTGCATCGGCGACCGGCTTGATACGCTGCGCCACCTCGACCGACCGCAGCTCCTCCCCCACCTCAACGCCGTCGACCAAGACGTGCTGCCTGCCGTCGGTACCAAAGCGGATTTCAAGCGGCAGGGCGGCCAGGTACGCACTTAGCGCTTTATCCTCTTTGACGGCGTTCGCCCATTCTGTGCTCAACCCCAGCCGCTGGTACTCACGGTAACCGGCCCAGGTAAAGGCACGGTACAGCGCCCCGGAATCCACCTGGTTGTAGCCCAGGCTTTTGGCCACGGTGTACGCCACGGTCGATTTACCCGAGCCTGCCGGGCCATCGACTGTGATCACCTGTGGCTGGACATGCGAAGCCGCAGCAGGCGGCGAGAACTCGAGCGTTGCCTGCAGCTTCTCATAAAAGGAAGGAAAACTTGTCGCTACCCATTCACGCCCCTGAATTTGTAGCGCAGGCGCCACCTCGGTTTCAGCTGCGTGCGGGTTACGGATATGCCGTGAAATCAGGTCGGCGATTTCAAAGGACATCACGATGCGGTGGTCCATATCGGGTTCAATAGTACCCGTCAGCGGACGGCCTGGGTCGCCGTCGAGCGAGAGCCCATCTTCAAATTCTTCGACATGCACATGCGATTGCGCGAGATTCCTGACCATGATCGAGATGCGGTCCGACTCTTTGACCCGCAACTCTTTCGCATTGCGATACGAGAACTTTCCCGCGGCGAACGTGCCCGCAATCGTCAGCACGGGCAATTCATCGATCAGCGCCGGTATACTCTCTGGTGGTATGGCGACGCCGTGCAGGCGTGCATGCTTCACCAGCACGTCACCGCCCTTCTCGCCGCACTCGTCGCGTTGCGGCAGGACCTCGATCGCTGCACCCATGTCGCGCAGCGCCTGCAGGTAGCGGTCGCGGTAAGGATTCAGCAGTACATGGCGTATGAGCACTTCGCTGCCTGGCAAAAGGCTCGCACCCACAGCAAAAAAAGCGGCCGACGAAACATCGCCCCAGATACGGTATTCGCGCGGCTGGATAGTCACACCCGCATCGAGCGTGAGCCGGAAGCCTTCGCCGCTTCTTTCTTTCTTTACCACCGCCCCGGCGTGGCGCAGCATGTTCTCGGTGTGGTCACGCGACGGTATTGGTTCATCTAATACGAGCGAGGTCTGCGAGGCGATTGCTGCCAGCATCACGGCGGATTTCACCTGTGCGGAACCCAGCGTCTCCGTGAACTCGATTGGCGGCAGCCTGGTACCGGTGACACGCACCGGCAGGCAGTCTTTTTCCCCAAGCCATTCGAATTTTGCCCCGACCTTTTCGAGCGGCCCGGTAACCCGACGCATCGGACGTTTACGCAGGCTCGCATCACCGTCGATAACCGCGGTGACTCCCTCGAGGCCCGCGATAAGCCCCATGATGAGCCGTGACCCCGTGCCCGAATTGCCGCAGTCGATGACCCCGGCGGGAGATTTCAGGCCTTTGAGCCCGGGGGACTCGACGCGGAATGAGCGGTTGCCGAGGTCGGTCACCTTCGCGCCCAGCGCCTGCATCGCGTGCAGGGTGTTCATGGTGTCCCCGGCATCGAGAAAGTTGTGAATGGTCGAGGCACCCTCTGCGAGCGCGGCAAAGATCGCCGCCCGGTGTGAAAGCGACTTATCACCGGGAAAAGTCAGGGTTCCGCGCATCGGCATGCCAGCTGAAACAAGCGGCAGAGAGTCGGCGTAAAGGATTTCAGGCCGGGCGCAGCCGCTGCAGGGTCACCCGGCAGGCTGATGGCCTGCTAAATAGTTTACACCCTGTCTTTGAAGCGCATTTTAGCCGGCGCTTCCGCGTTGAGAGGCGCTCAGCACATGGTTGAAGCAGAACTCAAAGTACTCGCAGGCCGTTCAAATCTTGAGCTCGCTCAGGAAATCGGCGACGAACTCGGCATCAAGGTCGGGGGCGTTGAATGCAAACGCTTCAGCGACGGCGAAATTTCTGTTAAGATATCAGAAAATGTCCGCGGCAGCGATGTTTTTGTCATCCAGTCTACCAGCAACCCGGCGAACGACAACCTCATGGAGCTCATGCTCATTGTCGATGCGCTCCGTCGCGCCTCTGCGCGGCGCATTACCGCAGTTATTCCTTATTATGGCTACGCGCGCCAGGACCGCAAGGTCGAGCCCCGCGTTCCCATTTCCGCAAAGGTCGTAGCAACCATGCTCGAGGCAATCGGCGTCAAGCGCGTGCTTTCGATGGACCTGCACGCGAACCAGATCCAGGGCTTTTTCGAGATCCCGGTCGATCACCTGTTCGGCGCACCGGTGCTGGTGAAGTATTTTAAAGAGCTGAACCTCAGTGACCTGGTCATTGTTTCGCCAGATTCCGGCGGCGCGGAGCGCGCACGGTTCTTCGGTAAACAGCTGGGCGCCAACATGGCCATCATAGACAAACGCCGCGAGCGCGCCAATGAGGCCGAAGTGATGCACATCGTCGGCAACGTCGAAGGCAAGAACTGCCTGCTGATCGACGACATGATAGACACCGCGGGCACGATCTGCAAGGCCGCCATCGCGCTGAGAGAAAAGGGTGCGCTCAAGATTATCGCGGCGGCAACGCACGGTGTACTCTCCGGAAACGCGATACAGAACCTCATCAGCTCACCGATCGATGAGGTTGTAGTCACTAATACTCTGCAAATTTCTGACGAAAAAAGATTCCCGCGTATGCGCGTGCTGTCAGTGGCTTCACTGTTTGCCACGGCAATCAAGCGTATCCACGAAGAACAATCCGTCAGCTCATTGTTTCTATAAACCACAGGAGAAGAAAATGGAAAAGGCAACACTCAAGGCTCAGAAACGGGACGGCAAAGTCGGCGGCAAAAACCTGCTACGCGCCGGAATTATCCCGGCTGTGATCTACAACCACGGCAAGAGCGAAAGCATCCAGGTGCTCGAAAAAGATACACGCAAGCTGTTTGCGCACGGTATTTCAGAATCGCGCCTGATTGACCTTGATATCGACGGCAAAATTGAGCAGGTATTCGTAAAAGATTACCAGTCACACCCGGTAAACGAGATGCTCCAGCACCTCGACTTCTACCGTGTTTCGCAGGACGAAAAACTCCGTACGCGTATCGCTGTGCACGTTGAAGGCAAAGCCGAAGGCGTTAAGAATGGCGGTGTTCTCGAAGTATTCCTCACCGAGGTACCTTACGAAACATACCCGCGCTTCCTGACGGACTTCCTCACCATCGACATTTCGCACCTGAATATTGGTGATTCTATCCACGTCAGCGACGTCAAGCTGCCGCAGGATAGCCGTATCCTGATGGATGCTCAAACAGTAATCTGCCACGTCACGCATGCTGCGAAAGAAGAAGCGGCTGCTCCGGCTGCTGGTGCTGCACCTGCTGCAGCGGCTGCACCTGCAGCGGCAAAGGCAGAGCCGGCAAAGAAATAACCGGCTTCTGCTTCCCGACGCAGACTGAATGGCGCTATCGAATCTTAAACTGGTTATCGGCCTCGGCAACCCTGGGGATCGTTACATGAATAACCGCAAGAATATCGGCTTCAAGGTAGTCGATGTTCTTGCGAATAACACCGGCATCCATATTAAGACAAAGAAGAAGAAGTCGCTGCTTGGCCAGGGCGATTTCGAAGGCCATGACATCGTACTGCTGAAACCGCAGACTTTCATGGACCTTTCGGGTGAAGCGGTTCTCTACATCGCTTCATTCCTGCGCGTCCAGGTGCAGAATATCATTGTGATCCATGACGATATCACCCTAAACTATGGCGATGTCGTGGTAGCGGTTGGTCCACCTGAGATCCCGAATATCGGCGTTGAGTCGATTGCGCGCGGCCTGAAATCAGACAAGTTTGTGCGCATCCGTATGGGTGTCGGGCCTGTGAAAATCCGGGGTAAAGAATTCCCCAACCCAAAAGAGAATGAGATTAAAGCCTTCATGCTTTCTGACTTTACACTCGAAGAGAACATGAAGATCATCGAAGTGATTAACGACGCCGAAGCTGCCCTGCGCTCGATTCTGACGCAGGACATCAAGGACGTCCTCGCCCGCTTCAAACTCGGGGCGAAATTTTCCAAGAATACCGCCTGAGCCGCGGCATGTCACTCCGCCAGGCCCTGGCCACCTTCGCATCCGTTGCACATAAGCCGCACTGGTTGATTGCCTTTTCAGCGGGAGCCGACAGTGTATTGCTTCTCGACCTCGCTGTCGAGGCCGCTCTGCGCTCTGCCGATATACGGGTCACTGCATTTTACCTGCATCACTACTCTACTCCCGTCGAGAGCGAACGCAGGCGGGCGATAAGTTTCATGGCAAGCAGGGCAAGGCAACTCCTGGGAGATCGATTCGCGTTCTGTGAATTGTCCAGTGATATTACCATGCGCGCACACAGGCTGCGCCGCAGCTGGGAGCACACCGCCTCGCTCGTGCGGCGGCGGCATCTCGAGCGCCTGGCGCGCCGGCTGGGCGGAGCACAGGTTTTTACGGGCCACCAGCTCAGCGACTACAGGGAAACCCTGCAACTGCGTGCCGAACGGCGCGTACCCCGGTCAGCATGGCCCGCCCTGTCAGTACACGACAGCAACACGGACTTCCTGCGCCCGCTGGCCCTCTTCACGCGTGAACAGGTCCGCGCGTTTGCGCGCGACCGGGGGCTCAGCTGGTTTGAAGATCCTTCGAACAGCGATACGTCTATTGCCCGCAACCGGCTGCGGGCAACGGAACAACCTGGCGAAAATATACTCGTGCCGCCGGAGCATTGTACGGACACCAGTCAGCCCAAGCCACGACGCGTGCACCAGCGTGAAATGCGCATGCCTGAGACGGAGTGGCGCAACCTTGCACCGGTCATGCGCGCCCGCGCTGTGTACCAGGCATGGCAGCAGCTGTTCATCGTGAAGCGGTTTACACGTAACGATTTTGCGCGTGCACAGCGACTACCCTTCAGTCTGCGGCCATTTTTTGCGCATGCAGAAAATTTTCCAGAAGGTGAATTTATAGTTTTTCGCCGTGGTCTCGGTTCAATGTCCCTTAACAGCCGCGCGACACAGAACAGTATGCGGGGCGATGCCATCACGCGCGCAGTAAAACTGCGCCAGCCATACGGGCATAAGGCAGTCACCAAGATCTTCAGCGAGCGACGCCTTTCGCCACGCCAGCGACGATTGACATGGCTCGAAATGGCAGACAGTCCCAACGAGGCATTGCGTATTTTTTTCCCCGATGGAGCAGTACTGTGAAGTTTCGTCGCGTGGTAGCTCCCGGCAAGACGCTGGTCGTTGCGGGCATTGATCGCAGGTTTACTGTTTTCACAGCCTGGTTCCTGCATCTCTGGCAACAGCGCTTTTCCACACGACCGTTTCTTGCCGCTGCCACACGACCTGGTGACCTCGGGGCTCCGTTACTGAATTCCCTGGCAGAGCCAGTGGAATTGCCAGGGAGCTTTTTTCCCCTGCTCTGGTTTCTTATCAGAGGGCGCTTCAGCACATTGATCATCCTGGATCCCGATTTGCGGGCAACGCTAAAGATCCGCATCGCCGCACGCCTTGCCGGCATCAGGCACCGCGCGGGCTTTGCCCCGCTGCGACGTATCACTGGTCTGAACCTTTCGCTGCCGTTTAATAATGAGAACCACCACTACGTCCACCAGTTGCGAACTTTTTTTGAATACATTACCGGGGAAAAAACCAGCGGCTGGAGCACACCGGATTTCCCCCTGGCCGCAAGCAGTGGTCTGGCCGACGTGCCGGCAGAGCCGTTCGGCATCATTGCCTACAATCCCGATGAAACGGAATCGGAGCACCTCGAATCGCAGCTAAAAAAACTCACTAACCTGATGGCACGAGCATCGCACTGCGCGCTGATTCTGCGCAGCCGGCACCTCGGCAGGCAGGCGCTCACCCGTTTTGCCCGGTCATTCAGCGAGATAATGACCGAGCAGGCGCTCGCAAACACGACACTGCTGGTGCTGCCCACTGAAGAGACGCTGGTTGGCCTGCTGCGCGAGGCCGCCTGGATTGCCGCGGCCGATACGGAATTGCTGAACCTGGCGGCACTCTTCGCCGTGCCCTCAGTAGCTGTTTTCGGGCCGCTCAATGAACGGGTCTGGCAACCCTTCTCGGTGCGCACGCGTGCGCTGACAGGCGAATTTGACTGCCGCCCCTGCACCGCTTATCCCGGCAGAGTCGAATGCAGCAACAGCGTGCCCTGGGCATGCCTCGCCGGGGCCAGCGCCGAACTTATGGCTGCCACGCTTACTGCTGTACTACGGCGTAAACGTCATGTGACATAATTTGCTTGCCGGGCGGGCGCATTTTGGCCGCAAGGAACCTGCCACGGTATTTTTAACCGGTAGTGCGCCGCATGCGTCTAATACAGCAGATGGATTTTCGTTTCTTTCCGGCGTTGCTGCTCTTGGTGGTGGCGTTGCCTCTTTCTGCGGCTCCGGGCAAGCCGGGAGCCCGCGCCGCAGGTCGGGCTGACAAGAAGCCTGCTGTCGATTTGTTTGCCGAGGCAAAAGACAAGGTACTCCGCTGGCAATTCGCCGAAGGCGACATTCTCGAACTCAAGAAATTTTCTGACCAGGTCGTCCGAACCGGGGCTAGCTCGGTGAAGCGTTCAGTCTTCCACCGCGTATTGCTTGAGGCGCGCACACCAGACCCGGCAAAAGGTTTTCCGCTCGAAGGGACTTTTACCACACTCATCAAGAGCGGCGAGACGAAAAATGTTTATGCCGAAGCCGAAAAATACACGGCAAGCTTCGTGCTGCAACCAGCCGGACAGTTTGTGGCCGATGCTGACCAGTACATGCCGAACATCCGCTCGGTACCGAGCTTTTCTGAAAGCCGCGACCCGGCGCTAAAAGAAGAAGCCGGCATGGAGCCTGGAACCACATGGGAGAAGCCGGGCGCAGAAGTCATGCGCTTTGACAAGCTCGTCAACGTACCCTTCAATGTACGTTATGAATACCGGGGCCTGGAAAACGTCAAATCGGAAGAAGGGGAAAAATCCTGCCACAAGTTCATTTCCAATTATGAACTCAATTACGGTGACAATAACGGCACCGGCCCGCGCGTTTTCGGCTACGTGACCGCGATCTGGTTCTGGGACGCGGCACAGGGCATACCCTACTACGCGCAGGAAGACTACAACGTGATCATCGTCAATGAACAGGGCCTTGCCAATGAGTTCAAGATCAAGAGCCGCAGTTATTACCGGAAGTTCCGGGCGCGTGGCGACGAGGCGAAGGTCGCACTGGCCGAAAAAATTAAAGAAGACCTGGTCAAAGACAACCCACAGCTCGATGTACGCGTAACAGACCATGGAGTGGCGATTGCTCTCCCCGATGTTTTTTTCGCGACCGATAGCGCAAAACTCAGCAGCGATGCAAAGAAAGTAATTGAACGTGTGGGTAAGACCCTGCGAAGTCTGCAGAACCGGCATATCCGCGTGCGCGGGCACACCGACAGCACGGGTGATGAAAAATACAACCAGCAACTGTCAGAAAAACGCGCCGAGTCGGTGGCTGACTACCTGATCGATGAGGCGGAGCTGAATCCTGATTCAGTCAGTTACGACGGCAGGGGTGCACGCGATCCTGTAGCCGACAACTCTCTCGAAGAAGGCCGGGCCCGTAACCGCCGGGTGGAAATTATCCTGCTCGATAGGTGACTCAGCGAAACACGTTGCCGTTGCGGTCGATGCGGGCAAAGATGATATCAGGATTCTTGCGATCTCCACCGGAAAAGGCGAGCACAAGATCACCCTGGCCATTCAGGCGCATCGACGCGAGTTTCATTCCATCAGCCGGCAGGACACGCGTGTACAGCCTTACCCCTGAAGGCGATGTGCAAAGTACGTAATAGTCAGTCATTTTCCCCGGATTGGAATGCGCCTGGCCATGCAGCGCTCCATCGGTCTTACCCGCAACGCAGGCACGCGCCGAATTTGCCGTCATCTGCTCAATTGTCATCGCCGCTTCACCCGCAAAATTCTTTGTCCAGGTAGTTTTGCCTTCTGCATCTTCGCCCCAAAGCGCAACCCCCTTCCTGTGCGAGAGTTTATTGAAATCGCCTGCAAGGTACCGCGTACCGGCAGGCACCACTGTGAAGCTGCGCCAGCCGCGTGACTTCGCAATGCGCCCGATGTTCTTGCCGTCTGCGCCGCTGTAGGCAAGGTTCTGCGCTACCAGCGCAACTGAACCGTCGTCGAGCAGCAAAAGTTCACCCGTGCGGTCGCTGCGTGCAATTTCAGTGCCGTCAGAAACTCCCGAAGAGTTGATACGCCGCAGGCTGCGCTTGCCGGCAAATTCGGCATAGACGAGCGTATTGCCCTGGCTGTCATGCCCGACCGCAAGCGCAGAAGTCCGGGCGCAGCTGGCCGGCTTGCCCCAAGTATGTTCCCAACGGGGATTCAGCCCTGCATCGAGCAGGGTAACATAGACAACCAGGTTCTGGCCCTGCCTGCATTTCACATCGGCGACGCCGTCAATCTCGCCGGGCCTTACCCCCGCGATAATCACTCCGCCGCGTGCACCGACCATCGCTGACAGACCTGGTACCTCGCGCACAGCCTTTGTCTCAAATTTTTCTGAGAAACTCAGTAACCGCAGGACTTTCCCTTGCTGGTGCAGGGCGAAAAATTCGCGGTCTGCAGCAACCACCTGGAGCAACTTGTCGTTTTCTGGCGTCTGCAATGCCTGCGCAATATTCTGCGTTGCTGCCACGGGAATGCTGGCATTGGCCAGTGCCTGCAGGTCGAGCTGGCGCGCGAGGTCGGCAGGTGTACGACCACGTGCATCGCGCACGACCACGCTCGCCGAATAATTTACCAGCGTTTCAAACAGCTGCTGCGCAGCTTCTGCATCGGGGTTATTGTCTTTGTTTGCAGCGATATGCAGCGCAGTTTCTCCGGCGGGTGTCTGGTAGTCAGGATGCTGGTACGACAGCACCAGGTGCAGCCAGTCGGTGAGTTCCTGGTTCTTGAGCTTATTGAACTTCGCGCTCAGCGCCAGCTTGTGCAGCAGGGTATTACCCCGCGCATCGCCTGCCTCGCTTTTGGCCCCCGCCTTCAGCAGAGCATCGGCCATTTTCATGTTCTTGCGGTTCAGCGCGTAAGCCAGCGCATTATTGCCAAAACGATTCACTGCGTTGATATTGGCGCCCGCTTTGTTGAGTACTGTCAGTAGCTCCACGGTACGGCTGTTGACGACGCCCGACTTGGCAATTTCGAGCATGAGGGGAGTTTCCCTGCCCTCGTCGCTGAGCGATGCGCCGAGCGCAATGAGCGCACGTGTTGTCGTCGGGTCTTGCCGGCCGATCGCAATCGAGAGCGCCGTATCGCCGGCATTGTTCTTCAGTTCAAGGTTTGCCCCCCGATCTTTGAGTAGCTTGAGAATTCCTGTGCCACCCGCGCGTGCAGCAAAGTGCGTCGCCGTATTGCCACTGTCGCCGGTAACATTGATATCGGAGAATTTTTCGACCAGCAGGCGCATGGTACCGAGCTGGTTGCGTTGCGCCGTTGTGTGCAGGACAGTGTTGGCAGCCTTATCGCGGAAATTGACATCTGCGCCGCGTTCGAGCAGCACCTTAACCTGGTTATAGCGCCCGCTTTCGGACTGTTCCATCAACACGCTGCGGCCGCTCGGCGAAAGTGTATTCGGGTTGGCCCCCGATTCGAGCAGCACGGCAAAAAGTTTCTCGCGGCCGGCACTCAGGCGCTTCAGAATGTTTTCGTGCGCAATCTGCAGCAGCGTCTTGCCATAAGCATCTTTGGTCTCAATGGAATGCCCTTTCTGTACCAATACGGGAATCAGGTCGGGTATCGTCTGCTTCGCGCAGATCACCGGCAAGGTTTCACCATTAGAGTCGGTGATAGAAGTATTGGCTCCTGCTTCGATCAGCAGGCGCGCATACGCCAGCCGCTCCTTCTTGATGGCCTCGAGCAGCAGAGCCTGCCCCGATTTGGCGTGTACGACATTCAGGTTGGCCCCGGCCTTCGCCAGGGCATCGAACAATTTCAGGTTACCTGCATCGTATGCCAGCACGAGCGGCGCATACGGCTCACCGTTCGCATTGGCGCCGGCCAAGAGCAACGCGTTACTGATATCGTAACGCCGCCGCTGGATCGACCGCGCAAGCGGCGAATAACCTTCTGCATCAGAGGCATTGAGATCAGGCTGCAGTTTGATCAGCAAATCGAGTGCTCCCTTCTTACCCTGGCTAACCGCTGCCATGAGGGGAGTTTCGCGTTTCTGGTTCTGCGCATTCTTGTTGATACTTTTTTCTGCCAGCAGGGTAAAAACGGGCGCGGGATTTCGCGCTTTGAGCGCCAGGTGGTAGCAGTTGTTGCCCTCGGCATCAGTAACCGACAGGTCTGCCTGCACTTCGGCGAGCCAGGTGAGAAAGGGAGCGCTGCCATTTTCACAGGCATACATGACCGCGTTCTTACCTTTGTCGTCGATGACGTTTACCTCAACCCCGCCGGCAGCGTGCGCCTTCTGCGCGAGTTTCAGGTTACTGCGCTTTGCCGCCGCGAGAAAATCTTCCTGCGGCCCGGCAAAAACAGGAGAAGTCAAAAGAAGTATTGCGGCAATGCCGCAATACTTCTTTTGACGCAACATTATTCCACCTCCTGTGCTTCTGCCCATTCGCACGGGAGCGCCTCCATGCGCGCTCATGGGCCTTCCACCTCCTGTGCTTCGGGAAACGGCACGTAGAGGTCGGGATTAAAATGCGAGTCGTTGTAGTTTGTTCTCACTTCAAAGTGCAGGTGGTTGCCGGTGGAATTACCGGTGGTGCCCACTTCGCCGATCAGTTCGCCCGCTGTCACGCGGGTACCAACACTCTTATGACGGCGGCTCTGGTGCGCATAATAAGATACGAGGCCATTCTCGTGCCGAATGACCGTGAGCATGCCGTAACCAGTATTGTCGTTCTGCACTTCAATCACTCCGTCGCCCGCAGCGTAGATGGGAGTACCACCTGCAGCAGCCAGGTCGACCCCTGAATGGAACGACGGCGACTTGTTAATCGGGTGCGTGCGTGGCCCGTACTTGCTGGTGCGCCGGTACTGCGAAGGGTCAATCGGCAGTATGAACGGCTTATCGAGACTATCAGAACTCATCGTATAACCGGAAGAAGAGAGGAAGCCGCCGTATACCCAGCCTTCGAGATCGTCGTAGCGCACGCGCACCCAAACTGAGCGCAGACCCGCCAGGTTCTCCCACGCGGTGAGGCGCTCCAGAATACGCACGCTTTTACCCTGGCGTATGCGACCAATCACCGTACCATAGCGCGTGGGCTCATCGCGCACCGCCAGCAGCGGAGGTCTGACTGTCTTCGACGAACCTGACTGGATGTGGTTCGGATCTTCTTTAGCTTCGTTATTGGGGCCCAGCGAAGGTGCGCGCGGTTCGTCGCTGAGGTAACCAGAGAAAACCCACCCCTCTGTCTCGCCCCCCGAATTCACCCGGGCCCACTTGGCGGTCATGCCATCAATGTAGTCGTCACGGTCAGAGTACTCGAGTACGTTGACTTCTGCATTACGGATCAGCATGCCCTGTTCGGTGGCGCTGCGGTTTGGCGCAGAGCGAACATAGAGCGCATCGGCGGTGACGTATGCCTTCTTTTCAATGTCGCGAAACGCCACGGCAAATTCGGGCTCGGGCTGTTTTTCTTTGCTCAGGTTACCGAGCCGCACATAGCCTTCGCGACCGTCGGCTGCGCGCACGCGCACCCACGTCTGCGCGAGATCAGTAACGCCGAGCGCTTCTTCGGTATAGACCACCGCCACCACCTCGTTGAGCGCCAAATTCTTGAGCGGCTTACCCGTTTGCTCTGAAGGCGATGAGAGCAGCGGGGTATAGTTTTTCACGTAAACATTCTGGGCGGCCTCAATCGGCGAAAGCACGAAAAGCAGGCCTGCCACAAAGGCGGCAGCAAGGGGGGATTTCAAGCGAAGCGGAATACGCATACAGTATAGGCCGGTTTGCCCGAAAAAATGTAAAGCCCTTTTGGAACCATTTTTTGTATATTAGGGTCAACTGGGTAAATGGGGCAGCCAAAACAGCCCCAGGGAGCCAGAACGAATGAAATCGCATAAATACAAGAAGTTGTTTGTTGTCCTCACGCTTATCTCGCTTGCGGGCATGAATGCCTGCCGACCGTGGAAACACAAATCACCTGAAGAACGCGCCGAGTGGATGGTGAAGCGTATTAGCAAAGAACTCGACCTGAACGACACGCAAAAGCAGACGCTGAACCGCATCAAAGAAGAGTTCATCGCAAAGCATAAAACTGACAGGCCACAAATGGAGGCCCAGTTCGCCGCCCTGAGCGACCTTGTCCGCGCCGATACGATTGACCAGGCGAAGCTCAAAGACCTGCGCAGGAAGCACCAGGCACACCGGGAATCCATGGAGAACTTCTTCGTTGAAAAGGCGACCGAGTTTCACAAGGTGCTGACCAGCGAGCAGCGGGTCAAGGCTGCGGGCTTGATGCAGAAGTATTTCCGCAAGTTTGCGGGGGATAAGTAGAACCGCATCAACGTGGACTTCGCAGCAATCATTGCTGAAACCAAACGTCCGGTACTGGCGGCAATCCGCCGGTACCTGGACGCACGTTTTGCCTACGCCATCGACGACGTAGCGCAGGAAGTTTACCTGCGCGCCTACCGGGCTCTCACCAAGGGTAAACTTCAGGACAGCTCGAAACTCAGGTCCTACCTCTACACCATAGCGCGCAACGAAGCGCTGCGCATGAATGCCCGCGGTGAACGCGAAGAGAAGAAGGCAGAAAAATTTCTTAACGCGCGACGCGAAAAGTTGACAGTTTCTTCCGATACCGTCAGCACGCGCACTATGACCGGCGAGGTCGCCGAGGCACTTGCCGATATACCCGAACACTATGCGCAGGTCGTACAGCTGAGCATGCTCGGTTTTTCCGCGCGCGAGATTGTCGAAAAGCTGCAGATACGCCCGGGTACCGTAAAATCCCGCTTGTCGCGCGGTCTGGCACTGCTGAGAGAAAAGCTGGCTTGATAGCCATGACGGCAAAAGAGAAAAGATGAAAGAAAAATCCCACACCATACTCGCCGGGCGCTGCCGGGAAAAACTCAGCGACACCAGCTGGGATAACCTGCTTGCCGAGCGTATTCAAAGTGCGCGCATTCAGCAGACGCGCAGCCGTACACTGTGGTTTTCCGCCAGCCTATTGGTAGTTGCAGGTGCAATAACACTGACTGCCTGGTCGTACAACGAGGCACAGACCAATGCAGGCATGATGGCAATGATCGACGAAGTTGCCTACCCTGTCGTCGGGAGCGCTTTTTCTGAATAATCCAAACCGGCTACCAGCTTTCTTCATTGGCCACGGCTCGCCGATGAATGCACTCGAAAAGAATGCCTTCACTGCCGAGTGGAGAAACATGTTCACGGGACTCACCGGTGTACGCGCGCTGCTCATGGTTTCTGCACACTGGGTAACGCATGGCACGCAGGTCACTGCGATGCCACAGCCGAGGACTATCCACGACTTTGGCGGCTTTCCGCGTGAACTCTACCAGGTAAGTTACCCCGCCCCAGGTTCAGCCGAAATCGCGCAGGAAGTGATTGCAGCGCTTGAGCCACGCCCGGCAAAAGCGGATACGAGCTGGGGCTTAGACCACGGTACCTGGAGTATTCTGGTGCATGCACTACCGGCCGCTAAAATTCCCGTGCTGCAGCTTTCCATCGATGGCAAGGCTTCACCCGCTGACTTCTTTGCCATTGGCCGCAGCCTGCGGCCGCTGCGCGAACAGGGTATACTGCTGTGCGGCAGCGGCAATATCGTGCATAACCTGAGCCGCGTCGACTGGTCGCGCCTCGATGAGACGGGCTTTGCCCACGACTGGGCCAAAGAGGCCGCAGAGATCTCGCGCGGCTACCTGCTCAACCGGGATTGGCAGAAGCTGGTGGATTTTCCCGCACTACCGCAGAGTATGCAGATAGCGATCAATACGGCAGAACACTACGTGCCGCTCATCTACATGCTCGGTGCAGCTTATGAAGAAGAAAACCTCCGCCTGTTCAACGATACGCCGGTGGGCGGCGCCCTGACAATGACGTCGGTGCAGTTTGGGTAAACGGGCAGCCTACCACACTCGACGCAGGCTATAGATCTCTATAACTGGCTTTGTCGCCATGGAAATCCGCATCGCCGACACCTTCAGTGCAGTCCTTGCCGACGCCTGGAATACGCTGGTAGAAAAAACCAACCCGTTCATGCGCCACGAGTTTTTTGCGGCGCTTGAGAACACGCGCTGCATCGGGAAGGGCACGGCGTGGCAGCCCCTGTTGTTCCTGGCTTTTGACCCGCAGCTGGTTGCCGCGATTCCGGCATTTGTCCGCAGCGATTCGTACGGCGAATATATTTTTGACTGGGCATGGGCAAACGCCTACGCACAGGCTGGTCTTCCTTATTACCCGAAGCTGACTATCGCGGCACCGTTCACCCCGGCGACCGGCAGGCGCCTGCTGGGTGAACCTGGTGAGGCCGTACAGGCGGCATTACTTTCGGCGCTGGTAACAGAAAGCGAAAGACGCGGCGTATCGGGAATTCACGTGCTGTGCGAAACGCGCGACGAGCAGCGAATGCTGTCACAGCATACCTTCGCTCCCCGTCTGACGCACCAGTACCACTGGATCAACCGTGACTTCCATACTTTCGGCGACTACCTGGCTGGGCTGCGGGCTCACCGGCGCAAAGAAATCAAACGCGAGCGCCGCAAGGCAGCAGAGCTTGGCCTCGAAATACGCACGCTCACAGGCGACGCCATCAGCGAAGCGGATATGCTCGCGATGTACAATTTCTACACCGAGACTTATGCCCGCAAATGGGGATCTCCCTATCTGAACCGGGATACTTTCATCGAACTGCACCAGACGATGCGAAACTTCCTGGTACTCGTGCTGGCTTACGATGGCAATAAGCCTGTCGCCGGCTCCATCGCCTTCCGTGCTGCTGACCGGCTTTATGGCCGCTACTGGGGAGCTCTTGCCTACTATCCCTTCTTGCACTTTGAACTCTGCATCTACCGGCTGATCGATTTCGCCATTGAGCAGAAAATCGGGCTCTTTGAAGCGGGCGCGCAGGGGGAGCACAAGTTTGCGCGGGGCTTTACCGCGATGCCGGTCTGCAGTTCGCACCGGCTGTTCCATCCGCAAGGGTCGGCGGCAATCGAAGATTTCCTGCGGCGCGAACGCCGGGCGACCGCGCGGGCAATCCATGCGTACCGCGCGGCAAGTCCTAATAAAGATGAACCAGAATACGTGCCTGAACTGGAAGAACGTTAATTCTCAAAACTACCTTTGCCGATGAATTCGCGCAGGATAGACGTTGAAGGCACGTCATCTGGTGAAATCGCCACGAACTGGTCGAGCAATTGCCGCAACCTGAAGGCCGTTGCATAGGCCGTGTGGTCCTGAGGGACCTCGAGCAGGTAACGATCAGCGTAGACCTTTAGCACTGACAGTTCGTATATCAGCGAGGTATCAAACACGGCGTCAGCCTCTGGCACAAACGGAAAGATGTAGGCGTGTTCTCCCGCTTTCACGTCGCCCCAGCGACGAATATTATCCGCCGTGGCAAATCCACGTTGGCGCCGATCGCGAACGATTCGCCGCACGAGGCGCACATCGGACGGGTTGATGTGGCTGACGGTATCGATCGGCAGCGTGAGCATTGGCTGAATAAATATGCGGAATATATTTTCCGGCGGCACCACACCAGATAACAGCTCGGGGTTGAGGCCATGGATACCTTCAAGTACCAGTAGCTTCTGCTCGGTGAGCTGCACAATGCGACCACCGGTCTTGTCGCACATGCCGGTCCGGAAATCGTAGCGCGCAGTCGCCTGTTCACGGCCTTCAAGCAGTGTGCGCAGGTGCTCGGCCAGCAGCGGCAGGTTGAGCGCGCGCAGGGTTTCAAAGTCTTTTTCACCGCGATCGTTGAGCGGCACCTGGTCGCGGTCAAGGTAATAGTCGTCGAGCGATATACCTTCCGGTACCAGCCCGTTGATGCGTAGCTGTATGGAAAGGCGCCGAATGAAAGTGGTTTTTCCAGACGACGATGGACCGGCGACGCAGACTATCTTTACACCACTGCGCGCCACGATCTCGTCAGCAATCTGTGCCAACCGTTTCTCGTGATAACCCTCGGCAACACGGATGACTTCGCCCACACGGCCATCGACGCAAGCACGATTGAGCTCCCCCACGCTGGTCAGCTCGAACGAGCGCAGCCAGTGGCTGCTGTCTTCTGACAGACGCGCGAAAGGCTCGAAACCTTCGGGCACCTCGGTATCCTGCCCCGACAGCAGAATCAGATCGTGATTACTCTGCTGGATACGAAAACCTTCGATGAGTCCGGCGTGCGGCAGCAACGGCCCGTTGTAGAGCGCGAAGATACGACCGCAGGTAACAAGTGGAGTCGTGAGCGAATGGAAAGTCTTCAGCAGCTGCACCGTGCCGCCAAATTCCTGTGCCTGGAAATAGCTAATCGCTTCATCTATCGACCACCACTCTTCCCGGAAATCTGCATTGGTGGCAATGAGCTCGCGCATTCGCCGCGTGAGCTTGTCGGCGAGTTCCTGCAGCTGTTCCTGCGCCGACTTGGGTACGTGCACCCACTGCGCGGGACCAACGGCAAAACCCAGCCGCAACCTGATCGGTGGCTCAAACTCCGAGGCTGCCTCCATGAGCAGAAGCGCGAGCGAGTGCCGCAAGACGCGCTCACCCTCCCAGTGTTTTACCGTGAGGGGTTCAACTGCAACATCGGAAAAAATCTGTGTATCGAGCGAGCTCACCCGGTGATCGACAAGTGCGGCGACAACCGGGACATCGCCAATCCGTTCAGGCAAAATCGCCGACAGCACTGATCCGGTCTTCACTTCCTGGATAGTCCCGTTCTCACGTTTGATCGCGACTGTGGCCTGGCGTGGTAACGAACGCTGGCGCAGCAGCAGGTCGAGGCTTTCAGTGCGGTCGACGAGCTGCCGCCCCAGCGTATTGATAAGGCCCGCCATGAGCTTCACTGCAACTGCAGGCTTTTCGCGCTGCAGGTCGGTGAAGCGCTCGCGGGTCAGCCGCGCGAGTGAGAGCACTGATTCAGCGACGATTGTCGCCGCGCGCGGGCGGTTCGATATTAATCCCAGTTCACCGAAGTGGTCACCGCTCGTGAGGCTGCCGAGCTCCAGCACGCCGCGGCTCATACGCGCGCTGCCCGACAGCACGAGGTACATGTCATCGGCCTTGCTGCCAAAGTGCACGATCTCACTGCCCGGCTGGTATTCGCGGTATTCGAGGTATGGCTCGATTTCAGCGAGCTCGCTTTCGGGCAAGGACGCGAGGGCTTTGACTCCCCTGAGTTGCATTCTGCACCAGATCTACAGACGCAGACAGAGCGGCGACTAAATGGAATTGAGCTGCAAGGATCACCTGGGCAAAAGTCTTTTACACGGGATTGAGCAGCCACTGTGTGCATTCGTGCTCCGAGATACAACCGCTTTCACCGCTCCACAGAACCGGTCGCTGCGCCTGGCGGCCAAAACGCTGGTTCTATTGGCGGCTTCGCTGCTCTTCTCCTGCACGGAACACAAGATGCCCAAGGGCGCGGACTACGGCCGCCTTAGCAAACTCTTCACGATCACTGCCCCGCCGTGGGCGCGCAAGCACGCCGAGATGCCGCAGTTCAGCGGCGAACAGCAAAACCAGTTGCTGGCCTGGCTGGCCGAAGGGAAAATTGAAATTGATCCCCCCGAACAGATCGCCGACTTCGAGTACGTCAACTCGCTGGAAAAATTTCTCACAACAGGTGAAGCTGCAGACCGGGTGACCGTTTTGACCGCCACGCGTATCGAAGCGCCCGAAAATCTCATACCGACGCAGCTGGAAATTTTCTGGGGGAACGTTGTTCCCAAGGTCATCGACTCGCTGACGCCCGGCAGCCGGTTCAGCGCCTGTAGCGGCAAGATACTGACTGCGCACAGCGGAGGTAAACACTACATACTCGATGGCCACCATCGCTGGGCGGCCTGCCTGTTCCTGCGCCGCTTTGTCGACCACGCAGAAGACTACCGCCGCCTGGCCTCGCCCTATCGCTACTACGAAGAACGGAAGATCTACGAACTTCTGAGTGCTGCCACGTCACAGAAGCGGGAGATACCGCTGCAGGTCGAAGTGCAATCGCTCGAAGGAAATCCACAGGGTATCGCACGGGCATTATTCGAAGCGGCGAAACTCGGGCACGGCCGTTTTGACCGGTTTGATACGGGCGAAACACCAAACGCAGCAATGACCTACCTGCAAAACACGATGCTGCTCGACAGCACGCTGCTGCAGTGGCTCTACTTTGCTGCGATCATACTGGCAAGCCTGATCGCGAGCCGCCTGCTGATTGCAGTACTGCAATTCAGGCAGAAAAATAATGGTGCAGTAGACGAAACTCACCCCACCCTAATTTCCGTTGCGCTCGAAACGATGCGCAAGTACATCTACACGCTCGCCTTCCTGCTCGCCGTGAAGAAAGGCCTGGTCGTGCTCACACTGAGTGCCGAGGCGCTGCGCACGGTTAATACCGGGCTGGTCGTCGCAGTCATTTGGCTGGCTACAATTTTTGCTGCGCGACTCTTTGCCCGCTTCATGGAACGCTGGCAGGAAAAGATCACTACGCAGGATAAAGCGGCAGAAATCGTGCACCTGTTTCCGCTGCTGATCAGGGTTGGCAAACTGCTGATCTACATCTTCGGCGTGCTGCTGATACTCAACCGCGTCGGCTACAACATCTATTCGGCTATCGCCGGACTCAGCGTCGGCGGTTTTGCGCTGGCGATGGCGGGACGCGAAGCTGTCGGGCATATCTTCGCCGGCGTCTCGCTTTACCTGGATAAGGTAGTCAAAGAAGGCGATTACCTGTTGCTGCCTTCGCCAATCGACACCTGGGGACGCGTTGAGAAGGTCGGCATCCGTTCAACGACGATACGTACCAAATACAACAGCCTGCTGATTGTCCCGAATTCGCTACTCGCCAACCAGCAAGTCGACAATGTTTCAGCCGGCGGGCGCAAAAGAATGTTCCGGGGCAAACTCGTCATCGCTGCTGATACCCCGGCCGAAAAGCTGGAGCAGGCAATCAGCGCCATGCGCCGTATGCTCGCCGAGACGGAGTTCGTGCGTGACGGCGATGTCCACTTCATGAAGTTTGACACGCTCGGTTTCTACGTCCGCATCCAGTTCTTCGTTGAGCCATTCAACCACTACCACGACACGGTGCATGCGCTGAATCTTAAGATACTGCGCTGGCTCGAGTCCAACGGTGTCCGGGTTGCCGTGAACCTCGACGCGCTCGCCAAAAGATCTTAGCCGGTTCCGGAAAAACCCCCGCACCGGCTACGATCTTCGCCCGCGTTTCTTTTTGGGCTGCGGCGCAGCTGCCGGTTCTTCTTCAGCTATCACCTCTGTTACAGGTTGCACCGCAGCAGCTCTCAGCGGCTGAAGAGACTGATTCTGGCGCTCACCCCATAAATAGAATGCGGGCAAAAGCAGCAGCGTCATGAGCGTTGCGGTGACGAGACCGCCCAAGACGACGACCGCAAGCGGGCGCTGCACTTCTGAGCCGATACCGGTATTAATCGCCATCGGCAAAAAACCAAGGCTTGCCACTGCAGCAGTCATCAATACCGGGCGCAGGCGCGCCACCGCGCCGATGCGCACCGCTTCTTCCAGGGCATGCCCTTCTCCAACGAGCTGGTTCAGATAGCTAACCTTCACCAGACCATTCAGCACGGCGACACCCGAAAGGGCGATAAAACCCACGGCAGCGGAAACGGAAAAGCTCAAACCCGCAAGCAGCAGCGCAATCACTCCGCCTGTCCAGGCAAAGGGTATGGTAAGAAATATGAGCAGCGTCTGCCGCCATGAACCGAACACCCGCCAGACAAGGTAGAAAATCGCGAGCAGAACAACCGGCACAATGAGCATCAGGCGGGTGCGTGCGCGCTGTAGGTTGCGAAACTGCCCACCCCACTGCAGGCGGTTCTCGCTTTTAAGCGGCAGTTCTCGCTGTATTTTCTCCTGCGCCTCGCGCACGTAAGACAGCGTGTCACGCTCGCCCAGGTACACAGCAACACCTGCATAGCGGTTCAAACCACTGCGCGCAATCGACGTCACCGTCTCGCGGCGGCCAAAGTCAGCAAATTGCTTCATCGGCAACGTGCCACCGGTAGGCAGGCCAATCGGAATGCGTTCGAGGTGCGAAATTTTTTCGCGGCTTTCGTCGGCAAGTTTAATGACAATCGGAAAACGCCAATCCTCGTCGTAGAAGCTACCCACCACCCGACCAACCATCGCTGTCTGGAAAGTCTCGCTCAGCTCGTTGATCGCAACACCGTAGTAATTCAGCACGTCCTGCCGCGGCTTCGCTTCAACAATAGTACTTTGTCTCAGCGCCGTGAGGGCATCGAGTGTCACCTCTTTCGCGCCTTTTACGGAGTGCAGAATTTCAACAGCCTTCTCCTGCAGCGTAAACAGGTTCTCGAGATCACGACCATAGATACGCAGCGAGACGTCGGCCCGGCTGCCTTCAAGAATTTCGTTGAACCGCATGGCGATCGGCTGTGTCAGGGTAATCTCCGATTCGGCGAGTCCTCGCGTTACCTGGAGTACCGGCCTGAGCGCCTGCTCGATTTCTGCAAAAAGTTCTTCTTTCGTAATTACTTTACCGCGCGCGTTGCGACGCCAGGCGGAGCTTTCTTTTTTCAGGACCACGAACAGGTCGGTGAGGTTTACACCCATCGGGTCAGTAGCAGCTTCGCTCGTTCCGATACGGCCGAAGACGGCATGGACCTCGGGAAAACCGAGAATAATCTGCTCTGCCTGCTTCTCGCGCCTGATCGACTCGGTGAGCGAGATGCGCGCATCATGCAGCAGGTTGATTGTCATGTCGCCTTCGTTGAGCGCGGGCATAAAATCAGATCCCAGCCGAAAGAAAAGGAAGGTACATACGAGCAAAAAAGCGCCGACGCCGGGCAGAATCTTTTGTATGTGCCGCAGCGGAAAATTTAACATGGGAGTATAGAGACTGTAAACCCGGGAAAAAATCCCGCTTTTACCTGAGTGGGGCTTTGCCGTGAGCATACTACCAAAGACAGGCATCAAAATCATGGATACCAATAGCGCGCCGGCAAGCGCGAAGATTACCGTTACCGCCATTGGGTAATAGAGTTTGCCCTCGACACCTTCGAGCAGAAGAATCGGCACATAGACCAGCATGATGATAAACATGCCAACCGTCATCGGCTTCAACACTTCGAGGGTCGCGGTTTTCGCGATCTGCAGTTTCTCCGCACGCGTCTGCGGCTGCTGCAGTTCCATCTTCGAAAGAATACTCTCGATGAGAACGATCGAACCGTCGACAATGAGGCCAAAGTCGAGAGCACCCAGGCTCATCAGGTTCGCCGATATGCCTGATAAACGCATTCCCACGAGGGCAAAGGCAAAGGCGAGCGGTATCGCCAGCGCCACGAACAGGGCTGCGCGAAAGTTACCCAGAAAGAAGAGCAAAATAAGGACAACAATTCCAGCCCCTTCGCCGAGATTTTTAGCAACGGTGCCCAGGGTGGCGCCCACCAGGTAGCTGCGCGAATAGACAACTTCCACGCGCACGTCGTCTGGCAGCGGTACGTGCGCCAACGCGAGTTCAGCGTCGCGTGCCACCTGCCGGCTGTTCTGCCCCGCAAGCATAAGAACCGTGCCCAACACGGTCTCTTCGCCCCGGTACGTGGCAGCTCCAACGCGCTGCGTGTGGTACTGGTGCAGGTGGGCAAAATCCTTCAGCCGAACAAAACCGCCCTGCCAGCCGATACGCTGCGGAATATTGAGCAGGCTCTCGGGCGTTACGGCGCCGTTGGTCCGCACAATCAGCTGCTGCGACTGGCTTTCAATATAGCCGCCGCCAAAATTCTCACCGGCATTCACCAGCGTGCGGCGCACATGGTCAAAAGTCAGTCCCAGCGCATCGAGGCGCAACGGGTCAATTTCGACATGTAGTTGCTTTTCATATCCGCCGAGCGAATCAACGTCGGCTACACCGGGCACGTTCGATTTAAGGTACGGACGGATGACAAAGTCCTGTATGGTGCGCAGGTGTGTGAGGCGATCCCGCTCCTCTTTTTTCGCCAGTGTGCTGCCTTCCTTTGCAAGCACCGTGTACATGAACACTTCGCCGAGTCCCGTCGTGATGGGCGCCATCATCAGCTGCACCTCGGCAGGCACGACCCGGCCCACTTTGGCGATACGCTCGGCAATCTGTTGCCGGGCCCAGTAGATATCGGTGCCATCCTCGAAGATGATCACGGTCTGCGAAAGACCGAAGCGCGAGAGCGAGCGCACTTCGCGCACGCCGGGAATACCCGCCATCTCTGCTTCGACAAAATAGGTAACAGATTTTTCAATCTGCTGTGGATCCAGGCCACCCGTCTTTGCGTTGACGATAACCTGAACGTTGGTGATATCGGGCACCGCATCGACGGGGAGTTCAGTCCCGACATAAACAGCGGCGCCAAAGAGTAGCGCAGCCGAAATCGTGATAATCACGCGGCGCGCCAGAATGTAGTTCACAAATTTTTCAGCCATTATTCCCCCTTACAAACGGCCCAAGGCCTCGATCTAAACTTGTGGGGAACCTGGAGGAGCACGGGATTGTACCGCATGCGGTACAGGAGACGACAGTGGCAAACCCGCATAGGCGGGTACCGGGGCAGAAAACAGCAGCGCGGGCGAAACAAGGTCAACGCGCCGGACACAATCCGGCACGAGAAAGAACGCAAGACCAATTACCGGTGCCTCGCGGCTTACCTGAAAGATGTACTCGAAAAGTGATTCTTCGCCAGCATGGGTGGCATCGTGCTCGTGCGGCAGATCGTTGTGACAATCGGGGCGTGCCGATGCAGGTTCGCATTGCACCGCGTGGCTTTGCGGCTGGTCTACGTGCAATGAGGATAAAGAAGCGGCGTTCAGCGACCCCAGAAAGAACAGCGTGATAAACGCGGCTTTGCGCACTGCAACAGCAGAACCGCTGGACAGGATAAGACGTCAAAAGGAATTCTTTTTATCTTTACAATCCCCCTTTTGTTCGTATAAATGCCCATGCTTTCCGAACAAATGCAGCAGGTGCTGGCTGCCTACAACGAGGGGCTTGCGCTGTACAAGAAGCGCGAATTCAAAATGGCAGCAGAAATGTTCAAGAAGGCGCTGGCGATCAAGAAAGACGACGGCCCTTCACAGGTCTACCTCGACCGCTGCATCCACTTTATCGAAGAACCGCCCCCCGCAGATTGGGATGGCGTATACGTAATGAAGACGAAATAATATGGCAGGAAAAGAAATACGGCGTCGCGGCGAAGCGACAACATTTGCCCAGGGTAGTCACTTCAAGGGCATTCTGCAGTTTGCAAAACCTTTGCGCATTCTCGGAAAATTTGAGGGCGAGATCAAGGGCAGCGAATTGCTTGAGATCGGCCCGCAGGCGCGCGTGACAGCGCATATCGATGCAGCTTACGTGGTAATCTACGGGCATGTCACCGGCAATGTCGTGGCCGCAGAAAAAGTCGAGCTCCGCCAGGGTGCAACCCTCATCGGCAATATCCGCTCGCCCAAGCTCGAAATCGACGACGGCGTAATTTTCGAAGGCCAGTGTGAAATGAAACTGGAAAAAGCGAGTTGATTCACTAACGTGAATCAACTCGCATCGTTACCCGATGCAGCAAATCACCCTCACCGCCAACGGCCTCTCACACCCGGCACTGAAACTCGGCGAAGGCAAGCGCCTCGCAATTCTGCTACACGGCTTTCCTGATTCTCCGCGCACCTGGAGCAAACTCATGCCCCGGCTGGCCGCGCAGGGATACACGTGTATTGCGCCCTACATGCGGGGCTATAGCCAGAAAAATACGCCCCCCGGCCTTTTAGGCGATAAAGCGGCCACTGTGCAGATTGCCGACCTCGCTGCAGACGCCGCAGCCATGGTCGAGGCAGCCGGATTTTCCGACGCACTGCTCGTGGGGCACGACTGGGGAGCTATCACTGCATACGCAGCTGCCAACCTTGCTCCGCAAAAGTTCCACTCGCTCGTCACACTGAGTGTACCTCACCTCAGGATTTTTCTGGGCAACCTGTGGAAGAACCCCAGGCAATTTCTGCAAAGCTGGTATATACTTTTTTTCCAGATGCGCCTTAGTATTCCCGAGCGCAGCCTGCAGAAAGACAACTTCACCTTCATTGAAGAACTCTGGCGGCGTTGGTCGCCTGACCTGAACTCAAGCAATGAAGCCCTGGCGCACGTGAAAGAGATTTTTTCTGATGCGCAGCTCCTGCACAACGCGCTGGCGTATTACCGCGGCATGCTGACACCGCAGGTTTCTGAATTACCGCAGTGGAACCGCAGCCGTGAGCTTTCTTTTGCGGACATCCAGGTGCCCACGCTTACGCTCACCGGCAGCCATGATGGTTGTATCGTACCTGAAATGTTCGACGGTATGCACACAGCCATACAAGGCGAATTCACGCTGCGTATTCTGCCAACCGCAGGGCATTTTCTCACGCTCGAAAGCGACGAACGCATCGCCGCCGAAATCAGCAAGTTCACGGAAAATTACGCAGAGGTAAAACATGCCTGATCTACACGGCAAAGTTATTATAGTCAGCGGCGCTGCGGGCGGTATCGGCCAGGAACTCGTCAGCAGGCTCAGCTCAGCCGGAGCCACCGTCGTAGCGACCGATGTCGACGAGGTAGCGCTGCGCAAAGTCGGCGGTATGGCGCGTGTCGAAGCGGTCGTTTGTGATGTGCGCAAGAGCGATGACTGGGAAAAAGTTTTCGCATCTGCTGCACGCCTGGGTTCCATCTATGCGCTGATCAATGCTGTGGGAGTTCTTAAGCCAGGGTACATTGACACCGTAAGCGCAAAAGACATCGATTTTCACATCGATATCAACGTTAAAGGTGTCATGCTCGGATCGGCAATTGCTGCGCGCGAATTCAAACGCCAGGGTACCGGCCATATTATCAACATTGCTTCGCTGGCGGGTGTTGCCCCTATTCCTGGCATTGGACTCTACAGCGCATCAAAATTTGCGGTGCGCGGCTTCACACTGGCGCTGGCTGCTGAATTGGCAGATGCAGGCGTTTACGTCACCGTCGTCTGCCCGGATGCTGTTAAAACCCCGATGCTCGACCTGCAGAAAGATTACCCGGAAGCAGCGCTGACCTTTTCAGGCTCATCGCCGCTGACCGCAGCAGATGTTGCCGGGGCGATCGTCGCGGTAATTGGCAAAAACGAGGCAGAAATCACCCTGCCTATTTGGCGCGGCGTGATGGCTAAGGCTGCAAGCGCATTACCGGGTCTGACTCCCCTGTTGGTCGACACCCTGCGACGTGCTGGTCTGCAAAACCAGGCAAAATACGAAAAATGAGAGCCATGAAAAAAACCAGCCACCTCGCATTTGTCGCGTATATAGTTCTCTTTACAGCAACTTGCTCATCATCGCCCAAAATTAGCTACGCAACAGCCACCGACGAACTGGTCGACGCAGCCCAGCGCGGGGACGAACACCGGGTCTCGGAAATCCTGGCTGCAGGTACTGGAATTGATCGTAAGAACAACAACGGTTACACAGCACTAATGGGCGCTGCCGAACGCGGTCAGCTGGTCATGGTACAGAAACTCGTCGCTGCCAATGCCGATGTCAATGCCACAAATAAGTTTTCGTGGAATGCGCTGATGCTCGCAGTCGTCAACGGGCACGCGGAAGTCGCTCAGACGCTGATTTCGGCAGGGGCTAATGTGCGCTACAAGACGAAAAATAACGAAACGGCCCTTATGCTTGCCGAACGCGGCAATCACCCGGAAATCAGCCAAATGCTGCGCAAAGCCGGAGCCCGGTGAAACGATCCCTGGCTTTGCTGCTGCTGGCACTCTTTGCCTGTAAGAAATCTGCCCCTGCCCCGGCGCCCGATACGGCAGGCAAGCTACGCACGGCGCTCACCAGCTTTTTCACAGCCGAGTCTGATAACCAGCGCCGCGCTGTGGGCCTCTGGGTGGCCGACCGCGCTTCGCTCGAACGCCTTGCACAGAAGCGAGGTTTACTCTCCGGTCTGGCAGGACAGGATAGCACGGCGATAAAAGACCGGCTTGCGAGCATGGAGATGTTTTTCCATATCGGTGCCAATGGTTCATACCGTAGTATGACCATCGTGAAGGACCAGGTAGGACTAGCTTTCGGTCGTCTGAAATCCTTGAAACTGGGCGACAAAGACCAGTTGTATGATGCGACAATCAAGGGCAAGACTGAGACTACAGCAAAGATCCGGATTCTGCGCCAGGGAGCTGCAGAAAAATTTATCTACGAAGAAGGTACCGATACCATTGAAGCCACGCGGGAAACGAGAACTACCGCTGAACTGGTCGGCATCTATGCGCCGCGCATAACAGCTGCGGGCCCCGTTCCCCCGGGCTAGAATAAAGCAGCATGCACAGCTGAAAATCACGACAAAGTGATTTTTTTTTGGTATCTTTGTTGTAGTTATGCCATCGCTTCGCGCCGAGTT
This sequence comes from Turneriella sp., assembly GCA_046346875.1. Lineage (GTDB taxonomy): Bacteria > Spirochaetota > Leptospiria > Turneriellales > Turneriellaceae > Turneriella. Next base: position 122,974 of record JAXMHG010000002.1, on the reverse strand, counting down.
CCCCTTTTTTGCCGCAAACCCCGGAATCACCTACCTCGACTCCGCAGCGACTGCGCTAAAGCCGCAGAGCGTAGTCGATGCACTCGTACGCTACAATACTTCCGAGTCGGTGAACATCCACCGCGGTGTCTATAAGCTATCGCAGCGCGCTACCGACAGTGTCGAAGCGGTACGCGAACGCGTGACTGCTTTCACTCTCGCGCGCGAGGGCGCGACTTCAGTTTTCGTGCGCGGCACTACCGAGGGCATCAACCTGCTGGCGCATTGTCTGACTTCACCGGCTTCGCAGCTATCGTCTTTTTACAGCTCCTATGCCTCGCCCAAGAAGCCCGCAATTCTCATCAGCGAGAGCGAGCACCATGCGAATATTGTGCCTTGGCAGATGGCCGCAGCGAAGCAGGGTTATGCCTTGCTCTATGTCTCGGTCGACGGTGAGGGGCGCTACAAGTACGAGGGGGATTTTCTTCGTTCCCTGACTGAAACGTATGCGCTGCGCGTCATCGCGCTCAGCCTGCAGTCCAATGTAACAGGAATTGTACATGATCTTACTCCTTTTCGCGAACTGGCGCGTGCGCAGGGAGCTGCTTTTGTTATCGATGCTGCACAGGCCATTGTCCATGTACCGCAGCTTATCCACTCACTGGCCCCGGACTTTGCCGTATTCTCAGGTCACAAACTTTTTTCGAGCACGGGTATTGGCGCAGTCGTTGGCGATAAGGCAGTGCTCGACGCATGCGACGTCTACCAGGGTGGCGGCGCCATGATCAGCCTGGTGGAAAAAGAACGTTCGACGTACCTCGATGCGCCGTCTCGCTTTGAAGCGGGAACGCTTGCGGTCGGCGAAATTTATGCGCTGGGTGCGGCCATCGAATTTGTCGAACAGCATAAAGACCGCCTGCATACTGCCGACAGGGATCTCACACAGTACGCCGATGAGAAGTTCAGGGCAGCGGGAGTTCGGGTCTTTGGGCTCGACGCACCCCAGCGTTCGGCGATCTACTCTTTCCAGATCGACGGCGTGCACGCACACGATACAGGCACGCTGCTCGACGAGCAGGATATCTGCGTACGCGCCGGTCACCATTGCTGCCAGGTGCTCATGCGAGCGCTGGGTGTGCCGGCGACCGCGCGTGCTTCGTTCGCTGCCTACAACACCCGAGACGATGTTGACAGGCTCATCGAAGGAATCGGATACGTTCGGAAGATATTCCGAAAGTAATGGCCGCGACCTACCCCATCAGGAAAAATGAATACCGTGCCTTTGCCGTCTCACTGGCGGTGCACGCGCTGCTGTTTCTGCTGATCTACATAGTTGCGGGTAAAAACATACCCTCTCTGCTCGAAGTCTCGATCGTGGTAGAGCGCCGGCAAATTCAGCCCGAACAACTCGAAGAGCCCGAAGAAACGATTAGACCGCAGCCGAAAAAGAGCAGGCGAAAAAACCGGGCAGCCAGCGAAAGACCACCGGCCAAGAGCGGGCGGCAGGCGCAACGCGACAACCGTACCCTGCAGGATCCCTGGAGCAGCTATGAGCAGCGAATGTTTGCCCAGAACCGCACGAGCTCCGGCACAAACAAGGGCAGCACAACGACAGAATCTACGCGCTGGGGCAGCGAAAAAACCGGCCGCACGGAAAAACGGGGCGAGAGCGAACAGGTCAATGTCCCCCCGGGCCGCAGCGATTCTTCAACGCGCTGGCGCAGAGGTGCCGTAAGAAGGCTTCTTAGCCTGCCGGCGATCGACTACCCGGAAAGCGTACGACGCAAATCGGGCCAGGGTAGCGTTGAATTGCTCATCGAGGTCGACGAGCGCGGCCACGTTGAAAGTGTGGAGATCTTGAAGTCTTCAGGCATCACGCGACTCGACCTCAATGCCCGTAACGCTTACCGCCGGGCCGTGTTTTCACCCTCGGCTTCGGGTGAAAGCGCCACCGGTGTCGTCACCGTAACTTTCCGTATGAAGGACAACTGATGGCTGCGGCGGTACTGGCAGAAAATCTTTCGCTGTCGATTAACGGCAAAGATATACTCAGGCAGATTTCTTTAAGCGTCGAAGCGGGCGAAACCCTCGTACTCATGGGCAAAAACGGCTCGGGTAAGACGATGCTGCTCAAAACCCTAGTCGGTCTTTTTACCCCGCAGCAGGGTAAAGCCCTGATTCTCGGCCAGGATGTGCACCGCCTGGCCCATGGGGATCTCGACGCTCTGCGCCGCAAGATCGGTTATGTTTTCCAGAAATCGGGGCTCTTTGATTCTCTGCACGTCTGGGAAAACGTGGTATTTGCGCTGCGCCGCTTCAGCGACCTGAACGAACACGAACTGCGGGCGAAAGCTACAGACTGCCTGAACCGTTCAGGCCTGAAAGATGTAGAAGACAAATACCCGTCAGAACTTTCCGGGGGAATGCAGAAGCGCGCCGGCATTGCGCGTGCAATCGCGATGGATCCCGGGATTCTGCTGTTTGACGACCCGACGGCGGGGCTTGACCCGGTTCTGACCGACGCCATTGCCGAACTGATCAAGGCTATCAAGCGCAACCTCGGCAGTACCGCGATCGTCGTCGCACACGACTTTAACCTTGCATACAAACTCGCCGATAAAATTGGTCTCATGGTCGCAGGCAACCTGCACACCGTGATGACGCGCGATGAGTTCCGTACAACTTCTGAGCCTTACGTCGAGCAGTTCCGCGAAGGAAAACTGACGGGGCCGATTCCGGTAATAGAATGACAAGCAGCGTTGCCAGCGGCGGCGGCATTATTGCCACCTTCATCAACCCCAACGCACAGGGCGGACTCAACTACTACCCGCGCGCCTGCCTGCTCTGGAACGCAGCAGGAGTCATCACCTACTTCGGAGCCGAAATACCCGGGCCCGAGAAACTGGCGCACCACGAAATATTGCTGCGCGAACAGGATATCGTCCTGCCAGGTTTGATCGACCTGCACACGCACCTGCCGCAGTACGAGTTCGCTGCACAGGGCGCAGCGGAACTACTGCCCTGGCTTGAGCGCTACACGTATCCGCAGGAAAGCCGGTTCGCCGACGCGCGGGTCGCAGAACAACAGAGCTCCAACTTCTTCATGAGCTGCCTGCAACACGGCACCACGACCGTCGTTGCCTACCTGTCATCATTTGCGCCCGCGGCTGAAATTGCCTTCGCTGCAGCCAGCGCTGCGGGAATCAGAGCGTACCTGGGCCTGACGCTCATGGACCGTAAGACACCTGAAGCGCTCACCACCACGACGGCGCGCGCAGAACGCGAGATGCTGGCGCTGGTCGAAAAATACCACCGCAAAGGTCGCAATGAATTTGTCGTTACCCCGCGCTTCGCGATCAGCTGCAGCGAAGCCATGCTGCAACTCTGCGGCGAAATGAGCCGCGCACATAACACGCTGCTGCAAACCCACATCAGCGAAAACAAGTCAGAGATTGAAGAAACACTCCGCCTGTTTCCTGGTGCCGCAAGCTATACCGACGTCTATGATCGCTTTGGCTGCCTGCACGAAAGGACGCTGCTCGGCCATGGTATTCACCTCAGCGAAGCAGAGCTGAATCTGATCAGTGCTCAAAAGAGCGTGATCGTGCATTGTCCAGTCTCTAACAATTTCCTGGGCAGCGGAATCATGCCATACCAACTGTATATTCAGCGAGGTATTCGCACAGGACTCGGCACGGACGTCGCGGCAGGTTATTCGCTCTCGATGCTCAATGAGGCCCGGCAGATGACAGAGATGGCAAAACTGCTGAGCCACTTTCGCGCACAAGACATGCGGGTCGGCGCCGAACGCGCTGTCTACCAGGCAACCCTCGGCAATGCACTCTGCCTCGGCCGCAACGACCTGGGCTGTTTCGAACCCGGCCGCCGAGCCGATCTTGTCGTGATCGATGACAGCCGCTGCGATACCATGCAGCCGCCACTGGCAAACCAATACACGCTGCCGGCCGAGCGGCTGATGCGCGTGCTCTACCGCAGTACGCCAAACATGGTGAAAGAGACTCTGATTGATGGAAAGGAAGTTTTTGTCCGCGAAAGATAATAAGGCGGCAAAGGCAATCGTGCGCGCGCTCGGGCGCTGGTACGAAACCGAAAAAGACCGCTACGAATTCCGACATAACCGCAATCCATACCGCACCTGGATTACCGAGATATTTCTGCAGCAGACGCAGATCAATGCGGGTCGCGAAAAACTCAAGGTATTCCTGAAGCGCTTTCCCGATGTGAAGACACTTGCCGCGGGGCCAATAGACGATGTGCTTACGGCGTTTCGTGGCATGGGCTACTATTCGCGCGCGCGCAATATGTTTCGCGCTGCGCAGTACGTGATGGCCAATCATGCGGCGACAATGCCTGTTACGTACTCCGACCTGAAGAAGATACCTGGTATTGGCCATTACACCGCGGCGATCATCGCTTCAATCCATAACAACGAAACAGTACTCGCCAACGACGCTAACCATGCGCGTGTGCTGTCGCGGCTTTATTCAATTGAGCACGCGCAGGGCAGCCCGGCGTTTGCCGCGCTCGTTCACGAACTGGCAGCCCCGCTTTTCAAGGCCGGCATGACGCCGGGCGACCTCAACGAAGCGCTCATGCAGTGGGGACAAAATATCTGCAAGAAGAACCCGCGCTGCGAAGCCTGCTTTGCGCGCGAATACTGCGCCGCCTATGCTGAAAAAACCCAGCAGACCTACCCGGTCAAGAAAGCCCGTGCGCAGGCGTTTGACGTCGAGTGGACGATGCTCGTCTGCCGGCGCGGCAGCAAGTACCAGGTTTTCGAGGCCGGGCGGAGCTTTCCCTTTCTCAAGGGTGAACTCATGTTCCCGGGTTTTCTCGAACTACCGCCGCATAAGAAAGAACTCGCCACACCCGAGCGGCTGCCTTCAGCGCTGCGCCGCAAGGTCGGCAAAATTGCCGCGGCGCTGCCTGTGGACTTTCGCCACGCGATCACGCGCTACAAGATTGCCGTGAAGCTGGTCATCATGAACGACGGCATCGGCGGCGGCGAATTCTTCACGCCGGCTGAACTCAGGGCGCGCTGCCACTCAAGCCTGATGCAGAAGGCGCTCTCGCGACTGGACAAGCTAGAATTCTAGCATGAAATTTTCGAGCTACTTTCTGAACATAGCTCGCCGAAATCACCCTGAGGCCACCGAAGAAACAATCAAACTCGCATTGCAAAATCGCATTGAAGAACGGAGACAGGAAAATGGCTGGTGGCAGGTAATTTGTCATCTACCCGACCGCAACCGCATCATGCGGGTAATCCTGCTTGACGACAAGGAAACCGTGCAAAATGCATTCTACGATCGCACCGAAGCAAGGCGGAGAAAGCAGTGAAAGTCCACTACGACCACCAAACAGATTCTGCAACAATCCTGTTCAACGAACATGCCGTCGCCGATGGTAATGAGTGCATTTCAGAAAATGTATTCGCGATGTACGACAAGGACAATGCAATTATCGGTATCGAGATCATGGGCAATGCAGAGAAGCTGTTGAGCATGAAATCACTGGAGTTCGTGGGCGTAAACCCCGAGCAGATACTCACTCACTAGCAAGGGTCTGAATTCAAACCCACAGGTCGACACTCGAGCGCGGGTAGTTGTTGCACGTGGTAATCAACCCCTGGAAACCCTTCTGGTGCTTGTCGGTGGCACCTGAATCGAGGCGCACCGTGCAGGCCTTGCACATGCCGGCGCGGCAACCGGTAGGTATGACAATGCCGGCGCTTTCGATTGCAGACAGCAGCGTTTCGTTTTCGTCGAGCTCGGTCTCTTTGCGCGAGGTCAGAAACCGCACCTTGTGCGTCTTGCCACTTTTGGGCAACTTCGCCGCCTGCTGCGCGACGAACTGTTCTGTGTGGTAGTTGCTGAAATCAAAACCTTCGGTCCTGAGGTCATTTTCGAGCAGCTCGAGCATCACGCGCGGGGCGCAGGCATAGATGGCGCGGCCCTTGAAGTCGGGCACGTGGCGCTCAAGCTGCGCACGCGAATAGCGGCCATCGGGGTCGGTGTCGAGAATGTGCACAACGCGGATGTTGCCGCGCGCGGCGAGTTTGTCCAACTCATCCCGAAAGAGCACGTGTTCTGCGCCGCGGTTGAAGTAAAGCAGAACGGCCTCGTGGTCAGCATTGAGGCTCGAGAGCATCGACAGAACCGGGGTTAATCCGACACCGCCTGCGACGAACAGCAGCTTCTTGTCAGCTTCGTTCAGGGTAAATTCACCCTTGATGCGGCCGACGAGTTCAATCGTGTCACCGGCAGCAAGTGCGTGCATCTGCGGTGAGACGCGCCCGCCTTCGATTTTGCGCACTGCGATCGCGATGGTGTCGCGCGTGCAGTGCGTGATGCTGTACTGCCGCGTCTCTTTGCGGCCGAGCGCGTCACGGTTAACCGAGATGTATTGCCCCGGCCTGAACACCGCGTCGGGCCACGGGTTCTTGAGCGTGATTGCGACGACATCGGGGCTGAGCTTGCGTGAAGAGACAACTGTCGTGCGCGTGAACGTACCCTGCTCGTTACCCGTGAGCAGCGGCAGCCACGACTGCCGTGCACCTTCGAGAATACGGCCCGCGAGTTCACCGGGGTTCATGAGCAGCGACAGTGCGCTTTCGCCGGGTTTGACCGGCAGGCTGTTCGTCACCGCGATCTTCATGAGATCGCCGAATGCCTCGAAGATGCTCGTCTTGCGGTATGGCACCTGGTATTTTTCACAGATCGCCTTCACCTCGGGTGCGACATCCATGAGCCGGTTGAACGGCAGGTCGGGGTACAGGTGGTGCTCCATGTGCGTGTTGATCGAACCCATGAGCAGCCGCTCGTACCATTCCCAGACATGGTAGTTGCGCGAAGTGATGACCTGGCGCAAAAAGAACTCGTACTTCGTTTCGTTTTCGGGTACATCGACCACCGGCACCTCTTCGCCGTGGTGCTCGAACGTGAGCATATACATGAGGTGCGTGCCAGCAATGATGCGTGCAGCGATGTTGCCGATGAGCACCTTCGGGAAAAGCGGGCCCGCGAGTAATGGATACAGCAGGTAGTCACGGCCGAGTGTCTTGAGCACGTTCATCACCACCGGGCCGTACGTGTCGACGCTTAGGGGTGAACGGTTCTCGACCAGCGCGCGAGCCGTCGAAATGTAACCCGGCATGTAGCTCGTCATTATACCCGGCATGAGAAGCAGCCCTGCCATCTGGAACAGGTGCCGGGGCTGCCATTCCTGTTTCGGGTTGAGCCGGTAGAGCAGGTAACCATAGTCATGGTCTTTGCCGGCGATGTTGGTGAACGGGTGATGGCAGACGTGGTGCTCGAACTTCCAGTCGGTTTCGTCCATCGTGTTGTCCCAGCGAAAGTGCTGCGAGTGTATCTTGCCCGCACCGGGAATATCGTCGTAGTGGCCGTGCAGAATGTTGTGCCCGTTGGTGAACTCCATCACGAAGTGCGCGGCGAGCAGGCCAATGCCCGCGAGATACGTTACCGGCTCAGGTGACAGGTGAATGAGCGCGCGGCCCGTGATATCGAAATAGCGCGAGTAGCGGTCGAGGTCCTGCATGATCTTGAGATCTTCAACGCCGACCTTAGCCTTGGTGCGCTCGTAGAGCTCTTCGAGCTCGCGGCCGAAAGCTTCGATGGTTTCAGGCGAATAGCCGTACAAACTGCGCGACATGGCAAAACCTCCCAAATTTGTGCACCGCGTCAAGAATAAAACTATTTATATACAGATAGTTTTATTCGACGAATTCACTTCACCCCGCGATGCCCCAGGTACCAGCTATGCTGTCGTCCCCGGGCCGCAAGCACTTCGCCGTGCAGGCGAGAGACGATGTCCCTGTTTTCCGGTGCAAGGTTCTGCTTCTCTGCAGGGTCTGCGCGCAGGTTGTAGAGTTCGGAGCGCCCTTCGGTCACGCGGTAGATATACTTCCACTCACCGTCCACTACCCCCGAAATATCATGCTCCCAGTCGGTGTGAAAATACGCCAGGCGTGACCGGTGCGCACGCACCAGCGAAATACCGTTGAACGATGGCACAATGCGCTGGCCCACCATATCCACAGCAGTGGGAGCGATATCGATATGCCGGGAGACTCCCTCATACACAACCTGCCGTGGAAACAGTTTACGGTTATAGATCAGAAAAGGTACTTTGACGTTTTCTTCGTAGAGTTCGAGCGCGTGCAGATAATTGCCCGAATGCTGGTAGAACGCTTCGCCGTGGTCGGCGAAAACGAAGAGCAGCGTGTCATCCATCACTCCCTCTGCTTCGAGTGCACGCACCAGTTCGCCCAGGCAGTGATCGGCATAGTGCAGCGAGTTGTAATACTGGCGCAAGAGGCGCTCGCTCCTGCTGCCTGCAGCTTCAATTTCTGCGGGTGAGTACAGTTCCAGTTCACGAAACGGCATCGTGTATGGATGATGCGGCATAACAGGAATGAATGTCAGAAACCACGGCGTATCGCGCGAACGGCGCACGAAATCCACCGCCGGCGCGATGAAAGCCCTGTCGTCGATACTAAAACCGGTGAAGTTGGTGAAGCGCTGCGCATCCATGTCGCGCATTTCGGCGAAAAAATCAATCTGTCGCCCGCCGAGAAACTTGCGGTAGTTCCAGTTTTCGAGGCTCGCCGTATGCAGTATTCCAGTGCGATAGCCCGCTTTCTTCAGTACTTCAAAGATGGTCGGTGCAGGAAAGTTGGGTTCGCTGAGGGGTAGCCAGTTCTTGTTCAGCGGATTATACGCCGACATTAATGCGCTATAGCGTGCGTTGACCGACAGTGGAAACTGGGTGTAGTGGCTGCGGCCCACCAGGGCATTCTGAGTAAGACGCGCGAAGTGAGGCATCACCGCTTTACCCTTTGCAACAGCTGTCACCGCGCTGTCCGGTGTCGATTCGAGAATATAGAAGATGACGTTGTACTTCCGGCGCGGTACGTTCACAGCCGGTATCCGGCGTGGGTTTAGAACCGAAACAGATCGCCAGTCAGTTTTCAGATTTCCGGTTGTAGGTAGATGTGCGGCCTTATCCCCTGCTGCGAGTCGCCCAATCGCGTACACAAACGGATTCATGTGTTCTCTGCCCTGCCACTGCGGCGCTTCACGGTGCGCGGCAGCAGGAAACGACATGAACAGCAGTGCCGCGGAAACCCCGGCTACGGGGGCCGCGTAGCCGACAGCAGTAAGCGATCGGCGCACGCGCGTCTCTCTTGTGGCGGGTGCCAGTGACAGCAGCGAAATCAACAGACTACCGGCATACAGCGCAATTTCGCGACTCACCTCGCGCAACGCTGAATGAAAGAACTCTCCGGCGATTGTACCGAGCCCCGCGCCAGCGACAGCAAACTCTGCCGGTTTTTCGAAAACCTGGAAATAACCGGCGAAGAAGATGAGCCCTGCAGCGATTACTGCACCGAGCAACGGCAGACTGTACAGGGCGAGCCTGTGAGAAAATAAGCGGACCAAAAGGACGAGCGCAGCAAGCGGCAGAATAAACAACAGGTCAGTGGCAAGCCCCTGCACAAAAAATGCCTGCGTATCGGTGGAAAATCCCCCTTGGAGAAGAATTCCCCTGAAGAGCAGCCGCCAGGTCACGTGCCAGAGAAGAAGGACGAAAATCAGCCTGGACAACAACGGCAGCACACAACGGGATATTATCCCTATACAGAAGGTCAACGGATAACGCCTCGGTCCTTTACCCAGCTTTGGGCAAAAATCGGGTTTACAGGAGTATTGCCGCATCACATAAACGCCGACTAGTCTTATGCTGCAATCCCGCCAGGATCTCTTTTTCGTCCGCCGCAACACCAACCGCAACGAAGTGCACTATGCAATTGAGCTGCGCGACGGACATCCCGCGGGCGAGAACCCCATACACGGTTACTGGCAGATGCACGAAAAAGGCCCAGGCCTCACCGAACCAATAACGGTCTTCGAACAGCTGGCCTTTGGCATCCAATCACAGAGGGTCGACGGCGACAGCGTCCGCGTGACGCTCACTGCGCTGCCCGAGCGGGAAATACGCATTACACGCGAACCAGGCGATAGCGGGCGCTACAGGGCGCGCATACAGATCGCGGGCCAGCAAGCACAGCTTATCTCGTTCTACGCGCACGCAGAGCCGGGCTTTCTCATGCCGAAGGTGAAGTACATCGAGATCATCGGCACCCTCGACGGCAACGAAGTACGCGAACGCATTAACAAGTAGCAGCAGGCATTCCAGAAAAAAGTTTTACACCGGCCAAGATAGCCCGCGCGGGTCAGTTATGAACCTGCTCAATGCAACCGTCGTAGCCCTGTTCGCGCTCTGCAGCGGCATGTCACTGCACTACTACTTTGGCCTGCGCAAGGCGTTGCGCCGCGCCGAAACGGAGCTCGCAGAATTACGGCGTTTAACCGTTGGCGGCGAAGCAACACGACCTGCCGGCGATGCGCCTTTCATCCGCATGCTGGTTGAAGTGAAAGAGCCGATTGCGCTCGCGAACAGGGAATCTTCGCTGGCGAAACTGGCCTCGGGCACTGCACCTAACGTAGTCACCAAGAAAGTTTACGAACAGGTCGTGGCGCAGACGCGGCAGCAGCTTAAGGACAAGAACGTGGACGCGGAAGTCAGCATCATCGTGATCTGAACCATGACATACGAAGAAATTCTCACGCTCATCCTCGCCGGCATTGGACTCGCGGCAGCTGTCATACTGCTGGGCCGCATGGCGCGTTCCGAACGCCGGCTGCGCTCGCTCAGGCTGTCGGCGCTTGACCTGCGCACGCGCAGCCGTGCACAGCAGCTGAATGCGACACTCCTCGCCGAAAACGCGAAACTCATCGCGAAGGGTATCGACCAGGGTTCGATTCTCATGCAGGGTGGCCACCGGCTGATCAGCGACGTCACGTTTGCGCTGCTCGACCTCATACCCGCAACACGCGCGCACGCGCGTGTCGTGCGCGAGACGCACAACCTCGTCAGCACCGGTCTGTACGGTGCATTCAGGGAAATTAACCGCCAGGTTACCGACCGCGTCGCGGAAAATCTCGAGAAACCGAAAACAGCTCACAAGAAGGCCAGCAAACGGCAGAAAGTGCGCGACCGGGTGAAGAAACGCGTCGCGAAAAAAACCAAACGCTGATCACCACTCGGTGAGGTCGGCCAGCACGCGGTCGGCAGCAGAAAGTTCTGCCGCACCGTAGAGGCCCGTCGCCACCGCGATACACTGCGCACCCGCAGCACGCGCGCAGGCGATGTCGTTCGGCGTGTCGCCCACGATCACCAGTTCAACCGAAGCGCCGAACCGTGCGCCGAGCTCGCTGCGCGCGGCGATGCCGATCTGTGTACGCTCGGCAAAATGATCGCCGTAGTAACCAAAGTCAAAGTACCGCGAAAGCTCCGCCAGCTTGATACCACTGCCCCGCTCGGTATTACCCGTCAGAAGGCCCAGCTCGGCATTCGCGTCTGCCGAAAGTTGTTCGAGCAGGTCGACGACACCCGGCAGAATGCGCGCCGGCTTTTCGCGCAGGTTTTCGGCCAGGTACTCGTGGTAGCGGTCGTAGAGGTCAGAGAGCAGGCCGCGGTGCATGCCGGTTTCATCGAGAATGCGGTTGAAGAGGCCCGCGTCGGTCTGACCCGCGAAGTCGCGCCCCTGCCAGCCGAGCTCGTGGCTCAGCACCTCGCGCACCGCGCGGCGAAACGCCTTGCCGCCCATACCCTGCGCATCGACGAGCGTACCGTCGATATCAAACAGGTAAACGCGCCGCGCTTCTGCCATCGCCTAAAGGCCTTCGATGTGCCGAACGAGCGCGCTGATTTCTTCGGGTGTCAGGTGCCCCTTGAAAGCCTTCATCTCGGTGCCCTTGCCCTCGGCAATCGTGCGCGCGATGCCGGCGCGCATCTTATCGCCACCAAAGAAAAATCCCATGCGCATGCCAAACGTGCCAAAACGCCGCATGCCCTTGCCTGCCCATTCGGGCGGCGGATTGCCATCGATACCGTGGCAGAACGAGCACGCAGCCTGCCAGATCTCTGCCGCGCGCTTGGCTTCAGCCGTCTGCACCTGCGCCGAAGCGCAGCCCAACAGCAGAGCGAGAGGTATCGACAGAAGGTATTTCATGCTTTTTTTCCCTTAAGCAGCGCTTCGAGTTTGCCACCCCACTCGGCCAGCATTTCACGCGCCTTGCGAAACTCGTCGGGGTTTTCGGCTTCGGCTTTCTTGTCGAGCTCAGCCCAGGCATCGACGATCGAGGCGGCGAGGTCGTCTTCGGCTGGTTTTTTGGGGGGATTTTCTTCGGTTTCAGGCATTGATTGTCAGGGCTGAGTCTGGCTCACTGTTCTGAAGATTTTTCAGCCGGGGGAGCAGCCCCGTTGCGCTTCTCTTTCGCATAGCGGGCATATTTCTCGATCAGCTGATGAGCTTCTGGCAGACTAGTGTAATTGCCCGACTCATAGGCGTCCAGGATTTCTTTTTCTTCGGTGGTGAGTTTTGTTCCTTTGCTCACAATACCTTCTACAATGATTGGGCGAACCGTGTGGTCAAGTCGTTCAGTTATTGCTGACCGGCTACATCCACCGGTCGGCCATTTTGCCATGATTTGCACTACTCTTGCAATATGAGAATGCCAGCTTCGGCATACACGACGCGTTGGCACAAATTACGTTACAGAACGCGGTGGCTGAGTACTAGGTTGAGAAGCCTTACTCCGGAAAACATCCAGACACTGCAAAATTTCCATCTCGGTGGTGAATCGGCCCAATGAAATGCGTAATGCACCCTCAATGACCTCAGGGGAGAGTCCCATCGCCTTCAACACGTGCGAGGGCCGCTCAGAACCCGAACTGCAAGCCGCTCCGGTGGAGATCGCCAAGCGATCACGAATCCGCGTGATCAGTTGCTTGTTGTTGAGGCCCGGTAGGGAAATATGCAAGGCGCCAGCAACGCGCTTTTCTCTATCCCCATTAACAACCAATTGTGGAAAAAGTGTGGCGAGTTTGGTTTGCAGCAAATCACGCAATCCACTAATGCGTTGGGCATCGGCCCCTTGTTGTTCGCACGCAATTTGCAGGGCGTGCGCCAATGCCGCGATGAGCGGCGCGTTGATCGTACCCGGCCTGAGGGATCGCTGTTGGCCGCCCCCATAAAATAATGGCTTTATCGGTATGGCCTTGTCGGCCACCAGCACCCCAATACCTTTTGGCGCGTAGAACTTGTGCCCTGAAAAAGCCACCACTGTATCGGGCAAGCTGGCGAGTGAAAATGGAATTTTGCCAATCGCCTGCGTTGCATCGCAGAAGTAGAGAGCGCGGTGTTCGCTTGCGATCGCCGCGATACGATCGGTCGGGTAGATATTGCCGGTTTCATTGTTCACGGCCATAATGCAGATGAGGTCGACACCGGATTTTGCGAGGTTTCCTAACTGGTGCAGATTGATGCGGCCTTGCGGGTCAACATCTAGAGTCACGAGAGCAATTAAGCCAGCAGCTTGCAGCGCTTGAAGATTCTCAAGCACTGCCGGGTGCTCGATGGGTGAAGTGATTACCTTGAGTTTGCGCCCCAAACGCGCCGATTGAGCGGTGGCAAAACCCTGCAGAAACAGGCTGATACTCTCGGTTGCTCCCGAGGTGAAGGTGATTTCGCCAGGGTCGCAGGCAATCAGGTCTGCGATCTTTTCTCGGCTCGCTTTCACGAGCCTCGCGGCGACGCTGCCGAAGTCATGGTCGACGCTCGAAGGGTTGCCATAATTTCCTTTGAGTATCTGGCAATAGTAGTCGAGCACGCCTGGATCGACCGGGGTGGTGGAGAAATGGTCCAAATATATGCCATGCATGACAGCTGCGCTGTCAGACATGGCAAACTACACAACCTTCTTCTTGGTCTTCACCATCAAGAACGCCCTCGAGTACTTCGGCAAGAGTCTTGTTAGGTTTGCGCTGCTTCTGCAGCTTCACGCGCTTTTCATGCTCTGCAATGATCTGGTCTTTGCGGGCGATGAGTTCATCGAGTGATTCATCCTGGCTCCAGGTATACCGACGACCATCGGGTAACACTTTTTCGAAGCTCTTGGCTTTCTCGAAAAGCGCGGGATGGTTTTCGGCGAGCCTCACCCATTCAATCTTACGCTGAAAAAAGCAGAAGTAACAGCCGGAGCGGGAGCGCCACTTGTAGTATTCGGGCATGCCGACCCCCGATTCGTCGAGAATACGTTCGACGTCGGCTTTCGTGATGCCAGCGTCTTTGAACGGAAAAACCACCTGGATGGTATCTTTCGTGGCAACGTAGCCGCTGCGGTCTTCGTCGGCACGAATGGCGACATAGCTCACCGCTTCATCGTCACCGATAAAGTCTTCGAGAGGTTTAATCTTCATCTGAACGGTGCACCAGCGAGATTGTGGTGATGGCAGAAAGTCATTGTATTTCTCAAGAAAATGACGAAAGCCCTGTGTCGCAGCAAGGCGCTGCACCTTGATACCCAACCGTGCTTCAAGGCGATCGATAAAGTCATAGGTCTCGGCTAACTCTTCGCCCGTGTCGCAAAAGAAATACTCTATATTGGGGACTTTGTCGCGCATGTAGATTGCCAGCGCAGCAGAATCTTTGCCACCCGAAATACCCAGAATATGCCGCACGGCTTTCTGCTCATCTTTGGGCTTTTTGAGGACTGCTGCTGCGCTCTTTTTAGCCACTTGCCTTACCCTTACGCTCGATCTTAATGTGCGGCTTTTTGTCCTCACCGGCAAAATTTGTTTCTGTCTTTGGCCCTAAGGCTATCTCTTTCTGCAACAGGTCTGCGAGCACTGCCTGCCGAATGCGGTCAGGCGCTTCTTTCCACACGGGCAAAGCCTCAAGCTCGGCCTTGAACTTTTCAGCGCGTTTTTGCTCCGCCGCATCGACCCAAATAACCTCACGGGCTTCGTGACCATCAGGGTTAGTGATGCTCACCAGCCGCGCATCAAACTTACCGTTGCCAGCCGCCTGCACTTTCGCCGCCAGCTGGTGCAGGTTCAAAAACTTCTGCGCCAGTGTAGCAAGGTTGGCTTCAAAACTGTGTCGGTCTTCGTCGCGCCAGGCTTCGGCGGGCTTGTCGGCGATAACCATAATGAGACCTTCAAGCCATTGTTGGTCAGTCTTATCTTTGTCTTGCGCGGCATTCATGAAACGGCGCAGCACCGGGTCTAAGACCTGCCCCGCGAGCAGGCCCGCCATTGCCCCGAGGTACTGGCGCAGTTCGGTAGTTTTGGGTATTCTCAAGCCATCGACGAGAGAGCTTCGGCAATCTTCGAGCAGAGTAAGATATGCATTCTGCAGCTCGTGCAAAGATTTGGTGAGTGCCTTGGTCAGTGTGCGCACAGCCTGAGTGTCGTTTTGTTTGTCTGACAGATCAACGCCAAGGGCTGCGGGTATCTCTTGGAAAATCAAGGCGTCGGGTTCTTTTGCATTAGCCAATGCAGCACGCAGCCGCTGCGCCTTGTCGCTGATCTGGCGGGTTTGCAGGGTATAACGAGGCAGTTGACGGCTGAAACGTATCAGAGGCTTGATGACAGCGAGCAGGGAATTGCGCTTTGATCCTGTGCCTCCATACGCCTTTACGAGCTCTTCAAAATACTGTGCCTCAAGGCCTGACACCACGAACTTCTTGAGAGCAAATCGCTCTGGCCGACGCACAAGTATGTCAAGCAATTCGGGAGTGATTTCAGGTATGAAGCTACCATCCTGGTAAAGGCTAACAGTTTCTTCGTTATCGAGCAGGTACTGTACCAAAAGCAATGGAATGACACCGAGACGAATGCCATAAGGTGGCTCAGAAAGCTTACGAAAAAGTTCAGCCAACGGCCGTGCCTCTTTGGCCTTATTGGCAAACTCTTCGATAGCCTTGCGTGCTGGCTTCAGGCCCGCGCTGTACTTCTTTTCTGTGAGTGTGCGAAAGATCGAAACCTCGGGACCGTTACCCAAAAAATGCTCGATCGCGTTCTCGCGGTGCTTCAGCAGCCGCTCGACGATTTCGCCCCGCGCTTTTGCAATCTGTGTCGAAACCTGCTGCCGGTTGATGAGCTCGTTCTTGAGCTTGAAGCCTGAGCTGTAGACCTGGTCGCAGAGTGCCGAGGCAATCTGGTTAAGCGTACCGGCCGGTTTCTCGATAGCGGGAGTACATTCAATACGCGTGCCCTTGCCGAGCACGGTAAACTCACGCTGGATCACCTCACGCAGGCGTTCTGCCATCAGGTAATACCGCTCTGTGACCTCGCGCTTGGCCACGGCATCGAGCGAAAGCGCCTGCCTGCCATGCATGAGTGACTCGAGCGCAAGAACTTCGCGCGCCAGCGTGCGCAGCGCATTTGTTTTGGTGGATGTTACACGTATAACGGGTAACCTCACCCCCTCCGCTTCGCTCCTCCCCCTCTCCTTAAGGAGAGGGGGTTGGGGGGAGAGGCCCGCCTCAAACAAAGACTCTTGTGACTGGTCGTCTCGCCGGCCGGTTTTTGGCTCGGAGATATCATAGAGCACGTAGCCATCACCCTTGGGAATTGAACTTCCAATTTGGTTGGCGTCAACAAAGAGCGCGGGAAAATAGCGCAGTGTACCGAGTTCAAAGCTATGGCGTGAGGCGACAATCGTGCGCAGTGCGAACTTGGTGTTGAGCGGCTCGGCGAGGTTCTTGGGCCCCTGCACGAGCTCCATCTTGATGAGGGCTTCGACGTCGTTTTCGCTGCCCGCCCACAGGCGATATTCGTCTGCCTGCTTGCGATAGGTGATCACGCGTTTTGCAAGGAGTTCCGAAAGAGCTTTACCGATTTCACTATCGCGAGCGCCGGGCAAATCAGAGAGCGCGAGCTTCACGAGTTCATTCGAGGCTTTAAGACCGCCGGTCGCTAGCGCGTTCAAGACCGCGATCGTTTTGAGAATATCGGTATAAACGGCATCGAGGTGTTCGTTCGCGCGAATGCGATCGCGTAGCTCGACTAGGCGTGATTGCCTATCGATGCTCACGAGGCTTGCCGATTCGATGAAATATTCGTAAAGGTCAGACAGGCGCAAAAGGCGCGGCGCTTCGCCGGTCATCGGGGTGTGGCTCAAGAAAGCATGAAAACTGTGCGGCTCATGGCCGGTGAGATAATTAAAGAGGGATCTTTCATTCTGCCCAAAGCGAGCGCACAGCATCGGCAGCGCACGCGCTGCCAATGGATGCAGCGGAAAAACCTTTGACCAGATGCCCGACTCGCTGCGCAGGCTTTTCTGCCATGCTTCACCAACCCGGGCTGCGATTTTTGCCAGTGTAGGCTTCTGCTCAATCGCGGCGGCAATCAGCCCCACGGTGTTTTCAGTATTATCGAGAAACGGAATATCTTCGAAGCGGCCTTGTATTTTCTGCCACTCGGCGCGTTCCCGGGCACCGAGCCTGCCACCATAGTCACTGAACGCCGAATGCAGCAGACCAAAGAAATAGACGGGAAACTTCTGCTGCGGCAACTCAGCGAGCCTTTGCAACAGATAGACGTCATTTTCACCGACGGCCACCTGCTCGAGGTTTTTGCCCAATTCGTCGATTGCGATGATGACCGGCCGTTTCGCCGCAAGCTGGGTTATCGCCTCAATGAGACGCGCAGTTTTGCCGGGCTTACCCGCCTGTGTTTGCTTAATGAACTCCAGCGCACAGATATGGGCGTACTTTTCATGTTGTCCAAATTCGCGCACAGTCGCATCATGTATTGCGCGGGCCAGGGTCATACCAATGCTTTCGCTGCGCGACACAGCAACAGCGCGTAAAAAGGCCGGCTGCGATTCGGGCAAATTCGCAAAGAACTTATACAAATCCTCATTGCCTTTGGCAGTCTTTAGAATCGATAAAGCCTTGTCGCACAGCGGCGATTTGGCGGGGGCGAGCAGCGACAGCAGAAAATGCATGAACGCCGACTTGCCGGCACCATAGACAGCGGTGACGGTAAACGCTCGCACTGAAATGGTGTTATCAAAACGCTCGCTGAACAGCTTTAGCGTTTCGCGCGCCCGTGGCGTAATGACATAACCATCCAGCGAGCCTACATCGGCGAGATCTCGCTCGAGATTTATACTGCGCGCATAGCGGCGGCGGGTTTCTATGCCATCAATGTAGTGCATGGCGATAATATCCCTTCAAGATTTTATACACAAGACGCTGCGGCTCTGCCTTCCAGGAGAGCTGCTTCACTCCCGCCGTGTCAGAGATAAAAAGCTCGCTCATGTCTTCGCTGACTCGCTCGAGCGCGTCATAGAGAGCTGTTTCGGTCAGGCGAAATGCTTTTACCGGTGAGCCGTCGGCACTCATCAACTCTGAAAATGATATTGTTCGCGGGCCAGTGTCACCCTGCGACCCGTTTCGGGTCTCCGTCTTCGGAGCCTGTCGAAGGGGTACACTGGCGAAGTCCAGGCACGCCGCCGCAATTACTGCATCAGACAGCGTAGGCTTTGCGCCGGTGACGAAGCTATAGATCTCGCCGCGCTTGTTCAAGAGCCCCAGCTCCACAAATGGTGAATCTATGCTGTCTTCGTGAAAAGAGGCTTTTTCATCGTAGGCATACATGCGCAAGAACAGCTGTACATCCTTCGCCAAAGAAGACTCCGCCACCTTGTGGTCGGGGTATTGCACCTGCACAAAGCGCTTGAGGTCGGCCAAAAGCTGATCGGGAGTGAACGACGGGCGGCCGAAGTGGTCGATCGCGAAGCTCCAGGTTGTGGCCTTCTGCGTCTTGATGAGGTTGTAGTGCAACCACCATAGCGTCGCGGTGCTCTCGATGTAAGGGTCGAATGCGGTCGCACCGGCGATCAAATCGCGCGCGGTGTTGGTGAGAGAATATCCACCATTTTGAAATCCCCTCGCCCTTCGGGCACTCCCCCTTTGCAGGGGGAGAGACTCTTCTGATCTCCCCTCCTGCCAAGGAGGGGTGGCACGCAGTGCCGGGGTGGTCTGGATCAACCCAAACGCCTCGCACCAATACCTGATCGCGTGCGCCATGTTTTTACCGACGCCGAGGTTCATGTGCACATCGTCGCTGGCAAACGCGGCGGGGTCATGGTCTATGAGGTCTACACCCTTCTTCAGCCAGCCGTAGCGGGGGTGGAATGTCTCATGGCGGGCGAAGGTGGCGGCGCACGGTCTCGCTTTGCTCGACCATGCGCCACCGCCCCCCATCGATGTGACCGCACCCACAAGCACCGTATATATACGGTGCTCCAGAGCTCACTATCCCCGTCAAGCAGAATGACACCGTATATGTGCGGTGTTCTCATCGCGGTACCTAGTCGACCTTATATGTACGGTGTCTCGAACCTCACCCATCAACCAGAAGGTAAGCCAGCGCATCAAATCATTGCGGGCAACTCAGGGGCTAACCCAGGCCGAGCTGGCCGAGCGTTCGGGTGTCGACTACAAGCATATACAGTTGCTCGAAGGTAAAACAGCCCCATCGGTTCGTCTGGATACGCTCGAAAAGATATGCCTTGGCTTTGGTTTAAACCTGCACGAATTCTTTGATGACCTGGTGTTTACCCATGCTGACAGAATCGCCATTTCCGGAAAAACAAAAGCTTCTCGAAAATGAGTTCGCTTACGCGATCTACGATGCGTTTCCGGTGTCGCCGGGCCATACGCTGATCGTACCGCGCCGCATTGTTGCCGACTACTTTGAGTTAGAGGCAACTGAAAAGCGAGCCATGTGGAAGCTGGTCGATGACATGCGGGAGTACCTGCGTGCAACGTTCAAGACGAACTACTTCAACATCGGGGTGAACTGCGGCGAGCCTGCGGGCCAAACTATTGCTCATGTGCATATTCACCTGATACCACGGTATCCGGGTGACACGCCCGATCCGCGGGGGGGCGTGCGGGGAGTGATTCCTGGGAAGCAGGCGTACTGACGATAAATTAGCTTGCCACGAAACTATCGCGTTTGACTATTGTGGCAATGTCCGGCATCGCCCATAACCTGTTGCCCATCGAAGAATTTGAGAATCAAATAGAGCAAATGCGCATGCACAAAAGCGCAAAGGACGGCTTAGCACTGAAAAAACCGCTGCTCCTACTCTTGCTGATTGCAGACATAGAGAAGCAGAAAATTCCTGAAAACAGAATTACTTTCAGCCAGGTTGAAGCTGATTTGGCGAATTTGATTGCTCTGTTTGGGGGCAGAGCTACAACCAAGCCAGCACCAGAGCAGCCTTTTTATCATTTGAAATCTTCACCTTTCTGGCAGCTGCATAACCTACCAGAAAAAGCCAAAATCTCGGCCGCGAAATCACTGTCATCAAAGGAGTTACGCGACAATGAAGTTTTTGCTGAGCTACCCAAGCACATCTTTCAACTGATCAAGCACTCACCCGAAAATCGTGCGCGCATTGCAGAATTTATTTTGCGCAAATGGTGGCCAGAGACATTGCATGAAGAGATGAGGCAGCAACTTGGCCTGAGATACAAAAACTATGTGGTAAAGAAGATCAGAGACCCCGATTTTGCTCAGGCTGTCTTGGACAACTATCGCCATCAATGCGCTTTTTGCGGCTTTTCTGCACACTTGAACAACGTCAGTTTTGGCCTCGATGCAGCGCATATCAAATGGCATGCCAGCAACGGGCCTGATGAGTTGGCCAATGGGCTAGCTCTGTGTAAACTTCACCACTGGAGTCTGGATCGAGGCGTACTGACTCTGACCAAGGACTTAACCTTGATGATTGCTAAGAACTTCGTCGCTAAGGAGTCCGAAAGCATCAACCAAATAGAAAAAATGCAGGGTCGCCAAATTCGCGAACCAAGATCAGATGGACCCGGACCGGTGTTTGTTGAATGGCATCGCGAAAATGTGTTTATGGGTTAGCCGCGCCTCCTCACAACTCTAACTCCCCCTCTGCACATCGTAGCGAGGGGCCGGGCGTGAGGGTGGGCCGTCTACGCGGCCTGATACCGCTTAATCTCTACCTCGGCACCGCTTTTGACTGCAGCCTCCGCAATATCCATCACGCGCTTTGAGGTAGCTTCATTCAGGTAATACTCGCCGCAATTATCACAAACATTTGCAGGCACCTCTTTGATGATGACTACAGTCTCACCTCGGTTAAGGTTGACATTGGCATGACCTGGGTGCAGCACACCCGTTTTGCAGATCTGGCAGCCCTTCATCGGCGTGTCCTCATGTCTTCATTCCAGAGGGCGGGGTCTGGCCTGTAAACAGAAATTATGATCTCGCATTGAAGAGCGCTATCGAATGCCGCGACAACGTGCAAGACCTCCAGGCCAGAACGCCAGAGAATGAGCCGGCTCGCAAGTGGCCTGTCATCAGGATATTCGGCGATGACTTCGCCACTCACAACGGCGGTTTTGACAGCCTCAATAGTAATTTCACGCTCAAACATGCGTTGCAAGGCATGACCAGAAAATTCGAAAGTGACTGCCATTGAATTCCGATATCAACTCCCTGCTGGGGGTGGCAACGGATTTTGTGGAGCTGAACTCTGCCACTGTATAATTACCTCTTCACAAATCTCCTCCGGCGGAGGGCCGTTGGCTTGCAGCCCGCGAAGCGGGGCGAAGGCCGGGAAATTCTGCTGCACGCAGGCAATTATTACTCATCACATAGGTACCAGACTATGTCCCTCCACCCTCACCCTCTTCTCTGCCAGCAACTTCGCCCACCCTCCACCGTCCCAATATCATTACGCCCCAATAGACCAGCCTCTTCTTCAGCCCGCGATAGCTGGCTGAAAGTTTCAAACAGCGGATGACCGCTGTGAATAAACAGTTCCTTGCGGTGCAGAATCGGCGGGTCCTCACGCGCGCGATAATCCCGGTAATCCAACTTGTTCTTGTGCAATACCACTTTCATCGCCCCCAGCAGCCGTGGATGCGCGTCTTCATAGAAATTGGCGTATTCCATGAAGGTCACATGGTATGAGTTCCTGGCAATTTTAGCGATGCTCCATTCGACATCCGCCGGCAGAATCGTCTTCGCCAGCTCGACCAAGAGCTGCAGCATCTCGGGTGCGTACTCGAGCGAATCGCGGTGTATGTAGATATCGTCGGGCAGCACTTTCCCGACGCTCGACTCATTGATGTATCGGCTCACCTCTGCCAAGTCGCCCAGCTCTTTGAGCCGCGGCATCCCATTTGCCGAAGTAGAGCTTCACCTGCTGTGCCATCTCATCCTTGAGGTCAGCTGGTTTGAGACGAGTATCGGTACGAATGAGCTCACGGCTGAGAGCAATCAGCAAGGCGGATTTATGCCGTTCTGCTGCCTGCTTGACTGTTTCAGGGTTGAGCTCCGCCCGTAATGCCTCAGCTGCCGCTTCGGCTGAACCAAAGATACGTTTAATCGCCGCCAATTCGGCGAATTCGGTCTTATCGGGCGCGCGGCCGAGCTCGTGATTGAGCGAAACCCAGCGCGAGATCGTCTCTTGAATGAGCTGTTGCCGCAGCGATTCCGCGACACCCGCTTCAGAGGCCGCGAAGCGATTCTGCAAGAACTGCTGCTGCAGTTCAGCATTTTTGAAGACATAGGCTATCCCCGGCGAAACGAGACGCGCCTCGACACCGAGGGTATTCTCGAGGTATTCGCGAAATTCCCGCGGTGAAAAATATTTCTGGAATGTATTCCATGATGTCAGAATGCCATCACCGAATGCAACCTCAGTCGCGACGAGCGGGCCTGCCGCACGAATCATGACCGCGACTACGAGCAAATTTTCCGCTAGATCAAAGGCAGCCTTGAGCGTTTCATTGCGCTCCGCAGGATTCTCGATAACATTCAGAATGTAGCCGAGATTGACGACCTGCGCGCCCTTCTTTGGTTTTTCAGGAGCAAAATGCGGGTCCCAACCAGCCGCATCGAATTGCATCTTTTTGAGAAATTTAACATCTTCGCCATAGCCGCAGCCATAGTCAAAAAAGCTCGTTTGCGGTGTCAGCAGGCCATCATCGAGCAGCAACTGCACAGGGCCTGAAAAGCGTCGGCGCAGCAAAGCCGTGCGGTGGCGAAGAACCTGCATGGCCGAAGTTTTTGACATCCTTTGCATCGACCGGAGAATACACTGCCAATTATTTTGCCGAAGGGCTGTCCACTCGGAAATCCATCAGATAATACGCTGGGCATGACGCGCTGCATATTCGCCCAATCGAGAGGAACGGGAAAAGGCATTCGCCGCCTGTCCGTGGATTAACCCGAAGTACAGCCTGCCTATCTGAACGAGTATTCGTTCCCTGCTAACCTACGTCACTTTGATCTGGATTCTTTGTTACCGACAACCGGGGTTGGTACCCCGGCCTTAAGACCTGCCTCCGCGGCTTGCGGGGGTCAGGGTTATGAATGTACTCGAGATCTTCCCTACGGAATCCCCGCAAAAGGCTAAGAAGTCGGTACACGCTCCAGAATCAGAACTGTATACAGAAATCACAGATCAACTATTAAATGTATTTTACCCCAAAGAGTGCTGTGGAGAGAAATTAACCAAGACAGACGGAAAAAGGGACTTAATGCTACGGTGTCCCAAATGTCACAGGCAACAGTCCAGGTTGGTAGGGACTCCCCTTCACCATTTGAAGCTCCCCAGGTGGATGTTTGGCCTGGTATTACGCGAAATGGTAGTACAGCATCCGAATGTGGTTACCACGGCCCAGATAGAGAGAAGGCTTGGAATAACCCCGGATTCTGCAATAAGGTTAAAGCGTAGAATACAGGTATTCGCGAGTACCCAGCTGGAAAGAATGCAGGAAAGACTGCATGAAGTACTGTCCCAAACATTTGAAGGGTTTGATTTACCGAAGGATACGGAAGCAGACCTATCAGAATTATCCAGAGAAGTACCGATACCACAGGCGGATACGGTAGTACTGTATAGTTGCTCACAGAGGGCCAATAAGGGCAGGAAGCGATATAAGAGAAAGGGCCAAACATCCAGTATTTACAGGTCGGAATCGCTGGGGGGAGAACAGATGGGAACCCTGGTAAACACCTTTGGCATTAGGCAGGGACCAGCATTTTTCGACAGTATCAGTGACCAGAGGATGAATACACTGAACCCGTTGATAAGAAAGTACATGCCCCATAATACCCCAATATTTACGGACATGGGATACAGAGCATTCACAGGAAAGAACCACAGAATGGTGAACCACAATGCAAGGAGTAAGGACAAGAGGTATAAGTTCGCAAGAAACAGATGGTCAAAAAACGGGGTACACTGTAATGTCGCGGAAGGCCTAAATGCCCTGGTTAAGCAAAGCTTCACAGCCTATAGATGGATTAACCCAAAATACAGCCAACTATACCTGAATGAATTTGCGTTCATCCGCAACCTAAAACACTTCGATATACTGGAACTGATAAAGGAAAAGCAAGAGGCCAAAACAGCCAGGAATCAAGGGAGAGGCCAGGAAAAACGGCCAAAAGCCACCGCAAACCAGGGGCCAAGCAAAAAGCCGAAAGCATCGGCAAGCGAAAGGGCCCCGGCCGTGCGGGGATTAAAGAAGGGAATGTACTCGAGGGGGGACTTGAACCCCCACGCCGTAAAGCATACGCACCTCAAGCGTACGTGTCTACCAATTCCACCACCCGAGCGAGTGTTTTGCCTAAAGGCCGCTTGCGCGGCCTTTAGGCAAAACTGACAAAATTAACACGCCGTCAAGCTATCCTTTACACTCATTCCAGTTGCGGCCGAACGCCCCGTCGACCCGCAGCGGCACCCTGAGCTTGACCACGTTCTCCATCGCGTCTTTGGCCAGGCGCTCGAGCCCGGCCTCTTCGCCCGGTGCCACCTCGAACAGCAGTTCGTCATGAATCTGCAGCACCATGCGCGACTGCATTTTGCTATGGCGGAGCATTTCTTCGATTGTGATCATTGCCTTCTTGATCAGGTCTGCCGCAGTCGACTGTACCGGGGTATTGATCGCGAGCCGTTCGGCGGCTTCGCGCACAAAACGGTTTGCATGGCCCAGGTCGCCGATCGGGCGGCGGCGACCGAACAGGTTTTCGGCATAACCCTGTTTGCGCGCCGAATCGATCGCCTGCTGCATATAGGTTTTGATACCCGGAAAAGCAGCAAAGTAGTTCGCCATCAGCTCTTTTGCTTCGCCGCGCGTAATGCTCAGGTTACGCGCCAGGCCAAACTCGGTGACACCGTAGACGATCGAGAAGTTCAATACCTTCGCCTGCGAGCGAAAGTCACCGAACTTGCCGGTCGCTTTCATCTTCTTGAGGTCAGCTGCGTCAACTTCGAACACCACCTCGCGGTTAGGCGCCGAAAAATCGCCTTTGCTTTCGTCGAAGCGCGAGCGAAACAGCATGTAGGCCGCGCGGTCGTGAATGTCTTCGTCGTTCTTGTAGGCGGCAATCAGGTTCTTGTCTTCGCAGTAGTGTGCGAGAATGCGCAGCTCGATCTGGCTATAGTCAAGACTGAGGAGTTTCTTGCCTTTTGCGGCCACAAACGCGGCGCGCAGGTGAGCTCCCTCTTCTCCTTTGACCGGAATGTTCTGCAGGTTGGGGTCAATGCTCGAAAGCCTGCCGGTAGCTGCGGTCACCTGCGAAAGCGAGGTGTGCACGCGACCCGTGTGCTTGCTCACATGCCCTGGCAGTGCCTCGACATAGGTACTGAGCAGCTTCGTATAGAAGCGGTAGTCGAGAATCGGCGCAATGATCGGGTGCGCATCGCGCAGCTCTTCGAGCACGCCCTGGTCGGTTGACAGTGCGCCTTTCTCGGTTTTGCGCCCCGAGGCAATCTGCAATTTTTCAAACAGCACGGTTTGCAGCTGCTTCGTCGAGGCGATGTTAAATTCTTCGCCCGCGTGTTTATAGATCAGCTTTTCGGCAGCGGCAATCTTCTTTTTGTACTCTTTGCCAAGCTCGGCCAGGTGCTGCACGTCGATTGCAATGCCTGTGTACTCGATATCGGCGAGTACCCTGGCCAGCGGCACGTCAATCTCCTGGTAGACTTTTTCAAGCGAAGCAGCCTTTACCTTGGGCAGCAGTGCATCGCGCAGGGCCAGCGTCACCTCGGCATCTTCGCAAGCATAGTGTGAGAGCCGGTCGAGCGGCACCGCGCCGATCGGCAGCCTGCCCTTACCTTTGCCGACCAGCTCGTCAAACGTGACAGTCTTGTAGTGCAGGTGGTCTTCTGCCATGTCGTCCATGTTGTGCCGGCGTATATTGGGGTTCAGCAGGTAAGACATCAGCATCGTGTCTTCGGCATAACCCGCGACCTCGATGCCCGCGCGGCGAAACACCTGGATATCAAACTTGATATTCTGCCCGATCTTGCGGATCTTCTTGTTTTCAAGGAAATCCCTGAGTAGCGGCAGCAGTTTTGCCGCGCCGTCGGCGTCGGCGTAGTCGCCGTTCATCGCGGCTTCACCGCCGTCGGGCAGCGCAACATAGGCACTATATAAACGTCGCCCTGAGCCCGTCGAAGGGCCTGCAGACCAGCCAAAGGAGACACCAAACATCTCGCTGTCGTGTATGTCGAGGCCGGTGGTCTCGGTGTCGACACAGACCTCTTCGAGTTTGTTTAACGTGGCCAGCAGCGTCCTGAGGTCGGCGGCCGTGGTAATGGTCTGTGTCTGCTGGCAGAACTTGATTTCATTGCTCGCTTCGACTGCGCTCAGCGAGCGCATTTTCTCTTCTGCGGCATCTGGCTGGTTGGTGAGCGCAGTCGAACCACCAGCCTTTTTCAGCAGCTTTTCCCACTCGCTGGCAACGGTGGTGAATCCGCGTTTGCGGAAAATGTTCCCACCTTCGGCGTTGAGCTGCAGCACCATGTCGGCAGGCTTCACAGCCAGCGGGATATCTTTGCGCAGGGTAACAAGTTTCTGTGAAGTAAAAGCATTGTCGCGGCTTACCTCCAATTTGGTCCGCAGGCCATCGGGTTTAACTTTATCGAGGTTCTTGTAGATTTTCTCGAGCGACTTGTACTCGCCAATCAGCTTCGCAGCAGTTTTTTCCCCCACGCCTTTCACGCCGGGCACGTTATCTGACGTATCACCGACCAGCGCCATGTAGTCGGGCACCTGCTCGCGCGTGATGCCGATCTCTTTTTTTACCCAGGCCTCATCGATTTCGACAAACTCGGTCACCCCTTTCTTGGAGCGCAGCAGAACGACATTCTTGTAGAGCATGTTATACAGGTCTTTATCGCCCGAAACAATTTCGATAGCGTCAAAATCATCCTTGTGCTGCTCAATAATTGAAGCGATCGTGTCGTCGGCCTCTGCACCTTCGACGATGAGCGGTGGCAGGTGAAGCTCCCCCGCCATTTTTTGTATGTCGTCGATCTGCCGGCGCAGCTCGTCGGGCATTGCTGCGCGGTTCGCCTTGTAATCGGGATACAGCTCATAGCGCGGGTTGTGCTCGCGGCCGGGGTCGAAACAGAGTACCACGTGCGTCGGTTTGCGATCGGCAATGAGACGCGCCACCATGCGGTAAAAGCCGAACGTCGTTTCGGTGGCGTTGCCCGCGCTATCGGTCAGGTTCTGCCCGGCAAAGGCAAAATGTGCCCGGTACGCCATCGCATGGCCATCGATGAGGACGAGCTTGGTTTTTTGCTTGGAGCTTTTTTTCGGGGCGGGCATGACCGGGTTAAAAAAGCTCGCCGATCTCACACGGCAAGTGCAAATAGACCATGCGCCGCGCTCTTCTGCTTCTGGCATTTCTCGCCCTCTCGCTGTTTTATGCGGGGGCGTACTGTCGTCAGGCCAACCTGAAGTATACCTATACGCCCAAACCCCTCGCGGGGGATTTCAAAACCTTCTACGAACGTAACCGCAACTTCTCACTGCGCGCAGGCGTGCCGGAGCGTGCAACCGAGCGGCTGGTCATCAACAATCCTGAAAAAGACGGCATTGCCATTCTGTATATCCATGGTTTTGGCGCGAGCCGCGCCGAAGGCGAATACACGGTCGATGCACTCGCCCAGGCGATCAGCGCCAATGTCTACTACCTGCGGCTGCCCGGTCACGGCACAACCGCCGAAGCGCATGCTCAGGCGACTTTTGACCAGTACCTCAGCACCGCCGAAGAAGCGCTGCTGCACATGCCCCTGCTCGGCAAGAAGACCGTGGTGATCGGCACCAGCACCGGTGCGCTGGTCGCAACGTACCTCGCCTCACGCTACAGCGACCGTATGCACGCCGTGATCTTCGCTTCTCCGCTGTGGGATTTCGCAAACAAGACCACGCGGCTGCTGAACTTTCCCGGCGGTCTGGCGCTCGGGCAGATGGTCATGGGCACCGAACGCGACGCCGGCTGGAAGAGCGACCCTGAAAATCGCAAGCACGCCGACTATGAAAAGCACTGGATGATCAAACAGAAATTTGCCGCACTGGTGAACCTCAATAACCTGCGGCGCTTCGTCGTTAAACCCGAAACTTTTGCCGCGATCAAGGTACCGGCGCTGGCGCTCGTGTACTACAAGGATGATAAACACCAGGATGAAGCCATCGACGTGGCCAAGGTGCGCGAGGTTATGCCGCAGCTCGGCAGCGCGGCAGGCGGTAAGAACCGCTTGATCGAAGTTGCCGACGGCAATCACATACTGCTGAGTGAATTCGTGCGCACCGACAAGGCAACACAGCTGCGCGAGATTCGCGCCTGGCTTAGCGGATTATAGGAGCGAATGGATCTTCATTCTGTTTGACCGCCTGAAACAGGTTCTGCGAGCCTGACAAGTCCATGCCGCGTCTTGCTGCCAGCCTTATCGCCGCTCTTGTGCTCTTACGCTGCGGCACCAGTATACCCTTTGACCAGGAGCTATTTCTCAAACGCCCCACGGGTCTGCAGGTGACAGCTGTCGCCGGTCAGAAAATGCTCGTGCAGTACACGGTGCAGAACCAGGAAGAGACCTTCGACGGCTACAACCTGCTGATCTCGCGCATCAGCATCGGCGACAGCGAAGCCTTCAGCATGGAGCCGCTGACTATCAACGGCAGCATTCCCACCTTCCTGCATTCGAAGAGCGAATTTAATGTAAATACGGTGCGCAGCATAACGATTGAGCGGTTTACGAATGTTCTGCCGTTTGAAATCGGCACCACCTATTACTTTCGCCTGCAGGCACACTCGCGTAAGGGAGTGCGGTCAGAGGCTTCGAACGAAGTGACCGCTACGGGAATACCTTAGCAGTTTCCTGAAAAGGAAACTGCGAGCAGTCTGCGGAAACCGTAAAAGCGAAAAGCAGCAAAGTCGCTTGGCTTTGCAAGCGACGACGCGCTTTAGCAGTCGTTTGCGAGGGCAAACGACGAGGCTTTTCGCTTTTGCGGAATTTTTTCCGCAGACTGCCCGTGCGTTTGTCAGGGGTGATTACCCCCCAGCCATCCTTGCCATACGTTCGGCAGGGCCGACGATGTCGGTTACGCGCACGCCGAAGTTTTCGTCGATGACCACAACCTCGCCACGGGCGATCAGTTTGCCGTTGACCAGCAGGTCGACAGGTTCACCCGCGAGTTTGTCGAGCTCGATAATCGAACCTTCACCCAGCGAGAGAATTTCTTTGACGTATTTCTTCGTGCGGCCCAGCTCGACCGTGAGAGCCATCTGCACGTCGAGCAGAAGCTCGAGGTTAGGTGGCAGCTGTGCCGCGCCACTGCCCTGCTGCAGGCTCGGAAAGTTGATCGGGTTAACGGAAACTCCGCCCCCCATACCACCACCGCCGCCACCGGCCGGTGCGCCGAAATCCATATCGAACGAGGCCGCCTGTGGCGCTGCTGAACCGCGGTTGGCTTTTGCCCAGCGCGAGGCTGAACCGCCGTCGATGTAGTGTACCACGCGCGAACCCGGTATACCCTCGACCGACATGTTGTAAGATATCTTAACAATGGAACCCGGAAACTGCGGTGTATCGCCCGGACCATTGAAGATCTTCATATCGGGCATCGAAGGCGAGAGCGAATCGTTGAACTTTGCGCCAAGGCCGTTAGCGATGGAAGAGATGATACTCTGTGAGAGCTCAGAAAGCGTAGAGAGGTGAGCGTCGTTAATTTCGCCGCCATCGTCTGTCGCACCCATCATGGTCTGCGCGATGCGCCTTGCCAGGTCTTTCGGGAACGCGAGTACCGTCTGGGTCGGCCCCATCATGATCTCGGCGAGCACGCCGCCCTTGGGCAGTTCTGCAGAGAGCTGGCCGGGAGAAATTTCGTCTACCTGCGCGTTGGCGATCTGGACATTCTTGCCGACCATAGCGCCCGCCTGGGCGCCCGCGACCTGCATCGCGTCGTTGAAAGCGTCAGCGAGAAGTTCGCGTTCAGTCGGCGACAGGCCGCCGCCGTCAGACGTGGCAACTCCACCTGCTTTACCGGCAGGCGCCGCCATGTCGTCTGTGCCCATCAATAAGGCGTCTATTTCTTCCTGCGAAAGTGAACCGTCACCCATTTTGCCTCCGTGGTTAATTTCCCTGCGGGAAATTAACCATCAACTTACCACCAACTGCTCGAACATTACTTCAGAAATTTTGCCGTCGCGCAGAATCATGTTGATCTGGTTCTTGATCTCTTCGCCCAGATTCAGTTTCTGCAACGGCGTGAAAAGTTCATCCTTGCGTTTACCGCCAAGGATGATATTAATGATGTGAATCACCTGCGGCAGGCGCTTCGCCAGCTCTGCATCGAGCTGCTTGTTAACTTCGCCCTCGTAACCGAGTGTAATTACCGCCTGCGCGTAGTGCGCTTCGTCGGTATCTGCCGTGTTCACACGAAACTCGTGTGCAATCTTGAAGATTGCCGGGGGAGCGCTCGGCGGAGCAATCGTGATGCTCTCGGTTTCCTGGAAGTCGGCATTCTTATAATACTTCGCCACCATCACCGAAATGACAAACATCAGCGCCAGGGCGATAAGGCCCGCAACCACCCAGATGAGTATTGTTACTATACGCGACCTGCCGCCACCCATGGGGGCGGCGACGGCTTCTTCACCGGCGTCGTCCTGGTCTAAGTCTTCTGCGTCTGCCATGCCATTCTCCTTCTTTATGCGATTGCCGGGCAATCACGTAAAAAAACTATTCTGTTCGCGTCTTCTCGGCAAAAATCTGCCGGTTAAAAGCCACGATCTTTGCGAGCAGCTCATCGGGCTTCTCGCGCACGATGTATTTCGTGCCATCTGTGAGCTTAATCACGGTGTCGGGCGTCGATTCGAATATCTCGATCAGGTTATGGTTCAGGTAGAACACCTTGCCATTGAGCCTGCTGAGTTCAATCACTGCTTTTTACCGCGTTCGGGCGCGCCGGAAACCCCGCACACCCTGCTCATTATGTCGGATTTCCCGGCGCTTCCTTAAAGCGAATAATTCTGTTCCGCGCCGCGGGGAATCGTGGTATTACCTTATGCTTCTTCCTCTCGCTCGTCTCAGCCTTCTTGCCGCAGCACTGGTCAGCCTGCGCCCGGTAGCCAGCGCCCCGCAGCAGGTAAACTCCCCCATTACCGCAGCCCGCGCGCAGTGTACCCCTGCCGGTGAGGCAGCAAAGAACTGCCAGCTCAGGTTGCTGGTGCAGCCCTACGCCCCTGCCGTCTTTACCCTCGGCGGCAAAGAACTGAAGGCCCGGTTCTCGAAGCAAGACAAGACGCTGGCGCAGGCGGAGCTTACCCTGATGAACCGCCCTACCCGCGAGGACAGCCTCTTGCTCACCGTGACCGATAAGAAGACCGGGGGCAGCCGGCTCGTGACCGTCGCCCTGTCAGCCGACAAGGTGGCAGAAACGCCGCTGGTGTTTCTCGATAACCCGGCTGCCCGCCACCGCTTCGTCTCGCGTATTGCGACCGGCAAGCAGCCGAAGAGCGCGATGTTCATTTCAGACCGGCAGGTGATTTTGCCACTGCTCGACGACAACCACCTCGAGGTGATCGACATTGTCACAGGCCAGACACGCCGGCTAGAACTGCCCGCGCAGTACGCCAAACGCGGCGGCTTCGTCGAAAGCGTGCGGGTACCCACCAGGGGGGAGTTCTGGGTGAGCCAGATGAAGGCGGCCGCCATACACCGCTTCGCTGCCGATACGCTCGAGTACCGCGGCACAATTCACGTTTCGGGCGCCTGGACCAAGGTACTGGCGTACGACGCCGTGCGCAACCTGGTCTATGCCAGCAACTGGAACAGCGCTGACATTTCGGTCGTGTCGGTGCAGGAGCTCAAAGAAATAAAGAAGATAAAACTGGGCAGCGTACCGCGCGGCATGGCCTTTAGCGCCGACGGCAACACCATGGTGGCGGCGATGTTTGGCGGTAAAACCGACGCCGACCAGGCAGGGCGAACCGCACTCATCGACCTCAACACACAGAAGATCACCAGCACAATCATCTCGGGCGGCGCACACCGCCACGCGGTTCGCCTCAGAACTGGCGCAGATGTTTTCGCCGTATCGGATATGGCGAAGAACCGGGTGTACTTCATCGAGAACTACAAGAAAGTCGACGAGACGAAAGTTTTTTCGAACCCCAACACGATCGTCGAATCACCCGATGGCAAGTATCTGTACGTCTCGTGCCGCGGGCATAACAACCCGAAATCATTTCTCATCAAGGGCCCTGACTTCGGCAAGGTCATGGTGATCGACCTGGCAACACGCAAGGTAGTCGAAGAGATTGAAGGCGGCAACCAGCCCACCGGGCTCGACGTGTCACCCGACGGTAAGTACATCGTCTCGACCGATTTTCTCGATCACGCGATGCGCGTGTACGAGCGGATACCTTAACCACCGCAGTCACTCAGCAGGGTCCGGAAAAACTCCCGCACCGGAACCTGCTTCAGGCTCCTTTTTCAGGAGCCTGCTAGGGTGATGGCTGCGAGCCCGCAGCGACGTACTGTTGCCAGAGGTTCGCGGGTTTCGGCGATAGCAGTACATAAAGATCAGATAAACCACCCACCGAAGGCGCGGCAGAGAAAGTGATCAGGTCACCCGCTTCGCTTGCACCCTGCATCACGCTGACGCCGGTCGAAATGAGACCATTGCGCGCCAGGCCATCGATCAAGCCCTGCAGCTGCGGCCCCGAACTCGTCACCGACTGCGCGCTCACCTTGCCCGCGGTGTCGCTGACCACGTAACCGTCCGCAATCCCCGTGCTGGCCTGCCGCATCAGGCTAATATGCGTGCCCGCAGACAGTTTGGGGTTAGCCACGTTCGCCGACATGCACTGGCTCGCCGAGGTGTTTGGATTAAAGCGATAGACCTGCGTTCCCGCAGTATTGGCGGCAATCATCTGCCCCGTCGCATCGACACCGAGCATGTTGTTGGAATAGCACATGTATTCCATAATCAGGTTCGGGCCGGTGGATAAGTTGATCGGACTGGCGGAAACCGGATTAAAAGGTTCGGAAGTCATAATTTGACCACCACTTGTCTGCAGATAAACCGTCACATTCGTACCACTAGCTACAGCAGCCAACCGCGGGCGCGAACTATAGTTTAGAGGACTGAAACCATTCATGACGAACGGCTGCGGAGTGTTGAAGGCAGGCAACGTACCCGTGCCTGCATAGGCAGAAACCGACGAAGCGACAAAAATGTTATGATTGGTGCACGAAAGCGCGCAGCTACGGGTAGACCCAAAAACCAGTGCCAGGTAGTTGTTGGATAACCTGACAATTATCGGGCTGTAATCGTCGGTGGCAGCCTGCGAAATGCTGCTGCCGTCCGCGAGTTTCAGTCTGCTCGGTTCGATTCCTTCGAAGGTGACTTCAGAGTTTGAGCAGGCAACCGTATTCAAGGCGACCGCAGCGGGAATGGTTAGCAATAATTTGCGTAGGTATTTCAGACTCATGGTTTCATGCGACCCGGTATACCCGGCTCGTCAAGAATAATTTATAATTTTGTCTTTTATTTGTTTTACTGTATCTTCTCTGCCAAGAGCGCCTTCGCGTGGCTGAGCGCTGATTCGGTGATGTTCTCGCCGGCAATCATACGCGCCACTTCCTGCAGGCGCTGTTCTTTCGAGAGGCGCGTGATGCGCGTGCCGTCTTCTTTGTGCTTTGAAACCTTGAAGTGACGCACCTCGTTGGGTGACAGGCCCGCGATCTGGTGCAGGTGCGTGATCACGATCACCTGCGAAGAGAGCGAAAGCCCCGCGAGCTTGCGGCCCACCGCTTCGGCAATGCGGCCGCCGACACCCGCGTCGACCTCGTCGAACACCATCGTGTAGACCGGGTCGGTTTCAATAATGACTTTTTTGAGCGCGAGCATGATGCGGCTCATTTCACCGCCAGAGGCGATTTTGCGCAGCGGGCGCAGTGTCTCGCGCGATGACGACGCCATCAAAAATTCGACGATGTCGAGACCAGTGGGTGCGATCACGTATTTTTTGTCAGGCGATGAATCCTGTGTGACAGTACCGTCATCAGCATACTCCCAGCGGATAGAGACCTTGATCTGCGTCTCTTCCATACCGAGCGCTTTGAGCTCCGCCTGGACTTTTTGCTCGAGCTCGAGCGAAGCGAGCCGGCGCTTTTCAGAGAGGTAAAGCGCCTTGTCTTTCATCTGCGCGTTGAGCGAATCGATTTCTTTGCGCAGGCGCGCTTCTTCACCCGACGAGAGTTCGATGCCGGTGAGTTCGTTCTTCGCTTTTTCGAGGTATGCCTTCGCCTTTTCGAGGCCCACCGCGTAGTCGCCCTCTTTGGCGCCTGCCGGGCCCCTGCCCCCGTACTTGCGCGCCACCGACTGCAAGAGCCCGATACGCTCGCGCATCTCTTCGAGCTCGGCGGGGTTTAGCGAATATGACTCGGCCTTCGAGCGTACCTGACGCGCAATCTCTTCGAGCGCGTAGTAACTTTCTCTGAATTGCGTCAGAATCGCCGCGAGCGATTCATCGTACTGCGAATCGGTTTCGAGCATGCGCTCAATCGAACCGCCGCGCGGCACAAAGCCGCCTTCGCCGCTCAGCGCTTCGTAGACGGAGTTCAGGTCGCTGACAAGCGTTTCGGCGTTCGCGAGACTTTTCTCGCGGGCAATGAGTTCATCAATCTCGCGCACATCGTCGATGCGCGCGGCTTCGAGTTCGGCAATTTCATGCTGCAGAATGTCGAGGCGGCGCGCCTTGTCGTCTTCGCTCAGCGTGACACTCGACAGCTTCTGGCGTGCCTCTTCGCGCGCCCGGTGGAGCTTCCGCATTTCTGCGACCAGTTCACCGAGGTGCGCATAGCGATCGAGAATCGAACGGTGCTGCTCAACAGTGAGAATATTCTGGTGCTCGTTCTGGCCATGGATATCGACAAGAAAGCGGCCAATATCGCGCAGCACCGAAGAAGGAACCTGGCGCGCGTTAACGAAGCTGCGCCCCTTACCCTCGACGCTGATCTCGCGGCGCAGAATGAGAGAACCCTCGTCGTCGTCGAGACCCTGGTCGGCCAGCACCTGCCGAAGCGCGCGCGCGCCGCTGCGGGTATCGGGGGGCATCGCAAAGGCTGCCTCGACGATCGCGCGCTTAGAACCGCTGCGTATCATGTCGGTCGTGGCTTTGTAGCCCAAAACCAGGGAGAGAGCTCCCAGCATGACTGATTTGCCCGCGCCGGTTTCACCCGTGATCAGGTTGAGCCCCGGCCCAAACTGGATGTTCAGCTCGCGTATGAGTGCGAAATCCTTAACTGTCAGAGACTCGAGCATGGGCGCCTTGCTGATTGTCTCAGATCACGACGGAGCGAAAAGAGTTTTTCGTTGTGCAGAGTGTGAGCCAACTCTGGCATAGCGCCGTGAAGTTTCTCGATATCGACATCCACAAGCCGGATTTCCAGACCCTGAAGGCCGCGCTCGAGCTTTTAGCCGATGACTACGTGATCCTGTTCCCGGCAGACCTGGGGTTATCTGTCGTCTGCAAAGCCGCCCCGCCGGCCCGGACAAAGTTTTCTGCAATAGTGGGATCGCCGGAAAATCTGCGCCTTGCCGTGGCGGAAGATATGGACCTGGCAAAGCTTGCCCAAGGCGACATAACTCCCTATTTGCCGGACTACGATACCAACCGGGCGTTTCACACACTGGTACAGCTCTGCGACTTTGCTCTTTTAGTATCACCGACCGCCGTCGACCGTGCAGCAGCGGACAAGGCTTACCCCGGTATCGAATACGGCTTCTGGGCGCTGTAGCCTGCCCAGGTATCTGAAAGGGCTTGGCAAGGTGAGTTTGAGACAAGAGTCGAACGTATGAGTTCAGGCTCATCGGAACAGTGGATGGCCGTCGACGCGATGAGCGGAGACCACGGCCCAGGTCCCCTCGTGCTGGGCGCAATCAATGCCGCGCACGAGCTAAACGCACACGTTTTGCTGGTCGGTGACGAAAAAATCCTGCAGACCGAACTCAAGCGCCACGGTTACAGCGGCACGAACATCCGCGTTGTCCATGCGAGCGACGTGATCACCATGGAAGATTCGCCGGCCATGGCGGTGCGGCAGAAGAAAGATGCCTCGGTGAATGTTGCCGCGCGGCTTGTCGCCAACGGCGAAGCCCTGGGCTTTTTCTCACCGGGCAATACCGGCGCCTCGATGGCAGCCGCCCTCGCCCACATGGGTCGCCTGCCGGGTGTCAAACGCCCCGCGATCGCTACCCCCATACCGCGCGAAGACGGCGGCGCCACGGTGCTGCTTGATTCAGGCGCAAATGTGGACTGTAAGCCCGAGTATTTAGTACAATTCGCGATAATGGGCGAAGTCTACTCGCGCGAAATCATGGGGGTCATCAATCCCAAGATCGGCCTTATTTCCAACGGTGAAGAAGATACCAAGGGCAACGAGATGACGCTCGCTGCGCTCAATAAGCTGCGCAAGCTGCCTTATGATTTTGTCGGCAACGTCGAGGGCCGTGACCTGTACGGTACCGGCAAACCCGTCAACGTCGTGGTCTGCGACGGCTTCGTCGGCAACGTCATTCTGAAGTCGATCGAAGGTCTTGCGAAGACGATTTTCTCCAGTCTGAAAAAAAATATCAATGCCTCTGCCATCGCACAGGGTGGCGCACTGCTGATGAAACCCGCATTTCTCGCGGTAAAAAACCGCATGGACTACGCGACCTATGGGGGAGCTCCCCTTTTGGGGGTCGCGGGCGTCTGCATTATCGGCCACGGCTCTTCGAGTGCGCGTGCGGTGCGCAACGCCATCCGCGTCGGGCTCGAATTCGGGCAAAAAAACGTTACAGGGCATATCGCCAGCAATATCAAAAGGTTTGCATAATCGGAGCTTAAGCATGCACATTTCACTTCTCAGAGCAAAGGTCCACCGGGCCGAAATCACCGACGCGAACCTCTTTTACGAAGGCAGCCTGACACTCGACGAAGACCTGATGGATGCCGCCGGCCTCATGGAGTACGAAAAGGTGCACGTGGTCAACGTCAACAACGGCGCGCGGCTCGAGACCTACCTGATCAAGGGCAAACGCGGTGGCCATGAAGTCTGCCTCAACGGCGCTGCAGCCCGCCTTGGACACCGCGGCGACAAAATCATCATCATCGCCTACGCGCAGATGACACCTGAAGAGGCGAAGTCTTTTACTCCGAAGATTGTACTGCTCGGCGAAGGCAATAGCATCCAGAAGATTCTACCGGCAGTATAAGCGGCCGGTGCTTAGCCTTTCGGGCCTGTCAACCCGGAAGATGAATTATTCTTCCTTTCACTATCCATCGATATACTGAAAACCGGACACCGCTTCTCCTTTTACATACGGTCAGCAAAACGGGCGAACAATAAAAACAGAAAACTCTTTACAAGCTAATTGTATTAGCATAAATGGCTAATACAATTAGCCAAGAGGTACAACCATGAACAAAAAAGATCTTCTATTACTCACTGCAGTCACCCTGCACTGCGGCACCTACCGCCCGCAAACGCAGGCGCTTCCAGCGCAGCAATCGCAAAA
The DNA here is from genome assembly GCA_046346875.1 of Turneriella sp. Lineage (GTDB taxonomy): Bacteria > Spirochaetota > Leptospiria > Turneriellales > Turneriellaceae > Turneriella. The sequence continues at coordinate 85,172 of JAXMHG010000002.1, read as the reverse complement.
GCTGGCAGAGACACAGCTATTCAAACCTGCGACGCGCAACCTGCCGCAGCTTGTGACTCTCAATACCGGCAGCGTCGAAGTTGATACTTCGCTGCTGCTCGACATCGAAAAGCACCCGCAGTTCAAGAACACCAAAACCCATGTGCCGGTACTCGCGCACCTCGTGCGGCATCCGCAGAAAGGCGACATCCTGATTGATACAGGCTTCGACGCTTCTTTCGCCAGGTCGGGGCACGGCAATTTCGGCTGTATGGGAGTCTTTTTTGATTTTGCCCGGCAAAACCCAGGCAGCGATATTGCCGCACAACTGCTGGCGCATAACGCAAAACTGACAGCTGTCTACTTCACCCACATGCACGTCGATCACACAGCAGGAGCTCCCGCGCTGGCGAAAGACATACCGTACATCGCCGGCAAAGGCACCCTCGCTGACTCTTACGCCGACATCTTTGGTCTCTGCATGAAACACCTCGATGGTATAGAGACCATTAAAGAAATTGATTTCTCCGCTCAACCCGAAGTTGCCGGTGTAGGCCGCGTCTTTGATATTTTCGGCGACGGCACGGTGTGGGCTATTCACACTCCCGGTCATTCCGCAGGCCATATGTCTTTCCTGGTCAATGCCAAAGAGGGAGCTTATCTCGTTACGGGAGACGCCAGCCACACGGCCTATGGATTCCAGAACAATATAGCTCCCGGCAAGATGCATGACCACGCACAGGGAGAACAGACACTCGCTACGCTGCGTGCACTCGCAGCGCGGCATCCGCAAATGAAGCTGGTGTTCGGCCACGACCCTGAACAGAACTATGCACCGGTAAAAAAATAGCCATGCGCCGCGGTCTGAACAGAGATGCCCTGCTCGATGCGGCAATTAAGATCGGCGATCGTGGCGGTTTCACCGCCATTACCGTCGGTACGCTGGCAGCGGCGCTCAAGATCAAACCGCCGTCGCTTTACAAGCATGTCGCAGGCATCGACGACATTGTCGACGGCATCGGCATCCGCGGCGCGAATATGCTGGTGGCAGATTTGAGCCCGCTGCGTGACGGCAAGAATCCCCAGCGGGCTTTCTTGCGGGCATGCGAGGCATACCGCGCATTTGCCACCAAGAACCCTACGTGTTATGCCGCCCTACAGCCCGCCATGGCAAGGCGCTCTCCCGGTTTCCAGCTGGCCGCCGGCGAATTGCTGAAAGCCATCTTCAGCATCGTTTCAGATCTGGGCGTCCCACAGAAAGAGCTCGTGCATGTTGTGCGGGCGCTACGCAGCATGCTGCATGGCTTCGTGACACTGCAGCTCGTCGGTGGCTTTGGTATGCCGGAGGATATTGAGACGAGCTTCCGCAAGATGCTGGAAGGCTTTCTCATCGCCCACGCGGCAGGCCGTTAACCGTATCGAATAGTTTTTTTCCGCGTACGCCGCTCACAATCAAACGAAAAAAGCCGGAAGCAAAGCGAGTACAATCATGACGGGGGCCAGCAGGTCGTTCCAGCTGAAAGCTGCATGGAATTGGACCACTCCGTCACCGTGTAGTTTTGTGTTACCCGGCAGTGCATCGAGCAGGCAGGCCACTGCCGGCTTGTGTGCGAAATAGAGAATAGCCTCTTTCTTATCATCAGTGATGCGTTCGGTTTCGTGCGTCCTGTACACTAGGCGGTGTTGCCTGCCCTGGGTATCTTCAAAAACAAAACGGAAGCGTACGACTGTCTCTTCATCGACCGACATGTTGGTATCTTCAGCCTTTTCCAGCCGGCCCTGCGCGACCTGGCCGTAGCGCATTAGCCGGAGCCTGCGAACATTGCCGTATAGGGGAAAGATCACCATGATCAGTCCGAGCAGCGGAAAAATAGCTACCGCCAGCGCGACACCGCCGAAAGGTGCAATGCTCCCACCTTCAATTCGGGCCAGTTGCGGCCTGCCGGCGACATACTCGACCGTGATCGTGCCTGTGGGAGCCGGCCGGTAGCGCAGGTAGCTTTTGCCCTCGAACTCGTTACCCGCAACCAGGTAGGTAAAGCCGACACGATGTACCACTTCGTCGTTCACCGCCATATTCGTTTCATCGACCGAAGAGACGATGCCACTGACCGTGTCAGTGCGCCCGGAGAAGACGACCAGCTCACGAACGGAAGCCGGCACATGGAGAGCCCAGAAGAACAGCATTCCAAAGGCAAAAAAACACCAACCAATGTTGCCGATGACGCCACCGCCGAGAAATTTCAGGTAATACACTGGTGGTATCTTGCGGGCTGCAGTCACTGTGCGCTCCAGCTACAGCGCAGGCGCTGCGGTTGCTTCTGCAGCTCTATTTCAGCTGTCGCCGTCCTTTTGCCGTCCTTGGGTTCACCGATAGTAAGCGCCACAGGTATCTGGCGTTCGCCGACGAGTACTGCGCAGGAGATTTCATCTTTCCTGTAGCCAATACCGAGAAATCCCGGTCGTGCGGCAATCGTGAGCTGTAGTTTGGCCGTGATTTTAGTATCCCATTGCCATTCAGCAAGCGGCCACAACTCGTAGCTGAATCCCTGCGTCCATTGCCCCGCCCTGAAATAGCCATGCCCACTTTCGTCGTAGTCCAGGGCCTGCTGGTAGCGCACCGTGATCGCGCGCAGGGATTTTTTTATATCCGCTTCAATCTCGGCTACGCGCAATGAACGCATGTCGTCAGGACAGTAGGTGCAGTGAAGTCTGTCAGGGGACTGTACTGCGCGCGAAACAACATTCTGGGGCCCGGTGCCTAAATTCCATTCGACCTGCTCGCTGCCTGAATAGACGAATGACAGCGCCACTCTTTCGTCAGCGGCAGACGATAACTGGTAAGTCACGCGCGCCGCGCATGATTGCTGCGCAAAGAGTGTCGGTTCAGGTTTGCCTGTGTGCGCCGCCGGACAGTCAAATTCGAGTTTTTCACCACTGAGCCGCAGTTGTGAGGGTTTTGCCAGCAGGCGGCTGTACCCGCGCTCAATACGCACCGGGGCACGCATGTTAGCCGACAGCGATGCTGAAATAACCAGGAAGCCAATGCACACCAGTCCATGACGTCGCATGACACCGCCATAGCGGGTGAGATCAGGCATGCAAGTGAAATTAGCCGAGGCCTATTTGCAGCGGGCGGTAAAGACTGCGTTTCTTGTACTGGTGTTTTTCCATTTTCTTCAGAATATTGGTTAGGGCGGCCGTTGCCTCGTGTATGTAGGGCCCCTTGTTGAGCATGACGCACTCGGCGCGTACCGACATCGCTGCGTCGGTGATCTCGGCGCGTGACGGTTGTCCCGTCTGCGCCAGGTTCTCGAGTACCTGTGTCGCCCAGACAACCGGCACATGCGCTGCCTCGCAGATCCAGAGTATCTCTTCCTGTACTTCTGCCAGTCGCTCAAACCCGGCTTCGACCGCCAGGTCGCCCCGCGCAATCATGACGCCGACGGGGTTCTGTGACAATGCCTGCATCAAAATCACGGGCAGGTTGTGGAACCCGGCCTGCGTTTCAATTTTTAGCAGAATGCCGGGATTACGCCGCGACCGGGCGACCAGCTGCTGCAGTTCCGCGACATCTTCACTCGAATGGATAAACGACGCACCGACAATATCTGCATGCTCGAGGACAAAAACCAGGTCTTCGCGGTCTTTTTCCGTAATCGCAGGAATTTTGAGTTTGCTGTCGGGCAGATTGATGCCCTTTTCCCCCCGCAGGCGGCTGCCCGATTCTTTCGCGCGCACAATGCGCAGCAAAACCTCACCTGGCTGCATACTCACGCACACCGTGCCGATCTTGCCGTCGTCGAAGAGCACGCGCTCGCCGGGCCTGATCGCCGCGACGGCCTCGCCGAGGGTACACCCGATGCGCGCGTGCACAGGCGGAACACCCGGCGCGGTCGGCTCAGCGGGAAATCCTTCGCCTTCACCTGCGAAGAGTACCAGGTAATCGTCAGGCTTCAGGAGTAACGAACCCGGTACGAATGGCAGGGCGCCGCAGTCTGCCTGCGCGATTTCTTTTTTTCCACGCCTCAGCGTGAAGCGCGATTCGCGCAGTATATACGCTCCGCTTTCGCACAGGCCGACAAACCCGTCGCCTTCGGCTTCGAGACGCAGCCGGCGCTTCTTGCCGCGGCTATCATGGAATTGCAGGGTGTCGCCTGCACGCATCTGCGCACAGAATTCCTGCGGGAAGGTCAGATCCGCGGCCTGCGCGCCCACGGTCACTCGCGCCGGTTTGGCAACGCGACCAAAGATATCGCGTTCGACGCGCAGGCGCAGAATCTCTCCGCCACCGTGTACAGGCCCGGTTCTGAGTTTTGGCCCGGCGATATCCATCAGCAACCGGCACGAGAGCCCCGTCTTCTTCTCTGCATCGCGCAGCGCTGCTATCAGTTTCTCCCAGTCACTTTCGCTGCCATGCGCGCAATTGATGCGCAGCACGTTCATCCCGGCCCGCAGGCTCTGCTCCATCCAGTGGGCGTCGGCTTCGTCAGGCAGGGGTGAAGTAATCATGATGAGTACGTGACGGTCACGGGGATGCTCCCCCAAAAGTGCGCGCGTATTCCGGTGCAGTAGTCGCTCCGCCGCGGCCCAATCGAGCGAAGTTTCAGGGCCGTCTTCAGCACCGAGATGGTGCAGCACCCGGTTGAGATTATCGAGAACAAAACCTTCGCTGCGGCCGAGCGAGGACAGGCCGAGGGCTGCCAGCTGCAGCTGCACCTCGTGCAGGTCACGCCGGCGCATCGCCAGGTAATGCACGAGGTTGCGCAGGCTCTCCCGATTCTCGGGCTGTACCGCCGCAATAGCCGTAGCGTATGACTGCTCGGCTTCTGCCATGCTGTGGCGCAGTCGCAGCAGTGTCGCTGTGAGCAATTGCCTGTTAATTTCCGAATCCATACTAACCCGGGACGGTACGCTGCGTCAGCGCTGTGGGCACGCGCCGTAAAGAAAAAGACTTTGCGGCAAATCGGCGATCCCTGTCCGATGGGTCATGTCGGTTTCACCGCTTTCACCCGGTTGCGGCAACTTGTATCTTTTGTGCGACGGCGAAACCTGCGAACGGCATCGTATGCCCCTGGTGGATTTCATACGTTCTGCGGCCGATGCGGGAGTAAAAACTTTCCAGTACCGCCACAAGAACACCAGCGCGGCGCAGTATGAAGAGAACCTGCTGCGCCTGTTGCCACTCGTACCACAGGCGACGCTCATTGTCAACGACCACGCAGAAATTGCGGCGCGACACCAGCTGCCGCTACACCTGGGCCAGGACGATAACCTGCCGGCTGATCTGACTGTACTCTACGGCAGGTCGACCCACAGCCTGGCCGAGCTCGAAGTGGCACTCAGCTGCCGGCCCGCCCCGTCCTACATTGCGCTGGGCACCATGTTCGCCAGCGCCACCAAACCCGAAGTCGGTACCAACCGCTCGCTCATCGCTGACTACCGCAAGCGCACACAGCTGCCGCTCGTGCTGATCGGCGGTATCTCGCTCGACAATGTGATTGAATTACCCCGGGCTGATGACATCTTTTATGCGGTGATCGGCGATGCCTTTCGTTTCGGCGCGACCAGCGCGGGAATTAAGAAGTACGTTGAATCTTTTGCGCTGGTCTAGGGGTAGGTTTAAACCTACCCCTAGACCAGCGATTTCATCCAAACATCCAGCAGCGCAAACAGGTTTGTCTTCAGTGCGGCGAAGGGCATTTCGGGCGAAGGTGGCTTGAGCTGGTCCATGTTCTCGAACTTGTGCCGCAGGCTCTCGTACCACATGGTATACCAGTCGAATGAAAGCTCGTTGTGAAACTGCAATCCCAGCGCATTTTTGTAAGTGAAGCCCTGGTTGGCAACTGCTGTTCCACTGAACAGGTGGGCTGCGCCCTGCGGCAGCGAAAAGTTTTCGCCATGCCACTGGAAGACATCCCAATCAGCTGGGGTTAATTTAGCCGAGGCGAAATACGGGTGTGCAGCAACGGGTTGCACGCGGTCAAAACCCAGTTCAAAGGCAGACGGGGCAACGACTCCACCGGAAACCTTCGCGATTGCCTGCGCGCCGAGGCAGACACCAAGTACCGGCCGCATTGCCTGTACAAAGTCTGCCGTGAGCGCGAGCGAAGTTTTTACCAGGTCGGTGGTATCATTAACCGACATAGGGCCCCCCATTGAAACGAGGCCGTCATACGCCATGAGGGCATTCGCCGGTGGTTTCTGCTGCGCAAAGAGGTTCACATAAAAATACGCATGCCCATTCTGTTTTAGCCAATCGGCGATGGTGCCCAAACCTTCTTCTTCCTGGTGCCGTAACACAATGAAGCGCATGCGGAATTTTTGTCAGGGCGCCCTGCGGCGAAAAGGAATATCCTTCAATTCGTTAGGCAGGGAATTTATTCTCTGCCTAACGAATAACCTTTCGGCGCAGCCGGTTCAGGAAGTTCACCAGCACGTGCGCTTCGGCGATGTGGGCCACGTGAGCAAGCGCGAGATAAACCGCGACCGCCACCGGTACACAGAGGGTCAGCTGCAGCAGCGCCCGGTCGGCGAAGATATACTTGCGCATACCCAGCAGCAGCAGGGTAAAGAGCACATTGATAGCAAGAATGCGCAGCAGGCCGCCCAGTAGCTTACCCGGCTCACGCAAGATCCGGCCGCGCAGCAAGATGACCGTATAGATCATTACTCCGCACCAGGCAGCGATCGCCGAACCTGCGGCAAGCCCGCCGTGCAGCATGGTCTGCATCAGGTAGAGGCTGAGTAAGAAGTTCAGGACCAGGGTCAGGGCGGTGATGACCGCGGGCGTTCGCGTATTCATCTGCGCATAGAGCGAGATAGTACACAACTTCTGCAGCGAGTACGCCAGGATACCGGGAGCATAACAGAGCAGAGCGAGCGCGGTGACGTCGGTCGAGCGCGCAGTGAAAGCACCGCGCTCGAAAATCACGCGGACAATGGGTTCACTGAACACCATGAGTCCTGCAACCGCCGGCACGAGGAAAAAGAAATTTAGCCGTACCGATGAAGCAAGACTTTCAGAGAACGCACTACCCTCTTTGTCGGCCTGGTAGATGCGCGAAAGTTGCGGCAGGCTGGCGGTCGCGACAGCAACACCAAACACACCGATCGGCAGCTGTATCAACCGGTGTGAGTAGGTCAGCGCTGAAATCGCCTCAGGCACTTTGGCAGTGAGCGAGGTCGCGAGGTAAACGTCGATCAGCTGGCCGATTTCCTGCATCGAGGCGGCGAAAACTGCAGGCAGCATCATCGAGCCCAGCGCCTTGAGGGCACCATGCCGCAGCGAGAGGCTGTAGCGCGGGGTAAGACCACGGCGATGCACTGTGTAGATCTGGAAGACAACCTGCGCGACCGCAGCGAGAAGCGTCGCCAGGGAAAACACGTAGATCGACTGCACGTCAAACGTTGCGCCCGCCAGGCGCACCCACAGTGCATAAGCCCCGAAACAGACCAGGATAACGATGTTGAGCAGCGCAGGGCCAAAACTCGCTGCCCAGAAAATGCGGTGCGAGTACTGTATACCCATGTAGAGCGATGCCACGCTCATCATGACAAGGTAAGGAAACAGCAACTGGCTTAAGTTAATCGTGAGAGCCAGTTGTTCGGGCGGCATATGGTCTTCTGCCAGTAGCAGTGGCAACAGCGCCGGCAGGGAGAAAATAACCAGCACCGTGATCAATCCCATGGCGATCGCAACGAACACGATCACGACGCCCGCCGCTTCGCGCGCCTTTTCGTCGCTCTCGTGTGCGTAGCGGTTATAGAGCGGTACAAATGCCTGCGAAAGCGCGCCTTCGGCGACCAGGTTGCGCAGCATGTTGTTCAGGCGAAAGGCAATATCAAAGGCGACGCTGAGGGGCCCCGTACCAAAAGCATAGGCCTTCAGCATATCGCGCAGAAGCCCCAGCACGCGCGAGAGAGAAGTAAACAGAGAGAAGATCGAAGAATTGCGCAGGACCTCAGCGCCCTGCTCCCCCAGCTGTGGGGATTTTTTTTGTGCTACGGCCATAACTCAGAAACCGGCAGAACCTGCACCGACGCCGCCTTTGAATACCGTGCGGCTGAGCGAGCGATCGGTGACAATGCCGCGCGTGCCGGTCAGCACGTTGCCCGAACCATCCTGCACGGTGACGGCAACATTTGAATAGAGGGAGTTCTTGCTCTCATCCCAGAAAAGCTCCTCGGTTCTCAGCTTTCGCCCCTGGGGGGCTTCGACCAGCACATTGCCCGAAATCGTCATGAACTTGTTTCCTTGTTGCAGAATACATTTCTTCGCCGTGACAATGGTCGCCTTGCCAAAATCACGCGACCGGCGGTTTGACTCAAAGTACTCAATGCGCAGGTCATAGAGGTGCGTCTCGTCTTTAACCTGCACAAGGTACCCTTCAACGGCCGCGAGACGCCAGAGAATTCCCCCGTTGCGGAACGCCTCGGCAGTGAAGTTGCGCATTGTCGCATCGGCGCCACGCAACTGGTCGCTGTGCGTCAGTTCAGGTACAAATGCAGATTCTTTGCGGCAGGCAGCCGCAAGCGCAAGTACCGCAAAAACTATGAATAACCGCCGGGGCCGACGCATCTGCGGGAACAGGCGCAAAGTCCCTCAGGCGGGCAAACCGAAATATGGGCAGCTGTTACGGCCTGTGGCGGCAAATCAGCGGTAATCAGGTATCATGAGCGGTGCCTTGCCATCGGTAATGATGACTTTCGCATTGGGCGACTTGGCAAGCTCACGAAACGCCTCGATAGTGCGCAGCTGTATGATTTCTCTGTTGAGGCCCTGGCTGAGAATCTTCTGCGAGTCGCGCACACCCGCGGCTTCTACCTTACGGCGTTCTGCCTCGCGCCTTTCCTGCTGCAGCACATATTCCATGCGCTGCGCGTCTTGTTCGGCCCTGAGCTTTTCTTCGATTGAAGCATAAAGCCCGGGCGGCAGTTTAATGCTCTTCAGCAGCACCTGCGAGAACATGAAGCCTTTCTCCTCCAGAACCTCCCGCATGCGTTTTAGAATTTCGGTCTCAATCTCTGAGCGCTTACCGCTATGCATGTCTTTCGCAAGAAAGTTCGCCGAAACATCTGCCGCGGCCGAGCGCAGGACATTGAGTACAATGCGCTGCTCATCCTGCTGGAACTCCGATCCGCCAAACTCCACCAGGAGGGATGGCACTTTTTCTGATTTGAGCCGGTAGAGAATCGACATCTCGGCTTCGATATTCAGCCCCTCTTTACTGGGCAGCGCCATACTCACCTCGAGGTTTTCAGTAGTGAGTGGCAGAACCAGGATGTCTGTCCAGATCGGGTTATAGAAATAGAGTCCCGGACCAAGCAGCTCGTCGTTCTGTTTGCCAAACTTCCGCTCTACGCCCATGTTACCCTGCTGTATGGTTTTACATGCCGAGACCAAAAGAAGCGCCCCTGTGAGCGCGAATAAACCTGCATATCTCTTCATAACTCCCCCGTTTTTTCTCAGAATATGCACCACATAAGAAGAAATGGCTACAGATAAATTCGTGAACCGCGGACAAACGGCGGCAAAGAATAGCTGAGGAATGCCTAAAAAACTTTCTCGGATATCTGAAGAATGGTAACAAGCCGTATGAGGTACCTGTTCGCTGTCTGTCTCACCAGCCTTGCCCTGCTTGCGCAGGATAACCAGTACAAAAAATACCGGGGGGCCTGGTTTGAAATCTCTTACCCCGCCAATTTCCGGGTGATACCCTCTTTACAATCGCGCGGTATGCCCGACGAGTTTGACAGCGTGTTTTTCGAATCACCCGACAAACAGGTGCGCTTCTATATTTTTTCACCACAATGGGGCGGCGACACGCCTGACATTGCGTTAAAAGACACGCAAGAGACCTACCACCTGGATAAGAGAGAAGATAAAGGGGGATTTCGTAAGGTATGGTACACGATACGCCCGAAGAAAACCGGCCGCACGCGTTCATACCTCGAAACGACGAATGACGAAGGCAATATTCGCTGGGTCATCGGTATCGAATACACGAACCGCGAAGCGTACACGAAGCATCTGCCACAGTACGAAAAATTCAAAGCATCGCTGAGGCAATTCGCCGACTGACAGGCCCACGGAACGCGCCTTAGGCGAACAAGTGTTCATTTTTTGTTGGCGGTCTGAATAAGACACGCATGCTGGCGCATGCATAAACCGGGTTTTGCTCCCGTAGATTTCGACTACCTTCTGCACAGCGTCTACACGCGCCTCGTGCCTATGAGCGTGCGCTGGAATATTGGGGAAAACCTCTATAACGCTTTTGTCAGCACGCGCCGTAAGCTGAGCTCCGCCAGACTCGGGAGCGCATTTCTCGGCGATGTGACCGTGAAGTACCTCGAATGGGGTCGCCCGCAGTTACCCAAGCTGCTGCTGCTGCATGGTTTTGCCGACAGCAAGGACGGTGTGTTACCTTACGCGCACGCGCTCTCGCGGCGCTTCCATGTTATCGCCCCTGACCTGCCCGGGTTTGGCGAGAGCGAAAAGCCGGCAAAAATCACGTATAACCTGGACCAGTTTGAGACCTGGATCACGCGCTTTGCCGACAAAATGCACTTTGACCGCTTCGTGCTCGCCGGCCACTCGCTCGGGGGTGCGATTGCGGCTGAACTCGCGACCAAGATACCCAACCGTGTGCAGAGGCTGGTACTCGTCTCGGCCGCGGGCCTCGTACCTACCAACGACGGCGACAATATCTATGAGCGTATACTCAACGGGCACAACCCGTTTGAAGTCGCTTCTTACGAAGATTTCCGCGACTTCTTTGATCTCATATTCAGCGACCCCAATAAGGCCCCGTTACCGGTAAAAAACTATCTCTATATGAAGTCTGCAGCGAACCGTAACTGGTACCACAAGATTTTTCTCGATATGATGGGCGATATCTCGAACGAAGACCTGATCGACGAACGCAAGAAAGAACAGTTGGAGAAGTTTGAATCTATCCGCACTCCCACCCTGATTGTCTGGGGACGCTATGACGGCTTTTTCCCCGAGTCGATCGGCAGCTGGATGCACCGCACGGTACGCGATTCGCGCTATGCGTTGATTGAAGAAGCCGCGCACATGGCTCCGATGGAGCAGACGGACAAATTGGCGAAACTGACGCTGGCCTTTTTGAATAATTGAAACCGATGGAGTGCTTTGCACTCCATCGGTTTCAAAAAAAACAGCCTGTGCTCAGTTTCTGACGGAAAACTATGGTTCGAATAACAAAAAATCCCGCGCTAAAAGCTCTTGGCAGAAAACATCGGTTGAGCGTTTGCCTGTCCATTGCCTTCTATAACAACCTGAAGATGCTTGAGCTAACCCTAGCTTCAATTGAAAGACAAACTTTTCGCCATTTTCTAATCGTAATTTGCGACGATGGATCACGTACAGAGATTGTCAAAGAGCTTCATAAGCGGTTGGAGAAATACCCTCTCCCTGTCATGCATCTATGGCATGAAGATAAGGGGTTTCGGAAGAATCGCATTCTAAATTGGGGGATCCAGCTTTGCGAGACAGATATGATGGTTTTTATTGATCAGGATTGCATGCTTCATCCAGAATTCATGCGCGAGCATTTTGAACACCGCACCCCCAAATCCGTACTTTGCGGTCGGCGTATGGATCTGACACCTTGGGTATCTCGCCTGCTCACACCAGAAAAAGTACGTTCTGGTTTTATCGAAAAGAATCTTTGGTGGATTTTACCCACAGGGTTTTATATGAAAGATAATAACGGGGGCAAAGGAATATATCTCCCTGAAAACTGGAGATGGTTGCGCAAAAAAGTAAATAAGAAAGAACGAGGTATTGTCGGTTGCAACTTCTCCGTTTGGCGCGAGGACATGCTTGCTATCAACGGCTTTGATTTTCGTTATGAGGGCGCAGGAACCGGTGAAGATACCGACATAGAATATCGCCTAAAACTCCTGGGCGTGAAAATGCTGCCATTCTGCAACACAGCAGTCCAATATCACGTTTGGCACAAACTGTTAACCCGTCCAAATGCGAATGAAGAACTTTTTGCACAAGTTCGACGCGCAGGTTGCGCCGTAACCAGTTTCGGAATTCGAGAGCAATTGCGAGAATACCAAAAGCATAATGCCAATGACGATCGGTAAAAATGCTGCATAAACTGACTAAGCAAGCTCGTATAAAGTCATGCGCGACCTATTGCCGCGCGAGTAAATGCAGGCAAATTTGTGCAGTGACCCCCGAAAACCGGACAGCTTAGCCTGCTGCCATTAAGTTCCTGTATTCAACTGGCGAACGCATCTTCAAGCCTTTATGGGGCGCATGGTGGTTGTAGTCATGCATCCAGTCTGAAATCAACGGCATAACTTTCCACGCGGACTCAAGCCGGTTGATGTAGGCGTAATCGCGCTTGAAGGTTTTCACGAATGCTTCCGCCATGCCGTTGCTTTCGGGGCTATAGGCAGGCGTCGTGCAAACTTGAAAGCCGAGAGAAGATGCGAAATGAACCGTTTCACGGCTCGTGAATTGTGGGCCATTGTCACTGAGCAGTTGAATGGTGTGCGGACACTCCGCTTTACCGAAGCGTTCTTCGACAGCGCCCAGCAGCATGTCGCGAATATTCAGGCCGTCGATGCCGACGGTGCTGCTAAAGTGATTGATGATTTGCCGATCGTGGCAATCCAAAACAAACGCAACCCAGACATGAGTGCCATCCCACGTGAGCACGCCAAAGATGTCCATGCACCAGCGCACGTCACTCTTCGCCGTGATGATCTTGCCATCATGCACAAGAGTGCGACGGCTTGCAACTTTCTGCAGCAACAACTGGTGTGCCTTCATCAATCGGTAAACGCGCTTCTTATTCACGCGTGAAAAGCCTTGTTTTTCAAGGGTTTTGTTGAGTATCGCTGTCACACGTCTATAACCATAAGTCGGTCTTTCATCACAGATACGTCGGATTTCCGGCAGTACTCGTTCATCTACCGTCTGGTCGGTTTTACGTCCGCGTCGTGAGGATTTCAAGCTTTCATAGAGGTTGGATCGAGATACACGCAATACATCCGCTACCTGATTCACTCGAAACCCTCGACGCCGCGCAATGGCTTGTGCGAGATGAGTTTTTTTTCGCGTCCAATACGCACGGCCTCTTTGAGAATTTCGACTTCTTCGGTTTTACGACCCAAAATGTTCTCCAGTCGGCGAATTCTCTCCTGGAGCTGCCTGACCTGTGATACGGGCAATACTTCCTCTTCGCTGCCAACAGCCGTCAGAGCGCCAGCCTCTTTCAGCTTTTTCCATTTGAAAATCTGCGTCGCTGCGATCCCATGTTTTCGGGCCACATACGACATGCTCATACCGGGCTGTTCAGCTTCTGAGAGAATCTCCAGCTTTTCCGCAACTGACCACCTGCGCCGCCGCTGGACGGTCGTGACTAACTCTACCTTAGCCTTAGTACTATCATTATTCATATCACTACTCCTATGTCTTAGGAGCAGGATAAGGTGTCCGGTGATTTAGGGGGTCGCTACAATTTGAAAAGTTGCCTACGCAATCTTGACTTTTTTCAGACCTTCCCTAACTCTATAAGAGTCCTGGCCCTGGCCAGCGTTGAATGATATGCGTGTGCCTTGCGAAGAGCTGCTTTCGCAATTGCTATTCGCTTATCTTCGTATTTCAAATAATAGCTGCAAAGATCAATCAAATCGGATAAATCATCTTTGCAGAATACGACTTCTTTTCCATGCTCAAAATCAAATGGAATCAGAATTTGTGGTCTTTGAGAAATCATAAACCCTCCCACGCCCGGAACCTCCCAGTACCGTAGAGTATCCCATCCCACTCCTCGAAAATTTAGGGTTATCTTACACCGTTGGAGTTCTTCTAAATAAAATTGTCCCTTTCTTCTATATTTTTTGAAAATCTGTTGGCGGTGCGTACCGTTATCTCTGCAGTCAAATTTGTTCTCTATGAGTCCCAATGCCTGACTACGGATGGGGTGCGATTCGACAGCCCAAAAACTAACTTCATATTTATATTTTGCCGCTTGATGACCATAAATGGACAAAGGAGCTGGCATCCGTTCAAAATTCACCGAAAAAGGGAACGGAAAAACATTTCGCGGATACTCACCGTTAAGTAGGTATTCGCGCTTAAAAATAAGATCAAAAGGCCGTTTTTCAATCGCTTTTGTATAAAGCTCGGGACACTTCAGCCTTCGAAGATCGCCGCCAATATCGGAAAAGTCACCACCATCTACGAAAATAGTCTTGGTTTCTGGCGGGATTTGGTCAATAATTTTCAAATACTCCGTAAAAGTCTCTGGTTTTGCAGATCCTACAATCACATGGCTTATTAACGAAAACTCGTGCTTGGAAAAAGCCCTTTGAAAGGCATTACCTTTGATTAAGCCCAGATTGCGCGGGTATTGTTTTCTGGAAAAATGATAACTCCAATTAAAAGGGAGCTCTACAACCCGAGAGCCAAGTGATCTCTTGAGTCCATGGTATGTCAGGTCTTGCAGGTAATCAGATTCCCTAGCGGCAATAAAGAGTATTTTCACGCGGCTTTAACACCAATCCGACACCTGCCACTGCGGGTTTTATCTGTAGCGGGACGCATTGTTACATTATCGGTGATCATACCACATCCAATTAACGAAAAACAGATGACACATTGTGACGAGACAGGTTTATCATAAGAATCGGCGCTGCTATTCATTTACAGCGTCTTTCAGAATCCGTGTGTGGCGATTGCCATGGCTCCGACAAAACAGCGTAACGCGTATTTCCGAATCTTAGGTTATGCAAAAAAGTACAAGAAGCGCTTTTTCATTGGCCTGTTCATGTCTTTGATGCTCTCGGTTTTTAACGGATTGAGTCTCACTTCTCTAAAACCAATTTTCGATGTTATCGAAACTGGTGGTTCGAAGCCGTTTCAGCTGCACTTCGAAGAGGCCGAAATTTCCTTTCTGTATTCCGCAGGGCGGGCAGCCGAGCTTAAAGCTCTTTTCACCGCGCATCCGACGCGCGACTATTACCGACAGGAAAATGCGTATCTAAAGATGGCTGAAAAGCGTGAAACCGTAGTGAAATCGGGATACTTTTCAGCCTTTCTTGCCGAAAAAAAACTATATCTGAACCGCACACTGATGCCGCTGCCACCGATGGCGATTCTTAAATATGTCGGTATTCTCATCTTGCCAATTTTTTTGCTGCGGCTCGTATTCGATTTTGGCACAGTTTTCTTTCTTACCGCAACAGGGCTCTTATCGGTAATGGATATCCGTCGTGATCTTTATAATAGTGTGACACGTCTGCCTCTTTCCTATTTCGTGCATGAAAAGACCGGCGTACTGATGAGCCGTATCATCAATGATGTCTCGCTTCTTTCTGAATCTACCTCAAATGAATTGCGAACCTCGATCAATAACCTGTTTCTCATCGTTACGCACGTCATAATCCTATTAGCGATTAATGCAAAGCTTCTGCTGATTACCTCCATCGCTGTTCCGCTGGTATTGTTACCTATCAGTTATTTTTCGCGCCGCATCCGAAATCTGACGCACGGGGAGCAATCACGACTTGCTGATCTTAATGGGCATTTGCAAGAAGTCATCTCCGGCATTCGGGTGATTCGCGCTTTCGCGATGGAAGCCTACGAAAGCCAAAGGTTTGAAAAAATCAACAGCGGTCTCTTTCGTCAGAATTTTCTCTATCGGATCACACACCAATTAGGCCCGGCACTTGTCGAACTCACCACGTCGTTCATTGTTGTTGGATTAATCGTTTACGGTGGAAGCATTATTATTGACGGAGAGATGACTTCGGGAAGTTTTTTTACCTTTCTCTTTACGCTGATCATGCTTTTGAGCCCGATCAAACAAATGGCTACATGGTACAACCTCGTTCAGCGCGCAGTCGCGGCAGGAGCGCGGATCTTTGAAATCGTTGATATGGAAAGCGAAATCCGCGAAGCCGAATTCCCTGTTAAGCTGCCGGTACTGAAAAAAGAAATTGAGTTCGCAGGGGTGGGTTTCTCTTACCCCGGTACAGAAAAAAAGGTGCTGCAAAACATCGATTTTAAAGTAAAAATCGGCTCGACCGTAGCACTCGTCGGGCACTCGGGTGCAGGCAAATCGACTCTGGCTGATTTGCTTCTGCGCTTCTACGATCCGACCGAAGGCACGATTCTCTTCGACGGTATTGATATTTGCAAGGCAAAAGTTTCCGACCTACGAGACAAGGTCGGCATGGTTACGCAGGATGTGTTTCTTTTCAACGGAACAGTGCGCGAGAATATCTGCTATGGACGTACCGATGTAAGAGATGAAGATATTCGCCGAGCAGCGCAAATGGCGTACGCCGACGAATTCATTCACTCGCTCCCTTTAGGATATGATACTGTCGTAGGCGAGCGCGGCCTTATGTTATCTGGCGGGCAGCGCCAACGCCTCTCCATCGCGCGTGCCCTATTGAAAAACCCGGAAGTTTTAATTTTAGATGAGGCGACAAGCGCACTTGACACCCAATCTGAGCGACTCGTTCAGCGCGCGCTTGAGAAACTCATGAAGAACCGCACTACCTTTGTAATTGCTCACCGCCTTTCTACTATTTACAATGCAAATCTCATTTTAGTTCTCAATAACGGGCGCATTGTAGAGAGGGGAACACATCGCACACTATTGGCAAAGCGTGGTCATTATAAAAAGCTATTCGATATGCAATTCAAAGAATAACCCAGTTTACGCCATGTCGCAACGCACAATTAGGGTGGATTTCATATGACAAAACCTAAGATTCTGATCTCTGACAATCTCGACCAGGACGGCGTCGATATCCTCACCGCCTCGGGCCTCTTTGAAGTCGATTACCGCAAGAAGACCAGCCGCGAAGAGCTGGAAGCAGTTATTCCCGAAGTGGAAGGTCTCATTATCCGCTCGGCCAGCAAGGTTGATAAGGCGCTCATCGAGAAAGCGAAGAATCTGAAGGTGGTCATCCGCGCCGGTGTGGGCGTCGACAACATCGACATTCCGGCCTGCTCGCAAAAGGGCATCGTGGTGATGAATGCACCCGCCGGTAACTCCATTTCAACGGCTGAACAGGCAATTGCTCTCATGTTTGCGCTGGCCCGCAAGACCCCGCAGGCGCATGGTTCCATGAAAGAGAAAAAATGGGAAAAGACAAAGTTCCAGGGTAGCCAGCTGACCGGAAAAACCCTCGGCGTGGTTGGCCTTGGACGTATTGGTAAAGAAGTGGTGAAGCGCGCCAAGGGCCTGCAGATGAAAGTACTGGGTTTCGACCCGTACATACCTGCAGAGAACCTGACTTCACTCGAAATAGAACTCGTGCCGATCGACACAATTCTCAAGCAGTCTGACTTCATCACTGTCCACACCCCGCTGACAGATGCAACAAAGGGGCTCATCAATGAGAAGAACCTTTCGCTGCTCAAGCCAGGCGTGCGCGTTATCAACTGCGCGCGCGGGGGCATTTATGATGAAGCAGCGATCGTGAAAGGCGTCAAGGACGGCATCATTGCCGGCGCAGGTCTCGACGTGTTCGTCGAAGAACCGCTGCCGGCAACTTCAGAACTCTACAACTTCGATGATATCATTCTAACTCCTCATCTCGGCGCCTCAACAGATGAAGCGCAGATCGAAGTGGCAAAAGAGAGCGCCGAGTCTATGGTTGCCTACTTCAAAAATGGTGTGGCCCGTAACTCGCTGAACTTCCCGACTATTGATCCTGCATCGATGGATACACTGGCACCCTGGTTTGACCTGTGCGAACGTGTCGGGTCTTTCGTCGGCCAGATGGTGAAGAACCCGATGAAAGATGTTGAACTGAGCTTCCGCGGGGAATTTACCGCAGTCAACCTGACCCCACTCGAAATCGCACTGACCAAGGGATTACTCACCTTAGCCATGGGCGACGAGGTCAACCTGGTCAACGCGCCATTGCTCGCAAAAGAGCGTTCGATGCGCATCACCGCGCGCAAAGACGAAAAGACAGAAAAAGAACCTTCGAGCATGACGCTGACCGTCTATGACGAAAAAGAACGCCTGACTCTCAAGGCGGCAGTCGGTGCCACCGGCGGAGTGATCACAGAACTCAACGGCAATGCGCTCAAACTGCGCCCGGAAGGTAACATTCTCTATATCCTGAACACCGACACCCCGGGCGTCGTGGGCAAACTCGGTACGCTTTTGGGCGAACACAACATCAATATCTCGAGTATGGAACTTTCGCGCGGCAAGAAGGGTGGCGAAGCACGGACCTTTTTGGGTCTCGACGACGAATTGCCCAAGGCGCTGCTCGAGACGATACAGAAAAAAGAATTTATTGTTGAAGCTCGGTTCCTGAAAATCTGAAGCACCGGGTGTGGCCGACAAAGAGGCGGGTAGCAATTCAATAACGAACGGGCAAACTGTGCCCCGCCCGTCTGCTGCCGGCCGCACGCTGCGGCGGTTGGCAGACTTCTTTGACGCCCTGGCTCCTGCAACCCGCTTCAGGGCCTCGCTCGGCGAAATCAATTTTGTCACGCTGCTGATCACGTCGGCTGGTATACTCACGATCGGCACTGTGATACACGGCAGCGGCGCACTGCTTTGGCTACTGCTCTTCGCGGTGCTCTTTAATACCGGGTTACTACTCATCTTTAGCAGCAATAACTGGCAGGCCAGGAAGCGCCTGTTTTTCGCCTCGCTGCTCGCCCTTTCGGCAATACCCGCCGCCGCCGAGCGGCTATTGCCCATGTTCCTTGTTCTGCTCGTCAGTTGCTACTTTGTGCTCCTGCTCGCGAAACAGTGGGAGCTACCCCACAACTACCTGAATGTAATTCTTGTCTTGCTCTACTGCTACACGAGCTATGGCATTTTCGCCGCGACGCTTGAATGGCGCCGCACCAGTGCGCTCGCATCAAACGATGGCATCGCGGTAGATTGCAGCTGGCAGGTGGAACGTGCCCTCGTCTGTAGCGGCGAATCAACTGCTTTCGATGTGCCCGAATTCTGGCGGCCCGCCGGTAAAACGCACCTGATTGCTGACCTGGCGGGAATTATTGACCTCAAAACATTTGCTGATTCGGCGACTGATAACCGTATCGCCTTTGCCGCTTTCTCTTCGCCGCCGGCCACCGTCATGCGCTCCCTGACGGATTTTTTCAACGTGCAGCAAAAATTTCTCACCAGCAAGGCGCAGGGCGGCAAGATGCTGACACCGCAGGGTATCATGAAAAGCCGCGACGCAGAACTCTACGCGCTACCCTACCGCTCACCCGAAATGCCCGGCTATCTCGGCACCTATGCCGACCGCAATGCTTTAATACTGTTGCACCAGCCACAGCTGGAGCAAGGCGCCGGGCGAGACACCACCTGGCTTTTTGTGATTGATGGCACCGACCTTGCGGCGCGCGAGTTCTTGCTGCACCGGATAATTACCGGTTTTCGCCGCTCGCAGTAAGCAGCACAGCTGCCTGGCAGATTACAGCCCTGCCTTCGCCGGCAGCATCAACCTTTTCGTTTGTGCGGCCCTTGACGCTAATCTGTTTTACTGATACGCCCATTAATTCTGCCAGCTTTTTGCGAATTTCTTCGCGCACAGGGGCAATGCGGGGCAGCTCGCAGATAATATTGCAATCGATGTTTGTTATCGCATAACCCTCGTTCTGCATACGTTCGAGCGCAAAACGCAGGAAGTCTGCGCTCGGGCGGCCCCGGTTACTCTCGTCCGATGGCGGAAAATGATGGCCAATATCGTAATCGGCGATCGCTCCGAGAATGGCATCGGTGATGGCGTGCAAAAGTACGTCGGCATCCGAATGGCCGATGAGTGAAAAGGGCGCTGCGATACGCACACCACCGAGCCAGACGTGGTCGCCCTCGCCCGTGCGGTGGATGTCGTAGCCTAAGCCTATTCTCATATGACCGGCGGTCACTTCGGCTGCGCTCAGTGGCCGCTGCAGACGTGCGGTGAGCGCAGTCGAACCGTACGCAGTGAGTTACTCACCCGCCGCGACAACTTTCACGACGGGTGCAGTGTTGAACTGTGTCGCAGGTGCACTCTCTTCGGGCTGTTCGCTCTCTTGCGGCAGCGCGAGCAGGCGTTCGACTTCCTGCACGTCTTTGTCGCCCCGGCCAGACAGGCAAATCAGGATCAGCGGATTCTTCTTACCCGCCTTACGCATTTCATTGACGTAGTTCTTTGCCGCCGCGACCGCGTGCGCTGATTCGAGCGCGGGAATCACGCCCTCTTCCTGCGCGAGCTCCTGGAAAGCATCGAGCGCTGCCTTGTCGCGCACGGCGACGTACTCGGTGCGTTTCTGCTGCAGCAGGTACGCATGCTCGGGACCAACGCCCGGGTAATCGAGTCCCGCAGATATCGAATGGACGTCCTGCACCTGGCCGTCGGCGCTCTGGATGATATAGGTTAACGCGCCCTGCAGCACACCGGGTTTACCGGCAGTGAGCGAAGCCGAGTGGTTGCCCGGCGTGAGGCTGCGACCACCTGCTTCGGCGCCGATCAGCTGCACCTTGGTGTCCTTGAGAAAACCGTAGAACATACCGAGCGCGTTTGAGCCACCGCCGACGCAGGCGAAGACGGCCTGCGGCAGTTTGCCTGTCGCTTTCATAATCTGCGCGCGCGCCTCGCGGCCGATGACCGACTGGAAGGTGCGCACCATCGTCGGGTACGGGTGCGGGCCGATGGCCGAACCGATGAGGTAATAAGTGTCATCGACATTCTTTGCCCAGTCGCGCAATGCCTCGTTAACGGCATCGCGCAGTGTACCATGATCACCGCCCACGCCCGACACGGTTGCCCCGAGCAGGCGCATACGAAAACCGTTCAGTGCCTGGCGGCGCAGGTCTTCGGAGCCCATGTAGACGTGTGCTGGAATTTTCATCAGCGCCGCAGCAGTTGCCGTGGCAACCCCGTGCTGGCCGGCGCCTGTCTCAGCTATGATGCGCTTCTTTTTCATCTTGGACGCGAGCAACGCCTGGCCCAGGGTATTGTTGATCTTATGCGAACCGGTGTGCAGCAGGTCTTCGCGCTTGAGATAAACCTGAGCGCCCCATTTCGCCGAAAGGTTGGCCGCGTAAGTGAGCAGCGAAGGCCGGCCTGCATAGTCGTTATAAAGACTGAGCAGTTCTTTCTGAAATTTTTTATCGTTGCTGTATTTTTTCCAGGCAGCGCTGAGTTCATCGAGCGCGGGTATCAACAGCTCAGAGACGAATCGGCCTCCGAATTCGCCGAAATAGCCCTCGGGAGCCTGTTTCACTGCCGCAGCGGGTTTAGCTTTCGCGGGCGCTTTCTTTTTTTTGTCAGCCATAGTTGCCTCAGTTTAAAAATCTTCCTCTGCTTCTTCGAGGGAGTTATAAATTTCAAAGACCTTGTCGAGCATGGTGACCTGCAACAGGTTGGCAACGCCGGCTTCGGTCACTACCAGCCGCAGCTCGCCGTGGTTACGGCGGCATTCTTCGGCAAACCTTGCGAGCACCCCGAGCACCGAACTCGAAATGTGGGCGACGCCAGTCAGGTCAGCAATGGCCTTGTACTGCCCGGCAGCCGTGAGTGCCGAGAGCTGCTCGTCAATCTCAAAAGCCGGCATGCTTTTAGTGAGACCTGTCAGCGATAAAACTGCAAAAGATTTGCGCGCAGCCGACTTCACAGGACAACCCCGGCAAGAGAGAAAAGCGATCGGGTGGCCTCTCCGTTTTTCATGGACATCAGTGGCGGTCAGCCGGCGACATTATGTCACATCTTTAATACAGGTCAAGCACATAATGAGCGCCAACGAAGCCGGCAAATATGCTCACTGTACAAGATTTGACCCCCTGAACCGGGCTTTACCCCTGACAAAAATGTCCTCACGATCTTTTCGGCGCCGCGCGGCGTTCACAGTGCTTTCTGGCCTGGCGCTTTTTCTGCTCCAGTGTTCATCCACAGAAAAGAGGAAGCTCCCCACCCCTGATGCTACCGAGGGTAGCCAGTTCACGTTCACCAAGAGCGACCGGCTGAACTGCTCCATGGCGGGCGCCGATAGCCTGTGCCTCGAAACCAACCAGCTTGCGGCCACTGCAGCCAGCCTCATGCCAGGGAGCAGCGTGACGCCCAATACAGTTTTTATCGACCGTTCATTTGTCACCAACGGTGACTATTCGCGCTGCGTGGCTGATGGCCAGTGCGTCACGAATTCCTACGTGAAAGGCAAGAAAGCAGCGGTGAGTGCGGCGACTGCCCCCGCACTTGGCCTGCCGTTTGAATCGGCGATGATGTACTGCGCGTGGGCGGGTAAACGTATGCCCACTGAGGCGGAGCTCTCTCTTGCTGCGACCCTGCCCGGTTTTGCTGCTGCCCCCCAGCGCGAGTGGACCAATGACTGGACCGTCAACGATGAATCGCAGTGCACCGTCACCGACGGAAAAGTAAAGAAGAACATTTGCGTGCCACAGAACCCCATGGGTATATGCGGCGGTGCATTTGGTTGCAGCAAGTGGCTGCGCGACAAAAAGATATTTGATGCCGCTGGCAGAACCAGCGCAGTGCAATCTATCAACAGCAAAAATGAAACGGCATTTCGCTGTGTGGCAGAAAACGCACCGCCTACCGCGGCTCCGCCGTGGATGATTGCGAAGGCCCCTGCTCCGCTTGCTGACCCGGCCCCGCCAACAGAAGCACAGCTCAGGCTGCTGCACAACATCGGCGAAACAGACGTACTCAATAAACCGATCTGCAAGGCAAAGTACACATCCCCTGCGCACTGCAAAGACCCGGTGACATACTTCACGCCCAACGAATCACAGAACTACATGTTCGCGCCGTATATCCGCAATCTCGGCGGCGGGTACGCAGGTGTCGCGGCAGATGCAAACTATTCGTACATCGCGCTCGCCAAAAGCCGTTTCGTCTGGCTGTTCGACTTCGACGTGAACATCAATGCACTGCACCGCATTATCCGCGCGATGGTACTGGAAAGCGAAACAGTTACGCAGTTTCTCGACCGCTTCAGCAAGAAACAGCAGAAAGCCTCGCTGGAGATACTGGCAAAGTATTACAGCGATCGCAATGATCTCGACTTCATACAGCAGGTTTTCCGCAACAATTACGACTCGCTCGGCAAACACTACCGGCGCAGCGCAACACCTGACAAGAAACAGGGGGACTTTGGCTGGCTGCGCCATGCCGAGCATTATCGATACATACGCCTGCTCTACCAGCAGAACCGTATTGCCATTGTACCGGGAGACATGCTGAAAGAAAAGTCGATTCGCGCCATCGGTCGTTCGGCGCGTGCACTCGGCGTACCAATACGCGTCTATTACCCGAGCAATGCCGAAGAATTCTGGGATTACAGCACCAACGACTCGAACTACAAAAAGAACGTGCTCTCACTGCCGTTCGACGAGGCTTCGATCACTTTCCGCTCGGTGCATGAATACCCCTGGCACCCGGCGCACCGCAAGGGTTTCAAGGGCTTCTGGCACTATGTCGTGCACGGCGCGTACAATTACCAGAAAAGACTGCTCGTACCCCACTACGATTACATGGACTACTTTAAGATGCACCGCGTAGTCAGCAAAGACCGGTCCGACTTCAGCACGATTGAAATTCCTGCAGCTATACCCGCAGGAATACTAGAGCAAGGTTACTGAAAATGCAAATGCGCAGCATTACCTCCAGCGGCCGGAACCGGCGGGTATTCATCGTCCCGGTGATTGCACTTTTGGCTTCGGTTTTCGCGGCATGTTCGGGCAGCTCGGCAGCGAGCACCGGCTGCGGTCCCGAGGTTGCAGGGATGCGCTGTATTCCCGCAGGAACTTTTATTCGCGGTTCTGATAACCACCTCGCAGACGAAAAGCCTGCGCAAAAAATCCATATCTCTTCTTTTTACATGGATACCTACGAGGTGACCAATGCCGATTTCCAGCAGTGCCTCGACGCCGGCAAGTGCCGCGAGTGCCTGAAAAATAAGACATGCGACTACATAGGCGCGCGCTATGGCTGGCGCTACAAGAAACCGAAACAACCTGTTTCAGGCGTCAGCTGGTTCACCGCGCGCGAGTACTGCGAGTTCCGCGGTAAACGGCTGCCGACCGAAGCCGAATGGGAAAAAGCTGCGCGCGGACCCGACGGCAACCTGTACCCCTGGGGCAACGAAACAGCCGACTGCTCACGTGCGATCATTCAGATCGGCGAAGGCAAAAAAGGTATCAAGGGTTGTTTCCCGAAGCGGCTCGAACCTGAATGGCATATGCATACCGCCGAAGTGGGCACCCGCCCGGCGGGAGCTTACGGGCTCTATGACATGGCGGGCAACGTGCACGAGTGGGTGAATGACTGGTATGCGAAAAGTTACGCGCAGTGCGGCGAGGCCTGCGCCGGTAAAGACCCCAAGGGGCCGTGCGGCGGCGCGGAGAAATGCCCCGGCTACACGATGCGCTCGGTTCGCGGCGGTTCGTGGTGGTGGACGGCTGACTATGCACGCGGTTCCAAGCGGCGCGCGAATGTTCCCGGCAACATGCCCATGGCGGATTACCACCACTTTGGCTTCCGCTGCGCTAAAGACGCTTCACCTTAGCCCTTCTGCAGGCAGTTTAGCGGCCTGCTAATGGTTTGACACCCTGTTTAAAGGACAGTCTGTGGACTGTGGAAAAGTGGCGTAAGCCGCTTTTTTTTTGAGGCCCTGGATTTACGCTTTTACCGGTAAACCACGCCGCACAAACCAGAATGAATCTAACCGAGGTAAAGGAAAAGCAGATACGCGATCGCGTGCTGGCAACGCTGCCGGCGGAGCTATCGCTGCACAAACTCGCTTTTTTTCACAGCCGCGACAACATGCGGATTGTCGTCGAGCTCGATAAACCCTCAGACAAGTACGGCTCGGTTAATATCGGTGAATGCGAGAACTATTCACGCGCGCTGCGCGACAACCTCGATGAACTGGAAAAGACAACCGCAATCAACCTCAACTACTCGCTTGAGGTTTCTTCTGCCGGCGCCGAACGCGAACTGGCAACGATCGAAGAAGTGCGGCGCTTCATGGCCCTGCCGCTGCAGGCAAGCTACGAGAGTGCTGGCAAAGTACTGACTGAAGTCCTGCAGGTGCTGGAGATCGAAGGCGAAAAAATGGAATGCAGGCTGGCCGACTGCAAGGCAAACCGCAAGAAGTTTGGCCCGGCCAAACTGCGCAAGCAAACACCTTTTCATATTGAGTGGCGTGAAATAAAAAAAATCAGGTTGCACCTGGACATCTGAGACTTAACGGGAGAAAACATGGCAAGAGCAAAAAAAGCAGTGGCAGAGAAGAAGCGCTCCTTCTTCGAAGATATCCAGCAGGTGACAGCCGACAAGGGTTTTGATCGCCAGGAAATTCTCGAAGTCGTTGAAGCAGGCCTTATCGCCGCGTACAAGCGCAAATACCGCACGACTGATAACGTCAGCGTCGTCATGGACAAAGACAAAGATGATGTCTACGTCATTGCCCGCCGTGTCGTTGTCGATAACATCGTACTGCCAGGCATGCAGATACTGCTCGAAGACGCAAAGAAAATCAAACCCGATGCAGCACTTGGTGAAGAAATCGATGTAGTCGAATACCCGCTGGAATTCGGCCGCATCGCCGCGCAAACCGCAATGCAGATCGTATCGCAGCGCCTGCGCCAGCTCGAGCAGAACAAGATACGCGAAGCTTACGAAGACAAGATTGGCGAAATCATGAACGCGTACATTCTGCGCAAACGCGGCGACACAGTCTACGTTGACCTTGGCAAGGTTGAAGCCATCATGCCGGTTAAGCACCAGATCCCAAAAGAGCGCTATCGCGTTGAAGACAAGATTAAAGTACTGCTCCACTCGATCGAGCAGGACAAGGGCGGTGGCCCACTGCGCGTTATTGTGTCGCGCGCCGATCGTATGTTCGTCCAGAGGCTGTTCGAAAAAGAAGTCCCCGAAATTTTTGAGAAGATCGTTACGATCAAAACCATTGGACGCATTCCCGGTGAACGATCAAAGGTAGTTGTTGCGTCTGAACGCTCGAATGTCGACCCGGTGGGTGCCTGCGTAGGCGTTCGCGGCGTCCGTATTCAGGCAATTGTGCGTGAACTCGGCACTGAGCGCATTGACATTGTTGAGTGGGCGTCTGACCCGCGCGAATTTATCACCAACGCCCTGACACCGGCGGCACCCAGCCTCGTGAAAGTTGACCAGAACGCGCGCGAAGCACTTGCCGTTGTGCCGGATAAAGACCTGGCCATTGCTATTGGCCGGGAAGGTACGAACGTAAAAATTGCGTCGTACGTCACCGGGTATAAGATCGACGTAAAATCCGAATCACAGTTCTCGGCCGAAATGGCCTCGCCCGAGGCCCGCAAGCGCCTCGATGAAATTTTCGATGTTACCCCGGCCGAAGAAGCGCCGGTTGAAGAAGAAGGCACCCCGCTGTCTGCCCTGCCTGGCCTCGCCCCGCGGATTATCCGCATTCTGCAGGAGAACAACATCAAGTACATCGAAGACCTCGTATCGATGGGCGAAGAGGACCTGATTCATATCGAAGGTATCGGCCGGGCGACAGCTAAGCGGATCATGGAGATTATCTCAGAGAACGTCGAGTTCGAAGCGGGCGAAGAAGAGGCAGAGGGTCAAGAGCTTGACGCTGACGCTAAAGCCTGATAAGAGACTATAGATTAAAGAACACATAGCGCGCATGGCAGAAAAAATTAAACTCACTCCTAAAAAGATCGTCCTGAAAGGAAGTTCTTCCAAGGACTCAATCGCGGGAAAGATCAGCGCGCAAAAGGTTCAACAAGACCAGCAGCGCGAAGAAGAAAAGAAGCAGCAGACAACGGCACCGGTCCAGCAGCCTCCCAAGGTACAACAGCCTGCGGCTCCTCAGCCACAGAACGTAGCGCCTGCAGCCCCAAAGAAACCTGTAGAGCGCGTCCCACCACGGGCGCGGACAGTCTTTATTCAGGACGAACGCCAGCCACGCACTGAAGCAGAAGAGCGCGAGGTCAAGAAGGGTCCCGCTGTAAAGCCCGGCGCTGACGCTAACAAGAAAAAATCCAACCTGCGCGAAGACATCCTCAAAAAAGAGGAGCATAAGAAGTTTTTCATCGGCCAGAAGTCGCGCGATAGGTCGCGCGGTGAGTCCGCACCTGCTACTTCTTCTGTTCCATCACGGGTTAAGATCACGGAATTTGTCCAGGTTGGCGAACTAGCTAAAAAGCTGAACGTGCGCGCGCCTGAGATTATCGCGAAACTTATGCAACTGGGCGTTATGGCGACCATCACGCAGTCAATTGACGCCGAAACCGCGACCCTACTCGCGGCGGAGTACAACTGCCAGGTAGAAGTCATTTCTCTCTATGAAGAAACCCTGATCCAGGAAGAACAGGATAAATCAGAAGATCTTGTTCACCGCCCCCCGGTTGTCACGATCATGGGTCACGTAGACCACGGTAAAACCAAGCTGCTCGATGCCTTGCGCGAGACAGACGTGGTGGCGACCGAAGCGGGCGGCATCACGCAGCATATCGGTGCCTACCAGGTGACCCGGCCAAAAGGGAAGATTACCTTTCTCGATACGCCCGGCCACGCAGCCTTCTCGGCGATGCGTGCACGCGGTGCGCAGGTGACTGACATCGTCGTACTCGTGGTTGCTGCCGACGACGGCGTGATGCCGCAGACAGAAGAAGCCATTTCACACGCGAAAGATGCGAAGGTTCCCATCATAGTCGCAGTCAACAAGATCGATAAGCCGACAGCCAACCTCGACCGCATACGCCAGGATCTCGCAAAATTTGACCTGCTCCCCGAAGACTGGGGTGGTACGACACCATTTGTACCTATTTCTGCTTTGCAAAAACTCAACCTGGATAAGCTCGAAGATACCATTCTTGCGCAGGCCGAGGTAATGGAAGTTACGGCTAACCCCAAAAAGCGCGCCGTGGGCACAGTTGTCGAAGCAAAACTCGATCAGGGCCGCGGTCCAGTGGCTACGATTCTGGTCCGCAACGGCACTCTGCGTGTCGGTGACCCGTTTGTGGTTGGCCTTGAAGGCGGTAAGATCCGCGCAATGTACAATGATCGGGGTCAGGCCGTCAAAGAAGCCCCCCCTGCTACACCGGTGGAGATTCTCGGTCTTTCAGGGGTGCCAAACTCAGGCGATACGTTGAATGTCATGGCGACAGAGCGCGAAGCGCGTGAGATTGCCGATAAACGCCAGGAACTCGCGCGCCACCAGCAGGCGCAGCAGGTCAAGAAAGTCAAACTCGAAAACTTTAACGAGACGATTGAAGACGGCAAACTCAAAGAGTATAAGGTTATCATTAAGGGTGACGTTAAAGGCTCTGTCGAGGCGCTGACTTCTTCGCTCGAAAAACTCTCCAATGAAGAAGTACGCGTGCGCGTCATTATGGGCTCTACCGGTGAAATCACCGAGAGCGATGTGATGCTTGCGTCGGCAGCCAAGGCAACGATCATTACTTTCAATGCCCGCGCGAACGCCAAGGTACGCGATGTCGCTTCAAAAGAAGGCGTCGAGATCAAGAACTACAGCATTATCTACCAGGCAATCGACGATATGAAGCTCGCAATCGCCGGTCTGCTGTCGCCTGACATTTCTGAAAAAGTTACGGGTGAAGCAGAAGTCCGCCAGGTATTCAAGATTTCGGGAATGGGAACCGTTGCAGGCTGCTCGGTCCGTTCAGGTTTCATCAAGCGCCAGAACCCGGTTCGGGTTATCCGCGATGGTTCTGTGGTATTCACGGGACAGCTCAAATCTCTCAAACGCTTCCAGGACGATGCAAGCGAAGTCAAAGAAGGCTTTGAATGCGGTATCCTGGTTGAGAATTACAATGACCTCAAAGTGGGTGACGTGATCGAGTCGTTCGAAAAGGTTGAGACCCAGCGTACTTTTGAGGACATTGCGGGCACGCAGGGCTGAGACGGGCTGCGGGCTGTAGGCAGTCATGAATGAAATAAAGCGACTGCGGTTGCAGAACCAGATATTTCGCCACGTTGCCCTTTTTTTCCAGAAGACAACGCCATCGCAGTCAGCCAAAACCACTTTGGCCGACGCGCAGGACAAAGAAGCGAAGATCGCCAACCCTTTTGAACTGGCGGGTATCGAAGATATCACGCGCCAGGTGCAGGATTACGTGACCTTCACACGCTGTGAGCTGTCTGCCGATGGCTCATTTGCCAAACTTTTCGTCAGCGTCTGGGGCAACCCCCACGAACAGGAACGCCTGCTGAAGGATATCAGGCAGAAGGTGCCTGCGCTCCGCACCAGCATTGCCAAGAACATCAGGATGCGCGCGATTCCACAGATTGTGATCGTGCAGGATACCTCGTTCGAAAAAGCCAGCGAAGTCGACAAGCTGATGCGCTAGCGGCAAAGGGGCTTATTGACAGCTCCCGAAAAACACTGTGCAGCGCAACATGAAATCCCCGAATGCCATTAAGCGCCCCTGAATGGAGGACCTATGGTAACAAGACATTTCAGCTTCGCATGCCTGCACATTTCCTACTCAATGCTAATCTTGGTCCTGGTGTTCGGCGCCTGCAGTACCAAAAAAACTCCCATTCCGCAGGGCTGGTTTCTTGGCGGACAACCATTAGCTTCAACACACAACGAGATTCTGCCCGCGGGTGCTACACTCTACCTGCCGGAAAAATTTACGCTCGAAGCAGCAACCGATTGCGTCGTTCGCCTGACACAACAACCCAGCGGTGAAACACTGGTGCAATTGCTCACAGGCACGGCAGTCGTGCAGCGCAATGATCCGCAGTTTGCCGTAGCACTGCTTGCCAATGATAACCTGGTACGCCTGACAGGAACCAGGCTTCTGCTGCAGAGCCAGGTGGGTACAACCCGTATTTATCTCATCGATGGCCAGGTCATGGTCAGCCATGCACAGCAAAAGTGGGAGCTCTCGGCAAAAGCTGATAACCTGTTCGAGATGAAAGCTGGTACCCGTGCCATCAAAAAAATACCGGCCCGCGAAATCGAAAAGATCTTTCCTGAGATTGTCCGTGCGCGGCTGTTAATGGCAATCCGCTGAGACGGCTCGTTACATCACTGCGCAATGGCCGATGACGAACGCAGGGAATTCTTCTATAGGCTGACACCCGATGAAATAGTCGCCGCGCTGGGTGAGCTGGGGCTTGAACCTTCGGGGCACGTCGCGCAGCTCAACAGCATGGAGAATCGGGTCTTCGACCTGCGGCTCGAAAACGGCCGGCATGTGGTAACAAAATTTTACCGGCCACAACGCTGGAGCAAAGAACAGATTCTCGAAGAACACCAGTTTCTGGAGGATCTCGCGGCCGACGAAGTGCCTGCGCTCTACCCTCTGCGAATTGGCGGTAACACCCTCTTTGAACGGCAGGGAATCTATTTTGCCGTCTGGCCCCGCACCGGTGGCCGCGAACCGGAAGAGCTCAGCACGATCGATCTGCAGATCCTGGGGCGGCTGGTTGCACGCTTGCACAACACCGGTGCTGGCACGAATATGCGGCACCGCCCTGCTTTTTCTGCGGAGCGTTACCTCGTAGAGCCACTATACGCCCTGCAGGAAAGAAAATTTCTTAAACAGGGATTCGCCGCAGAATACGAAGATCTTACCGCGCATTTGGCGGATGAATGGCGTGTGCGTTCAGCGAACCACCCGCACCAGCGCATACACGGCGACCTGCACAAGGGCAATATGCTGCAGGGCAGCGAAGGCTGGTTTCTGCTGGACTTTGACGATTCACTCAGCGGGCCCCCACTGCAGGATGTCTGGATGATGTTTTCGGGGCGGCCCGAGCATGAACGCGCTGTGTTTCTCGAGGCATACCGTGAATTCCGGGATTTTGATGACCGCTGGCTTGCCGACGCGGAGCTCTTGCGCGCAATGCGCATCGTGCACTATTCGGGCTGGATTGCACGCCGCTTTGAAGATCCCTCATTCACGGCAGCATTCCCCGATTTTGCTTCAGATGCCTATTGGGAAGAGGAAATACGCATCTTGCGGGAAATAGTACAAAACGTAACCGGCCATACCCATGAAGGTTCGCAGCCTCTTTCGAATAAAGATTTCTTCTTTGATTACGACGACTGATGCATTTGCCGCTGCCTGGTTGTGCAGCCAATATGCAGGAAATACGCCGTGTGCGTGAAAAAATCCAGCATACGCCCGCGCGCATCTTCGTCGATCGCCTCGGTTGCTTCCAGCGCGTTCTTCATGTGATAAACCCAGCGCTCCGTTGCCTTCAGCGACATATTAAATTTCATATGCCGCGCAATAAGCGCAGGGTGTCCTTTGCGCTGTGAATAGAGCGGCTCGCCGCCCAGGCGCTGGAAGAAGAATTCCATCTGGTTCTGTATCGCTTCTTCGATGGTACTCTGTTTGAAGATGTTCCTGAACCACTGCTGCTCGTCATTGAATACCCGGGTATAGAATTCGGTACTGAGCGAACGGATAGTTTCAAGCCCCAGCCGTTCGGCGAGGTTCACTTCGTCAATTCGCAGAGCCCGCTCGCGGGTAATGCCGGTCAGCCGCTCGATCTCTTCATCCATTACAGTTTTGCTGTTTGACCTGCAGACAGAGCGTAAACCCGAATGCCGGCTACGGCGTGGTGGCTGAAATGGCCTTGTAAATGCGATCAGGGACAAAAAACCATGACCGTAACGTCATCGCTGAACTGCCCCGCTGTGTGGTAACGCAGCACGCGCGCAGCCAGCTCCGCTGCTGGTTTTGGCAACCGGACAGACTGGGAAAAAGCGGCCATGAGTATTTCGCGGTCTTCTTCATAGGTCCTGTGCGAAGAAGGATCTTCAATGAGTCCATCGGTGTAGACCAGTAAAAACTCCCCCGGCTGCAGGGCAAGCAAGGTGCCCTGGTACACAAAATCGGGAGCCAACCCCAGGATAGGGCCGCCTATGACTATTTCCCTGCAGGGCATCCCGGAATTCGAGCACACAATCGGGTATGGGTGGCCGGCACTGGCAATCTCTACCTGGTGGGTTTGCGGATGCCAGCACACCACCTGCGCACTGACAAAGCGGCTGTCGAGATGAGGACTCAGGTGCCGGTTGATGTCGCTGAGGATTGTCGCCGCGCTGGACTGCCGGGTCACAGATTGCTGAAAAGCCACCTTAACCGACGAAGCGTCAAGTGCAGCCGGCAATCCATGCCCCTGCACATCGGCGATAAAGAATATTATACCCGTGTCTGCGCGCTCTTCGAAGGTATAAAAATCTCCACCTAACCGGCCTAACGGCGTGTAGTGGACGTCGAGTAATGGCCTGGCAGGCAGCCTGTCCGGCCGGGGAAGAATTCTGCGGTGAATCTCCTGCGCATGAGAAAGCTCCTGCTCGACAAGGTTAAGCGCCGTTCGCGTGTTAAATCCCTCTATAAGAATCTCTTTGTGCCGCGAGCCAATTACCATCGAAAAGAGCACCGCCTGCAGAAAGAAGGCAGCGCTGACATTGTGCCGAACGAGCAATCCTGCGCTTACCAGGTTTAACTTCGCGAGCACGGACAGGAAAGTTGAAACAATAAACACCAGCCAGGCCATGCTGTAGGCAAGCGGGTACTTGCTGTGCCTGATCTGTTTCACGAAGTATGCAAAGATTACTATCTCGCCCAGAAGGATCGTATAATTCAGCAGTTTGATGCAGAACGCATAAGGCAGGAAAAGAAAGAGCAGGCCAGTACCAACAGCAACAAGACAAATGGTGCGAAAAAGTATCGCGCTGCGAAAGCCAATCGCCTGCAAGAATCTCCGGTGAAAGTCAGTGAAGAGGGCAAAGGTCAGCGCACTGGAAATTCCCAGGCCCACATTAAGGTACGGACTGGCAACCCCCAGTAAAGAACCTGGCAGACCATACTCGATGAAAAAGTAGACAGAACCGCTGAAAATGCCGAGCGCATAGGGAAAGAATATCACATCCCTGCTGTAGATACCGAAGACGGTTGCCACGAGCGCCAGTATCAGCAAGGCGCCAAAATAAGCACCAAACAACGTATAGTCACGGCGGGCGGAAAGCTCGAACTGCTGCTCTGACACGATGCGCATCGGCAGAAAGACTGCAGAGCCATTTGCCTGTACCTGGAGTTCAAGCTGGTTATCGCCCGACTTCAGCGGCAGGCGAAAAGCGGGGTTGCGCGACTGTAACTGCCGTAGTTCGCCGGGAACCAGTTCACCTGCAAGCCATGCAATGCCGCTGCCAGGAAAAGTCATCTCCATACGGTCGATCCAGGGCGACGCAATTTCGAGGATAACAGGCGTCCCGGACCCGGGGTTCGTGATGCGACACCGCAACACAACCTGCCCGGCGACCAGTCCGAGGTTCAACAATTCGCGCGCTGGTACCCAGACCGGCGAATCAGACGTTTTGTAATCACAGCCTGCTGCTATTGCCGGCAATCCACTGGCGTGAATGGTAATCACAGGTTCTGCAGCCAGCCAGCCTGGCAACAGCAGAAGCACGCCGAACGTGAAGGCATCGCGTGCTATTCTCTTCATCGGCGGCAGCGTGAATCGACATAGCGGGCGTGAAAACTCTTTTATCCTTACGGCGAAATATTTGACAGGGCATCCCCCGCATTCTGGCTCATGGTGCTTATCGTATGCTCTGGTCACAGACAGCGCCACTTATCCTATTTATCGTAACAGCACTGGTTACCATTGAATGGCTGCTGTCGCTGCTACTCCGCAAAAAAGTCTACAGCTTCGCCGGGGCAATGACCAATATCGCCGACTACACGATCTACCTGATCGTAGCCGCCATTTACGGCTATCTTGAATACCTGCTGCTGGTCTACCTGCAGCTCAGCTTAACAATTACCCGCCTGCCCGTGGTATGGTGGTACTGGCTGCTGCTGTTCCTGGCCGATGACTTCTGCTTCTACTGGTTTCACCGGCTGAGCCACGGGCTGAAAGTCCTGTGGATGACCCATGTTGTGCACCACTCATCGAATGAGTTTAATCTCGCCGTCGGCCTGAGGCAAACCTGGCTGCCTTTTCCCGGTACGATTTTCTGGTTGCCACTGGGCTTCGCCGGCTTCAGGCCAGAACATATTCTGCTCATGCAGGCAGCGTCGCTGTCTTACCAGTTTCTGATACACACGCAGCTGATCAACCTGCCCCGCTTCTTCGGCCTGCTGCTGAATACACCTTCACACCACCGTGTTCACCATGGCCGAAATGCAGAGTGTATAGACAAAAACTTTGGCGGAGTTCTGATCGTATGGGACCGTCTGTTCCGCAGCTTCGCGCCGGAGCGCGCGGCAGTCGATTACGGTATTGATGAAATACCTGCGCGGGGCGAAGTCCTTTTCGTTCAGCTCTGGGGGCCATGGCAGTACCTGCGCTCGTTGTTCAGAACCGGAGAGGCTCCCACTGTGCAGCAGGATTACGCAGCGCAGACAACATCTCCCGTTTTGTCAGCCATGATTTTTCTGGCTGCACTTGCACTCTTCTTCATCGTCGTCAGAAATCCAAGGTGGTTTATATGAAATTGCGCCTGACCGTGCTCGCGCTTCTCGCCGCAACCGGCAGCGTGTTGCCGTTCGTGATCAATTGTAAGAATCCCGTACGGGCATTGGAACGCAAGACGATACTCAAACGTATGTGGTCGCTGACGGGCCTGAAGGGCGTGTACACAGAAACGGGTATCTCCGCCACACCGCAGCAAACTGAACTTTTCTGGCGGGCTGCACCACCGACGGTATTTGCGCGCGTGATTTCTCCGGGTTCGGCCAAGGGCAACGTGCTGCACTACTCCGCCGGGACTTTGTCGCTGTATTTTCCGAAGAGCAGCTTCGGCATTCGCTATCTGAAGGTGCCGGAAATCAGCGCCCCGCAGCAGATGCGCTGGCTCGAGACAGAATATGACTGGCACGTAGCGCACTACGATATCGCGCAGATTGACGACGGTGCGGTTGCAGGCTACCCGACAACCGGCGTCCGTTATGTACCGAATGCTGCGTTTTCTCCTTCGCCTTTCAGCCATGAGTGGCGGGCCGCCGTCTATGCCGAATTTGCCTTTGCGCTCGAAACCGCGGCCTACCGCGACGGCACCGAAAAATACCGCCTGCGCTTCGACCGCGCGGAGTTCATGCCAACACTGACAGATACAGATTTTGCCTTTCGGTTTCCTGCCGGTACAACAGTCGGTGAATACAATCTCGCAGGCAGAGACCTGTCTATCGCAGAAGCCAGATCAGGGGCAAATTTTCCACTGGGCATACCTTCGACCACAAGTACCGGGTTCACGTTGCGCCGCGTCGTGCGGGCAAAGGGGCTAATTCCCGCGTACACGCTGTACTTCGAAGATCTGCCATACCAGACATTTTACACACAGGTAAAAGATTACGGTCTGAAGTTAGTGCCCGAGCAGGGCCTGAAGCTGGTGGGCAAACGCGACTACCGGGTGCAGTTCGCTGGCAGCTTTCGCTCCGTTTGGTTTCGCGAAAAGGGCGTATACCATACGGTCGTTTCATCACGACCGCTCAGCGAAGTACTCGAATGGCTGGAGAGACAGTAAAGCCTGACGGTTAAGCTCGGATACAACCGGCAAAGCTCAAGCCCTATTGCAGGTTAGCAGAAGCGCCGTAACGTCATCGCTCCAGGGTTTGCTCACGCGGAAGCGCGGCATCTGCCTGGCGAAATGCGCTGCCGCTGGTCGGTCGCTGTCCATAGATTCCATCACGGCCATCAGGTTTTGCATGTCGTCATCATACGAACTTTCAGAAGCCGGGTCTTCAATGAGACCGTCCGTGTAAGCGAGCAGGTAATCTCCCTTTGCCAGCTGCACCTCAAATTCGCGGTAATTTGCCTCGCTGTAAAGGCCAAGAATCGAGCCTTCGGCCCGCAGTTCGCGGCTTTTCCCTGATGCCCTGGAGTAAAGCAGCGGGTACGGATGGCCGGCGCTCGCAATCTGCATCTTGTTGTGTTCGGGTAACCACCGCAAGACCTGTGCGCTGATAAACCGGTTGCGCAGGTGCAGCGCCAGCAGCCGGTTCATTTCTGAGAGTATGCTGCCCGGCTCGCCTTTCTTACTGACAGCCTCCTGAAAGGCCAGCTTGACTGAAGAGGCGTCAAGCGCAGCCGGTAGCCCGTGGCCCTGCACATCGGCAATCAGAAATATCCAGCTACCGGCGTCCTGCTCCTGGAAGGTGTAGAAATCTCCGCCGAGCTGGCCCATGGGTATGTACAGTATGTCAACACCCAGCCGGGGAATTTCCGGTTTTTTTTCGGGCAGTAGCCGCCGGTGAATGTCGCTCGCCTGCCGGTATTCCTGTTCTATGAGCTTCATCGCAATGCGGGTATTTTTTTCCTCTTCAAGCAGCTCACGGTGTTTTGAACCCAGCGCGAGCGTGAAGAGCAGCGACTGGACCAGGAAACTCAGGTGAAAGGCTGATCTCATGACATTGTGTGCGGGTAGGATGCCGAATATCGTCAGCAGGTGCAGCATAACGCTGCCGAGGAAAATGACCCAACCCGCCAGATAAAAACCCGAATACCGAAACTCCCTGCGCCAGAGCTGGATAATCAAGAAATAGAGCAGAACCAGATCAACAAGAATGACAAAATAGAGCGACAACTGCACAGCACGCGGAAACGGCAGAATGAACGCCAGTACGGCAACTGCCCCACCGGCGGCGCAGACGCCGCGCAAGATCAAAGCTCCCCTTCCCTGGGTAATGCGCAGGTACTGCCGGTGAAACTCGGTGAAGAACATCGCCGCAACCGCAGTCAGCAGGACGGTGAGTGTATTGAGCGAACTACCGGCAAAACCGAAGACCACGCCCGGCAGCCCAAACTGGATAAAGATCAGGCCCAGGTTAGCGAGCAGTCCAAACGCGTAGATGAAGAAAATCGGATCCCTGCTGAAACCACCGAACACGACGGATACAACCGCAAGGCAGGCAATAAACCCAAAAAAAGAGCCCAGCAGCCAGTGATCCAGGATCTCATTCGTAATATGCTGCGCCTCATCGTGCACTTCCAGCGGGAGGACCAATCGTGAACCGGGTGATTCAATACGCAGTGTGAAGGTATTCAACCCCCGCCGCATGGTTATCGGAAAAGACGGATTTCGCACTGCTAATGCACGCAGCTGCGGCGGGACAAGTTCGCCCGCCAAAAGCGGTTCACCCTTGCCTTCGGGAAGCAGCATAACGCGATCAAGCCAGGGTGCGGCAAGTACAAGCCGTAGCGGGCGCGAAGACTCATTGACGTGAATGTTACAGCGAAGATCGAGAGCTTCGTGCCTAAAACCGAGTGTCAGGGTTCCTGTGAACTGAACATACTCGGCGTCGTGCTGAGGCGCTCTGAAGGAACAGCCCTGGTCAATTTCAAATGTCCCCGCACGGTCAGGTAACACAAAGCCTGGAACAATGGATGGTTGACTGGCAGGTGAAACCTGCAGGCTGGCCAGGAAAAAAAAGCAGCAGATCCATGTCGCCCGCAGCATAACAGCGGCAGCACTGCCGTGAATAGCTCACATTGCCAAGCGAATTTTGGGGCAGCTCTTGCTGTTACTCAGTGTAAAAACGCCCCAACAAGTTTGTGCGCAGGCTTTTTAGCGCAGGCCTGTAAGAGTAAAACTTATCTGCGGGCGAAATACCATAATATTATCGCCGCGCTGGCGCAGCGCATGCACGTATTCTGGTGGAGGTACCGGAAAAGGCTGTGTCCTGCGTTCAATATCAAGTGCCGTTTCGTCGAGCAGCAGCACCTGCTTGAGATTAAGGTCGCTGATCTTGCTGAAGGTATTGTCACGTCCCCCTGCCCCGATCCCGGAATAGCAGCCAGGTTATCTTCTTCGCCGATGACCCTGACGGTAGCCGAGCTTGCCTCCCGTTTTGGGATTGACGCCCTAAATATAATTGATAATTATTCTCATTATCTATTTACGGAGCCTGGATGCGCGCTATCGTCTTACCTTTTCTACTCTTTTTTACTGTAGGGGGACTGGCTTTTGCCCAGAATACCGCGACTCGCCCCTCCTTCTCGCCTGAAGAGCAGGAGCGAAAAATTGAGATACTGTCAGAAGAAATAGAAAAACTCAAGGCCGGCAAGGAGCTTTTTCCGGCAGTTAAGGCTACCGGAAAGTACGGCCTCGGTCCGGCGGCGTCGAAGGTCTATGATGTGCAGCAGGGCGTTTCGATCGGCGGTTACGGCGAACTGCTCTACCAGCGCTACGACCGTACGAACCAGAGCGGCGTCGATGTCACCAATACATCGGTCGACCAGTCCGATTTTGTCCGCGCGATTCTGTATTTCGGTTACAAGTTCAATGATAAGATGATCTTCAACTCAGAAATTGAAATCGAACACGCCAAAGAAGTCAGTCTCGAATTTGCCTACTTCGACTACCTTTGGCGGCCGTGGCTCAGCTTTCGCGCCGGAAAAATTCTGCTACCCATGGGGCTCATCAACGAACTGCATGAGCCGACAGTCTACCTCGGCGCTAAACGCCCGATGACCGAGCAGTTTATTATTCCATCAACCTGGTCTGAGAACGGTGTGGGAGCTTTCGGTACCATTGGCGACTTCAACTATAAGGCATTCGTGCTGAACGGCTTTGACGCTTTGGGCAGCGCGAACGGCGGCAGCGTCGACGGCTTCAACGCCACGAGCGGCCTGCGCGAAGGCCGGCAGGACGGCGGCGAAGCGAAATCTGTCAGCTTTGCGGGGGTGGCGCGCGCCGACTATATCGGCCTCAGCGGCCTGCTCGCGGGCATTTCAGGTTACTACGGCCGTGCCGGTCACAACTTCAGAACCCCGATCGATGTCTGGATTGCCGATGCGCACGTCGATGCACGTTATGCGGGCTTTCTGGCGCGCACGGTACTTGCCTACTCGCGCGTCGGCAATGTGAGCGATCTTTACCAGCAGCAGCAGACCGGCGGCACGCTCACCGCGTCATCGGCTGCTGTCGGTTCTGACCTCTACGGCGGCTACTTTGAACTGGGTTACGATGTGCTGCACCTGTTTGGCTCAGACCAGGAACTCGTGGCATTTGGCCGCTTTGAGCGCATGGACACGCAATTTCGCCAGCCGGCAGGCTTTCAGCGCGACGGCGCCGCCGACCGCACCACTTACACCCTCGGCCTGCGTTACAAGCCGATTGTGCAACTCGCTGCGAAAGCCGAGTACCAGATTATCCGTAACGGCGCGCAGACAGGTGTAAACCAGATCAATATCAGCCTCGGCTATATATTCTGAAAATGCGCGCTGCTTTTCGATACGGTCTTATCGCTGCGCTCGCGCTGCCTGCGGGCGCGTGCGTTCAAAATTCCAAAGCGCTGCTCGATGAACAGAAAGCAGAGCTTGGCCGGCAGATTTTTTTCGACACAAGCCTGTCAAAAAACTCGAACCAGTCGTGCGCCGGCTGCCACTCGCCGTCCGCAGGTTTTTCAGATCCATCGATGCATGCGAGCGGCGTCTCTGAGGGATCAGACACCAGCAAATTCGGTACGCGCAATACACCTGCGATTGGTTATGCAATGTTCAGTCCGCCCGCGCATTTCGACGCCGAAGCCGGCACCATGGTAGGCGGTCAGTTTCTCGACCACCGCGCTGCTAGTCTCGCAGAACAGGCTCTCAAACCTTTTCTCAATCCGGTTGAAATGGCAAATGCCAACGGCGACGCAGTCGTGACCAAGATAATGGGGCGACCTTACGCTGCGGATTTTCGCAAGGTATTCGGCGATGACGCCTTCAGCGACAAAAGTGCTGCTTACCGCATGATCGGCGAAGCCCTTGCCGAATTTGAACGCGGAACGGCATTTGGCAAATTTGATTCGAAATTTGATGCCGTACGCCGGGGGCTGGCGAATTTTACTGATGAGGAAGACCGCGGTTTGGCGCTCTTCAACGGCAAGGCCAACTGCGCTGCCTGCCATCCATCGGCAGGTGCCGCGCCGCTTTTCACTGACTTCACGAACGACAATATAGGAGTTCCAAAGAATACAGAGATCCCTATCAACAAGCTAGGCGATCCGGCCTATGATGCATCATTCAGTGATCGGGGACTCGGCGCTATCCTGGACGATACGGCATTCGATGGGCGCTTCAAGGTACCGAGCCTGCGCAATGTCGCCATCACCGCACCCTACATGCACAACGGCTTTTTCAAGAACCTGCGCGAGGTGGTACGCTTCTATAATAGCGCCTGCGCGGCAGGCAATCCCGATAATTGGGACACCCCTGAATTCACCGGTACGCAGAACTGTAAAGAACTGGGCGACCTCGGTCTGAGCGATGACGAAATCGATGCGATTGTCGCGTTTCTGGGTACGCTGACCGATGGTTACAGCAACTGAATCATTAATATAAAAAGAAAAGCAAGAGGAAAGAATAAATGAGAAGAATTTTAAGTATCTGGGCCATTGTGAGCACAGTGGCCTTTGCCCAGGGCACGAAAAGTCCGCAAACAGCGGAAGAGAGCAAAAAGACGGAAATCGCACCTGACGTCCAGACAGAACAGGATCGCAAGATTGAAATCCTGTCGCAGGAAGTTGAAAAGCTTAAAGCAGGTAAGGAACTGTTTCCAGCGGCAAAAGAAACCGGTCGCTACGGCCTTGGTCCCGCTGCGTCAAAGGTTTACGAAGTAAACCAGGGCGTTTCGATCGGCGGTTATGGCGAGTTTCTCTACAACAAGAACGCCCGCACGAACGAAGCGGGTAACGACTCGGGGCAAAACGACAAGATCGATTCGCTGCGCCAGATCGTCTATGTCGGTTACAAGTTCAATGACAAGTGGGTGTTCAACTCAGAGATTGAGTTCGAGCATGCCGGAGCTGCGAACGTCTACACCGAATTTGCTGCGATTGATTACCTGCACGATCCGCGGCTCAATTTTCGCGCAGGACTGCTGCTGATTCCCATGGGCATATATAACGAGATGCACGAAGCTCCGACATTTCTTGCAGCGACCCGCCCTCTCACAGAGACTGTCATCATGCCGAGTACCTGGCGCGAGAACGGCGCCGGTATCTTTGGCCAGCTGGGCGATTTTGCTTATAAACTCTACGGCGTGACCAGCCTGAATGCAGCGTCTGACGGCTCACCAGATGCCAACAATCCGAACTTCACCTCACAGGGTCTGCGCGGTGGACGGCAGCGTGGCAATGAGGCGATTGCCAATGAGTTTTCGGGAGTGCTGCGCGTCGACTATACGGGCTTCACCGGCAGCATATTTGGCGTTTCGGGTTATTATGGTAAGAGCGGCTCCGCTGACCTGCACGTGCATGAAACCACGATTCTCGATGCCCACGCCGATGTACGCTTTCGGGGTATCTACTTTCGTTCGGTCGTCACTTTTGCTAATTTGACCGGCGCTGATAAGCTGCGCAGTACCACGACTGGCTTTGGCCCTGCGGACCAGATGTATGGGGCTTACATCGAACTCGGGTATGACGTGTTTCGCCTGCTGAACATCACCGACCAGGAACTCTACCCGCACATTCGGCTCGAAAAGGTTGATACACAGTACAAGGTGGCGGCTGGCAATCGCTTCGACGCGCGCTACGAGCAAAATGTCCTGACGATCGGTCTTGCCTATAAACCTATTCGCCAGATAATTGCAAAGATCGACTACGCAATCACGAGCAACAAGGCCCAAACCGGGTTTAACCAGCTCAATTTTGGACTGGGCTACCTGTTCTAAAAGGTCCCCCATCTGGAAGCCATGCAAGTCCATGGCTTCCAGATTATGTCGCATGACCTTTCCGGTCGTCACAGTTCACATGCGAGGCTGCTTGACACCCTGTCTAAATGAGAATGAATCTCACTATAGGTAGCCTGTATGCTCGCCCGTAAAAGTATCTTTGTTCTCACTCTTTTGATTACGCAGGCCGAAGCACGCGTTTACCGCACTTTCCCTGAAGCCATTCAATCCGTTTTTCCGCAGGCAGACAATCTCAAGCGCCGGTCGGTTTACCTGACCCCTGAGCAGCTTAAGCGCGCTGTGCAGTACGCAAATGAGCCGATCGATACGGCGTTTCTCGTCGTCTATGAAATCACGAAGGCAGGCAAGCTGATCGGCTATGCATATCTCGATACGCACCGTGTCAGAACTCTGAACGAAACTGTGCTCATCTGTATTGATGAAAAAGAACGTATTCTGCATATTGAACAGCTGAGCTTTGCTGAACCACAGGAATACATGGCCTCTGATGCCTTTCTCAGCCTGTTCCACGGGCAGACTCTTTCGCCTGCACTTTCCCTCAAAGGCAATATTCCGACCATCACAGGTTCGACATTGACCTGCAGTGTGCTCACCTCGTCGGCACGGCGTGTGCTGGCGCTGCATAAGATAGTGCTGGAGCAGAAACGGTGATGTTCACGTCGCGCTTCCGGATTTTTTTCTATGGTACGACCTGGCTCAGCACTACCACAGGTCTTGCGCTTGTTTATTTCATGCTGCAGCCGGCGGATTTTTTTCCGACACTGCGACAGGCGCTGCTCAAGACACACGTCGCTGCCGTTGTCACCTGGCTGTTCCTCTGTGGCATGCTGTTTAGTATCCACGTGATACCACAACTCGTCACGCAAATTCGGCAGGGCTTACGTACCGGCATCGCACTCATTGGCCTCGTGGCTGCAATGACGCTGTCGGGTTTCGCTCTGCAGGTGATTCCATGGCCGCCAGTACTCGAAACGGTACGTTGGATTCATTTCTACTTGTCGGTTCTTTTCGTGCTCTTGCTCATCATACATCTGCTGCTGGTGCGCCCTGAGCTGAAAAGCTGGGTATTGGCAATTGCCGTAATCAGCCTGCTGTTGCTGCTTCCTTTAAGCACCCTGAAGAAGACCGAAGTATTCCCCGACGAAATTCAGCTTACGCCCCGGTCTGACGTACTGCCGGAAAAAAAAACTCCATAACCCGCAACCTGCCCTCAATGGGTACGCTGCTCTCGGCTACACTCATTTGTGATCGGCCAGAGCAGTGCGACGTTGGTTTTACGGCAATATCAGATGTCCTGAGCGACATCGACAGCCGCATGAGCGTCTACCATACCAGCGAACTCACACGGC
Organism: Turneriella sp.; assembly: GCA_046346875.1. Classification (GTDB taxonomy): domain Bacteria; phylum Spirochaetota; class Leptospiria; order Turneriellales; family Turneriellaceae; genus Turneriella. The sequence goes on along the minus strand of JAXMHG010000002.1, from coordinate 42,176 downwards.
TGAATGCCGCAGCTGGTACAGCGTCTCTGCTGCAGCCCCTAAGCACAAGCACCCTCGAGGTACTGCGGACGGCCCTCGTGATCGCGGCCCAAAGCCAGGGGCGGTTTGACCCGACGATCCTGCCGCTCATCAAAGCGTATGGCCTTATGCGCGAAAATTTTGGCGGCGAGTCTGATACTGCGCAGGTAAAACTGGTGGAAGCAGGCAGCCTGGTCGACTACCGCCAGGTGCTGATTTCAGGAACGCGCGCGGGCTTGAAAAAAAAGGGCATGGCTCTTGATTTTGGCGGTATTGCCAAAGGTTACGCCCTCGATCAGGTAGCTGTTGTTTTGCGAAAACTGGGCATTGGGGCATTCGTGCTCAACTTTGGCGGCCATTTGCTGGTTCACGGTACAGAGCATACCACGACAGTCTACGATCCGCAAGAGGCAAACCGCGTTCTGGTCAGCTGCACAATTTCAGAGGGGTCAATTTCCGTCTCCGCTCAGGACAAGCGGTATGTGCACGAGCGGGGCAAAAGACGCGGCCACCTGATCAATCCGCTGACCAAAGAAAGCGAGAGCGACACTGTGCTGTCGTTGGTTTACCACCCCTCGGCGATGCACGCGGATGGCTGGTCGACTGCCCTCTTTTTTACTGGTACAACAGAATTCAACGCGCTGGCGAAAAAACAACAGCTTACGGCGCTGCATCTCAGCAGCCGCGGCGAATTATCTCATTCTGAACAGATGCAGGGGCTGAAGCTGTGCACACCCCTATGACCAGGCGGTGATTGGCTGCGCTTCGATGGCCCGGCCACAGAACAAAATACGCTCCCCCTCTTCGCTCAGCAGTCTGGCGAAGTCAGGTGAAACCGAAGCAGGCACCGAAGCATAACAGCCCAGGCGCGGGTAATAGACATACAGCGCTTCGTCGTCGCTGTTTTGTACAACCTGCGCCTCAGCAACCGGCAGGGTATCGAGGCTGTCTAGCGTCAGGTTTACCTCATCGGCACGAAACACGCTCAAAAGCGGCCCCTCGACCGTGATGTAACCTTTCTCTGCAAACTGCCTGAAAGTCTGGTAGATGTAGATGCCCTTCTCGTCGCGAAACAGGTGTTGCCTGAAATGGCTGATAACCTTGTAGTTGATGATTTCTTTGGCGCCGGTAAACCAGCGGCCGTCGCGTGTTACGCGTATGTTGGTAAATTCTTCGCGCGCGTTTTGGTGCTCAACCATGGTCACTTCGACTGCGCTCAGTGACCGTGTTAGTGCCGCTCGGTGAGCGCAGTCGAACCGCGCGGCGTGTCAGAGATATTTGGGCTTATAGTCAAAGTGGTGGTGCGACTTGATCCAGCGGATAGTACGCGAACGCGCGCGCATCACGATGGATTCAGTCACAGCACCCTTCGGGTTGAAGCGCACACCGCGCAGCATTTCGCCGTCGGTCACGCCGGTGGCGCAGAAGAGCACGCTGTCGCCTGACGCCAGTTCTTCCATGGTGAATACTTTGTCAGGGTTCGAGATGCCCATCTTGATCGCGCGCTGGCGTTCGTCGTCGTTGCGGAATTTCAGCTGCCCCTGGAAATCGCCGCCCATGCACTTGAGCGCCGCTGCTGAAAGCACGCCTTCGGGTGCGCCGCCAGTACCGAGCAGAATGTCTACGGGGGAATCATCCATGCAGGTAGCGATAGCGCCGGAAACGTCGCCGTCGCCGATCAATTTGATGCGGCAGCCGACTTCACGCACCTGCTGGATCAGTTCGTTATGGCGCGGGCGGTCGAGAATGCAGACAGTCACGTCTTCGAGGTACTTGTCGAGTGCCTTTGCAAGCCGCTTGAGAGTCAGGGGGATTGGATCGGTAATGTCGAGCGCTCCCTTCGCTGCAGGGCCAACAGCCAGCTTGTTCATATAAGTATCGGGGGCATGCAGAAAGCAGCCTTTTTCGGCAACCGCGATAACTGTAGTCGCGTTATAGCCACCCTTAGCGGTAATCGTCGTACCTTCAAGCGGGTCGAGCGCAATATCAACGGGAGTTCCGCCGGCGCCGACTTCTTCACCGATGTAGAGCATCGGCGCTTCGTCGCGCTCGCCTTCGCCGATCACGATCTTGCCAGAAACCAGTACCGAGTCAAATGCCTTGCGCATTGCGTCCACGGCCGCCTGGTCGGCGATTTTTTCATCGCCCTTACCCATCTGCCGGGCTGCAGCAAGAGCAGCAGCTTCGGTAACGCGAACAAATTCGAGGGCTAGGTTACGGTCCATGGTTATTACTTGGGGGCCGCAGCGGGTGCTGCTGCTGCAGGAGCTGCTGGTTTTGCGGCAGGTGCAGCGGGGGCCTTGTTGTCAGCAGGCTTCTCGGGGGCCGGAGTGACTACTGCCGGGGATTCTTTACCCAGCTCAAGAGTTGCTGCCTGCGTTGCCCGGGTAGAGCTTTTCAGCGCTGCCAGACCGAAGCATATAAGGAGGAAAGCCGCAGCGAAACCGCCGGTAATCTTGGTTAAAACATCGGCCGAACCGGCGCCAAACGCAGTCTGCGCGCCCGAGCTAAACATACCGCCGGCAGCCCGGTTGGACTGCAGCAAGATGATGATAATCATGAGAATTGAGACGACGATCAGCATCACGGTCAGAATCGTCGAGAAAATGTCTGCCATGGGGGGTAAAAATGTCCCGCGAGACAGCTTGTCGAGCAGATAAGAAGGGCTGGGGATTGGTTTTCAGCCTGTGCCAGACCTACACCACGGCGTATGTCCGAGACGCGCATTACGCTCCGCCGCATAGGCGAACCCTTTCACTTTGAAGCCAGCAACTCCGCCGGCAATACTGTGCATATCGATGCCGGGGCAGCGATCGGGGGCACCGGTAAAGGTGTCCGCCCAATGGAAATGCTGCTGATGGGCCTCGCGGGCTGCTCGGGTATTGACGTGGTCAGTATTCTGCGCAAGCAGCGGCAGGAAATTGAGACGATGGATGTCGAGGTGGTCGGCGAACGCGGTGAATCACAGCTCGCCAACCCCTTCACCAAAATCGTCGTGCGCTTTGCCCTGCGCGGGCCGATCGAAGAGAGCCACCTGAAACGCGCGATCGAACTTTCGATGGAGAAATACTGTTCTGTGGCCAAGACGCTCGAAATGACTGCTACCATCACCTGGGAGTACACGCTCAATGCATAAGCCAGACCAAAACGAAACAACGGGCGCCATACGCGACCAGGCCCCCCGCTCTGCCGAGCGCGAGCACTCGGTTCCAATTTTTATGACTTCGAGCTTTGTCTTCGAATCTGCAGAACAGGCACGCGCGCTCTTTGCTGAAGAACAGCCTGGTAATATCTACACGCGCTTTTCGAACCCCAATACCGACGAGTTTGTGCGCAAGATGGCTGTACTCGAGCACCTCGACGACGGCTTCGCCACTGCCTCGGGTATGTCGGCAATCTTCACCAGCATGGCCGCATTACTCAAGAGCGGCGACCACGTTGTCTGCGCGCGCTCGGTGTTTGGCTCAACGCACCAGATTCTGACGCAGATTTTCCCGCGCTGGGGCATTGAATTCACCTACGTCGATATCGCAGACCAGGCAAAATGGGAAAAAGCTTTCAAGCCGAACACGCGCATGCTGTTTCTCGAAACTCCTTCGAACCCGTCGCTCGACATCATTGACCTCGAACACGTCGGCAAGATCTGCAAAGCCCGCGGTGTTCTGCTCAATGTCGACAATTGTTTCTGCACCCCTGCGCTACAGAAACCCGCAGACTTCGGCGCTGACATTGTCATTCACTCGGCGACCAAGTACATCGACGGCCAGGGGCGTGCCTTAGGGGGAGTTATACTTGCGAGAAAAGATCTCATGAAAGAAATCCGCTTTTTCGCGCGGCATACGGGCCCGGCACTTTCGCCTTTCAACGCCTGGATCTTCTCGAAGAGCCTCGAAACGCTCGACCTGCGCATGGAACGCCACTCAAGTAATGCACTCGCGCTGGCGCAGGCACTGCAAAAGAATCCGGAAGTCGAAAAGGTAATTTACCCTTTCCTGCCCGACCATCCCGGTTACGCGCTCGCGAAAAAGCAGATGAAGCTTGGCGGCGGTATTGTCACCATGATTGTGAAGGGCGGCATCGACCGCGGTCGCAAATTTCTCGATTCACTCAGTATGCTTTCGCACACGGCAAACCTCGGCGACACACGCACCATTGCGACCCACCCTGCATCGACCACGCACTCGAAGCTGACCGATGCCGAACGTGCAGCGGTAGGCATTCTGCCTGGCATGGTGCGTATCTCCGTGGGACTGGAAAATGCAAACGACGTGCTCGCCGACATTGAGCAGGCACTGAAGAAATCGGCATAAAAAAACCGGAGAGTCATACGACTCTCCGGTTAGAGTGAGGAGTAGAAGAGAAGAACTAGAGCGCGCCTTGTATCTGGATAAATGCCATGAAAGCGTCGGCCTTAAAATCATTGCCGCGCGCAATGGCAATGGCATTGCCTGCGTGCAAATAACCCGCACCGACCCAGATCGAAAGCCAGCTGGAAAAACGCTGCATCCATACCAGGTTGACCTCGTGGTAGAGTAACGAACCCAGATTCGCGCCCGAAGCATTCGTGGCGCTCTCGGTTGAAATTCTGCCTGACGAATTCGCAGCGGCTGTTCCCGAGTTGGCCAGCCCGCTGATGCCATACCATGCATCCTGCGGTGTGGCTTTCATCTCATAGAAATAGCTGACGACAAAATCACCCCACTTCGGGCTTTCATAGAGCAGCGAAACCGAGGGAGTAAAAATGTTTTTCATCCCCATATTTTCCGAAATGCCGTTGAAGTTGTTCAGGTAAGGAAAACCGCCAAAGCGCGGCCCCGGCAGGGTCTGAAACGTATCGATTGTCGAACCGGTTCTGTCGCGGGTACCGGGAGAATAGTACGCCTGAACTCCCACACGCAGGTCATCAAGCACCTTGTAACCAGTCTGGGCAAAGAAAAGCTGGCCTGCATAGCGCCGGCCGTTGGTGGACGCATTGCCTATAGAATCCGTGAACAGGACATCGGGTGCATTGCCAGCCTGGATGGCTGCTTCGAGGGTATAATCCCATTTGCTGCCTGCCGGTAACCTGTTCGCCTCGGTGCGGTTGGTGAGGCGTGCGCCAAAGGTGTAGAGGTTTGAACGCTGCCGCCCGGCAGTTGCTACAACGATGTCCGGTGTACAGGTTGCTCCCGCAACCGAGCACACCGAATCGACCGCAGCATTGCGGAACATGCCGATCGCGTATATATCGAGCACGGCAAGATGGTGCTTGAGCGAGTTATACCAACCCGCCATGTACGAATCACCGTCCGGGACGGGTGAATTGCTGACTCCGCCGTTCGGCATATTGTTGGTAACAGACGAGGTACCCTTGATTGCGAACAGGTGGCTGGAAATCGCATCCGCATCGTACTTGAGCAGCACGCCATCGTAAGACAACCCGCCGAAAGTCCAGTTCGCGCTACCTATCATGCGACCGTCGCCGTATGCGAGTATCTGCCGGCCGAGCTGCAGCCCTAGCCCCTTTGCGCCGAGGTTCCGGAATTGTACGTATGCCTCGCGCACGTCAAAACTGTTGCGTTTGCCACTCGTATTGTCACCATTCGTGAAAAAGGCAGCGCGGTCATCGCCTGCGCTCACGCCACCGTCTCCGCCCCATAGCCGTGCATCCTGCAGGGTAATCTTTAGTTCGGTATCTCCTGCGGGGTTAACGAAAAAAAAGACCTGGGATTGCTGGCTGAAACGGTTGACCTTTTCGGGATTGGAGGCGCTGAAGTTCAGGTTATCCCTGAACTCGCCGCGCACACGGCTGTAGAGACCGATGCGCATGATATCGCCGATCCACAGCTGCTGGCTATTCTTTACCTGCTGTGCCAACGCTGCATCGAGTAGCATCGGCCGCAGTGCGTCAGCCGGGAGACCACTATCACGGTATGGACTGGCAAAAGCGTTGCCTCCTGCCTTTCCACTGGCTGCAGCTGCAGGGGCCTCTGCAGGCAGCTTTACGCTTTCAGCTGCTGCAGCCTGCTGTGCATGCAGGGAAACTGTCAGCACTGCCGCTGAGGTAAGCAATGTCCGCAGAGGAAAACGGCAGCGCATTTAAGCCCTCCGCGCAGCCGCAGGATGACTCGAGTAGGGTTTGAGGAGATCAATATTCAGCATCGTCAGTGCCCGCCCCTCTGCCTCAGCTTCCTGCCGGAGCGTTACCAGGGCGGCCATCGAGGTGTGGTCGACGTAATGTACACTGGCAAAATCAATTGTGAGATGCTTACTCTTCTCAAAGGCGCTGATTCTATCTGTCAGCGAAAAGAGATTGGTGAATATGATCGAACCTTCCGGCTTTACGTAAATCTCCGAACCAGAATCCTGGACGGTTGCCCGCAGGCTAAAGACTTCACGCAATTTTACACCACGGAGCACAAGTATCAGAAGCTTGACTATGAGACCTGCCGCAATACCCACCAGGAGGTCTTCAACCAGCGTGACGACCAGGGTTGTCAGAAAGATTGCCAGCTGTTCGATCCCCGCATCAAAGGCATGTTTAAACTCCGATGGCCGCGCCAGACGGAAGCCGACAAGAATCAAAATACCAGCGAGCGCTGCATTTGGTATCAGGTGAATAACGCCCGGAATCAGGAACAAAAACAGCGCCAGAAAAAGACCGTGGAAGAAGTTTGACCATTGCGTCTTTGCACCGTTAGACACGTTAGCAGACGAGCGGACAATCTCGGCAATTATGGGCAGGCCGCCAATTGCGCCCAGGAGCAGGTTCGCAGCCCCGTTCGCGATAATTTCTTTGTTCAGGTTACTGACCCGCTTTTCGTTGTCGAGCTTGTCGACAGCACTTGCGCTGAGCAGAGATTCAAGGCTCGCGACAAAGAAGATCGAGAATATGGTTAACAGGGATACTGGTGAGGTGATCATGCTGAAATCCGGACGCGGCAATGCGGCGAGTACCGACGCCGGCAGGGTAACGAGAAATTTCTCGCCTATAACATAGTCACGGCCCATGAAGAAATAATGGTGCTCATGCTGCAGATCAAAGAGGACCCCCAGTACTGCCGCAACGATGACTGCGACCAGCGGCGCGGGGATTTTCTTCAGCAGCTTCCAGGGAGCAAAGAGGAAGAAGACCATAACCCCAAGCGCAGCAAGGCCAATCATCGCGATTTCCGGATTCATGCTTGAAACGCTGGTCGGAACTTCTGCGTAGAGCCCCAGTGGAGATTTTGCCTGCGGCATTACACCCAGCGCGACATGCACCTGCTTCGATATGATAATGACACCAATTGCAGCAAGCATACCATGTATGACGTTAACCGGAAACAGCGCCGCGTAGCGTGCAAGCTTCAACAACCCGGTCAGCACCTGCAGGGCACCGGCAATAATCATTGCCGCCAGAAAACGCTGAAATCCCACTTTTGCGTCGCCAGCACCGAGGCTATCGATGCCGTGCTGCACAATCACAATCAGACCGGCGGCCGGGCCATGTATCGCGACGTGTGTGCCCGAGAGCCGTGACACCAGCACTCCGCCAACTACCGCAGCAATCAGGCCCGAAACGGCAGGCGAAAGTGCACCATTGCCAATCGATGCCCCCGCAATCCCGATACAAAGCGGCAACGCAATCAGCGAGAGAATAAAGCCTGCTGTCAGGTCAGAGCGCCAGTGTGTTTTCAAATCATTCCATGCTTTCATACTTCCTCCGTTCGTCTACCTGGCAAATGCAAGCTTTACATAACTGCGCAACAGCGTTACCGCATTGAGCACAAATGCACCCGCCATGAAAAATGTCTCATAAGCAAATTTTTCTGCTCCCGTATGCAGCAGAATATCGTCACCAAAAAAGGTCGGGCTCAGGGTAAAACCTGACATCCAAAGAATTCCGATAAAGTAAGCATTTGTCGCCCGCGGGTAAAGCTCCGCTGCACCGGCATACTCAGTTACCTGAACAGCTGCAGGTATAAAGCGCAATCCGGCACGTGCGATTAGAAAGCCCGTTGAGATACCCGCAAAGTACAGCAGGCTATGGATTGCGTTCTCCGGGCTAAGATAAACAACCGACAACCCCTTAAAGCCTGCAGAGAGCCCTGTCAGCCACAGAACCCGCGCCGGTTGTACCCCCTGCCCCAGCGCTGAGAGCGCCACAAAAATTGAAGAGAAACCGAATACAACTGCACAGATTGTATTGACCAGCCCTTCGCCCAGGAATGGCCTGCCAAAGGATTCGAGGAGCAATAGTACCAATACCACATTGATGAATACAAAAGGGGAAAATGCACGTTGCACCAGGCCTGCCAGTTGTTTCAGCTTGCGCCAGATAAAGACCATGAGTGCTTCTGCATAACCTTCAGAGAAAGAGAAAGCAAAGAAGCGTCTCCGCCAGGTCTCACTTAAGATACTCATCGCATAACCGGAAAATCCGCGGCTCAGCACTGCGCCCTCGGCCTGCTGCCGCAGGTACAGCACCATGATCGAAGGCGAGGCGAGAAGCTGGTAGCAGCGTAGAATCGCGTTACCGAGAAAATGGAGCATCGCAATTTCACGCAGGCCAGCTGCCAGCTCGATGAACATTAATCCCACCTGTGCCACCGAGGCATAACCGACCTGGCCTTTAATGTTCGATTGCGTTTTGAGAGAGATGGTTGCCGTAACGGAAGTCAGCAGCCCAACCGCACCGACCAGCCAGGGTATCCATTCCACAGCGCGCCACAGGGGCCACATGCGAATGAGCAGGTAAACTCCAGCATGAATAGAGAGCGCACCATAAAAGATGGCACTCGACGGTGTGGGACCTTCCATGGCGCGCGGTACCCAGAACGAAAAGGGATATTGAGCAGATTTCCCCATGGCGGCGAGTACCGTTAGCAAACCAATCGCCGTAAAAAACCAGAGGTTTAACTGGACAAATTCCGCGTCGAGAGCCCGGTCGGCATGCTGCAGGAAGAAGTATTCGCTGCCTAGCTTATGAAAGAGCCAGGCCCCCATGAATAATCCCACGTCACAGACACGGTAAATGGTGTAGGCGCGCAGGCTGTTCCGTCCGGGCTGCAACCGGATGCGATAGAAACCGATCAGCAGGAAAGAGGAAATTCCGACGATTTCCCAACCGGCAAAGAGCACGTCGATGGTCGCCGCCAGCGAAACCAGAGAAATACCGGCTACAAACAGGAAAAGCGACGCAAAGAATCTTTTGTAACCCTTCTCGCGGTGCATATAGCGTCGCGAGAACATCAGCACGAGGCCGGTCAGTAAGCCGATGAGTACCTGGAAGGAAACGGAGTACTTATCAACGAGCAGCAGAAAATTAAAATGGTAGTTACCCGCCTGCACCAGGTGCCCACCTGAAATCTCCACGGGGTGAAATCCGGACGCGATGAACAAGACTAAGAGCGCTGCGGTCAGCAAACCGTTGAGCACATTGGCAATGATAACCGCCCGGGACAGCCAGCTCTCTTTCCACGGTAGCACTGCGATCAGCAGGGCTATAACCAGCGGGTAGAGAACGATCGATTCAACAACAATACGAAGTATCATTTCAGTGTTTCCTGTGTAAAATCGCCGGTGTGATATTGTCACGGCGATGGTAATATGCCGCCCGGGAATCTGCAAAGACAGGCGGCTTAAGGGTGCCGAGGTTTAATTCTTTGAATTCCCCGGCGAACCTCCGGTAGAACTTTTTCGTCTTCAGATCAAAAACAACCAGGTGAACCCACTCGAGATCTACCCATTGCCGTACGGCTTCATTTTGTCCCAATACACGTTCTACAAGCTCACGGCGCTGCTCAATCACGATGAGCAGACGCACCGGGTCATGTATCTCGATCATCTGCTCGGGCAGTCCAGTCCGCAGATCGCCCTCAGAACCATTACCGACACCCACCAGTGAGAAGACGTTGTGAGGCAATTTTGAGCCTGCACCAAAGACCGAGTTGTCGACGCGCGAGAAAAGGTACTCCAGATTAATACCTCCGCATACGGGAACCAGCGGGGTCAGAATTCCATTCAGAATACTGCCATCGCGGTCTGCAGCCGGATCATACGAGTTAAAAAATGCTCGTCGGTCCAGAAAAATATTCTCTGTAAAAGACCGCCGGCCCACAACTGCAAGAGCATTGGTCGCGTGGTTGTATTCAGGACGGGGCTCAAACAGCATTTCCGTCCGCAGACGTGCTTCTTTGACCGCGGCACGCTCCGATTCGGGAAAATTGAGAATCGCGAACCTGCGCGTCCGCTCAAGTGCATTCAGCTCGAGCGCCTGCGTGAAAAGCTGCCTGAGTTTTCTGATGTCGGCCGAATATTCATCACCTATGAGCTCCGCATCGAGCAGGGCAATTTCATCTCTCGCTGTATCGTGAATTGCACCCACGAACCGCGTTTTTTCAGGAATGCGGATGCCGGCCCGCGCCAGCAGCGCACGTACATCAGCACGGTTCGCCATCAGCGCAAAAGCACGGGCATTCACGAGGCCCGGCCTGCCCGAGCAGGCACCGCAGTCATAGGCGGCAAAATATGGGTTATTGGTGCTGCTGGAACCGTGACCGACTACGGCGACAATCGGGGCAAAACTGTGCGTAAGGCCAATCTGCCGCAGGACGCGGCCGACCCGCTCTGCCATTTCGCTGACCGTATAGCCCTCAAAAAAACCATCTTTTGAAGGTTCACCTTCGGTGCGCTCGTATTGCAACCGCGTATGGTCTTCATGTGCGGCAAAGGAGCTGGCCATGGCAAAGGTACGAGTCGGCCGGTGCACCGAGGACACAAGGCGCAAGAGCGAAATAACTCCAAAAAACAGCGAGACAAGCCAGCCCGCAATGAGTCCGTTCGCGTGGCGGTGCCAGAGATTCATTTCGAGACGGCTCAGGGGGACTTTGCGCTTACTCACCGCAACGCCGCGAATGCGGTGTTTGGGTTTTACTGGTACCGGACACTGCTTGATGGAAATTGCATCAAAAGGCCCCTGGTAGACTGCATCGATGCCAAAGAAGCCGGGAGTTCCAAATGTTTCTGTTGTGTCGGATAATTCTTCAAGGTAGCGCCTGACCGAACATTCGCGGTCGTCGATACAGAACAATGCCTGGAACTCGGCTTTGCCTTCAGCTAACGAACGCGACCGTTTCACCGGTGCATTTTCAGCAATAGCGGCCAGTGTTTCGAGGTAATAGCTGGTTTCCATCGCCTCATGCCAGAATCGCGCAACGCGCTCTGCCTCAGTCTCGGCCGGCACGGGCGTTGCGAGATAACGACTGTGCCTGTTCTCCGCAACCAGCTCTTCGCGCTTGTACCCTGCTTGCCCCGCCAGATCACTCAAAATAGCGATGTAGAGCGCCACGTACTGTGCGAGGGTTATCTGGCGCGGGTAGTTAAGGTATGCGGGATTTTCTTCGACCTGTGCAATGAGGCCTGACCAGCCGCGGGCTGCCATGAGCAGTTCGAGTAGAAAAGTCTGCCTGTCAGCAGATGCCGGCAGTATTTTATCGAGCAAATAACCTATAAGGTCCTCTGGCTCATACCGCAGAATCCAGGCGCTGGTATTCTGTGACAAACCAAAGGGTCGCGCAGTCCTGATCTGCAAACGCAATGCACTCCAGAAATCCTGCGCATGGTGCGCCATGGAAATTGCGGCGATACCCTGATCGAGGTAATTTGCGACCAGTCGAAATACCGTCGGATGCACCTGCTCTTCCAGCATGATGCCAGCGGCCACGGTAATCGATTTGAGGTAACCGGAGGTACGAAAACCCGGGCGCTTCAGTACATCGGGGTACCGACCGGTGAGCATCTGCTCGCGCAGGACCCCTGCGCTGTCACCGGCGAGAGCAAGCACCTGCGCCAGGGCGGCCTCAGTGATTTTTCCCGTGGCATACATCGAGCGGTATAAAGACAAGGGAAGGTATTCGACAGAACCATACAGTTCTGAGGCAGATCGTACTGCCTCGTGGAATCCCATGCCCTGGTCCTGGAACATGTGCAGGGTATTGTGATGGATAAAATCTTTGATGGGCCCCTGCGAAGGCAGAAAGTGCCGCAGGTGAGCGAGCATTGCTCCCACACTGTGATCGCCTGCAGCTGGGTTGTGCTGTGCCCCTTTCTTACCCCGGATTTGTTTTTTCGTTTTAGCCATAGAACTCCCCTAAAAGCAGACTTCATGCCGCTAATGCGCGGCTGCAGTGAAGGCCAGTTCAGGCAGCCCGGGGCTGCAATCCGTGGTTCGCTGCTATCAGATTACAGGGGGAGCCCGGGAAGAATGCAGTGCATTGACGAAACTTTGTCTCACCGGCAACTGCCGAAAGAGTAAAGAAGAGGAAATAAGGAGCAGAATGCCGGTAAAGCCTGCTGTGCCGACAACGCCGAGTGCAAGCCGGTATTCACCTTCACGCGCCTCTTCAAGTACCGCGTCGGACATCGGGGCAACATGCAGTATATCGCTGCTTTGCAACTGTGCACGCGAGGTTTCTGCCGCCGGAGGATGAAAGAACTGCAGACCCGTAAGAAAGACGATGCCACAGCTGAGCAGGCCAAACCGCCTGAAGAATTGCCCGAAACGAGAGGCCTGCACTCTGATGGGCATACTACTAATCGGTATGGCAGGCGGCAAATAAAATATTCTTTTGTCCATATTTATCACCGGCGGCGTTTTCGCCTTTACCACGCAGTTCTCGCTGCAATTTGTGTGCCATGTCTAACGTAGTCCGGATACTGTTCCGGTTAATTGCCTACTTTTCCTCTTACGGTATCGCGGTTGCCACCTCAGCCGCTATCAGCTCAATACTCGCGATCTCCTTCGGGCTCTATTACGCAAGGGCCACGAACTTTCCGATCAGCGAACTCATGCTCTGGACTATCGCAGGCGGTGCAGCAGTTGCGTGGATTGGCCACTCCATCCAGTTCGGTATTCTGAACAAAGTGGGATTTCCAGGTTTTACGCGGCCGGTGCTTGCCGTGAACCGGTTCATCACTGCAACGCCCGACCTGCAGATACGACCAGATCTCAAAGAATCCGATTATCACGAACTGCTGCGCGCACTGACAGTCATACCCTTGACCAACGCATTCACCGCGGTGCTCTCAGTACAGGTCATCTTCGTCGCGATACTCGTCGCAGCCGAGATGTCGGTAAAATTTGAGCCGTACCACTATGTCCAGGGTCTGGTTATGGACATCATGTTCTCCTTCATACACGGTGGCTTCTGCCTGGTGATCGGTGAAATCGCCACTGGCTCGATGCGAGCCGAATGCAAGCGCATCATGAGTGAGAAGAGCATACCGTTCACCGACCGCGCTGTCACGACTGTGCGCCTCAAGCTCGCTTTTTTTATTCTCCTGTTCGTCATTACAATCTATGTGGCAGCAACCCTCGTCTACTACAACCGCGACAACCTGTCGGCGATTCTCGTTTTTACGTTCATGGCCCTCGTTGCAGCAATTCTCATGGCCTACATGATCTTTTACCTGATCTACAGCGCACTCAAGGACATCGAAGGAGCTATGGACGATCTGAAGAGCGGCGGCTCGGGGTTAATCTTCACCAAATCGATCGACAGCGAATTCGTCAAGGTGGCGACCGGGATCTCCGACGCAGCCCGCACCATCAAGGACTACCAGGCAAACCTTGAACAGAAAATTGAAGAACGGACACGCGAACTGCAGGAAAGCCTGGGTAACGTACGGGCGCTGAAAGGCCAGCAGGACGGTGATTACTTTCTGACCTCTTTGTTACTGAAGCCACTCAATGGAAATTATGCCAACAACCGGCAAATAAAGGTAGAAATTTTCGTACGACAAAAGAAAAGTTTCGAATTCAAAACCAAGACCAATGAGATCGGTGGTGATATCTGCCTGGCACACAGTGTGCGACTGCGGGATCGCGAGTATACCCTCTTTCTGAATGGCGATGCGATGGGCAAATCGATGCAGGGTGCCGGTGGGTCGCTCGTTCTTGGTGCCGTTATGCAGTCCATTGTCGAACGTACCAAACTGTCTCCTAAAGAGCAGGTGCTTTATCCCGAACGCTGGCTAAAAGCCGTATTCCTCGAGCTGCAGAAAACTTTTGAAAGTTTTGACGGCTCGATGCTCATCTCAGTCGTCATGGGACTCGCCGATGAAAAGAGCGGTTTCATCTACTTCATCAACGCCGAGCACCCCTGGTCGGCAATCCTGCGTGATGACAAAGCTTTCTTTGTTGAAGACAGCCTGACGCTGCGCAAGCTCGGTACGCTGGGCGTCAACATGGGTATCAAGGTACAGACGTGCGAGCTGCGGCCCGGTGATATTTTTGTCGTTGGCTCCGACGGTCGCGATGACCTGATGCTCGGCACTGATGAATCGGGTGCGCGCATCATCAACGAAGATGAAACCTTGTTCCTGCGCCTGCTCGAACAGAGCGGCGGTGGCCTTGACCTGCTGTACGAATCCTGCAAACAAACAGGCGAAATTACGGACGACTTCTCGCTCGTATCACTGCGCTACCAGCCGGAAGAAGAAACGTCAGAAATGCGCGGCGGCATCAGGCAAAAGATTAGTGAAGCCCGCCGGCTGCTGCGCGAGAGAAATTATGCCGCTGCAACGGAGCTCTTGACGGGCGCCTACGAAATTTCGCAGGACGACGTGCACCTGATGCGCGCGCTTGCGCATCTCGCAATCAAGTCAGACCGGCTCGCCGACGCAGCCCAGTACCTCGAACGCTATAGCGACGCCTGCCCCGGCGATACGCAGGCTATCGAGACTCTGGGAACTATTTTGACGCGACTCGGCGAATATGATAAGGCGCTCGACGTACTCAACCGCCTGCGCATACGCGAGCCGCAGGATGAGAGAATGCGGCAGGTGGTCGCGCGCGTTCTGAAGCTGCAGGGCAAGACCCACGCTGCGGAAGAATTGCTCGCGGGTTAACGGATACTGAACCTCTGGGTTAGAGATCGAGCCAGCGGAGAACTTCGGGCAACACGTCGGCTGCGAGTTCGGGCGACGCCACCATCATGCTGTGGTTAAAATCCGCCGCATGCCGGTTCATGCGCCCCGGCTGCAGAAAGCGCACGTCAGGCGATACCTTGCGTTCATCACCGAGAGCCTGCGTATAGAACCGGTAAACGGCCTCTGACGGGGCGACATTATCAATTTTGCCAGAGGCAATGAACAACCTGACACCCTTATCGCGCAGCGCTGTGCCGTTAATTGCATCTCTCCAGACCGGCTTACCTTTACTGTCAAAAAGTGCCGACTTTGCCTGAACGAGGCCCGCGGGCATACCGGGCAAATAGTTCCCGCAGAAACTGGCTGAACACAGGTTAGCTGGCGCAGCCACAAGCCGGCGCGTGAAGGAATCCGGGTAATTGTAATCGAAGCCAGTACCAAGGAAAAACGCAGCTTTCACGAGCATGCCAGAGACCGTTGCATTGCGCGGCGCCTCAGCAAGATAGTGCGCCACGGCCTGGCCCCCAAGCGAGACTCCCCCCATCACCCAGGCATCGTCGTTGGAGTTTTTCCGAATGGCTGCGGTCACAACCGGCAGAGTTTCGCGGCCAAATTGTTCGAGGTTCGTCTGCGGGGGAATACGCACCAGCCAGACCGAGATGCCGCGAGCATTGAACCACGGAATGATCGAGCTTGAACCCGAATTGTAGAGTATCTCGTCGTTCAGGAGTACGGGAGATACTATGACCAACCCGAACGAAGAGCCGGCAAGTGCACTATAGGTGCGGGGAAACAGCGTGACTCCATAGCTACCACCCGATGCATCAATCGTAAAATTGCGCTGGTTGATCTTGTCGGGGTAATTGCTCGTACTTGTGGACTGGCAGGAGGCAAGAGAAATTACAAAGGCCAGGAAAGCTGGCAGGCCTCGCAGGTAAAAAGCACGCATAAGGGCCTGACTGCCGCTCGTCTGCTTGATGTAAATAGTTATTATGCCGCGCGCCGCATTCCTGGGCAAATCTTTTTGTTTTCGCAGAGGCTCGGACACCGGACAGGTCACTGGAAAGTCAAACACATGGGTTGTGACCTCATGGCGTGGCCACTCTTGCCGATCATAATAAGAATATCCACCAGGTAGCAGACATGGAGCAAAAAGCAATCCCCAAAGGGTTCATCGACTTACCAGCCAATATTATTCTGTCTGCCGACGGGTTCCAGGTGCTTTCGGCCTCTAAAACGCCTATACGACGGCTGACCGCGCGTGGCGGACAAGCCCGTGACGGCCTCTTCTCGCAGGCATTCAATGCCGCGACGATCCAGAAGATGATCATGAACTCGTATATCGACGAGATCTACTATGCTTCAGGCGAGTTTCTGACCAAGCGGCCGCAGATTATCAGCACGACGAACCTCGTCATCTACGCGATGCTGTACAAAATGCTCTCCCCTACCCTGGCGCGCAGAGTCATTGAATCGCCGGTCTTACGCGAATACAACCGGCGCAACCCGAAAAACGCGATCGTTGACTTTAAATCGATTCCTCAGAAGGTGATGGACGATTTTCTGACGAAGAACAAGGCCATACTCGCGCGCATCGAGCACGAGATGATCGATGCGGTACTGACGCGCATCACCTCGGACAAGAACCTGCCCGAAGAGGACAAGATCGTCCGGATGCGCAGCCTAGAGAAGTTCGTCCGCTGGGTGGATAAGCGCATCTGGTACCTGTACCTGATTATCTACCAGACACCCCTGAAGAAAGAGATCGAGACTGCTTATGTCGAACTCTTTTTCCAGTACCTCGACAACACGCAGGTTGCCGTGCACACCGGCAACCTGGTGATGGAGTTTATACAGAACGCGGAAAAAGCGCACCTCGAACGCGTGATCGTCCGTAACCAGCTGGCCAGCCGCGACCAGGTCGATGCGTACCTCAGGAACAAACTCCACCGTGAACAGGTGGTGGCAATGGCCGAGCGCAGCAAACAGCAACTCGAAATCGCCTGGCACTTCCAGACCGACCGCGTGAATGCGGGTAAGATCTATAACGTGAAGATCATCATCTCGAACTTTGGCCTGATCAATGAAAGCACGCGCGACTCGCTGGCGAAAAAACTAAAGACCGACACCTCGGGAATTTCTCTGTCTGATTTTTATGAAGACAGTGGCGAAACCGGTAAACTCGGTGCGGGTCTGGGGCTGCTGTACAACTCGTACCTCGAAGATGTCTGCCGCGAAAAGGGCATTCGCTACTTCTGTACGATTTTTCCCGAGCCGCGCCTGGAGAAGACGACAGTTACTTTGGATTTGACTTTTTAGCGACCGGCTTCTTGAGGCGTATCTTTTCTTTCAGCACGGAAATTTTCGCCGCCGTGCCTGTTCCCGGTGCAGCACCGCGCTGCACGCTGTCTAGTATACCATTGACGAACGCGGCAGATTGCACGTCATCGTACTTGCGAGAAAGTTGTATGCACTCGTCGATCACAACCGGAGCGTCGGCATCCTGCGCCATGTACTTCAGTTGTGCAACGCCGGTGCGCAGAATTGCACGGTTAACCGGTGACAGGCGCGAAAACTCCCAACCAACAAGTCGTTCGGTGATCTGCGTATCAATTTCATCGATATGCTCAACGGTCTGCCTAATGATGGCGCGGGCGAACTCCTGCTCTTCTTCAGGGACTGCGTAATCCATCCAGTTAAAAGTGAGAAGCTGTTCGAGAGTGGGGCGCTCTGTCCCGCGTGTGTCATACTGGAACAGCGCCTGCATCGCGAGAATGCGCGCTTTGTGGCGGTGCTGGCGAATGGACTTGGCCATTTTAGCGTGCCCCGGCAAACGCGTTGGCCAGTTCAACGAGCGAGCGGGCGGCTTCGGCGCCCTTGTTGGTTGGCCCCGCAGCGCAGCGCGCGAGAGCCTGCGCGGTATTTTCAACCGTCAGCACGGCATTCATGACGGGACGTGAAAAATCGAGCGAAACGCGCATGAGACCAGAGGCACTCTCGCCCGCCACAATATCGTAATGGCTGGTTTCGCCCCGAATCACGCAACCGCACGCGATAACAGCGTCGGCCTTGTTTTCCCTCAGAAGACGGCCTGCAGCATAGGGGAGCTCCCACGCACCGGGAACACGCACCACCTGGATGCGGGCGGCGTCTACACCTAACGATACCAGCTCGTCAACTGCGCCCTTCTCCAGGGCAGTGGTTATTTCTTCGTTAAAAAGCGCTGTGATTACCGCAACGCGCAGGGTGTGATCCTGAATCGGTTCTTTGTAGTGCCGGTCGGATATCTGCATAATTTCCTTTGGAGGTTAGGGGAGTTGAACCCCTGACCTTCACAATGCCATTGTGACGCTCTCCCAACTGAGCTAAACCCCCGAAAACTCTATGAACTGTGGTGGGGCCAAGCCCCGCAACATTTCAGAGAAATTCGACACGCCGTCAATGCGTTATGAAATTCCTTGACAGGCAGAAAATCAGAGCATCCACTGCTCTATGTCCACCAGACGCGTCATATTCTCTCTTTTCCTGCTCTCCGCGACAGCAATGCTTTCGGCAAACGAAAAGACTGGCCAGGCAAACATTAGCGATGAAATGGAGGCCTACCGCGCAATCCAAAACCGCCCGGTAACCACAGTTCAGGATCTCGCAGACCTGCTACTGATGTACAGGGGCGAATACGCAAAATTTACCTCGCAGGCAAAACGCCTCGAACGCGTGCGCGAGCTGGGCCTGCTACAAAAGGAACACGAAGGCAATGAGGAGCTTGATCGGGGCACGCTGGCCTTCGCCTTGATGCAAGTCTACCAGCCCGAGCATGGCTGGCTCTACTGGCTCACCGGCTGGGAACGTTACGCCCTGCGCGATGTGCAGGAAGCAGGTATTATACCCAGTAAATCGACTCCGACACAAAAAATGTCGGGCGATCAACTACTTGCAATCATGACCGACGCTGAAGAATTTGTAACCAAACGCAGCGAATGGCAAAAAGAGGAGAAAGAACAATGACCGCAAACTCAATGAAGAAAACCCTGCTCACCTTTTTGGCGCTTGCTGCACTTGGGGCAGTACACGCCAAAGCAGTGGCAAAATTTGAATCGATTTCGGGCCTGGTCCAATACCGCGAGAAAGGCGGCAAGTGGCAGAACGCAAAAATCGGCACACCGCTGACGGCCAATACCGAACTGCAGACCAGCCCGACAGGAAAAGCTACACTGCTGTTTCCTAACGGCACGAAGGTAACCCTGAAACCGGGTACACTTGCAGGGCTTGACCAGTACACGGCAGGAGCATACGGCACGCAAACCAACATGAGCCTGCGCGTGGGCCGTATGAATGCTGATATTGCGAAAGTCAACGACGCGAACGTGCGCAATCACTTCCGGGTTCGTACTCCAACAGTCGTTGCGGGTGTGCGCGGTTCGAACGCAGACATCAGCAATGGTACCTCGACCAATATCCGTATGAACGAACACAGCATGGATGTAATGAACGGACTCGGCCAGCAAATTCGGGTACCACAAGGCGGCAGTACGCAGGTTACGGGCAACCAGATGGTACGTCCTGACCAGCTCGAGGCGCGGCAAAACACGGCAACCATGACGGCGCAAGAAGGAGCTAGTGCCGGCGAGGCAGAGATGGCCTTCTTTGCCGGAGATTTTCTTTTCTCCAATAACCCTTCGGACTTTGCAGACTTCATTGGTTTCCTCGAATTTTTGGATTTCCTAAATTCCTTTGGAACCGTAACATTTGAAAAGCTCTGATTTTTTAGATACATTCCGTATGAAAAAAAAGAAATCTCTCCTGGTGGCACTCGGCGCCGCCACCCTCTTCGCTTTGCCTGCCACGACAGCGGCGGTAGACGCTAACGACGATTTTGTACCCCTGAGCGAAATGAAACCGCTCGAAAAGGCAGAAGGCTACCGCAACAAACATGGCTACCAGTTTGGTGTGACAGCAGCCAATACCCTGATCAATAAGAAAGGTGTCTGGGTAGAAGATAAACCCACCTACATCAGTGACCAAAGCCAGGGGCTCTTCATCGGTAACTACCGCCCATTTTTCCGCTATATAAAAGATGAAAAGCACACGTTCAATGTGCGTGGCCGCTTCGAATACCGCTACAACCCCAGCCTGCCCGATGACCCAAAGCTGCGCGGCGGCGAAGTCGTCAGCAACGGTACCTACAACCTCGAGATGCTGAATGCCGAGTTTGACTTTGACCAGCACAAGGTGACTGCTGGACGCGCATTCTACCGTATGGGCCGGGGACTACTCTTCGCCAACTTTGCCGACGGCGCGGAGTACACAGGAAACTTTCGGTTTTTCCAGGTAAAGGCACTGGCAGCCTATTCCGGTGAATATGGCGGCTGCACCATTTCTATCTCAGGCTGCCGGACAAATGCAGATTCAGACATCAAAGCAAAGGCAACTTTTGATATTATACCCGGACGGCCGATTGATGCCAATGTACCCGACCCGGGCCGCCGTTTCTTTGTCGGGGCCGAAGTACAGTCAGCGCAGCTGTTTGGTTCCAACATTTATCTGCTCGGCCTCTACTCACGCGACATGACACGCGACGCATCGACTGCTGGCACCAACGCCGGCAAGATTTTCGCCTTTGATCCATTTTATGTCGGGGCTGGTTTGCAAGGCTACATTGCGACCCCGAGGTTGCGTTATCTTGCTGAAGGTATTGCACAGCGTGGGCAAACGTATGCGGCAAGCACCGGCAGCAGCAACCGCCAGATTGATATCAATGCCTGGGCCTTAACGGCAGATCTAAACTACTCGCTTCCCGTAGTAGAGAAATTGCTCAAGCCCGGTCTTTCGCTGCAGTATGCTTATGCGACAGGCCGTGATTCAACAACGCCTAATCCGGCAAATCCCGCACAGGAGGCTACCGGCGCAACCGACAACAACTTCTATGCCTTCGGCGTCTACTCAGCCGGTCTTGCTCTGCAGCCACGCCTGAACAACCTGCACGTAATACGACTCGGCGCGCAGTTCAGACCACTACACTACTACTACTGGGGCCGTAACCTCATGGTTTCAGCCAAGTATACCATTTACCGAAAAGCGAATGCAGATTATGGTATTTCCGACAATACCGCGGCTGAAAAAAAAGCTGGCGTCGGCAGCGGTATAGACCTTCAGGCTGTCTGGGATCTGCGCAGTGACCTGAAGATTTTTTATGCGTATGGTTATTTTTCTCCCGGCGAAGCTTACCTTTCTAAGGACGCAAAAAGTTTCCATTCGCACATTATCAGCGTAAACGCGCTTTTCTAAGTAAATGCACAGCGGAGACGAAAATCCCGGCTCCGCTGAAATTTACGATACCATCTTCATCGGCTCGGGCATCGGTACGATTCTGTGCGCTTCCCTACTGGCACAGTTTCGCAACGAGCGGGTGCTGATTCTTGAAAAGCACTTCACCCCGGGTGGCTTCACTCACACATTCAAACGCAAGAACCGCTTCTTCTGGGACGTGGGCATTCACTATATCGGCGACCTGCAGGAAGGCTCGATCTTGCGCAAGCTGTTCGACCTGCTCTCGGGTCAAGCACTGCGCTGGCAAAAGATGCCAGCCGTTTTTGAGAAGTTTGTTTACCCGGATCTCGACGGCAAAGGCAATGGCCATTTCACTTTTTCTGTCTATGACAACCCTGATAAATTCGTCGCAGACCTAGTGCAACTTTTCCCCGCCGAAGAAGCGGCGATACGCAAATACATCGATGACATCCGCAAGGTAAATACCTGGTTTGGCCGCCACGTCTCGATACGCGGCCGTGCGCCGTTTACCGACCATCTCGACGAAGCTTTTGCACAGAAAGAAGGTTTCAACCCGCGTCACAGCGTCGGTGAATACATTGACGCGCGCATCAGCGACAAGAGACTTAAGGCACTGCTGCTTTCGCAATGGGGCAACTACGGTCTGCCGCCCGCACAGGCGTCATTCATCATTCACGCCGCAGTGGCACAGCATTACTTTCACGGCGGTTACTACCCCTTGGGCGGTTCGCACCGCATCTTCGAAAGCATTGTTCCTTTTCTCGAAAAAACCGGCAGCAGTGTCAAAACCTCCCACGAAGTCACGGAGATACTGGTTGAAAACGGGCGTGCCATTGGTGTAAAGGCGCAGGCGCTGCGGGGGAGCGAAAAATCAGAACAGGTATTTTACGGTAAAAAAATTATCTCCGATGCCGGTGCGTACAATACATACCTCCGCCTCTTAAAAAAAGAACCCGTACCCTTTGCAGAGAAGCTGGAAACTTTTTATCGTAAACATCCCGTTGTGAGCAATGTCACGCTGTACCTGGGTCTGAACGGCGATCCGCGGCAGCTGGGCTTCGGGGGCGAAAACCACTGGATCTATTCATCATACGACCACGATGCCAACTTTCGCGAAGGCGAAACCTGGATACAAAACGGCAAAGCCGCCGGCGCTTACCTGTCGTTTCCTTCTCTCAAGAACGCGGAGGCCAAAGACCATACCGCCGAGGTCATTGCTTTTACCGACTATGCTTTTTTTGAGCGCTGGAAACATCAGCCCTGGCGTAAGCGCGATGAAGAGTACCGCCGGCTCAAAGATTCGATCACCGAATCTCTGCTGCAGTTCATTGAGGCCCGGTATCCGGGCTTTCGAGCACTCGTCGAATACAGCGAACTTTCGACACCGATTACCACCGAACACTTCGCCAGTCACCCGCGCGGCAGTATCTACGGTGTCGCCTGTACTCCGGAAAGGTTTGTTGCCCATGAAGCACCGTGGTGCAACCCGGTATCGCCGTTTGAGAACCTCTACCTGACAGGGGCCGATGTTTCGTCGCCTGGGGTTGCGGGAGCAATGATGGGAGCTGTCGCTACCCTGTCGCAGCTTCCAGGCGGCTTCAAGTTGCTCGACCTGATGCGGTTATAAACCTATGTGCGATGCACATAGGTCATTATCCGGCGCGAGATCTGCTCATTCCTGAGCGAAAACACTTGACGCACCTGTGGCCGGCGAAGCACGGGTGACATAATGCCCATTGATCCCAAGAAATATGAAGAAACCGATGAGCAAGTTCTTTGGGAAGAGTACAAAAGGGCCCGGGAGCCGAAGCTCCGCGAGTATTTCATCAAAAAATATGCCCCGCTCGTCAAATATGTAGCCGGTAAGGTAGCGGTCGGCATGCCGCACAACGTGGAATTCGATGACCTCGTAAGTTATGGCACCTTTGGCCTGCTCGACGCGATCGAGAAATACGACCCTTCAAAAGAAGTTAAATTCAAGACCTATGCCATGACACGCGTGCGTGGTGGTATTTTCGATGAACTGCGGAATGTCGACTGGATTCCGCGCTCCATACGCCAAAAAGCAAAGCAGGTCGAGAAGATCATCCTCGAGCTCGAAAACCGCATGGGCCGCACTGCTGAGGACGAAGAGATTGCGCACGAGCTCGATATCGACCTCGACGAGTTCCACGACCTGATGTCGAAGATCTCCGGCACCTCGCTGATCTCGCTCAACGACGTCTGGCATGGCAATGACGAGAATGAAGAAATGGTCTTCGTCGATACGCTCGAATCTCCAGAAGCGCTCAACCCCGATACGATTGTTGAACGCGAAGAAATCAAGAACATGATCGTTGAATGCATCAAGAAGCTGCCCGATCGCGAGAAAAAAGTTATCGTCCTTTACTACTACGAAGACCTGACGCTGAAAGAAATCGGTGAAGTACTTGAAGTGACTGAATCGCGCGTCTCACAGCTACACACGAAAGCGATCATGCGCCTGCGCGGGCGTCTTTCACAAATGAAGAGCCTCATGTAATTTTTTGCCGGAGTCACGCTTCGACAAGCTCAGCGTGACACTCGCCGGTCGCCCTGAGCCCGTCGAAGGGCAAATCGCAATAAATGCTCCACCCCTCCAAACTGCTCAAAGAACTTGGCATCTCACCGCTCAAACAGCTCGGGCAGAATTTCCAGGTCGACGTTCATTCCGTGGAAAACGCGGCAGCGCAGATTCCTGCAGGTGCGGTAATCCTGGAAATCGGGCCCGGCCTGGGAGCCTGGACGGAAGTGTTTCTCGGCCGCGGGCACAAGATGATCCTGGTGGAAAAGGACCGAACGCTGGCTGCCCGACTAAAGGATAAATTTGCTGGCAGTGAACAGGTGACGGTACACGAAGGCGACGTACTGGAATTCGACCTGGAATCCGCTGAATTTGCCGAGGTTACCGCAGCGGTAGGTAATTTGCCGTTTTACGTCACATCGGAAATTCTGCTACGCCTGATCGTCGATTGCCCGCGCCTCACGCACGGCCTGTTCGGTATACAGCTCGAAGTCGCAGAACGTATTGCGAGCGGTAAAGGTTCGTCGCTGGCAATCGCCCTTGGGGCGCAGGGGAAACTCTTCATTGCCGGCAAGATCTCCCGGAACAGCTTCTACCCGGTACCCAATGTCGATGCGGCTATACTGAGTTTCGAGCGCAGTGCAACGGCAAACCGTCCCCACTTGCGCGCGCTGCTCAAGGCTGCCTTCTGGGGTAAACGCAAAACACTGGCAAGCGCTCTGCGCAAGAATCCGTTCTGGCCTGAGCAGGCAGAAACTGTATCCTGGCCTGAGAGGCTAATGCACGCACCGCCAGTGCTGCAGCCGTTACTGACGCAACGCGCAGACGAACTTTCGGTAACCGATTTCCAGCGCCTGTACGATTATCTCGAGTCAGGCGAATACTTGACGTGATGCCACGTTTTCACCCATGTGGAGCATCTGATGCAGACAATCGCTGAGCGCAGTGGCGCGAACCAACAGGTACCGACCGGACAAACCATTGCTGCAAAGGGCCAGCTGATCCGTTCGCTGGTCATTCTGCAAAAGGGCCAGGCTACCGTGCACAGCGTGGAAACCGGGCCAGTAGGCCAGCCGATACTCCGTCCCCTCTATGCAGTCAATGCTCCTGCCGTCCTCGCCGGCGCCGCCCTGTTCTCGGGCCAGCGCAGCAACTACCAGGTTGTTACATCTGCGCAGAGCGAAATCAGCGTCTACCCGAGCAACCGTGACTACCTGCTGAAACTGATCGCGGCCAAACCCAATATTGGCGTGCTGGCGCTGAAGTCCATTTACAAAGACCTTACCGACCTGGAAGCGAAGCTCGACCAGGCTGAGCAGACGTGGACGCAGCTTGAGAGTTACGAGCTGGGTTTTTCCATAGCCCTGAGCGCGATTCTACCAGAAAAGTTTACTGGCGAGACGAAGAACGAAGCGGGATTTGCAGACCCTCTTTTACCGCTGGCGCGGCAGCAGGTCAGCGATTTCACAGAACGCGGCGGCAACATTGTTAAACCCCTGAACGTCAATTTCCTTCGCTCGGCGCGCAACCAGATTGAAACCGTAGCAGAGAAAAAAACCGAATCGAATACTGTCGGCCTCATCCGCCGGCTGGTGTCATTGCCACAGGAAGTATTGGGAGCTATGGCGGCGAGAGACCCGCAACTGCTCTACATCGCAGCTGAAGCCGTCGGTGAACTCGCAGGCAGTATTGGCACAGAGATTGAAAGGCGCCTGGCAGAAATGCAGCAATTCCTGCAGCGAATGCTGATCGGCGACTATGCGTGGCTGGCCAAGTTCTCGCTTCAGGCCGAACTGATGGAAAGCAATTCGAACACTGCCTCTCGTGAAGATATTATCGCCTCTTCCATATTTTTTGCCGAGGGTTTCGGCGCGCTGCGCGACAAACTGCTGAGCTTCGCCGAAATAGCCTACCCTCCCTACCAGGTACAGGCGCTGCAAAAAATCCAGAAAGTCGCCGCGCAGAAGGAGCAGCAGGCAAAGCCGGCGACTGCAGATGCTTCACAGGCGACACCGATTTCCGGCGACCTTGACGAATTTATCGGGGCAGTTGACAAGATACTGCAGTGGACTGAAACCCCGGCAGACAAATCGACCCAGTTCAAGAAAGACTGGGATACCCTCAAAAAATTCAAGAACCCGCTCGATGCGTCAGATGATGATGTGCGCAAGCTTCGCCGCCGGGTAAACATGCAGTACTGGGAAGTTTTCGAACGCGGCATTCTGAAATATCTCAGGAAACGCGCTGACCTGCCGCGCTACATGCGGCTGTTCTTTGACTACGGTTTCATGGACGAAACCCAGCTCGATGCCGAACACCTGCTGAAACTCTCGCAGGCCAGTTACGGTAAAGGCGATCCATGGCTGCCGATCTACACGATTACCGAATGGCTCACGGCAATTTACGACCGAAAGGTCACTACAAGTATCAGCGAGATGGGTCTGACCTTCTTTGAGATGCTGCGCCAGGACCCGTCGAACCGCGACAAAAAATGGCGTAAAGAGACCGACCTGCCGCCCGAGGTCAACTCACCGGAAGCGCGCGTGAAGTTTGAAATTAAAGAGATGCTGCAGATGAACTGCCGTCTCTGTTCGGGTAATATTTCCAGCCACCTTAATATCCTGACACGCCACCAGATCACGCAACCGCTCGAAAAGGTAATCATCACGAAAGACACCATCGTGCAGGATGTCCGCAAGATTCTGCATACAGACTTCGGCGCTTTCCACCGCGAGGTTCTCTATACGAACGAAGCGATGAATATCCAGCGCGAATTTATCCAGACGCAGGTTACTCCCAATATAGTGCTCGTACCATCGATTGGTACGGTCATACAGTTCTGGCAGGACCGCGAAGGCAATGACCGCATGTCACGGGGCCGCCTGATTGCACCCATCATGGCAACCGCCGACCTGCAGATGATGCTGCTGCGGGCGATCGGTACCTACCGCTGGGAAATCTGCAAGACTACCATGGGACCCGACTGGAACAATATTTCTGTTTCGTCGCTGACCGCGGACTATACCGACTACGTGCAGTTCTTCTACAAAAGCAAAGAACTTTCCGAAGAAATAAAAGAAAAGATCGCCGAAGACATGAAGCGCTTTCGGGACGACCGGGCGCGTTTTGTGAACGACTACACAGTCTACATGCGGTTTGAATCTGAAGGTTCACAACGCATGAACCGGGTGGCGCGGAAGATTTTTACCAAGCACATTCCATTTGCGAAAGAAATTCGCGAACGCCTGCTGAAATTGCCCAGCTATACCGAGGTTGTGCAGAAATCCATCAACATTCGCAAAAAAAAGGCCAACGAACTGACTCCCCGTTACACCAAGTACGAGCGCGAGAACAAGACGCTGCCAAAAGAACTGGTCGAAACGCGCCGGTACTACAATATGGAGTACTGACGGATCTGTCCAAGGTTTTTGATTTTTTTTAGAAGGCAAGGACAGATTATAGTATCTTAACCAAATGGTTAAGGTAGTTCCTGGGCTGTTTCCGGCCTTTTTTCTGTTTACCCTCCCCCTCTTTGCGCAGGCGCTGACCATTTCGGGCCGCACCTTCAATGAAAGTACAGGCGAGCCCCTTGAGTTTGGTACAGTGATCGTACCCGAAGCCAAATTCAAGAGCCGCATCAACCCTGACGGCACCTACGCCGCGGCAGTTCCGGGACCAGGTGAATACACCATACAGCTGTCTGCACCGGGTCTCAAAACCCTGACGGAAAAGGTGCGGATCGACGCGAACCTGAAGCGCGACTTTCGCCTTAGCCTGCCCATCGTGCGCACACAGACGGTGAAGCTGCGCGCAGAGCGGGATATCCAGAAGCTGGGGCGCAACACGCTCTCGGTCGAACAACTCAAAGAAACCCCTGCAACTTTCGGCGATGCAATAAACGCGCTCGCGACGCTACCGGGCGTCATCAGGCCGGGGGGATTTTTTGGTCCACTGGTCATACGCGGCGCCGACGACAAAGGCAACCGCTATTTCATTGATGATATTCCGGTGCCCAACCCGCAGCACTTTGGGGGCTTACAGTCGATTATCTCCAATGATATCATGCGTGAAGTTGACCTCTACTCGTCGGCGTTTCCCTCACAGTTTGGTGGCGCTGTGGGAGCAATCATCGACATCCAGACGGTAGACGAGGTCAAAGAATTTGGCGGTGTCGTGGATGTCTCACTCATCTCTTCAAATTTCCTTCTGAAGAATAAATGGGGCCGCAGCATGGGTGGCGAAGTGCGCATCACCCCAGCGGCGCAGACGGCAGAACAGGGCCCTAACCCGCTGGGTGTCATGCCCTTCCAGTCGAAAAAATCGGGCCCAACCGGCTACTGGATCACTGCCGGGCGTATCGGTTACCTGACGCTGCTGGTACCGCCAATCTACAAGCTCATTACCGGTAACACAATCGACCGCCTGCCCGAATACTACGACTACCAGCTCAAAGGGAAAATCTTCACCGACGAAGCCGGTAAACACTCACTCACTGCGCTTTTCTTCGGCAGCTACGACACGCTGAAATTTACCCGCAACCTGAGCGCAGAAGAAAAAGAAAAACGCAAACAAGAAGGCGATGATCCCGTACTGGCGAACTTCAACATCAACAACGATGTTTCTTCGCATAGCCAGGGGTTGTATTACGAGTACATTCCTTCGTCGAAGATGACGAACAAGCTGATTGCCTTCAACAGCTATACCTACAGTTATTTTCGCGCCGACCTGGGCTCGGGCTCTTCGATCGGCGCGACCGACCTGAAGGTCTACCCGAATATCTTTGGCCTCAAAGACAAGTTCAGGCTCGATTGGGCCGACTACGCGACGCTGCGACTGGCGGCCGAATACAACCTGTTCTACTTTAAATCGTCAGGCCAGACACAGCAGCAAACCGGGGCATTGCCCAGCACCGGGCAGCCTGATCTTGGTAACAGCGCCCTCTTCCAGACTGTACCCGTCAACTTCGACGACCAGAACCATATACTCTCTGCCTATGCTGAAAACAAATTCCAGTTCGGCGGTCTACGCTTTGTGCCAGGCGTGCGGACTGACTTTCTGGCACGGACAAAGAATGTTACCCTCGACCCGCGCGCGCTCATCAGTTACGAATTCCCAACTGAAACCACCATCTCGGTGGCGGGCGGCCAATACCAGTCGTATGCTCAAACAAACACCTTCTACTTCAACCGGGTCTTCAACTACCAGCCGCAGGTCGTGGTCGCCGATTACCTGAAACCCGAGCGTTCGTTTCACCGCACCGTTGGCGTGGAGCAGAAATTCAGCCCGTTTGTGTTTAAAGTGGAAGGTTTCATGAACGACTTCGACCGCCTGCTCGAAGCAAACGGCACAACCGTAGCGCAGGCAACGGGACAATATTTCTCGAATAGCGGCGAGCTGCGAGCGCGGGGCGTAGAGGTTTTTCTACGCAAGGACAAAGAAGACAAAGCGAACGAATTTTATGGCTGGCTGAGCTATACCTACACACAGAGCGAACGTCGCCGCAACGGAAACTGGAGCCGGTTTGAGTTTGAGCAGCCACACTCAATCAAAGTTGTCGCCGGCTACCGCTGGGGGGCCAACACGATCGGCGCGCAATTCCAGCTGTTCGCCGGTTTTCCTTACACGCCAATTATCGGGGCCTCGTGTACGCCAGGCTACGACTGCAGCAACGGCTCGACCAACGTCCGCTATTCGCCGACTTACTCGGGTGACCTGTACAGCGAACGTTACCCTTTGTCGCACCGGCTTGACATTCGTTATACCCGCAAAACGACTTACAAGTGGGGTTACTTCAGCTGGTATATCGAAGTTATTAACATCTACAACTACGTTGCACCGAACCAGCAGCGATGGAATTACAACCAGCCTTTCTCCGCATCAAACCCCGTCGTGAAGGTTCCGGACGGAGCCATCACGATTATCCCTTACTTTGGTCTCGAGTGGCGTTTCTGAAAATCGTTTCCCCCTGGACCGCTCTGGTGCAGGGGGATTTCAGAATTCGATGAACGTATAGAGATTTCGGCTGGTCTTACCGAACTCGCTTTCTTTGATGATGAATTTTTTCCCCTGCGCGCCCACAAGGGATTCAATTGCCCTGCCCGATCCAACACCATGCGCAACGAGTATGCGTGATGGACTCAGCACAAGGACCTTTTCGCCATCATTCAGTATCCTGGTCATTTCGCGCACAAGGCTGAGCTGCTGGTCTGCAACCAGCGAGCTCTCAAAAACATACTGCGAGACCAGCAGCGGATGCTCTGGTGCAGCAAGCACCATACATTCGCGCAGTTCGCGCACTGCCCACCCGGCGAGATCCTGCGGATTACCACCTGTGTCTGCTGTCTCGGAAAAGAACATGTGTAGCGCAGGGGCAACCTGCCTCAGGTAAGACCTCACTGTGGTAACCGTTTCGGGATCGCTGAGGGCACCCCCACGGGCAGTATCAAAGAACAGGATGCGCGCCCGCAGGAAACTTTCCGCAAGCGGGAAGACATGAATTCCCTTCAGGTTTTCTGAAAACCCAGGCGGAAACCGCTTGGCGAAGAACGAATTCTTCCGCAGGTTAGCTGTAGTCTCTACGTAGCCGTAATCGGCGAAGTCATTCGGTATGATGCTGTCTTTCGGCAACAGGTACAGTGTCCGCACGAGCTCCGCCGGAACGCCCTGGACAAAACCGCAGCGAAAAGCTGCCGCTGAAGCATCGTAGAGCAGAATGGCGAACTCGTGTGACTGAACCGCATCGCCTGCAACCCGCATGGCCTGCGCAAGCTCTTCGCCTGTTACCTCGTCGAAATACAGTTCATTGAGGTAATACAGGTACTGATCGATTTCCGGAAAATGGTAACGACTCTCAAAATGCCTGATACTTTCTGACAGCTGCCCGTCGGTTGCCGCAGGTGCGGGAGCTTCTGCAGGTTGTTCGCCCATCGTCGCCATCAGAGACTTCAGCTCGTCGCTGAATGCCCGCTCGCGCAGCTTTTGTTCCCGGGCGCCCAGCTGTGCCGCGCCGCCTGACGGGGTCACCATTCGCGCCGGGTTCATGAAGCGGAATTGCCGCTCTTCTGGCATGATATCAATGACTATCGGATTCGGCCTGCGCTCTTTCTGCTGTTGCGCTTCGCGTTCGGCCCGAATGCGCGCTTCAATGTCTGCCTGCCGCGTATCACCGACGACAAGTTTTTCTTCGATGAGCCCATCGTGCTGTGCGAG
Organism: Turneriella sp.; assembly: GCA_046346875.1. GTDB lineage: Bacteria > Spirochaetota > Leptospiria > Turneriellales > Turneriellaceae > Turneriella. The sequence continues at coordinate 11,227 of JAXMHG010000002.1, read as the reverse complement.
TCGCGACAGCTCACCGAGCGCCGAGGTATGCGTGTCAATCGCGCGACTATAACTGTGCAGAATTCTCTCGGAGAGTTCGCGCCGGGTAAACCGGCTTTCCTGGAAACCGCGCAGCAACCAGGCCGCTGCCAGCAAGGTGACCGCAGCGAGCAGGTACAGGCTGAAGAAAGTGTAAAGCGGTGGCAAGGCAGTTAACTGGAACAGCACCATGTTTTCCTGCAGCAGGTAGCGCCGCACGGACAGGTAACTTGTTCCGTGTAACCGGAATACCTCTCGCGCCGCAGCCTGCCTGGATAAGAGCGCACCCAGTAACAGGTTTTCTTCGCGGCCGAACGTTTCACTGTCGAGGCCAGTGACAATCCTGAAATCCAGCGTTGCAGCATAGAGGGCGGCGTTACTATCCGGCGAACCGGGATTTATCGCCAGCGCCAGGTAGGCGATGCCGCGCGCAGAAAAATCTGTAAGTAAGTAGGTACGCAGTATTCCCTGTTTCGTGACCGCACTGCGCCGGCCGGCACGCAGAAAGGAAAGTTCTTCAGCTGTCAGGTCACGCCCTGACCTTGCCAATGACCGGAAATCGCGGTCGAGCAATACGGCAGTCGCAACGCTGCGCGGTGCTGGATTCAGTTCGGCCAGGTCTGGATCTTTACCCGGTCGTGCACCGAGATACCTGAAGTATTCACCATGATCGTTTTTTTCCCTGACATGGCGGTCGATCAGCCTCATGTTCTCTTCAAGCGTATCAAACCGGCGCTCCGTGAGTTCAGCAGAGCGCGACTTTACGAGGTGGTTCTCGGCGAAGAAAGCGAGCGTCGCAAGCAGGATGGCGGCCAGCGAGACAAAATACCTGCGGATCATGCGCTTTTACCGGTCGTATCTCAAGTCAGCCAGCGGTAACGCTGGTATGTCACGAATTCTTCTCCGCGGCAGAAGGATTTTACCTGCGGAAGGCAGTCGGGGAAAAAGGCAATTTCATCTATCCGGTTTATCGGGACCCAGTCATAACCGGCGAGGGCTCCCTCATGGTGAACTTCAATATTACCTTCGATACTATCAATCTGGAAAACCATCTGGAACACCTGGGTGCGCCGCTGCTCCGCCGGCACCGACTCGCCACAAAAAAGAAATTTCCCCACCTTCACGGTGAGGTTGAGCTCTTCTTTCCATTCGCGGGCGAGCGCTTCTGTCGCCGATTCACCGGTTTCTTGCCCACCGCCGGGCAGAAGATAATACTCGCGACCGGCCTTGCGGTGCTTTACCAGCAGAATCTTTCCCCCACGCGCGTAGATACCCGCGATGCGGTGGCGAATACCCTGTTTCGAAGCCAGCAGGTTGGGAATCGCCAAATTAACTCCGTTTCCCGCTATCGGGATTTTCAAAAGTTACAAGTACTGCCTCGGCTTCAACCTGCGCTCCCTCTGCAACCTGTACGCTTGCCACCACGAGATTGGCGGGGGCGCGCAGCGTAATCTCCATCTTCATGGCTTCCTGCACAATAAGCGGCTGGTTCTGCGTCACCGCGTCGCCCGGCTTGACGAGCACCTTCACAATTCGTCCCGGTATCTCTGCCCGCACGGCCTGCGCAGCGCCTGCGGCATCCTGTGCCTTGCGCAGATTCGTGTAAGGTAGCCGGTAGAAAAATCCTTCAAGCTCGAGGAACACGACATTACCGGAGACGGTATAGTGCGCGGTGTGACCAAGACCTTCGATCTCAACCTGCGCAACCTGTTGCGATGCGGAGGCCAGATTCCACGTATAAGGCTTCCTGGCTTCAGCCTTAGGAAACTCGGCCGTATAGACGGCATCATCAGCAACGACAAACGGTAGAGTTTGGTTCTCATGCCGTACCAGGTAGCGGCGCATGGGGTATCCCAACCATTGCCTACACCTTGGCAAATAAAAAGCGTGCAGATCGGCAGCCTTTTCAATAAAATCTTGACACGGCTGTAAGCGATGAACTTTCCCATTCCATGCGCCGCGCCTATTATGAAATCCGCCGAATGCTCGCGGTCAATTCAATCATTGTCGACCTGCTGATCGACGTCTTCATATCATACCTCTACCGCCCCCGGGGGCTTCGGCCGCGTTCGTTCACCCGGCGCGCCATCGCCGGGTTCGTGCGCCGCATTTTCCGCCGGCCGAAGAATTTTGCCCGCTTTCCCGTACAGTTCCGCCGTACTCTGGAACGCCTCGGACCAACGTACGTCAAGCTGGGGCAGATACTTTCGTTGCGTGACGACATGCTGCCCGAGCGCATCACGCTCGAGTTGCGCAAGCTGCAGAGCCAGGTCCCACCGATCTCGTATGCCGAGGCCAAAAGTGTTATCGAACAGGAATTCAACACGCCTATCCGGCACATCTTCGCCGAATTCCATGAAACGCCGGTTGCCTCGGCTTCACTGGCACAGGCACACATGGCAAAACTGCGCAGCGGCCAGAAGGTCGTGGTCAAGGTACAGCGCCCTGGTATCACGCGGCTGATCAGCGATGACATCAACGTCATGCGTCGCCTCGCCGCGATCATGGAGATGATCCCCAAATTGCGCGACTACCGGCCTGCACACTTTGTTGAAGAATTTGCCAAGTACACAATGCGCGAGCTTGACTTTGCGCAGGAAGGTAAACACGCAGACATCTTCCGCGAAAACTTCAAAGACTGGGACGATATCATATTTCCCCGCATCTACTGGGATTACACCTCGCGGCGCGTCCTGACCATGGAGTTCATCGAAGGCATCAAACCCGATGACCGCGAAAAACTCAAGCGCCTCGGCGTGAATGGTCCGCGCCTTGCAGCGCGCGGGGCGCAGGCAGTGCTCAAGATGCTCTACATCGACGGATTCTTCCACGGCGACCCGCACCCGGGTAACATGTTCATCGTAGAAAAGAACAAGATATGCCTCATCGACCTTGGCATGATCGGCTCTTTCACTCCTGAAACACGCAACAACATGTTCCTCTACTACTACTTTACTGTCATACGTGAATTCGACCATGCGACGAGCTACCTCGTGAAGCTGACAGAGCCAGGTCGCAAGGCTGACGTTGCCGGTTTCCGCGCCGAACTCGCCGAACAAATCAAGCGCTGGTCAGGCGCTGCGGCATTCAAAGAATACTCCCTCGGCCGCCTGATCTTCGACACGATGAATATCGGCGCCAAGCACCGCCTCTACTTCCATGGCGACCTGGTACTCTCATCGAAGTGCATCATTACCATCGAAGCGGTGGGAGCTATCCTTGATCCCAAAATGGATCTCGCAAAGGTTTCGCGCCCGATGATGGAACAGATCTTTGCCGAGCAAATGTCATTTGCCCGTTATGGCAAATCGATCCTCAGGGCGCTGCCTGACTATCTCGAATATGCGGAAAAAATCCCTGACCAGATTCTGAAGACGATCGGCATGATCTCTTCAGGCAAGTTCCAGATTGAAGTTACCCGGCCGCCGGAAAAAGAGAGCCGCGAACGCAGCAATCATTTCAGCACGATGGGACTGGTTTCGCTCTGCCTGGCTGCAGTATTCCTGGTGCGTGACGACTTCTCGTCAGCACAGTGGACATTACCTCTGGTCGGCAGTGTTTCAGCCCTGGCAATAATTGCGGCAATCAGCGGCCTCTTCTTCTTTACTCTCGCGCGGCGCACTGCGCCTGAGAACTGAAACGATTATTCAGAAACGGTAATCGAGCGACAGGTACGAGGTAGGCTGGCCTGCCTCTGCACGGGCTTCCGTGCGGATCGCGTAATAGTCGTTCATGGCTATGCCAAAGCTTAAGAAAGCTGCGGTAGTTGCGACCAGCGCATAGAAGCCGCCCGAAGCTACGAAATCACTCCGCCCTGTATCGAGGGTGCGTATGCCCGATGCTGCCACGTTATAAACAATCAGGCTACCCAGGAAGGTAAACGGATACGAGATGAAAAAAATTACCTCGCCGCGTCGGAACGCAGATTCCGTTTCGCCGGTTGCCCGGTCACCCGTGAACCCGGGGTTAATCTCGGGCGCTGCTGAAACCACCTGTGCCGTCAGCAGCAGCAGGCAAATGGTCTTGCAAAGCGGCTTGAACATGGTTAAGGCATCTTTTCCCATTTACCTGCGGCGGCAATCAGGGTTCAAAAAGCCCGGCCTGTTGGCCCGGCTTTATCCCGAGGTGCTGGTATGCCTCGCGCGTAAGCATACGCCCGCGCGGGGTTCGGCGCACGAAGGCGCGGCGAACGAGGTAGGGTTCGACATAGTCTTCCAGGGTTGTCAGGTCTTCGGCCAGGATAGCGGCGAGAGGCTTTAAACCTACCGGGCCGCCGTCGTAGTGCTGCGCGATACTCAGCATGAACTGGCGGTCGAGCTTGGTTGTTCCTTCGGCGTCAATGTGCATGCGCGCAAATGCCGAAGTCGCGGCCGCGAGATCTACCGGGCGTTCCAGGTCGTTGCTCTCGGCCAACGCGTAATCCCAGACACGGCGCAAGAGGTGTAGCGCAATACGCGGAGTGCTGCGGGCTCGGCGACTGATTTCGCGCAGCGCATCATCGTCGCAGCGGATCTTCCAGATCTGCGCGGCACGGCGTGTGATCTGCGCGATGTCGTCATCGTTATAGAATTCCAGGTGAAAAGTTATACCGAACCGGGTCCGCAGAGGCGCCGTCAGGTCTCCCGGGCGCGTCGTCGCCCCGACGAGGGTAAAAGGCGGCAGAGTGATCTGTACGGAATTCGCCAGCATGGCATCGCCCACCGAAATATCGATCGTCCGGTCTTCCATCGCACCGTACAAAAGTTCTTCAGCAGGCGCCGGCAGGCGATGAATTTCGTCGATAAAGAGCACGTCGCCTTTGCTGAGCCCACTGAGAATTTTTGCCAGGTCTCCGGGACGCTTGATGTTGGGCGCTGTGAGCAGCGAGAAGCCGCCGCCCGTTTCCTGCGCGATAATACGCGCCAGCGTGGTCTTACCTAAGCCGGGTGGCCCCGAAAGCAGCACGTGGTCGAGCACCTCGCCGCGGAGAGCTGCGGCCTTCAGAAACGAGGCAAGGTTTTCGCGGACATCTCGCTGGCCGATAAACTCCGAAAGCCGCTGCGGCCTGACCTGCGATTCCTGCTCATTCGGCTGCGGGTTGAGGTAAGGGTCTACGGGTGGGACCATCAGATCTGCTCAAGCACCACGCAGGCATTGGAATAATCGCGCGCATGCGAAATGCTGAACAGAATGGACGTTGCGCGTTTGGTCTCCAGCATCTGCGCCAGCTTACCGGTGACATGAATATCTTTCTTGCCTTCACTGCCCCGCAGTCCCACATCACGGTACGAGATTGTCAGGTCGCGCGGCATACCCAGTGCCTTGATAAAAGCCTCTTTAACCGCGAAACGCGCCGCCAGGTGGGGAATAGGATCTTTCTTCTTCATGCAGTAAGCAATCTCTTCGTCGGTGAAAACCCGCCGGAGAAAACGCTCACTATATTTTCCGAGCATCTCTGAGATGCGATCGTTCTCGCAAATATCGATGCCCAGGCCAACCACCATTTCAGACCGCCGAACGGATGTATTCCATTAGCGCGTTTTCGTCGCCGCGCAACTTGCCCTGCACCAATTCGGGCTTGCCCCCGCCAGTCACACCCAGTTCTGCCGGTGCTGACTTGAGCAGCGCATTGAGCTGTAACTTCCGCTCTGCCGCGTAAGCCTGCGTGGTTCCCAGCACAAACAGCTTCTCTTCACCGCTCCGTGAAAATATCACGTAGACAACTGCCGGGTCTTTTTCGCGCGCTTTATCAGCAACACTCTTCAGATCGCCGACGTTGCGCCCTTCCACGATCGAGTGTGCAATGGCTGTTCCGCCAGGCAGGGTCATCTTTCCCGACAGGAGTTCGGTCGCAAGCACCTCATGGTCACTGCCTGAGCCTGCGCGCTCTTCTTTGGCACGCTGCTTCCGCGCTTCCTGTTGCGCAGCTGCAATGCGGGTAAGCAGATCAAGCGCCTTACGCCACGTAACGCTGATCAATCCCACGCCGCGTGGTTCTGCATGCAGGGCTGCGAGTTCACCGGCAAAGTGATTGCGTGTGGCTTCGGGCAGGCCCGCAGCTGGTTCAAGCGCCTGCGCAATTTCCTGCAGGCGGGCGTCGAGTGCCGCCAACGCCGCGTTGCCGGCGAACGCCTCGATGCGGCGGTTGCCAGCCCCCGGGCTCGACTCTTTCTGGATAATGAAGCCGCCAATCTCGCCTGTTCGGCTAACGTGTGTACCACCGCAGAATTCTTTGGAAACATCGCCCATCTCGACGACGCGTACCACGTCGCCGTATTTTTCGCCAAAGGTCATAACGGCGCCACGCTTTTCGGCCTCGGCTTTGGGCAACTCGGCGGTGTCTACTGCCAGGTTCGCACGGATCGCTTCGTTGACAGCATTCTCAACGGCACCCAACTCTTCGGCACTCATTGCCTTGGGATGCGAAAAGTCAAAACGCAGGTAATCGGGATGCACAAGAGATCCACTCTGCTTGATGTGCGCCCCCAGAACCTTGCGGAGCGCGGCATTCAGCAGGTGAGTTGCACTGTGGTGTCGCGCCAGCGCTTCGCGCCGCTCGCTGTCAACGGTGAGTTCAGCAAGGGCACCCTGTTCCAGGTTGCCTTCAATATCCGTCACCAGGTGAACCCATGCATCGTTCTGCTTGCGGCAGTCGACAACACGTGCGCTACCCGACGCGGTGCGCAGGTAGCCATTATCACCCAGCTGCCCTCCGCCTTCTGCATAAAAGGGCGTCCGGTCTGTAAGAACGAAACACAGCTCTGACGCAGCATCACCCTCTTTCAGGGAATCAGCCCGCTGCTGTCCGCGCACAAGAGCCATGATAGTCCCCTGGCCTGCCAGGCTGTCATAACCGGTAAAGGCCGTGCGCAGGGTGCGGTCGACCGGAAGCTCGAGCGCGCCCTTCCACGCAGCGCGCCCACGCTCACGTTGCTTCTCCATTTCAGCCTTGAAGCCATTCACATCGACTGTGAGCTGCTCTGCCTCTGCGAGCTCGATCGTCATTTCGAGGGGAAATCCAAATGTATCATAAAGCTGGAATACTTCTTTGCCGGGCAACGTTGCGCCCTTCTGGTCGCGTACCTGGCGCATCAGTTGCTCAAGGCGATCTGCACCCGAATCGAGCGTACGGAGAAAGCGCGTTTCTTCCTGGCGGATATAGTCACTGATGAATGGCACGTTTTGCGCCAGTTCAGGATAGAACTCGCCGTAAATATCTTTCACCGTTGCGCACAACTGGTGCAGCAGCGGCTCTTTCTGCCCGAGCTTGCGTCCAAACAGCATCGCCCGGCGCAGAACCCTGCGCAGGACATACCCCCGCGATTCATTGGACGGGAATATACCATCAGACATCGCAAAGGTCAGGGTGCGCACGTGATCTGTAAGCACACGAAGCGGAGTAACCTTGTCCCCCTTATATTCGGCACCAAATACCTGCGCCGCTTTCTGACGAAGGCGCATCAGCTCGTCTGTGTCAAAAACAGAGTCTACGCCCTGCACAAGCGTGGCCAGACGCTCGAGACCTGCGCCTGTATCGATACCTGTCTGTGCAAGCGGGAGGTACTGACCCTTCTGAAAATCAAACTGATTGAAAACCAGGTTCCAGAATTCCATGAAACGGTCGCCGGAACCGCCGGGAGCACGGTTCTGCTCGTCCGTGCCAAATTCTTCGCCGCGATCGAGGTAGAGCTCACTGCACGGGCCGCAGGCACCGCTTTCACCCGCCGGTCCCCAGAAATTATCTGCGCGCCCGAGCCTCACAATACGCTCGGCCGGAACTCCGATATGCTTGTTCCAGATTTCGTGCGCTTCATCATCATTCTCAAATATACTGATCCAGATGCGCTCTTTGGGGAACGGCAGGAATTGGGTCGAGAACTCCCAGGCGAATTCAATCGCTTCTTTTTTAAAGTAATCACCAAAACTAAAATTGCCAAGCATTTCAAAAAACGAAAGGTGTCGCTTCGTGCGCCCGACGGATTCAAGGTCAGTAGTCCGCAGGCACTTCTGAACAGTCGCAACACGCTTCGATGGCGGGACACGTGCCCCGGAAAAATATTCCTTGAATGGAACCATACCCGCGGTTGTGAACAGCAGCGTCGGATCCTGGGCGGGCAACAGGGATGCACTGGGCAGACGCATGTGCTTCTTGGATTCAAAGTAACCGAGATACGCTTTTCTTATATCATTGATAGTCTTGACCGACATTTTCCCTCCGGTGCCTGATGGTGCATCCCTGTATATGAAATGGGGCCGCAAGAACAATGCGCCTTTGTACGGTCTGCATTGATAAAAAAAAAGCGCGCCACAGGCGCGCTTTCTGAACTGCGCTAACTGGCAGTTCTATTTTTTCTTGGTCTTCTTCTCTTTCGCTTCGGCCGGCTTCTTTTCTGCCGTCTTTCCAGACTTCTTCTTACGGGCAGTGCGAATGACCTTTCTTTCGTCCTTCAGCTGCGCCAGAGCCTTACGCTCTACCAGCTCAAGAACAGCCATTTCTGATGCATCAGAAATACGCTGGCCTACGCGCAGGATACGTGTATAGCCACCGGGCCGCGTTGCAAAGCGTGGCGCAATATCATTGAACAGCTTGTGGAGAATTTCCTTATCTGTAATGATCTTTCCAGCTTCACGCACGTTGTGCACTTTTTCTGCAGGAGAGAGCGATGCATTCTGGTTTGCCCGCGCACGGGTAATCAGCTTCTCAGCGATCTGGCGCGCTACTTTTGCCTTAGCTACCGTTGTTGTAATGTTCTCGTGGTAGAACAGCGACTGCACAAGGTTGCCAAGCATCGCCTGGCGATGCCCTACTTTCTTATTCAGGTGTTTAACTTTGTTTCCCTTAATCATTGTATCTCCGGTTCAATGGCCGCTTAGCGGCCGTCGCGCATGCCAAAAGACAGGTTCATATTCGCCAGCTTGCTTTTCAGCTGCAGCAGAACCTTGTCTGAGTAATGCTTGCTCTTGCGCAGATCGTCCTCATAGCGAGTAACGATATCTTTGACGTTCCGCATATCAAGGCTACGCAATACCGCAATACTCCGCACAGAAAGTTCCATGTCTTCGAGTGCAACCTGCATTGCCTTCTTGAGGCGCTCGTCTGTTTCGTCGAATTCCTCTTCCTCTTCATACATTTCTTCTGCAAAATTGATGAAGACTGTCAGGTGCTCTTTGAGGATCTTAGCAGCATATGCCATCGCATCTTCGGGAGAGATGGTCATGTCTGTCCAGATCTCAAATGTTACTTTATCGTAGTCAGTACGCTGGTCAACGCGGGTCTCAGAAATATCAAAGTTAACCTTGGTAATCGGAGAGAAGAGCGCATCGATGGGGATTACACCCACTTCATCGATCATCTTCTTGGTGATTTCAGCAGGCAGATAACCACGACCCTTGTCGATCTGCACCGTCATTCTCAGGTTGGCATCTTCGTTCATGTGCGCGAGCACAAGATCAGGATTCATGATCTCAACGCTGTTCGATACAGCAAGATCACCAGCCATGAGTACACCCGCACCTTTTTTCTCGATCTCAAGGGTCAGTGGTCCCTGGCCTTCCATCTTGAGGCGAACACGCTTCAGGTTAAGAATTAACCGCGTAACGTCTTCTTTGATGCCAGGCATCGTAGAGAATTCGTGGCTGACGCCTTCGATCTTGACCGCTACAATCGCAGCGCCCTCGATGTAAGACATGAGCACCCTGCGCAGACTGTTGGCAATGGTTACGCCAAAGCCTTTTTCAAAAGGTTCTGCTACGAACTTACCGTAATCAGGCCTGGTTTCTACGTGCTGGAATTCAGCCGATTTAGGCCGCTTGAGACCTTTGAGCAGGTTTTTTGGTGCTGTTTTCGCCATCTATCGCCCTCCGGTCCTTATTTCGAGTACAATTCCACGATCACGTTTTCTTTGATCGGAATATCCACATTCTCACGCGAAGGCAGTTTCACAACTTTCGCAGTTTTCCCGTCTTCACCGAGCTCCATCCAGTCGGCAATCAGACCGGCATTTTTCGCCATCTCGACGTTTTCGCCTACAACCTTGTTTGCCTTGAGCTTATCGCCCAGCGAAATACTGTCACCGATAGCAACTTTGTACGATGGAATATCCACTCGTCTGCCGTTTACCCGGATATGGCCGTGGGTAATAAAGTTTCTCGCCTGCGAGCGCGAAGAAGCAAGCCCGAGGCGGTACAGTGCGTTATCGAGACGACGCTCAAGGAGGATCAGCAGGTTTTCACCGGTGATGCCCTTCATGCGTGTTGCACGTTCAAAATAGTTGCGGAATGGACGCTCAAGAACACCATACACGCGCTTCACTTTCTGCTTTTCGCGCAGCTGTGTTGCGTATCCTGAAGCCTTCGGTTTACGCTTTGGCGGTGGACCCGGTGGGTTCTTACGCTTGTTAAAGATACATTTGTCTGTCATGCACTTCTGGCCTTTCAGGAAGAGTTTTAATCCCTCCCTTCTGCACAGTTTGCACGCTGGTCCGATTGCTCTTGCCATAAATCTCCGTTTCCCCTTATACCCTGCGCTTCTTACGCGGCCGGCAACCGTTGTGCGGAACCGGTGTAATGTCTTTGATGAGACTGACGCGAAGTCCTGAGGCAGCCAGTGTCCTGATGGCCTGCTCGCGGCCCACTCCCGGGCCCTTCACGTAGATTTCAACTTCATGCAGGCCACGTTCGCGTGCTTTATCCAGCGCGGAACGGGCCGCAAGCTGCGCTGCGTATGGCGTCGCTTTACGCGAGCCCTTGAATTCCAGTGAACCACCCGATGCCCAGGCAATTGAATTGCCGTTCATATCAGTGATAGTAATGATGGTATTGTTAAAGGTTGCGTTGATATAGACACGACCGCGGGGCACCCGTCCTTTATCTTTGCCTTTCTTGGCCTTGCCTTCTTCGGCAGTTGCAGTTTGCTCTTTTTTTTCTTCGCTCATTTTATGATTCTACCTTAAATATTAACCCTTGCTCGGAGCCTGTTTCTTGCCTGCAACCGTCACGCGACGTCCTTTACGCGTACGCGCGTTTGTTTTTGTCCGCTGCCCACGCGCAGGAAGCCCTTTACGGTGCCGGGAACCACGGAAGCTGCCGATATCCACCAGGCGCTTCATATCGAGCTGAACTTTCGAGCGCAGAGCACCTTCAACAGTATAGTCAGCATCAATGATCTTCTTGATCTTGCCCACTTCATCTTCTGAAAGCTCATGAACCCGCTTAGTAAGCGGAATTCCGG